>CALXYB010000027.1 GCA_944392835.1 uncultured Alphaproteobacteria bacterium | reverse complement strand
AGATGTTCTTTTCAAAATTTGAGAGATTGGTGGCCAGACGCTATTTGAAAGCCAAACGCCGCGAAGGTTTTATTTCGGTTATTACCGGTTTTGCTTTTACGGGAATCGCTTTGGGTGTGGCAACCTTGATTATCGTTATGTCGGTGATGAACGGTTTTAGGCATGAGTTGTTGTCCAGAATTCTGGGGATTAACGGACATATCGGAATTATGGCCGTGGCCGGTGTGCCGTTTAATAACTATGCTGAGGCGGTTAAGGAAATCGGCGAGTTTGAGCATGTGCAGACGGTTATTCCGATGATTGAGCGGCAGCTTTTGGTTTCTTCCGGCTCTGTGGCTGAAGGCGCAATGGTGCGCGGTATCAGTAAAGATGATTTGCTGAAAAAAGAGATTTTGAAAAACAGTTTGGTGCATGTGAATGTTGATGATTTTGTCGGGAATAATGTAATTATCGGTTCCAGATTGGCTCAAAAAATGGGACTTATTCCCGGGGATGAGATTACGTTGATTTCGCCTAACGGGAAGGTTACGGCTTTTGGAACAGTGCCCAGAATGAAGTCTTATAAGATTATCGGTACATTTGAGGTCGGAATGTATGAATATGACTCAAACTTTATTTTTATGCCTTTGGAGGCTGCGCAAGTTTATTTTGGGTTGAAAGGTGCTGTCAGCAATATTGATGTGACATTGGATAATGATAACTATCTGAAAGATTTGCGCAAAGCGATTGAGGAAAGTGTGGGGGCTGGTGCTTATGTGTATGATTGGAAGCAGACAAACGCTGCTTTCTTTAATGCAATTGCGGTTGAACGAAATGTTATGTTTGTGATTCTGACCTTAATTATTTTGGTGGCGGCATTTAATATCATTACCGGTTTGATTATGTTGGTTAAAGATAAAGGGCGAGATATTGCCGTGTTGCGGACAATGGGCGCGACCAAGGGAATGATTATGCGTATTTTCTTTATGGACGGAGCTTTTATCGGTGTGGTCGGAACATCTATCGGTTTGGCTTTGGGCGTGTTGTTCTGCAAAAATATTGAAGCGATTAGACAGTTTTTGCAAGATATTGTCGGAAGAGATTTGTTTTCGGCAGAGATTTATTTCTTGTCGCAGTTGCCGGCAGAAATTGATTATGCAGAAGTTGCCGTTGTTGTGACTATTTCTTTGTTGCTTTCTTTTTTGGCTACGATTTATCCGGCTTATCGGGCCGCAAAATTTGATCCGGTGGAGGCTTTGCGCTATGAATAATGTTAAACCGACTTTGAGTCTGAAAAAGATAAGCAAGAGCTTTAAGCAGGGTAGCCAGACGCTTGAGGTTTTGAAAGCCGTTGACCTTGAGATTATGCCGGGTGAAATTGTGGCTTTAATCGGACCGTCTGGTTCCGGAAAGTCTACAATGTTGCAGATTGCCGGTTTGTTGGACAGACCGAGCAAGGGAGAAATCTTGCTTGATGATATGAAATGCAGCAAACTTGGTGATGGTATACGGACGGCTTTGCGTCGCGATTATTTGGGCTTTGTTTATCAATATCATAATTTGTTGGCGGATTTTGATGCAACTGAAAATGTGATGTTGCCGCAGCTGATTGCCGGCGTGGATACTAAAACGGCTCGGGAAAAGGCTCGCTGGCTTTTGGAACGCTTAGGATTGAGCAAAAGATTGAAGCATCGTCCGTCAGAGCTTTCGGGGGGCGAGCAGCAGCGTGTAGCTATTGCCAGAGCTTTGGCTAATTCGCCGAAACTGTTGTTGGCAGATGAACCCACCGGAAACCTTGACCCTAAAACATCTGAAAGTGTTTTCTTAGAGTTGCTCTCTATTGTTAAAGAAACAGGCTTGTCGGCATTGATTGCTACGCATAACTTTGAGTTGGCAGACAAGATGGATCGTAAAGTTAAGCTCCAAGACGGAAAGCTGATAGATTTGCGTGCACAGGTCTTTGCGCCCGGAGAAAATTTTTATTAAAAAAACAAGGAGGCTTTAGAGATGAAAAAAATGTTGGCTTTGTTGTTTATGCTGGTTTTTGTTTATGAGGCTGAAGCAAAATATAATGCACCGGCGGGAATCGTGTCTCGTTCTGATAAAATTGCTAATTGGCAGATGGATGAGTTGGATACAAATAAGGACGGAAAGCTCTCTTTGGATGAATTTAAGCGCAAGGTAGAAAATTATGGGCGGGATGAGCGCAGAAATGTGCGCCGTGCCAAAAAAGAAGGTTTTTATATGTCTCCCGAGCAACAGTTTAAGGCGGCTGATACGGATAAAGACGGTTTCCTTTCTGATGCTGAGTTATCCGGTTTTATTCGGGAACAGCGCGACGATAATGAGGGAATTTATTATTAGAAAGCAACAAAGCGCTAAAAAAGTTCTTGCAAAATAAGAATCTTGAGTGTATAACGCTCTTGTTTTGAGCATTGCAGAGCTGGTATGGCATGCCTGAATGCTCGTAAAGCATCCAAATAATAACTTTATTGAAAGGAAGCAAAATGCCTAAGTTGAAAACTAAGAGTTCCGTTAAAAAACGCTTCGGTGTTACCGGAACCGGCAAATTGAAAAGAAACTTTGCAAAAAAGAGACACTGCCTCTTCTGCAAAACACAAAAAATGAAAAGACAAGCTCGCGGTACTACTCTGTTGTCTGAGTCTGATACCAAGATTGTTAAACAGTTTTTACCTTATTTGTAGGAGGAAATTTAGATGTCTCGCGTTAAAAGAGGCGTAGTTGCTCACGCACGCCACAAGAAAATTCTGGATATGGCCAAAGGTTACAGAGGTCGTAACAAAAACGTTTTCAGAGTTGCAGTTGAAAAAGTTGAGAAAGCATTGCAATATGCTTATCGCGATAGAAGAGCAAAGAAGAGAAATTTCCGTTCTTTGTGGATTCAACGCATCAATGCTGCTACTCGTTTGCATGATATGACTTATTCTCGATTTATCAGCGGGCTTAACAAAGCCGGCATTGAACTCGACCGAAAAGTCCTTGC
>CALXYB010000026.1 GCA_944392835.1 uncultured Alphaproteobacteria bacterium | reverse complement strand
CATCCCATTCTTGCTTCGTAGATTTCGCCGTTGGCTCAACAACTACGCTTCGGGCACCGGAAATTTAATGCCAGCTCACGGCGCTGTCGCTTGTGCGCCGCTGTAAGGTTATCGGCAAAAATTGTAAATATTTCTTATCAGATTTTATTTTTCTGTTATAAATAATGATTATAATTTAAAAAAATGAGTTTGGTTATGACAGATAATTTGTTTGATAAGATTTTACAACCTATTCGCCTCAGAAAGTCGGAAATCGGCGGTCGTGTGGCTTTGGAAGAGTTTTTTAGCGATAAGTCGCGGATTATTTATTCTTCTTCTTTTCGGCGTTTGCAACAAAAAGCGCAGGTATTTTCTTTGGAACTTAATTCCAGTGTACGTTCGCGCTTAACCCATTCTTTGGAAGTGGCGGATATCGGTAAGATTTTGGCGAGCAAGATTGCCAGAGAGCTTTATAAAAAACAAAAAATCAGTGATGAAAATGCAGTTGAGATTCCGGCTGTGGTGGAAAATGCCTGTCTGATGCATGATATCGGGAATCCGCCGTTCGGACATTTTGGAGAAGCCGCCTTGATTAAGTGGGCAAAAGAATGGTTGCCGGAATATGCGCAAAAAGCCAATATCAATAGTGAAAAAATAAAACCTTTATTGGCTGATTTTTATGAGTTTGATGGGAATCCGCAAGGAATCAGAATAATCAGCCGGTTGCATTGTGAAAAAGACGAGTTTGCATTGAACTTGACCATTCCCTCATTATTGGCGGCAGTAAAATATGCTCGTGCAGCCGGAGAGGCGAGCGAGGAAAAGAAAATTAAGAAAAAAGCCGGTTATTTTCTAACCGAAGCTCCGTTGATTGAAAAAGCCTATGCGCTTATTGGATGGGAAAAGGGACGGCGTTATCCTTTGACTTATATTATGGAAGCGGCGGATGATATCTCTTATTGCTTGAGTGATATTTCGGATGCCGTAAAAAAGAAAATTATTTCGCCGGAAGAATTTTTATCTTCATTCCAGCAGATTTGGCAGGAGCGGTACGGAGATGAGAAAATTCCGGTTGAGGGTTTGACCAAAAAAACTTTTGCTGATGATTTCGGGGCTAGTGTTTGTATTGATATCAGCCACAAAGCAGTGGAAGCCGCAACAGAAGAGTTTGTATCTCGGTATGAGGAATTTTGTAGCGGAACTGCAGAAGAACTGATTAACAAAAATATGCCTATCGGTCGGGTTTTGGATGTGATTAAGACTTTCTCGGTAAAATATATTTATCAATCAGAAGAGGCTGAGAGTATTGAGCTTTCTGGTTTTTCAGTTATTTACGGTTTGTTTAATAAGTATTTTTCACGCTTGTTAGAGCTTTCTCAGAGTGAATTTTCAGCTTTTGTTGAGGGTAAAAAAGTTGATGGTTTGGCTTATGAAAAGCATTTGTTTAATCGCCTTTCAAAGAGATGTGTCCGAAGTTATCAGAATCAGCTTAAGGAATGGCTGAACAACCAGCAAGCTGTTGAAACTTATGGTGAAGATGTTTTGGAGTGGTGGCTCAGAGTGCATCTGATTGTTGACCATATCAGCGGTATGACGGATAATTTTGCTTTGTTTGAATACCAAATGCTTGAGGGTATCAGAATTAATAACTAAAGGAGATGTTTTATGAAATATACCATGCAGTCTAACTATATTTCATTTAACAAGATGAAAAACAGCGAACGTTATGTTGAAGTAAGATTGTTTGATAAGAAACGTCAACAGCTTAAAATCGGTGATATGATTGAGTTTGTTAATTCTATGACGCAGGAAAAATTGTTAACTCAACTTCGGGGTATGGCAATATTTGAAAATTTTGAAGATATGGTGGATTATCTTACACCTGAGCTTTTGGGCTATGACAGCAAAGATGAATTGATGTTGCGGTTTGAACGGTTGTATCCAGCAGAGATGGTCAGCAAGTTTAATCTGGTGGGTTTGTTTGTTAAAAATATGTCTTCCGAATTGCTTGAAAAGATACGGGAAGAGAAATATTTATCCTTATAAATATTGATTTTGGGAGAGTAAGATGAAAGACGGATTTTTGAAACTGGCAGAAAAACGGCGCTCAATTTATGCTTTGGGACAAGAAAAAGTTTTGACGGAAAGTGAGCTTGTCAGCTTGGTGCAAAATATGGTTAAGCATTGTCCGACAGCGTTTAACTCACAATCGGGGCGTGTGGTGGTTTTGTTTGGCGGAGAAAATCAACGTTTGTGGAATGTGGTTAAGGATTGTTTGCGTGAAAAAGTTCCGGCAGAGGCTTTTGCCAAAACCGAAGAAAAGATAAACTCTTTTGCTGCCGGTTTTGCTACGGTTTTGTATTTTATTGATGATGAAGTAACGGAAGGTTTGCAAAAGAAATATCCGTTATATGCCGAGAATTTTCCGATTTGGGCTGAACAGGCTAACGGAATGTTGCAATATATGGTTTGGACAGCTTTGGCGGAGCAAAATGTCGGCGCGAGTTTGCAACATTATAATCCGCTGATTGATGAGAAGGTTCACGAGATTTGGAATTTGCCGAAAAGTTGGCGGTTGAGGGCGCAGATGCCTATGGGAAGTATTGAAACAGCGGCTGGCGAAAAAACTTATTTGCCTTTGGAAGAACGGGTTTGGGTTTTCAAATAAACAGCTCTTTTTTGCAAAATTTGGCTTGCAAAATATCAGAATTGCTTTTATTAAAGTGTAGTCAGCTGTGGAGAGATGGCAGAGTGGTCGAATGCGGTTGACTCGAAATCAATTGTGCGCCTATCGGTGTACCTAGGGTTCGAATCCCTATCTCTCCGCCATTAACCAAAAGCCCCGCCTTGTGCGGGGTTTTTGTTAATGATGAGGAGGGTTGGGATTTGAACCCTAGGGAGATGGGTTCGATTACCAGCGAAAGGCGGGCGGGAGCACGCCGGTGAGCGAAGCGAAAGAGTGCCTGTGCAACTCAAGCGGAGCGCAGAGTAATCCCTATCTCTCCGCCATTAAGCTAAAGCCCCGCCTTGTGCGGGGTTTTTGGTTAATATATTTTACCACCATTTTGAGGTTTTAGAGGTGGGGGTGAGTTTTTCGCCCATCAAGGGTGTTAGGATTTTAATATCCGTATTTTTATTTTCCGCAAAAAGCATATCAATAGATTCATGCCAAGGGTGCAAAGCTAAGTCAAACACAGCCCAATGCAAAGGCAAAAGTTTTTTTGTTTTTAGTTCTTGAGCGGCTTTGATAACTTCTTGCGGGAACATATGCGTGTTCGGCCAGCCGGTGTTCCAGCCGTCTATTTCTATAGCTGCGAGATCAAAAGGTCCATATTTATTACCAAT
>CALXYB010000025.1 GCA_944392835.1 uncultured Alphaproteobacteria bacterium | reverse complement strand
ATGTCAATAACTTTTTTCAAAAAAATTTAACATTTTTTGCAAAAGATTTTTAACCGCTTGATATGGCGTGATATTAACAACAAAAAATTTACAAGTCAAGCTCTTTTGGCAATAAAAAATTAAGAAACATCGGTGTATAATATATAGCATATATACGCTCAAAACTTTAATTTGTGTAGATTCTGCAATATTTGACTTGCGTGAGACGGATTTTTTAGTAATATGAGTGAAGTTTAATAATATTAATAGGAGGCACCAATAATAAAAGATAGTACCAATGCGCCAGTACGTGAAGATGACGGACCACGCATTAATGAAGACATCAGAGTTAAAGAAGTACGTTTAATTGATGAAAACGGAGAAAACCGCGGCGTTGTTTCTATTAAAGAAGCTTTAGCCGCTGCAGATGACGCAGGATTAGACCTGATTGAGATTTCTCCGCAAGCTGTGCCCCCTGTATGTAAGATTCTGGACTATGGCAAATATAAATATGAAGTTCAGAAACGCAAAAATGAAGCCAAGAAAAACCAAAAAGTTGTTGAGATTAAAGAACTTAAGCTTCGCCCGATGATTGATACACATGACTATGAGGTTAAAATCAAACAAGCCAAAAAGTTCCTTTCTCAGGGCAATAAAGTTAAGTTTACCATGCGTTACAAAGGCCGCGAAATGAGCGCTAACGATATGGGCAAGGAGGTTTTAAACAACATTTTGGAAGACTTGGAGGGTTTAATCAAAATCGATTCCGAGCCCAAACTTGAAGGTCGCCAAATGACAATGATTGTCTCTCCGGCATAACCTCGATTCTTTTTTCAAAAAAGCGGGATTCTCTCCCGCTTTTTTTGTGTGCTTATTTAAATATGAGGTAGAAATTCTTGGTCTTTTTTCTATATTGTAAAATAAATAACATAAGGGAAAAAGATGAAAGACATAAAAGACTTAACAGCAAACGAAGCTGCAGCTGAACTCCAACATATTGCCGCTGAAATGGCAAAAGCAGATATTGCATATTATCAAGATGATAATCCTTATCTTACCGATGCCGAATACGATTCTCTTAAACTCCGCAACCAACAGATTGAGGCAAGATTTCCGGAATTAATCCGAACAGACAGCCCCTCCAAAAGAGTCGGTGCTGCCGTAAAAAATGGATTCGGCAAAGTCCCTCACCGATTCCCTATGCTTTCTTTGGGAGATGTCTTTAGTTTGGAAGAAGTTGATGACTTCGCCAACAGCGTAAAACGCTTTTTAAATACCTCTAACGAAATTGAATTTATGGCCGAACCTAAAATTGATGGTCTTTCTTTTTCCGCCAGATATGAAAAAGGTCGATTCGTTCAAGGCGCAACCCGTGGAGATGGTACAACCGGCGAAGATATCACAGCAAACTTACTAACGATTCGCCAACTGCCGCAAACCTTGCCGGCCGGCGCACCGGAAGTTTTGGAAGTCCGCGGCGAAGTCTATATGGCTAAAGCAGACTTCTTTGCGCTTAATCAAAAATATGAAGCCGAACACAAAAAAACTTTTGCCAATCCGCGCAATGCCGCAGCCGGTTCTTTAAGACAACTGGATTCTAAAATAACTGCAGAGCGCAATTTAAGTTTATTTGCCTATACCTGGGGCGAGGTTTCACAACGCTGTTGGAATTCGCAAGCCGAATTTTTTGAATGCCTGCAACACTGGGGTTTTCCGATTAATCCGTTAAATAAACTTTGCAAAAACCTAAAGGAAATTGATGAAAATTTTGCCCATCTGATGGAGATTCGCGCCGAACTCCCCTACGATATTGACGGCATTGTCTATAAGGTCAACTCCATTGCTTTGCAAGAGCGTCTGGGCTTTCTGACTCGCACTCCGAGATGGGCGATTGCACACAAATTTCCGGCAGAACGAGCCATTACAAAAATTAATGCCATTCGCATACAAGTCGGCCGTACGGGAGCTTTAACGCCTGTCGCAGACCTGGAACCTGTAAATGTCGGCGGTGTTATTGTTTCTCATGCTACCTTGCATAATGAGGATGAAATCAAGCGCAAAGACATTCGCGTTGGTGATTATGTTTTTGTGCAACGCGCCGGAGATGTCATTCCGCAAGTTGTAGAAGTTCTGAAAGAAAAACGCACGGCAGATTCGCTTGAGTTTCAGTTTCCGACCATTTGCCCCGAATGCGGCGCGCATGCCATCCGCGAAGAAGATGAGGCTGTTCGCCGTTGCACGGGAGGCTTAACCTGCCCCGCCCAAGCGATTGAACGATTAAAACATTTTGTCTCAAAGGAAGCCTTTGACATAGACGGTTTGGGCAGCAAAATTATAGAGCAATTTTACAATGAAGGCATTTTGCAAACCCCGACAGACATTTTTTCCCTAGAAAAACGCAATGGCAACCAAGGTCCGATAGATGATCTTTTTGCCCCGATTGATACTCAAGCCTTGCATTTGGAACGCCGTGAAGGTTGGGGCAAAAAATCGGTTGAAAATCTGTTTAAAGCTATTAACGATAGGCGCAACATCAGCCTGCCCCGTTTTATTTATGCTTTGGGGATTCGGCAAGTGGGCACAGCCACGGCAAGACTCATCGCCAAAAACTACGGAAGTTTTACTAACTTTATGACTGATATGCAAAATAATGATACGGAAAAACTCCTTGCCATAGATGGTATTGGCGAAGCCATGGCCAAAGATATTGTAGAGTTTTTCAAGGAAGACCATAATATCAAAACCATCAATCAGCTCTTAAATGAAGTAAAGGTTGAAGATTTTGTAGACACCGCGGATTATAATTCTCCTTTGGCCGGAAAAACGGTCGTGTTCACCGGAACTCTGGAGCAAATGACCCGTGCGGAAGCCAAAGCCAAGGCTTTGAGTTTGGGTGCAAAGGTTGCAGGCTCTGTTTCGGCACATACGGACTTTGTCATTATGGGCGCAGATGCCGGAAGCAAAGCCCAAAAAGCCAAAGACTTAGGCGTAAAGATTCTCTCGGAAGCTGAATTTTTGGAGCTAATCAGATAAGTTCTGGTTTTCTATGCCTTCTAAAAAGAAAAACTCATAGGCTTTGGCAATAACCACATTAAAATAAACCAACAACGGCGCATAAACCAACATCATTAGGATTTGCGGAACTTCAATGATTCTGTTCAAATACTCAAAAACAATAAATATGGCATTAAAGACGATTCCCATAGCCACAAAACGCCAATAATTTCCTTCCGTGCGCGCAAAAGCAGTCTTGAGCTGACCGCTCCGCCCAATAACTGAAGATATCCAAGCCATAAATGGACGATAAAGGATAAGCGGCGAAATCAGGAGCAAAATCAGAAGCATAACCCAATCAAGTTCATTTAGATATTTTCTTAAAAAATTTGTATAAGCATCAACCATTTCCACCGGCAACAGAAATGGCAAGACAATGGGGAATGCGGCAAAAATCAGCGCAAATACAGCCGTTAAAAATAAGATTTTGGTAGAAGGAACTAAGGAATCACAAATTTTTTTGAACATCAAATAGGGTTTACGGTTAAAATAGAAACGGAAGAAATAGCACCAAAAGACATAATAAACCGCCAACCATACTAAAAACATCGGGTTGGCATAGCCGCCGGGCAGCAAAAGAGAAGCGAGCAAAAACAACAAATTAACCACCACAAATGCAGACACCGACTTAACATTTTCCACGCAATAGTCCACGCTCGCATCCAATAT
>CALXYB010000024.1 GCA_944392835.1 uncultured Alphaproteobacteria bacterium | reverse complement strand
TATACTGATTTGGCGAAAGAGTCAACTATTAATGAGACTACAATTTTTTTTGTCTACCATTAATGAGCCTACATAAATTTTTCGCAAAAAAACATAAGGCACAAAAGCAAGATATGCACTTGGGAAGCATCGCGGTTCAACAAAGGTTCGCGCCGCAGTCAGTGCCGCGGTCAAGCAGGCAACAGCTTGTGGCATAAAAAAATCCCCCTCATTTGAGGGGGAAGAGATGTTTTATTAATTTATTGAGCTATGGGGTTGGCAATGGGTTTGCCATCCAAATCAAAGCGTTCAATTTTTGCACCTTTATTCAAAGAAGTGAAAACTTCAGCAATAGCTTGCTGTGTCAACATAGCTTTGAGCTCAGGTGTAGCTTGCTCCAAAGAAACAGGTTTGGAATCTCTGACATCCAAGACCTCAATAACATGGTAACCGAACTTTGTCTTAACCGGTTTTTTAGATGTTTGGCCTTTTTTCATAGCAAAGGCTGCATTACCGAATTCAGGCACCATTTGTTCTTTAACAAAATATCCGAGATCAACGGCATTATCTTTAGAATATTGCTTAGCTAAATCATCAAATTTCTTGCCTTTTCCGAGCTCGGAAATAACTTTTTTAGCGGTAGCCTCATCATCAACCAAAATATGTTTGGCATGAATCTCTTTCTGGCTCTTAAATTCAGATTTATATTTGTTGTACAAGTCTTTAACAGCTTTATCTGTAACTTTCTTATCAACTTTTTGTTCCAAATAAACCTTGCGGGCAATTTCTTCTTTGGCTTGGTCAACGGCGCGCTTATATTCTGGAGTTTCCAAAACATCAGCAGCAACGGCAGCCTGATAAAGGAGCTTTCCGTTAACATAAATTTCCAAAGCTTTTTCATAGAAGTCATCAAACGAAACTTTTTCATTAATCTGACGATTGTCTTCATAACCCTGCTTCATTTCAGCAACGGTAATTTTTTCACCATTAACGACGGCGGCAACACCATTTTTTCCGGCAGCATCCGCATTAAACGGATTCATCATCAACAAAGAGAGAGCTGCGGCGGCAACATATTTGTTTCGCATACTAAAACCTCCAAATAAGATTACAACTTCCATTGTTATATAATAAATTAGAAAATTATTCCAAGTATTTTTTAAGTATGGTTTATAACTTGGGGGCAAGCTATTGACTTTATTTGATTAAAACACTAAATGTAAATAAAATTTGAATTATAATAAGGTATAAATGGAATGTTAAGTAATCTCGCCCGCGCAATTTTTGGCAGCGCCAATGACAGATTCGTCAAGAAACAACTCAAAATCGTTCAACAAATCAACGCACTTGAACCAGAAACTGAAAAACTAACCGATGAAGAGCTCCGCGCCAAGACGGAGGAGTTTCGCAAACGTTTAAAGGAAGGAGAAACTCTGGATGATATTTTGCCGGAGGCTTTTGCCGTTGTCCGTGAGGCCGCAAAGAGAACTTTGGGTCAGCGCCATTATGATGTTCAGCTTATCGGTGGTATTGTGTTGCACAAAGGTATGATTGCCGAAATGAAAACCGGTGAAGGTAAAACCTTGGTTGCAACTTTGGCTGCTTATCTTAATGCGCTTGAGGGCAAAGGCGTTCACATCGTAACGGTTAATGACTACTTAGCCAAGCGTGATGCTGAGTGGATGGGGCAGGTTTATCGTTTCTTGGGGCTGACTGTGGATTATATTGTTCACGGCAAGAGCGATGATGAACGCCGCGCCGCATATAATTCAGACATTATTTACGGCACCAACAATGAGCTGGGCTTTGATTATCTGCGTGATAATATGAAGTTCTCACGCGAAGAGATGGTTCAGCGCGATTTCAACTTTGCCATCGTGGATGAAGTTGACTCTATTTTGATTGATGAAGCTCGTACGCCGCTGATTATTTCAGGTGCGGCGGAAGATTCGTCAGAGAAATATATTAGTGTTAACAAAATCATTCCGTTTTTGACCGAAGCCGATTATGAAAAGGATGAAAAACAACGCACCGTTACTTTGACCGAAGCGGGTATGGAGCATGTTGAGCATTTGTTGAAAGAAGTCGGGCTGATTAAGGAAGGCGGCCTATATGACATTGCCAATGTTTCGTTGGTTCATCATGTCAATCAGGCCTTGCGTGCACACAAAATGCACATCAGAGATGTAGACTACATCGTCAAAGACGGCAAAGTCATGATTATTGATGAGTTTACGGGACGTATGATGGAGGGCCGCCGTTATTCTGATGGTCTGCATCAGGCAATTGAGGCCAAAGAGCATGTTGAGATTCAGTCCGAGAACCAAACGCTTGCCTCTATCACTTTCCAAAACTATTTCCGTTTGTATCCCAAACTTTCCGGAATGACCGGTACGGCAATGACCGAGGAAGCCGAGTTTGGAGATATTTATGGCTTAAATTGTGTTGAAATCCCGACCAATAAGCCGGTTCTGCGTGTGGATGAACATGATGTTATTTATCGTACGGAGAAGGAAAAATATAAAGCAATTATTGACGAGATTTTGGCTGCGCATGAAAAAGGACAGCCGGTTTTGGTCGGTACAACTTCTATTGAAAAATCAGAGCATGTTGCCGAGCTTCTGCGTGCCAGAACCAAAGTTCCGTTTGAAGTCTTAAATGCGCGCCACCATGAGCGCGAAGCTGCGATTGTGGCTCAGGCCGGCGTTCCCGGAGCTATTACGATTGCCACCAATATGGCGGGTCGCGGTACGGATATTCAGCTCGGCGGTAACGTTGAGATGAAGTTAAAAGAAGTCTTGAAAGGCGATGAAACTCCCGAGCAGATTGAGGAGATTAAGAACAAGCTCAAGGAAAAGGTCAAGGAAGACAAAGAAAAAGTTTTGGCTGCCGGTGGCTTGTATATCATCGGTACGGAGCGCCATGAAAGCCGCCGTATTGACAACCAATTGCGCGGTCGTTCCGGTCGTCAGGGAGACCCCGGACGTTCTAAGTTCTTCTTGTCCTTAGAAGATGATTTGATGCGCATTTTCGGCTCAGAAAGAATGTCTGTTATGCTGGAGCGCTTAGGCCTGCCGGAAGGTGAGGCTCTGGTTCACCCATGGATTTCCAAAGCCTTGGAAAAAGCGCAACAGAAGGTGGAAGAGCGCAACTTTGATATCCGTAAAAACTTGCTCAAATACGACAATGTAATGAATGACCAACGTAAGGTTATTTATGAGCAACGCAAAGAATTGATGGCAACGGAAGACGTTTCGGAAACCATTACGGATATGCGTCAGGAATATTTGTCTGAAATCATCAGCTCATACATTCCGCATGGTGCAGCCCCGAACGAATGGCTAAAAGAAGAGCTTAAACAAGAGCTCTACCGCATTACGGGCTTTATTCTGCCAATTACCAACTGGGCAAATGAGCCGGAAATGGATGCTGACAAAATGCAAGAAAAAATCTTGGATGAGGTTGAAGCTCGCATTGCTGAAAAGAATGCCAATGTTCCGGAAGCGATTGTTCGGATGGTAGAGAAAAATATTTTAATGCAGGTCTTGGACCAATTGTGGAAAGAGCATATTGCCGCGTTAGACCTAATGCGTCATACCATTGTTCTGCGCGCTTACGGCCAGAAAGATCCGCTGAACGAGTATAAGAAGGAAGCGTTTAATATGTTCTCCGAGATGTTGAATATTCTGCGAGAAAAGGTAACGTTTCTTGTTTGTCGCACAGTAATCCAAACCGGAGACGAGAATGCTCTACGTGCGCAAGACAATCGCCCGCAGAATATGCGTGAGATTCACGAAACGCCGGAAAGTTTGGTCGGCAAGTCAAGCGAGAGCAACAATTATGAACAAGAGCGCCGGACGGAACCATTCCAGTATTCCCGCGCCGAATTTGACCCCCAAGACCCAAACACTTGGGGCAAAGTTGCCCGCAATGACTTATGCCCTTGCGGCAGTGGCAAGAAATATAAACATTGCCACGGCAAAATATAGATAACACAAAGCCCTCTCTGATGAGAGGGCTTTGTTTTTTATGTTAAGGCTTAAGAACGTAGAGCTTTTGTGATTGTGTTAATTTTTATCTTCAGATAATCAAGTTGTTCTTTGGTGCGATAAGTTTGCTTCGTGGCGTTTTCCAAAGCCTCCATAATCGGCTGAGCATAGCGTGCTTCGTTGAGGGCAATATTGGTCAGATTATAAACGGCAGCACGGAAAATTTGGTCATCTTCCACATGCAGTTGCTCGGCAATATCCAAATAAGGCGGAGTAATCTCGTGTTTTGTTTTTGCATGGCTCAAATCATAGGCCGAAACCTGAATCTTTTTGGCGATGGCTTCAGATATACCGAAATCATTGTGTTTTTTGAAAAAAGACGAGCTGGTCTTCTTGACCAGAGACTTTATTTTATGAATGAGATTAAACTGTTGCGCAAGTTGCTTCATGACAAACCCTCACTTTCTAAGTTTCTAGCATAAACAAACTGAAGCCAAAAATCCAGCAAAATAATTATGAAAGCTTAAAAGGCTTGACAAAAGGACAAAAAAACATACAATCGCCACTATTCATAAAAATAAGGAGAGAGTTGTGAAAGCTTATAATAAAGAAAGCATAG
>CALXYB010000023.1 GCA_944392835.1 uncultured Alphaproteobacteria bacterium | reverse complement strand
AGCATTTTGCAAATGCATCAACACGCCATCATTGTTTGCGATGATGAAGCCACCAAAGAACTCAAAGCTGATACGGTCAAATATTTCAAAGACATTGAACAAAGCAACTTTGTCAATGTAAAATAACTAAAAGAAAAAGCCTCCTGATTATGGAGGCTTTTTTAATACTGTATAGTTACCCTTTATACGAGTTTTGTAAAAAACTCGGAGAATGAGATAAATAATAAGAAACAAGGGGAAAATTTTTTGAGTGTACATAGAAGTACATGACTAAAAATTTTACCCCGCTGTTTCTGTATTAGTTACCCTTTATACGAGTTTTGTAAAAGCTTGGAGAGTGCGGTAAATAATAAGAAATAAAGGCAAAAGTACCGCAGCGTACAAAGAAGTACGTGAGGATACTTTTGACCTGAAATTTCTGTATTAGTTACCCACTATACAAGCTTTTTCTAATTGAGCCAAAATTCTATCGTAGACACCACCCTCACCTTTTTATTGATTTGTGAACTTTCAGACTCACCTGCTATAGCTAAAAGCGGCTGAATAGAAAATACGCCTTGAGAAGCGCGACGAATTTTGCCAACTTCGCTACCCGAACTTTTCGCAAACTCCAAAGCGGCCTGACGTGCATTTCTCGTTGCTTCTTCAAGCATTTGGGGTTTAATATCATTAAGACGCGTAAAGATATATGAAACGGGAGAACCATAAGTTTGGCTGTCAAAAACCACACCTTTAGCAACAAGTTCGCCGCTTGAGCGAAGTGTTTGCTCAATCAAATCAACTTTTTCACTGCGTAAAGTAACTGTTTGATTTAAGATATAACGAGCAGCAAAATCCTTGTCCCGATAAGGGTTCGTCATCAAGTCGTTTGTTTCAATCCGCCCTTCAGAGATTTCCGCAGCCTCAAAACCTTTTTCAATCAGATAGCTTTTGATAAGAGAAAGATTAGTTGCCATATTTTTTTGCACGGTCAACAAATCATTACCTGTTGCAACAAATTTGATATTCCAGATTCCCAAATCCGCCTTAACATCCATCTCAGCCAGGCCTTTAACCGTAACAAAATTATCCTTCAATTTGGCCTGATAGTAATAATACCCGGGAAAAAAACCACCCAATGCAATACCTAAAGCCAAGATAACAAAAGCCCAAAGTTTTTTGCCACAACATTTTGAAGTTTCACAAGCATTTTCAGACATATCATCACTCCTCAAAAATCATTTAGAGAAGCATGGTAGCACAAAGCTTAAGCAAGTCAACAATTAGAGAACAGATTTAAATAGGAATAAATTCCTTGACAAAGAGATTTTTTTATGCTAAAAGCAAAACATCACTTGCCCGAAGTGTATCTATCAAACAGCTTTGTTACAAAACAAAGCTGTTTTTTTTATTTTAAACAACAACTTGGAGAAAACAATATGTCTGAAACCTTAGAAATCGGCAGCACCAAACCGCGCATTCGCTACGAAGGAGATGGAAGCACCAAAGAGTTCAACTTTTCTTTTGCCATCTTTGAGGAGAGCGACATTGACGTTTATGCTGACGAAATTTTATTATCTGACGGCTATACCGTCCAAAAAGAAGAACAAGGCGGAAAAGTAATTTTCAACACCGCCCCCGCAAGCGGTATAATCATCACAATTTATCGTAATTTAGAGCTCAAACGCACCACCAATTTTCAGGAGGTCGGACCTTTTCGCACATCAAAAGTCAATCTAGAATTTGACTATCAACTTGCTTGCATGGAGCAACTGCAAGATAGTGTTAGTCGTAGCATAACCTTTCCACCCTATGCACCCACACAATTAAATGTTGACTTGCCGCTTCCTGTTCCGGGAAAAGCCATTATCTGGAATGCTGCTGGCGACCGCTTGCAAAATTCCAGCATAGAGATAGAAGAACTAACTCATTATTATAGCGATATTTTACAAAGACTTGAAGAAATAAAAGCTCTCAAAGACCAAACTACAGAGATACGCAATCAGGCTCAAGGCTACGCCTCCGAAGCCCTATCTCATGTTTACGAAGCTCAAAATGAGGTAACCAATGCACAAGCAGAAGTATCTAAGGCTCAAGCAGAAGTCATCAATGCCCAAAATGAAGTAAACAAAGCAAAAGCCGAAGTAGAAAATGCCAAAGCTGAAGTAACCAAGGCTCAGAACTGTGTCGGTCAAGCTCAGGGCTATGCCAATCAAGCAGCCAATAGTCTTAGCCAAATACAGAGCCGCCCAGAAACAATTTACACCGTTCAAAAAGACTTAGGCAATGTCAGTGGTAGTTGTACCATAGCCGTAACTCCGGGAATTTTTGAATATCGGGTTACACCAAAAGGCAACATTAACTTTAGCTTTAATTTCAGTGGTTGCGACACAAGCATGATAATCAGCTTTTCACTAATGCTAAACCAATCAGCCGGAAGTTACACTTATTCCTATACATTTCCACAACCATCAACTTTCCAATGGCTGGATAATTTATCAGCCACGCCGTCAGGAAGTTATTTGATGACCTTCAGACGTTATCCTGACGGACGTATTTTAGGCGTAGCAAACGGAGTAATTGCATCATGACATTAATGGGAAAATCTAATCCGTTGGGGAGCAGCACTTGTGCTTATCCCCCCAACACTATTCTTTTTGATGGCAATAACGGAGCCTCAACGACTTTAACCTTAAAAAGAGGATGTTATTACGTCCGCGCCCAAGGTGCCGGAGCCGGCGGAGGAAACAGCGGTGCCTATGGTGTCGGTGGCGGTGGAGGTAGTGGTGCAGGTTTTGATGGCAATATTTATATAAATAACAATCAAGAAAACATAACATGTTATGCTGGTATTGCCGAACAAGCCAACCGAAAAAACGGTGAAGCCAGCTATATCGGCGATTTAATGACTTTTGGTGGCGGCTTCATCGGTAGCACAGACAACGGCAAACCAGGAAACGGCGGAACTTTAACCATATCTGATAAAATAAACATCCTTTTATTTAGGGTCAAATCTGATGGCAATCCCGGAAACCCTACAATAAACGGTTCCGCAACAAAAGCCGGTGGAAATTCTGTCATTACCGATACCGGTGGAGGAATATATAAAGGAACTTTTGAAGAACGCTGTGCAACAGCTCCGGGAGCCGGAGGTGCCGGCGGAAAACAATGGGACCTTAACGGCGGATATGGCATGTATGGCGAAGTCAAAATTCAATATCTTAAACCAAGACCATAAACAAGGAGAACAAAATGTATGCAAAACTCATCAATGGGATACTAACTCCCGCACCTTCCAATATATGCAAAGGAAGTACAATTTACCAAAACTATAATCTTGATTCCAATTCTGAAATGTTGTTAGCTGACGGGTACAAACCTGTGGAAGAAACACAACCGCCAACAGGCATGAAATTGCCAAGAAAATATTATGTTGAAAATGAAGAAAAAATAATTTCAGTCTATACTGAAACTTATGTTGAACCCAATTATCGCGAAAAGAGAGCTACAGAATATCCTGATTTCAGAGAATATCTGGATGCTATGGTTAAAATCAACTCTACCTCAGAAGAACTAATCTCTGAAGGAAAAACTCAACTACAAAATTACTACAACCACTGCCTTGATGTTAAAGCAAAATACCCCAAGGCTTAAAAAAACGGCCGGAGCAAAAACTCCGGCCTGCTTCATTATTGTTCAAGCGCCCAAGTGGTCCGAATAATTTCTTCAATATCGGTGTATTGCGGAACCCAGCCGAGCACATCCTTGGCCTTAGCGGAAGATGCCGTCAGCACAGCAGGATCACCGGCGCGCCGCCCGACATACTCAACCTTGAGCTTTTTACCAATCACTTTTTCGGTAGCTGCAATAATCTCTTTAACAGTTGTTCCTTGCCCTGTTCCCAGATTTAGGCTATCAGATACACCACCTTTAAGCAAATGCTCAATTGCCAAAACATGGGCTTTGGCCAAATCCGTAACATGGATATAATCTCTAACGCAAGTTCCATCACGCGTATCATAATCTGTTCCGAAAACACAAAGTTTTTCTCTGCGCCCCGTTGCCGCATCCATAATAATCGGCAACAAGTTTTGTGAGCCGATTTCGCGTCCTCTAATACTTCCCTCGGCATCATAACCGACCGCATTAAAATAGCGCAATGCCATATAATGAAAATCCTTAAGCTTGGCATACCACTCCATATATCTTTCAATATCAAGCTTAGTATAGCCGTAAAAATTAATCGGTTTTAAGGGATGCTTTTCATCAATCGGCAAATACTCCGGCATTCCGTAAACTGCCGCAGAGGACGAAAAAACAATATGTTTTACTCCATTCTTGAGCATTGCATTCAAGATATTTAACGAGCCTATCATATTATTTTGCGCATAAAGCGCCGGATTTCCCATAGACTCCCCGACCGCTTTTTTGGCTGCCAAATGCACCACCGCATCTTGCCCTTGCATTGCTTCCGAGAGCTTTTCAAAATCCAAAATATCACCTTGGATAAATTTGGCTTCTGAAAATAAGTTTACATCTCTACCGGTTGAGAGGTTGTCATAAACACAAACCTCATAGCCTTTTTGTAAAAGAGCCTTAACCACATGACTTCCGATATAACCGGCACCGCCGGCAACCAGGACTTTGACCATTTTTCCTCCTATCTCATACCGATACAAGCATAATCAAAACCGGCAGCCTTAACTTCGGTTGCGTTGAGCATATTACGCAAATCCAAAATTTTGTGCGTTTTCATCTGTCCACGTACTTTATTTAAATCTGCGTTTCTAAAATCTTCCCACTCGGTCAATATAACCAAAATATCAGCATCTCTGCAGGCTTCATAAGCATCTTGAGCATATTTAACCTTATCTCCGATAAGTTTTTTGGCATTATCCATAGCTTTAGGGTCATAAACCGTAACATTGAAAGAATGTTTGATAATTTCAGAAACAATATCCATCGCCGGAGATTCTCTGCAATCATCTGTTCCCCCCTTAAATGCCAATCCCCAAACGGCAATTTTGCCATTTTTATCTTTATCTAAGGAATCAATAACTCTTTGCGCCATATTAACTTTGCGCTCATCATTTTTGGCAATGGTCGTTTCAATCAGGTTCAAATGCGCACCATACTTACGTCCCATCTGCGCCATAGCATTCGTATCTTTCGGAAAGCAAGAACCGCCATACCCCGGTCCGGGGTTCAAAAACTTTTTGCCAATTCTGGAATCAAGTCCCATACCTTTAGCAACTTCCCTAATATCCGCACCGGCTTTTTCGCAAAAATCCGCCATTTCGTTAATATAATGAATCTTCATTGCCAAGAAAGCGTTGGAAGCATATTTAATCGTCTCGGAGGACTTGCGGTTAACCAATAAAAACTCGGTTTTGCCTTCAAAGGACGCATAAAGCTTGAGCAAAACATTGCGAGCTTTTTCGTTATTTGCACCGATAACAATACGGTCTGGATGGAAGAAGTCATGCACAGCAAAACCTTCGCGTAAAAATTCCGGCAAAGAAACCACATCATAGTCTGCTGTCGGATTAACTTTTTTGATAATGGC
>CALXYB010000022.1 GCA_944392835.1 uncultured Alphaproteobacteria bacterium | reverse complement strand
CGATAAACATCTATCAAATAAGATATGGCTTGAAAGGTATAAAAAGAAATACCAATCGGCATAACCACATCAATAAAGTCAAGATTAAGCTGTAAAACCGCATTAACATTATCAACGATAAAATTAAAATACTTAAAATAAACCAGGAAACCCAAATCAACCAAAATCGTAGCTGCCATCGCCAATTTGCGTTTTTTATCATCCAAACATCTATCTACGATTCTGGCCCCCACATAAGTAACAACGATTGTCATAATCATAATTGCCAAATATCTGGGCTCACCCCAAGCATAAAAGATAATGCTCGCCGCTAACAAAACATAGTTTCTGATATCTTTTTTAGAGAGCAAATAAATGCTCATTACCACCGGCATAAACACAAACAAAAATGTCATAGAACTAAACAGCATCAGTCTTATCCTTATTCTTCTCCGGGAGTTTCAATTTTCATCAAGCGGTTAAGGAAACGCTCACCTGTAGCAATAACCAACATATCTGGCGCAAAGTTTTCAATATCTTCAGCCATATACGGAATATCAAAATCGCGTCCGTAACCGACATAGATATGTTGCATTTTCTTAAAGCTTTCAGCCACATACCAATTCATACGCAAGAACTGGCTATCAGCATAAAAAATGGCCTTCAGCTTATTTGCGGGATTATTACTCACAAAGTCAAAAGTCTCAATCCGTAATTCTTTGTTCACGAACTCATGTTCAACCGTCGTTGTTTCTTTTTTGAGCTTAAACACATCATAAGTCATATCTTCCTTAGGGAAAGTTGATTTTGCATCAATTCCTAAAGCATTGGCGATATCCTCATCGGCACTAAACTGCGGTTCTATATTAAAATCAGCTTCTTTTAAAATCTTAAGCGACGGAAAATCTTTTTTAAGCATCTTCATCATCTCAAGATAAGCAACATAAGCCCCCCTATGGCTCCAATGCGTTCCTGTTTTATAATAAAGTAAATGGTCTTTTTTAGCCTTTTCCAAAGCCTTAATCGGATAAACGACCGGAATATGCGTATTCTCTTTCAAAAATTCATAAGTTTGTTCAATTTTTGCTTGTTCATTGACTTTGGCATACCCATCTGGATAAAACTCACCATAAACGCGCTCTTTATCAGGTACTAACATCAAATAGAGTTTAATATTTCGCTTGGCTAACCAAATTTGCAAACTTTCCAAACGATGCTTGATTTTTGAAAGCTCCTCATCATCAAACAAATACTTGTTGCGAAACATATCTTCGGAGTTCCACCTTTTGGTAAATAACCAGTTTTCTTTGCCGGCCATAGCATCAAAATTTTTCATTTCATTATTAATCAGCATATCAATCATTTTGCTGTTTTTAATAAACTGCCGCCGACCAAAGAAACGATCATTAAACCAATTTTCAAAATCCTTACCGAAATTATAATTTATCAATCCCGTTTCATCATCAATAAGTGGCACATATTTAGCCAAAGACCTATTTTCTTGTACCGAAATTTCATCACGGTTAATATGCATAATTGGCACAAACATAAAAGCCACAACACAAACCACGAAGACAATATCTATGCGCGAATTATTTTCAACAATCTTAAAACGCGCCAAATATTGCACCAACTTATAGCAAATCATATAAGAAAGTGTGATGATGATGATAAAAAGTTTATAATCAAAACCGTCATCTGTCAGATATAGCCTATGCCCCCACAACGTGAGCAACAAGGTCAGGATAATACTTATAATTAAACGTCGCATTCAAAAAATCCACAAGTTAACTTTGTCTTTGAAGTTAGATACAAAAGACAGGCTTGTCAACCACACATTCACTTAGGTGTGAACAAGACATTATTTTCTAATCCTGTAAATAAGCTTTTATTTCCTGATAAACAGCCTCATTGAGCCGTGGTCCGAAATGCCCTCTTCCCGGTACAATCACAAACTTTGATTTTGGAAGCTTCTTGTGTAAATTATAAGCTGATTGTACCGGACAAACCATATCCAAACGATTATGGACCATAAGCATCGGAATATGTGCAATTTTTTGAGCATTCTTTGCAATCTGATTTTCAGCCAAGAAATAACGTTTACTCAAATAGGTTAAAGAGATTCTGATTTCGGCCAAATCTTCCGGAGACAATTCCTTGTAACCAAGTTTCGGATTAACCGCGCCCAAACAGCGTTCATAACTTCCGGCCAAGTTTGCGGCTTTAACCTGCTTCATAACATCATCCGAATTAATTAAATCCGCATAATATTCCAACACTGGCTCACCGTTTTTAACTTCCTTTTCAATTTTTTCCCAAATATCAGGATAAAATAAGCGGCTGGTTTCCACATTCCATTTTTGCCCAATTTCATCAGCCAAATAGATTTGTGAGACCAAAATTTTCTCCACTCTTTCAGGATATTTTTCAGCAAAAAGCAAAGCCAGCGTAGATCCCCAAGAAGCGCCACGAAGAATAATTTTGCTATCAATATTCAAATAATCCAAGAGTCTTGAAGCATCATCAATCAAGGCTTCGGTATTATTATTTTTCATTTCACCCAAAGGAAGAGACTTTCCGCAGCCTCTTTGGTCAAACAAAATCACTCTGTATTTTTTTCGGTCAAAAGGAAGGGCATAGCGCAAATTCATACCGCCGCCAGGACCGCCGTGAAAAACAAGTACCGGAGTTCCGTTAGGGTTACCCATCTCCACAAAATATATCTGATGACCGTCAAACTCCGGCAAATATCCCTGGTTAAAAACTTTCGGAGCCCAAACTCTACGCCAGATTTTCCTCAGTGTCATCCTTTTTTCCTCAAAAATTAAAGTTCCAATCCAGATTATCTAATAATTTTTGCGGGAATACCAACCGCAACCGCTCCTGCAGGAACATCTTGCATTACAACTGCGTTAGCCCCAATAACAGCATTATCACCAATCCTAACCGGTCCCACAATTACAGCACCAGAATAAACTATGACATTATTACCTATTTGGGGATAATCTTCTGAACAGCCTTTTTCTTCAGTAGAATAACCTTTCCGACCGATAGTCACATTTTGATAAAAAACACATCCATTTCCTATCCGAGCAAAGCGAGAAATAACAATTCCTGTCAAATGAGGAAAAATACACCCCTTTGCTAGCAAATCTTCTAAATTTCCGATATCGCAACATGCCTCGGCTTTTCTACGAACATTCGCCAAAAATTCTTTTTTTTGCCACTCTTTCTTAATTCTCTTACGAACAGCCTTAAACGGTATCAGTTTTCCCCAAAAAGGCATTCCCATAACTTTACTCCTGATAAACTCTGAATAAAAACAACTAACCTTTTTGTCTTCTCCATTCAACAAAGTTTCTTATTCCTTCTTCAAAAGAAACTTTAGGCTTATATTTCAAAAACTTTTTCGCTTTAGAAATATCCGCAGCTGTTTTATCTACATCTCCGGGCTGCATTGGTAAAAACTCAATTGCAGCCTTCTTGCCCAATACTTTCTCAATCGTACGAACCATCTGTAACAGAGTAACAGGGCTACCGCCACCCAAATTAAAAATATCATAACTCCGCCGAGAATAAGCCAGAGCAGCCTCTACACCATCAACAATATCACTAATATAAGTATAATCCCTTTTAGTTTTTCCATTACCATAGAGCGGTATCTTTTCATTATTCTCAATCAAGCGGATAAACTTATGTATCGCCAAATCTGGACGTTGTCTTGGGCCAAAAACTGTAAAGAACCGTAGACATACAGCCGAAATATCAAACAACTTAGAATATGTATAAACCAATTGCTCATCAGCAAGCTTTGTTGCAGCATAAGGAGATATAGGCTGCGAAACATTCAGTTTTTCGCTAAATTTTCGTGCCTTGCTATTACCATAAACTGAACTTGATGAAGCAAGAACCAATTTCATAACCTTATATCGGCGCATAGCTTCAAGGATATTTACGGTTCCCTCAATATTTGTTTTAACATATTCTTCGGGTTGCTCTAAAGATGGACGAACCCCTGCCCTTGCGGCGAAGTGAAGAACAGCATCAAATTTATTCTCAGAAAAAACTTTCTCCAAAAAAGCACGATCACATATATCCCCGCGATAAAGCTTATAGCCATCCTTTTTTAAATTTTGGGCAACATTGCGTTCCTTAATTGCTGGATCATAATAATCATTAAAGTTATCAATAACTGTTACCTTATAGCCTTTCTTCAACATTCTGTCTGCTGTAGATGAACCAATAAAACCAGCGCCGCCCGTAATCAGCAAGCGAAGATTATGTGGAAATAATGCAAATTCTTTTGATTGATTACGAGCATTTTTTATCAGATGATTTTTAATATCAAAACCGTTTTTCCAAAGCACATAAACAAAGCTCAATTGATCACGGCGACTATAATTTTCTAGAAAATACCACCAATCTTCCATAACATGAATAAGCGCGGGCTCATTATGTCTACGATATAAAATATTATTTTCGCCAAGACCATAATGCTCAGGGAAACCAGCTTCTTTCAAGATATCAAACTGCTTTTTTAACACTTCAGGTTTATCATACCCAAGCTTTTCAACCTCTGCAAATTCTTCATAAACACAATCACGGCAAAAATGCTTTGG
This sequence comes from uncultured Alphaproteobacteria bacterium, assembly GCA_944392835.1. Classification (GTDB taxonomy): domain Bacteria; phylum Pseudomonadota; class Alphaproteobacteria; order RF32; family CAG-239; genus Scatacola_A. The sequence continues at coordinate 1,698 of CALXYB010000022.1, read as the reverse complement.
CAACAAAAGATTCGTCTTTCGTTTTTCTATCTGACGAAATAGATATGGACTACATACATCAACATTCCCGTCAACGTAGACACTCTGTTCATATTCTGGAAATAATTTATGAGGATTAATTTTATGATAACGATTATTAAGAGCATTATCCTTCTCTGCATAGACCAGAGACCTTATTTCCCATACACCAACGTTCTTTTGTTCAATCAACTTCTCATCATCGGTAAAACAAACATAATCCCAATTACGATTAATATATGTCGGCTGTCTGAGCGTATCATAATTTCCGGTCAAACAGGTATAAACAACTCCAGCAGATTTCATAAGTCCAGTCCTTAAAATTAAATTTACTTAACTTTATACAAGGCTCTCTGATTAGTCAACCGACATTAGAAAAAAATAAAAAATTTCATAACAAATTTTGTTTGCCGAATTTTTACCTTTAAGTCATAATATGACCATATTAAATAAATTAAATATAGAGAAATTTATGAGTTCAGAAATTTGCTTGCATAATGCCACAGTCTTAACCGGTTATTCGGTTATGAAAAACTGTGCGGTTTTAATCAAAAGTTACAAAATCATAGATGTTTTTAATGAGGCCAGATTCGCCACCAAACAATTCAAAGATGACGTAAAGTTCATAGACCTCAAAGGTGCGTACATCGCCCCCGGATATATTGACACACATATCCACGGCATTGAAGGACACGGCACGGATGACCAATCCGCCGATTCTATCTTAAAGATGTCTGAATCTCTGACCAAATACGGTGTAACCTCATTCATCCCAACCTTATATTCTTCCCCCAAAGAAAAGATGCTAAAAGATATAAAGGCAATCACAGCTGCCATAGGCAAAGAAAAAGGTGCGAAGATTCTCGGCCTCCATTTAGAAGGACCTTTCATTTCACCTGAAAGACTAGGCGTTCAAACACCGGATTCTTTAAGCCCAGTTGACTTGAACCTGATGGAAGAATTATGGAAAGCCTCAAAAGGCAAAATTATTAATATGACGGTTGCACCGGAACTTAAAGGCATGAGAGAGCTTTCGCTATATTGCATCGGCAAAGGTATTGTCCTGCAGGCCGGACACACCAATGCAAACTACAACCAGATGGTTGAAGGCATGCAGGTACGTATTTTGCACGTAACCCACTTGTTTAATGCCATGAGCCGCATGCACCACCGCGACCCAAATGCAGTAGGTGCAGTCTTTATACACCCAGAAATCTCCTGTGAGATTATTGCAGATGGCATTCATATCAACCCGAACCTGATTAAATTTTTACTCAGATGTAAGCCGATAGATAAATTGGTACTAGTAACGGATTCGCTCAAACCGACCAAACAAAAAGAATTGCCCTTAATGGCAAACGGCGAAGAAGTATATTTAGACGGCTGTTTTTATCGCAAATCAGACAATGTTATTGCCGGCTCGGCACTCACGATGAGTGATGGTGTCAAAAACCTGGTTTCTTTTGGCATTAACTTAGACCAAGCCATCCAAATGGCCTCCACCAATCCGGCCAATATAATGAGACAAGAACATTTAGGGCTCATCGCCCCCGGCTATGATGCCGATCTGGTTGTTTTAGACCAAGACCTCAACCCACAATACACCATCGTCAAAGGCGAATTTTTCAAAGAAGGAGAAAAACTATGCGCGTTATAATCAGACCGGACTACGACAAATGC
>CALXYB010000021.1 GCA_944392835.1 uncultured Alphaproteobacteria bacterium | reverse complement strand
CATTTGGGCTTTGTAACCAGCGAAGAAAACGACAAAATTAAGGCAATCTCTCCGACATGGCGCGGGGATATTGAAGGGGAGCATGACTTGGTTGAGGAAGTTGTGCGGATGATTGGTTTGGATGCGATTGAGCCAGAATCTTTGCCGCATGGAAAATTCCCCAAGCAGGTATTGTCTCCGGCTCAGCGTCGTGCCGTTACGTTGAAGCATGAGTTGGCTTCTCGCGGTATGTATGAAACGGTTACTTGGAGCTTTACCGATTCAAATCTGGCAAAAGATTTCCGTAAAGGTAAAGAGCCTGTTTTACTGTTTAACCCGATTGCGGCTGATTTGGATGAGATGCGTCCTTCGGTTTTGCCGAATTTGTTGTTAGCCGTAAAGAACAATGTTGCCAGAGGATATGGTAACGTGGCTTTGTTTGAGGTTGGACCGGAGTTCTTTGGTCGTAAACCAGGAGAACAAAATCAGGTTGCAGCAGGGGTTCGTTGCGGCATGACCGCTAAGAAAGACTGGAATGGTTCTGCTCGGGCTTATGATGTGTTTGATGTTAAGGCTGATGCTTTGGCTGCAATTGCGGCGGCCAATGGTCCGTTTGAAAATGCACAAATTACCTTAGATGCGCCAGCTTATTATCATCCGGGACGTTCGGGGGCTTTGCGTTTGGGTAAGAACGTGTTGGCTTATTTCGGAGAGCTTCATCCGGCTGTTTTGAAGAAGTTTGGTATCAAACAGCGGGTTATGGCTTTTGAAGTTGTTTTGAGCAATATTCCGTTGCCGAGAACAAGTAATGACAAAGCCAAGAAAAAACTTGAATTGTCTTCATTCCAGCCCGTAGATAAAGATTTGGCTTTTGTGGTTGATAAGACGGTGCCGGCCATTAACCTGATAACAGCTGCTAAGACTGCAGACAGGGAGTTTATTTCCGATGTTCGTGTCTTTGATGTGTATGAAGGTGAAAATCTGCCGGAAGGAAAGAAGTCTATTGCTTTGGCTTTGACTTTCCAGCCGAAAGACAAGACCTTCACAGATCAGGATATTGAAAATCTGATGAACAAGGTTATTCAGGAGATGAAGAAAAAATGTAATGCCGAGCTCAGGCAATAAGTTTTTCTGAATATGATAAAGCCCTCTTTCAAAGAGGGCTTTATTTTTAAGTCTGGTTAAAAAGTTTTTTTATTCATTAGTGATTTCGCTAATCTTTTTTTCAACAACTTCTTTTGTATAAGGCAGAACCTTGTTTTCTACCTTTTTTGAAGCTAATTTTTCACGAACTGCTTCTTTATCAATCTCGTTGGTTTCGTCTTCCAAAATAAGGGCATGGTTCCATTGGAAAATGGCTTCGTTCTTTCTGCCGCCAAACCAATAAGCATCGCCCAAATGGTCGCAGATAAGCGCGTTGGACGGAACAAGCTCTGCTGCCTTTTCCAAATATTCTATTGCTTGGTCATATTTGCCCAGACGGTAAAAAGCCCAACCCAAGCTGTCGGTTATATGTCCGTCATTGGGAAGTTGGTTGTAGGCATCTACAATCATACCAAAAGCTTCATCCGTGTTTTTGCCGTGCTTAAGCAAGCTATAGCCCAAAAAGTTTAGGACGAGATAGTGATTTTGGCTTAGCTCTAAGGCTTTGCGAAAGTTCTTTTCTGCTTCATCCCAGTTATCTAAGCTATCGTAGGAAATGCCCAAGGCATAGAACAGAACCCAATGTTGACTCTCTATTTGAGGGAGATTGTCCAAGGCCTCCTGATAATAGGTGATGGCTTCATCATGTTTGTTGCGGATACGCAAAACATCGCCTAAATCCAATAATAATTGGTAGTTATTGGCTGTTTCTAATGCCAGAGATTTGAGTAATAATTCTGCGGAGGCATAATCTTGCAAAATGACCAGATTTCCGGCTTTTTTGACCTGAGCGGAATAATAAGCTTCCGAGGTTTCATTAATCTCGTCATAAATGCTGTTGGCTTCGGCATACATTTCGCGGCTTTCCAAAATGTCGGCCAGCAAGAGTTTGGCTAGGTCGTATTTGGGGTTGGCGTAGATGGAGAGGCTGATGAAAATATGGGCTAAGTCTATGCCGGAACTGCCTTGTCTTAAAGTCGCGGCAATGCTAAACAGGGCCTCAGACATACCAATGTTGGGGTCATTGACAATCTTTGTTGTCTTTTCGGGCTTGGCTTTGCGTACATTCTTGGCCAATTTGTTGAGCATATCGGCCAAAAGTTTTTCATCCGTATAATGAGTAGTTAGCTTGACGGCTTTGTCTTTTTCGCCGTTGCGAATGTAAAAGTTGGTAATGACTTGTAAGGCACGGAAAGACATTTCCATGTTCTCATCATTGACAATAATTTCGTAATTGCGGCGTGCTTCATCCGTGCGGTCAAAATAATCATTAATCATGCCGGCATGGAAATGATACAATGCGCGAAAACTTGGCTCTTTGTCTAAAACAGACAAAGTTTTAAGCGCTTTTTCCGGCTGATTAAGACCGGCATAAGCCCAAGCGGACATCAGCGGAATGATAAATTCTTTATAAACCGGACCGTCCAGTTGGTTGATGGTTTCGTTGACTTCGGCAAAATTGCCTTTTTTCATTTCATCAACAGCCATAATGATATAGGTGAAGTTGTTTTTGTCGCCTTTTTTGAGCGAAATTTCGGCATATTTGGCTGCCTCGGAAATGCGGCCTTTGGAGGCTAAAATGACATAAACTCGGCCTAAGAGCTCTTTGTTCTCGGGATCTTCGCTCAGCGCTTCCATATAGTAGTCAGCGGCAACATTAAAGTTTTTGCGCAAGTGGGCAACGCGTCCGGCCAGATATGCACCATAAGATTTTTTGAGCTTTGTGTCTTTAAGAATAAAGTTTTCGGTTTGCGGAGAGGAGGTAAGCTCTGCTTGCTTGGTGCAAGAGTTGAACAGAACAATGCCGAAAATGAAAGCGAATATGTAGCCAAATTTTGCCATAACCAATTATTTCCCGTTTATTTTAGGAATCTGCCTAAAATCTCTGATTATTCTATATAGATTTTAAAATCATACAATAACAATTTCAAGATTATACATATAGTGTGTAAATAAATAATTTATATCATAACCCGAGGTTTGTTCTTGAAAATATTTTGATTTGCTTTAATTTGTAGAGTTATGGAAGATAATTTGAGTATAAGACAGATTTTGGAATGGTATGTTACCGCCGGAGTTGATGAAACTTTCGGTGAAGTTCCGTTTGGACTTGAAGCACCTAAACCAAAGGTGGTTGAGCCTCCTAAGCCTATGTTAACGACCAGAGCCGAAGATAGCACCAAGCCCAGAGCCGCAACAACGGATTTGGCTCAGGCCACAATTTCTGCTTGCAAAAATGCCAGAGATATTTGTTCAGAAGTGAGCTCTTTGGATGAACTTAGAAGTTTGGTTGAGAGCTTTGATGGTTGTGCTTTGAAACTAACCGCCAATAAAACCGTGTTCGGCGGCGGAAATCCAAATTCAAAAGTTATGCTTATCGGCGAAGCTCCGGGGGCGGACGAGGACAGAATCGGTTTGCCTTTTGTCGGCAGAAGCGGGCATCTCTTGGATAAAATGCTGCAAGCTGTCGGAATGGATAGGAACTCTTGCTATATTACAAATGTTTTGCCTTGGCGCCCGCCGGGGAACCGTACGCCGACAGATGGTGAAATTGCGGTTTGTTTACCGTTTTTGAAAAGACAGATTGAGCTGATTGAGCCTGATGTTATTGTCGTCTTGGGTGGAAGTGCGGCTAACGCGCTTTTGGATAATGAAGAGCCTATTTCTCGCTTGCGTGGAAAGTGGTTGGAATATAAAACTCCGAAAGGTAAAATTATTCCGGTTTTGGCTAGTTTTCATCCGGCATATTTGTTGAGAAATACAGCTCAAAAAGCTAAAGCTTGGGTAGATTTGTTGCGTATGAAACAGAAACTTATGCAATGATTTTATCCTTTTATTCATAATTTGTTGGTAAATTAAAATAAATAGATTATTATTTTTGAAAAATGCTGATTATATGCGTAAACATGTAAGGAAACTACAATGAAAATTCAGAACAAATTTTGTTTAGGAATCGCAAGCTTGATGTTGGCAGCCGGTGCGGCTAATGCTCAGTCCGTGGATGGAAAAATTGTCCCGGCCACGGAGGAAGAAGATGAGGCTATTTTGTTTAAGGTTCATGATGTTGCTCCCGTGAAAGCTCGTGGCAGTGATATGGTTACATCATGCGATTTCTATATTACGTTTTATAATCGTTCTAAGAAAGATATTAATGGAGCTCAGATAGATTTAAACTGGGTAGATAATTCTTTAACCTCTGTTATACTTGATGAGAAAAAGGAAAGCGCCGAAAAATATGCGGATGGTGAGACTTCGGATGCTAATTATTCTTATACACAAGAGAAAAATCCTTCTCAGTTGACTGCATCTGTTGATATGCCTGCCATTAAATCTTATAAGCAGATTACGACTAAGCAAAATATAAAAACAGACAGATGCTATGCTTTGTTGGAGAATTTAACCATTAATGTTAAATCTTGTGCCGTTAAACAGACTGGTGGCTCAAGTGTTGCAGGAAATGAGTCTTGCAATGGTTTGTTCCGTTTCGTTTCTCAAGATAGTCCGGAATATTATACAGATTTTCAGAAGATTTCTTATACGACGCAAAGAAATGCTGATGTAAAGGCTCGTGCGAGTATGGAAAAAGAAATGGAAGAACAATATCAACAGACGGTTAGAAATATGGATTTATTGTCTCAGACCTTGGCTGAAATTAAGTAAAATTTTGAGGAGTAGACAATGACGAAAGGGCTGTGGCTTAGAGTTTGTACTATATCCGGTATTTTGATGTGCGGGATGTTTTCTGCAGAGGCTCAGATGTTTGCGGATAGTGTACCTGCGCAGACAGAAAGTGCAAAACAAGAAGCACAACCCAGATTTAATAATTCGTGGGCAAATCCCCGTAAAGCTCCAGCGGTGAAGCAAAATGCTGAAACAGCTGATACAGAGGAAGCGAAGAAGGATTTGAGTGTTGATAAAGTCGGGACACAGGCTCGTAAAGATGTTAACCAGGCTGCGCAACAAGCTCGGAAAAATGCCGCAGATGCTTTGAAGCAATCATTGAAAGGAAAGCGTGGTACGGGAGCTCCAATTCGTCGTGTGGTTAAACCCGGTGATAAGCAAACAGAAGAAGAAAGTCTTATCTTTTTATATTACAAGGATTTCAAAATTAGTCAGACTATGGGTGGTCTGGTTATGTGCGATGTTCGGTTTATTGTTTTGCATACGTTGGAAAACAAAATTAATAATCTGAGTTTTCGTTTAAAGTGGCCAAGTATGGAGACTTCTTTGAGCTATAATGATGTTGAGCCAAACACAGAAACATATATTGATTATACCTTGGTTGGTGATGGTTGTTATTCTATGGATAAAATTCCTAATGTTATTGTTAATCGTTGTCGGGCTAAAGGTTTGTCTCAAAGTGCTTGTGCCAACAAGATACGTTGGTTGAAAAAACAATAGTAATCTGTTATTTGATTTCAAAAAGATATAAAATGTAACTTTAAATCTTGAGGTTTGAGGCTGTGTTTCGCAAGGGCGTTTTAGCAAGTTTGGCTTTTATGGTTGGGGTCGGTTGGGCTTCTCAAGTTTTAGCCGAACCGACAAGCGTTATTGATAGTTCTTGCTATAATCAGCTTTGGGGAAAGCTGAATATAGATAAAGATGATGTTACACTCTATAAGAAAATTTTTCGTGCGATTGAAAAAGAAGATATTGAAGAGGCTGATGATTTAGCTGACAAAGTTGAAAACCCCATTCTGATGGGGCATGTGCAGGCGCAAAAATATTTATCCAAAACATATAAATCAAACTATGAAGAGCTTAAGGAATGGTTGGAGATTTATAGCGACCATCCGCAGGCTGCGCGTATTTATAGATTAGCTTCCAGAAAAGGTAATAAAGATGAGCTGATGAAGCCTGATAGCTTGTCTAAAATTAACCGAACGCCTTATAGCTGGTATAATAATGATTATGAAAACTTGTCTCCGGCAAAACGCCAGCTTGTGCGGCGAAATGTGAACAAGTTTTTGCGTTATATTAATCAGGGCAAAACGCTCCGAGCCAAAAGGATTTTGCAAAACAAGGCTTTTCGGATGGCAATTCCTGATAGAGAATGGGATGCGATGGCAGCAACCCTGACAACTCTTTATTTTTTGGACGGGCAGGATAAGCTTGCATTGGAGTGGTCCACCAAACCGGCCAGACGCAGCCAAGATGCAACCGGGCTTTGGTTTAGAGGTTTGGCTTTTTGGCGGCAAGG
>CALXYB010000020.1 GCA_944392835.1 uncultured Alphaproteobacteria bacterium | reverse complement strand
GGATAATAAACAAAAGCCGCCAACACAAACTTCAAGACCAACTCATCCAAACTGGGTTTGGGTCTTGCCACAACTGTTTTTTTCACAGCAGGCTGAACTGTTTTACTTTTACGCCCGTCTTCTTGTTTACGCCCTTTCCAATTACTACGACCAAAAGCCTCATAGATTCGGTTTTTCATATCCTGAATATAATAACCGCGGACTTTTTCATCGGCAATTTTGCCGACTTCTTCCATAATATTCTTTTCAATTAGGGCTTTTTGCTCCGGCGTAGATAAATCCTTGCTCTGAATATTTTTGCGCCAAACAAGCTCCGCCAAAGGAACCGTATCGCCGATAATCTTCAAAAACTCATCTCTGCCTTTGGCTTTTAAGAACTCATCAGGATCCATTTTATCCGGCAAAAACACATATCTGGTAGAATATCCGGCTTTCAAAATCGGCAAAGCTCTGTCAACCGAACGCACCGCAGCGCGAATACCCGCGTTATCTCCGTCAAAACACAAAGTCGGCATCGGACAAACGCGCCACGCCTCCTGAATTTGGTCTTCGGTTAAGGCTGTACCCAAAGGAGCCACGGCATAACCTATGCCGAACTTATCCATGGCAATAACATCCATATAACCTTCGCAAATAATAATGTTTCGCGCCTCAAAGGCCTTATCTCTTGCATAATTCAGATTATAAAGCACGCGCCTTTTATTAAAGACCGGAGTTTCAGGTGAGTTCAAATATTTGGGTTGCCCATCTCCCATAATCCGTCCGCCGAAAGCAATCACCCTGCCCCGCTTGTCCATAATCGGAATAATCACACGGTCGCGGAAAAAATCATGCGAGCGGCGGCTCTTGTCTTCAGGAATGGCAATCAAACCTAGCTCGTGCATTTCGGCTTCGCTGATCCCTTTGGAAGCGAGCAAAGCCTTCAACCCGTTGTTGTTTGGGGCATAACCGAGCCGAAACTTTGTGATGATTTCATCTCCGAAACCGCGGTTGGCCAAATAATCCATAGCCCGCACACCTTCGGGCATACGCAAACATTTTTCAAAAAACTTCGCCGCCATCTCCATAATATCATATTGCGAAGCTCTTTTTTCAATCTCTTCTTTGTTTTCATGGCTCATCTGCGGCACTTGCAAACCAGCTTTGTCCGCAAGCTTGCGCACGGCATCCATAAAAGGCAGATTATTAGCCTCCATCTCAAATTTTATGATATCGCCATGCGCACCGCAACCAAAACAATGATAAAAACCTTTAGCTTCATTCACCGTAAAAGACGGCGTTTTTTCATTATGAAACGGACAACAAGCTTGATATTCTCGGCCTTTTCGGACAAGTTTAACCTTCGCGCCAACCACATCTACGATGGAAATTCTGGCGCGTAACTCATCCAAAAATTTTTGCAAATCCGCCGAGGCCATTTAAGACAACAAAACCTTAGTTCAAAAAGTTCTTAATCATTCCGCTGGCTTTACCGAAATCAAGCTGTCCAGCATATTTTGCCTTCAAAGCCCCCATAACTTTGCCCATATCTTTCATGGAAGCAGCACCTGTTTCGGCAATAATTGCTTTAATCGCAGCCTCAATCTCGGCATCATTCATCTGTTTGGGCAAAAAGCGCTCAATAACGCTGATTTCCTTGCGTTCTTTGGCAGCCAAGTCTTCGCGGTTACCTTCAACATACATTTTGATTGAATCATTACGTTGCTTAATCATACCTTGCATCATAGACAACAAATCTGCCTCACTGGCTTCTTTCAAACCTTTGCCGCGAGCGTCAACGTCTTTTTCCTTCATACCGGCAATAATCAAACGAACGGCGCTGACCGTATCCATATCTTTGTTCAGCATAGATTCTTTCAAAGCTTTTTGTAAGTCTTCTCTCAACATTTATTTTCTCCAAAAAAAATTTACGATTGTCCTGAGAATAATAGCTTAGAGCCAAAAAATCAACAGCATTTTGCGCGTTAAAAATAAAAGCGCAAAGAAGTCATAAATTCATCAATATTATGCCCATAATTGACCTGATACTTGTAGTTCAGAGCCAATGCGCTGTTTTTAGTCAGGGTCAAAGCCGCTTCGGCCGAATATTTCATACTTTCCGCAAAATGTGAAGTTGCAAAAACTTTTTCAGCCTCGGCTAAAAGCCGCCATTTTCCGAAATCGGCATAAATTCCCCCTGCAATTCCAATTCCGCCCCATTGGTTATGTGGCAAAAATCCACCATAACTTGCGTACAAACTGTTCATAGAATAAATCCATACATTATCGCTCAAAGCATATGTATATCCGCCGCCGACTTTAAGATTGAAGGCATACCCCTCTTTTTCGTTTTCCGGATTATAAACACGTTCAATATCCGCCATAATGGTATAAGAGGTTGGCATAAACATCAAATCAGCCGGCGAAAGAGATTTTATCCCAACCAAATCAAGCTTTTGCAATACGGTTTTGTTTCGGTTGTCATAGTGTCGCAAGGTTGTGTTTAAGAAGTTAATCTCCGCACCACGTAGAAAACCAAAATTATCATCCGTCAAAGAATGATATGCCGGACGATATTGAATCTCCTGAAAAGCCTCGCCGTTCCGATTACCAACCCCAAAGACCATCCGCATGGAATCATGTCCTTCATGCGGTGGCTTGCCTTCATCATGTTCGGCAAAATGCGGCACATCATCAATTTTACTTCTGGCCTTAAGGCTCTTAAAACTGCGTTTACGATACTCCTTTAAGTCTAAATCTTTGGCAATATATTGATATTGCACATACTGATAAGCCGTTTCCAAAACATCGGCTTTTTCATCATCTTCCAAACCCTCCAATGCCCAATTCTGCTCTAATACTGCTGCATAGAAAGCATCTTTTTGCTTATCATTCATCTGCTTAAATCTATAACGAATTTTAGATTGGCGGGAAGGACGATAATTAACACTTTTAACCAAGCCTTTGCGACTTTTCACCGCTTTGATTGTATCCAAAGGAATTGCCTGTACCGGAAAATCATCAGCCAACTTCAAAGAAGGACGCACGGCATCCAAAATCTCCATCAGCATATAAGAACAATTTTCCGTAAAAAAGAAATACCGCGTCTGTGTTTGCCCAACCTCCCACAAATGCGCCACAAACATATCCAACTCTTCGGGGCTCAAATCAAGGCTATATTCCCAAATATCACGATTCTCAATATTGTTATAAGTATTGATAATGTCATAATAAGGTTTGACCGTAAAACCACCATAAAAACCGCCGGTTAAACCCAAAATCGCAAAAAGTGCGGCGTTTTCCTGCCCTGCCGTAAAAGCACCATAGTTCACGCCATGAGCCAAAAGTTGCGTTCCCTTGCGCGAGGTGTCAATCCTGATTAAGGTGTGTCCGAACAAAGAAGACGGATTATTCATATAAGCATCCGTAAAAAGAAGCGTAACCCCTGCGGGGTGCAAATCTTTCTTAAATTCTTCAAATTCCTCACATTTCGGAAAATCTTGCGCAACCAAACCCTGAGCTTTTAAGAATTTGTAACGAGCCGGAAAAATACAAATTTTATCAGTATCTTTATTTTCCTCAAATAAAGCTATTGTCGCCTCAAGTTCAGATTTAGGATTAACTTTTCCGTCTTCCGCCAAGAAAAAATTCGGCGTATCAATCGTGCTTTCAATTTGCCCAAACAACTGCGGCCGATAATGCCCGAGAGCCAACCATTGCGGATTATCCTCCACACCGGCCTCAACCGGCATAGACCATAACCCGACAAGCATCAAAACCGCAAAAAATTTTTTCATAACTTTTAGACAGATACAAGAAAGCCGCCCATTCTTGCGACTGAGCGGCTCATAAGAAATCAACTAGGCGTTCATTACTTTAAAGAGGTTCAAAGTAACTTCAACAGCATCTACATCATCATGTGGGAAAATGAGTGCAAAATTATCATGAACCTTGGTTGCCAGTTCATTTTTATCAACTTCCATAATACCAGCTAAAGTATCCAAAGTTTCACCCTCACCTCTGGAAGCATCCAAAGCATATTGCTCCATATTATTTTCCAAGAAGTTCAAAACCATACGCTGAGTTCCGCCGGTAACACGACCATTTTGATCGCAACCTGATGTTCCGGAAGAAATACCGAAAGTTTGGTTACCGAAAGTACCGTTTGTTGTAACGGCCAAAATTTGAGGAACAACACCGCTTTGTCCTCTCCAAGCCATAGACCCCAAACCGCAACCGGTGCTGTCAACGGCCATTGCGTTTGAAGAAAAAGCCATAACTACGGCCAAAGCAGAAGCAAGATAAAGTTTTTTCACTGTTTTTCTCCTTTAAAATCAAAGCATTTAGCCCTTTAGTTATATCAGTTCCTAAACTTTTGTACAGCATTTTTACATTTATCCAAACAAAAATAAAAAAGCTTGCAGTATTTTAATTCTGTGTTATATTGCAAAGAAATTGGTACAAAAGACGGCTGTGATAAATTAAAGTTTATCGCAGCTTGATTTTTCTAACTTTTTTAAAATGCCGCTCCGTCAAAGTTTTGTCGGGCTGCATTGTTTTTTTTGGAATAATGAAGGAGTAATAAAGATGGATAAATTTCCTTTGACTAAAGATGGTTTTACGGCTCTGGAAGCTGAGTTAAAACACCTCAAAGGCGTTGACCGCCCGAATATCATTGCAGCCATTGCGGAAGCTCGTTCTCATGGTGATTTGTCCGAAAATGCCGAATATTCTGCCGCCAAAGAAAAACAAAGTTTCATTGAGGGCCGCATTCAGGAGTTGGAAGCCGTAATCAGCCGCGCTCAGGTTATTGACCCTTCACAAAATAAAGGCAGCGTCATTCGTTTTGGTGCAACCGTTGTCGTTGTTGATGAAGACACGGATGCCGAAAAATCTTACCAAATTGTCGGCGATTATGAAGCCAATATTGAAAAGAACAAAATCTCGCTCTCTTCACCTTTGGCCAAAGCCCTGATTGGCAAAGAAGTCGGTGATGTTGCCGAATATGTTGCCCCCGGTGGCAAAAAATCCTTTGAAATTTTGGACGTTGTCTATAAATAAGTCAGTTTTACGGGAAAAAGCCGACAATTGTCGGCTTTTTCTTTAAAATTAATAACTTATCAAAGCAAGTTTCAGAAGTTCTTGAAAATAAAAATATCGGTTTTATAGTAAGGAAAATTAAATAACGGAGAATATAAAAAAATGGCTGAATATAAATCAAAAATACTCATCATCGGCTCAGGTCCTGCCGGTTACACTGCCGGAATTTATGCTGCCCGCGCCGGCTTAAAACCGATTTTGGTTTCAGGAACGCAAGTTGGCGGACAATTAACCATTACCACAGAAGTTGAAAACTTTCCGGGTTTTCCAACCCCAATTCAGGGTGGCGAGTTAATGCAGCGTATGCGTGACCAAGCTCAAAACTTAGGCGTTCAGATTATTGATGATACGATTACAGAGATAGACTTTGATCATCGTCCTTTTGTTTGTTCTTCAGAAAATGCCAATTCTTTTGTAAGCGATTCTTTAATTATTGCAACGGGAGCTTCTGCTCGTTGGTTAGGCATTCCCAGTGAAACCAAGTTCAGAGGTTTCGGTGTTTCTGCTTGTGCCACCTGCGACGGTTTCTTTTATCGCAACCGTAATGTTGCGGTTGTCGGCGGAGGCAATACGGCTTTGGAAGAGGCTTTATATCTGACCAACTTTGCCAAAAGCGTAACGATTATTCATCGTCGTGATGAATTCAGAGCAGATAAAACCATGCAAGAACGCGTTAAACAAAACCCAAAAATCAATGTTGCTTGGAACAGTGTCGTTGCTGAAATTATCGGCACGGACACCCCGCTCGGCGTTACCGGTGTAAAACTCAAAAATGTTAAGACGGATAACATTTCCGATTTAGCTGTTGATGGTGTATTCATCGCCATCGGGCATCACCCGAACACAGACTTGGTCAAAGGTCATCTTGAATTAGACGAAGAAGGATATATTGCCACCAAACCTGATAGTTGCGAAACCAGCGTTAAAGGCGTGTTTGCCGCCGGAGACATTAAAGACCCGCACCATCGTCAGGCTATTATTGCAGCCGGAAGCGGCTGTATTGCTGCTTTAGAGGCCGAAAAATATCTTAACGAACAAGAAGTTGCCAAAAGATAAGATGTCGCAAAACAAAAAAATATTGTTACTGTCATGTTGCGCCCCCTGCTCTTGCGCTGTCATAGCCAAAGCTGCAGAAACAGGGCTCAACCTGACAGTAGCTTTTTATAACCCCAACATCCGCCCTTTGGCTGAATATACAAAGCGTCTGGAAGAAAACAAACGCGTTTGTGAGCTTTATCATATTCCCTTTGTTGAGCTGGAATATGATAACAAAGTTTGGTGCGAGGCCACAAAAGGCTTAGAAAATGAGCCTGAAAGAGGCCAAAGATGCTCTGTCTGTTTTCATTTGCGGCTCAAAAGAGTAATGGAATATGCCAAAGCCAATGATTTTGACGCTGTTGCTTCGGTTTTAGGTGTTTCCAGATACAAAAATTTGGAACAAGTTAATGAGGCCGCAGATAAGGCTTCCAAAGAAACAAATGTTGAATATGTGCATATTGAAGGCCGCAAACACGGTATGCAAGAATTGCGAGAAAAACTGATAAAAGAGCTTAATTTATATTCACAAAACTATTGTGGTTGCAAACCGAGATAAAAAGGAATCAATTATGAATATCGGCGCTGAAATTTTAGGATATCTGGCAGGAATTTGTACTGCTGTTGTTTTCTGCCGCAAACTCTAAAGACTATAAGAAGCAAACAAGTTCAAAATTTATCAAAAGCAAGTTACATCATATATAACCTAGGTCTTGGATGTTGGCTTGTTTACGGAATTTACCTGCATTCAATACAAATGGTTCTCTTTAATTCTATCGGAATAATCTTTGGTGGTATTGTTTTATATATGATTTTTAAATATCAAAAAAATTAAAAATAATATCCAAATTTTTACGCTTGACTTAAAGGGCGGATAAGTTTATATTCCGTCTCAGATTTTAAGTTATCCATGCGCCCTTAGCTCAGCTGGATAGAGCAACAGCCTTCTAAGCTGTGGGTCAGACGTTCGAATCGTCTAGGGCGCGCCAGTTACAAAAAGAGCTCCGTTTTTTACGGAGCTCTTTTTGTGGTTGGAACGCGAACTTACGATTTGAACGTCTGAGACAGACGTTTGACTACCAGCAATAGGCGAGACGCGGGTATCGCCGGTTTTGCCGAAGGCAAAAATTGCGCCTGTGCAACTCAAGCTATAGCGCAGAGTAATCGTCTAGGGCGCGCCAGTTAC
>CALXYB010000019.1 GCA_944392835.1 uncultured Alphaproteobacteria bacterium | reverse complement strand
GTAACATTGACATAGTTTATATCCGGCTTTTTCCAGATTCTGTTTAAGGTAAAGATAATAAAGAAAGTCGGAAAAAGAAAATAAGCCACCATAAAGAAATCCGGTCCGAACAAGCTCATTCCGGCAGAAACAATAATCGGGCCGGAAATCAGGCCTATACTTTGCGCCAAAATAAGCATACCGCTTATGTGTACGCGTTGTTCGTTTGAGACCAAATCATTAACATGCGAAACCGAAATCGGATAAAGCGTAAAGGTACAAGCGCCGAGTAGCATTGTAAGAATAATCAGATACCACCCGCCCTTAATAATCAGAAAATCAGCGGCAGGAGCGATAAAACCCAAGGCACAACAAATATAAAACAAAACATGCCGCCTATCGGTTAGATCAGAGAGGCGGCCGAGCGGAATTTGCGCAAGCAAACCGCCGAAAACACCAAAAGACATAAACAAAGAAACATCTTTAATGCTCATTCCAATACTGGAGGCATAAATTGTGCCGAGCAAATAAAAACTACCAACCAACACGCCGCTGACAATACAACAAACAAAACCGACCGGAGAAAGATTAAAAGCTTCTTTTATGGAAGATGACTTGAATATCTGAATATTAGGCGCGGGCAGGGCGGTCAGAGAGATGGGAATAAGTGCAACCGAGAAGATGACCGAAATCAAGACATAAACCAACACGCCGTTTTCATCGGGAATGTTTAAAGAGAGTTGTCCGATACCCGAGCCGAGATAGGTTGTAACCATATATAAGGACATAACAAGCCCGCGGTTTTTGTTGGTTGCGCGTGTGTTAAGCCAACTTTCCATACATAAGTTGATTGTGCCGATGCAGTAGCCTTCGCCAAAGCGGAGCAAAACCAACAGAATTGGATTTTCGCTGAAAATATGGAACAAAACAAAAGCTGAAAGCAAAGATGTGAAAGCGGAAAAAGCTCGGATATTGCCAACTTTGTTGATGAACTTGTAAGCGCTTACGGAAGCGGTAATACTTCCCAGATAATAGCAGGAGAGAATGAAGCCTGACAAAAACATCGGCGTATTGCTGAGGTTGAGGCGTAACCCGAATGTGGAGTTAAGCGAAGCATAGCCGCAACAGACCAGAGCTGTTCCGGTTAAAAAAGCAGATAGGGGAGAGACGGCGGCTTTAAGTGTTGCCCAAAAAGATTTCAAAATTTCCATAGCATCCTGCCTTGTTAATAGAAAATTATTATAAAGAAAGATTGCTAAAAAAATCTTTATTTTTAGGGAGATTGGAATATAAATATTATCAACTTGATTAAATAAAGGATAAGCAAATGGCAAAACAAGTCAGCACGGGTATCATACTGCATGAAGGCAAAATCTTAATCGGACAACGCAAACGCGGCAAACCGCAGGAACTGTTATGGGAGTTCCCCGGCGGCAAACAGGAAGAAGGAGAAACAATGCCGGAGTGCTTGTATCGTGAGCTCAAAGAGGAGTTTGGTCTGGAAACAAAAATCGGTGATTTTATTATGACTTCGCCCTATGATTATGAAACCGGCTCAATCGTGCTGCACGCATATTTTGTATCCGCGCCTCAGGCCGAGATAAAAAAACTGGATGCGCATGAACAATACAAATGGGTTTCGCCGCAGGAGCTGGCAAATTATGACTTTGCACCGGCAGACAAACCCATTGTTGCCGAACTCTTAAAGCGCAAAATCTTTAACGCAGCATAAAAGCGACGGCAGATTTTTTCAGCATCTCAGGCATATAAAGCAAGGACAATTCCTCATCTTTGCTCAAATCTAGCTCTACATGATAGTTGAGCCAGTTTTCCAACTTCATTCTGGCTTTATCCATTATCTCGCGTGAAAATTCCGGTGCCGGACCATTAACCGGCAGCATAAAGATGTGCAGATTAAGCATTTGGTTGTCTTTGAGCAACAAGGCAACACCTTGGTCTGCAACCGAAGTCTGCTCAAGCTTTTCGCCATAAGAGAGAGCTTTTTGTATAATCATCGGCACATCAATCTCTTCAGGAATAACAAAGAACTTGTGCTTTTGCGCCCAAAGTCCGGTGCTGACTTTTGAGGTGAACATAGAGATAGGAATAGAGAACATCAAACCTATGGTAATCGGCAACATCCACCAAAAAAGCTGCTTGGCGTATAAGGCAACCACGATTGTGGTAACAATGCCCAAGATTGTGTGCCAGATGTGGCGTTGCAGGGCTTCTTTGAAGGAAGTTCCTCTATCGCCGCGGTTTTGAGTGTTCCAACCGACGGAATGTCCTGTAAAAATCTCTAGGACAAACTTGCTCTGAAACATCATCATAATCGGAGCGGAAAGCGCGCTCATAACAATTTCTGCCAACATACTTTTGAATGCGCCTTTAGTATTTTTCTCATTGATGTAATAAATTATCAAGCCCAAAATTTTGGGGAAGATAAGCATAAACATAGACAAGACAAACAAAGCGATTGTCCCGATTTTATCAAAAATCGGCCAGGTCGGGAAGAGTGTATGCACTTCCGGAAAATAAACCGGCGGAAAGATAACGCGCCCCAAAGCAATAGCCAAACCAACCAAGAGAAAGCACAACCAAATCGGCGAGGAGAGATAAGACATTATGCCGATGGTGAAATGGATGCGGCTGATGGGATGCAAATGCTTAGAAAGCAAAATTTTAATATGCTGCATATTTCCCTGACACCAGCGTCTGTCTCTTCCGGCAAAGTCAATCATAGTCGGCGGTGGTCCTTCATAGCTGCCTTTAAGCTCCGGCAAAAGCCAAGCCGACCAACCGCCGCGGCGGATAAGCGCCGCCTCAACAAAATCGTGGCTCAAGATATGTCCGCCAAAGGGTGCTTTACCTTCCAACACAGGCAGACTGCAACATTCCATAAAAGCCTTAACCCGAATAATGGCATTATGCCCCCAATAGTTACTGTCGCCGACCTGCCAATAAGCCAGTCCGGCAGAAACAATCGGTCCGTAAACTTTTCCGGCAAACTGTTGCATACGCGCAAACAACGTATGTCCGCCAACCGTCATCGGCGGCGCCTGAATAATACCTGTTTCCGCGTTTGCTTCCATCAGTTGCGCCATACGCAGCATGGTTTTCCCATTCATCAGGCTGTCAGCATCCAAAACAATCATAAAGTCATAATAAGCGCCCCATTTAATGCAAAAATCTTCAATATTTCCGCTTTTGCGCGCAACATTTTTGGCTCGGCGGCGATAATAGAGATTAATGCTTTCAGGCATAAGTTTTTTGGCTTCCATCCAGCAACGCTCTTCTTCTACCCAAAGCTTAGGGTTCGTGGTATCGCTTAAAACAAAGATGTCAAAAGCTTTGCCTTGCCCCGTAGAAGCAAGGTCATCAGCCATAGCAAGCAAGTTGGCAAAAACGTCTTTTGAACACTCATTGTAAACCGGCATTAAAACGGCGGTTTTGGTCTTAAGTTTTGTCTTTTCATCCGGCCACTTAATCCCCGGAACACCACGCTTGAACAAGAGCTCAACAAAGCCGAAGATACTGGACCAGAAGAACAAGGCAATCCAAGCAAAAGTTAAGACGAATAAGGCAATCATCAAAAATTTTGTCAGCCAGTTTGAATCGGTTGGGATAACATACATCCACTTAAGCGTGGCAATCAGGGTTGAAAAAATCATCAACCCGAAGACTTTTATCCGGCGATTTCTAATGCGTTTGGGATTTAAGACAATAGGTTCTGTACTCATTTTTAGGAAGCCTTCTTAGAAGAAAAATGCAACAAACGTCTAAACCAATGTTGAGGAATAGCCGGTTCAATCTTTTGCGGCTGCATTTGGCTCAGAGCATAATTCGGAGCCTGAGACATATTATGCGAAGCCATAATTTTATACAAATCTTCAGGGATAGTTTTGTCATAAAAGATAATATCTCCCCATTTCGCCGCACCGTCATTCATCAGATAAAGGAGCTTGAACAAAGCCACAATTTGTTCGGACTCATATTCAGAAAGCGGCCAAATTTTACGTGCGATACTTAACAAACGTTTATCCAACTCTGTGATAATTTCTTCACCGTTTTTGATGCTTTCATCAAAATTTTTTTCCAAAACGGAAGCACATTGCAACGCCGCCTCAGGCTCAAAGCCCAAAGTTTTGAGATAAGCATTGATAATATCGCCTTGGCTCTGAATCTTTATGGTAACCATTGATAACTCCAGACTTCTGAAATATTTTTGCCGTCTTTTTTCAAGACGATTCTAAGCTCGGATGTTTTGTTGTTTGGCTCAAAATCCATATAAACCGTAGCCCCCTTGATTAAGGGATTATACATTAGGTGTTTTCCGACAATTCGCCCTTCGGAAGCCGTAACTTCAGCCGTAATTTTGCCAGCTTCAATGTCTTTTTTCATCTTAGGACCTTTGAAGTCAATCACAAATTTACGCTTATTTGTTTCCAACATTCCGGAAACCCCGCCGATACCCGTACGTGTTGCCACAACTTTAGCCAGCTTTTCCTCCAAAGGAGCTTCATTGCACCAATGCAAACGATACTTGAAGCGATATTGCTTCATCACTTCAACCGGTTTTTCCGGCACCCAATAGGCTACAATATTATCATGAATTTCCTGAATGCTCGGAATTTCTACCAACTGCACCATACCTTTGCCCCAATCTTCCAAAGGCTCAACCCAAACACTCGGGCGTTGTTCGTAGTTGGCTTCAAAGTCAAGATAATGCTCAGCATCGTGGTCTCGTTGCATAAGACCGAAACCCCTGGGGTTATTGTCAACAAAGGAGCTGATTCTAAGGTATTTAGAATTATCTAGCGGTCGCCACAGAACTTCATTGTTACCATTCGCAATCAACAGGCCATCACTGTCATGCACTTCGGGGCGATGGTCGTCAAAACGGTTTTTGGTGTTTTCGCCAAACAAAAACATAGAGGTCAGCGGAGCGATTCCGATTTTCTTAATACTCTTGCGTGGAAAAAGAACGGCATCAACATCCATAATGGTTGTTTTTCCGGGGATAATATTGAATGTATAAGCGCCGGCAATGCTTGGGCTGTCAAGTAAGGCATAAACCTTGATACTTCTTTGCCCTCTTTTAGGTTTTTCAATCCAAAATTCTTTAAAAATCGGAAATTCTTCGCCCGTATCCATCGCCGTATCAATAGCTAAACCGCGAGCCGAAAGCCCATATTTTTGCCCTTTTGCCAGAGCGCGGAAATAGCTTGCGCCAAGGAAAGAAATCAGCTCGTCATAATAAGCTGGGCTGTTTAAGGGATAATGCAGCCTGAAGCCGGCATAGCCGAGCTTGTCAAAATCTTTTTTGGAAAGTTTGTTTCGCCCATAATCAAAGAAGTCGGAAGAATATTTGATTCTAGCCGCTTTACCGTTAATAACCTCATTGATTGGAACCGAAACTTGGAAAAGAGAACCAAGATGAAAAAATTGCAACTCAAAGGGAAGCCTTTTTCCATACCACGGGCCGTTTTCGCGCACAAACCGAATATCGCGGTGTTTATCATAATCCAAATCTTTAAGTTCTGGCGGCAAGATATTCGTCGGTTGTTCAAAGTCTTTTCTGGCCAATTTATAAGCTTTTGCGATTAAAGTATCTTGGTTAAAAGCCTCATTAACCGGAGCCTGCAACTCAGAAACGGTTTCATCAACCATTTTTTGTTGCCAAAACTTATATCCGGCAGTGGCTATCCCGCAAAGAACAACGGCAGAAACCAAGGTTATAGGTAATTTTTTCATCATAATTTTTTTAGTGCCCCTTTTAAGTGTCCGAAAATATATCAGAGCAGATTACCTTAAAAGTCAAGCTAAATAAACTTGACAAATGCCAATTAGATAATAATTTAAAAAGCACAATATTTAGGTAAAAACAAATGACAATAGAGTTTACAAAGCAACAACAGCAGCTAAGCCTGACAATAAGAGGCAGTATAGAAAGCTTTGATGATGAAAGCTTAAAGTTAAGGTTGCTTGAAACCTTGCAAAAGCACAAACTCCAAACCGTAAATATCAACGCTGAAGGATTGGAAAAATGGGATTCTACATTAGTTGTCGTGCTTTATGAATTAGAGAAGGAATGCCGCCGCAAAAAAATTTCCGTAACTTATCAAAATATACCTACCAATTTATCCCGTTTAATTGAGCTTGCTTTTATGGTAGACCGCAAGCCGTCAAAGTCTCAGGGAGAGTCGCTTCCGTTTCTGGAAACAGTGGGCAATTTCGGTATATCTTTATGGCGGAGTATAAATAAAGGTTTAGATTTTATCTCAGATAGTCTGAGTTCTATCGGCCGTTGGTTCGCTGCCAAAGCCATTATGCGTAGGGTAGACTTTTTGTTTGCTTTGCAGGACTGCTCTTATAAAGCAGTCGGCATTGTCTCGCTGGTCAGCTTTATGGTGGGGCTGATTTTAGCATTTGTCGGCGCGGTTCAGCTCAAAACCTTTGGCGCACAGGTTTATGTTGCGAGCTTGGTTGCCATCGGCATGACCCGTATTATGGGCGCGATTATGGTTGGCATCATTATGGCAGGTCGTACGGGGGCATCTTACGCCGCCACAATTGGTACAATGCAAGTAAACGAAGAGGTTGATGCTCTTAAGACGATGGGCATTCCCGTAACAGATTTTTTAGTCTTGCCGCGGATTATGGCTCTGACTTTAGCGATTCCTTTTTTGGTTATCTTGGCTGATTTTATGGGCATCTTGGGCGGCGGTTTTGTCGGCGTGCTGATGTTGGATATTCCCTATCAGGAATATTATCGCTACACAAAGGAAGCTCTGGATATGACTAACTTTTTGGTCGGTTTGTTTCATGGCTTGGTCTTTGGTGTGGTTATATCTCTTTGCGGCTGTTATTTCGGCGTTAACTGCGGGCGCAATGCTGACAGTGTCGGTAAAGCAACCACGCAGGCAGTTGTAACCGCTATTGTCTGGATGATTGTTATGACCGGCATCATAACGCTGATATTTGAGGTTTTGGGTATATGATGAAGATGCAAACACAAATATCTGTCAGAGGTTTAACCGTTGCTTACGGCGACTTTGTTTTGTTTAACAAGATAGATTTTGACATAAACAAAGGCGATGTTTTCATCATTATGGGAGCCAGCGGCTGCGGCAAGAGCTCTTTGTTAAGAGTTTTGACAGGACTTGTTCCGGCAGCAAGCGGCAAAGTTGTCATAGACGGGGTTGATTTTACCTCTGCTTCCGAGCAAGAGCGCAATCTTTTAATGCAAAAATGCGGCATCTTGTACCAAGGCGGAGCTTTGTTCAGCTCTATGACTTTGGCAGAAAATATTGCCATGCCGCTCAAGCAATATACAGATTATTCGGACAAGCTCATATCGGAATTGGTTTCGCTCAAATTAGCCTTGGTTGGGTTAACCGGCTTTGAGGATTTTTATCCATCAGAAATCAGCGGCGGAATGAAAAAGAGGGCAGGCTTGGCAAGAGCTTTGGCGCTAGACCCTGAGATTGTTTATTTTGACGAGCCTTCGGCCGGTTTGGACCCCATCAGCTCCAAAATGCTTGATGATTTGATTTTGGACATCAACCAGAGTTTGGGTACCACGATTGTGGTCGTAACTCATGAGTTGGCATCAATTTTTGCCATCGGCAATAACTCAATTTTCTTAGATGCCAACACAAAAAACATATTGGGCAGGGGCAACCCGAAAGAGCTATTGAAAAATCCGCCCGATGAGGAAATATACAAATTTTTAACACGGGGAGCAGAGAAGAAAAATGCGTAACGAACCCAACAAAAAGCTAATCGGCCTGTTTATGATTATTGGCATAACTGTGCTGGCAATCATCTTCGGAACATTTTTGAAGTCAAAATTTTATGATGGCGACAGCAAAACGCTGGTTATGTATTTTGAGGAGTCAATAAACGGTCTAAATGTAGGTGCGCCGGTAGTTTTTAAAGGTGTGCAAATCGGCAAAGTTGCAAGAACGGAGCTTATTGCCAACCCTGATGACTTGAGTTTCAGCATTCCCGTATATGTCAAGATGGATACTAAGCAAAGTATTAATCACGCGGCAACATATAATGCCAAAGAAAGTATTTTGAATGCGCTGATAGAGAAGGGCCTAAGAGCAAGGCTGACAACACAAAGTTACTTAACCGGACAATTGATGATAGAGTTGGAAATGTTGCCGGATACGCCGGTCGTGATGCGTCAGCCGGAACAGGAAAAAGACTATTTGGAAATCCCAACAGTTTTGTCCCCGTTGGGCGAAATATCCAGAGGCATTCAGAGCGTGCCGCTCAAGGCTTCGGTTGAGCAGTTTAACAAGTTCTTCAGTTCCTTGAATGAGGAAATGCCCAATATCAGAAAAGTTGTTCACTCTATGAACAAGGTTATAAGCGGCAACGCATCTGCCACAGCAGAAACAATAGATAACTTTAACGAGGCGGCCATAAATGTTAGCCAAGCGGCAAAAGCCTTGCGTAACTTTGCCGACTATTTGGAACGCCACCCTGAAGCATTGTTGAAAGGAAAGAAATGAGAAAAATTTGGTTATTCGTCCCGTTCTTGTTTTTGAGCGCCTGTATCGGCACAACACAGAACTCAAAGTTTTATTATCTTCAGGCGGAAAACACGACCGGCTATGTTAATAAAAATATCAAAGCAACAATCGGTGTAAGAGAAGTAAACATTCCGGACTATCTGGACAAGCCGCAAATCGTAACCCTAAAATCCGGTGGCGTTGAGTTGGATATATCTGAGCTCAACCGCTGGAGTGAATCTCTCGCAAGTATGATGCAAAGGGTCATAGCGAATGATTTGAGCTACAATTTACCCAATGCGGTGGTCAAACCGCGTGTATCTGCCAGAGAAGATTTTAAGTATCTGGTGCAGGTAGAAATCGGTAAGTTTGAAGGCGCATGGGATAAGACAGCTAGCTTGGAAGCTTGGTGGTCTATAACCAATCCTTTGGGCGAAACTCTGGTGCAAAAAAGAGTTTCAATATCCACACCGATGGGCGATAGTTATGATGAATATGTAAATGCGCAAAGCAAGCTTTTAGCTGAGCTTTCCGCCCAAATCGCCCAAGGTTTCAGCAAATTAAGATAA
>CALXYB010000018.1 GCA_944392835.1 uncultured Alphaproteobacteria bacterium | reverse complement strand
CGGGACAGGCGGATTCGAACCGTCGGCATCTTGCTCCCAAAGCAAGCGCTCTACCAGGCTGAGCTATGTCCCGTTTTTCAAAACCTTCCTTACAATAATCAAAAAAATTTATTTTGCAAGTCTTTTATACAAATCCTTCGTTATGAAAACTATAAACACTTGATTTACTGATAATTAAATGATCAAACAACCGAATAGAAACCGCCTCTCCTGCCTCGCGGATTCTTTTGGTAATCTCAATATCCGCTTTTGAAGGCGTAACAATGCCTGAAGGATGATTATGCACCAAAATCATCGCACTCGCACCATGCATCATTGCGGATTTAATCACTTCTCTGGGATGAATCGCAACTTGGTCAACCGTTCCGCGCTGTTGAACTTCTTCGGCAATGACATGAAGTTTTGAATTTAAGAAAATAATTCTAAACTCTTCCACGGTTTGATAAGCCATCGCCGAACGACAATAATCCACCATTGCATCAAAATTATTGATAATCGGAGCATCTGCACTTTTTAGATTCTGCCACGATGTCCTGATAGAACACTCGCGTACAATTTTCAAAACCGTTGCCGTATTTTCCTTAACCCCGCTAAAGCTCATCAACTCCTCCAAAGGCGCATTGATAACCTCAGCAAAGCTCCCAAACTTTTTAATCATTTCTTTGGCCAAAGGCTTAACATCACGTCTGGGGAGAGCAATCATCAAAAGGAGTTCAAGCAACTCATAATCCGGCATATCTTTGCCGCCGCCGAGCAGAAATCTCTTTCTCAAGCGTTCACGATGTCCGAGATAATCCGGCGCATCATCTGTTGTTTTCTTTTCAGCCATAGTCGTCCAAAAAAATAATTAGTCCAATTTGTAAGGCGGTTTATCCAACCCCTTGGGCGAATAAGTAAAGACTTCATAACCATCTTTAGTAACCGCCAATGAATGCTCAAATTGAGCAGAAAGAGATTTGTCGCGTGTAACGGAAGTCCAACCGTCTTGGAGAATGATACCATCTTTTTTGCCAGTATTAATCATCGGCTCAATGGTAAAAATCATCCCCTCTTCCATAACCGGTCCCGTTCCCTTGCGACCGCAATGCATAACATTCGGCGCATCATGAAAAACTTTGCCGACACCATGCCCGCAGAACATATCCACAACTGAATAGCCGTACTTGTGAGCATATTCTTCAATAACCGCGCCGATATCGCCAAAATGCGCTCCGGGTTTAACCACATCAATACCACGCATCATACATTCATAAGTAACCTCGCATAGGCGTGTCGCTTTGAGCTTAGGTTTTCCGGCATAATACATCCGACTTGTGTCGCCATACCAACCATCAACAATGGTAGTAACATCAATATTTAAGATATCTCCATCGGCAAGCTTGCGTTCATAAGAAGGGATTCCGTGGCAAATAACATGGTTGATTGAGATACAAACCGATTTGGGATAACCATGATATCCCAAGCAAGCAGGAATTGCGCCTTTAGCCTTCATAAACTCCCGGCACAAATCATCCAACTCTCCGGTAGAGACACCGACTTTCACATAAGGCGTGATATAATCCAAACATTCTGCCGCAATACGTCCGGCTTTGCGCATTCCCTCAAACTCTGCCGGATCATAAATTCTGATACCGTTTTTTCTTTTTTCAGCCAATTTAACCAGCTCCTATTAGTATAAAATCTTCATCTGTTGAGTTATTGATATACTTTTATTATCAATCTTGCAACCATAACAACAAAATTTTAATCCGTTTTTTGCCTCATCATAAATTTTTGCCGCGGCAATGGGGTTAACATCCCATGTAAATTTGGCATTCAGACAGTCCATTCTTGTCGTTAGAAGCACCACGACAGTCTCAAAACCTTTATCTCTAAGCTTGCGCATATCATTAAAGAGTTCCATTTCATAAAAATTCAAGACTGTCGGAAAAACAACATTCGGCCCGATTTTGTTATAAATATTCACCACATAAACATAACACTTTTCACCCTTATCATTACTCAGTTCATAGTTAATGTTTCTTGTGGCGAAGCGCTCATCGGTTCTGTCCCAATAATCATATTTATCAAATTCGGTAAAAAGCCCTTTTTCAAAAGCCTCTTCAAATAAAGCATCAACATGGTTAGGGTTTACCATAATCAATCCGCCGCCGTTATTGACAATTTGGCACTCATAGCGAAGTCTGCGGCGTTGGTCGCGGTTTTTGGTAACCCAAACTTCCGTTCCGGGAGCATAAAGTTTGCGCATATAATCCAGCTCCGGACAAAAGACAGGTACCACATCCCCTTCCCTAAACTTAACATCAATGATAAGATTCTGATAAGAGCTGACAATTTCGCCTCGAATCAATCTGTCGCTAAAATCCAAACTTTCACCTCCTCAAAAAAAATAAAGCATATTTTATGCTACAAAAATATGCTTTATGAAAACTTAATTTTTCACCTTCTAATCTCCGCGACCACCGCCGAAATTTCCGAATGACTTATTTTTGTTCTTATTTTTGAGCGGATTTTCTTTACGCAATTTTCCGCCTTTGGTCTTAACGGATTTGCCGGTATAAGGATTAATCATGATATTTTCGGCTTTTTCTTTCTTACCGGAAAGTTCAGGATGATTAGCGTAATAATCTTTATCTCCCGGCTTGCTAGAAACATTACCGAAAACCATATCCACGAAAACAGGCTTCTCGGATAAGCGAACAAAATTTTCATCAATCTTATAATATTCTAATCTTCCGTTGAGCGGAATAGTTTTGTCCGGATTAAGCGGGTTAAAATAAACACGCTCGGCCCCAATCCATTCTTGAGGTTGACGCAAATCATCACGAGCGGCGGTAACACCTTTACCGACCTCAATAACATCACTATTGATAAAGACGTGGCAAACACCACCTTCATCTCCGATAACCCGCTTCGTGTTATTAAGCTGTTCCTCGCTTCCGTGAATAGATATAAATTCTGCAGAAGGGAAAATTTTGCTTATTTTATGGTAATATTCTCGCATTTCAGAATTTGTAATATGCCCCGAAGCCTGCATCGGCACCACTCTGAAATTTGCCACTTTTTGAGCGCTCGGGTTCATTACCACGGTTGCTCCCTGTTCAGCAAAGAGCTGCAACATTTTTGGTCCTGTTTTACCGTTAATCTCATCAATAATGCGCTGGCTCATCACGAGCAAAACATTGCTATTAACCTTAAGATGCGGATGCAAACCCAAAGCCATTTTGGTTGCAGAAGCCATCGGAACTAATGCGCCGCTGTCTTTCAACTTTTCATATTCTTGCAGACCTTGAGCAAAAGCACCCGTATCCACCACATATTTTACGGGAACTTTGTCATCTTTCAAATATTCATCCATTCCGCCTTTATAAATCAGGTTTTCAAACTCTTTGTGCCCCGAAAGCAACATAGCCCGATTCATTTCAACCAGCCAATCGCCATCTAAACAAACTTTTGTGTTCAAAGCTTCTGCGGCCTTAAAATGTATGCCCGCATTATTAAAACTACGCCCGATAACCGGCGCAACAACCACTTTTCCGGGGTTTTCCTTAATAACTCCGACCACATTGTTAACATATTCATCATAAGATAAACGCGGTTTTTCTTGAGCTTTTTCTTGTTCTTTGCTGGCATAAGGAGCCATAGTGGAATCAAGCAAGATATGAGTTATGGGTTTGCGTGAAGCAATATCTTCCAAACTCTTCCACATATCAATTTCGGCAAAAGGAGTCTCCTGCCCGTCAAAAAAATCGCCATGGGTAACAATACCCGCATCAGCTTTATCACCTTTGAATGACAAGAAGTGAAAGCCCATGGCATCAACCGCGCTATGCGCCTCCATAAAACCTTCCATCACCAAATCTTCGCCGATTTTAATATTTTCACCGGGCTTAACGGCGCGAATATCCGGCTCAGGCAAACCGGATTTATTAAACATAATGCGCACAAAATTGCGTGTGAGTTTAGAAGTATAAATGGTTGGCAGCATATACCCCATCTTAGCTAAATGCGTCAAAGCGCCGACATGGTCTTCATGCACATGCGTAATAGCAATGGCATCAATCGGCTCTTTAGCTTCTTCAAAATTTCCGGTTTCAGGGTTAATTCGGTCAAAATATTTGCCGACATCGGGGAATGCGGACTCAAAACCGGTTTCAAAATTTGTAATTACCGCGCCCAAATCCACCATAACACGACTGCTTTTGCCCTCATTTTGAGCCTCAATCACATAACTATTGCCGCCGATGCGCTTGGCATTATTACCACCGACCAAAGTGATAAAGGTGCCGTCTTTTTTCTCTGCTTGTGGATTTTTCATAGAATTTTCCCCGAAAAAATTTTGAATATATCTAATAAAAGCACATTTTTTGACAAAATTCAAGTTATTTTTAGACTAAAAATATTTTTTGTCGCAAATCACCTCTTTAAAATTCCAATTTATAAAAATATATTAAGATAAAATAACTTAGCGGAGAAAAATTATGCAATCTCTTAAAAATCTTCTTATTTCTTTTATCAGTGTTTTTGCCATCGGCGCGCTTAGCGGATATTTCAGCCGCATGGGTACTCAAGGCTGGTATGCCGAACTACCACAAGCCACGCTCACACCCCCGGCAACCTGGTTTCGGATTGTTTGGAGTATTTTATATGTCTTACAAGCTCTGTCTTTTTGGTTGATTTTAAGAGCTGAAGCCTCTGCCCTTCGCACGCTTTGCATCAAGCTCTTCAGCGGGCAGCTCATCTTGCAGCTGGTTTGGTGCTTTTGCTTTTTCTTTTTAGGGCAAACCGGACTTGGCTTAATGCTAATGCTGGCTTTGCTTTGGGTGGTTTGGAATATGCTGAAATCTTTTGCTCAAGTAAGCCAAACGGCAGCCTACTTAAACTACCCGCTTTTTGCTTGGCTGGCCTTTGCAACTTGGCTCAACATTTCTTATGTTTGGATAAACGGCGCGGTCATATAAAATTAAGCCTCAATTTTAGTAAATTTATCTGGACAAATCAGGAAGTTTGCTTTAATTTAGCACGGTTAAAACAAGCTAAATTCATTGGGAAGTAAAAATGACCACAACAGTTAATCAAATCAGAAAAACTTTTTTAAATTACTTTGAGAAGCAGGGGCACAAGGTAATCCCCTCGTCTTCTTTGGTTCCCGACAATGACCCGACCTTGATGTTCACCAACTCGGGTATGGTTCAGTTCAAAAACATTTTCACCGGAGCGGAAACTGCGCCTTTTAAGCGTGCCACCACTTCCCAAAAATCCGTTCGCGCCGGCGGCAAACATAATGACCTGGACAGCGTAGGCTATGATGTCCGCCACCACACGTTTTTTGAAATGCTCGGCAACTTCTCTTTCGGCGATTATTTTAAGGAAGAAGCCATCAACTATGCTTGGGAACTAGTAACCAAAGAGTTCTGCCTCCCCAAAGACCGCTTGGCCGTAACCGTTTTCCACACAGACGAAGTTTCACGCAATATCTGGAAAAAAGTTTCCGGCTTGCCTGAAGACCGCATTATCAACATTGCCACCAAGGACAACTTCTGGCAAATGGGCGATACCGGACCTTGCGGCTATTGCTCTGAAATCTTTTATGACCACGGACCGGAAGTTTGGGGCGGCCTCCCCGGCACTCCGGAGGAAGACGGCGACCGCTGGATTGAAATTTGGAATCTTGTTTTTGATGAATTTGAAGATTTACCGGACGGCTCTCGCATTCCGCTTAAGCAAAAATGTATTGATACAGGCATGGGCTTGGAGCGTATTTCAGCCATTTTGCAAGGTGTTCACTCCAACTATGACATTGACCTGTTCCGCAACCTGACCGCAGACATTGCCAAAATAGCCGGCACCGACCCCAAGGGTCCGTTAGAATCTTCTCACAATGTTATTGCCGACCATTTGCGTTCTATGAGCTTTTTGATTGCCGACGGCGTTCTGCCGAGCAATGAAGGTCGTGGTTATGTTTTGCGCCGCATAATGCGCCGCGCTATGCGCCATGCTTATATGTTAGGCGTTAAGGAGCCGATGATTTATAAACTTTTGCCTTCTCTGCAAAGAGAAATGGGCGATGCTTATCCTGAACTTTATCGCGCACAAAACCTCATCTCTGACACCATTAAGACAGAGGAAACCAGATTCTTGCGTACCTTGGATAAAGGCTTGCGTCTGTTGGATGAGGAAACACAAAATCTTAAAGAAGGAGATGAATTTTCCGGTGCTACCGCCTTCAAATTGTACGATACTTACGGTTTTCCGCTTGACCTGACACAAGACGCGCTTAAAGCCAAAAACATCAGCGTAGACACCAAAGGCTTTGATGAAGCTATGGAAAAACAACGTGCCGAAGCCCGCAAAAACTGGGCTGGTTCGGGTGATGCCGGAACGGATAAAATCTGGTTTGAACTGCAAGACAAACTCGGCTCTACCGAATTTTTGGGTTATAATACGCTCAAATCCGATGCCGAGATTACCGCTTTGGTTCAAAACGGACAAGAAGTTGATGAAGTTTCCTCAGGCGAGTTTTATCTCTTGGCCAACCAAACACCTTTTTATGGCGAAATGGGTGGTCAGGTCGGCGATATCGGAACTATCGTGAGTGATGACTTTGAAATAGAAGTAACCGACACCAAAAAGAAATTAGATGGCTTATATGTTCATGTTTGCAAGCTTTTGCAAGGCAAAGTCAGCAAAGGTCGTTTTGCCAACTTCCGTGTCAATGAAGAAAACAGACATGCCATTGAAGCCAACCATACGGTAACCCACCTGCTCCACCATGCTTTGCAAGAAAAATTCGGCGCTTCCGTAACTCAAAAAGGTTCTATGGTTGCCGCAGACAAGATGCGTTTTGACATTGCTTATCCGAAACAAATCACCGAGCCCGAAATCAGAGATTTGGAAAATACGGTTAACAAACTCATCAGAGCCAACCTTCCGGTTCATACCAACATTATGAATCAGGAAGATGCGATTAAAGCCGGCGCTATGGCTCTGTTTGGTGAAAAATACGGCGATGAAGTCCGCGTTGTTTGTGTTGGCGATGGTGTATCTATGGAGCTATGCGGCGGTACGCATGTAAAGCAAACCGGTAACATCGGTTACTTTAACATTGTCAGCGAAAGCGCGATTGCCGCAGGTGTTCGCCGTCTGGAATGCTTAACCGGTGCCGCAGCGGAAAGATTTGCTCAAGACATTGAGGACAGATTGCATCGTGTCGGCGCTAGCTTAAAAGCCAGCTTCAATGATATTGAGGGACGCGTTGCCCAGCTTCTGGAAGAAAAGAAGAAGTTAGAAGCTCAAATTTTTGACTTGAAGAAGAAATTTGTCAGCAACAAAGCGGCGGATAATCAGGATAAATTTGAATCCGTCAATGGTCTTAAGTTTGTTGCCAAGGTTATTGAGAACATTCCGCCTAAAGAGCTCAAAGCCTTCATTGATGAGGTTAAGGCTCAAAGCAAAGATGACACCGTTGTTGCTTTCTTCTCTCCGGCAGAAGGCAAAGTTTCAGTCGTAATCGGCGTTAGTGATAACTTAAAAGACCGCCTGCCCGCAACAAACTTGATTAAGATTGTTGCACCTTTTGTAGGAGCTCAAGGCGGCGGCGGCAGACCGGATATGGCTCAAACCGGTGGCTCAGATGCCTCTCGTTTGAACGAAGCCATAGATGCCCTAAGACAAGCCATTTAGCAAAAAGCCCCGTCAAAAGCGGGGCTTTTATTATGTAAAATTTTCCACACAACTACTTGATATTAAGATTTTTTGTTGCCATTTCAATGCAAGCAAGGTAACTTCTGAATAAAACAAAAAAGGATTATAAGGCAATGAACTCATATCTCTTGCGACGGCTTCTCCCATTTTTTATTTTTAGCATCGGCATAGAATTATGCTTTATGTTGTTGCAAGTTGTGCAAAACGCTGCCAATTTTGACTTTTCTTTCTTAGCAATTATCAAAACACTCGGTGTCTTATTGCTGACCTCCTCTGTTTCTTTTTTGTTTGTTATGCAGGCTTATGTCTTTTACCTGCTCATTTTACCACACAACAAACAAAACAGCCGTTTAGATAGAATCATCACAACTGCAACATTTTTTATTTTTGCGGTCTCAGCTCTTTGCAAAGGCGCTGTCTCTCAAATCTTTTGGGAGGAGTTTTCAAGCTCTTTCAATTATATTGTTATAGACTACATTATCTTCACGCATCAGGTTTTAGGCAACTTAGAACACGCCTACCCGATTGCCAAAATTCTCATTGCCATTTTTGTTGCCGCAATCATCTTCACGCTTTTGGCTTATCGTTGGCTGTTCACGGAGATTAAAGCACCGGCTTTCGGTCGGCGTTTATTCCAAAGCATTATTTATGGCATGGTCTGCATTTTAGCCTACATCAACATAAATGTTGCCGATATGGAAATTTCACCCAATTCTTTTAATGACGAAATAGCCAAAGAAGGCACATTTAGCTTGTTTAACTCTTTGCACAAAAACGAGATAGAATATGACAAGTTCTATCTGACTAATTCTAAAGCCGATAATTTGCAAATTTTGCAAAAGATTTTTGGCGGCAAGAACATAACTTTTATCAATCCTAAAAAGACCATCACCCGCCAAATCAGCTCCTTTAAGCCGGAGAAAAGAGCTAATGTTGTGCTGGTCATTATGCGCGGCATCAGTTCCGAACACTTAAACGCCAAGCACAAAGGTTATATTCCGAACCTCCAAAAACTCTCTACCCAAAGTCTTTATTTTCCAAACACTTATGCCACAACCCAAAGCACCTTCGGCGCACTTGAGGCTATTGATTTATCCTTGCCGCCCCTCCCCGGTTTATCACTTTTGGGTATACCCAACAACCAACAACCGCATGGTTTGGGTGTAATTTTCAAATCCAAAGGCTATGACACGAAATGGATTTATGCGAGCTATGGCGTTCTTGACCAGACAGACAAGTTCTTAGCTGAAAGCGATTTTGAAATCTTAGACCGGAGCAAATGGCAAAAAGGCGACATCAGCTATGCCGACCTACTCAGTGCCTCTGATGAAGATTTATATAATAAAGCCTTAAGCGAAGCTGACAAATCTTTTGCCGCAGACAAACCATTTTTCTCTTTGTTGCTGACCTCTTCCAACCGCTATCCATACAGCTTGCCTGATAGCTTCACAGGCTTTCCCGAAACCGCCAACCGCCGCCAAAAAGCTGTTATTTATAGCGATTACGCCATCGGTCAGTTCTTGGAAAGAGCCAAAGACAAACCTTGGTTTGATAATACGATTTTTGTCTTTGTCGCAGACCGCGCTTCCAGAAAATCTCGCCTGCCTGATGCCACTTTGGAAACATACAAAATCCCTCTGCTGATTTATGCACCAAAGTTGATAAAAGCACGCCAAATAAACACCGAAATCAGCCAAATTGATGTTGCACCGACAATTTTAGGCCTACTTAACTTCAACTACGAGAGCAGTTTTTATGGTGCGGATGCTCTCGGAAAAGATTATGTTTCTCGTTTGTTTTTCAGTCGTTGGCAAAAAATAGGCTATAAGAGCAACAATGTTGAGATTCGTCTCATTCCTGGTAAAGAATATTCCGTCACACCACAGACAACCTCTGCCAAGAAAGCTCAAAAATATCTTGATGAAGCCATAGCTTTTTATCAACAAGCTGCCCAAAGTAACAATTCATCCAAATAAATTAAGAAATATTTTAGCTTTACAACTTATAAGATAAATGATACTAAAGCAGCAAAATCATTGCGGATGGATAATGTTATGAGACCCTTCAGATTCAAAAAACCGGACTTTTCTTTTCCAAGACCTATGTGGCGGATTAAGTTGCACCGCCCGAATCTAAAGCTCAATGACTTTGCTACGGAATTACATATTCCGGAAAGCAAGTCTTTCCGCCGCGAACTCGCTCGCAAATCCATCCATTTAAGCTCTTTGTGGATTCCCGCACTGATTTATTTTGCGCACCCCGGTGTTTCCATTATGCTTTTCGCCCTGCTCTTTTTGGGCGATGCCTTGTTGGAATATGGCAACTTCAAAAAATGGCGTTGGGCAAGAAGAACTTTCGGTCTTTTGTTTTTTAAAACATTAAGGAACAAAGAGCGTGTCCGCAACAAATTTCAGGTCAGCGGCTCAATGTATGTTTTGGCAGCGGCCATTATATGCACCTTGCTGTTTTCCAAACCGATTGCCGCCATCGCTCTGACCGTAATGCTCATTTCCGACACTTGCGCAGCCCTTTTCGGCAAAGCTTTCGGTACAAGAAAGTTGTATAAAAGCAAATCCTTGGAAGGAACTTTGGCTTTCTTTTTGAGTGCCCTGCTAATCAATATGCTTTATGAACCGATTTTCCACTTTACCTATGCCGGAGTCTTGGCTTGCTTTGCCGCCACAGCTGCCGAAATGTTTGAAGACAAGATAGAAATTGACGATAATTTGTCCATTCCGCTATTTGTCGGCATCATACTGAGCATTCTTGGCTAAAATAAATTCAAGCAAAAACAACAAAATACAAATTTTCCGAAATTTTGTCATATTTTTTACTTGCCAATTCAAATTAAATATGCTCATATAATCTCACATTACTTAAGAATTGTGAGTTATTTTTATATATTAACCGCCCTTCTGGGGCATTAAAACTTAAACATATGAATACATCAAAAAACATTCCGGCAAAATTTTTGGCTGAAAACTGTGTTGAATCTCGCGTAAAGAACTTTGCTCACAAACATGGCAGAGAAATCTTAGCAAACAGCCGCGAAGTATGCAAAATAACACCAACGACACACCACTACACTTATAAAGGTGGACAACAACGTGAAAGTAGACACTTCGCTTTCAAATGTGGAGTGCAGTATAATGTCTGGTTGTATCGCAATACTGATGGCAGCTTCACAGCACATCGCATTTGCGATGGTAAGAAAGCAATTCTGGAAGCCGGAGAGTTCAAAAAAACCGAGCTCAAGAAAGAATTTAGAGTAAACCAGAAAAAACTCCGTTGCAAAACCAACGGCGCAGGCATTCTAATTCTGGCCAAAGCTTAAATTGATGTATGGTCCCAGTCCCTCAGCTCTCAACAAGCGAGGGGCTTCTCTTAAAATTATGTGTTTTATTTTTTCAAAATCTTTAAACTAATGAAAAATGAAAACAACATTAAGAGCGGCCAATCTGAAGGAAGAATATGCCGAAACTGTCCTCCGCCAGCGCGCGACAGAATCCGGAATCCTTCTGGAAGATGATGCGAAAGCTCAAGCCTCTCGCATCCGGCTGAAAAGAAAAGCTTTTTCCTTCTCGCCTTTCACGGACTATGATGTCTGGCTGATGGAGGGAATCAGAGAAAAAGACAACAAATGCGAGGAATGTGCCATCGTTCTTTGTATGACGGAAAACTTGCCTCCGATGATTCTGGACGCAAGCAACCTCATCAAAAAAGAAGCTCATGGAGATTCATTTCGCTACCGCGACCTGATATTGGTGCGGAAAAGTAAAGGCGGCAAAGACTTCTTTGTTGCCAAGTGATTAAACTAAAAAAAAGCAAAAAAATGAGTAAAAAAAGCCCCTGCACCGCCCGCAAGAAACCTTGCCGGCGGTGTTTTGCTATACTTTTTTTCAAAAAAGCCATAAAGACACAAGGCACGCAAGCAAGAGATGTACTTAGGAAGCATCGCGGTTCAACAAAGGTTCGTGCCACAGCCAGTGTTCGCTCAAGTGCGTCCACTTGTCAAGCTGGCAACAGCTTGTCATTCTGAGGAGCTTTGCTCCGAAGAATCCATAAAACCACAAGGCACATACTCACGATATGCACGTTGGAAGCAACGCGATATAACAATGATTGGTACCGCAGCCAGTGTTCACTCAAGTGCGTCCACTTGTCAAGCTGGCAACAGCTTGTCATTCTGAGGAGCTTTGCTCCGAAGAATCCATAAAACCACAAGGCACATACTCACGATATGCACGCCGGAAGCAACGCGATATAACAACGATTGCCGCCACAGCCAGTACCGCGGTCAAGCTGGCAACAGCTTGTTAAACAGCGACTTGAGCCTTAATCGCCCCATAACACTCATAATTTTCCAGAGTGAAATCCTCATACTTGAAGTCAT
>CALXYB010000017.1 GCA_944392835.1 uncultured Alphaproteobacteria bacterium | reverse complement strand
TTTTTTTAAGCTAGTTTTTGCAGAGCTTCGGAAATGCGTTTTAAGGTTTCTTCCTTGCCCAAAATTACGGCCAGCTCGGTTGCGCCGCCGGGGGTGGTTTCCCTGCCCGACAAAGCTATTCTGACCGGATAGAGAATCTGGCCGTTCTTTAAGCCTTCTTTCTCTGCCAGCGCTTTTAAGGCTGCAAACAAAGTATCATTATCCCAAGAGCTTTGCTCCTTCAATGCCTCATAAGCCAGAGCCAAGGTCTTCTTAGCTACTTCGGGGTCGGTTTTCATCTTCTTGTTATTATAAAGTTCAACCGAATAATCAGCCACATTTTCCAAAAACTTGATTTCCTCAGGAATTTGACCTAAGACCTCGGTACGGGGTTGCAAAACCTCGCTCAAAACTTTGAAGTTGAGCTCTCTGGTTATGACCTGCTTATAATAAGGCAAAGCCATCTCATGGAAAGCCTCAGTGCTCAAAGCACGGATATAGCAACCGTTCATCCAAGTTAGTTTGGTGATGTCAAAAATTGCCGGAGATTTGTTAATCCGCTCCATCTTAAAGACTTTCTTCAAGTCCTCAAGCGAGAAGATTTCTTCATCCGTTCCGGGGTTCCAACCCAGCAAGCAAATGTAGTTCAAAACAGCTTCCGGCAAAAAGCCTTTGGCTACCAAGTCCTGAAAAGAGGCATCGCCGTTGCGCTTGCTGAGCTTGTGCTGTGCGTCTTTCATAACTTGCGGCACATGGACATAAACCGGCGGAGTCCAGCCGAAATCTTCATAAATCAGGTTATATTTCGGGGTTGATGAAATATATTCATTGCCGCGGACAACATGGGTTATCTCCATTAAATGGTCGTCAACCACATTGGCAAAGTTATAAGTCGGGAAGCCGTCTGACTTGAGCAAAACACCCTCATCCAACTCATCATAATCTATCTCAATATCGCCATATACAACATCATGGAAAACAGATGTTCCGGTTTTGTG
This sequence comes from uncultured Alphaproteobacteria bacterium, assembly GCA_944392835.1. GTDB lineage: Bacteria > Pseudomonadota > Alphaproteobacteria > RF32 > CAG-239 > Scatacola_A. The sequence continues at coordinate 12,895 of CALXYB010000017.1, read as the reverse complement.
AACCGTTTGACGAATAACATAGGGCTCGCCTGCGGCAATGCGGGCGCGAGCTTCTTCCAAACTCAGATGTTTGCAGGGGTCTTTGAACTTGATGTTTTGTTCGTCATCTTTTTGTTCATCGGCCTCTTTGGCGGAACAAAAGCAATAATGCGCGCCACCTAATTCTACCAATTTATGCGCATATTCGGCATAAAGCGGTTTGCGCTCGGACTGAACATAAGGACCATAGTTTCCGCCGATATCCGGACCTTCATCCCAGTTCATGCCGACTCTTTTGAGCGTGTTATAAATAATCTCTTCCGCGCCTTCAACAAAGCGTTTTTGGTCGGTGTCTTCAATACGGAGAATGAAGTCTCCGCCGTTGGTTTTGGCTATCAGATACTCATAAAGAGCGGTTCTTAAGTTGCCGATGTGCATATAGCCGGTCGGGCTGGGCGCAAATCTGGTTCTTACTTTCATATCCTATCTACCTAAAAGTTAATGTTTTTGTTTCTTAACATAGAACAAATATTGCGGAATGCAAGAATTTTATGTCCTATATTATCCCTCTATTAAATCCAATGCAGCGCTTATGAGATTATGCGCGCCCGTGGCAACTTGCGAAATGCTTTTGCTCAGCATATAAGCCGGAACGGTTACAATCTTGTTTTCCTCATCTACGCAAACTTCGGTTGCGCCGCATTCCTGATGAATGGCTCCCATTTTTTCAATGCCTGTGGCAATCGCCTTATCATTACCGATGGTTACCTTGACCTTATGCTTGCCCAAAACGCGGGCAATAACTGTCGGAGCAATACACATCGCACCAATCACAATACCTTCCTTAAAGCTCTCGTTTAAGGCACGCTCAACTTCCTCATTGACCTCGCAAGCCGGACCTTTGGTGGCAAAATTGCTCCAGTTCAGAGCAGCTCCGAATCCGCCGGGGAAAATGACGGCATCAAATTCTTTGGGGTCAAACTCGCTTAAGTCCAAAATTTGACCTCTGGCAATGCGGGCGGATTCCGCCAAAACATTACGATTGTCAGCATCTCCGGCAATAGCGGTGGACTCTCCCGTGAAGTGATCTACCGTTTTGGCTTGCCATGTGTTTGGTGCAAAGCACTGATAAGCGCAGCCGGCCTCATCTATGGCCAACAAGGCGCTAACCGCTTCATGAATTTCGCTGCCGTCAAAAACGCCGCAGCCTGATAGTACAACCGCAAATCTGGGGCTTTCCATAATTTTTGTCTCCTTTGTTTTGAACTATTGCATTAAGACTTTGCTCAATATATACTACGCGATGTCAGATGTAAATTAAATTTCAAATTTAAGGACTTTTTTATGCAAACACAACAAACTACCCTTGAAAACGGCTTGCGCATCGTTACCTGCGACAGACCAAACACCGAAACGGTTTCTCTCGGTGCGTGGATTAAGACCGGCTCGGCTTATGAAAAAGAAGAGGTTAACGGAATCTCGCATTTTTTGGAACATATGGTTTTTAAGGGCACAAAAAAACGCACGGCACTCCAGATTTCGGAAGATATTGAAAATGTGGGCGGACAAAGCAACGCTTATACCTCGCGCGAATGTACGGCTTTTTATGCCAAAATGCTTAAAGAAGACACCGAACTTGCCTTAGATGTTATTGCCGATTTTATCCTTTGCCCAACCTTCCCCGAAGAAGAATTGGTCAAAGAACGCGAAGTGGTTGTGCAAGAGATTAAGCAAACTTTTGATGCGCCTGATGATATTATTTTTGACTATCTGCAAGAAAAAGCCTTTCCGAACCAGCCTTTGGGCAGAGCAATCTTAGGTCCGGCCGAAAAAGTGCGTTCTTTTACATCCGATACGCTCAACAATTATCTTAAATCCAACTATGCGGCTGAAAATATCGTCCTTTGTGCCACGGGTAACATTCGGCACGAAAAATTTGCCGAGATGTGCCGCCAGCGCTTCCAAAATTTTAGAAAAAGCACGGATTTTCAAATTCTGCCGCAAAAATATGTCGGCGGTTTTTATGCCGAAAAAAGAGAGATTGAGCAAACACATTTGGCTTTAGGCTTTGAAGGTGTTGATTATTACAGCGACAAATATTATCCGACCATGATTTTCTCCACCTTGTTTGGTGGCGGAATGTCCTCCAGATTGTTCCAAGAAATCAGAGAAAAGCGTGGCTTGGTTTATACGGTCTATAGTTTTGTGAATGCGCATACGCAAAGCGGAAGTTTCGGTATCTATGCCGGAACAACGCCAGATGAGCTGCAACAGCTTATTCCCGCCGTAACCGATGAGATTAAGAAAGTTTGCCAGGACAAGGTCAGCCCGAAAGAACTTGAACGTGCCAAAGCGCAAATTAAGGCCAGCTTGCTGATGGCTTTGGAAAGTTCTTCCGCGACATCTGAAGCTATGGCTCGGCAAATGTTGTTGTTCAACCGTGTTTTGCCGGTGGAAGAAATCGTGGAAAAAATTGAGAAAGTCTCCTTAGAGGATATTCGCGAGACAGCCTGCCGTATTTTTGGCTCAAAGCCGACTTATACCTTGCTCGGTGCCCTCAAAAAATATCCGACAGCTGATGAACTTGAGAAGATGATTAAATGAGCGAAAATAACTTAGACATATATTTGGCCGAGCCCAGAGGATTTTGCGCCGGTGTGCGCAGAGCCATCAGCATTGTGGAAGAGGCGCTTGAAAAATTCGGCGCACCGGTTTATGTGCGCCACGAGATTGTGCACAACAAGGTTGTGTTGGAATATCTGCGTTCTAAAGGTGTTATCTTTATTGATGATTTGGATGAAGCGCATCCTGAGCGGCCGGTGATTTTTTCGGCGCATGGGGTCGGGCTTGAGATTATTGAAGAGGCTAAACGCCGCAAACTGAACGTCTTGGATGCGACTTGTCCTTTGGTTGCCAAAGTGCATAAGCAAATCTCTCGTTTGGAAGAATGCGGTGCGGAAATCATCGTTATCGGCAAAAAAAATCATCCCGAAATTATCGGCACTATCGGGCAGCTCAAAAACCCCGAAAAAGCCATTGTTATCTGCTCTGTGGAAGAAGCGCAAAATATAAACCTGCCCAAAGACACCAAAATCGGTTTTGTTACCCAAACCACACTTTCAGTTGATGACACAGCCGAAATCATCAAGGTCTTAAAGCAAAAATTTGACAACCTGATGTCTATGAGCCAAAGTGATATTTGTTTTGCCACAACCAACCGCCAAGGTGCGGTCAAAGCCTTGGCACAAAAGACACCAAACATTGTCATCATCGGTTCGGCAAATTCATCAAACTCTAAGCAACTGAAGGAAACCGCGCTTAAAAACGGCGCGCAAAAAGCTTTTTTGATAGACAGAGCCAATGAGCTTGATTTTGATGAAATTAAAGGAAGTGTCGGCATCAGCGCCGGAGCCTCTGCCCCTGAAGAGCTGGTTCAAGACCTGTTGCTGGAACTGCAAAAACATTATGACAAAATTAATATTCATCCTGTATGCTTTATTAAAGAGAATGCAAATTTTAAGATTTAGGGAGAAAAGTTAATGTCCCGCGCCGAAGATATTTTTCAGAAACTGATTTATTTCGGGGAAGATGCTATTGATGATTTTATTGTCAACCTGCAAACCGAAGAGCTGTTCTTAGACTTTAAACAAGCCGTATCTACAGGCAAAAACGGCACGAGCCTGCATAAAGACGACCGCAAAAATCTGGCCAAGGGAATCTCTGGTTTCGGAAACTCCGAAGGTGGGGTTATCGTTTGGGGTGTGGAATGCAGCCGCGACTATGAAATCGGCGATGTGGCGAAAGCCAAAGTTAAGGTCAAAAATGTGCACCGCTTTTTAAGCTGGCTGGAAAATGCTATTTCCGGCTGCACCATTCCGAGCCATAATCGGGTTCGTAACCACATCATCAGCGTTGATGAAAACGGCGACGGCTTTGTGGCAACTTATATTCCTAAATCTGACCTTGCTCCCTTGATGACCACTATGGGTAATAATATCTACATCCGCTCGGGTTCAAATAATGTTCCGGCACCCTACTCGGTTATTGCCGGAATGTTCGGAAAACGACCGCAGCCGAATATTGAGCTGATTATTGCAGACAGAAGCTTAGAGATTTTGGATAATGCCGATGAGGATATGGTTTATCCCTCCTCTCTAAATAATCCGCCGGAAAAATATATGCGCTTAAGTTTTACGATTTGCGGACAAAACGAAAGCAATGTGATTGCACGTGAGATGTATCTTTCCTGCTCTTGCGGAAGCAAAGGCGGCGAATATAACAAGGTTCGGTTCTCAAACTATAACCAAATGGATTCAATCCCCGGAATTGAAGGTCAGCTTAACCTGATTACACGTCCTGACTTGCGCTTGCCGCCGCGCGGAATTATCCGCTTTGCAAAAATTACCATCATCTTTTCTCCTTACAGCGAAGAAGATTTTATTATGGACGGGGTTATCGGGGCTGACCATGCCGCGCCGAAAGATTTTCGCATTTATCTGCCCAAAAATAAGCTCCGCTCCTTTGTCGCCAAGGCTATGCGTGAAGGCGAAGATGCAAACTTGCTGGAGCAAGAGTTCTTTACCGAATATTTCAGGAGCGAATAAGAATGATACGCGTGGAGATTTTTACGGACGGGGCTTGTTCCGGTAATCCCGGAGCCGGCGGTTGGGGGGCGTTGCTCCGCCATAAAGACACGGAAAAAGAGCTCAGCGGTGCAGAAGCAGAAACAACAAACAACCGTATGGAGTTAACCGCTGTTATTGAGGCCTTACAAGCCCTTAAAAAAGCTTGCAATATCACGCTTTATACGGACAGCCGCTATGTGATGGATGGCATAACGCAATGGCTGCCAAACTGGAAAAAAAACAATTGGAAAACAAGCAACAAAAAATCTGCCGTTAAAAATGTTGACCTCTGGCAAAAGTTGGACTCTCTGATACAAGGACACGAGATTCGGTGGGTTTGGGTCAAAGGGCACAACGGACACCCCGAAAATGAGCGGGTAGACCAACTGGCACGAGATGCTATTGCGTCCCTAAGAAAATCTGAAAATTCAAAATTTTAGCTAATCCCGCCTTTCTATTTTTACAAAAAAGTTGACAATTAGACGCAATAGTGTTATTGTTTGTCTAAAATTGATAATTAAATAATTGGCAGTCAATGGATATGAGCAAGAAATGTGAAAGTGTCCGTGAATATTTTGACTTCCTTATCAAAAACGGACAGCTTTTGGAAAGCCAAAAGAAATATGACGAAAAAAGCCATATAAAATATATTAACGGCCGCGTTACGGCAAACGGCAAAAATGTGGTCTCCGGCTTGGACTGGAGTTTGGTTCACGCCAGACAGTTTTGCTTCAACAATGACCCTTCCTCTAAAGAACCCCTTGTCTCCTCTTATGACAAGCTCCCAACAACTAGTTTTGGTATCAGCGGCGATTTGCCGATGCCTAACAATATTGTTCAATTTCTTCAACATAATGCTTTCGGATATTTTCAGATTAAGAAAGATAAAATTACGGTGAGAAAAAATCTGACTATTGTTCCGATGAAAGATATGGATTTGAGTTGTCTGGAGGTTGAGGGTAATGTTATGTGGCATGGCGGTAATATTAAGCTCACGCAATTGCCAAAAGTTACAGGCCGAATATTTGGCCTCAAAAAAGAAAATATCCTTACGGAAAAAGGTTGCGACCTATCCCCAGAAACTCTCAGACGGCTCCATCTCCAGCCGTCTGATTTTTTAGATGGGTCTGCTAAAGGTATTTTCAGAGGTTTATTCCAACGTTATTTTTAGTCTGACACGCTTTTTAATATTGAGCTTAGGCTTCTTTCGCTCAAGATTTCGGGCAAGACCATTCCGTCCGGGACCATCGGAGAAAACACGACATAAAACGGCAGACCTTGACGGCCAAATTTTTTCATAAACGCCAAGACCTCCTCATTATATGAAGTCCAGTCAACTTCAATTAGCTCCGCATTGTTGTTTTTGAGCAGATTTTCTACAATAGAATTGTTGAACACAACCGCATCATTATATTTACAAGTCAGACACCAATCTGCCCCAACAGCAACAATGATGCTTTTTCCTTCCTTCACTTTAGCCGATATTGCCGCATAGTCTATAAGTTCGGTTTTAGATGATGTTCTACTCTCCTGAACCTTGTTTAGGCTATATGAGGCATCAAAAATGCTAACTACTGCCACGAAGGCCAATACGGAAAAAATACTGCGATTATACCAACCTGCAACTTTTTCCTTAATTGCCGGCTCAAAATCTGTTTCATCCAATGCATCCAACATAATATGCCGATAATAGAGTATAAACATAAAGATAGCTGTATATATTCCGACGCGAACTGTTGGCCATAATCCGGCTTGAGCATATAATATACTAAACAGCCATAACAAGGTCAAAAACAGCATTAAGCCCATTAGCTTATTCAATTTTTCCATCCAGGCTCCCGGCTTGGGAAGGAAATCAGCCAGTATGGGATAAGCATAAACAATGATATATGGTAAAGATAACCCCAAGGCGATGGCATTTAAAATCAACCAAATATCTAAAATTGTGCCTCCTAAAGCAAAACCTATCGCTGTGCCCAAATATGGTGCGGTGCAAGGTGTTGACATCAGCACGGCTAAAGCTCCCGTGGCAAAATGTGTAATATCCGTATCTTTCTTAGGATTTAATCTTCTTTCTAACCAGCTCGGTGTTTTTACCCCCAACCAATTGTGCAAAACGGATAGAAAAACAACTATGGCTAAAATCATTATGGTCAAGAATGTCGGATTTTGAAACTGCATTCCCCAGCCAATGCTCTGTCCTCCAAGCTTGAGCAAGCTCAAGACTAAAGCAATGAGTTCAAAGGAGGCAAAAATTCCGCCGATGGTTAAGGCAAAATTACGTCGCAAATTATGATAACTCGTTGCGCCAAAGCGAGTTAAAGACAACAGCTTGATGGAAAGCACAGGAAAGACACAAGGCATAAAATTGAGAAGTAAACCACCAACGGCCGCCATAATCAACATTGCCACGGATAGAGATGTGTTTTGGTAGTCAAAAGCTGAAGCTTTTTCTGCCTTTATCTCCTTACGCAGAAATTGCTTATCATTCAATCTGGCTGTGATGACAAAGTTTTTGCCAATGAGTTTTTGTGTCTTATCAAGCGGAGACAAACGCGCGGTAATGCCATTGTCTCCAACAGAAACGCGCGGGCGCGAAAACAACATATTTTCGGCATTTTCTACATAGACATCAAAATTATATAAACTTTCTCCGGCATCAAATTCTAAGCGTAAAACTTGTTCGCCATCAGACATCTCATCTACAACGGCTTTGGTCAGCTCAAATTCGGTGGCTTTTTCTTGAGGAATACGAATAAAACTTTGAATGATAAAATTATTTACGGAAGAATAAAAACCTTCTCCTGCTTCTAATTTAAGTTCCGCATTGATATGTTCCGGTTTGCATTCCAGCTCGCGCGAGCAAAGGGTAAAATCTGCCGAAACTTTAAGTTCCAGGGGCTGAGAAATATCTTTTACTTCCAATTTGAGCGGCAACATGAAATTTCCTTGCCAAACCGCTGCTGTTTTGTCATTTTGTGCTGTTAAGCGCAAAGGCACAGGATATTCATAAGTTGCAGATGCCAGATTTTTTGAACCCTCAAAAGAAAACTTTGGCTTTTGAAAATCCTGATAATTTTGTGCCAGAATAAATTTATCTCCGGTCAGATAAAAATGTATGCCGCCTCTGATTTTTTGTTTGTCATTGATGGTGCTGTCCTCAGCGATTAGGCGCATTTCAACATTGTCGGCTCTTACCCATCTGCCGGTTCCTTGTTTACCGATGAACGGATCTTCATAAATGACCCCATAAAACAGAAGCTTTTTCCATTCTAGTTTTTGAATCATTGATTTCATCTTGGCAAAATTCGTTCCATCGCCTTTGGCTTGTTTATCCTGCTCATATTTGGCTTTATAGGCACTGAAATCTCTGGGATTATCACCATAAGATAAAACTTTTTTGAAGTCTTGCTGTACAACCAAATCATCCGATTCAATATAATCCCGCTCTTTGGGTATATCATATTCATCTTCCGCAACGACTAAAGGCGGTTCTTCGGGCAAAAGTAATTTGGCTTTGATGTTTTCATAAGTTTCTTTACCATAACGATATAATCTGATTAGGACACGAATCGTTTCCTCTCGGTCATAGACTTCTTGACGGGTCAGGTTGGGAAATTTTTGAGCCACATCTTCAGTAAAATCTTGTTCAATTAATAATCCGGGGTAAGTTTCATCAAAATATTTGCCAATTTCTATAATATTACTAACGGTTTCTTGCAAAGTTATGGTTTCGCTGTTTTCCTCAATGTCGGCTGTTGTATCTAAAATAACATTTCCTTCTGCCCGACATATGCTTGCACTCAGAATTAAGCCTAAAAACACTATACTTTGCACAAAAAATTTCATAAATCTCTCTTTCAAACCTAAAAAATATTTTTATGTTGCTTAATTTTATGATATACTAACACTGTTGGGTAAATAAAAAGTAATTATGTTGGTGATTATATATGGAAAACAAACGTGATTTATATCTCACCGGAAAATGTCTTGTTTCCATGCCGCATATGGAAGACGAGCGGTTTGCTGATACGTTGATTTATATTTGCTCACATTCTAGAGAAGGAGCAATGGGTTTTGTGGTGAACAAAAAAATAAAAGAGTTCTCCTTTGCTGATTTGGCCAACCAACTTCCCATTAGTACAATACACCCTGTAGAACCCATTGATCTTCATCAGGGCGGGCCGCTGGAAAAAATTCGCGGCTTCGTCCTGCATACAACTGACTATATTAAGCCCGATACTGTCGTGATTGATGATAAGATGGCTGTTTCTTCTTCCATTGATATTATCACGGATATCGCTTTTGGTATGGGACCTAAAGAAAACTTAATCGCCCTTGGCTATGCCAGCTGGGCTCCACAACAGCTTGAAAACGAAATCAGAAGCAACTCCTGGTTGGTTACAGACCCTACCCCTGAGCTTGTTTTTAGAACCAAAGACGAAGAAAAATGGCAAAAAGCCATAGAATCTCTCGGAATAGACCTAAATCGCTTAAGTTCGCGCGCTGGTCATGCTTAACCCCTGCTATCGGACACTTTTTTGCGCCTGAAATATTTCCGGCGTAAGTTGTAGTGTGCTCCCTTTTTGCGAGCCAAGTTGAACCAGTTTCATATCTGCTGCTTTCTGAGCCCATAGCTTTTGCTGGGTCTCTGCTCTTTTGTTTTTTATATACTCCAAGTCTTCCGCAAAATTTTTTGCTCCTGCTTCTTCTCTGATTTTGAGTAAAGAATCTTTATCTTGAAGCCAAGCTTGCGTCAGTTTGTTGGCATCTTGTTCACAATATTTTTTCAGGGCATCTCTTACTAATCCCTGCTCTTGAGGAGATAAATTTCTCAAAATATACTTAATAGCCTCTTCTTGTTTATTATCCATCTCTGTTGTATTAAAGTTCTTTTCTGGTAAAGCAACTCTAAAACCATTGTCATCATGTATTACCTGAGCCGGAATAATATTGCCTTTTTCATCCTTTAGAGCCTGACCTTGCTCGTTTGTTAAACAATTCAGCGCTACTGTCTTTCCTCCAACTTTAGCAGATGTTACATCTTGTTCACCCGTAAAATAAACAAAACCCTTACTCGTTTCTACAGCATTTACGGCACATAAATTTCCTTTATTATCTCTGCCACTTACTCTCATGTCTAAAAAGGAATTATTTATCTCAGCCGAATAAATTCCCTCTCCCATTTCTTCCTTAAGAGAATAAGCAAACATCCTCTTATATGAAGCGTCAGTCAAAATATTTGCCGTATATTTGTCATAATATTGCTTTCCGTATTCTGCAAAAAATTTTGCTATTCCTTTTTCTGTGGCTTCAATATTCTTGCCACTAATTTGTGCTTGCAGCTCATCTGCCATATGCGCCATATAAATACCGCCTGGAGACAACATTATATTGCCCATATCAATGTCTTTCATATATTGACCATTTGCGGCGTGGCTTTTTTCATGCTCTGCCATTTGCAGATTGGAAACATTTAGTTTTTGAATAAAATCTTTTTGCTGTTGCGCTCCAAACAAACCACTTTCTTGGTAGGTTTTATCTAATTCTACCCCAATATATTTTCTTTTTTTCTTATCACTGGTCTTATATTTTTCTATACATTGTTTGGCATCCGCCAAAGATTCAATCTTCCCATCTTCCCCTAATGACTTAGCTCTTTGAGCAAAAAACAACAGGGCTTCCTCATATTTTTCAGGATTGCAACCATTTGCCCGAGCAAACGCATTAGCATCACTCATCTGATATTGTACAAAAACAATACCTCCTTTGCCTTCATTCAAATATGGTGAATAAAAGGCCTTGTAGTCATCTATTTTATAAATTTGTTCAAGCGGAGAATCTGCATTCAACTCTATATTGTTGATATAAAGCGCTGTTTCTGAGACCTTCATAATATTTTCTTGCGCCAAGATGTTTTGATTTTTGGTTAAATTATCTACAGAGGACTGGCTTTTTTCCTGAGCCAATCCCGGCGCTGTTGCCGCGACGGAAAAAGCTCCGATAACTGCCGCTTGACGAAGACTTGTGGTTTTGTTTTTAATTTTTTTTATTCTTTCTGATATGTTCATTGCTAACACTCTTTAAATCATCTTTATTTTAGCAAACATCTTCATTTACGTCAATATTTTGTCCACTTCTTTTGCGATAAAAATACAGCCCGTTTTTTAAGCGGGCTGTAGGCTTATTTTTCTGCAGAAGCTAACTTTTTCTTATCTGCCGAAGCAAACATATTTTTGTGGGTTTCCTTCAGCATTGCAACATTCTTCTTAAAACTTGCAAGCTGTTTACCTTTAAGATTTTCACCGGCTGCGGCCTTAATTTTTAACGGGTTGACGCGTTTGCCGTTTTGCAGAACCTCATAATGTAGATGTGGTCCGGTTGAGCGCCCCGTTGAACCAACATAACCAATCAATTGTCCTTGCTTTACTCTAACACCGGGACGAATCCCTTTGGCAAACTTCCACATATGCCCATAAGCAGTAGAATATTCCGAATTGTGGCGAATCTTTACATAGTTGCCATAAGAACCATTGTATTTCGCCATTTGAACCACGCCATCGCCACCGGCATAAATCTTAGTACCCTTGGGTGCAGCATAGTCAACACCCCAGTGAACTTTGTATTTTTTTAGAATCGGATGGAAACGGCGACCGAAGGGAGATGAAATACGCGCCTGTTTGAAAGATATTGGCTTCCGATCCAAGGTCTTTTTCATCGCATAGCCCTTTTCAGTATAATAATCTACGTTACCTTTGGAATCTTCAAAACGATAAAGCGCTATTTTGTCTTTTCTTAATTGCAGAGCTGCGTATAAAATGTTGCCGGACTTAACTAGTTCACCATCCGGAGTTATCTTATTTTCATAGATAATCTCAAATTTATCGCCTTTACGCAAATCACGGCTAAAATCTACACTGTATGAAAAAATATTGATAAAATTGGCAATTGTGCGACTCGGAACACCTTGTTTTTGCATAGAGCCCGACAAAGTGCCGCTGATGTCGCCTGAGGCGGAATTTATCTCATCAAGCAACTCGTCTTGCTCGGTTCTGACCTCATATCCCTCTGTCTCGCTCTTTTCTAATATAAAACGCTTACCCAAGCTTGGCGAAATCGTGATGCTGTTTAAGGATAAAAGTGTGTTTTCTTTGGGATCAATCGTTGTGTTTACATTGATTTTTTGGCCAATGCGCAGATTTCTGGGATCATAAACCTTCTTAAGTGTCAGATAAATGCTATGCGCTTCGTTATAATCCAAGCCTAAATCTGACAAAATACTAATCAGCGTATCACCTTTGGATATCTCAATCTCATTATCAACTGTTTTTTCTCTGTTACCGTAATTAACCATATCATACAGAGATTTGATATTTTCTACCGAACTCTCAGGATAAATCGTTTCCGGAGCACTGATTCCATTCTGAATGGTATTCTCCATCATCAGATAATCAAACTTGTCCGTGCGAGAAACCGAAGCTTTAACACTATTATTGTTGGTCAGAGACAAAACAAATGCAAAAGTTACTGCCGTTGCATAGCCTAAAGCTAACAAACGATGTCTATAACGCGGGTTGTTCCCTATATTTTTAAGTTCTTGTAAATTCATATAATTTCACACTTATGTAATTAAACACCAAAGTACGTTGCCTTACATTTAAAATATTTTCAAGCATATTATGTTAATTACCGTCAAAAGCCAAGAAAACTCAGCATCCTTTTGTGTATAAGTCAGATTGTATCATAAATTTTGTTAATAATCATATAATTTAAAAAAAAGTGCTTGCATTTATTTTTTTTGTTATGTATAAGGATATTCGTCATCAGATGGGGGCGTAGTTCAGTTGGTTAGAATACATGCCTGTCACGCATGGGGTCGCGAGTTCGAGCCTCGTCGCTCCCGCCATCTAAAACCCGGCTTTCTTGAGCTGGGTTTTTTGTTTATCCAAATTACTTTTCGGCTCTCTCCCGCTTCGCGAGTTCTTCTGGCTCATAAGTCTTGCCTCGCAAGACTAACTCGCTGCGGTCATTCGTCTTGTAACGTTTGCGCCGCTCTCTGCCGTTCGCTTGCAAACTAACAAAACTTCACCTGAACGCTCAAAAAACTTCCACAGGAACTTTTTTGACCCTTCAGCCTCGTCGCTCCCGCCATCTAAAACCCGGCTTTCTTAAGCTGGGTTTTTTGTTTATCCAAATTACTTTTCGGCTCTCTCCCGCTTCGCGAGTTCTTCTGGCTCATAAGTCTTGCCTCGCAAGACTAACTCGCTGCGGTCATTCGTCTTGTAACGTTT
>CALXYB010000016.1 GCA_944392835.1 uncultured Alphaproteobacteria bacterium | reverse complement strand
AACAACAAATTAACCACCACAAATGCAGACACCGACTTAACATTTTCCACGCAATAGTCCACGCTCGCATCCAATATTTTCATCAATGGCAATTTTCTGTTGTTATCAGTCATAGCTGTCTTTTAGTCCTTCTCTTGATTAAGAATTACTCTAAAACAAACATATTAACATAACCTAAAAATTAGATAAGAATCAGTATAAAAAGGAACATCTAATTACATGTAAATAGATGTTCCTTTTTATTTTTTTTAATAACGAGAAATGCCACTTGAGCAAACACACGTTGCTTGTGTACAACCACTAGGGACACAACAGCCTAAAGATGAGTACCATTTGAATCCTGTTGGGCACTTACTACTACCTAGAGAACATGTTTTACATTTGCTAGGACAATCAGACCAATATGCTGTACACTTTGATGAAGGACAAGGTAATGATCCTGCCATTGCAGCCGTCCTGTTGCGACAGTTATCCGCGTAACATGTTTGGCATTTAGACGAACAATCGATATAATACGTTTGACATCCGTAAGGACAAGATTGAGATGTATATTTTGAGCACGGATCGTCTTTCACACAAGAGCTTCCTGATTTTGTATATCCAGAATTACAAGCCCAAGCCGAACATTTTGAAGAACAGTCTGAGTAATAAGATGTACAAGACGCATTGCTTGGAACACTAACAGCAGTTCTGTTACGACAATTGTCAGAATAACAAGTTTGACACTTAGAAGAGCAATCAGAGTAGTAGCTTGCGCAACCATAATCACAGGATTTTGAGGTATATTTGTCGCAAGGATTATCCTTCACGCAAGTATAACAAGAAGAGCCACATTCGGTAGAACCGACATAAGTCTTGGTATAACCGGAGCTACAGCTTACGGAAGTGGAACCTGAAGAACAACTGTTGGAGCAATAATAACAACTAGAACCACATTCTGTAGAACCGGCATAAGAACCGGAATAGGAAGTAGAACCCGAAGAACAACTGTTAGAACAGTAATAACAACTATTTCCGCATTCTGTAGAGCCGGCATAGGAACCGGAATAATATCTAGAACCAGCCGGACAGCTATCCGAACAACAAGCTTTAGAACGATAGCAAGTATTGCCGCACTCGGTCGTTGTCGTATCATAACAACCACTAGGCTTAGACAACGAATAACCGCTGGGACAAGTATTTGAACAAGTCTTGCAGGCAGAACCGCATTCATTATAAGAACTTGTTGAGCCGGAATAAGAAGTAGAAGTACCTGTAGGACAAGAGGTGTTACAAGAACGACAAGCTTCACCACATTCATTATAAGAAGATACATTACCGGTATACTTCAAACTACCAGATGGACAGGTTGTAGAACATTTTTTACAAGATTGTCCGCATTCATTTTTAGAACTAACAGCACCTGAATAGGAGGTAGAAGTGCCTGACGGGCAAGAAGTATTGCAGTTATAACATTTGTTACCGCATTCAGTTGTTGAGGCATAGGAGCCGGTATAAGACTTTGAACCAGAGGGACAACTATCGGAACAACATTGTTTGCAGTCATCACCGCAAGCATTTTTACCAACTACGGCTCCGGTACAGTCTTTTGAAGAGTTGGTAGGGCAATTTTCTTTAATACATTTTCCATAAGCCGGATTATAAGGACAAGACCTATCCATACAATAACTAGAAGAGCAAGATTTAACAAATCCCTCATTAGTACATTGTTTGATAGTATCTACAGAATAGCCACCGTCACCATCAATGGAGCCAAAACCTCCATCACCACAATCCCCATAACCTAAGAAGCAAACGGATGCGAGTTTAATCCCTGAAGATGATGATATGGGCTTTAACTCAATAGGTGTGGTGTGTGTATGTGAAGAAAAATCGGGAGCGGCTAAGCCAACTGCCGGAACCACAAGTAAAGTAACAGTAGATAAAAGCAAGTTTCGCATAGTCAATCTCCCAATAATTCTAGAGTTAAAGTCCATATCTGAATATTAGGATACACTGATTTTGGAAATGAGTCAACTATTAATAAGACTACAATTTTTTTGTCTACCATTAATGAGCCTACATAAAATTTTCGCAAAAAAACATAAGGCACAAAAGCAAGATATGCACTTAGAAAGCAACGCGATTCAGTAAAGATTGCCGAAGCAGCCAGTGCCGCGGTCAAGCTGGCAACAGCTTGTCATTCTGAGGAGCTTTGCTCCGAAGAATCCATAAGGATACAAAGCACATACTCACGATATGCACAAAGGTAGCAACGCGATTCAGTAAAGATTGCCAAAGCAGCCAGTGAGCGCTCAAGGGCGGCCCCTTGTCAAGCTGGCAACAGCTTGCAAACTTTTTAGTTAACGGAAGCATCCAACGGATTAAACCGCAACAACATCGTATTCCATAAATCATATTTTTCAGGATATTTCTGCGCCAAAATAGCATAAGCGTCCTGGCAAATATAAACCGCGCGCCGTGCAGAATCTGCAACCGAGCGGAAATAACGGTCGCCGTTGTAGCGAGAAGTGTCTAAAATCTTGACCTCGCGCACGGTTCCGTCCTTATTCAAATAAGCACGGATTTCAATAATCATATCTTGGATTCCCATTGCACCGGGGTCTAAGTTCCAACAAGCCCGCAAACGTCCGGCAATAGCGTCTGTTTCAGAAATAGAAAGCTCGCTGAAATATGAACCACCGACACCGCCTTCTATACCCATATTATTAACTTCGGCATCTTCTTTGATGGTTGCGGTTTGGTCTTTCTCGCCCTCTTTTTCCAAAGCATCTACCGAGGCCAACAAACTCTTGAGCGGATTAGCCAATTTGGGCTCTTCTTTCTTAGCCTCTGGTTTTGGCTTTTCTGGTGTTTTAGGTTTCGGTTTTGGTTTTGGAGTAGGTTTAGGCTCCGGCTTTTTCACCGGAACTTTCGGCTTTTTGGGCTGCGGTGCAACCAAGAAATCCTGCTTTGGCTTTTCTACTTTTTCCTGTTTGGCCGGAGGTGTTTCCTCTTTAGCCTCTTCCGGCTTAGACTTAACTTCCGGCTCTGCTGAAGGTTCATCTTTGGTATAATTTTTCTCAATCTTGCGTTTGATTTTGCTGGCTTGCTTTTCCTCAGCCCCACGCTTTGCCTTAGGCGGCAGATTCGTCATATCCGAGAGCTTAACATTGTTCAAATCCACGATAATCGGCACCTGATTAATGGTCAAGTCGCGCCGCCAAAAGACGGGGATGTCAACCAGAAACAAAATCAGGACGACCAAATGCAAAGCGATAGATTTGTACAGTGCTTTTTTCATCAGTTGCTATTTCTTTTTTCCCAAAGGTTTAGCTTCCGTTTTTAGCCCGACTTTATCAAAACCGGCCTCTTTGAGTAATGCCATCAACCCGATAACGCGCCCATATTCCGCCCCCGTATCACCGGAGATTGTAACCGAAAGCTCGGTATTTGTATCGCGGATAGCTTTAACTTTAGCCACGATTTCATCAGCCGGAACTTCGGTTTTACCGATGTAATAATAGCCATCCTTATCCACGCTGATATTGATGGAAGTTTCCTCCCCATTTAGAGCTTTTCCGCCAACCTTAGGCAAATCAAGCGCAATACCGGAGGTCATCAGCGGTGCGGCAACCATAAACACCACCAACAACACCATCATCACATCCATCAGGTTGGTCATATTAATATCTGCATTGCGGCGATAAACTCTGGGCGAGCGTCTGACAGGCTGTTGCATAAACATTTTTATTCTCCTGCCATATCAGCCTTAATAGCTGTGTCATCAATCTCACGAGACAAGATACTTGAAAATTCGGCCTGAAAATTCTCCAGCTTTTTGGCATAACGGTCAATATCTGACGAGATTTTGTTATAAGCCACCACGGCCGGAATAGCCGCAATCAAACCAAAAGCTGTTGTAAACAAAGCCTCAGCAATACCCGGAGCCATTGCGGACAAAGAGTTGCTTTGTGTAGCGGCAATAGCATTAAAACTGTTGATAATACCCCAAACCGTACCAAACAACCCAACCAGCGGTGCAACCGAACCTGTTGATGCCAAAAAGCCCATACGCGTATCTAGCTCATCAAGTTCCTTATCCATAGAAACCATCATCGCTTTTTCAATACGCTGTTGCAGAGAAACACCGCGCAAACCACGGTCGGTTTTAGACTTCATAATATTTGTGCGCTTCCATTCTTTCATAGCCGCCACAAACATTGCCGACATCGGATCTCTCGGACGATTGCCGATAGAATCATACAAACGGTCAAGAGAGCCGCCGGACCAAAAAGTTTCTTCAAATTTTTTGGAAAGTTGCTTAACCTGGCGAAGTGTCCCGAACTTTTCAATAATAATAGCCCAAGACCAAACCGAAGCGGCGATCAAACCAATCATAACCACTTTGGTAACCATATCTGAAGCCCAAACCAAGTCCCACATTGACATTTGGTTGGCCGTATTTACAACATCTGTTAAAGCCTGTGTTTCCATAATTTTCAATCCATTACAAAAAAAGTTGCCTGATTCTTGCAGGCAACTTAACACAAATTATTAAAGATTCAATTAACTAAATGCGATTTTTCAAAGTTTTTCAACAGCCTCAATCAGACTTTCGGGAATTCTGACCGGACGCTTTTTGGCCAAGCTCAAATGCGCAACTTTCACATTCAGTTCAGCCAAAAGCTCCTTACCGCGCCAAATCTGCTGAAACATCATCGCCGTTGCGCCCCTAAATTCCTTAATCTCGCAAGTAACGGTTAAAACATCATCCAAAACGGCCGGAGCTTTATAATCAATATCCAAATGTCTAACAGCAAAAGCAAACCTGTCTTCACTTTGCAAAGCCTCTTGTTGATTGCAGCCCAAAGCGCGCACATACTCCGTTCTTGCTCGTTCGGCAAAACGTAGATAATTAGCATAGTAGACTATTCCACCGGCATCCGTATCTTCATAATAAACGCGTACGGGAAAAGCAAAAACTTTTCCGAAAAACTTTCCCTGCGGCGGTAAAACTTCCTCAAACATCAATTATCCCCTCCAAAATCATCAAACAAATCGCTCTGAGAAAAGCGCATATTTTTACGCAACTTGGCGATTCCCAAATATTCACAGCCTAAATCAGATATAACGCGCCCGCGCGGTGTCCGCTGTAAAAAACCAAGTTTCAACAAAAACGGCTCAACCACTTCCTCAATCGTATCTCTTTCTTCGGACAATGCAGCCGCCAAAGTATCAGCACCGACCGGTCCGCCGCCATAATTATTGACAATGCACTGCAAATAGCGTCTGTCAAAAGCATCCAAACCGTAATTATCCACATTAAGCCGACGTAAGGCCTTATCTGCTAATTTGCTGTCAACCTCTCCGGCTTCGGCAACAGCGCCAAAATCGCGTACGCGGCGCAAAAGCCTTCCCGCCACACGTGGTGTTCCGCGCGAACGTTTGGCAATCTCCATCGCACCTTCTTTGGAAAGCGGCATTCCAAGCAGATTCGCCCCGCGCGTAACAATTTTTTCCAACTCTTCCGGAGAATAAAAATCCAAACGCAAAGGAATACCGAAACGCTCTCTTAACGGTGTTGAAAGCATACCCGAGCGCGTTGTTGCCCCCACCAAAGTAAAAGGTTGCAAGTCTATACGCACCGACCGTGCCGAAGGTCCTTCACCGATAATCAAGTCCAGCTGAAAATCTTCCATTGCGGAATATAAAACTTCCTCAATCGCCGGATTCAAGCGGTGAATTTCATCAATAAACAAAACATCGTTTCTTTCCAGATTGGTCAAAATCGCCGCCAAATCGCCTGATTTTGAAATCATCGGCGCGGAAGTCGCCCGAAAACCGACCCCAAGCTCCTTAGCCACAATGGATGCCAGGGTTGTTTTACCCAACCCCGGAGGACCGAACAACAACACATGGTCCAAAGCTTCACCGCGTTTTTTGGCCGCCTCAATAAAAACTTTTAAGTTTTCGCAAACCTGCTTTTGCCCCACAAAATCAGCCAAGCTGTTTGGGCGCAAATTAACCGGAGCGTTTAACCCCTGCTCATCTTCAGGTTGTTTTTTGGGGCTGACTAGTCTTTCTTCCATCAACGACAATCCTTACAATCTTATTATAGTTCCTTATTGGCAAATTCTTTCAACGCCAAGCGAATAACCGTAGAAACATCTTGCGCCTGACCATCGGCCATTGCCTTATTAACCGCCCGATAAGCCTCCAAACGCTGATAACCCAAATTAACCAAAGCCGAGATCGCGTCTTCCATCAAGTTCGGATTTTCGGTCATAGCCACTATGTTATCTTCATAATTAGCGGTTTCTTCATTCGCATCCATATCCATTCCTTTCGCAAAATCATTTGTTTCTGCGCTTAAAGGAATTGTAACAATCTTATCTTTGAGCTCAGTAACGATACGTGCTGCCAGCTTTGGTCCCACACCGTTCGCTCTCGTAAAAGATGTTTTATCCTGAGCCGCAATTGCTTGAGAAAGCTGACTGGGAGACAAAGCCGACAAAATACTCAAACAAACCTTTGCGCCCACGCCCTGAACCTTGGTCAGGGTCAAAAACCATTCTTTTTCCCAAGCATCAAAAAAGCCAAACAGCGAGATGCTGTCTTCTCTGACCACGGTCTCAATCCGAAGGGATGCTTCCACTCCTCGGTTAAGTTTAGCCAAAGTCTTAGCCGAAGCATAAACCAAATAGCCGACACCATTCACATCAACAATACAAAAATCTTCACCGATTGTATCAATAATTCCGCGCAGTTTCGCAATCATATCATTATCCTGAGTTAAAACATTTAGCTCAAGATTATACAAATATATAATTCTCTTCAAGTTTTATTTAAGACATAAGAACAAAAAAAGAACAAAAAAAACGGCCGAATACTCAAAAGCATTCAACCGTTTCTCAATTCAGATTAGCAAGAGCGCTCTTGTTGCAGACTAACTGTTTCTGTAACTCTTTGTCGCGGCAAACCATCTTTCAGACAATTGACAAACCTAATGGTAAAAACATTTCTGGCTTCATCCATCACCAACATTTCACCTGTAGGTATATCGCCGTCCTCTTCAACAAACATCTCCAACATAACCATTTTGGATAAGAACTTAAAGCGATAAGTACATTTTTTTCCGGCCTGAAAAAACTTGGTCTTAGCCAAAGCTTCGCAATATTGCTTAAAAGAAACTCGTTCATCTTTAAGTCCCTTAAAATGCGAATAAACCACCCGCAGAACCATACTACCGAAATCAACAGCTTCTCCATAATTTGTTTTTTGACGCAAATCATCCTGAATTTCCGTAACATAAGAGCTGTGCCCATACAGCCAAAGCAAGCGATACAAAATCCATTCCTGCATTTTTGGTGAAACCGCCAATATCTCAGCAATAGTCATATCTTCGGGAGATTTTGGCATTTTTACATTCATCTCTCTGGCAATAACTTGAGCCAGATTCAGTTTAAAGCGAAAATTTTGTTCGCTGATAAACTCTGCTAACTTTTTTTCCATAAGCTACAAAATTATAATTACACAATAAATACTAAAAAACTTTTCGTTTAAAACGCTGCAAATATTTCAACCAATCTTCACAACCTAATTCTCTAAAAAACTCTTCCAAAAACGCAATCATCGCCCCCTGCCTGATTTCCGCTTCCCTTCTGCCGCTTTGCGTATACATCAAATCCTTAAGCTTCAATAGTTTTTCAAACATGTGGTTAACAGCGGTTTCTTCATCTTTGCTTTTAGCTTGATAACTTTCTTTGGTTAAATTCTCGCGCGGAAACTTTTCTTCATCAAAAAACACGCCGCTTCCCATCACCGCATTAAACACAATCGTCCGCACAATCCCGATACTTCCCATCGCATCTAACATATCGGCATCTTGCACGATTTTACCGTTTAGACCAAGCTTTTGTTTGCCGCTCAAATACTTGCTGAAACCAAGGTTTGACACAATATCAAGCACTTCATCTTTAACTTTTTCATCAACCTCACACTCTGCCAAAATCCGCCTTGTATTAGTAAGTTTTGCAGCGCTTTCTTGCCCAAAAATTTTATAATCATCACAATCATGCAACAAGGCACTCAAACCGACAATTTGCACATCAGCTTTTTCTTCCTTACACAAACGCAGCGCATTTTCATAAACCCTAAACGTATGTTTCCAATCATGCATAGACTTTTCGTTTTCCAGCAAAAGTCTAACTTTTTGTGCCACTTTTTCAAGCATCTTACTTCGCCACTCTAAAACTATTTGCCCCATGAAAACTATTATGACAAATAGCCGCAGCCAAAGCATCGGAAGAGTCATTATTCTTGGGTTTGCACCCGGACAACAATATCTTAACCATCGTTTCAACTTGACCTTTTTCCGCATGACCGACCCCAACCACCGCTTTTTTAATCTGGTTTGGCTCATATTCCGTTAAAGGAATCTGATAAGTTGCCGGAGCCAAAATCACCACGCCGCGTGCCTGTCCGAGCTTAATCGTTGATACGGCATTAGAGTTCAAAAACACTTGTTCAATCGCTGCTTCATCTGGCTTATAAAGCTCAATTACTTGGCATAAGGTTTTATAGATTGTATACAAGCGTTCGGTTAAATCAGTTTTCGGTTCGGTCTTAATAAAACCGTCAGCCACATAGCGGATACGGTTGTTTTCAACATCAATAATCCCCCAACCGGTAGAAGACAAACTAGGGTCCAAACCTAATATCCGCATTTTAAGAACTCCGATTTAAAATACCGGCGCATCCCAAAACACCTCAAGATGCGCCGACAACAATTAAAAATTAGTCTTCGGAAGCTTCCAAAGCTTTCAAAACTTCTTCAGAAAACTCAGCATTATGATAAACTTTCTGAACATCGTCATCATCTTCCAAAGCATCAACAAATTCTAAGAACTTCTGAGCTGTTTCCAAATCCGTAATATCGGTTTTCACAGTAGCTTTCCAATCCAAACGAGAAGCTGACGGCGTACCGAAGGCTTTTTCCAAAGCTTCCGTAACAGCGTTCAAATCCTCAGGTACGGTTTCAATCTCATGAGCTTCTTCATCAGAAACCACATCATTAGCACCTGCTTCCAAAGCTGTCTCAAACATTTTGTCAGCATCTGTCGTATCGGCAGGATATTTAATATAGCCGATTCTCTCAAAGTTAAAAGCAACAGATCCGCTTTCGCCCATAACACCGCCACGCTTACCAAAGATGGTACGAACATTTCCGGCCGTACGGTTTTTATTATCAGTCATCGCTTCAACAATAACGGCAACCTTACCCGGACCAAATCCCTCATAACGCGCCGAAACATAATCATTACCGCCGGCTGTCTGACTGGCTTTGGCAATAGCACGCTCAATATTGTCTTTCGGCATACTTTCGGCACGAGCTGCTTGAATAGCCAAACGCAAACGCGGGTTCTTGTCAGGCTCAGGCAAACCGCTTTTGGCTGCAATAGTAATATCGCGAGCAAGCTTTGCAAAAACGCGGGCCTTCTTAGCATCCTGCGCACCTTTACGATACATAATATTCTTAAACTGGGAATGTCCAGACATACAAAATCTCCTTAAAAAACTTAAAAATTTCGTTTGATTAAGGCCATATATACGCTAAAGGCGTTTTTTCCGCAACAATTTTTTGCAAAAAATTTACACTTTTAGGGCTTATTTTAGGATAATATAGTCAAGCTTCTCGGAAGTTGCCTGCACAACTTTAATTCCGACACCGTTCAAATCAAGGATACCGCCTTGCTCATAAGGATAAGACACATTTTTGAAGTACCCGCTGTCACCCTGACTATAATCCAACATCGTAAACTTCAATCTTCCAAGATTTAATCCTTCATACTTAATATCAAAGCCTCTGACCGGTTCTGTCTGTTCGCTTTTGGATGTTGTAATCTGCACCATTTTAAAATCAAGCGGGAAAGGTCTAAAATCTGTTTCCAACAAAGCTAATCTGCCGTTTCTGATTTGACCAATGCGATTATAAAAACTTCCGTCCGGTCTAACCAAAGCCACAAAACCTTTGAGTTTTGTTTCAACCAAGGCAAAATCATCGCCATCAATTGTTGTTTCACCGACTGCTTTTACACGTTCGCCTTTACGATAAGCCACAGGAACAGAGCCGCAATTCAACACTCCATCCACATTAACGGTCAAATATTCGCTGCGATAAATATCTTTACGATAAACTTTGGTATCAACAACCGTATAACCGGTATAAGCGGTTAAGATAACATTATGCTTAAAATTATTTTCCTCAACATATTCGGAACTGACCAACACATTTTCAGTATCATAAAAAGAAATAGAATAAGTATTAAAATATTCTATAAACGTATTTCTGAAACCCAAAATATCATGATTTCCGGCACTAAAGCAGGAACTCAAGGCCAAACAAGATGCCAAAACCGCTAATTTTTTCATCGCATAATCTCTTTTTAGTGTTCAATTATTCTAATTAATATACTATAATCCGCTGATAGTAAATAAATGATTATAACTTATTAGGAATAATTTAGATGACCGAAAAAAGCGGCAGTTGCCAAGTCATAACCTTTGACCCCGTTGAAAGTTTGGATAACTATACCCAAGAACAATTAGAAGAATTTTTTGATGTTGTGTCCATAGATTACACGGATGACGGCTTTGAAATCTACAAAGGCTATAAAAACGCCTCTTTTAAGGAGGAAGAACTGCAAGACTTTATCTCTGAGCGCAATTTAACCCTTCCCACGCACAAGACCGAACTTCTGGAAAGCGACAACTGGCTCAAGGACTATGTAATTCGTTTTGCCCCCGTGGAAGTAGAGGAATTTTTAATCTACGGTGTTCATGAAAAAGAAACACCCAAAACCGACAAACTTGCTATCCGCATTTATGCCGCCACCGCTTTCGGCTCGGAACACCAGACCACCAAATCTTGCCTTAAGGCCATCAGTGAGTTAAATAAGATGAACGCCCCGCACGCCAAGATTCTTGATGTCGGCACCGGTTCGGGTATTTTGTCTTTGGCCGCGGCCAAACTCTGGGGCAAAAGCACACATATCACCGCGGTTGATATTGACGAAGAAGCGGTTATCGTCACCCGCGGCAATGCCGCAGACAACGATTTGGAAGACTTTATCACCACGGGTGTGAGCAACGGTTATCAGTCAGAACTTGTCAAACAAAATGCCCCCTATGACATCATTTTTGCCAATATTCTTGCCCGTCCCTTAATTGAGATGGCACCGGACTTGGCCAAAAGCCTCAAATCCGGCGGCTATTGCATTTTATCCGGCTTTGTCGGCGAACAAGAAAACTGGGTTATCAAAGCCCATGAAGAACAAGGACTTTCTTTGGTAAAAATTTATGAACTGGACAACTGGCGCGCTGCCCTGATGGAGAAAAAATAATGACATTGTCTGAGCTTCAAACCTCAATCAAAAAACACAAACTGGATGCTTATATCATCACCCGCTCCAATATGTTCATCGGGCAAGATGTATTAGACGAGGAAAATCCATTATTAAAACTAACCGGTTTCAGCGGCTCTGCCGGAACACTGGTCGTAACGCCAAACAAAACTTTTCTGCTGGTTGACGGTCGCTATGAGATTCAAGCGACCCGCCAAACCGACAAAGAACTTGTTGAAGTCATCTGCGGCAAAGGCAACTTGCTCTCTCTTTGCTTGGGAAAACTGTTTAAGGACAAAAAAGCCAAAGTCGGCTTCAACTCTTTGACCAATGCGGTGCAAAACATTGAGGTTTTGGAACGTTTCTTCCCAAATCTTAGCTTTGTCGCTGACGATTCTGCCATTTTTGAAAACAACCTTTGCGGCAAGCCTTGTCAGGTCTTTGAGCATAGACTGGAATTTTGCGGCATAGACCGCAACGAAAAAATCGGCAACATCAGCAAGCTTATAGGTCTTAACGGATGCGATGCTTATTTATTCACCGCGGCAGACAGCGTTTCCTGGCTCCTAAATCTTCGTTCAAACGCCTTGCCCGACACACCTTTGCTCAGAGCCTATGCACTGCTGGACAAAGACGGACGCGTTGCCTTGTTTGGAGATGGCCTAAATTTTGAAACCGAACCGACAGATTTCTCGGTTGAACCTTTGGGAAATCTGCACAAGCGTCTCAAAAGCTTTAAGAACAAAACCATTGGCTTTGACGCGCAAACCACACCTTATTATTGCCTAAGCCTTTTTGAGAAAAACAAAATCACCCAACGCCGATTAATTGATTTTTGTCAGGAAGCCAAAGCCGAAAAAAATCCAGTTGAAATCAGCGGAATTGAGGCAGCTCATCTGCGAGATGGTGTCGCGCTGATTCGTTTTTTAATCTGGCTTGAAAAGCATAATAAGAACACAACCGAGCTTGATATTGTCCAAAAGCTCCATGATTTTCGCGCCAAAGGCCAAAACTATTGGTCTGAGAGCTTTGGCACAATTGCCGCCTTTGCTGAAAACGGCGCGGTCGTGCATTATCAACCCACCTCTGAAAGCAATCAAACCCTTACAGACGATTCTCTTTTGCTATTAGACAGCGGCGCCCAATATTTTGACGGAACCACGGATATCACCCGTACATTGGCCATCGGCACCCCCTCGCCCGAGATGTGCGAGAACTTTACCTTGGTCTTAAAGGCACATATTGCTCTGGCATCGCAAAAATTCATTAATGGCACAAGCGGTGTTGCTCTGGATAAAATCGCCCGCGCGCCGCTCTGGAACGAAGGCAAAGATTACAAACACGGGACGGGACACGGGGTCGGCTGTTTTCTGAATGTGCACGAAGGTCCGCAGAATATGGGTATGCAGAGCTCCAAACTTCCCTTAAAAGAGAATATGATATTGTCTGTTGAACCCGGATATTATAAAGAAGGCGCTTACGGCATCAGAATTGAAAATCTGGTTCGCGTGGTTAAAAGCGGGTTAAGTAATGATAATAATGATTTTTTGGAGTTCAAAATTTTAACTCTTTGCCCCATTGATAAACAACTCATCAATAAATATCTCTTAAGCGAGAAAGAGCTTTCTTGGCTAAACAACTATCATCGGGAAGTTTACGAAAAACTTTCGCCTTTGCTAAATGATGCTGAACAAGATTGGTTAAGAAACGCCTGCTCTCCGTTATAAACCAACTTTTTTAAGGAGAAAAAGATGAAAAAATTGCTCTGGAGTTTATTGTTAAGCACAAGCATCATCGGCTATGCACAAGCTCAAGGAAACGGTCAGTTGACTTATGAGGGAGAATATAATTCCAACCAGAATTTATCGGAGTATTTCGCCGAAGCCTACCCGAATTATAACAAGCCGATTATTTATGTTTTCTTCAACAATGACCCTTGTTATCAGTGCCCGCAAACAATAGAGCTCATTGAGCAGGTTTATAATCAAAACTATCAAAACGAATATAGCTTGTTTGAAATCAACTATGAAAATGACAATGAGTATAATTTTATAGAAGCCTATAACCTGAGCCAACCGCTGGAAGTTGTTTTGGTAAATGTTGAAGATGGCGAAGCTCTGGGCTATAAAAAATTAGAAAACTTAGAAAACCAGATTTCCGACCCAACCAGTTTTTCGGAAAATCTGCAGTATCAAATAAATTCCTTCTTCGGCAATAATTAAGAAAACAAAAAAAATAAAAAATATGATTGACATTAAAAAAACAGTAAGCTATAAACAACCGAGTTAAGGCCGACATAGCTCAGTTGGTAGAGCTACTGATTTGTAATCGTTGCAAGTCATGTTTATAAAAGGTTGATTTTAAATGATTTTCTTTTATAAACAATATGATGTACTAAATTTGAGCTGTATGTTGGAGTCATTAAATGGTGCTAACAGTAATGAGCGTGGTAGCTCGGTGGTAGCTCGATTTAAGAATTATTGTATTTATTTGTATGAAGTTGATTTGAAAAATTTTAGTTTTTTTATGCCGATTTAGCTCAGTTGGTAGAGCAATCGATTTGTAATCGATTGGTCGGGAGTTCAAGTCTCTCAATCGGCACCAGTTTCCAAGCCCTTGAGTTTCGAGGGCTTTTTCTTTTATTAGCCTATTAGGTTCAAGTTTATTATCTTTTATGGAAAAGAATATGAATATATATATTTCAAGTGATATGGAAGGTATAGCCCAAACAAAAGAATGGTTGGATGTTCGTAAAACAGGTCCTAATTATAAAAAATTTCAAAAAGTACAAACAGACGAACTTAAGGCTATCGCAGAGAGCTTATCTTTGCAGAATAAAATTGTGATTAGAGACGGACACGGAAGTGCTAAAAATATTATAAAAAATCAGTTTTCTTCTAATGTACAGATTATTGATTATTGGGACGAAGATCCAACTAATATGATGAAAGGTATTAATACATCACCTTTCGATTTTGCTATATTACACGGTTATCACGCTGCTGGAGGTTCAGGGTTATCCCCTTTAGCTCATACCTTTAGTTCTCGCAATTTTGAGAAATTAACCTTAAATGGTGAAATTGTTGGAGAAACTACATTTAACATTTTAACTGCCGCATATTTTCATATTCCGGTTATTTACGTTTCAGGTGATAATGGTGCTGTAGCAGAAGCAAAAAAAATTTGTCCGAATATTATTGGAACCATTGTTAAAGATTTTAGTATTGATTCTTTTTTATCGACCGAAGATACTATCAACTCCATAAAAAAAGATTTTGTTTTAGCTTTACAACAGTATAAAGAAAATCCTCATTTATTTGAGATAAAATTACCAGATACTTTTGAATTTACCTTAGAATATAAAGATAGCGAACAAGCTATACTACATCTAAAGAAATTACCAAATGTTTTTCAGGTGGATAAAAACACATTAGCCTATAAAACTAATGATTACTATGATTTATTGTCAGTAATGCGGTTAATGAAACTGCAAATTGATAAAAGACCTAGAATAATATCAAAATTAATTAACGCTTTATGCAAGATGACAAGGATTATCAGTGGACATTAAGGCTTGCAAACAATAAACTCGATATTGCGAATTTGTAATAAGCTCAGTTTCCAAGCCTTTGAAATTCAATGGCTTTTTCTTTTATTTAGCCTATTAACTCAACTCAAAAATAGCGTTTTTATCCCCTTTTTATGGCTCAAGCTACCACCGAGCTACCACCACCACGAAATTATCATTAAAATTCAATAGATTAGACATCTAACATTTTACGCAATTTTTATTTGCGCTGGGATTTTTTTATTGAAATTTTTGATAAAAATGATAAGTTAAAGGCAATTAATTATCATTATGTCAAACATTAAATAAATGTATTATTATGAAAAAAAAGAAAGAATTAAAATCAACGGATATTTCGCAAGGGTTGCAACAAATTCAGAAAGATGAACAGATAACTGATATACAAGCAACAACACAAACTAAATCTGAAACGCGGTTTGGATTGCTTTCAGCAGAGAGTGGTAAAATCAAGGTTGGAATGTTCTATTATAATGAAGATAAGACTTTTTCCAAAAGATTGGTTGCAGGTAAGCAAGTTTCTGGCGTGGTTGTTTTTGTTGATGAGAGTGGTCAGCATGGACTAATTGACTTGTTGCGGCAAAAAATATTACCGTGGTCGAGTGATGGTTTATTTGTTGCTTTGCCTGAAGGATTAAGTGGCAAAGAAAATACACGCTTAATTATAGAAGCGGCTCAACAAAAAGGTAAAAGAGCAGAAGCGGCTGAATATTGCGCTAATTATGCTTATGATGGAATCAAAGCTGGAGAGGCCTTTCTCCCAAGCAAAGAAGAACAGGACAAGACTAAGAACAATTTTGAACTAATTAAGTTTTCTTTGCACAAAATTAAAGCAAAGAAAATAAAAGAAGAATATTATTGGTCTTCTTCTGAATATTCTCGTTATTTTACTTGGAGTTTATTCTTCTATAATAATAGAATGTACGTCAATCTTAAGAGAACTACTCAATACGTTCGTCCGATGATGTCATTTTGATTTCTTTTACAATCCGGTTGGCTTGTTGCCTCCGGATTTTTTTTATTGATATTTTTGAAAAAAGAATTAGTATAAGTGTAATTAATTATTTTTATGTCAAATTTAAAAATTTTTATTATGGAAAGAATAGATTTTATAAAAGAGGCTATCTTTTTGTCTGGAATGTCATCAGAAGACGTTATTCGCGAACTCGCACATGATGTGTCCAAAGAGTTTTTACAAAACTTAGCAGAACCTCACCAGAATGAAAATTCTATGGAATTACTTACAGCAGAAACTAGAGAAGTTGAAGTCGGTATGTTCTATTACAACAAAGACAAGACTTTTTCCAAAGAACTAATTAAAGGGAAACACCCTTCTGGCGTAGTCTGTTATGTCGATAAAACAGGACACCATGGACTGATTCTTGCATTACGCGAAAAACGATTGCCTTGGTCAAGTGAAAAATTGTGGATTGATAATATGCCAGAAGGATTGAGCGGTAAGGAAAATACCAGCTTGATAATTAAGGCATCTCAAACACAGCGCAAAAAAGCCGAAGCCGCCGAGTATTGTGCTAATTATGCCTATGATGGCATTAAGGCTGGAGAGGCATTTTTACCAAGTAAAGAAGAGCTAGAAAAGAGCTGCCCAAATAAATTTGCTATTAAAAATTCTTTAAAACAAATTAAAAAAGCTCAACAACTTGGAGAAGGTTTTTATTGGTCTTCTTCCCCAAACACAACAGCTGACAATCACGTTTGGCAACAGAGCTTTGATGATGGTAGAATTTTCTACTTTACTAATTTTACTTGCGATTTTGTTCGTCCGATGTTGGCTTTTTAATTTTAGTATTGTTAAAAATCCGGTTGGCTTATTGCCTCCGGATTTTTTATTGATATTTTTGAAAAAAGAATTAGTATAAGTGTAATTAATTATTTTTATGTCAAATTTAAAAATTTTTATTATGGAAAGAATAGATTTTATAAAAGAGGCTGTCTTTTTATCCGGATTGTCT
>CALXYB010000015.1 GCA_944392835.1 uncultured Alphaproteobacteria bacterium | reverse complement strand
TGT
This sequence comes from uncultured Alphaproteobacteria bacterium, assembly GCA_944392835.1. Classification (GTDB taxonomy): domain Bacteria; phylum Pseudomonadota; class Alphaproteobacteria; order RF32; family CAG-239; genus Scatacola_A. The sequence continues at coordinate 18,596 of CALXYB010000015.1, read as the reverse complement.
GGACGGGCAAATCGTGAGTGATGAAAAGGTGCAGAAATGATAGATTTTAAGACAATTGGAAGTATTGCCTTACGTGCGGTCAAAGCAAACAAAATGCGCTCAACGCTTACCAGCTTGGGTATTATTATCGGTGTGGCTGCGGTTATCATTATGCTTGCGGTCGGTAACGGTGCGCAAATCTCTATTCAACAAGATATGCAGGCGATGGGCTCTAATCTGATTATTGTGCGCTCGGGCGTGGCTACTTCCAGCGGTGCGCGCGGCGGTCATGGTTCGCAACCCTCAATGACACTCGGCGATGGTAATGCTTTGCAAGAAAAAATTGATGCCATTGTTTATGCTGCGCCGGTGATGGAAGAAACAACCCAAATCGTCTATGGTAATGCTAACTGGTCAACGGGTATTACGGGAACAGATAACAGATATTTTCTTATTAAAGAATGGAATTTGGAATATGGTCGGTTGTTTAGCAATATGGATGTTAAAAATGCCGCCAAAGTTGCTATCCTCGGCGAAACCGTGGTGCGTGAGCTCTTTGGTGATGTTGACCCGATTAACAAGGTTATTCGCATAAAAGGTATTCCCTTCCAAGTTATCGGTGTTTTGGAAGAACGCGGGCAAAATAGTATGGGTATGGACCAAGATGATATTGTCTTTATTCCGATTTCTACCGCTCAGAAAAAAGTTATGGGTATGCGAATCCCTGATCAGGTTAAGCTTGTTATGTTGCAAGCCGTAGATGCTGCAAGCACTTATACCGCGCAAGATGAAATCAAACAGCTTTTGCGCCAGAGGCATAATCTTGGTGCCAACAAAGAAGATGACTTTGTTATCCGCAACCTAACGCAGATGATGGAGATGATGGAAAGTTCCACACGCATTATGACTATCTTGCTTGGTTCTATTGCCTCTGTTTCACTTTTGGTGGGTGGTATCGGTATTATGAATATTATGCTCGTATCAGTTACGGAAAGAACGCGTGAGATTGGTATTCGTATGGCAATCGGCGCTAAAACTTGGGATATTCGTTGGCAGTTTTTGACTGAGGCTTTGGTGCTCTCCCTCATCGGCGGTGTTATCGGAATTGTGCTCGGCTTTTTGGGAATCGCAATCATAAAAATGTTTACTTCCTTCACACCGGTTGTGTCTTTGCTTTATGTTTTGTTGCCGTTTAGCTTCTCAGGCATTGTGGGGTTGTTTTTCGGTTTCTTCCCAGCTTATAAAGCATCTTTGCTTAATCCGATTAATGCACTGCGTTACGAATAACAAGCTGTTTAAAGTTTGTATAATGGTCATCTAGTACAGAAATTTCAGGACAAAAGTGTCCTCACGTACTTCTTTGTACGCTGTGGTACTTTTGCCTTTATTTCTTACTATATGACTCATTCTCCAAACTTTTGAAAAAGTTTCAAGTCCTTGAGCGCAAACTGTAGCCAGCTTGACAAGTGGACGCACTTGAGCGCTTACTGGCTGCTTTGAGAACCTTTGTTATACCGCGTTGCTTCCTAAGTGCATATCGTGAGTTTGTGCCTTATGTTTTTTTTAGCCAAAAAAATTTTATGTAGGCTCATTAATGGTAGACAAAAATAAATGTAGTCTCATTAATAGTTGACTCATTCCCAAAATCAGTGTATCCTAGTATTCAGATATGGACTTTAACTTCGAATTATTGGGAGATTTGCTATGCGGAACTTGCTCTTATCTACTGTTACTTTACTCGTGGTACCGGCTGTTGCCATAGCCGCTCCCAACTTTTCTTCACATACACACACCACACCTATTGAGTTGAAGCCCATATCTCCTTCTTCTGGACTTAAGCTCGCTTCTGTCTGCTTCTTGGGATATGGTGAATGTGATGATGTCGGCTTTGGCTCTGGAGATGAGGATTATAGCGTTGATACGACTAAACAATGTATTAATGAAGGTTATAGCAAACAAAACTGCAATTCTGTTCAGGAAATTGATGGGGTTTGTCCTTATAACCCTGCTTATGGTCGTGGTTGCAAATGTGTCTCCAACTTAATCTCTTGTCCATCAGGACAAGTTGGTAACGGTGATAGTTGTGGTGGAAAGTATGTTTCTTGCAAATGCGACCCCAATCTTATCTCTTGTCCATCAAACAAAAATGGTTCAGGTGCTAGTTGCGGCGGAAAATATCAATCTTGCGTTTGTAAAGCTGAATATCAATACACCTCATCAAACTGCACATCGCCACGTTCGGTTTCCGGTTCTTCCTGCGACGGAAAATATACCGGATGTTCTTGCCCGAGCGGTGTCAGCTCCGGTTCTTATGGTTGTGAAGAATATTATCCTTCCCCTTGCTCAACTGTTTGTAAAAAGGCTTATACGGATAATTGTCGAAACAGAACCGCAGTTTCAACTCCTTATGGTTGCGCTGAATATTGGTCCGATTGCTCTTCAAAATGCAAAACTGCTTATAATGATAACTGCCGCAATCGGATTGCCGTTAGTGCTCCTTATGGTTGTCAAAAATATTATGCCGATTGTCAGTCTAAGTGCGAAATTGCCAAAACTCAAATAGCTTGTAATTTAGGCGATGTCTTTTATGCTGATTATACTTGTGTTCCTTCCTCACAGTATAATCCGTCTAAAACAGTTTTGGGCTTTGTCGTTTATGTTAATCCTAATGGATTTGGTGGGCAGGTTATGGCTCCTTGGCCAATTGATAGAAATGGTAACAAACTTAATGATAATAGTGTAACAATGCCGTGGGGAATATACGGTGAAAATGTTACTCCTTTAACTGATTATACTTCTTTTGCAAGTGCTGCGTCAGATTATGATAGTTGTGGAAATACGGATAAACTTATTGCTGCCGGAAGTGCTGATGATTATCCTGCGGCATGGGCTACCAGAAAATATGCCCCCACCTCTGATACAAAGGGTAAATGGTGTTTGCCTGCGGCTGGTGTAATATCTAATTTTGGAAGTAATCGCGATCTTTTTGATGCTCTTATTGATAAACTTGGTGGTGTAGCTTATGTGGATAACTGGGTTTGGACATCTACCGAATATAATCACGAAAGGGCATGGATTAATAGTAATGTTTCTTATGAACTTAACCATTTAAGTAAATCAATTAGTCGTTATATTCGTCCTGTTTTGGAGTTTTAATAAAAAATCCCCTCGGTGGAGGGGATTTTTTTTATTACTCTGTCATTTCTTCCGCTTTGGGGGTTTCAGCCGGAGCTGTTTCCTCAGGAGCTGGGGCTTTTGTTTCTTCTGTTGCAACTTCCGGTACTTCTGCACCAGCAGGAACTTCTTCTGCCTCAACAACTTCCTCAGATGTTTCTTCAACAACGGCTTCTTCAGCAGGAGCTTCTTCAGTATTCATTTCTTCTTTTGCCGGAGCTTCTTCTGTTGTGGGAGCAAAAAATTCGTGCTCAACTTTGTCTCCGGGTTTGATGTTGTGTTTTTGAACATCTCCGGCGTTGACTTCCAAAACAGCTGCTGCCGGGAAGGGCGGAATAATCAGAGTTAAAGATTCTGGCTGAGCATTTTCATATATCCAGAAGATGTTGCCGTCCGGTTCGATAAAAATCATATCCAGTGGAATTTTGGTATCTTTCATCCACATGGCAGTATGTTCAACCTTAGAAAGGTCAAAAATCATTCCGGAATCTGCATCCAACTTTTCTCTGAACATTAGACCTTTTTCCAGCTCAGGGACGGTTCTGGCTTCTTCTACCTTATAAGAGATTTTGCCATCTTGTGTTAAAATATTGAGGTCGCTTTTGTCATTCTTGGGAGAGCAGGCGGCCAAAACGGCGACAGCCATAAAAAGTTTGATAATGTTTTTCATTGTTTTCTCCTTAATTATTTTTGCTGGAAATCTTGCGGGGTTTCCATTGAGATACGACGACCGGTCCGTTCTGTGAATATGAAACTTTCTTGTTTGCGGTTGTGCGCGTTGATGAATAAGTTGCCGTGTCGGGATCCTTCACAAAGCTCTCAACTACGGTCTTGAGCGGCGCAATGTTTTGTGTGCCGCGGATGTAGCAAGTTTGATATGCCGGATTGGATTTTATCATCAGGTTGAGCTCTTTGGCGCTCAGAGATGCATAACGCTTCCAGACTTTACCTAAAAAATCCTCAATTTTTTCGGGTAATGATTTGGGGGGCATATAGGGACGACCTTGGGAGAACATAACATTCAAGTTGGGCTCAAAAAAGCCGTTCTCACCACAGACAAAAAGGCTTGGCATCAAAAGTTCCATATTGTTCTTTAGTGCAAAGTGAATTTGCGCTAAAAACAACAAATGTTGGAGTTTTTCATCCTCAAGGCGCAAGTTTTCCTGCTCGGCCTTGTTGATGAACCAATAGGCTACCTCTATTGCGGAATTTGTTGCAGAACCAGCCATGTCCCATTCCTTTTGCTGTTAACAGAATAATAGTATAAAACATTAATTTTATTAAAACAAATATTTTATGCTTGAAGAATAAAAAACTGTTATTTTTTCTTATATTTGGGCTTGAGTTCTTAGAGAGATTATTATATCTATATAAAAAGTCGGTTTATTTATGAGGTTTGGTCAGATGAATAATTTGAAAAATTTTGTTGTTTTAGGTGCTGCTTTCTTGACTTTGAGTGCTTGTTCTTTGGCACCTTTTCCCGAATTTGATGATGATGATTATTCTTTGGTGTCTGACAGCGAAAACGCAACTTATGAAGGACAAGAAAATAAGAAAAAAGCCGATGCTCCCGAAAAAGCAGCTCCGGCTAAGACTAAACCCGTAATTGTTGCTGATGATTTGGATGATGAGCCAGAAAAAGCAGGGGAAAAAGTTGTTGCTAAAACAGAAGAGGTAAAAAAAGAAATTGAGCCAAAACTTCAGCCGACTTCTGTTGAAAATGCTATCCCTAGTGTTACTTATTTAGTGGCCACAATTTATTTTAACAATGGTTCTGCTGCGGTTGATTCTTCTTATAACAAACAATTGCGCGATATTGTTAAATTGGCAAAGTCTAAAAATGCAACGCTGAATGTTTTTGGTTATGCTTCAAGCCGGACACGCAACACAGATATTGTCAGCCACAAAATGGCTAACTTCAAGGTCTCTGCAGAAAGAGCCGAAAATGTGGCTAATGCGTTGCGCCGTGCCGGAATGCCCGCTTCTAAAATTAAGGTTGAGGCCTTGTCTGATTCAAACCCAGCTTATCTTGAGGTTATGCCGGAAGGTGAGCGTTTGAACCGCCGCGCCGAGGTTTATATCAGTTACTAGTCGTTGAGTTGAATTTGTGGCATTCTCGTTTGAAAATAAGAAGTCTTTAGGCGGAAATATTTGGAAAGCTGTGCCCGTTGATGAGCGAAAAGCCGAGCTTGTGGCTCAGCGTTTTGCTTTGCCTTTGACTGTGGCAAGAATCGTGGCGGCAAGAGGTATTTTGCCTGATGATGTGCCCAACTTTATTAATCCAAAGCTACAAAACCTGATGCCAGATCCTTTTTGCCTGAAAGATATGGAAAAAGCGGCGCAAAGGATTGCCGAAGCGATTGTTCAAAAGCAAAAAATTGCGATTATCGGCGATTATGACGTGGACGGTGCGACGTCATCTTCGGTTTTGCGTTTGTTTTTGGAAAGTGTGGGGGTTGAGCCGATTATTCATATTCCCGAAAGAGATGAAGGATATGGGCCGAGCAAACAAGCTTTTGATGAATTTGCCGCCCTTGGGGCTGAGCTTGTGATTACGGCAGATTGCGGAACAACGGCTTTTGAGCCTTTTGAATATGCCAAAAGTTTGAATATTCCGGTTATTGTGTTAGACCATCATGAGGCGGAGGTTAAGCTCCCCGATGTCTATGCTGTGGTTAACCCTAAGAGGCTTGATGAAAGCAACGATTATCCTTATTTGAAATATATGGCGGCGGTTGGGGTGGTTTTTTGTGCAATTGTGGCCATTAACCGCGAATTACGCAAACAAAATTTCTTTGCTGATAATCAAGAACCAAACTTGATGCAGTGGCTTGATTTGGTGGCTTTGGGGACGGTTTGTGATGTGGTGCCTTTATTGGGCTTAAACAGAGCCTTTGTACGGCAAGGTTTGCGGATTATGTCTTTGCGGAGCAATACGGGATTGCGCGCCTTGATAGATAAATCCGGTATTAGCGAAGCGCCGAATGCTTTTCATTTAGGTTATGTCTTGGGTCCGAGAATCAATGCTTGCGGAAGGGTAGGTGAAGCCTCGCTCGGAAATAAACTTCTTTGTTGCAAAGACGATTTTCAAGCCGGAATGTTGGCCGAGAAGCTTAATGAGTTTAATGCGCAACGCAAAGAGATTGAGGCTTATGTTCTCTTAAGTGCGATTGAGATGTTGGAAGGTGCGCCGCAAGAATATCCGATTGCTTTTGTGGCTGGAAAAGACTGGCACCAAGGCGTGGTCGGGATTGTGGCCGGAAAGCTCAAAGAACGTTATAATGTGCCTGCTTTTGTGATGTCTATTGAAGAAGATGAGGTTAAGGGCTCGGCACGTTCTATCCCCGGAGTTGATTTAGGGGCTTTGATTATGGCGGCTAAAGAAAAAGGTTTGTTAACCAAAGGCGGCGGCCATATGATGGCGGCAGGCTTCTCTTTAGAAGAGGGAAAACTGGAAGATTTTAGAAAATTTGCCGGAGAATATGTGCGCCAAAAGCTCGGAGACGAGAGTATTACGCCGGTGATGGAAATTGACAGCACAATGGATTTGCTTGGTGCAAATACGGCTTTTGCCGAATCTTTGGAAATGCTTGAGCCCTATGGGGCCGGAAATGCTGAGCCGAAAATTGTGTTGGAGAGGGTTCGCGTTACAAAGTCTGGTATTGTCGGGGCAGGGCATGTGCGGTGCTTTTTGACCTCGGCTAACGGTGGCTCTCTGAAAGCTATGGCTTTTAAGGTGGCGGATACGGAATTGGGCAAAAGCTTGCTTAATCCGCAAGGTGCTATATTTGATGTGGCGGGAATGTTGCGGCGTGATAATTGGCAAGGCAGAAACTCCGTACAATTTATTATTGAAGATGCGATAAGGTGTGAATGAGATGAGCAAAAATGATGAAATAAAAAAACGCGCAATGAAAATTAAGAAATTGCGTTTAGAACGTGAAAAAGCCGTGTTTATGAAGCTCGGCGGAAAGCTTAAGGCATATTTCTTTACCGGTATTTTGGTTACGGCGCCGGTGATGATTACGTTTTTTGTGGCATATAAGCTGATTGTGTTTGTTGATGTTTCGGTTAACAAGCTTTTGCCACCACAATTTGCGCTTAATAACTATTTGCCATTCACTATTCCGGGGCTTGGTATCATTATCTTAGTGGTCGCGCTGATTTTGGTCGGTATGTTTGCCGCCGGATTTTTGGGGCGCTTTTTCTTGCGCTTGGGTGAGTGGATTGTTTATAAGGTGCCGTTTATTTCCTCAGTTTATTCGCTCTTAAAACAGATTTTTGAAACTTTTCTTTCCAGCAAGAGCGATGCTTTCAAAAAAGTGGTGCTGTTGGAATATCCGCGCAAGGGCATCTGGATTTTGGGGTTTGTCAGCACGGATACGGAAGGTGAGGTTAAGGATATTGTGAAAAAAGATATGATGAATGTGTTTATTCCGACAACGCCAAACCCGACTTCAGGTTTTCTGATTTTTGTGCCAAGAGAAGATGTGGTTGAACTTGAGATGAGTGTTGAAGACGGGATTAAGTTTGTTATTTCCGGCGGTATTGTTTCTCCTGATGAGTTGAAACAAAAGAAAAAGCGTAAATAAAATTCATTGAAAATTAGCAAATTGCTTTTATAATTACTTTTGCCGATGGAAATGGTTATGCCATCGGCGGAGTATGACAACTCCTTACAGAAAAATATCAATAACCTCCTAGATGGAGGATGGTGTGATATAAGCCGCTTTGCGGACGAATAAGCACGCTGTTTCTGTACAGTTGTCAACTCCTCCGCTCTCTTCTGAGGGCGGTTTTGTTTTTAGCAAAACAATAGGAGTTGAAAATGATTGTTATTAATCTGAACACAAAACGTCTTTATAAAAATATCCGAAAAGAAATCGGCAGGTTTTTGTTTATTAAACGGCAAGAGAAAAACTGGTCATTAAAAAAAGTGGCTTTGTTATTGAAAATTTGCCCTGAAACATTGGAAAATGTGGAATTAGGGCGAGGTATGGTCAGATGGATTGTGATAGTTAGACTTTTAATGCTATATCAAGCCGAACTTAGAATAAGATTTGTTTGTGAGTAATAAAAAATCCCCTCTTTGGGAGGGGATTTTTTTGCCTTTAAGCAAAATACTGTATATGCAGATAAACCGTTGCTATCAGAACGCTTATCAGCATAACCGGAATTGACCAGATGAGAAAGCGCATGAAGTGAATCGGGTGGCCTTCTCTTTGCGCCATACCTGCCACAATGACGTTTGCCGAAGCGCCAATCAGGGTTCCGTTGCCGCCAAAGCAAGCACCTAAAGATAATGCCCACCAAACCGGCATCATTGCTTCTCTGCCGCCCATAGAGGCTTCCATAGATTTTATCATCGGAATCATGGTGGCAACAAAAGGAATGTTGTCAATTGCAGATGACAGAACAGCTGAAATCCAGATAATCAGCATTGTGCTTTTCTGGATGCTGCCATCGGTTAGATCAATGAACATTTGTCCGAGCATACGCAAAATTCCGGTTTCTTCCAAGCCGTAAACAATAACAAACAAGCCTGAGAAGAAAAAGATGGTTGTCCAGTCTATCAGATTGAAGGCCTCTTCAACCTTGCGTTCGCGTTCGTCATGACGATTGCCGAAAGTATAGAGCAACAGCAAAACTGCCGCACCGGCGATAGCAATCGTCCCGTTGGCAATATGGATATGCTCGGCGCTGACAAAGCCGATGATAACCAAGGTCAAAACAAAAAGTGATTTGCCTAACAATGTCCAATCCGTGATGGTGTCTTTCTCGTTTATTTTCATAACGGCTTGTTTGCTCTTTTCGGTTGTCAGCAAGCTCTTATGCCAAATCAGGTCAAAACCGAAGACCAAAACAATCATGGTAATGATGACGACCGGAGCCAGTTCATATACAAAATCCATAAAGGAAAGCTGCAAAGCAGAGCCAATCAAGATGTTTGGTGGGTCTCCGATTAAGGTAGATGTGCCGCCGATGTTGGATGCAAAAATTTCCAGTATGAGGTATGGGTAGGGATTGATTTTGAGCTTGCGCGTGATTTGGAATGTAACAGGAACAATGAGCAACACTGTGGTTACATTATCCAAAAAGGCCGAAAATATTGCGGTTACGAAAGCCAAAACAATCAATAACCCTCTGGGGTTGGCATGTACTTTTTTTGCGCCCCAAACAGCCACATACTGAAACATACCAGATTTCTCCGAAATGCCGACAATCGTCATCATACCGACAAGAAGGGCAATGGTGTTGAAATCTATGCCTTTTAGAGCTGTCTCTTGAGTTAAAATGCCCGAAAATATCATCAAGGTTGCACCCAAGAGAGCAACAACCGCACGATTGAGCTTTTCTGTAAATAATATTGCATAGCAGACAACAACAATTGTGGTTGCCACAATTTTGGGGTCTAAACCCCAAACAAGTTGTGTCGCCTGAGCTAAGTCAGTTACCTGCATGGTTAGGTTTCCTTATCATTACAAACAAATTTTCCATTTATTTATAATACGGACATCCTAACATTATCTTAATTTTTTTTAAGCAAACCAACGCAGGTGTAAGTAAACAGCTGCCATTAAAACGCTTATCAGCATAACGGGAATTGACCAAAGAAGAAAGCGCAGGAAATGAATTGGGTGGCCTTCTCTTTGAGCCATTCCGGCCACAATGACATTTGCCGAGGCCGCAATCAGTGAGCCATTGCCACCAAAACAAGCACCTAAGGACAACGCCCACCAAACAGGCATCATAGCTTCTCTGCCGCCTAAAGAGGCTTCCATGGATTTTATCATCGGAATCATTGTGGCAACAAAGGGGATATTATCAATCGCCGTAGAAACAAAGGCAGACATCCAGACCACAATCATTGCGGCTTTTTCAATGGAGCCATCGGTTATTTCTATAAATTTATTGCCCATTAAGGCCAGAACGCCGGACTCTTCCAAACCATAAACAATGGCAAATAAGCCGGCAAAGAAGAAAATGGTTGTCCAATCTACCAAACCAAAAGCTTCTTCAACTTTGTGTTCGCGGTCGGAATGTGAATTTCCCCAGGTATAGAGCATCAGCAAAATTACGGCTCCCAAAATGGCAATCGTGCCGTTGGCTATATGAAAATGTTCGGCAGCCATAAATCCGATGATGACAGCTAATAAAACGGCTAATGACTTAACCAGCAAAACAGAATCGGTAATTGTGTCTTTTTCATTTAAGTGCATGACAGCTTGTTTGCTTTTTTCCGATGCAACCATCTTTCTGCCCCAGATGAGGTCAAAGGCGATAATCAACACAAGCATTGTAGCTGCAACAATCGGTGTGAGCTCATAGACAAAGTCCATAAAGGATAACTGCAAAGCCGAGCCAATCAGAATGTTCGGAGGATCGCCGATTAAGGTTGCCGTGCCGCCGATGTTGGAGGCAAAAATTTCCATAATCAGGTAAGGGTAGGGATTGATTTTGAGCTTGCGCGTAATCTGAAAAGTTACCGGCGCAACCAGCAATACCGTGGTTACATTATCCAGCAAAGCAGAGAAGACGGCTGTTACGATGCCAAAAACAATCATCAAACCTCGCGGAGATGCTTTTACCTTCTTGGCTGACCAAACGGCAACATATTGAAACATTCCTGATTTTTCGGCAATACCGACAATTATCATCATACCGATAAGTAAGGCCAGCGTATTAAAATCTATGCCTTTAATGGCTGTTTCTTGCGTCAGAACTCCCGTTAATATCATAACAACCGCACCAAACAGTGCGACAACAGCACGGTTTAATTTTTCGGTAAACAAAATCAGGTAGCTGATGATGAGAATCGCGGTTGAGAGAAATTTGGCATCAAGCCCGAAAATGACATTAACGGCGGAATGTTCCATTGCCAGCTCCTTTGTTTTTTTTATCTTACCGCATTACTATATAAGCAAGTTTTTGAAAAAACAAATGAAACCGCAATGGTTTTTGGATAATTTATTTGTGTTTTAGATATTTGATTACGCCGTAAAGCGTGTTTATCTCTTGTTCGGTTAGGTGGTTGCGCGTAAAAATATTTTGTAAATTTCTTTCCATATGCGGACGTTTTTCTTCATCCTTAAAACCCGGATGTTCGCTTAAATTTTGTTCCAAATGTTTTACAAAATTCAGCACCATTTCTTTGCTGGCTAAAGTTGTGGTGTTGGTTACAAAACGTACATCTTCAGCTGTTATCTGGTTTTTATACCATTCATAACCGACCAGCAAAACAGCTTGAGATAAGTTAAGAGAACAATGTTTGGGGTTTAGCGGAATTTCTATAATTGCATCAGCCAAACTAATGTCATCATTATGCAGGCCCGTACGCTCGGGGCCGAACAAAATTCCGATATTGCTAGTATTTTCTTTTATTTTTTTGCTAATCTCCTTAGCGGCATTTTCTGCCGTATGGACAATTTTTATTTGATTTCTTGGTCTGGCCGTGGTGGCATAAATCTCTTGCAAGTCGGCAACCGCTTCTCTGGTGTTTTTATATATTTTTGCATTATACAAAATTTCTTCTGCGCCGGATGATGCTGAAATAGCTTTTGCGGAAAGATGGTCTTCTCTCGGGTTAACTAAACGCAATTTATACAAGCCGCAGTTCATCATGGCTCTTGTTGCCATACCTACGTTTTCGGCAAGCTGTGGCTCTACCAAAATTATGCTTGGTTGATTGTTCATCTTAAATATCCTGAATTAATCTAAACGGGGGTAGGGGTCAAGGAAAAGGTCTTTTTGCAAAAATTCGCGCACGCCTTCTTTATCTGTGGGGTCAACGCTTTCAACCTCAGGCGTGCGTCCTTCTAATCTGGCGGCTTTGGTTTCTGCTTGATTCATATTTTTTATGAGGTCAGATATTTCGCCTTTGGTGAGATTTTTCAGCTTCATATCTATTGCTTCAGTATTACTACGTTTAAGTTTAAGGCGCTCCTCATAAGAGACTATGTTTGAATTGGTTGTGTTTTCGTTTTTTTCAGATGGAGTCTGAGCCCAAACTGAAATACTTCCCAAAAGGGCTAGTGAAAAAGTGGCGGCAAAAACTTTGTTCATGGGGGTATCCTTATAGTTTAGTCAGTTCCCAAGATGTCTAAAGTGTTAAACAAGATATTTTCAAAGTCAAGTCCCGTACCATCTTCAACATCGGTCAAAATACGCGCAAATGACATTCCGAGCGGGTCTTCGGCAGAGAAAACATTGTCATAATTCTCACGGAGCAATTTTCCATAAGCTTGCGGCATATCCTTAATTTTTTGGTCATAGCTTTCAGGAATCTTATATCCCATATTACGCAAATGTTCGGTCATTACCAACATATTGTGGCGGTTAACTTCAGGGGCAATCATCTCTTGGCCTTGAGCGGTCGTGTAAGTTGTGGCCTCACCAACATAGTTTAATTTGCCATGCTGACCTGAACCACGCCATGTTTCGATGCCGCTGCGGTCTCTGGCTCTGGCCCAAGGGTCAACAGGTAATATATCGCCGTTGGTCGGGCCGTTTGCATAGGCGGGCGCATTGGGCGAAACATCTGGACCTTTGTCCGGTAGGTTATCTCCAAAATAACCATCGTTGGGATTAGGAGCCCAAGGGTTTGCCGGGAGCTGCGCGTTGGCTGAGGTTGCTAATGAGAGACAACCGATTGCCGCCAGAATGTAAAAATACTTTTTCATGACCGCCTCCATAGTTCTATACCTTCTTCTATCATACTATAAAAAATCAGAAAATAATAGTTACAATATTGTTGCAAAAGTAAATATCACGTTAATCCGGTTGACAAATTGCTTCCGAAAGTTATGATATTTTGCATGTGAAACCTCTTTAGGTTAAGAGTTTTGAAATGTTTAAGAAAATTTTTTTGATGGTAGTTTTCTTTTCTGCTCTTTGGGCAGTTAGTGCGCATATGAACGATAAGATGATGCGCAAATATTTTATGGCTCCCGTAAAGTTTTCTGATTTGGTTGTTAAAGACAATATGTCTGAACGAGAAGAAAAGTTCGGTATTCTTTCCAAAAAATGGTTGTATGGTGTGAATACACCTCAGAAGTTGAACCAGAATTTTGATAAATATGCAGGTTTTGAGATTGATGTGGCTTATGATGATGCTCTCAAAACTTTTGTTGCCGAAAGAGGAAATGAAAAAATTACACTTGATGATTTGTTTGCCTCTCAGCCGGATTTAAGTGAAAAGTTCTTTTGGCTGGATTTAAAAAATTTGGATTTTAATAATAAAGCTGATGTCTTAAAAGAACTTATTGCACTAAGTGGCAGAAATATCTTGCATAAATCGCATCTGATTGTTGTCTCGCCTAATGCGGAATATTTAGATGAGTTTGCCTCTAACGGGTTTTTGACTTGTTTTCGTTTTCCGTCCTTGTATCGGGTGAAAAGCAAGGATTTGCGCAAGGTTTTGGAACTAACAACACAGAAATATAAAACATCTACTGTTGATTTTGTTTGCGGTGATGTGCGCTATTTTAATTTTATGGATTTTTATTTTCCTAAAGCGCTGAAAATGTATCAAAATACGGGGCGCGAGGCTAAAAATATTAATCCATATATCCTTAAACGCTCTGATACGGTGGCTGTTCTAAACCAAGAACAAGAATCTAAAAAGGAGAGATGATACCGCCGCCCAAGACTCTGGTGTCTTGATAAAAACAACAACCTTGTCCCGGAGCTATGCCATAAAAATCCGTATGCAAGCTGATTTCGGCGCACTTGTCTTCCGTAAAACTTACTGTAGCCGGAACTACAGCTTGGCGTGAGCGTAATTTGACCATCAACTCCATTTCCTGCGGGTGTTCTTCTCCCAGCCAATTTATGTCCGTAATACGGAGCTTTTTTTGCAAGAGTTCTTCTTTGCTGCCGACAATGATTTGGTTGTGTTGGGCATCTATTTTCAAAACATACAGAATCCCTACATCACCGCCGATGCCCAAACCTCGTCTTTGGCCGACGGTATAGTGAATAATGCCTTTATGTTGTCCCAAAACTTTGCCCGATGTGTCAATAATATCTCCCGGCAAAGGTTTAAAATCTTGCCGTAAGTCGCTGATTAATTCAGCATATTTGCCGTTTTGAACAAAACAGATATCCTGACTGTCTGCTTTTTGATGGATTTCTAGTCCCACTTCTTTAGCTATGACTCGGGTTTGCTCTTTGCTATAGGTAGCCAAAGGGCAGCGCAGCATTTGCAAATTTTGTTTGCTGATGTCAAAAAGAAAATAGCTCTGGTCGCGGCTTAAGTCTTGAGCACGATGAAGCTCAACGCCGTTTGAGGTGAGCCTGATTTCGGCATAATGTCCGGTTACGATAATATCAGCGCCTTGTTTTCTGGCATAATCAGCCAAAAATCCGAGTTTGATGTGCTTGTTGCACATAATGCAAGGCGAGGGGGTTAGCCCCTGTAAATAAGAATTTGTAAAATAATCAACGACTTTTTGTGCAAATTCTTGTTTGAGGTCTATGAATTGATGCGGAATTTTGAGCTGCTCGGCAACTTTTGCGGCATCGGCAATAGAGGATTTGGCCGGAGCATAGGGGGCTTTTAATAAATCCATCGTAATGCCGAAAACATTATAGCCTTCTTTTTTCAGCATAGCGGCGGCAGCCGAACTGTCTACACCGCCTGACATGGCAATGCAGACGGTTGTTTCCTGCGGGGATTTATTTAAGCCCAAAGAATTAAGCATCTTTTTTCTCTTTTTTCAGTTTGGCTAATTCTTGTTTGACCTTTTCCAATTCCTTGCAAAGGCTTTCAAAACGCTCTTCCATCGGGTCGGGATGAGATGCGTCAATACCATAGGCCTGAAATTTTTTGGCTTCTTTGTTATTTAATTCCTGAACCTTATGGGCTGCCATTCCGATAACTGTCGTATTAGCCGGAACTTCCTTAACCACAATGGCGTTGGAGCCGATTTTGGCATTGTTGCCAATCTTTATAGGTCCTAAAACTTGTGCGCCGGAGCCGATAATCACGTTGTTGCCGATGGTTGGGTGGCGTTTGGTTGTTACTTTGCCGTTTTTATCAAAAACAGTCGTGCCGCCTAAGGTGATATCATGATACATCGTAACATTGTCGCCAATCTCGGTGGTTTCGCCGATGACAACGCCCATACCGTGGTCTATGAAAAAACCTTTGCCGATTCGTGCACCGGGGTGAATTTCAACTCCGGTTAAAAAACGGCCGATTTGTGAGATTATGCGCGCTGTGAGCCGAAAATTCTTTTTCCAGAGCCAATGGCTGAAGCGATAAATAATGATACTATGTAAGCCGGAAGAGCAAAGAATCGCCTCAGTTCTGCTCTTTGTGGCCGGGTCGCGGGCAATAACCGCATCAATGTCTTGCAAAATAGTGTTGAATTTTGGTTTCATTTTGTGCTACATTCCTTTGAAAAAATTAACAATTTGTATAATATTTTCTATTTATAATCAATTGTTATTAATTAATAATAAATAAAGAGATTTTTAAATGACAGAAGTACTTTTTAACGGACATGCCGGTCGTTTGGAAGGCCGCTATCATCAAAGCGAAAAACCGGGAGCTCCGATTGCTTTGATTTTGCATCCGCATCCGCAATATGGCGGAACCATGAACAACAAAGTGGTTTATAGCTTGTTCAGTTGCTTTCAAAATCTTGGTTTCTCTGTGCTGCGTTTTAACTTTCGTAGTGTTGGACGTTCGCAAGGTGAGTTTGAGGATGGGCCGGGAGAGCTTTCTGATGCTACAGTCGCTTTGGATTGGTTGCAATCGGTCAATCCCGAAGCCAGACAATGTTGGATTGCCGGCTATTCCTTCGGTGCATGGATTGGTTTGCAATTGTTGATGCGTCGTCCGGATATTAATAACTTTATTGCCGTTTCTCCTCCGGCGAATGAAAAAGACTTTTCTTTTTTGGCTCCTTGTCCGACATCTGGTTTGATTATTCAGGGTGGTGCGGATGAGATTGTTAATCCACAATCTGTGGCAACACTTGCTAAACGTTTGAATGTTCAACGTAATGTTGATGTGGATTTTGCCTTGATTGAGGAAGGCGACCATATGTACAACAACCATTTGGTGGATTTGTACAAGATTGCCGGAAACTATATCATCGGTGCCGTGCAGCGCAAAGCGCCTCAGAAAAAACGTCGCGGTCGTCGCAAGAAGATTGAGATGCAGGAAGAGCAAGAGCCCTTGATGTTAGAAGACGAAAGCATGGATAACGAAACTGATGATTTTGACGGCGAAGACGAGGAATAGTTTTGGGGTTGGAAAAAAAACAGCCCCCCGTTTGAGGGGCTGTTTTTCTTGTGGCTATCTGATTATTGAACCAGTACAGAAGTGAGCGCCTGTGTATCCCCGTCCGTGAGTTCCGCCGCAGTTGCATGAACTGTACGGTGCGCCACCGGGGCAGGTATTGCGGTCGATTGCCAAATCGGGCGGACAGTTGGTGTTGCATTTATACTTGGTTGTTCCGCAGGCCGTGCAAGGCGTTCCTCCGCATTGACATTTTCTTGTGCTGGGTACGCTATATCCTGGACATTCGGTTGAGTAAGAACAACTTTTACATGCCGTACATTTACCGCATGAGTTTGTAGTAGCACAACCGTACGGACATACCTTAGGTGTTACACTACAATCCGGGTTATCCTTACAAGCCGTACACTTATTGCAAGAGTTTGTCGTCTTACATCCATATTGACAGGTTAATGATGTCGCACTGCAATCCGGATTAGACTTACAAGCCGTACATTTACCACAAGAGTTGGTAGACGCACAACCATAATCACAGGATTTTGAGCTTACATTACAATCAGGGTTACCTTTACAACCAGTACATTTACCGCAGGAATTGTATGTTGCACAACCATAATCGCAGGATTTTGAGCTTACACTACAATCTGGATTAGACTTACAAGATGTACATTTGCTACAGCTATTGTAGGAGGCACAACCATATTCGCAGCTTAATGATGTTGCATCACAATCTGGGTTGCCTGTTGCTGTTTGGCATTTGCTCGGACAGTCTGACCACCATTTTGAGCAACCATGCGGGTGTGATACATCAGTGCGGTTACGGCAGTTATCCGTATAGGCAACTTCACATTTGCTAGAGCAATCGCTAAAGTATTTTTTACAACCATAGGGTGCGCTTACAGAAGTTACGTTTCGGCAGTTGTCTGCATAACAACTTTGACATTTGCTGCTACAATCGCTCCAAGCCTGTTGACAACCATAAACGCAGCTATAATTTGTTCTGTTATCACAGTTGTCAGATTTTGCAATCTGACACTTGGTAGAACAGTCGGGCCAATAGGTCTGACAACCATAGTTTGCCGGAACAGATTCGCGGTTGCGACAGTTATCCGTATATGCGGTTTGGCATTTGCTCGGACAGTCTGCAAAATAAGCAACGCAGCCATAAGGTGTACTTACAGCCGTACGATTACGACAATTGTCCGTATAAGCTTTTTTACAAACGGAGTTACATGGTGCCGGATAATATTCCTCACAACCATATGCACCGGCAGAAACACCTGTCGGACATGTACATTGTGTATATTTTCCGCCACAACTATCTCCACTCGGTGAGCGGGGATAGGTACAGTTTGATGTTGTGTATGTATATTCACTCTTACAAGCGCAAGATTGATATTTTCCTCCACAGCTGGCTCCTTGTCCGACTTCTTTAGATGAGCAAGATACAAGGTTGGGGTCGCATTTACAAGAAGCATATTGACCGCCGCAGCTTTCACCAACGCCAACTTGTCCGGCCGGACAGGTTATGAGGTTTGTGGCACACTTGCAACGCGTGATGTAAGATTTGTTATAAGGGCAGTAACCTTCAGGAACTTGAACAGAGTTACAGTTATTAGCAATAAAGCCCTCATTTTTACATTGAGCGGCGGTATCCATGGTATAATCTTCATCACCCTGACCATAGCCTGCGCTGTCATTACAATCGCCAACGCCCAAGAAGCATACGGAAGCCAATTTAATCCCAGAAGAAGATGATATGGGCTTTAACTCAATAGGTGTGGTGTGTGTATGTGAAGAAAAATTGGGAGCGGCTATGGCAACAGCCGGAACCACAAGTAAAGTAACAGTAGATAAAAGCAAGTTTCGCATAGTCAATCTCCCAATAATTCAGAATTAAAGTCCATATCTGAATACTAGGATACACTGATTTTGGAAATGAGTCAACCATTAATGAGCCTACATAAAATTTTTTTGGCTAAATTTTTTCTTTTAAATATTTTAAGATATAAACTCTGATGGCGCTTGACAGATTTTCGTGTTCGCGTTTTGAATCAATTTCGGTTACTAAGCTATTGATGCTTATGCTTTTTTCTTTTGCTATGCTCTCAAGCTCTGCATAAAACTCATCTTCCAGCGAAATGCTGGTTTGATGGCGGCCGGCAATGACAACGGATTTTTTTTGCATGATTAT
>CALXYB010000014.1 GCA_944392835.1 uncultured Alphaproteobacteria bacterium | reverse complement strand
TAAAGAACTGGAGCGGGCCGGAGGCAAGAAAACAATCCTGCGGATTGTTTTCTGACGACGGAGACGGAAATATTATGGCGGCACACAAGCGACAGCGCCGTGGGCAGGCATTAAATTTCCGGTGCCCGAAGCGTAGTTGTTGAGCCAACGGCGAAATCTACGAAGCAAGAATGGGATGCAATCCCATTGCCCGCATAACAAAAAAAACCTTGTTAATCATAACAAGGTTTTTCTAAAGAATTGGAGCGGGCCGGAGGCAAGAAAACAATCCTGCGGATTGTTTTCTGACGACGGAGACGGAAATATTATGTCGGCGCACAAGCGACAGCGCCGTAAGCAGGCATTAAATTTCCGGTGCCCGAAGCGTAGTTGTTGAGCCAACGGAGAAACCTACGGAGCAAGAATGGGATGAAATCCCATTGCCCGCATAACAAAAAAACCTTGTTAATCATAACAAGGTTTTTCTAAAGAATTGGAGCGGGCAATGGGATTCGGACCCACGACATCAACCTTGGCAAGGTTGCGCTCTACCCCTGAGCTATACCCGCGTCATTCAGAACGAGTAATTAAATATCATATCTTAAAAAAAATGCAAGCCCTAATTTCAATTTTTTTTTATTTTTTTGCAATCTACATACTTTGTCCCAAAATCAAACCGTATTTCTGAGCCTGAAACGCCAAAAAAGCCAATCCGACCAAGCGCCAAAGCCAAATTGCAGCCTTATTCCCTTTTAAGGGCATACCGTTTGCGCTATGGCTCACAAACAAGAACTCTGCCAAGGCCCAAAATGCCACAAACAACAAAGGCAGATAAAACATATAAAAAGAGATTAGAGACAAAAAAAGCTGAATAAAACCGCGTTTATAATGCCCGATATAAAAATTATGTAACCCGAGCGTTCCGGTAAAATAAGCTAACGCCATATAAATGAAAGCATTTTTACTCCGAACAGCCTCTTTTCTGTCTCGCAGAATCTTTCGCGCCGCCAGATTCTTATATTGCTCAAACTGCTCTTCGTTTAAGACTCCGCGCGCTTTCAAGGTTTTTAGTTCATCCAGATTCTCAAAATCCATTTTCTCACCTCTCTTTGAAAGATTTTACAAAGATAGAAAATAATATTCCACAAAAAAAGAGCCTCCGAAGAGACTCTTTTTTATCATAAGCTTTTATATGGTTAGAAACCCATACCACCGGGCATTCCTGCCGGAGCACCCTCACCGCAATGGCATTCTTTTTGCGGAATTTCCGTAACCATAGCTTCGGTTGTAATCAACAAACCGCCAACGGAAGCTGCATCTTGCAAAGCCGTACGAACAACCTTGGTCGGGTCAATAATACCGGCCTTAACCATATCGGTATATTCACCTGTCTGAGCATTATAACCAAAGTTGGTATCAGTGCTTTCCAAAAGCTTTCCGGCAACAACCGCACCGTCAATACCTGCATTTTCGGCAATCTGACGAATAGGAGCCTGTGTTGCCTTACGAATAATCTCAATACCGACTTTCTGGTCTTGGTTTGCTGGATTCAAAGCATCCAAAGCTTTTCCGGCATAGAGCAAAGCAACACCACCACCGGCGACAACACCTTCCTTAACAGCAGCACGAGTCGCATGCAAAGCGTCATCAATACGGTCTTTCTTTTCTTTAACTTCAACTTCTGAGGCCCCGCCGACTTTAATAACCGCAACACCGCCGGAAATCTTAGCCAATCTTTCCTGAAGTTTTTCACGGTCATAATCAGATGTTGTTTCATCAATCTCTTTACGGATTTGAGCAGCACGCGCAGCAATCAAATCTTTTTCACCGGCACCGTCAATAATTGTTGTATCTTCTTTGGTAATTTCAACGCGTTTAGCCGTGCCGAGCATATCCAAAGTAACATTTTCAATCTTCATACCCAGTTCATCAGAAATAACCTGTCCGCCTGTCAGGATAGCAATATCCTGCAACATGGCTTTACGACGATCACCGAAACCCGGAGCCTTAACAGCGCAAACCTTCAAGCCACCGCGAATACGGTTAACAACCAAGGTAGCCAAAGCCTCACCTTCAATATCTTCAGCAACGATGAGCAAAGCTCTGCCGGACTGAACAATAGCTTCCAAAACCGGAATCAACGGTTGCAAGTTAGAAATCTTTTGGTCATAGAGCAAGATAAACGGATTTTCAAATTCCACATTCATCTTTTCCGGATTGGTAATGAAATAAGGAGAAAGATAGCCGCGGTCAAACTGCATACCTTCAACAACCTCCAATTCTGTTTCCAAACCTTTGGCATCTTCAACCGTAATCACGCCTTCGTTGCCAACCTTTTCCATCGCGCGAGCCAAATATTCACCGATTGTGCGATCGCCGTTGGCAGAGATTGTGCCGACCTGAGCAATTTCTTCAGATGTTTTGATATCTTTAGAACGAGATTTAACATCGGCAACAACAGCTTCAACAGCTATATCAATACCGCGTTTCAAATCCATCGGGTTCATACCGGCGGCAACAGCTTTTGTACCTTCTTTAATGATAGCTTCAGCCAAAACGGTTGCGGTCGTTGTACCATCACCGGCTTTGTCAGCTGTTTTCTGAGCAACTTCCTTAATCAGCTGAGCACCCATATTTTCAAACTTATCAGCCAGCTCAACTTCTTTCGCAACAGAAACACCGTCTTTCGTGATTTTCGGTGCGCCATAGGACTTATCCAAAACCACATTGCGGCCTTTCGGACCCAAAGTAACTTTTACGGTTTTGGCCAAAATCTCAACGCCTTTGAGCATTTTTGCGCGAGCATCTGTTCCAAACTTAATATCTTTAGCAGCCATTGCTTATATCCTCTTCTTAAACAATTATTCTTCAACAACAGCCAGAATATCTGACTCTTTCATAATCACGCGGTCTTCACCGTTGAGCTTAACCTCGGTGCCGCCCCATTTGGCAAACAAAACTTTATCGCCAACCTTAACACACATCGGAATAATTTTTCCGTCTTCGGTGCGTGCGCCGTCGCCAACGGCCTCAACAATACCTTCGCTCGGTTTTTCTTTTGCCGTATCCGGAATAATGATACCGCCAGCGGTCTTTGTCAGTTCATCTAGTCTTTTGACCACAACCCTATCGTGTAAAGGTTTGATTTTCATAGTTTTTATGCTCCTTAAGATAGTTATTTTCAAATTTCTATTATGTTAGTTAGTGTTTGGCGCGCCCATTGTCAAGCATTGATAAAAAAATTTTGGCTGAATCTGCATTTTGTTTTTGACAAAAAAAGCCAAATATTTTATATAATAGAGCAATTTTAAGATATTAAGACTATTATTCATTTAAAACATACAATTATGAAAACACAGGATTTACAAAACCGATTGCTGAAAGTCATCGGCCCTATTGATTCTGAACAACCGCCTTTAGTGCAGTTAGACAAAATCAAAAAGGAAGAAACCGATGAAATTCTTAAACACTATTTTTCAGTCCTTTATAAGGAAGCTGAAATAATGTGTCCAGATATTGATAAACTTAATGAGTTAGCCGAAGCCGAACATGACGTGCTCTGCCGACTTATCCAAATTTATCTTAACGATGAAACAAAGCCTTTTTTCAAAAGGTATTTAATTGTCGTATATTTGCTTCCAGAATACGTGATGGATATGAAGCTGCTGCTGAGTATCCTGAATTATTACAATATATTTAATAAAAAATTATAAGCTTTATGGAAAAAAGGATTAATCTCCGCAAACGGGTATTTGAAAATCTCGGCGACTTACATTACACAGCCGAAGTAGAGAAAATTTTTTTTGAGGAACAAGAAAAACACCAACGCACTTACAAAAAGTTTTGGACAAGGCTCAACAAAGACAACGCCTTGATTAAGGACTTGCTGTTCAAGTGCCATTTGCACTCAAAGCTGGCATCGGGAACTTACAAAAGCCTCATTTACGCTTTTGCGAAATCCACAAACAAGGTAACCGAAGTCAAAGAGCTTAAGGAATATTCCAGCGCTTTGATGGGCAAATATGAATGCGGCTATGACTGCTTTGACAATATTATCAAGCAGAAAGAGCAAGCGCTCATCAACCACATTCTGGACGACATTATTCTGCCGGACATCCAGAACAACAAGCGCGTACAGGTCTTCATGCGGCGAAGTATGACTTTGCTCATTCTCGCCTCCAAAATGAAGTATGACCCCAAAACCGAAATGGCCATAGACATGCTGATTGATGAATATCAAGAAGGCCGAGCAGTAATGTAGGAATCAACAAAAAGAAAAACACCTCCCCGCTTTTAAGCCGGAGGTGTTTTTTTATTTTCACCCCGCAGTTTCTGTATTAGTTACCCATTATACGGGTTTTTGAAAAAGTTTGGAGAGTGAGGCATATAGTAAGAAATAAAGGCAAAAGTACCGCAGCGTACATAATAGTACGTGAGGACACTTTTGACCTGAAATTTCTGTACTAGATGACCACTATACAAACTTTTAAAGGCGGGATTTAAGATTAAACGCCCTCTTCACCACCTCAGCAACAACACTCATCAGGAATGAAACCGCGATGAGGAAAAAGATGAAGACATAGGAGACAAAGAAGACCCATGCGTGTGGGAATATTGCCATAACAGGGCGCGCAATATTTGATGCCCAACCATCAAGCGTAACCACTTGCAACAATGCAAACAGAGCTGAGCCAAGATCTGCAAATTCAATAAAGACCTCACCGAACAAGCAAACTGAGATAATAGCAAAGACATACATAAAGACGAAGGAAACCAAGAGCATCGCCACAAAATTCGGCAACAACGCAATAAAGGTATTAATCATCTGTTTGAGGCGCGTAAATTTATTGACATACTTCAGCAGTCTGAACAGACGGAAGGTTCTCAAAACAATAAAATAGCTCGCCGACGGAACGGAAGAAACCGCAACAACTACAAAGTCAAAAACATTCCAGCCGGATTTGAAAAACTTTTTGCCGAAAGCAAAAATTTTCATCAACATCTCAATAATGAAGATAGCCATAAACAAGCGGTCAAGGATAAACAAACCACCTTCAAAGAAGAGATTAATATATTCTGAGGTCATCAACCCCAGAATAATGGCATCCATACAAATCAAAGACATAATCAGGAGGTCAAAATTTTTGCCCTCAACCAGTTTTTTAACCTTACGTCTATCAGTTTCAACGGCACTAATCTTCATGGTTCAACATCCTTAAAAATTCGGTTGATGATATTTTAGCCTAGAAAAAGTAAAAAGCAATCATTATTGCAGCAATCGTAATCGCCGGCCCAAAAGCCCCGACCCTCATTTTACGCAACATAGCATAAGAGCCAAACAAAGCACAGGCAAGGATAATCGTATAAATAACCAATTCAGCCCCAAGCCAAGCACCCAAAGCAGCTAAGAGTTTGATATCACCGCCACCGAAAGCATCTTTATTTTTCCAAACCAAGAAAGCACTGGCCAAAACCGGCAAGACATAGCCGACCACAGCACCAATAACACTTTCAACCGGAATAACCCATTGGCTAACAAAGACAGAATAAGCAAAACCGGCAATCAGTAACGGAACAGTTAAGATGTCTGGAAGCAGAAACATACGGTTATCAATTTCGGTCAAAAGCAGAAGCGTCCAGATTAAGCCCAAATACCAAACAATATAAATATCGCTAAATCTTTCCGCCGCCAAATAACTGATAGCAGCCGCCACGATTCCCCAACCGATACTACGCATCCGATATTTGTTCATCAGCTTGCCGTAAACAGGATTTGCCGCACGTTTGGCCAAAGGCACCACCTTCACCGGACGCAATATCCGATAGATGGCATAAGCAGGTGTTGCGGGCATAAATTTGGCAAAACGGCGTGCCAAATAGGGAATTAAGAGTCCGAAGACAAAACCGTAAAAAGCATAAATCATCATAAATCTTTCTAAAAAAGTTATAATGCAAAGTTGTAAAACCAAAACCTTAAAATCAATTTAATAAGGCAAAAAAATAAGCCCCTCTTTTTAGAGGAGCTTACGTTTAATTCTAAAAAGCTTTAAGGATATATTCGCTGACCTTTTCGCCATAGTAAGAAGAGTCGGTGATAGCCTCCCCTTCGGCAATTTTGGCTTGGTCCAACAAAATCCGCGCCACTTCCTGAACCTTTGGCTTCAAAGCCTCATCACCCATCGCCTCCGCAAGTTTAATAATCAGCGGATGATAAGGGTTAAGCTCAAGGATTCGCGTGCTGGCAAAAGCCGTTTGTTGCTGATGATTCCGCATCAAACGTTCCAAATGGATACTCATTTGTCCGTTTTCAACCGTCAGGCTAACCGGTGATCTGGTCAGTTTTTCGGTGGTTGTAACTTTGCCGACTTCTTTTTTGAACATATCGCTCATCAAATCCGTCAGTTTTTTGAGGTCGCCTTCTTCGGCTTTTTTGCCTTCGCGTTTGAAAGAGAAATCAACATCAGCTTGCGAAATATGCTTAATTGCAAAATTCTTATAGCTTCCGAGCGTCTGCGTCCAAAACTCATCAATCGGGTCGGTTAAGAGCAAAACTTCCAAACCTTTTTCCTTAAAGGCCTCCAACTGCGGATTGTTAACCAAAGTCTGAACATCGTCGCCGGTAATATAATAAATGGTTTTCTGCTCGCTCTGCACACGGCTGATATATTCATCCAAAGATGTGAGCTTTTCGGTATCATTGGTTGAAACAAAACGCGATAATTCGGCAATCTCTTCGCGGTTGGCAAAATCTTCATAAATACCTTCCTTGAAAGCGATACCGAACGCATCCCAAAACTTTTTATAATCCTCATAATCTTGGCTGCGTTTTTTAAGCTCTTTGAGGATTCTGGAAACCGTGCCTTGTCTGATTTTGGCAATCAAAGGAGATTGTTGCAACATCTCGCGAGAAATATTCAGAGGCAAGTCTGAGGAATCAATAATACCGCGAACAAAGCGCAAATAAGCAGGCAAAAGCTCCTCAACTTTTTCGGAAATAAACACGCGGTTGACATAAAGCTTCAAGCCCTGCTTGCGGTCTGGCTGAAACAAATCATACGGAGTAGAAGACGGGATATAAAGCAAACCCGTATATTCAATACTTCCTTCTGCCTTAAAATGCAGAGTCATCCACGGGTCATCAAAATTTTTAGAAACATGATGATAAAATTCTTTATACTGCTCGGGCGTAATCTCGGCTTTATTACGCGTCCACAAAGCCGAAGCCGAGTTCACGGTTTCTTCACCGGCTTTGCCCAAACATAAGACAATCGGATAATTAATGTGGTCGGAATATGTTCTGATAATCTGGCGCAAATAGATACTGTCGGTATAGTTCTTTTCATCCTGCTTCAAAAAGAGTTTGATTTCCGTACCATTGGTTTTCTTTTCGGCTTCTTTGATTTCAAACCCGTCCACACCGTTTGAAACCCAAGACCAAGCTTTGTCTTCTCCGGCGCGTTTAGTTAAGATTTCAACCTTTTCCGCCACCATAAAGGCTGAATAAAAGCCCACGCCGAATTGTCCGATTAAGTCAACGGCAGAACCATTTTCAGAAGCATTTTTCACAAAATCAGCCGTGCCTGATTTTGCAATCGTTCCCAGATGATTAATCAGGTCTTCCTTGTTCATACCAATACCGTTATCTGCCACAGTTAAGGTATTTTTCTCAGCATCCGGCGTAATCCAAATTTTCATCTCGCCCGATTCTTTTGCCATATCCGGATGCGTTAAAGCCATATACTTGAGCTTATCACAAGCATCGCTGGCATTAGAGATTAACTCACGCAAAAAAATCTGCTTTTCCGAATAAAGTGAGTTCACCACAATATCAAGCATTTTGCTGACATCAGCCTGAAAATTCATTTTATCGCTCATTTTCTAAACCTCTCCAAAACATTCATTTTACTCTATATATGGGAAGTCAGGCTCTATTTCGCAACCTCAAGTCCGCAAAAAAATCCCCTTTTGTGTTTTTTGCTTGCATTTCAGGATAAAATTGCTACATTTAGACCGATGTTTAAAAATTAACGAGGAGTTATAATATGGTTTCTGTAGTTAGTGATGCTTGCGTTAAATGCAAATCTTGCGTAGACGTATGCCCGGTAGATGCTTTCCACGAAGGCGAAACACAGTTGGTTATTGATCCTGATACATGCATCAGCTGCGGCGTATGCATTTCTGAATGCCCACAAGAAGCAATTTCTTCTGATGATGAAGCTGATGAAAAATGGGTTAAGTTCAACGCTGAAAACGCAGCTAACTGGCCGAACGCTAACGAATAATCTGTTTTATCGGAAAATTTGTTAAAAAAAGGCCTTTTTATAAAGGTCTTTTTTTATCTCTGCAAAATAAGGAACAAAAATGGTTAACAAAGATATCCTTTATGATGTTGTCGGCATTGGCAATGCGATAGTTGATGTTTTGGCCAAAGTCGGCGACGGTTTTTTAACGGAACGCAATCTTCCCAAAGGCGGTATGACTTTGGTTGAGGCTGCCAATGCCGGCAAAATTTATGCCGACCTCATTCCTGAGCGTGAAGTTTCCGGTGGTTCAGCAGCCAATACCGTATCCGGCTTGGCATCCTTAGGGTCAGATTGCGCCTTCATCGGCAAAGTCCATGATGACGAACTAGGCCAAGAATTTCAACGCAACATCGGTGCCGCCGGTATAGACTTCTTTACCAAACCCTTAAATGAAGGTCCGTCAACCGGCCGCAGTATTGTTTTGGTAACCCCCGATGCCGAGCGCTCCATGTTCACTTATCTTGGTGCTTCCAAAAGACTAACAGCAGATGATATTGATGAAGAAACCATAAAAGCTGCCAAAATCACCTACATGGAAGGTTATTTGTGGGATGAAGGTCTGGCCAAAGAAGCTGTAATCAAGGCTTGCGAACTGGCGCACAAATATGACCGCAAAGTGGCTTTCAGCTTATCCGACAAATCCTGCATTTTGCGCAACCGCGAAGAAATTGTTAACCTGATTAAAGAGCATGTAGATATCCTATTTGGCAACGAAGAAGAGCTCAAA
Organism: uncultured Alphaproteobacteria bacterium; assembly: GCA_944392835.1. Classification (GTDB taxonomy): domain Bacteria; phylum Pseudomonadota; class Alphaproteobacteria; order RF32; family CAG-239; genus Scatacola_A. The sequence continues at coordinate 12,591 of CALXYB010000014.1, read as the reverse complement.
GCCCTCTTTGCTGAAGAAGATTTTTACAAAGCTTTGGACTTAGTCAAACCCTTGGTTGAGATTGCTGCCATCACACGTAACGCTAAAGGTTCTGTTGTTGTAAATGGTCGTGTCAAAATCTTTGTTGAAGCAGAAAAAGTTGATGATGTTGTAGATTCCACCGGCGCCGGAGATTTATATGCCGCCGGATTCTTATACGGCATCACCCAAGAGCGTAGCTTAGGCACTTGCGCCATGATTGGCGGTATCTGCGCTGCAGAAATTATCAGCCATTACGGCGCCAGACCTGAGGTCTCGCTCCGAGGTTTTGTCCGCAACCGTTTGCGCCAATACGGCAAAAGAGCCTAAATCCTAAAGCCCTCCCGATAGAGAGGGCTTTATTCTTAAGGCCATAGAATTTTTTCACACTAAAATCTTGAAATTTAATTTTAAAGCGGTATTGTAGGGCGAATTTTACAAATAACACCATTTATATACACATCTTTTTAAGAGCTCATCTCAGCAAATGAGCTAAGCATAATGTGTATAACAAGCCTTTAAGCAGGCATAGTTTTAGGAAAAAAATATGAAAAGAAGAAACATTGCCATCATTGCCCACGTTGACCACGGCAAAACCACTCTGGTAGACGGTCTTCTAAAGCAAAGCGGAACCTTCCGCGAAAACCAAAAAGTTGAAACCTGCGTTATGGACAGCAACGACTTGGAAAGAGAACGCGGCATCACCATCTTGTCAAAATGCACCTCCGTTCAATGGAAAGATACGCATATTAACATTGTAGACACCCCAGGCCACGCAGATTTCGGCGGCGAAGTTGAGCGTATTATGTCTATGGTTGACGGTGTTGTCTTGCTGGTTGATTCCTCCGAAGGCCCAATGCCGCAAACCAAATTTGTTTTAGGCAAAGCCTTAAAAGTCGGCTTAAAACCGATTGTTGTCATCAATAAAGCAGACAAAGCTGACGCGCGCGTTGATGAGGTCTTAAATGAAGTCTTTGACCTTTTCGTCAGCCTCAATGCTTCTGATGAGCAGTTGGACTTCCCCGTACTTTATGCTTCTGGCCGCAATGGTTGGGCTGTTAAGGATATGAATGATGAGAAAAAAGATCTCACTCCTTTGTTTGAGCTGATTTTGTCATACGTTCCCGAGCCAATTTGCGAACCGGACAAACCTTTCTCCATGCTTGCCACCACTTTGGAAGCAGACAAATTCATCGGACGTATCTTAACCGGAAAAATCCACTCCGGTAGTCTTAAAGTTAACGATGCGGTCAAAGTAATCAACCAACAAGGCGAAGTAGAACGCACCCGTATTACCAAGATTTTGGCTTATGAAGGCCTCAATCGCGTTAGTAAAGATGAAGCTCACGCCGGAGATATTGTTGCTGTTGCCGGTATTGTCAAAGGCACTGTTGCCGACACCATCTGCGCACCCGAAGTAACCGAGGCTATTCATGCGCAACCGATTGACCCGCCGACTTTGGCAATGACCTTCTCGGTCAACGACTCTCCTTTAGCCGGACGCGAAGGTGATAAAGTAACTTCTCGTATGATCTGGGACCGTCTATGCAAAGAAGCCGAAGGCAACATTGCCCTGCGCATTTCCAAAACAGATTCTACGGATTCTTTTGAAGTTGCCGGCCGTGGTGAGCTCCAACTCGGCGTTTTGATTGAAACAATGCGCCGCGAAGGATTTGAGCTTTCTATCTCCCGTCCGCGCGTTTTGATGAAAAAAGATGAAAATGGCCAACTTTTAGAACCTGTTGAGGAAGTTGTCGTTGATGTTGACGAAGAATTTTCAGGTGTTGTCGTTGAAAAACTAGGTCAGAAACGTGCCGAACTCATTGAAATGATTCCTTCTCAAATCGGCAACAAAGTCCGCCTCATTTTCCACGCCCCATCACGCGGTTTGATTGGTTATCACTCAGAGTTCCTAACCGACACCCGCGGCACAGGCGTAATGAACCGCATTTTCTATGCTTATGAGCCCTACAAAGGCGATATTGACACCCGCCGCAACGGCGTGCTCATCTCTAGCGAAGACGGCACAGCAATTGCTTATTCTTTGTGGAAATTGCAAGACCGCGGCCCGATGTTTATTGATGCCGGTGTTCCGGTTTATGTTGGTATGATTATCGGTGAACATACCAAATCCAACGACTTGGAAGTAAACCCGACAAAAGCTAAACAACTAACCAACATCCGCGCCGCCGGTAAGGATGAAGCTATTGATTTGGTTCCGCCGCGTAAACTGTCTTTGGAACAAGGTTTGTCTTACATTCAAGCTGACGAACTTTTGGAAGTAACCCCAAAGACAATTCGTCTGCGCAAACGGATTCTGGATCCGATTGCCCGCAAACGCGCCAAACCGGATATGGCATAAAATCAAAAAGCCCCGTTTTTAACGGGGCTTTTTTGTACAAAAAAATAAGACCCGTATTTTGCGGGTCATCATTTTTTCTTGAAGAAGATTTGTCAATAAAAACGACTAGCGGCTTTCAGCTTCCTTTGCTGTTCCGTATGTCAAATCTTTAGCTTTGCGCTTATCATGCTCAGCCATTTTATCAATTTCGGCAGGCTCCAAATTTTTGACAATTCTCAAATTATCAATCGGAGCTTTACTCTTTTCATCATTATATGGGCTGTTGCTTCCGGCCGGAAATCTGTCCATAACATTTCCCCGTACTTTATTAACACGAGCGATATAAAATTCCCCACGCTCAGCCGGTCTGAAAACTGCTTTACCATTTTCTTGCAACACAGTTGTTCCGACATGTTCTACCATTTTAGAGATAAAACGTTTTCTATAAACCTTCTCTTTTGCCTTTTCGGCTTTTTCTTTTAGTTCAGACATAAATCTTCTCCTGATATCTTTCCTTTTTGTCTATTATCGCAATATAATCTTATTTTGTCAACAATAAACTTGTCAGAAACTGCATAATATAAATAGATTATTAGCTATTTATACAATATACTACTGCCAAATCAATAAAATAATCTTAACAAATAACAATTTTTAGAAAAAATCGACGGAAAAATATGTCTCTTTTTAAGTCTATAGCCACTTTCGGAGGCTTCACTCTCATCAGCCGCATTACCGGATTCTTGCGCGATGTTGTACTCGCCAATGTTTTGGGAGCCGGTGTTATTTCTGATGCTTTTTTTGTCGCCTTCAAGCTACCTAACTTTTTCCGCAGCCTTTTTGGTGAAGGAGCTTTCACCACAGCTTTTGTTCCGATGCTTTCACAAAAACTTGCTGTCGGCGAAAAACAAAACGGACTGAGATTCGCAGCCAAAGCCATCTCTGTTCTGGTCTTTTTCTTGGTTTTATTCATCATCTTGATGGAAGTTTTTATGCCCGCAGTTGTCATCGCCTTAGCTCCGGGATTCGCAGAAAGCGGCGGCAAAGTTGCGCTTGCTGTTGACTTATCACGCATAACTTTTCCGTTTTTATTGTTTGTTTCCATTGTTTCTTTTCAGTCTGGCATCCTAAATTCCTTCGGGCGTTTTGCCGCACCGGCATCATCTCCTATCATTTTAAACCTGATGATGGCGGCTTCTGCATTTATGTTTGCGCCTTTCGGCATCACACCGGCTTATGGTATTGCCATCGGCGTTACGGTCGCTGGCTTTCTTGAGGTTTTGTGGCTGGCATATTTCTTACGCCGCGAAGGCGTTTTCATTCGCCCGCAATTAAGCATCTCACAAAACATCAAAGACCCCGAGATAAAAACCTTATTCCGCCGCATTGCTCCGGGCATGGTCGGTGCCGGCGTATATCAAATCAATATGTTTGTTGATACCATTCTGGTTTCCTTAGTCGGCACAGGCGCAATCTCTTGGCTCTATTATGCCAACCGATTGCAACAACTCCCCTTAGGTGTTGTCGGTGCTGCCATTGGTGTTGCCTTGTTGCCCATTCTTTCCAAACAATTAAAAACAAACAATCTTGAAGAAGCTCAACATACACAAGACAAAGCTGTAGAATATGGCATATTGCTGTCTCTTCCGGCTGCCATTATGCTGATTATCTTAGCTGAACCGATTATCAATGTCTTATTCCAGCATGGCAAATTCGGTATTCAGGACACGGCGATGACCGCCAAAGCGTTGATAGCTTACGCCGCAGGCTTGCCGCTTTATGTCGTTGTCAAAGCTCTTGCGCCAAACTTTTTTGCCCGCGGAGATACAAAAACCCCTGTAAAATATGCTGTTGTTGTACTTATTGCCAACATCATCTTCTCTTTGGCGTTGCTCAAACCCTTTGGCCACGTTGGCATAGCAACAGCCACAACTTTAGCTGCCATCATATCCTTAGGACAATACATCCGCGGATTAAAGAAACGTGGATATTGGTCTTTTTCGGCAGACCTCATCAAAAAAATCTTATGGATAGCCTTGTCATCATTATTAATGGGCATTATAATGCTGATTACGGAAAAAGGTCTCAACCTTTGGTTAGAAAACTGGCTCAACTTAGGGATTATTTCAAAATTCTGTTTACTAGGCGGGCTCGGCTTCTTGGGCTTAATCAGCTTTCTGATTTTTGCCAAACTAACCAAAGTTTTAGACATCTGCGCTGTTTTAAGAAACCTAAAGAGGAACAACAATGCCAAAGCCCACGATTAAAGAGCTTTTAAGCGCCATCAACAACTTTTGCCAAACAACACTTTGGCCAAAGCTTTCAAAACTGCCGGACTATCTGGTTTTGTTCATCAGCTCTTGGTGGCATCTTATCCTAATTGCCTTGGCTGCTCTTGTTTTTCTATATTACCCCATTGGCGGAATGGTTGTTGAGGACATAGACCGAAACACATCTTACGAAATTAACGCCGCACAAAACAACCAAGCCGCATCGGTTGAAATGGCCTCTTTCATCATCAACCGCGAAATCAATGAAAAAATGTGGACACCCAACCTGCCTTTTTTCTTCCCGTCATATTTTCTGGACAATATGCCGGCTTTTCAGCTGGGAATGTTTGATTCTTTGGCCAAGTTCAGCAAAGTTTTATCAACCGTTGCCTCGCAAAAAATTATTGATGAAAACACACCTCAACATTTAGCTGAAGCTGCCGAACTCCTAAAATATCCGGGAACAGTTTGGATGTTCTCGCCCACAAACAAGCTTTTGCTGGCTCCTTCTGCCAACACCCAATATCGCAAGGCCCGCAAGCATTTAATCAAATACAATGCTTCTTTAGCTGATGGCGGCGAAGTTTGGTACAAAAATCCGCAAGACTTATCTTTGTTTTTAAAACGCGCCCAAACAGACCTCTGGAAAAACGCCTCACAAAAGCTGGAACAATCCATCCGCGAAAACAGCCACGACCTATTTGACTCCAGTGCCGACAATGTTTTCTATTATACCCAAGGTAAAGCTTACGCCTACTATCTTCTCTTCAAGGCCCTCGGACAAGACTACAAAGACATAATCGTCAAGCACAATGCCTACGCCAATTGGACAGCCATGCTCAAAGCCCTGGAACAAGCCTCACAAATAGACCCTAGCATTGTCAGAAATGGTGAATTAGACAGTCTGAGCGCGCCCAATCATTTAGCTGCATTAGGTTTCTATATCTTAAAAGCTGAAACTTTTATGAATAAGATAAACTACAAAATTTCTACCCCATTAAAAGTCAAGGAATAAAAATATGCTTATTGAAACTCAAAACACACCGGTTTCGGATGTTATCAATTTTTTTCCCGCCGAAAAAGTTATGCGTAGCGGTTCTGCCGAATTTGTAGATGCCAAATCTTTGCGCAAATCTCCTCTGGCCGAAGCCATTTTTGACTTAGGCGGAATAAAATCCGTATTTTTAACTTCAGATATGGTTTCTGTCACCAAAGAGAGCAATGCATCTTGGGAAGACTTAAAACCGCAAATTTTGGCTGAGATTATGGACTTTTTTGCCACCGGCGAACAAGCCGTTGTAGAAAACAACAATAACCGCGATGAAGAAGAAATCATCAAAGAAATCACTAGCTTGCTGAATGCAAGGATTCGTCCCGCCATCAAACAAGACGGCGGCGACATTGAATTCAAAGCCTTCAAAAACGGTGTTGTCTATGTAGAGCTGCAAGGCAACTGCAAAGGCTGTCCCTACGCTTTAGTAACCCTGAAAGAAGGCGTTGAGAAGATTCTCAAGACATACATCCCCGAAGTAAAATCCGTTGAAAACTACGACAAAGAAGCCAAATGAAAAAACTTCTGTCTTTATTCTTTTTTCTCTTTTTATATGGCTGGCCTATTGAGACCTCAGCCAAAACTGAGATTGACTTCCGTCCGGATGGTTTGTATCTAACGGATATCACGGTCGCTCAACTAGAAAAGATTTATCAAGATTATGATTATAAAGATTATATCTATATGCCGGATTGGATATATCCGCCGATTTTTCTAACCAATTTACCGACAGATTTTGATAAAATCACCGATTCCAATAAAAGGAATAAACTTTTCTTGCAAATTCTCGGACCTTTAGCTCTAAAATTAACTGAAGAACAAAAAGAAGAGCGGCTTGAGATTCTCATCTTGCGAGAGAATTTTCTTAAAGGCGCAGACCTAACCCCTGAGCAAGAAAAATTCATAGAAGAAAAAGCCGTAAAATATGACATTTTCACAAGGATGAAAGGCCGACGCAGATATGACATTCTCCTCAAACGCCTAGCGCTAAAAGCAGACGTTGTGCCTCCTTCAATCCTAATGACCGCCGCAGCAATAGAAAGCGATTGGGGAACAAACCGCATTGTTCGTGAGGCAAATTCTCTTTACAAAACGCTTGATTGGTACACAAACAAAGGCCTCAAACCCAAAGATGATAAAGAGGACAATACTTATCGTTACAGAATTTTTCCGAGCCTCTACGCCTCTATGCAAGCCTATGCCCTGCGTCTCAACAGTAGTGTAGATTTTGAACAAATGCACTTATATCGCGAGGCTATAAGCAGTCGCGACAAACCCGTTTTAGGAAGAGCTTTAGCCCACACCATGCTTTTTGATTCAAACCTCAAAAATTTTGCCGGTTTACTCAACTATACCATTACTTTTTATGAGCTGACAAATTTTGATGAAGCCCAATTAGGATATCTTAAACTCCCGCAAGCAGAGGACAAAAAATAAAAAAAATTTGACTAAACTCACAAAAAGTGTATTATATGCACAGATTTGTAACAAAAAATTAATGAGATTTTTGTACAATAATACATTATCATAATAATATATGATACAAAAACACAGGTAGCGCCGATGGATAAGAACGTCTTAACAAAAAATGACATTAAACTTTTATCCCAAAACCCTTCCGTAGAAAACAAAGGTAATACGGCACGAAAAATCACTGCTTACTACAATGGTGGCTTAATCACCGAAAGAGGTTTAAAACTAGCGGAAGATATTTTCCGCATTATGGTTGAAGACATTGAAATAAAGGTTCGTGAAATCTTATCTGACAGCCTCAAAAACTGCAAAGACATTCCGCGTGATATCGCATTCAAGCTCATCAACGACAAAACAAGCGTTGCGGTACCTTTCATCAAGCACTATGCAAGCCTGAGCAAAGAAGACCTTATCAGCATTTTAGAGATGCAAAACATTGACAAGCAAAAAGCCGTTGCAGAACGCCGCGACTTATCCGAAGACATCTCACAATATATTGTAGATAAATGTCCTGAAGAGGTTGTTGGAACACTTATATCTAACGATTCTGCCAAAATTTTAGAAAGCACTTATGACAGCATCGTACAAAAATACTCTGATAGCGAGAACATCAAAAAACGCTTGGTCTACCGAGCAGAGCTTCCTGTTTCCGTAATTGAAAAGATATTAAACTCTCTTTCTGAAGAACTTCAAAAACATTTAGTTGTTTCACATAACCTGCCAGCCAATATTGCTACAGACATCATTGAACAGGTTAAAGAAAAAGCTACACTCAAAATCTCTGAAGAATACAGCTCCGACAAACAGATAGAAGAGCTTGTCCATCAGCTATATGAATCAAACAGACTTACACCAACCTTGGTAGTCAGAGCCATCTGCATGGGTGATTTGAAGTTTTTTGAATATGCTTTGGTTTATCTTTCCAATACACCGATTACCGAAGTACGCAAAATCTTATATAATACACAATTAGATTTTATGATTCGCAATCTATTACGAAAAGCTTTTATACCAAAGAGTATGTTTCCAGCTGTTTTCAGCGCGCTTAATGTTATTAAAGACATTCGTTTTGACTGTCGCCGCTCCGACCGTAGCTCTTTTGTACACAAAGTTATTGAGCGTATTCTGACCTTTGGCAGCGCCGGAGAAGACTTAAGCGAAGAAGATGTAAATTATCTCATTTCACGTATCAGCTAAATTTTACTGACCAAAATGTGCACCTTTTGTAAAAATTCTTGATTATAACAATTCCCTGTTTATATAATAAAATAAACATAAACAGAGGAATACGAATTTGGCTGCCAACGCAGATATCCTGCCCGATTTATTAAAATTAAATAATCTCCTTATTGAGGAGAAAGATTTTGGTGTCGTTATTGAAAATATTATGGATACGGCAGCAAATATCTGTAATGCTGATTGTGGCTTTTTTTATACCCTAAACGATGATAATTTTTTAAGCTTAGATTATAGCTTTAACAAAACCCAAAGACAAAATTTGCGAGGTTCGGACAATCTACAGTTTTTCCAAACAGTATACTTACCTGAGCTGAAAAACAAAAACCCCAAATCCGTCGTTGAACTATGCTATTTCAATAACGAAGTTGTGAATATGCCAAATCTTTATGGTACGGCAGATTTAGACAATTCTTTCTTTATAAATTATGATGAAACCAATGATTATCGGACCATTTCTGTTTTAACCTTACCCATCATCAGCCGCAAAGGAAATATTGTCGGCATAGCCCAATTGGTTAATCCGGAAGATTATAATGGCAAAACAACAGCTTTTTCTTCCGAAATGCAAAAAACCATACAATCTGTTTTATCTTTAGGCGGATTAATTCTTGAAAATCGTAAAATGAATGAGGCTTATGGCCAACTACTAGAATCCTTCATTGAGGTTTTGGCACGGGCTATTGATGCCAAATCGCCTTATACGGGGGCGCATTGCCAACGTGTTCCGGTTATTGCAAGAATGCTGGCTACGGCAGCAGTCCAAGAAGACAGTGGTCCATTACGCAATTTTGAAATGAGCCCGGAGGATTGGTATACCCTACATATTGCTTCCTGGTTACACGACTGCGGTAAAGTAACCACACCGGAATATGTTGTAGACAAAGCCACAAAACTTGAAACAATATATAACCGCATCCACGAAATCCGCGACCGATTTGAAATCTTACGGCGCGATGCACATATTGAATATCTCAAAAAACGCCTCCACAACATTGATAAACAAGAAAATCTGCAAGCCGAGTTTGTAAGCAAAGTCAAACAACTTGAAAACGATTTTGCCTTTATCGCCGATTGTAATATCGGAGATTCTCCGCTAAGTGATGAAGATATTCAACGTCTGGAACAATTATCAAAAATCAAATTCATTCGCTACTTCAACCGTATGCTAGGACTTTCTTGGGCAGAAAGAGATAATGTCAGATGGCCGGAACTTTATGAACGCCCAAGCTGGGAAAATCTATTACAGAACAGAGAAGATCACATTTTTGGGCAATACAACCGAGGAGAGCTCTATAATCTTGAGGTTCGTCAAGGAACCATCAACAAAGAAGAAAGAGAAAAGATTAATGAACATATCGTTGTTACCATAGATATGCTCAAAGCCCTTCCTTTCCCCAAAGAATTATCCAAAGTTGTTGAATATGCGGGTGCCCACCACGAACGAGTTGACGGCAAAGGTTATCCGAATGGTCTGACAGGAGATGAAATGTCCGTTCCCGCCAAAATCATGGCTATTGCAGACATCTTTGAAGCTCTAACCGCCAACGATCGCCCCTATAAAGAACCCAAAAAGTTGTCTGAAGTTTTGCGCATTATGCAAGACATGAAAAACAACGGCCATATTGACCCTGACTTATACAAAGTCTTCATAACAGGAAAAGTTTATCAGGACTATGCAGAACAATATGTCTCTCCGCAACAAATTGATGAAATCAACCCAGACGATTATCTCTGAGATAAAGTGAGGCCCCATGAGTTTAGACGTTGAAACCATCCTTTGCCGCGCCGGTGCAATGGACAATTACTCTTACCTTTTAACCGATAGCGCGAGCGGAATCTCTGCCATCATAGACCCATCTGAAGCCGCACCGATAATCAAGCGTTGCGATAAACTCGGGCGCAAACCTTCATATATTTTAAACACGCATCATCATTTTGACCATACGGATGCCAATCTTGAAATTAAAAATTATTTTCAAGCCAAAGTTATTGGCGCAGAGGCTGATAAAGAACGCATTCCCGGTATTGATAAAACCGTAAAAGGCGGCGAAACTTGGTTTTTAGGTCAAAGCAAAGCGGAGATAATTCGGGTTGATGGCCATACCATCGGCCATATTTTGTGGTATTTTCCAGAAGACAAAGCTCTCTTTACCGGAGACACTTTGTTTAACTTATGCATCGGCGGTCTTTTTGAGGGAACAAGCAAAGATATGTTTGCCTCTTTAAGCAAAATCAAAAATCTTCCTGATAATACCTTATTTTACCCCGGGCACGAATATACAATCCACGGCATTCCTTTTGCCTTGAATTATAACCCCAATAATCCGGAGCTCCAAAACTACATTCAGCTTACCCAACAAAGACTAAACCAAGGCTTGCCGGTAGGCCCCATCAGCTTAGGCGTTGAAAAGCAATGCAACCCCTATCTTAAAGCACAAAACTTAAGCGAATTTGAGCATTTGCTTGGACAATAATAAAAAAAAATAGACAAAAATATTCTTTTGTGCTATAAATAATAAAAACAATCTTTTGGGAGGTTTTACAATGCCGGAGATTAAAGAAAAATGGGAAGAAGCTTTTGAAGAATATTGCAGCACTCTTATTTCTCTCGGCGCTACAATAAAAAATAAAAAAGCCTTAAAAATGGCTTATAAGATTTATCGCGAAAAAATGCCAGAAAGAATATATAAAAACTGTGTAGATGAAAGCTCGGCACAACCAACACCCAAAGAAGAAAAAGCGCCTCAAAAAGAGGCTTCTCAGCCCCCAAAAGAAGAAAAAAAATCTGAAAAGAAAGAAAAACCAAAATCGCTTAACAGCTTAGATGCTTTAAGTTCTCTTAAGGATAACCTTTTGAACGAAGAAACAAAAGAAGCAAAAACCACAGAAACAACGCAAGAAAAAAAAGAAAATTCTGCACCTACACCCCAAAAAGCGGGAAATACTGAAACTAAAAAAAGACCAACCCAAAGAGAACGCTTTGCCGAATATAAAGCACGCTTAGAAGCCAAAGGCATAACCATCAAAGACGAACAAGGTCTGTGGGAAACCTTTCGGACTATTCGTGGAAGATTAGACTACAAACAGATTTCTGAGTTTGTTATTTTCCCTGAACGGAAAAAAGAAAAAAAGAAAACCGAAAAAGATAATTCCCAAGCGGAAGAGAAAAAGCCGGAAAACAGAGCAACAATTCCTCCGAAATCTCAAGGCTTAAAGAAAGAAGATAAGAAAGAAGACACAAAGAGTAGGAGCAGATCTGCTCAAAAATCCTTTGACGAATATCGTGAAAGCTTGCTTGCCAAAGGTTATGAAATCACCGATGTCGGAACTTTGGCAAGATTATTTGTAGCCGGCAAAGGTTTTGTTGAACCGGAAAAATTAGCCAAACTGGTTCGTAAAGTTCCGGAAAAAGAAGCTGTCCAAGCAACCATAAGCAATACTCTTGTCTTAAATGAAAAAGACAAAACTATGCCGGTTGTCATTGAGCGCTCTTTTGCCGACAAATGGCTTAAGCCACTTCAAGAACATTGTCAAAAAGATGTAGATAAAGATGGTCAACCCAAACGCAATGTCCGCCTTGTTCAAGCAGACAAAAACTCAGCCGTTATTGATGTTGTTCCCACACCCAAACATACAGAACAAAATTCTAAGGACGAAGGCGTGCGTTACAGCTTAAAAAAGCTGGACAATAAAGGCAATGTTGATATCAATATGGGCTCCAAAAATGGTGAAGCCTTAGATTATGAATACTTCCGTATGATGATGGAAGCCAACCGCAAAAACGGCATTAAAGTTATAGCTTTTAACAACATCAAAACAGAGGACTTTCGCGACAAACTCCTCGCCGCCGCCCTTGAGTTTGATATGAAAGTTAAAGGAGCTCCTCAAAAAATCAATATAAATGCCCCACATCTTAAAAATTTACCCAATAAAGTAAAAATCAAACTCGGAATTTATAACGGAGATATCAAACCGACTAAAACAGCCGAAGAAATAAAGGAAACTCTACACAAAGGAAAAAAGGCTGAAAAACCGGAAAAGAAACATCACTCACCCAAACAACCTTTGGCTCTTCCGGCTCACCTTCCTTCAAAGGAAATGGGATAACGCACGTGAGGACATTTTTGACCTGAAATTTCTGTACTAGATGACCATTATACAAACATCACAAACCTCGGAGAATGAGTCATATAGTAAGA
>CALXYB010000013.1 GCA_944392835.1 uncultured Alphaproteobacteria bacterium | reverse complement strand
ATTTTCAAAATCCTAAGCGCCTACAACTTCCCGCATTAATCGTGATTTTCAAAAAAAAAGAGAATGGGAAATTTGGGTGTTGCTGTCGGAATTTTGAAAATTCACGTAGGTCATACTACGCTAAAATTTTCAAAATCCTAAGCGCCTACAACTTTCCGCATTAATCGTGATTTTCAAAAAAAAAGAGAATGGGAAATTTGGGCGTTGCTGTCGGAATTTTGAAAGAGATTATGTGTTATGAATTTCTTCCCAAGCTTCCAAAAGCCAAGGGTGAGGGGTTTTAATCTTATCTTTATTAAGCATCAAATTTTCAAAATAACATTTGATGGCGTTATCTAAGGAAACCTCTGCAGCTTTTTTTACTAAAGGCATATAAGCCGGAGTATCTTTACTATCCCAACTTAATTTGTCGGCTAAAAAGAGAAGCTTATCTAAGTTTGAGGCATTTTTGCGTAGGGTTGTATGGCAGTTGATGGCATTGAGAACTTCTTTATCTACAATATTAAATGTTTCAACCGCAACAATGCGAGATATTCTTTGATGAAGAAGATATGGGTTTTCGCGTTCTACAGCAAAAATTTCTAAATCAAGAGCCTCAGCCATCGGAATGTAATGTTCAACAGGAATAAGCGTGCTTATGTCATGCAGAAAAGCTGCTGTTTTGGCTTGCTCGTAGTCTATGACAAATCTTTTTGCCAGGGCTAGAGCATTATCTTTAACTTTTAGGGTATGCGCTAAGATTTCGGGTTTTTTGTTTGATGTAAAGTTGTGGATGATGTTTTCTTCCAGAGAATAAAAATCAGTGCAAGTAATTGTGTTATCAGTCATTCGGCTAATCCTCCTGATGAAGCTTTTGGTTTTTGCCGTTATGATATTTACTATATATAATTGATTTTATTATAAAAATCCAGTTTTTTTTGTAAAGAATAAAAAAATATGCGTCAAAAATGCGTAAGTTGTTAACAAATATAAACTACTGGTAGAAAATACAGAAACTTCATTATATATTAAATATAATTAATACTTTATATACAAGTCAGTAAAAGAGAATGGACGAAGATTACGGTTTTGAAACCTCCAGAGCCAAGTTATCAAAACTGAAAGCCGGTGCCTTGTTTATGAAGATGGGTGCCAAAAAGATTAAAATGGCTCTGGATTTGGTTAAAGATAAACAAGATGAGATAGATGTTGTGGTGTGGATTGCGCCTTCTTCTTTTTTGGGGTGGGCGGGGTATACGAAAACAATAGATGAAAATTTGGTTGGCTTACGTAAAGAAATTTGTTTCTTTTCTATTGAAAATATATCTTGTTCAGATGTGCATTATTTGCAACTTTATTCTTTGGCTGAAAGATATAAAGTTTTTTGTGTGGTGGATGAGAGTATTACTATTAAGAATAGTGAGGCCGGACGCACTAGGCGTTTGCTGACTATGCGAAATTTATTTGATTATCGGTTGATTTTGTGTGGATTACCATTGACACAGGGTTTGGTTGATTTGTATTCGCAAATTGAATTTATGCATCCCTCTGTTCTTAATATGTCAGAAACGCAATTTTTGAATACATATCTTTCACCCTATGATGATGGAACGGTTCGGAAGTGGTCAAAACCTGAAAATGAAAAAATTTTGATTGAACAGATGCGCCCGTTTATTTTTGAATGTGATTTGGATAATACGCAAAAAATTAATTATACAGATCTTTGTTTTGATTTAACGCCAAGGGAAGCAGAAAGTTATGAAGAAGAAAAAAATGCTTTTTTGAAGGATAAGGAACAAGTTGTGTTTATGGAGGTGGTACAGCGTTTTCAGCATATTTATACGATTGCAAAGAACAAAGTTGAAGGTTTGTTTAAGTTGGTAGATGAGATTTTGGCAAGAGATGAAAAGGTTATAATATACCTAAAATATCTTGATGAAATTCGTTTTTTTAAGGAATGTGGTTTTTTGCAACGCGGAAAGTATGTCGTCCTTTCGGGAAGGTGTAATAAGAAAAAAGCAGTTAAGTTGTTCGGGCAGAGAATTAATGTTATGTTTTCTACTTACGGAGTTGATTCTCGCGGTTTGGATTTATGCACATGTAATAATATTATTTATTTTTCGCAGACTTTTGATTATAAATGTAAGCTACAGTGCTTGTATAATGTTTATCAATCTTATACGGGAAAAAGTATTAATGTTTATAATCTTTGGATAAATACGGGATTAGATAAGCTTATCAGGCAAAATTTGCACCGTAAGAAAAATGTCCTTTCCAATGTTTGCCGAATAATTTCAAAAGAGGAGGCTTTGGCACTATGAAGAAATATTTGGAAAAAAATGTATATGAGGCTTTACAGGAAAGGCTGAAGTTTATTTTTGATAATTTTGATAATATTTATGTTTCTTTTTCCGGGGGCAAAGATAGTGGCTTGTTGTTGAATATGGTTCTGAGCTACAAACGAAGAAACAAAATTACTAAAAAAATAGGTGTCTTTCATCAGGATTTTGAAGCGCAATATCAGACAACAACGGACTTTGTTACCAGAATGTTTGAAAATAATATGCGTGATATTGAGCCTTATTGGGTTTGTTTGCCGATGGGATCTCGTTGTGCGGTCAGTAACTATCAGATGTATTGGTATCCGTGGGATCCAGACCAAAAGGACTTATGGGTGCGGCCAATGCCCAAGATGCCTTATATTATAAATATGGATAATAATCCTTTTGATTTTTATCGTTATAAAATGGTGCAAGAAGACTTGTATGCTGAGTTTGGAGATTGGTACTCCAGACAGAAAAAAGGTAAGACAATTTGTCTGTTAGGTATTCGGGCTGATGAATCTCTTAACCGGTATCGTGCATATGCTAATGACCGAAAAACAATTATGAAAGGTAACCAGTGGACGACGAAAATGGGTGAAAACTGGTGGAATGCATATCCGATTTATGATTGGACGACGAAAGATGTATGGATTGCGAATGGTAAGTTTGATTATGATTATAATCGGATTTATGATTTGTTTTGGAAAGCCGGACTTTCTATCCATCAGATGAGAGTGGCCAGTCCGTATCATGAAAGTGCTAAAGAAAGCCTTAATTTATACAGAGTTTTGGAGCCGTCTACTTGGGTACGTATAGTATCTAGAGTGCAAGGGGCGAATTTTGGTGCTATTTATGGTGGTTCCAGAGCATTAGGGTCGCGCAAGATTGAATTGCCTCCGGGGCATACGTGGCGCAGTTATGTTAAATTTTTGTTGGCGACATTGCCTGATGCTATGCGGCGAAATTATATTGAGAAGTTTAAAACTTCCATTCGGTTTTGGTGGAAAAAAGGCGGTGTGGTTGATGAGGAGGCCATTAAAGAATTGGAGGCTTGTAATTATCCTATTCGGCACAATGGTAAGAGTAACTACAAAAGCAGTAAAGAAAAAATTGTGTTCTTGGGAACTCCTGATCACACTGATGATATTAAATCTACCATTGATATTCCGTCATGGAAAAGAATGGCTGTTTGTATTTTGAAAAATGACCATTTGTGCAAATATATGGGTTTTTCTCAAACGCAAAAACAAAATTTGAGGCAAAAAGAATTAATAGAGAAGTATAGAAACTTATGAGGTGTGGTAAATGAGTGAGTTTGTCAGTCCTGTTTATAATGTCAGAGCTATTCCGCTTGAGAAAATTAAAGCGAATAATTATAACCCAAATAAGGTTGCTCCGCCAGAGATGAAGCTTTTGGAAATTTCTATTTGGGAGGATGGCTTTACTCAGCCGATTGTATGTTATCATGACAAGGCAAATGATGAATATATTGTTGTAGATGGTTTTCACCGTTTTACAACAATGCTTACCAGCGAGAGAATTAGAAACCGAGAAAAAGGTAAAATGCCGGTAGTGGTTATTGATAAAGAATTGGGCGAAAGAATGGCTTCTACCATTAGGCATAACCGTGCGCGCGGTAGCCATAGTGTGGATTTGATGAGCAATATTGTGGCTGAACTTTTGGAGATGGGCAAAAGTGATGCTTGGATTTGCCGAAATATCGGAATGTCAGCCGATGAGTTGTTGCGCTTAAAACAAATTACCGGGTTGGCTAATTTGTTTAAAGATGAGGAATTTTCCAAGAGTTGGGAAGTTACTAAATAAAAAAATCGGCGCATAACTTGAAAAAAATTCTTTTTATCCCGTAGATTTTGCTGTTTTTTATGAAAAGTAGCGAATTTTGTTCGGAGGATTAGTATGGATAATTTGAATAATGTGTCTTTGATTTGGGGATTGCATCCGCAAATGTTGGCAATCGTGATTATGTCTGTTTGTTATCTGATTATTTTCAGCGAAAAAATTAACCGCGCGATTATCGCTTTGCTCGGTGCCGGAGTGATGATTATATCGGGGATTTTGACACAACAAACAGCTTTAAAAGGTGTTGATTTTAACACTTTGGCCTTATTGACCGGTATGATGATTATTGTCGGTATTTCTGAAAAATCAGGTATTTTTCAGTTTGTTGCTGTTTGGGGCGCAAAGCGCGTTAAGGCATCGCCGCGCGGATTGTTGATTGTGTTGCCGGTGGTTACGGCTGTGTTCTCGGCATTTTTGGATAATGTTACGACGGTTTTGCTGATTGCTCCGGTTACTTTTCAGATTACGCGTACTTTGAAAATCAATCCGTATCCGTATTTGATAATGGAGATTTTTTCTTCAAATATTGGTGGTACGGCAACACTTATCGGCGATCCTCCAAATATCTTGATTGGTTCTTCTATCGGTTTATCTTTTATGGATTTTGTTTATCATTTGACGCCGGTAGTTGTGGCAACAATGGTTGTTTTGCTTATTATGTTTGACCTTATTTGGGGTAGACGCATGACCACAAGTGATGACTGCAAAGCGGCTGTGATGTCTATGAATGAAGTTGACTGTATTGTTGATAAAGGATTGCTTTATAAGTCTTTATTCGTTTTGGCTTGCGTGATTGCGGCCTTTGTCTCGGCAAAACAGTTAAACCTGGATAACGGCACAATTGCTCTGGTCGGGGCGGCTGTTTTATTGTTGCTTTATAGCTGGAAGTTTAAGGGCGAAGATAGAGATGCGAAAGTGCAAGAAGTCTTTGGTTTGGTTGACTGGACAACGATTTTCTTCTTTACCGGTTTGTTTGTTATTGTTTATGGCTTGGAAGAAACCGGTGTTTTAGAGGCGCTCGGACATTGGTTCTTAGAATTGACCGGTGGAAGCTTGACGGCTATGACTTATTTGGTTTTGTGGAGTTCGGCAATTCTTTCCAGCGTAATTGATAATATTCCCTTTGTGGCGACAATGATTCCGATGATTAAATCTATGGAAGAATCTGTCGGCGGCAGAGAGGTGATGATGCCGGTGTGGTGGGCGTTGTCTTTAGGTGCATGTTTTGGCGGAAACGGAACACTTATCGGCGCTTCTGCCAATGTGGTTGTTGCCGGAATGGCTATGCGCGAAGGGCATCCGATTAAGTTTTTAGGTTTTTTAATCTGGTCAATTCCCGTTATGCTTTTAAGCGTGGCGATTGCTAATATCTTCTTGTTTTTAGAATATAATTAATCTAAAAACTAATTAAAACCCCGCCTTTGAGCGGGGTTTTTTGTGAATATGATGGGGAAAAATATTGCTTTGACGAAAAGCTGGTATAAAATACGCTCATTCTGTTTGTATAACTAATGAGGTTTTGTTATGAAAGGTATCATTTTAGCGGGCGGAAGCGGCTCAAGACTTTACCCGCTGACCAAAACAACCAGTAAACAACTTTTGCCGGTTTATGATAAGCCGATGATTTATTATCCTTTGTCTACTTTGATGTTGTTTGGTATTAGAGAGATTTTGATTATTTCAACTCCGCAGGATACGCCGAATATTGAAAAATTATTTGGTGACGGTAAACAACTTGGCTTGGATATTTGTTATAAAATTCAAGATGAGCCGAAAGGTATTGCGCAAGCTTTTACAATCGGTGCCGATTTTATCGGGAATGATGATGTTTGCTTAATCTTGGGAGATAATATCTTCTATATGGGTGAGCAGCTAAAGCTCTTCCGCGAAGAGGTTGCCAAAAATGTCGGCGGCACTGTCTTTGGGTACCATGTTTCTGATCCGGAGCGTTTCGGCGTGGTTGAGTTTGATAAAAACCATAAGGCTATTTCTATTGAAGAAAAACCCAAGCAGCCTAAGTCTAATTATGCTGTGGTCGGTTTGTATTTTTATAAATCCGATGTGGTTGAAAAGGCTCGCAAATTGAAGCCTTCTGCCAGAGGTGAATTGGAAATTACGGATTTGAACAAAGAGTATTTGGAAGAGGGCCGCTTAAATGTGGTTACAATGAAGCGCGGTAATGCTTGGCTCGATGCTGGTACGCCGCAATCTTTGTTAGATGCTTCTAATTTTATCGGCATTATTGAAAAACGTCAGGATCTCAAAATTGCTTGTGTTGAAGAAATTGCCTACAAGCGCGGTTTTATTGATGATGCCCAAATGCTTAAGCTTATTGACGCACTAAAAGACGGTGTTGATTATAAGAGTTATTTAAAACGCGTATATGAGGATAGTCATGAAGATTATTAACACGGCCATTGAAGGGGTTTATGTTATTGAGCCTCAGGTTTTTGAGGATAACCGCGGTTATTTTTTTGAAAGCTATAATAAGCAAAAAATGGACGAAGCTGGTTTGAAGTATAATTTTATTCAAGATAACCAGTCTATGTCAAAATATGGCACAATTCGTGGTATCCATTTTCAAAAAGGAGAGTTTGCTCAGGCGAAATTGGTTCGTGTGTTGGAGGGAACCGTGTTAGATGTTGCGGTTGATTTGCGCAAAGGTTCTAAGACTTTCGGAAAATATGTGGCTGTTGAGCTATCTGCAGAAAATAAGCGTCAGTTGATGATTCCGCGTGGTTTCGGTCATGGATTCTCCGTATTATCCGAAACAGCTGTATTCACTTATAAATGTGATAATGTCTATAATAAAGAATCTGAGGGCGGTATTCGCTTTGATGACCCAGATATCCATGTGGATTGGAAGATTAAGCCGGAAGAGGCTATTTTGTCAGAAAAAGATAAAAATGCACCGTTTTTGAAGGATGTTACATGTTTTTAGTTGTTGGAGCAAACGGACAACTCGGAAATGAGTTGCGCCTGATTTTGGGTGATGCGGCCGAGTATGTAGACCGTGAGCAGTTGGATATTACGGATGAAAAAGCTGTAAAAGCTTTTGTTAAGCCGGAAAAATATACCGCAATTATTAACTGTGCGGCGTATACAGCGGTAGATAAAGCAGAAGCTGATGCTCAGCTGGCTGAAAAAATTAATGTGGACGGGCCGAAGAATTTGGCAGAAACAGGTGTGCCTTTGGTACAAGTTTCAACGGATTATGTCTTTGACGGTTTGGGACACAGACCATATAAAGAAGATGATGAAACTCATCCGCAATCTGTTTATGGTGTTACGAAATTGGCAGGTGAAAAGGCTGTTTTGGAGAAAGCCAGCGGCTGTTTTGTGGTGCGTACGGCTTGGTTGTATTCTACATTTGGCAATAATTTTGTGAAAACAATGCGCCGTTTGGGAGCTGAGCGAGAAAATCTGACCGTGGTTTTTGACCAGGTCGGGACGCCGACTTATGCACGAGATTTGGCAGAGGTCATTGTGGCAATGTTGACTAAGCTCAAAGTCGGAGTGAAAGAAGTTTATCATTTTTCAAATGAGGGTGTTTGTTCGTGGTATGACTTTGCCATTGAGATTATGAAATTGTCTGGCTTGAAGTGCAAAGTTAAACCTATTGAGAGCAAGGATTATCCGACACCGGCAAAGCGTCCATTCTACTCTGTTCTGAATAAAGCAAAAGTTAAGGCGGATTTTGGAATAGAAATCAGACATTGGACGAATGGATTGAAGGATTGTGTGGAGAAATTGAGTAATGGTTTTTAGTTCTTTAGTGTTTTTGTGGATTTTTCTGCCGGTTGTGTTTGCTCTTTATTTTACGGCAAAGGAGCAATATCGTAATGTTATTTTATTGATTGCGAGCTTGTTCTTTTATGCTTGGGGCGAACCGGTTTATGTTTTGGTGATGATTTTATCTATTATCATCAATTATTTTTACGGTTTGAGAATCGGTGGGGCAGAAGAACATAAACGCAAAAGAGTATTGTTTTGGGGTGTGTTTGTAAACTTAGCCTTGTTGGGTGTTTTCAAATATACAGGTTTCTTTACGGAAAATGTTAATGCAATCTTTGGTCTGCAGGTTGAGGTTAAACATTTGCCTTTGCCGATTGGTATTTCTTTTTATACGTTTCAATCTATTTCTTATTTGGTGGATATTTATCGCAAAGTTTGCGAGCCGCAGAGAAATATTATCAAAATGGGCTTGTTTATCTCTTTCTTCCCGCAGTTGATTGCCGGCCCGATTTTGAAATATTATGATATAGCCAGCCAGATTGATAAACGGCAGGTTACTTTGCCTTTGTTTAATGAGGGGGCTGTTCGGTTTTTGCAAGGCTTGGCTAAAAAGGTTATCATTGCTAATATTATGGCTAAAACCGCCGATGAGATTTTTGCTTTGGGGCTTAATGATTTGAGCACACCTGCCGCATGGATTGGCATTATTGCCTATACGTTCCAAATCTATTTTGATTTTTCAGGATATTCGGATATGGCAATTGGTTTGGGTAAGATGTTTGGTTTCCAGATTCATGAGAACTTTAATTATCCTTATACAGCTACGTCCATTAAAGACTTTTGGCGGCGGTGGCATATTTCTCTTTCCACTTGGTTTAAGGAATATTTGTATATTCCGTTGGGCGGAAACAGGGAAGGAACGCTAAAAACTTATCGGAATTTGATGATTGTGTTTTTCCTGACCGGTTTGTGGCATGGCGCAAGTTGGAATTTTGTAATTTGGGGTTTGTTTCATGGTTGTTTCTTGGTCTTGGAACGGATTTTCCCGATTGAGAAATTTTTAAGATTTAGGCTCCTGCAAAGTATTTATACATTGCTGATTGTTATTGTGGCTTGGGTCTTCTTCCGTGCAGAAACTTTGGGTGCTGCATGGGGGTATTTGAACAGAATGTTTGTGCCTTTTGATATGGAATCTTACAGCAAATATTTATCTAACGAGTTTATTTATGTTGCGGTGTTAGCTTTTGTTTCTTGTGGCTTTGGCGCAATGCTTTACCAGAAAGTTTTTGCTGTTTTGAAACGTGAGAATTGGGGGAATGTGTTGCTCAAGGCTGTTAATCCGGCATTTTGTGCGGTGATTGCATATTTTAGTGTTTTGTTGCTGGCAAGCAATACATATAATCCGTTTATTTATTTCAGGTTCTGATTATGGCAAAAGTATTTCGTATATATTTTTTATTGCCGGCTATATTGATGTTATTTATGGTCTTTTATCCTTTTGCCGCAAATTTGTTTTATACAAATACGGCAATTATGGATAATCGTCCCTTGCATGAAAAGCCGACAAAGTTTTCCAGAAAGTATGCTAAGGAATTTGAAGATTATTATAATGATACTTTTGCTGGGCGTAAGAAACTGATTTCTAAATATGTCAAATTGCAAGGTAAGTTGAATATAGATACCGGACAATATTTCTATGGGCAGAACGGATGGATGTTTTATGATTCCATTAAGGCTAATAACGGAAATACGTTGGTTGACTATTACGCTGAGGTTTATTTTGATGATGAAGATTTGGCAAAAATGGTCAAAGGTATTAATATGGCATATGATTTTTATGCTAAACGCGGTATAAAATATGTTATTTTTGTGGCTCCGAATAAGGAGAATATTTATTCGGAGTATATGCCGGAAAGAATGCAGAGAATCAGAAAATCAGATATTTCACGGATGGATAAGGCTGTTGAATATTTGAGAAAGCATGTTAAAGCCGAAATTATTAATGCAAAGCCTGCTATGTTGAAGGCTAAGGAAAAAGTTGCTCAGAATTTGTATTTCAAGAAAGATACCCATTGGAATAATATCGGTGGGTATGTTGGGTTTGAGGTTTTGGTCTCCGGAGTAAAAAAATTAGGCGTTAAGATTTCTGTTCCGAGTTTGAAAAATATAAATATTGAGGCTGGAAAATTACGCGATATGGATATGGAAAACGGAGCGCAGGAATATGCTTATCAGCTTGATTATTTGCCAAAAGTATCCGTAAAATGTCAGGCTAACTCAAAGATTAGTTCAATTACGGAATGTGTGTCCGGTAATAAAAAACGCCAAGAAAGAGTTCTGATGTGGAGCGATTCTTTTGCAGAGGCCTTGTTACCTTATGTTAATAAAACATTTATGTATTCTTTTTATGTTCCGGCAGGTTTAAAAAAACTCTCAGAAATAGAGGAAATTGTGGATGAAACTAAGCCTGATATTGTTGTAGATGAGTTGATTGAAAGATATTTTCAGCGATTTGCCAATTATCCGCGGATTTTCGGAGGCGAATATGACTAAACTTATTCGGAAGCTTTTTTCGTTATATTTGGTTTTACCGGCAGCTGTGTTGCTCTTCTGGGTGTTTGTGCCTTTTGTAAAAAATATGTTCGTGAGCAATACGGAACTTTTGGATAATCGTCCGCTTAATGAAAAGCCAGATGAGTTAACCAGAAATTTTGCGAAAGAGTTTGAAGCTTATTATAATGATACGTTTGCCGATCGTAAAAGAATGATAAAAAAACTCAGCCAATATAAGCAAAAAATTGGGGTTGACAGCGGATTTTCAATTAATGGAAAAAATGGTTGGCTTTTTTATGATTCTGGTAAGGTTCCTGATGGATATACGTTGGTTGACTATTTTGGGCGTGTCCGTTTTTCTGAAGATGAATTAAGAAAAATGGCGGAAGGCTTGGAAAAAGCAAAAGCTTATTATAAAAAAAGAGGGATAGATTATTATTTCATTGTGGCTCCCAATAAAGAGGGGTTGTATTCAGAGTTTATGCCTGACTATTTACAAAAGGATAGAGTTTCAGAAAAATCTCGGACGGATTTGGCAATTGAGTATTTGCAGAAGCATACCAAAGTTAATATTGTTAATTTTCGCGATGTCTTAGCTCAGTCTAAAGATAAGTTTGGAATTAATCTTTATTATCCGAGGGATTCTCATTGGAATGAGGCCGGAGCTTATTTGTCTTTTGTGGAGTTAGCCAAACTGATGCGTAAAAACGGTGTGGCACATATGCCGCTTAAGCCCCTTTCTAAGCGCATGCTTAGTGAAAATGGATTCTATTTTTCTGATTTGAATACTTTAGGTAAAAATGAAGATATTAAGTATAATGTTGATTACTTAAAGGGAAAAGATGGAAAAATTTTGCTTAGTGAGGATAATGGCTTTTTTGAAATTTATGAAAATAAGCAAGCTCCGGTTAAGAAAACGGTGTTAATGATTAGAGATTCCTTCGGAAATGCCTTGAAGCCATATTTGGGAAAAACTTTTGCCAGAAATATATTTGCTCATAACAAATATAACAAAAGGCAGGAACTTGACCGGCTGGTTGCCGAATATAAGCCGGATATTATGGTGGATGAAGCGGTGGAAAGATATTTTGACCGTCTTTTGAAATATAGTGAACTTTATGGAGAATAATATGAAGTCTATTTTAGTTACCGGCGGTGCCGGCTTTATCGGTGCGAATTTCGTACCTTATTTTGCCAAGAAATATCCGGAATATAAGGTTATTAATTTGGATAAGTTAACCTATGCCGGAAATTTGGATAATCTTTCCGATTGTGCAGACTGTGCAAATTATCAGTTTGTGCAGGGTGATATTTGTGATAGAGCCTTGATTGAAAAACTCTTTGCCGAAAATGATATCAGAGGTGTTATTCACTTTGCTGCAGAAAGCCATGTAGATAACTCTATTACTGGTCCGAAGGCGTTTATTGAAACCAACATCTTGGGTACTTTTACATTGCTTGATGTTGCTCGCAATGCTTGGATGGAGGCTCCTCACAAGGTTAAAGCCGGTTATGAAGATTGCCGCTTCCATCATATCTCTACAGATGAGGTGTATGGCGCATTGGGTGAAACAGGTTTCTTTAAGGAAACAACACCTTATGATCCGAGCTCTCCATATTCCGCTTCCAAGGCAAGTTCGGATATGTTGGTGCGTGCATATCATCGCACTTATGGTATGAATGTTACTGTTTCCAACTGTTCTAATAACTATGGTCCGAAACAGCACCCTGAAAAGCTTATTCCCAAAATCATTTCCAATGCTTTGAGCGGCAAAAATATTCCGATTTACGGTGATGGTAAAAATGTTCGTGATTGGCTCTATGTCTTGGATCACTGCAAAGCTATTGACCTGATTTTCCATAATGGTAAGTCCGGTGAGACTTATAATATCGGCGGGCATAATGAGCGCAACAATCTGCAGATTGTTGATGCAATTTGCTCTATCTTGGATAAGAGATGTCCGAAGAAAGACGGTGGTTCTTATAAAGACTTGATTGTCTTTGTTACGGATCGTCCGGGACATGACCGTCGTTATGCCATTGATGCAACCAAGCTCACAACACAACTTGGTTGGAAAGCTGATGAAAACTTTGATACGGGTATTGTTAAGACTGTAGACTGGTACCTGAAAAAGCTCGCATAGAGAGCATCTAATACAGAAATTGCAGGGCGAAAGTTTCCTCGCGTACTTCTTTGTACGCTGCGGGACTTTCGCCTTTATTTCTTATTATATGCCTCACTCTCCGAGCTTTTGAAAAAACTCAAGCTGTAGCCAGCTTGACCGCGGCAGTGGCTGCGATGGCAACCTTTGTTGAACCGCGATGCTTCCAGAGTATATATCGTACGATAGTACCATGTACTCTGGATTTTTTTTATCTGTAGCCAGCTTGACAAGGGGACGCCCTTGAGCGCAAGCTGTTGCCAGCTTGACCGCATCACTGGCTGTGGCTACAGTCTTTACTGAATCGCGATGCTTCCAATGTGCATATCGTTAGTGAGTGCTTTGTACTTTGGATTTTTATTGTAATAAAAAAGCTCCCTTGCGGGAGCTTTGCTTTATTTTACCTGAGGTTGTTTGGTTTTTATCAGTGAGGCAAAAATACCTATAAACAAAATACCAAAGGTAATGCTCAAGGAATGAACCGCCTCAATATTTATACCGATATGCGGCAAGAAGATTTTGGTGCCGATGAATATCAGAATAACAGCTAAGGCCGGTTTTAAGTAAACAAAGCGGTTGACCGCCGCTGCCAGCAAAAAGTACAAGGATCTTAAGCCCAAAATGGCAAAAATGTTACTTGTATAAACAATAAAAACATCTTGGGTAATCAAGAAAATTGCAGGGATGCTGTCTACCGCAAAAATAACATCCATCGTTTCAATGACCAACAAGGCAAAGAACAGCGGTGTGATGAAATATTTGCCCTGACGATGGATGAAGAAGTGTTCATTATGAATGCGCTTGGTTACGTTGAATTTGCGGCGAATGAACTGGTAAAGTTTGGTCTCAGTTAAGGGGGTGTCATCTTCTTTTTGGGCGACCATTTTGATACCCGTATAAAGCAAGAAGAGTGAGAAAATGTACAATATCCAATGAAAACGGCTAACCAGCTGAGCGCCGATACCAATCATTAATGCACGCATGACAATAGCGCCTAAAATACCCCAGAACAAAACACGGTGTTGGTATTTTGTCGGAATGTTTAGGCTTGAGAAAATCAGCGAGATAACAAAAATGTTATCCATGGAAAGGCTTTTTTCTACCAGATAGCCGGTGTAATATAACATACCGTCTTGTGTGCCGTGCTCATAGATAATAAACACACCGAAGATAAGCGCAATGATAATATAAAAGGCGCTTAATTTGAATGTTTCTGCAATCGTGGGTTCTTCGTCTTTTTTATGAAAAACGCATAAGTCCAAAAACAAAAGTACGCAAACTATTACGCCGAAGATAATCCACATCATATAGGTCGGCATAATAAAATGGTTGGTAAAAATTTCATGTAATTTTTCCATAGCAGAATATAATTCCTTATTTTATAAAATTAGTTTCGTTCACAAGTGAGGGTATGTTATGTGACAGCTCACGTCAATGATAATTTTTAGGTTTTCTTGAACTTATTTTTCTGGTATCCTTAAATATGCGGTTTGAAAAAAATGGATAAAAAAATGAGAGCATTTTTATCTTCTCTTATGAGTTTGCGGGTCAGAAAAGCAGCTTTTTTGCTTGGCGGGGCAAGCCTTATCTTATTTATGGCATTTAGCGGTGGAGATTGGCGTACGGCTAGTCGCGAAAGCTCTGGTTTGGCTCCTTTGCCAAAGGATGTTTCGGAAGCTGTTGTGCAAGTTTATGCCGCCAGAACTTTTAGCTGGCGCGGGTATTTTGCCGTGCATACTTGGATTGCGACCAAAGAAAAAAATGCGCCTTTTTATACAACTTATCAGGTTATGGGATGGCAGCTGCGTTATAGAGGCACAGCGGTTGACATTAAACAAGATATTCCAGACAGAAAATGGTATGGCGCAATGCCTGAGCTTGTTCAGGAATTACGCGGTGAAAAAGCCGAAAAGGCTATTCCTCAAATAAAAAAACTCGCTCAGAATTATCCTTATGGCCAGACTTATCGGGCGTGGCCGGGGCCAAACAGTAATACCTTTATTTCTTATATTATCCGAAATGTGCCCGAATTAACGGTTGAGCTTCCGCCACATGCAATCGGCAAAGATTGGACACCAAATTTTATTGAAAAAGCTGAAAGCGGGCAGGGATATCTGTTATCTTTATATGGTGTGTTGGGCGTTTCGTTCGGTGCGGCTGAAGGAATAGAATTTAATTTGTTGGGCTTAAATTTTGGGGCGGATTTTTACCGCCCCGCATTAAAACTTCCCTTAATTGGAAGAATCGGTCTTAAGGATAAACCGCTGAAATAATTATATCTCAACATGAACGGAGATGCGGCGGTTCTTTATTCTATTTTCAGGAATCGGCGTACCGTTTAAATCTCTGTTGGGATATTTTGGAGCTATGTCTGCCATACCGACAGCTTGGAAACGGTCTGGGTTTAAGCCAGCTTTGATAAATTCGCGTACAACAGCAGCAGCTCTTGCAGCTGAAAGCTCCCAGCTTGAGACAAAAGTATTGCTGACAATGGGCATATCGTCCGTATGACCTTCAACAATAACACGGAAACGTTTGTAACGGTTGTTACTTAAAAGAGGTGCAATTCTTTTAATGGTTTTTACGCCTTCCGGTGTGATGTTGGCTTCACCTTGTTCAAAGAGGTTTATATCAGCAATATCCAAAACAGCACCTCGGGAATCTGAGCCTAAACCGACACCTTCGCCTAAGTCCATTTCTCTGGCATCATCCATAAAGCTTAATATGGTTCCGTTTAGTTGTTCTGTCGGAATGCTGTTGAACGCTGCGGCCATAGCATATTCCATTTGAGCCGCTTTTTCTTTGTCTAAACTTGATGAAGCAAAAAGCACAATAAACAAGGCTAAGAGCAAAGTTAATAAGTCCGAATAGGGAATTAACCAGGTTTCGTCGGCATGTTCCTCATGTGGTTCGGAATGTTGTTTTTTTCTGGCCATATTATTCCCCGTCTCTTAATGATTTGCGTTCGCTCAGCGGAATGAAGGACTGCAACTTTGCTTCCATTGCAATAGATGATGCTCCGCTTTGCAAGGCCAAAGCGCCTTCAAGAATCATTTTCTTGATTTCTACTTCTTCGGCAGAGATGCGTTTGAGTTTGTTGGCAAAGGGGTGCCACATAACGTATCCGGTAAAAATACCGAGCAGGGTGGCAACGAAAGCGGCTGCGATGGAGTGGCCAAGCATTTCAATATCAGACAAGTTTCCTAAGGCAGCAATAAGACCGATAACGGCACCTAATACACCAAGGGTTGGTGCATACATTCCGCCTTGGGCAAAAATGGCTGCGCCGGAGCGATGACGTTCTTCCATTTGTTTAATCTCGCCTTCTACGGTTTCGGCAATGAAGTCAGCCGGAAAACCGTCAGCAACCAAAATCAGGGTAGATTTAAGAAAGGGGTCTTCTTGCTCATTGGCTTTCTTTTCAATGGCCATAACACCTTCGTTTTTTGCTGCTTTGGCAAGGTTGACAAAGAGCTCCAAAACCTCTTGCTTGGGCATTGTTTTTTTTCCGGTAAATATGATTTTCAGGAGTTTGCCGAACCTTTTAATGTCTTTCATCGGAAAGGCGTTGAATAAAGCCGCAAAAGTTCCGACAAAGATGATAAGAAAAGCTGCGGGGTTAATTAAGGCGTGCGGGTCGGCACCTTTTAGGTACATACCATAGCCAACGGCGAATAAACCCAGCAACATTCCGTAAGTTGTACTTTTTTCCATTGAAATTCTTTCCTCAACAATTAAAATTTTTTTATATTTTATAAATTAAATCATTTAATTTAGAGTTAATGACAAGTTGTTGGATGAGCATAAAAAAACCGCTGGTTGGGCGGTTTTTTTATTGATTATTTGGTGGTGATGTAGGTGATACTTTCAACCTCAATGTCAGTTGGTTTGCGCCAATGGGTGTCAACTTCACCGCGAATTTCCACAATATCTTCCGGGCTGACGCTTAGACCGTTCCAATCATCATCGTCAATTTCAACCACAATGCTGCCGGTTTTATCTTCAAACAAATACTTCTCTTTGCCGACCATTTGTTTGATGCTGCCTTTTAGCACAACAAAACTTTCGTCTTTTAAGTTTTGAACTTCGGCAACGGTTACGGAAGCAGAAGGAGCTGTCGGACCGTAAAAGCCGCCGCTTTGCGGTTTGGCAAAAGTGTTTGCGCTTAAAATTAAAGCTGATGTTAAAACAGATAAGCTAAGTAGTTTTCTATTCATGATTTTCTCCTTTGCTGATGTCGTTTCCTTGAGGCTAGAAGAAAATCAGGTTTTTGGCAAGAGTAAAAAAATCTATTTTGGCGTTTGCTTTTATGGATTATAAACTATATATTATAAAAAAGTTTAGTAATTTAAGGGAAAGATGATGACGGATAGTAAGAAAATTTTGGCATTTGATATCGGCGGAACTAAAATTGCTTATGCCTTGATTGATGAAGAAGGCAAGATTTGTAGCGATGTTACAAAAATCAGCACACCTCGCGATAGTGCCGAAATTTTGGCAACCTTAAAACGTATTGTTTCCGGTTTTGAGAACCAGATTGAAGCTGTTGCTGTGGCAACTGCCGGCGAGGTTAGCAAAGATAATGACCGAATCATTGCCTCTGTCGGAAATATGCCCAAAGATTATATGAATACACCTTTTGCCGAACTTTCTTCTAAGCCCGTGGTGGTAGAAAATGATGCCAATGCCGCTATGTGGGCAGAATATAAGCTCGGCGCAGCAAAGGGAATGAATGACGCAATGCTGGTGGCCATAGGCACGGGTGTCGGTATCAGTTTTATTGTTAACGGACAATTGCTTAAAGGAAAGTCTGGTGCGGCAGGTGAAGCGCATTTTAAGGTCGCTAGAGGAAATAAGAGGCGGTGCGGCTGTGGGGCTTATGATTGCTACGAGATTTATGCCTCCGGTACGGCTTTGGGAATTGATGCCAAAGAAGCTTATAAAGATGATAGTGTTACTAGCCATGATGTTATCAAAGGAATGAAAGAGAATAATCTGCTTGCGATTAAAGTTTTTAACGAGTGGGAGCAGGATGTGGTTAACGGTATTATCGGTTTGGTTAATATTTTTGACCCCGAGATTGTTTTGTTGTTTGGTTCGTTAACCGAGTTTATGAATTATGAGAAGTTGGAAAAAATTGTTAATAAGGATATTTTGGCCAGACCGATTAAGCTTAGACGGGCTATTTTTGAGAATAATGCGGCAATGATTGGTGCGGCTTTGATTGCTGCGGAAAAAATTAAGAAGGAAAAGAAGTAATGAGTGGACTTATGGCTATTTTTATGAGAATCGGCACTTTGGCTTTTGGTATGGCTGCCGTATTTTTGTTATTTTATACTGCGGCTTTGTTATTGCCTTTTGTTCTGTTGATGTTTGCCGTGTTGTTTGCCATAGGATGGTATCGGCAATATAAAATCAGAAAACAATTTGAGAATCTGCGTAACTTTGTTGAAAATGCAGATGAGCCAGTAATGGAGGAGGGAAGGGCTTCTAAAATTATTGATGCAGAATTTGAAATTGTGGATGCTAATGAATTGAAAAAATAATAATATTTGTTTTATGAGGAAAAGTTGTAAAATAATTGTTGACAAGAGCCGACAGAAAGTTTATTAAATACACGACTTTCCAATGGCGGGGTAGCTCAGTTGGTTAGAGCAGCGGAATCATAATCCGCGTGTCGACGGTTCGAATCCGCCCCTCGCTACCAATAAAAAAAACCACTCGTTAGAGTGGTTTTTTTTATTGGTAATTCTAAAGAAAAAGCCCCGAAAGGGGCTTTAGTTATTTTAAAAATGGTTTGATGTAATTTTGAAACTTTTGCTCATAGGCAGGGCTCCAACCCATAATATAATTATCGCCTAAGCAGAAAAGCGGAATACCGAGTTGTCTTCCGATTTTGAATTTTTTGGCGCATTGGGTCATGAGCTTTGCTCCGGCTGGGTTATCTACATTCACTTTGAGAATGTTTAGGTCCGGATATTTGTGGTTTAGAAATTCTTGTGCTTCGTGGCAATGCGGACAACCATTAGAGTAAAACAGATAAGCCCTATTGGGAACAATTTCAGTCAGCTCTCTTGGGGTGTTGTCGCAAGCTGAAGTTATGATTAGAGCTGCAAGAGCTAAAAAGTATGATAGTTTTTTCATTTTTTTCCTTAAAGTCATTTTATAATAACCAACTTTCGGATTTTTATTTATCCGTCAATTTTTTATGGCCGCTTGAGACTGATTAATCTACCTTTTCAAGGTAAGAACTCATAATCTTTTTGCGGCCGTATTTGTCAAAGTTTACTTCCATGCAGTTTTCTTCGGCGGCAGTGATTTTGCCATAACCGAAAGTTTGGTGATATACTCTGGTGCCGATTAACCGCCGGTCATCAGATATATAGCTAAAATCGCTGCCGGTACTGCTATAATCAGAAATGCCATAGTCGTTTCCTTTCTTTGTTTTATTTGTGTTCCATGCGTTATAAGTGTTCTTTTTATAATAATTGTTGTTATATGACTTGTTTTGCTGTGTTGCAGTATAGTCATTATATCCGCCACCATAGAATTTAGCGGCATTGTTGCAAATTTCAATATTCTCCGGCGGAAGTTCGTTGATAAACCTTGAGGGAATATTGTTTTGCCATTGTCCATATACACGGCGGTTGAGTGCCGTCATGATATATAATTGTTTGCGGGCGCGGGTGATGGCAACATAAGCCAGACGGCGTTCTTCCTCCAAAGCTTCCGTGCCGCCTTCGTCTAATGCTCTTTGATGCGGAAACAATCCTTCTTCCCAGCCGGGGAGAAAAACAATGTCAAACTCCAGACCTTTAGCAGAGTGAAGCGTGATGAGCATAACTTTGTTGGTATTTAGCGCATCATCATTGTCCATTACCAGACTGACGTGTTCCAAAAATTCTGACAAGGTTGGATATTTTTCCGTATCAGACATAACAGATATTAATTCTTTTAAGTTTTCTATGCGGCCGGGGGCTTCGGCTGATTTATCATTTTTCAGCATTTCAAAATAGCCCGAATCTTCCAAGACCTGAGAAGCGAGTTCATCGGGGGTGACGGCGTTCATTGTTTTGCGCCATTGTTCAAAGTTTGCTATTAAGTCCGCCAGAGCAGATTTTGCTTTGCCGCTAAACTGGTTTTCGGCAAGCATTTTTTCAACCGCCATATACATGGATATTTGATTGAAGCGGGCTTCCTGCTGGATTTTTTCAATACTCTTGGCTCCAATGCCGCGTGCAGGCTTATTGATGATGCGTTCAAAAGCCAAATCATCATGGGGTTGCAAAATGACTCTGAAATAAGCCAGAGCATCGCGAATCTCGGCTCGCTCATAAAACTTCGGGCCGCCGATGACTTGATAGGGAATAGATTCCGCAATGAATTTTTCTTCAAACTCGCGGGTTTGAAAGGCCGTGCGCACCAAAACCGCCATATCCGAATATTGTGCTCCTTGGCGCAAGTGATAATCTATTTGGTCAATGACGTAGCGGGCTTCATCTTCGCCGTTATAATTGCTGACGACTTTTATTTTGGTATTGTCGCAATATTTGGCCGGAGAATTTTCCGCAACTTTTAAGGTCTTGCCTAATCTGCCGTCGTTGTGGCTGATGAGGCAAGAAGCTGCAGCCAAAATATTGGCGGTTGAACGATAATTGCGTTCCAGACGAATCGTTTTGGCATCCGTAAAGTCTTTTTCAAACCTTAAAATATTTTCAATCTCTGCACCGCGCCAAGAGTAAATGGATTGGTCGTCATCACCCACACAGCACAAGTTACGGCTTTTTTGGCTGAGCAGGCGCAGCAAAAGATATTGGGTTACGTTGGTGTCTTGATACTCATCCACCATAATATATTTGAACTTGGCTTGATATTTTTCCAAAACATCTTGGTTGGAGAGCAAAATATTCAGGGCATAAAGCAATATATCGCCAAAATCTACGCAGTTTAGTTCAAGCAGGCGTTCCTGATATTTCTTATATAAATGTGTTACGATATTTTCCTTAAACTCGTTTTGGATTTTATCAATGGTTAAGCCTTTATCTTTCCAACGGCTGATTTTATCCAACACTGATTGCGGCGGATATTTTTTATCATCAATGCCTTCGGCTTCCGAAATCTGTTTGATGACGCGTTTTTGGTCATCTTCCGAGAGAATCGTGAAGTTTGAGTGCAAGCCGACAAGCTCTGCATGGTTGCGCAAAATTTTGACGCAGATGCTGTGAAATGTGCCGAGCCAGACAGAATTGGCAACTTCGCCAATCATCTTTTCAACACGCTCTTTCATCTCGCGGGCGGCGCGGTTGGTGAAGGTTACGACCAGACAATTCCAAGGTTGAGCTTTACCCATTGCCAAAATATAAGCCAGACGCGTAGTTAAAACTTTGGTTTTTCCCGTGCCGGCACCCGACAAGACCAGAAGAGGACCTTCCGTGGTGGTTACGGCTTGCTTTTGCTCAGGGTTCAACTGCTCAAGCCACGCATAGCCCGGCATCAGGGCTTGCGTGTTGTTATATATGGGAGCTTGAGCAGCGTTTGCGGCTGCGGTTTCGTCTAGGTCAAATATATTATCCATTTTTTATTACTTCTTGTTTTTTTGCTTATTACGAAATATATATAATAATATTAAATGAATTAAAAGGAGTTTTTATTATGCCGAGAACAAGTCAGGGAAAATATGTTACTCAAGCGTCTAAAATTTTTCAGGAAGGGGATAATTTCTGGCATGCCGGCAAATATGACGAAGCACGCTCCTGTTATGAAAAATCAGCCGGTCTTTATGATGAAAAAAACGATGTTGAGGGGGAGGCTTTTGCTTTGTCCAGACTCGGTGAATTGGAACTCAGTCTTGAAAATTATGAGGCTTCTGCCAAAGCATTAAATGCTTCCATAGAGCTGGTCAAAAACTTTATTGATGGGCAGAATACTTATGGCGATGCACTTATCAAATTATCCAAAGTACAAGCCGCAGACGGTAATACAACCGGAGCAATCGCAACCATACATCGGGCACAGGAAGTATTGAGCGCGATTGATAATCTTGATTTGCTCGGCGATGCTTATGACCACGAGGCTTATATTTATTTGATGCTTAATCGTGAAAATGATGCTTTGCAAGCTTATAGAAAAGCAGCTGATTTGTTTGAGCAAGATCGTAATTCGCTCAAGGAGGCTTCAACTTTGCGTGCGATTGCAAGAATCGAAATGAAAAATAAGAACTATGATGTGGCGCATGATTTGTTGGAAAAATGTCGTAATCTTTATCGTGAAAACGGCGACTTGCTCGGTGAAGCAAGCGCATTGTCTGCAATCGGTTGCTTGCGCTATATTATCAGAGATATTGCCAATGCGCGCAAGGCGTTGATGAAATCGGTTTATTTGTATGGAAAAGTTTCACACCATTTTGCTGAGGCGGAATCGTTGCTTTATTTGGCAAGGGTTGAGGCTTATGACC
Organism: uncultured Alphaproteobacteria bacterium; assembly: GCA_944392835.1. Taxonomy (GTDB): domain Bacteria; phylum Pseudomonadota; class Alphaproteobacteria; order RF32; family CAG-239; genus Scatacola_A. Next base: position 13,888 of record CALXYB010000013.1, on the reverse strand, counting down.
GTGAACAAGGCGACTTTGACCGTGCACGAGCCCATTATAAACGCTCTATTGAACTGTTTGATTTCTTGGGCAACGAAGATATGAAAAAAGCGGTTTTGGACGAGTATTATAATTTTTTGAATCGGATTATGGCTAATTAACGGAAGGGATGAAAGTAGATGTCTGAACTCAGAGAAAAGCTGATTTCGCTTAAGGATTTTATGGAAACAAAAATTATCGGCCAAGAAGATTTGGTCAAAAAACTTTTGATTACGCTCTTGGCTGACGGGCATGCTTTGGTGGAAGGTGCTCCGGGGTTAGCCAAAACAAAAGCTATTAAGACTTTGGCCAGTTGCGTGAAGGCGCAATATAATCGTATTCAGTTTACGCCGGATTTGCTGCCGTCTGATATTACGGGAAGTGAGATATATGTGGCTGCAACCGGAAATTTTGAATTTCGCAAAGGTCCGATTTTTGCAAACTTGGTTCTGGCTGATGAAATTAACCGTGCGCCGGCAAAGGTTCAGTCCGCTTTGTTGGAGGCGATGGCCGAGCGGCAAGTCAGTATGGGCGGCAAACGCTATGCGCTTCCCGAACTATTTATGGTTATGGCAACGCAAAACCCGATTGAGCATGAAGGAACGTATAATTTGCCGGAAGCGCAGTTGGACCGCTTTTTGATGTATGTTAAAATTAATCAACCCGACGCTGCTGCTGAGAAAAAAATTCTGCGTTTGGTGCGTGGTGAAGACGGTTGCGCCAATGACGGTGCGGAGCAAGCAAAAACTTTTGCCGCTTTGGAAGTAGCGGATATTTTGGCCGCGCGGAAAGAAGTTTTGCAAGTGCATATGAGCGAGGCTATTGAGGAATATTTGGTGCAGTTGATTATGGCTACCAGACAGCCGGATAAATATGATGCCAAGCTGGCCGGTTTTGTTCAGTTCGGCGCTAGCCCGCGTGCAACAATCGCCTTGGATAAATGCGCGAAAATCAATGCTTGGCTGAATAATCGGGATTTTGTTACGCCGGAGGATATTCACGCCGTGGTTTATGATGTGTTGCGGCACCGTATCATCCTAACCTTTGAGGCGCAGGCCGAAGGGGTTACGACCGATGATATTATCGCAACCTTGCTTCGGACTGTTCCGCTGCCTTAAGGTTAGAAATTTTTAAGAAAGCGAATCCGTATGGGAAAGCTCAAGAAATTAACCGAAAAACTTTTTAAGCCGAAAGATGTTAAGCCTTTGGGCAATGGTTTGTATGCTTCTTTGGAAGAGTTGATGGAGCAACGCCGCTTTGTGCCTTATCTAAAAAACTATCAGTTCAGCAATGTGGTATCAGCCCGAGCCGGAGATGTGAAATCGGCTTTTAAGGGGCGGGGAATGGAGTTTGAAGAGATTCGGAGCTATGCTTTCGGTGATGATGTCCGCGATATTGACTGGCGGGTTACGGCGCGCAAGCAAAAGCCTTATACCAAACTCTTTGCCGAAGAAAAAGACCGCGAGATTTATGTTTTGTTGGACTTGTCCGCCTCTATGGTCTTTGGTACAAAAGTTGAGCTAAAATCGGTGGCTGCGGCAAAAATTGCGGCTTTGTTCGGTTGGTTGAGTTTGGAAAACAAGGACAGATTCGGTTGTCTGATTTATGACGGCAAGGAAACTTATGTTTTTAAGCCCCAAAACAGCCGCGCCGGAATGATGGCTGTGTTGAAAAAAATCTCAGAGGTTAGCGCTTTGGTTCTGAAACAAAGCAACGAGGGGCGTTTGGCTAAGTCTTTGCAGGTTTTGCAAGCCGGACTTAAGAGTCGGGCGGCGGTCTTTGTCATCAGTGATTTTTACGGTTTTGACGAGGCGGACAAAAAAGCCTTGGCAACATTGAGCAAAAAAGCGCAAGTCTATTGTGTAAATGTTTATGACGTGTTGGAAGATAATGCGCCAAAAGCCGGGGAATATATGGCGGCGGAAGGCAAGGAACGCGTGGTTTTTGAGACAAAGTCTAAGGGGTTTCGCAATACTTATCATGCGTATTTTGCCGCCAAACGCCAAGCTTTACGCGATTTTTGCCGCAAGTTTGCCTGTAGGTATATTCCAGTGCGCACAGATGAAGGGCCTTTTTATAAAGTTTTAATGCACCGCTAGAGTCTTTTTTGAGCGGGGAATCTTGACAGTTTGAGGCAAAAGTGCTATGTCTTAAACTAAATTATTTTGTAACTATAATTTGAAAAGAGAAAAAATATGGTTAAATCAAACGAAAATAGTGCATATAAAAGAGGGCAAGAATTGCTTGACCAAGGGTTGTATAAGGAAGCGATTGAGCAGTTTGATATCGCAATCAATGAACAACCTAAATCATGGAAAGCGCTTAACAGCAAAGGCTTCGCTTATCAGAAAATGAGTCGGTATACGGATGCCGTGGAGTGTTTTGATAAGGCATTGCAGATTAATCCGCAATCGGTGGAGGTGCTGAATAATAAGGGTGTTACATTAAGTATGCGCGGCTTGTATAAAGACGCGATTGCATGCTTTGATGAAGCTGTGGCTATTGATCAGACCTCTTTGGAGGCGCTGAACGGCAAAGCCATTGCGCTTCAACATATGTTCTCTTACAAAGAAGCTCTGGATGTTTTGGAGCAGGCAATGAAAATTGACAACAAGCATACGCAAACCTTGTTGAGCATTGCCGTTACGTTACAAAAGCTGAAACAGTACGAACGTGCTATTTCTTTCTTCAAAAAAGTTTTATCTAACGACAAAACCAATATTAAGGCTTGGAACGGTGTCGGTGTTACTTATCAGTTGATGGGTGACAATAACTCCGCTTTGAAATGTTTTACTAAGATTCTGAATATTGACAGCCATGAAATTCAGGCATGGATCAGTATCGGTTTCGTTTATCAAAAAATGCTGAAGTTTAATGACGCGCTGAAGTGCTATAAAAAAGCGCAGATGATGATTAATAATCGTTATCATCACAAGTTGTATGACGGTTTGGCAAGTTGCTTGACCAAGTTGTCTGAGTTTGACCAAGCAATTGAGGTTTATAAGCAGATTTTCCAACGTGAGGAAGGCAAGAAAAAATGGGATGCACAGCGCTCCATTAAGTTTGTGAATAAGCTTAAGCGTAAAAAGGCTATCGGTACTTTAAATGTTCCGGGAAGTGAACCGGCAAGTGATGCTACTCCGGCAGAAGGCGAGGACGTATAGCTTATTGGATTATAATAATAAAAAAGGCTCTGTGAAAGCAGAGCCTTTTTTTGTTGACGTAAATTTGACAAAAAGTGTTGACGCATTGGCAAGATTGTACTATTTTTCTTTTTTAAGAGATATAGATATGCTAATTTTTGTTAAATTTAAATTTTAAAAAAAATGAAAAAATTGAAATTTTTTGGCAGCCTCTTCGCTGCTTTGTATTGTATCTTTTTCGGAATTATGGTGCTTTTTGCATCTGAAGTTTCCGAAAAGTGGTATTTATTCGGTCTTTGCATTATCGCGGCCGGATTTTATTTTGGGTTTTCTTGGAACAACAGGCCCAGTCAGTGGTGGCTCTGCTAGTTCCAAACAAACCGTACAAGAGTCTCTTAGCTTTTTAGCCAAGGGGCTTTTTTTGTGCTCAGACTTGAAAGTTATTAAAAGGTGATTATGTGTATCGGCGTATGAATCTTTTTATCAGGAGGCTTAAATGGGAACTGTTTTGAAGTATATTTTTTATGCCGTTTTATTGGTGGTGTTTTATCTGGTCGGCCGAGGGGTTTATGATGGTTGGCAGGCTGAAGAAAATGCGCCCGAAGTTGTTGAAGTCGTTGAGCAAGTTCAGGAAACAGCTACCGGACAACAGCAGTAATGAAAAGCCCCGCTTTGGCGGGGCTTTGAGTTTTTATGCTTTCTTGGTTTTATTTTGCAAATCCTTAATCAAGTCATCAATCCCGCCGGGGGCTGTTTTTATATAAGCCGTATATTCGTTGCGAGCGGTGATGGCTAAGCTGACGTTCTCAATGATGATGTCAACAATCTTGAATTTGTCTCCGGTTTGTTTAACACGCCAGACAACTTTTGCAGGCTCTCCTTGGTCCATCGGGACAACAGAGTTTACAAAAACCTGATTGGCAGAGTTAGATGGAGTTGTGCCTTTGAAAATGAAGTTTTTGCCTTTGAACTCATCAAAACGCTGCGACCAAGTTTTGATATTGAGTTCGCGATAAGCGCTAATGAATTCTTTTTTCTGTTCAGCAGTGGCTGTTCTCCAATAACGTCCCAAAACAAACTGACCGATGAAGTTCAAATCTAAGGCATTGTTAAAGAGCTTTTCAAAGCGTTCATCTTTAACGGTTTGGGAGACATTGGCGTTGATAATGTCTTCAATGCCTTCTTTGGTTACTTTTTGAACAAATTCTTCAGCTTTTGCTGCATCAACAGCGGCGTTTGCCGTGGCTGAAAACATAAAGATTGAAGCAAAAATTGCGGCAAATAAGTTCTTTTTCATATTTTGTTATTCTCCAGTTCTTTAGTTGTCCATTTCATCAAAAATCTGATCTTCTTCCTCAAAACCAAAGTCAAAGTCATAAGAGACGTTTTCATCGCCGTTTATGCAATTTTGATTTTGACGGTTTTGTAAAAAGGCGGAACGCATGGTCGTGTAATAATCAACCGAATTTCTTTCCAAATCATCCAGTAAATCCAGTGCAGACTCGCGAAGCGCTATGACCGAAACCGCAGAGTATCCGTAATATATTTTATCTTTAACATCTGCCGGAGCATTCAGTGTGGCTAAGAAAACAGGGTTGGTTAGACTGTCAACAGCCATGCCAACAGTGGAACGAGGCGTTGCTGGGCCTAACAGTGGCAAAACAATGAACGGACCATCCTTAATACACCATTTGGCCAAGGTTTCATCAAAGCCTGCTTTGGATGGTTTTAAGCCCCAGCCGCCGGCAACATCATACATGCCGGCTAAGCCTAAGGTGGAGTTGATTACTAGACGCGACAAGTTTACGCCGCTTTCTTTGAACTCACCTTGCAGTAGGTGGTTGAAGGCAGAAATTGGTTCTTTGATGTTGGCAAGAGCGTTGTTCACACGTTCACGAATATATGGAGTTGTGATGGCGCGGTAGCCTTTGGCCGTGGGTTTTAAGATATATTTGTCAACCTGGTAGTTGAACTCAAACATTTTACGGTTATATGCCTCAAGTGTCGGATGCTCATCCGCAGGCATAGACAAAGTTCTGTCATTCGGGTTGGCGCAGGAGGCAACTGTTAGTGCAATGAGTGAACAAGCTGCAAAAATTCTGTATGTTCCACGCACGGGATAATTCCTTATTCTGGGTTTTTGCAAAAATCACTTTTAATATAGCAATAATTTTAAGTAAATCAATATATTTATTTGTTTCGGGATGAATGAGAATGTTTTTTTCTTTTGTTACAAAGCGGAAATTTTTTGTGTTTTGCATTTCGTGTTTTTCTGCCCTACTATCGCTTTCAGTTAAAACTTACAACGAAAAGGAATTTGATGATGACTAATAAACCTTCTAAACCGATTAATTTGTTTGATGTTCAGGCTTCTCAGAAAGTAATCGGTCAGGAAAACTTTTTGAAAGCTTTTGAAACTATTTTGAATCATGGCGGTTATGCTCAGGGTCCTGAGTGCCGCGAATTGGATGAAAAATTGGCAGCTTATTCCGGTACACAATATTGTTCTACTTGCGGTTCCGGTACTGATGCTTTGACCCTTGCTTTGATGGCTTGGGATGTTAAGCAAGGTGATGCCGTATTCGTTTCTTCTTTCACTTTCGTTGCTTCTGCTGAATGTGTGGCCATCGTTGGTGCTACTCCGATTTTTGTTGATTCAGATCCTGATACTTTTGATATGGATCCGAAAGATTTGGAAAAAGCTATTGCCAATGTTAAGAAAGAGGGTAAGCTTAATCTTAAAGCCGTTATTGCCGTTGATATCTTCGGTAACCCCTGCAACTATGATGAGATTATGAAAATTGCTCACTCTAACGGTATGAAAGTTTTGTCTGACTCTGCTCAAAGCTATGGTTCTGAATATCATGGCAAACGTGCCGGTAACATTGCTGATATGACAGCTACCAGCTTCTATCCGACAAAACCGTTGGCCGGATATGGTGATGGTGGTGCCGTATTTACGAATAATGTTGCTGAAAATGATTTGGTTAAGTCTTGCCGTGTTCATGGTATGAGCCCTGAAGACCACTATGATAATGTTCGCTTGGGTATGACTGGTCGTATGAACTCTTTCCAAGCTGCCGTTATTTTGCAGAAGTTGAAAGTATTTGAACAAGAGCTCAAAGATCGCTATACCATTGCAAAACGCTATGATGATAACTTGGATGCTTATTTTGGCAAACAAAAAGTTTTGGATAACTGCAAGTCAGCTTATGCTCTTTATACCATTACCTGCGAAGACCGTGATGAGTTGATGGCTTATTTGAAAGAAAACGGTATTCCTTGCGGTGCTTATTATCCGCGTCCGGTTAATACACAGACAGCTTATGCTAAATGGAATACTCGTTCATTGCCGGTTTGCGAAAAGTTGGCTAAGACTGTTTTGAGTATTCCGATGCATCCGTATTTGGATAAAGAATCTCAAGATTATGTTATTGAGACAATGAACGCTTTTGCAGCTAAAAAAAACTCTAAAGCAGCATAGCTCCTATTAGGTTCAAGAAAAAACTCCGCAGAATTTGCGGAGTTTTTTTTGTGGGTTAGTTTTGAGAATAAAATTTTTCGTAAATCTTTAGATAAATGACGATTTGAATTAGGCTCATGGCTGCAGAAACAGCCGCAACAACTCCGGCAGAATAGCCCTTAAATAAAAGAATTGTCAGAGGCAAAATACCATAAATGAGCAAAAACATCAGTATTAAACGGCAATAATTGCCTTTGGTGCGGGCGAAACTTCTGGTGATGGAAGAATCTCTCCCGATTACGGCAGATATCCATGCAAAGGCCGGAATGAAAAACGTGAAGCTCAGAATTACGAATACGAATGCGGATAAAAACCATGTGAAGTAGGAGGACATTAGAATGTTGATGTAGATGTCTCGTAATTGTTCATAAACCTCGGGAAAAGCTCGTAATGTTCCGGCCAGAAAGAACAGAATTTTGAAACCGATTTTAAGTATTAGCAAAGTGGCAAAAGCCAACAAAAGGATTGCAACCATTCGGATTAAGGCATTGGCAAAACGGCGCTTGTTTAGCAAAATTTTTTGTTTGAAATAAAAGCAAACAAAAAAGTAATAGAAAAAGTAAGTATAAATCAGGTAAGCAAAAACAATCGGCAGGTTGGTGGAAATGTTTAGAGCCTGAGCGTAATAAACGGCGGCATAAGCCAAAAGAAAAAAGCTCAATGAAAGAATATAATTCTGGCGTAAGAAAAGGCCGCTTTCCCATAAAATGTTTCGTAAGGATAGTTTGGTGTCCATTTTTCCCTCCAATTGTTCTGTCTTATCATAGCGGGAAAATAATAAAAAAAACAGCCCTGAGTTTGCAGGGCTGTTGATAGTTATTTGCTTTGTTTTTGTTTCAGTTTTTCCATAAACTGTTCCAACCAGTGAATATTGTATTGTCCGTCAATATATTCAGCTTGGGAAATGATTTCCTGATGCAGCGGAATGGTGGTTTTGACACCTTCAATAACAAATTCTTCCAAAGCACGACGCAAACGCATCAAAGCTGCATTGCGTGTTTTGCCGTGAACAATGAGTTTGGCAATCATACTGTCATAAAACGGTGGAATCGTATAGCCGGAATAAATTTCGGAATCTACACGAATTCCTAAACCTCCCGGAGCATGCCATTCGGTAATCTTACCGGGGCAGGGGATGAATGTTTCCGGATCTTCAGCATTGATACGACACTCAATGGCGTGGCCGGAGAAGGAAATGTCATCTTGGGTGTAGCCTAAAGCGGCACCGCTGGCAATACGAATCTGCTCACGAACAATGTCTATGCCCGTAACGGCTTCTGTTACCGGATGTTCCACCTGTAGACGAGTGTTCATTTCCATAAAATAGAAGCGACCGTCTTCATATAAGAACTCCAAGGTTCCGGCGTTGGTATAGCCAATTTTTTCAATGGCTTTACGAACAATCTCGCCAATCTCTTTTCTTTGTTGTTCGTTTAATGCCGGAGAGGGGCTCTCTTCAATGACCTTTTGGTTGTTGCGCTGAATAGAGCAATCACGTTCGCCTAAGTGAACAACATGACCATATTTATCAGCCAAAATCTGCATTTCAATGTGACGTGGTTTTTGGAGGTATTTTTCCATATAGACAACATCACTGGTGAAAGCAGCTTTGGCTTCGGCGCGAGCCATTGTATAGGCTTCTTTCATTTCCTCATCGTTAAAGGCAATTTTCATACCTTTACCGCCGCCGCCGGCTGTGGCTTTAACAATAACCGGATAACCGATTTTGTGTGCCCATTCAATTGCCATATCAACACTCTCTAAGGCCGGAGAGCCCGGAGTTACGGGAATGCCAGCCTCTTGCGCAACTTTGCGGGCGGTAATCTTATCGCCCATTAGGCGCATTTGTTCGGCGGTGGGGCCAATAAAGGTTATGCCGTGGCGCTCAACCATCTCGGCAAAATCAGCGTTTTCCGAAAGAAAGCCGAATCCGGGGTGGATGGCATCGGCACCTGTAATCAGCGCGGCGGAAATAATTGCCGGCTTGTTTAAATAAGAATCACTTGAGCGGGCAGGTCCGATACATACGGCTTCATCCGCTAAGCGAACATGCATGGCATCGGCATCGGCTTCCGAATGCACGGCTACGGTTCTGATGCCCATTTCGCGGCAGGCACGATGAATACGAAGAGCTACTTCGCCGCGGTTGGCTATCAATACTTTTTCAAACATACGAGAATCCTAATGTTGTTATTCAATGATGATTAACGGTTCGCCATATTCAACAGGATCACCGCCGGCAACCAAAATCTTGGTAACCTTACCACTCTTGTGAGCTTTAACCGGATTAAAGGTCTTCATGGCTTCAATCAAGCAAACCGTGTCGCCTTCAGCTACGGAAGAGCCAACTTTTACATAGTTAGGCGAATTCGGATCAGCTGAAAGATATACAACGCCAACCATCGGAGATTTTACGCAACCGGGGAGTTTGGCATAATCTTCATCCGAAGAAGCTGCCGGAGCTGCGGGAGCTGCAATAGCCGGAGCTGCTGCAGGGGCAGGCGGAACGGGAGCCATCGGTGCAGGCATCGGCGGAACGGCCGGCGCGGCAATGCGACCGGAGAAATCTCTGGTTAGGCAGATGCGGCAACCTTCATCTTCATATTCAAGTTCGGTCAGGTTGCTTTTATCTAAAATTTCAGCCAGTTTGCTGATTACTTTTGTATCCAATGGATTTGACATAATTTGTTTTCTCACTTGTTTGTTAAATTCAAAAAATCACTTCTAACTCTTACCCCTGATTTTTGATAAAAACAACAAAAATATTCAATTTTGCGCCTAAAAATGACATTTTTTGCACAAAAATCGTAAATTTTGAGCTTTTTTTGAAAATTTTGTTTTTGTTTTTGAAATATGGTTGTGCATTTTTTTTTAATCAATTAAAAGTTAAGTTTGAGATTGGTATGCTTTTTGCATTGTCTTGGTGTCTGAAATATTTGAGGAGGAAAAATGACAGAATATTTATGGTTGGTTTATGCTGTGTTATCTGCCGTGATGGCGGCATTTGTCAGTGTTTTTGGAAAAATCGGTTTGCAAGGTTTGGATGCTAATACTGCAACGGTTATCAGAGCTATTATTATGGCTTTGTTTTTAGTCGCGGTGATGGTGGTGCAAAGAAACTTTAGCCATATCGCCGAAATTCTGACCAACAAAAAAGCCATTACCTTTATTATATTGAGCGGTGTGGCAGGAGCTTTGTCTTGGTTGTTTTATTTTGTGGCTTTAAAATACGGCAAAGTTTCTCAAGTTGCGCCGGTGGATAAGCTCAGTGTCGTTATTGCCGCAGTCGTGGCCGTACTTTTCTTGGGGGAGAGCGTATCTTTGCTTTCGGCCTCGGGAATCGGTTTAATTACGGTCGGTATTATCATGGTGGCTTTGGGATAGCAAAAACGGCACGAAAATTGCATGTAATCCTTTGAGGTAAACTTTGAGGAAAATAAAATGGCGTTAGGTATTTTTTCTCCTTCCGTTTCTGGGCTTTATGCACAGTCGCATGCTCTGGAAACTGTGAGTATGAACTTGGCAAACGTTTCAACGACGGGTTATAAGTCTGCCGAAACGATGTTTTATACGATGCTTGGTAATCAGCCTTTGGTCAGAGAGAATGCCAGTGGTTTGTCTTCATCTCGTGTGGATGTTAACGGTGTGGGGTATTATGACAGAACAAGCATTACCGTTAACGGAACGATATCTTCTACAGGTAATCCGTTTGATGTGGCTATTGAGGCCGGAAGTAATGCTTTTTTCGCAGTTAAAAATTCTTTGAACCAAATTTATTATTCTCGTGCCGGAGATTTTTCTACCCGAAGCGAGAATGGTACTATTTATCTGGTTAACTCCAGCGGTTATTATGTTCAAGGTTTTCCCGCCAATGAAGATGGGACTTTTGGTGGGGCTCTTACTGATTTGACCATTAAGTATCCGGACAGTATTCCTGCGGTTGAGACAACTCAGATGGAAATTTCTGCCAATGTGCCTGCAGATGTGGATAACAGTAGCTATGGATTGACTTTCTATGGCCCGAATAATCAGGAAAAAACCGTTAATATGCTCTTCCAAAAGGTAGAGGGACAAAACAATGTTTGGAATGTTACCTTTAATATGGAAGGGGGAACAGTTACGCCAACAGAGCCTTTGGAAGTAGTATTTGATGAAAAAGGCGGTTTGCTTTCGCCTAAAACATTTAATGTGGATGTTACTTGGCCAGATGGAAGTACGAGTGCCGTGGCTATGGATATTTCGCCAATGACGCAATATGCCGGAAGCTCCGAAATTGTTAATATTTCTCAAGACGGACGAGTTGGCGGAGATTATCAATATACTTATATTGACAGCGGCGGTGTTATCCAGTCTAAGTATACAAATGGTGAAACTATTGCCAGTGGAAAGTTGGCTTTGGTTGGGTTTTCTTCGCCGGAGAATTTGATACCTATTAACGGAACTCTTTTTGAGGCTTCAAATGATGCCGGAGAAAGTTATTTTGTGGTTGATTCAACAACTAATGATAATAAGGCATTTCGTTCCGAATCTCTGGAAAGTTCTAACGTTGATCCGTCTAAAGAATTTTCTAATTTGATTATAGTTCAACGTGCATATAATCTTAACGGTACGGCTTTTACAACGGCTAATGAGATGACGCAGACTGCGGTTAATTTGAAGTCTTAGTAAAATTGAATTAATTACATTTGACAAAAAACGCTCTTTTGTTTATATTTTGACAGAATATTACGGAAGGGCGTTTTGTTATGGTTGATAAGTCTGTTAAGCTTAATTTTATTAAAACTTTTGTCAATACTGCGACGATAATGATGAAAAATCTGGAGATTGAGGAAGCTTCGGATATGCGTTTGTGGCGTATGGCAAAAGATGCGGCAGAGCTTTATCCTGTTTTGCAGTTGGCTGCAATGGAGCTTAATCGGCAATGGGGTTTTCGGATAAATTTGCCCGAAACAAATGAGCCCAAGGATGCGTTTGAACAAGCTGAAGATTTTTATCGTTTACATTCAGAGATTGTACGCCAAGCTGAAGAAAATGAAGCTTTTGAACAAGCCCAAGTTTTGTTTAATCCGGCAGATAAAAGCTTTATAAACAAAGCTGATGGTGTTGCTGCTTGGGTGTTAAACAATGGAGGTGAGTTTGAGCGCTATTGGCTTAATAAAAATATGGTGTTGGCGGCTTCTTTTACGCAGGAAATGCAGGAAGAAATATTTTCTCGGACGTTGGATGGCTTTTTGGACGCGCATTTGGCGGAAGAGTTGATGGAAGCCGTTACGGAAGGCGGCGGAATGATTAATCTGTCCAATGTTGAAGGGGTGCGTAACGTTTTGGCGGATGCGGCAATGGATTTTTCTCAGCGTTCCGGTTTTGTCAGCGAAAAAAAAGTTGCCGCCGATATAATGAAACGTCTGCAAAGAGATTGTTATTGGGATGTTCAGAGTGAGCCGATTAAAAAAGCTGTAGGAAGATTTGTTAAGCCTTTTACTGAGATTGTAGCGCAGAATAGGCGAGATTTTTTCTATTATCACAGTAATAATGACACGGCAGAACAAATCCGTAATGATTTTGCGAATATAATGGGTGATGAGGCTTATTTTCAAATAGAGAGACAAAAAAGAGCGAATCAGAGGCTCGGAATAAAGGAAATGGATATAGAGATTCCGAAAAGTTGCGATTTAAATAAGATTTTTACGGAAGTTGATAATTTTGATATGTTGGAAAAAATTGTCCCGCCGTTTAAAGCCGGTTCGCAGGAAGATTTTTGGGAAAAATATGAGACTGCTGAAAATATGAGCCCCGAACTCACAAAAGATATGGAGAAGATGATTTCGCTTATTGTCCAGGGGCTTGATGACGGCTTGGCCGAAACTGTTGCTGATTTGCGGCAGCTTGAGGCTAGCTCTGATAATTATGATGTTGATGATGATGAACAGGATGAGTTTGGCGAAAAATGGAATCACGGAAATGCTTCTATGTCTTTGGGAGATGGGGCATTGCGGCAAAAAATTCTGAACTTTGCCGAAGATGCTTTGAATGTTTCTGATTTGGTTAAGTATTATAAAGATGTTGAGCTTAATGATACTCCAGTGAATAAAAAAGTTATTCGGCAGATTGAGCCTAATGCGGATTGGGATGATTTTACGTTTAGTGCCTTGAATATGTTGTTTAACTCTATTGATAGAAATTTGAATAAAAATCAAGATTTGCTTATTCCTTATGATGATATGAGAGAAAATGCCGTGGAAGAGCTTTTAGCTTTGCCTCAAAGCATTGAAAAACACAATGCTCTTAAGGTGTTTTATCTGGGCTTGGAAGTTATGGAAAGAAAGTTTTTTGAAAATAAGCAACGAGAGGAAAATTTTGCCGCAGAAGATTTTACAGTATATCATCAGGAGGATTATCAAGCTTTAGTTGATGAGTTAACCAGGGGAAAAGAGATATTTCCGAGTTTTACGGATGATAAGGTTGAAGTTTTGGCTTATGATGTTAATAGGATTGCCGTTTTGGGGCATATTGTTCCGCTTTATAATGATACAGAATCGGATAAAGAGGCATTGTTGCCTTTGCAAAAGGCTGATTCTTATGTTTCATTGTCTCAAGAAGAGCAGATTTATGTCGGAAAATTAGCACAAAGGCATGTAGATAGAATCCTTAAAACGCATAACCGACTTCTGGATGAAGGTAATTTTGATAGAGAACTTTTTGATGATGTGGATAATATCAATAATTATCAGGCTCTGTTTGAAGATGTAAGAGATGAAAAAAATATGGTTCTTGAAGCAAGAAAAGAGGATATGCTTATATATAAGCAATTCAAGGCTTTTAGAAAAACACATCCATCTCGTCAGAAATTGTTGATGAATGCTATGTGGCAGGGGCGTTTTTGCAATAATTGATAAAAAAATGCAAAAAAATAAAAATTCTGCTGGACAAGCCTAAAAATATGAATTATAAACCTCTTCGTTGATTGATGCTCGGGTAGCTCAGTTGGTAGAGCAGAGGACTGAAAATCCTCGTGTCGGCGGTTCGATCCCGTCCCCGAGCACCATTAAAAAAGCCGCTCTTAGATGAGCGGTTTTTTTTATGATTGCTCGGTCCAATCGGGCGGCGCTTGAGCTTGCCCTCTTGGGGACGGGCCCCGCTTTGAAACCTAAGTTTCGCCAAGGCTGTTTTACAACAGCTCGGCGCAACCAAGTTTTCCAAGATG
>CALXYB010000012.1 GCA_944392835.1 uncultured Alphaproteobacteria bacterium | reverse complement strand
CATGGTACTTTGTCTTAAGACACGGGAGAGTAGGTCGCTGCCAGGTCTTCTAATCATCGTACAAACTTCTTCTTGTTTATTTTAGTTTTTTTTAGAACCCCTTACTCCTTTGTAAGGGGCTCTTCTTTTGCGTTTAAACCGGTTGTTTTCCATTTTACTTTTTTAGTTGTCTATGCTTTACTTGTTATGTTTTCAACTTAACAAGGATATGCAAGTATGATTGATAAAATTCTTGAATTTATGCAGATGGCAAACAAAATCTCCTTAAATAATGCACAGGGGATGGATGGTTTTAATGCTGATTTTAAGGATGAGGCGGTTTCTTCCGTTGTTACTAAGACGGATAAGGAACTCAGTGAAGAATTTTATCGTTTTATTGAGAAAGAGTTTTCGAAACTTAATTACGTTATTGTTGATGAGGAAACAACGGCAAAGCTCGGAAAAGATAAATTTGCAAGGCTAAAAGATGCCGAGTATCAGTTTGTTATTGATCCGATAGACGGGACGCAGATGTATGAATTGCAGATGCCGTGTTATGCCATATCTGTTGGGGTTTTGAAAAATATGAAGCCCTATTTAGGGGCAATTTGTCTGCCAGCAACACATCAACTGGTTTATTTTGATGGCAACAACGTGTATTGGATTGAGAATTTCGGTATGGGGGCAGAAAAAGATATTATCGTGCATAAAAAAGAATTATCTCCTTTATCTGTCATATTTGATAATTCGTGGTTTGTTAAGATAAGTGAGCGAGCCAATCTTTCCAAGGATACATTTATCAGTTTTTATTCTTGTGTTGTGCATTTCTTTTATATGGTTACGGCGCGCGGCAGAGGGTATTATTTCGGCTCATTTATATGGGATATGGCCGGTTCTTGGCCAATGTTGCAGGCAATGGGGTTCGGCTTTAGAAATTATATTACGGGCAAGTTGTTGACGGAATGTTCTCCAGAAGATTTTGATGAAAACCTGAAAGTTAAGGATATTCAGATTGTCTGCCGCGAAGAAGATTTTGCACATTTGAAGGAGATTGTTGAATTACGCTAAAAGATGCCTATTTAAATAAGCGGAGGTGCTTTTATGGAATGGGAAACAAGACATAAGATTATTGCTTTTGTGGTGTTTGTGGCGATATTTGCGGCACTGGTTTTGTTTAATTAGGAGAATGATAAATGGCGTGGTGGCATTGGGTAATTGTGGTGGTTTTTGTATTTGCTGTTACAATATCATTATTTTTTTGATTTTTAGCTTGACAATGTCTTTGAAAAGGCGTATGTATGCACTGTCTTTAAGAGATATTGTTTATCGCGGGGTGGAGCAGCCCGGTAGCTCGTCAGGCTCATAACCTGAAGGTCGTAGGTTCAAATCCTGCCCCCGCAACCAAGGAAAATAAAGGCTTTTGAGAAATCAAAAGCCTTTTCTTTTGCCTTTGTGGGACAATTTTTCCCACTATAGTCCCACTTTTTTAGAGTATTTTAGGTGCCTTTGTTGTATGTTTTATAGTGATTTTAGCTTATTTGGTATGGATAATTACTCAAGATAACCAATTCTTCGGTTTGATGACTTTCACATGATTGCCCCAAGTGTAGAGATGCCAATCCATCTCTAATCTACCACCAGCTTTGAACTTAACGGTTAATGTACCGTCCGGATTTTTAATCATGGTTTGTGTGGGGTGGAAAATATAGTGTTCGGCATCTTTGGCTGCTTCTTTATCAAACAACCATTCAACGTCAAACGGCTTTTCGTGATAAGCACCAAAAGATTCTTCGGCATATTTTTGTAAACTGAAATCAGGTATATTTACAATAACACTCTCCAAAATCTTTACTTCTTTTATATTGCTCAAAATAAAATTATGCACCTCGTTTCCATAGTATCCATCGGCATGATGAGCAACTAAGTAGTGATTGCGCTCACCATATAAGAAACCATAAGGATTAAGAGTATTGATACTGATTTTATTCGTACTTTGGTTATAATACTTTATTTGAATTTGGTGACATTCCAAAATTGCTTGGCGAATTGCAGAAACAATCTTTTCATCTATTATTAATTTAGGTCCAGGGCGGCAAATAAATCCTTCAGCTTCCAGCAGAGCTTCTGTATCCGGCTCAATTTTGCGGATGATATCTGTTTTAATACTAGCTTTAATTTTATCTATCACCCCCTCAATTACTCTACTCTTTTCTGCCATTTGCTTATTTTCAAACAGCTCTTTAGCTGTTTCTAATACAGATAATTCTTCAGCAGAGAAGTTTATTAAGTCCTTTAATGTTCCTTGCGGGATATACCAGCGTTTTTGATTGTTTTCACAAATAATTTCTTCTGCTTGAGGAAAACGAGTGATAATCATATCACGCATTCGTTCAGCTGTGCGGCGGGAAACTTGATATTTTTCAGCAATATCATTTAAGCTGATGCCTTCTCGCGTTGATTGCATCCAAATTGCTAAATCCAGCAAATCATATGTTTTTTCATAAGCCATTATCAAATCTCCGAATTATAAAATAAAATGAGGCTATGACATATTTTGTCATAGGTAAGATTAATATTATCTTATCAAACAACTTTTTTTGAGAGTGTTATTTTATGAAAAAATTTTTATTTGCAGCTTTTGTGACTTTCGTAGGTATTGTTTTCTATATCAATTCCGAAGCATATCTAATACAAAACCTTTTGGAAAAAGGCGTAAAACAATTTGATGCTGAAGGTGGCCTGATTTTAATTATCAACACAACAAAAAATCAGGCCGAAAGAAAATATGGTATTGGCAACTATTCTTTTTCCCCCTTAAATGAAAATCAAAAAGCCAAATGTTTTGCTAAAATAGTTAATATTTACGGAGAAGAAATTAGGGCATATTTTTGCACCATAGCTCAAAATTCGCCTAAAGAAGTTGAAGCCGTGGCTTTCGCTAAAATCAGACTAAATAACCAAGATTATGAACTTTTGGTGGCTCTTAACAGACCTAAGCCCAAAAAAGAAACCTATGGCTTTGTTACGGCATCGTGGAATGCTTTGCCTTTGCTTTACAAATTGTTAAATATCTTTTATGATTTCAAAAACTAGCTTAGAGAGGAGATGACTTATGAGTATTAAGATTGATGTGAATTTTTCTTTTATATCAGATACAAAAAGATATTTGGAAATATTTGATAAACAAAAATCATCTCGTAATTGTCCCGATCCTGATAGTTGCAGTAAAACACTTCGTGATTATCATAAAATGTTGTGGAGCAAGCCGCTTCCAAACGGCGACAAGATGGAATTAAACGAAGATGCGACTTATTTGGCTTGGAAAGATTTTCACTTTGGGTCTGATTCTATTGTTAATATGTATTTTCATCATATTAGTGTTGCAAAGTATTATTTAACAGACGAGCTTAAAAATACATTCTGTCAGAAATATGGTTTTAGCGATTTTACTTCTTTTTGGAGAGATTATCTCATAAAATCTTATACCATCGGCGGGGCTATCATCTTTCCTAAAAGCAACTCTATTAATGCCGAGCGCGGAAAAATGCTTAAAGATAGGTTTGATTTGACCTTGGAATGTATCCGCTTATATTATCTTGGAAAAGAAAGTCCTTTGTTTGCTAAACTTCAAGCCAATAAAGCTTTTTTTGATTTGTTTGTAGATTTCAAACAGTATGTTAAATTCTTTTATTTGCAAGATTTGGTAAATTCTGATTGTTCCGAAATAAAATATTTTAATAGCTTCAAAGATTTGTCTAATGTTCCTTATCCTCAAACGGAGCGAGATTGGCTAGATTTGTATGAAAATCAGCTTGATTTTGTAAATCGTCGCAACAAAAGAATTGCCGGAAGCATAAAATGAAAATATCTATCAAGCGCGGAACAAAAGAAATAGGCGGTTCTGCCGTTGAAATAATCTCTGACAAGGGGCAAAGAATCATTGTTGATTTAGGCTTGCCTTTGGATGCGGCAGACACTTCTCCTGAATTATTACCTGATATTAAAGGGTTAACTCATAAGTCCGATGACTTATTGGCTCTGCTCATTTCTCACGCACACCAAGACCATTATGGCTTGGGAAAATATATTGATGACAAAATTCCGGTTTATTTGAGCCATGAGGCACAAAGTATTATGCAAATTGCCCATATTCATCGCCTTCCGGGGGCTTTTGTCTTTCCGAATACTGTTTGTTTTGAAAATGAAAAAACTTTTCAACTCAATGATTTTAGAATTACACCTTATCTGTTTGACCATTCTGCTTATGGGGCTTACGGCTTTCTTATTGAGGCCGATGGGCAAAAAGTTTTTTACAGCGGTGATTTCAGGGCTCATGGGCGCAAAAGAAAATTATTTTATAAATTTTTGCGTAATCATCCCCAAAATATTGATGTTTTGCTTCTGGAAGGTTCTTGCTTGGGGCGTGAAAACTCTGAACATTACGAATACGAAGAAGATTTGGAAAACAAATTTTATGACTTCTGGAAAGACTCAAAGGGCTTGGCTTTAGTCCAAACTTCTGCTCAAAATATTGACCGTATTGTTACCATATATCGTGCCGCAAAAAAATGTAGAAGAAATATTGTTTTATCCGGTTATGCCGGACATATTTTACAAGGAACAGGTAACCCGCGCCTGCCTAATTTTACATGGCCGGATGTTAAAAAATTTTCTTTACATCCGCTTAAAAGGCATGAAACAGGTGTTAACAAACTTATGCTAAATCCTCAAAAATATGTTGTTTTGTTAGATTCAAAAATCTATGAACAACTTAAAAATGCTGGTATAATCAATAATCAAACAACTTATGTTTATTCCATGTGGAAGGGGTATAAGGAAAAATATCAAAATCAATTAACCTTCTTGGCTGACAATAATATTCCCATGCAGGATATTCATACTTCCGGACATGCGGATGTCCCAACACTAAAAAAAATTGTTGCCGGATTAAAGCCCAAAATTATTATTCCTATTCATACCTTTTATCCGCAGAAATTTATGCAAATGTTTGATAATGCCGTTTGTTTAAATGACGGCGATTTATTTGAAATTCCCATCAAATAAGTCTGTATGAATAGATTTTATGGCCTCATTATCCGCCTCAAACATAATATACTTAAAACGTAAAATATCCTGACCGAGGTAAACATCTTTCGGTTCTTCAGAAATGCAATATTTTCCCGCCGGAGCCGCAATGCAAACATTGATAACCAGACTTTGGGGCAGCTTTTGCTTGTATCCAAAATGTTCAAACCATTTTGCACCACTAGGTGAGCGAAGCAGTTCTCTTAAAAATACGGCATAGCCAAGCCCTTGTCCTCTTATAATATGAGCCTGTTTGGCGGTCTTAACCGCATCTTTTTTCAGCTCTATGACACAAAGATTGGTGTTTCCCCCTTGCTTAACCCGAGCTAAAATATCTATTCCACCGGCGCGTGCCCGCTCTGATAGGCTGATTGTCTTACCAGAACCGGACAATACTGTTGTCATTTGGAAAGCTAATTCATCATATATTCTAACAGGCTGAATGTTGCATAATTTTTTATCCTTGGAGCTGGTTTTAGACATATTTTCAATTAAGGCGCTCTCAAAAATATGTTCAATGTTATTTTCCTTCGGTAAGTTCTGACTGAAATGTTTTCTAAATTCTGCTGCTTCCGATGAATCCCAAGGGCAATTAAGCGGTTTGTTCCAACCTAAATATCTTTTGTTACTTATATCTAGATCTTTGTTTGTATACAACATCAATTTGCCTTGTTTTAGCTTCAAATAAGCTATGCTTTGACCTTTATAACGCAGATTTATTCCTTTCTTGCTCTTAATGTCCCCGATGCTGGTGTAAAGGTTGAGATTTTTTGCTTTGTGAAAATTTTTCCTAATAGATATTATATTTTCTTCTTGAGCTTTGATTCCTGTTGCATATTCTTCAAATCTGGCTTTCCAGTCATCCTTTTTCTGTAGCCATTTTTGAACTGTGTTTGCAATATTTTGCAAATCATCATTTTTTCTTAAATCTATTATTTTTTTAGAATCTATCATCGCCTAATCTCCTAGATAAAACCAATTTTGTGTTGAATTGGCGCTTTGTTTTGCTGCTCTTGCTCCAACATTTTTATGAGTTCGTTTTTGTTTTTCTCTAAACCCAAAATTTGAGCTTTTTGTTTTACGACAACAAAATCTCCTGGGGCAAGAGAGTTTAGATGCGATAAGTTTACCTTGGCAATATTAAAAAAATGCTTAAAGGCAAGGCTTGATTGTTCCGGTGTCATATAATCATAAGCTACCTTAAAAGTAAAACGACGCAGACTGGCTTTATCTAAATTATCCATCAAATTCGTCGTGCAAACAAACGGATATGGGTAGCTTTCCATCTGTGTCAGCATCTCATTGACTTGAGTTACTTCCCATGAATTATGCGCTTTGCTCCGGTCTTGCAAAAAACTGTCTGCTTCGTCAAAAATCAAAACGGCTTGGTTTTCTTGTCCCTCCTTAAATGCCGCGGCAATATTTTGTTCTGTTCCTCCTACCCACATAGATAATAAATCCGAACATTTTTTCTTTACAGTCGGCATTCCCAGTGTTTGTGCCAAAAATTCGCCATATGCCGATTTACCCGTGCCGGAAGCACCATATAAGCATAAAGAAAAATTACGCTGAGATAATTTAGATATTCTTTGACTTAAAAGATTTAAGTCTGTATCCGTATTTAGCAATTTAGGATTAAAATCAGTCAAAACTTTGGGCTTTGACGGTATATATTTTCCATTATTATAGGCTCTTTCTAATGAGGTTAGACTTTGTTTAACCGCTTGCAGGCCTCCGTCAGCTAACTTTGCTGTTTTGACGGCTGTTGTAATAAACGACGGAGATAGTTTATATTGTACGGCGAATTCTTCTGCTGTTTTCTTATCCGAAGGCAGATGGTGAGCTTTCAGACTTTTTTGCCACATTTCGGTTCTGGTTTTTAAGTTTGGTTTACTAAAGTTGAGAGCATAAGTAAAGCGCCGCAAATATGACTTTTCTATATTTGCAATAGAATTTATAATCCAGATGGTAGGAGTTTTGTTATTTTCCAATAAGCGATTAATATAGAGTTTGTTGTTTTCCTTTTTTCTTCCGAAAAGAAGACATTCTTGCTCTAAAAAGTCATCTGCCTCATCAACCAATAAACAACTATTTTGGTCTTTTGATAATATAGAATATGCAAGATTGAGATTTTCTTTGCGACTATCTTCTTCAAAATTTTCACCAACAGCATATAGTTCTGTTTTAATTTTATCAGCCAAAGTTTTAGCAAATTCGGTTTTTCCGGTTCCCGGCGCTCCATAAAAAAGTAGGTTTATGCCTTTTTCTTTATTTTTGACGGCTTTACTTAAAATACGTGCGCAAATATCTTTTTCCTCTAAATGTCCAAAATCTTTCCATAATAGGGAAGAATAACATTTTTGCCCTAGAATCACGTTTTTTATATCACCAGTATCCTTAATGTTTTGGGATAATAATTTAATAGTTAAGTCAGATGCACAAATATCTCCATTAAATTCATTTTCAATTAAACCCAGATGAAAAAGAGATGCCTTTTTATCGGTTAATTCCTCAATTTTATGTTGTTTTTGTGCCAGGAAAAGCGTTGTGGTATTTTTTAATTTATTATTTCTACCACCAATTTCCCGATTAAATTCATCAAAGTTGTCATCTATTTTTACGCGAGCCAGAAATTCAAAAACTTTTTGTTCTTCGTCAGATAAATCCAGTAGTGTTGCGATGTATTGAAAGCGTTTTTCTAAAATTGAAAAAGAGCTTTTTTGCAAAATATTCACTTTTTTCTCAAGGGCTTCAACAAATTTTTTTCCGGTTTCCAAAGCTTGTTTTTTTTGGCTGCGCAATATATCTTTGAAATCTATGCATTTTTCTTCTTCTGTTTTATCCAGCCAGGAAAATTTGATAATGTTTTTACCGCTATTATCATGCCAATCATAGATATCCGACAAATGTTCTCTAAAAAAACTTCTGTTTTTTAAAGCGTTTAACAAATAAGAAAGCATTTTATATTGTTCATATTTTTCCATAAAGACATCTCCCTTTTGATTGATGTATTTATTGTAAAAATATGCCGCGTCATTTTTTGTCGTGTTTAATTATTTCTTTTTCAAATCAAATGAATATTACTGACCTTTAGAAATAGTTGGGCTAGTTTTTTTATGCGCATATCAATAGCTATTTTTTCTATTGATGGATTGAGATGATTTTTTGGACTTCGTAGGTGTCGTCATATTCTGCTCCGAAACCTTCTTGAAGTTTGCCAAGGTCTTTTACTTTCAATCGTGCCTGAAGGGGTTGATATTTGGCGATTTGTGGCTTTATGGTCTCGTTATATGCTTTTGTCAGATTTCCTGTTTTATCTATAACCCAATATTCTTTATTATCCGCATTATCCGTAAAAGAGCGGACTTCGTGTCCTATACGCAGAGTTCCAGATACTTCTTTGTTATTCTCTAAGGTGGAGCAAGCGGGTAAGAGGAAAAGAAGTAGAATGATAATTTTGTGCATTGTCGTTCCTTACTTAGTATTTAAGATTTCACGGAAGCTATTGAAGTTGAAAAAGACGTGGTGGCGGGCATGTGGGATGATGCGTAATTTGTCCTGATAAAACTCCTTTTGTCTTTTGAGCTTAAATAAAACATCTTTTTCAGCCATTAAGGCAAGGTCAAAATTGGGATTGATTTCGTCTTTGTGCTCCTGATATATTTTTTGCAAGCAGGAGAGTTCATTTTGGCAGCTCTCAAGGCTGCGAAGAGATTGCAGATTGTTGTATTTTTGAAATTCATCCTCATTGTCAACCATATATTGGCGGCGAAATTCTAAGTAATTGTCTAAATCTATGCTCTTAAAAATTTCTATGGTGGCTGTAGAGAGGCCAAGCTTTTCATCCATTAAATAAGGGTTGCCGCAGACGGCGATTTTTTGCCGCAAATTGGGGATTTTGTCTTGTATTATGGAGGCGATGAATACACCAGCAGAATAGGCGATTAAGTCTATGTGGCGATATTGGGAAAAATCAAAGTTTAAATCAAGGTTTTGGTAATCATACAAGATGAGCACATCTTCGTTGTCATGCAAGTTGGTGAATTGGTTTTTATCGCAGCCCCAACCGGCGAAGAAGATAATCAGTGTATCGGAATTTTTGGATTGAAAAAATTGTTGCATAAGCGGATTTCCTAAAAATTGGAGTTATTTTTGGCGGGTGTAGTGGATTTGATAGGCTCCATATTTTTGCAGAATTAACGTGTCAGGTGTAATTTTGACAATGTCTAAAATATCGGTAAAATCTATGGTTTGATGGTTGCCTATGCTTTTGCCTGTGAAGGTGATTTTTCCGTCTTTGACCTGCCATGTTTCATATTTGAGTGTTGCCATACCAATTGACGAAGCTTGTCCGTTCTCTTTTAGGCTAATACCTTGAGTGATGTGTTTGTTTACAGGCATAACTTCAATCCAGTTACCGATAAATAGATTGTCCGGTTCTGAAGTTGGAGTTTTGTGGCAGGCGGTTATGAAAAAAATGGCAGAAAATAGGCAGGAAAGCAATATTTTCATTTTTGACCTCTTAAGTTATTAGTTTGGGTTTATTATTTGAGGCTTTGTGTTACTTGTCAAGCGGTTTGGAATTATGGTTGATTTTTATAATTTTTTTAATTGAATCTTAGCAAAAGTTTGCATAACTATAGAAAAAAGTTGGTCAAATTGAGGGCGAGGAAAATGCTTACATTAAACAAGTTGAAGCCGGGGATGACCGCCGTTATTGCCGCTGTGCGCGGTAAAGATGCAAAGCTCAGGCGGCATATTTTAGAAATGGGTTTGACTCCTAAAACCGAAGTTTTGATGGTTAAGGCTGCGCCTTTGGGCGACCCGTTGGAGATTAAGGTTCGCGGTTATGAGCTGACTTTGCGTAAGAAAGATGCGGCCGAGATTGAGATTATGGACGTACACAAGGCAGAAAGTTGTCCGGTTGATTTGCCGAACTTGAAAGCACCGCTCTCACCGCGCAAAGGTGAAGCCCAGGATTTGAAAATGAGGCGTTGCGGAGAAGTTATTCCCGCTAACCAGAAAATTCGGTTAGCTTTAATCGGTAACCAAAACTGTGGCAAAACAACTTTGTTTAATCAGTTGACGGGTTCAAACCAGCATGTAGGAAATTTTCCGGGGGTTACGGTTGACCGTACGGATGGTGAAGTGCGGAAGTTTTCACGCGTGTTTGTTACCGATTTGCCGGGGATTTATTCCTTGTCGCCTTATTCTAACGAAGAAATGGTTACCAGAGATTTTTTGCTTAATGAAAAGCCGGATGCCATTATTAATATTATTGATGCTTCTAATATTGAGCGTAATTTGTTTTTGACTTTGCAACTGCTGGATTTGAATATTCCGATGGTGATTGCGCTTAATATGATGGATGAGGTGAAGCTCAACGGCGGCGCAATTGATATTAACCGTATGGAGCATTTGCTTGGGGTGCCGGTTATTCCGATATCCGCGATTAAAAACGAAGGTATTGACGAGTTGGCTGAGCATGCGGTTAATGTGGCAAGATATCGTGAATTGCCGGAGAAGGTTGATTTTTGTAATTATGAAGGACGTGATGAGGGTGCGGTGCACCGTTGTATTCACGCTATTGCGCATTTGATTGAAGACCATGCCAAAGCTGCCGGTGTGCCGGTGCGTTTTGCCGCCGCCAAGCTTGCGGAAGGCGACCAACCGGTACTGAATTTGTTAAACCTGACAACCAATGAAGTTGATGCTTTGGAGCATTTGGTTTGGCAGATGGAAGATGAAAGCAAGTCTGACCGCGAAGCCGCAATGGCGGATATGCGTTTTGCCTTTATTGAAAAACTTTGCGCCGAGTGTGTGCGTAAACCGGTGGAAAGCCGAGAGCGCCTACGCAGCCTTGCCTTGGATAAAGTCTTGACCGGAAAATTTACGGCTTTGCCGGTGTTCTTGCTGATTATGGCTTTGGTTTTTTATGTTTCTTTCGGTCCTTTCGGAACTTGGCTCTCTGAGCTGACGGAAGCAGGCATAGCTTGTTTTAGCTCTTGGGTGGAGCAGGGGCTTATCAATTATCAAATGAACCCGGTTGTTATCTCTTTGTTGGTAGAAGGCGTGATTGCCGGTGTAGGTAGTGTTTTGAGCTTTTTGCCTATCATTGTTGTGTTGTTTTTCTTTCTCTCAATGCTGGAAGACAGTGGTTATATGGCCAGAGTGGCATTTGTGATGGATAAGCTTTTGCGCAAGGCCGGATTATCTGGTCGGAGCTTTGTGCCGATGCTACTTGGTTTCGGCTGCTCGGTGCCGGCGATTATGGCGGCGCGTACGCTCCCTTCTGAAAGAGACAGAAAACTTACAATTATGCTTATCCCGTTTATGAGTTGTTCGGCTAAGTTACCGATTTATGTTTTGTTGACGGCGGCATTCTTCAATGAACATCAGACTTTGGTTATTATCAGCCTTTATGTCTTGGGAATCTTGGTGGGTTTGGCTTTGGCTCTGTTGCTTAAATTGACGGCTTTTCGCGGTGAAGCGGTACCCTTTGTGATGGAGCTGCCGAACTACAGAATGCCGGGGCTTAAAAATGTGTGGCGGCTGATTTATTATAAGGCTAAATATTTTATCACCAAAGCCTTTACAATAATCTTTGTAGCGACAATCATTATTTGGTTTTTGCAGACTTTTGATAGCCGGTTGAATGTGGTGGAAAATTCGGCAAACAGCATTTTGTGCGGTATCGGCAGCTTATTGGTGCCTGTCTTTGAGCCTTTGGGTATCGGCGATTGGCGCTTGTCTACCGCATTTTTGACCGGATTTGCCGCCAAGGAAAGCGTGGTCAGTACCATAAGCGTTTTACTTGGTGGGCAAATTGAGCTTTTGCCGAGTATCTTAACACCTTTGAGTGCTTTTGCTTTTCTGGTCTTTTCGCTTCTTTATACGCCTTGCGTGGCTGCGATTGCGACGGTTAAAAAAGAGCTGGGCACGGCTTATGCGCTTATGATTGTGGCATTGCAATGTGTGGTGGCTTGGCTTGTGGCCTTTGGCGTATATTCAATCGGGAGCTTGATATAAGGAGCAGACAAGATGAAAACAAGTTTGGTATTGGAAGGCGGGGCAAAGCGTGGGATTTATACCGCCGGCGTGTTGGATGTTTTGTTGGAGAACGGCATTATGACCGATGGTGTTCTCGGTGTTTCTGCCGGAGCTATCCATGGTTGCTCTTATGTTGCCAAACAAGTGGGACGAAGTATTCGGTATAATCTGAAATATGGTAATGATTATCGTTTTATGAGTTTTCGGTCGCTATTGTTATCGGGGAATATGGTGGACACAAAATTTTGTTATCATGACTTACCCGAAATTTTAGACCCCTTTGATAATGAAACTTTTAAAAAATCCGCAACTAAATTCTATGCCGTTTGTACCAATGTGGAAACAGGTGCTTCGGAGTATGTTTGGTGTAAGGATATGTTTAAGGATATTGATTTTTTACGCGCTTCCGCTTCTATGCCTTTGGTATCGCAGATTGTTGAAGTCGGCGGAATGAAGCTCTTGGACGGCGGAATTGCGGATAGCATACCGCTCAAAGCCTCTTATAAACTCGGTTTTGAAAAAAATATTGTGGTACAAACACGGCCCTTGGGGTATCGGAAAAAGCCAACACATATGGCTTGGTTGGCAAAATTGGTTTACAGAAAATATCCGAAGTTTGTGGCGGCGATTAAGAACAGGCATTTGATGTATAATCAAGAGCTGGATGAGATTGAGCAGGCTTCGCAAAAAGGAGAGATTCTGGTTATCCGTCCGAGTAGACTGATTAAGATAAAAAAAATGGAGCCGAATTTGGATATTGTTAAAAAAATGTATGAGCTTGGGCGGCAAGATGCCTTAGATAAGCTGGAAAAAATTAAAGATTTTTTGAAATAAAAATAACAGGCGCTTTTGGGGAAAAGCGCCTGTTGAGGTTTTACTAATTTAAGGATATTTGATTTTAATTATTTAATTTCATCCGCATCCATCGTAATTTCGGTATAGAGTGGAGCCTCAGGCATGGGAGCCGGAGCCTGAACAGTTACGACAGTTGATGCTGGAACTGTTAAAGTCGGAGCTACAGTCTGAGTTACGACAGGAGCCGGAGCCGGAGCAGGGGTAGGAGCCGGAGTCGGAACTACACAATTGGTGCAGGGGAGCTGACCTGTGTAGGGTTCTTTCTCATAGCTTACTTCCTGTGTGGTTTTGGGCTCATAAACGGTTTTGGTTGTTGTTTTCTTGAACAAAACTTCTACCGGTTCACGAGTTTGAGTGATAGTGGGCTGGCAACCATTGCAGGGCTGTTGAACAGCTACAGGCTGAGCAATCGGTTGAGCGACTGGTTGAACATATTGAACCGTCGGCTGTTGTACATATTCTACTGCCGGAATGCGGCGAATATATTGAACGCGACGAACCTGAACGGGCTGTTGTTCTGTAACAACTTTGGGTCCGTTAGCAACAAATTTTGGAGCCGGTACGGGATCACCAAAGAGAGTGTCAGAGCAATGTTTGTATTCACCTGTTTTAACAATAGTTGTAGTCGGACGATATTCAGAGCCGTTAGCAGATTCTACAACATATTTTTTGGCTGCGCGGTGGCAAACACCATTGTAATAGTTGCAACCAGAGTTATCATAACCGCGATAAACAACGGTTGGTTCTTGTTCGCGGTTTGAAGAGCAAGCTGCCGCCAAAAGAGCGACAAATGCAATAAGAGCTTTTTTCATAATGTTTCTCTCTTCTAAAAGGTTAATATAAAAGTTATTTTTAGATTATTTTGTCTTAAATATAATCAATTTTTCTAATTTGTCAATTTTTTGTTAATATTTTTTTTACTTTTTTATGTTTAAATTCCAAAAATTTAGTTTTTTTAAGATGTTATTTATTTATTTTTTTCTGAAAATTGGCGAGTCGGTAGTTAAAACTGAATGAAAATTCGGTTAACAATCGTTGTATCTGGTGGAAAAGGTGAAGATTTTTTGTCTTTTGAGACTCCGATGAACGGAATGTTGTTGATTTTGGCGGCGTTATAATCAGTTATGGCATCGCCGAAAAAGAGTGTTTCGTGAGGGGAAAGCTTATGTTCTTGCAAGACTGTTGCCAATAAAATATCTTTACTGCGTGGCGAGCCGTAAATATCTTTTATGAGAGGGCTTATTTCTCTGGCATTGGCCAAAGACCTGATTTCGTCTGCCGGAGAGCCGGTAACAATGAAGGCCGGAATGTTTTTTTGCTTTAGGTCTTGCAGGGTTTCAAGAGCGCCAGGAATAAACGGGGCTTGAAGAAGTTTGTCGCGGCAGAGTTTGGCGTAGCGCTGGCCGAATTTATCTAATTCGGCAGTTGAGACTTCGTGATGAAAAAAATGACGAATATAATGACGATATTTTTCAAACCTTGAAATTCCGCCTTTGTTTTGTTGGTAGGCATGGATATATTCAGCGGCTTCGGGACAAGAATCTTTAAAAAGCTCTATAAAGGCTTCTGTTTTGATGGCGTTAGAATCGGTAATGGTACCGTCCCAGTCAAAAATGGCTGCTTTGAGGGGCATCTTTTTCTCCAGAATGTTATGGCATTATTTTAGTGATGAATTGTTAACATATTATAAAACCATAATTATTTTTGTTTTTGGGTTTGGGTTTTGGGAGAAGTTATTTTTTCATAAAAAAACTCTTGTTTATTTTATTTTTTATGGTAAATATAGGCTTCGTTATCGGATTGTAGTTCAGCCTGGTAGAACGCTTCGTTCGGGACGAAGAGGTCGCTGGTTCGAGTCCAGTCAATCCGACCAAAAAGATAAAAAGCCACTTGTTGAGGGTGGCTTTTTTTGTTATGCGAACCAGCGACCTCGGGAGAGGCGCGAGGATAAAATCAGCCGTTGCTCCGGCAGATTTTACCGCAAGCGGCGAAGTTTTGTTTGTTTTTTTGAGGTGGTGTGAGCCGCCTCTAAAAAAAACTTAAAAAACGAGTGACCGAAGCGCGGTTAGTGAGTGCGAAGCACAAACTTACCAAGCGAGAGAAGGTTCGAGTCCAGTCAATCCGACCAAAAAGATAAAAAGCCACCTGTTGAGGGTGGCTTTTTTTGTTATGCGAACCAGCGACCTCGGGAGAGGCGCGAGGATAAAATCAGCCGTTGCTCCGGCAGATTTTACCGCAAGCGGCGAAGTTTTGTTTGTTTTTTTGAGGTGGTGTGAGCCGCCTCTAAAAAAAACTTAAAAAACGAGTGACCGAAGCGCGGTTAGTGAGTGCGAAGCACAAACTTACCAAGCGAGAAAAGGTTCGAGTCCAGTCAATCCGACCAAAGAGATAAAAAGCCACCTGTTGAGGGTGGCTTTTTTGTGGGTGAAAACAGAGTTAATTTTTAGCCTCTGTTTTCTTTTTGTTTTCAGAAATGTAGTATGCTATCATCAGCAAGATAAAAGCTGATATCCACCAAAAATTAACAAATTGGGTGAAATTTTCGCCAAGATATAATCTTTTGTGGGCAACAAGTTCTGTATGAAACGGCTCATCTTGGTAAAAATAATATTCTTCTCCGCTTTTGAGGTCAGAATCATACATAGAAGCATACAAATAAATATTGGCTGTTTTGTTGACCCAATTAATTGTATCGGCATATTCAAGGAATTTTGCTTCATTGAATATGTGGATGATTTCAACGCATGCTACCT
The DNA here is from genome assembly GCA_944392835.1 of uncultured Alphaproteobacteria bacterium. Classification (GTDB taxonomy): domain Bacteria; phylum Pseudomonadota; class Alphaproteobacteria; order RF32; family CAG-239; genus Scatacola_A. The sequence continues at coordinate 27,890 of CALXYB010000012.1, read as the reverse complement.
TGTGCCTTATAGGAAAGATTGAATCTTCCGAAGAAACATACATAGTTTGTGAGAATTTTACTTTTGCCAGAGGTTCTGGTCCGCTCGGAAAAATTAATGCACATAATACTGCGAAAATAGCAGTTATTACATGAATGCCAAAAAAAGTTTTTAGTTTCATTTTCTTATGCACTGTTATAAAGCATCGGCCCGTCGCTTTTAGAAGATTAAAAATTCTGAAAGATTATTAGCCGATAATCATAAAAAATGATTGTAAAATAATGGCATAATAATCATTGATAAGTTGGCTTATATTATAATTCTGATTTTGATTCAAGTTTAAATGTTTTGAGAATTGATAGTATATATTTGGAATAGGCGAATTGACAAATTTTTGTTTTTTTGTCAAAAAGTGTTTACATCTTTCATTGTTTATGGTATTGTTTGGCATATTTGTTCAGCAGAGCTTGTGTCTTCTGTTTTTGAATTTATGAAAGGTTTTAGAACAATATGACAAAAGTATTTCTCGGTATTAGAACGTATAATCAAGAAAAATATATGGATGGTTGCTTTAATTCTGTTTTGGAACAAACATATCCGGATTTGCACTTGGTGGTTTTGGATGATAAGTCTTCTGATAAGACTATGGATAAGTTGCAAGAATGGAAAGATGTTTTTGCCAAAAAGGGAATTGCTTTTGACATTTATCAAAATGATGAACACAGCGGTTGTGGTAAGTCTTTTGAAAATCTGGGACGTAAGGTTGCTGAAAAAATGGGCAAAGAAGATATTTTTGTCATGTTGGACAGCGATGATAAATTTACCTCAGCAGATGCAATCAGCAAATGTGTAAATCAGATGGAAAAAAATGATGCGAATGTTTGTATTGCCGGTTTTGACTTATCAGGTGATATGGATTTGGTTTTGAATTGGAATGCAGGTACGCCTCATAATAATTTATCTAAAAAGTTGGCTGAGGTTGGAAGTTCTTCTGTTGAGCAGATGCCCGAAATTGCTTCGCATGCGGATAGTATCGGTTGGACTAAGATTGTGAAAGGAAGCATATTTAAGAAATATATGGATATGTATCCGAAAGTTTCTAAAGAAATGAAAGTTTGTGAGGATTTTCCGAGTTTGGCAATGTTGTTATTTAAGGATAGCAAAGTTACGGGATTGTCTGAAAATATGTATGATTATTATAAGCACAAACAATCATCAACAGCGCAAGTTGTGCCCGAGGATTTCAAGGTTGTTCGTTTGGGGTTCTTAAAAGCATTGCAGAAGATGGTTACGGATAATAAGTCTCAATTTATTGATGGTGCTGATAAGTATATAAATAAGTTTTTGGAAGTTAAATATATGGTTATTGGCAATATTGTTGATAAGAAAAATCAGTCAGGAGATTTGAAAGGCTATAATAAACAAAACTGGGAGGCAGATTTTCAGGCTGCGATTGATTGTAAAGATTTGCGAATTGAGAAACAATCTAAACCCAAATGTTCTTCAAAGTTGTTTGGGCTTGTTAATGCGGTTAAGAATTATAAACAAAATCATCTATAAAATAAAAAAGCTGCTTCAAAGCAGCTTTTTTATTTTGGGGATATAGGGAAGTTTAATAATTTTTAAGTTTTTTTGGCAATATTATTTAATGCTTGTTTTGCCTCTTTCAAGAGACGTGAATGAAAAAAATTTGTTTTATATTAGCCAGTTCTTTGTTTTATCCTATTTCGGCTTGGGCTGAAGGATGGAATTTTGCACAATCCGGTACAGCCGGAATATATTACGGCGCAACTCAAACGCGCGAAAACAATAATATTGCCAATAGGTCAGACAGAACAGTATTTCGGGCCGATGGAAAGCTGGAAGCTCTTTATGAACAGGGTAATGGAATGCATATTGGTGCGGCGGCAAATTATACAGTGGTTATTCGGCAACATGATAAAGATTACGGTCAAGGGGATTGGCGTTTTTATCCTTATATGATTGCAGAAAATGAGAATTATGGAAGGATGACTGTCGGTTATACTTATAACGCAGCGGCTCTTTTGCATTTGGGGGCGCAAGATATTTCTTGGCTTAATATTCAGGATTCAAATCTGACTTATTATCTGAGTAGTGCAAACTGGAGTAATGGTTTTAAGAGAGTTAGGTTCTTTACGCCAAAATCAACCAGAATGATTGATGACGGACGTGCACCGAAGATAAGTTATTTTACGCCGATGTTGGGAAATACGCAGTTTGGGTTCAGCTATACGCCGGATAATGCTAACCGAAGAGGTATGGTTAGCCGCTATGTGAATTATGAAACAAAAGAAGATGGTTATACGGCGGCAATGAAAAACCATTGGAAGCTCGCTTTGGGTGATTTATATACTTCCACTGCTTATGGTTTGTTTAACCGAACGGATAAAGAATGGGCTTTCGGGGCAAGATGGGTTGTTGGGAAGTTTAATATTTCGGCGGCTTATAAAAATGCTTATGTTGACGGACATAAAAATCCGATTGCCACAAAAGCCGTGAATGCGCATTTGCCGGCTTATTTTGATAATTATCGTGAAAGTCAGGCTTGGGATTTTAGTATGGGATATGATTTTGGTCGGTTTAAGACTAATTTGGCTTATTTGCATACAGAAGCCAAGAATACACGCAACAGAGATGATTTGGTCGTACAAACCAACCGCTTTGCACTAAATGAATGGTTTGAGCTGTTTTGGATTAACGCTTATATCAATTCCAAGGGTTTTGAGCGGAACTCAAATGATAATAACAAAGGTTATGCGGTTATTACCGGTTTGGCCTTGAAATATTAAAAAAATCCCCTCCTTATCAGAGGGGATTTTTTTATTCAACAACGAGGGCTTTAACTTCTTCGCCATATTCATCTTTAACGCAATGCTTGATATGCATTAGCTCAAGCCATTTGCGCAAAGCTCCGGCCAACACGATAATCATCAAAACCATAACGATAATACCCAAAACAGCCAGCAAGGTTTGGTCTTGGGGCAGGTATTGTTCAAATACCTGTAAATAGCCTGCCCAGAAAGTTACGATGACCATAAATATTCCGGGGATGGCTGCGGCCAGAGCGTATTTACCGCGGTTTAAGCGCAAGAGCATTGTGGTGCAGACGATTAAGGCACAAGCAGCCAATAGTTGATTGCTCAAACCAAACAATGGCCAAATGCTGCTGATGTTGCCCGTATAGACCAAATAGCCCCACAAAAAAGTGAAGACTGCGCTAGTGATTATAACTCCCGGTTTCCAGTCCTTGTTATTAAAGCGAGGCATAATTTTTCCGAGCATTTCTTGCAAGAAAAAGCGTCCGACACGGGTTCCCGCATCTACGGCGGTTAGAATAAAGACAGCCTCAAACATTACGGCAAAATTATACCAATAAGCGACTAGATGGTCCATAAAAGGCAGGTTGCGGAAAATATGCGCCATACCAACCGCTAAGGAAACCGCGCCGCCAGTACGTCCATGCAAATCAATGCCGATATGTTCTTCATAATAAGGTAGGTCGGTTACGGCAAAGTTCGGATATGCGGCAAGCAAGGCCTGATAAGCATCAGGGGCGGCATTGATAGCAAAGTAGTCTCCCGGCATCATGGTGCAGGCGGCAATTAAGGCCATTATGGCGACAAAGCCTTCCGTCAGCATTGCGCCATAGCCGACAAACAGAATTTCTTTTTCATTACCAATCATCTTGGGCGTTGTTCCCGTACCGATGATGGCGTGAAAGCCTGAAATTGCACCGCAAGCGATAGTGATGAAGATAAAGGGCAGAACAGGGCCGTTGATAACCGGACCGCCGCCGTTGTCAAAAGGTGTGAACATGTGCATCATAATGTTTGGCTGAACAAAGACAATGCCCAAAGTCAGCATTAAAATCGTGCCGATTTTTAAGTAAGTGGACAGATAGTCTCTGGGAACGAGCAACAGCCAAACCGGAAGAACGGAAGCCACAAAACCATATAAGGGAATGGCGATTGAGACGGTGTCTTTATCCCAATTAAACATCCAGCCTAAAACATTTTCTTGCATCAGGTCATGTCCGGAGATGATGCCTAAGGCCAATAAAAATATTCCCAAAATGCTGGCAAGCATTACGCCGTTTTCTTTGTAACGCATAATCAGGCCCATTAAAACAGCAATGGGCATGGTAATGGCAACGATAAATAATGACCAAGGCGCATTATGCATAGCGCTGACGCAGGCCAAAGATAAACCGGCAAGAGTTAAAATCAGAATAAATAAAACGGCAAAGCCTGCAACGGTACCAATAAAGGGGTTAATCTCGCGTTCGGCAATGGTGGCTAAACTCTCGCCTTTGTGACGGACAGAGGCAAAGACTACAACCATATCATGAACGGCTCCGCCCAAAACGCAGCCGATGAGAATCCACAAAGCTCCCGGCATAAAACCAAATTGTGCCGCCAAAACAGGACCGACCAACGGTCCGGCAGCAGCAATGGCTGCAAAATGGTGCCCGAATAAAACGTATTTGTTGGTTTTGACATAGTCGTGTCCATCTGCAAATTTGACAGCGGGAGTTGTTCTGTTTGCTTGTAGACGTAGGACTTTGTCGGCTACAAAAATGCCGTAAAACCGATAGGCGATGGCAAAAACGCAAAGACTTGCAAAGACAACAGTTAAGGCATTCATCCCTTCAAACCAAGACCAAAACCCTGAATTTTGTGCAGCAAAAGCCTTTGTGGGCAAAAATGTGCAGAGTGATGAAAAAAGAATTTTGAACATGAGATATTTCCTTTGAGCTAAAAATTGTCTTTATGTTATGTCAAAGCATTAAAAAAGTTATTAATAATTTAGGTTTCATGAATATCTTGTTGAAAAAAATGATTTTTGTGCTACAATCTGGGTAAAAGGAATTTCCCAATATGATTGATGACAAAGAAATTATTGTCTTGACCGGTAAGGAAGCTGTCGGCAAGTCTTCGCTGAGCGATTATCTGGTTGAGCAAGGTGAACATAAAATTTTGAAGATGACAACACGCGCGCCACATGAAGGTGAAGTTGATGGGCGTGATTATAAGTTTGTTACCTTGGATGAGTTTATCGCTGATCCGACAATGCTTGTTACATCAAGAATTGGTTATAGCTTATATGGAATCAACCAAAAAGCATTGACCGAGCATAAGGGGCGCTCATTTGTTACGTTGGATGCTGAGGGTATTTTGCAGTTGGAGCAGAGTGTTTCTCCGAAAAATATTCGGGTGATGATGATTGCGGCTCCGTCTCGTGTGGTTATCCAGAGAATGATTGATCGTGGCGAAAACTTGGATGATATTCGCGCCAAACGTCGTTTGGATGAGATGATGTATGGTGATAATGTTTTGAAAAAAATTAAGTCTCCGGTGTTTGAGTTGGACGGAAGTTTGGATGTGCCGGAGTTGGCTAAGCAGATGAATGATGTTTTGAGGCAATATGAGGCTTCTAAAATAAATAAAATGCGAATGCTGAAACAAGGTGAATATATTTATTAAAAAAATCCGCTTAGATAAGCGGATTTTTTTTGCTCTTGATAAGTTTGATGTTGGTTGTATTTTTGAGCGAGCGTGATATATCTAAAAGCATAATCGGAGGGACTATGGATAGTTTAGATGAAAGATTGATGAATATTGAGATGGCTTTGGCTAATCAGGAACGCGTGGTTGAAGACTTAAACCAAGTGGTGATTGAGCAAGGCAAAGTGATTGATTTGTTGCAGAAACAAAATCAATATTTGTTGTCTCGTCTGGATGAAGAGACGGTTAAACCTCTGAACGAGGAAACTCCGCCACCACATTATTAACTGGAGATGAGATTTATGGAACTTGAGGCTTTATATAAGTTAACACACGGACTTTATGTTTTGGGCGCGATGGATGGGGAAAAGCCTGTCGGCTCAGTGGTGGATGCCGTGATGCAGGTTGCAAATAAGCCTTTGGTTTTGGCTTTGTCTTGCAATAATCAGAGCTATACCAAAGAATGTATTGAGCGTAGCGGAAAGTTTAGTTTATCGGTTTTATGTAAAAAGATTGATCCATATGTGATTGCTAATTTTGGTTTTCAGTCTAGTCGGAATGTTGATAAATGGCAGGCGATGGATTATGTTATGAAAGATAATCTGCCGTATTTGAAAGATAATATTGCAATGGTGAGCTGTAAGGTTTTGCAGAGCATTCCTTATGAAAGCAATACGTTGTTTTTGGCAGAGGTTGAGGATTGTGTGAACGGGAAGGACTGCGAACCGTTGACATATTTAGATTATCGCAGTTACTTTAAAGACGAAGTCATTAAGAAATTTAATGAGGTTAAACAAGCAAAGGAGAAAAAAATGGCTGAAGATAAGAATGAAGGCAAAAAATGGGTTTGCACGGTTTGCGGTTATGTTTATGACGGCGAAACACCGTTTGAAGAACTGCCGGAAGATTGGGTTTGTCCGTTGTGCGGTGTTGATAAAAGTTTCTTTGAACTGCAATAAAAAAAACCTCGGCTTCAAAAGCCGAGGTTTTTTTTTAATTTACAAAGCCCAAAAATTTCCAATGATTATTGCTGTTGTCATATTGTAAGTGAATGACGGCGCCGTTTGGAATATCCGGTTGCTCAATGTCTAAAGCCATAAGAGTTTGCGACAAGGTAATACCATGTCCTGAAACGGCAATGTTTTGATATTTTGAATTTTTGGCATATTCGTTTAGGGCTTTGAAAACACGTTTTTGGACATCTCTTTTGCTTTCGCCGTCCTTGAAACGTGTGTCAATATATTTGGGGTCGGCACTGCGCCATTGGCGGTATAAATCGCCGAATTGTTGTTGTGCTTCCGTATAATGCAGGCCTTCAGCGACACCGACATTAACTTCCGTAAAGCGGTCGTCATATTGCATGGGTACTTTTATTATTTTGGAGACGATGGAGCCAGTTTGCTTGGCTCTTCGGAGTGGTGAGGAAACAACAACTTCAATTTCTTTATCTTGAAGAAGACTGGCGGCATTGTGCGCCTCGTCAATCCCCTGGTTAGTCAGGACAGAATTATTGGTATGACCCTGAATACGTCCTTCCAAGTTGTAAGAACTCTGCCCGTGACGAAAAATGTAAAAATTTTTTAGCATTTTTTATCCCCGGAATTGTTGATGTGGAATGTCTGTAATATAGCCTGTTTTTTCCGAAAAATCAAGTGATTTTAATGATTACTTAACCAAAGGAAGTTCGCTCCAAGATGTGGTATAAGAGCGGCTTTTGAACTCTCTTTTGATGTAATGTTTGATGCCTTGGGCTTGTGTGCCAAAGTAGAGTGTTTTGCGGCCGAGTTTGCGGTTTAGGTCATCTATGGTTTGCATTAAGGAGGTGTCTTTATTTTGAGATTGTTTAGAAATTAAAAAGTCGGTTTGCGGCGTATTAACATCCGAAATATCTGTTAACATTACACCGGCTCTTTTATAGCTGAAATGAGGATTATAGATGCTTTTCAGTCCCTCTATCATGGCTTTGATGAATTTTGCCGTATGGCAAGAAGCTTCAGATAAAGATATAAGTTTGGAGTTGTTGTAGGTTTGTTCATGAAAGCGGTTGGTGGCGATGAAAACAATTATGCCGCCGGCAAGGCTGTTTTGCTCTCTTAGACGCAAACAAGCGTTGTCCACAAATTCGGATATGACCTGAACAAGTTTGGCAAAGTCTTTGATTTCGGTTTCAAATGTGCGGGAGCAGATAATGCTTTTTTGAGCCGGATTGTCCTCGGTTTTGAGGCAAGAAATGCCGTTTAATTCTTGTTGAGTTTTGGCTGTTGTGATGCCGAAAGATTGGCGGATTTGAGCTTGAGGGGCGGTGGCTAGTTCGGCGGCGGTGAAAATCCCCATAAAATTAAGCTTTTTAACGAGTTTTCGCCCAATGCCCCAGACATCTCTGACATCTAGCGTTTGAAGGGCTTGTGAAATTGCCGGTTGTTCGGTTAAAAGGCAAACTTTAGCAAAGGAGAGCTTTTTAGCTTGTTCGGAAGCAACTTTGCAAAGCGTTTTGCTTGGAGCGACACCGACGGAAACAGAAATTCCGGTTTGGGTTAGAATCTGATTGCGGATGGTGAGTGCTGCATGAAGCAAGTCTTGATTATCGCCGGTTTGCGCAAAGGCTTCGTCTATGGAATAAATCTCTATTTTGCCAAAATAGTTTTCAAGCAGCAACATGACACGTTTGGACATATCGGCATAAAGCTCATAGTTTGAGGACAAAGCAACACCGCCTGCGGCTTTGAACATTTGTTCTATCTTAAACCATGGTGCGCACATCTGAATGCCTAAAGCTTTGGCCTCGTAAGAGCGGGAAACAACGCAGCCGTCATTGTTGGAGAGAACGACAACCGGACGATTTTTCAGCCGTGGCTGAAAAACTTTTTCGCAGGAAACAAAAAAGTTGTCGCAATCTATGAGAAAATACATTGTCAGATTTTCCGAATCACCGAAGTTACGACACCCCAAACGGAAAAGCGGTCTTTGCGGCTGAGGCAGTAGGGCGGGGTGCGGCCGTCTTCGCCGAGTAAGAATGATTTGCCTTCATGAGAGCGGAAACGACGTGCGGTCAATTCGCCGTTGAGTTCGGTCACGATGAGCTTTCTGTCAGAAGCCGGTAGAGAGCGGTCAACAACCAAGATGTCGCCGTTGAAAATGCCGGCGTTTTTGAGGGCATCTCCCTGCATTTTCATAAAATAGGTGGCGATGGGGTGGTTGACTAAAAAGCGGTTGAGGTCAAGGCTGTTTTCAACATAATCACAAGCGGGGGAACCGAAAGACATTGCAGACTCCTTATAAAATGTTCTTATTTTGTTCTTATATTATAAGTTTGTTTGCAGATTGCAACAAAAATTTGTTAGCAAAAGAGTTTTTTTGCATTATATTGGGTGCAGTGTTTTGAAAAAAGGAGATTTTGAGATGCAAAAAATTATTCCGGCAAAGTTAGCCAAGGGTGATGAAATCAGAGTTATTGCGCCGGCGCGCGGGATTAAGATTATCGGACAAGATTCTCGTGAGATTGCGGCCAAGCGTTTTGCCGAGCTGGGCTTAAAAGTCAGTTTTAGCAAGCATATGACCGATGATAATTGGGATATGACAGGGTCTTCGCCGATTGAAGATAGAGTAGCGGATATTCATGAGGCTTTTGCCGACAAAAATGTGAAGGCTATTTTTACGATTATCGGCGGGGCAAACTCTAACCAGCTTTTGCCTTATTTGGATTATGACTTGATTAAAGCTAATCCGAAGATTTTTTGCGGTTTTTCGGATATTACGGCTTTGTTAAACGGTATTTATGCCATGACCGGCTTAGAAACTTATTCCGGTCCGCATTATAGCTCTTTCGGAATGAAGTTGGGTTTTGATTATACTTTGGAAAATATGCGCAAGATGCTGATGCTTGACGGAGTTAACGAAGTTGAACCCTCTGCTGAGTGGAGCGATGATATGTGGTTTATTGACCAAGAAAAGCGCGAATTTATCAAAAACGAAGGATATTGGAATATTCATAACGGTTCGGCAGAAGGCGTGATTGTCGGTGGTAATCTTGGAACTTTTGACTTATTGCTCGGCACAAAATATCGTCCGGCTTTTGTAAAAGATACAATCTTGTTTGTTGAGGATACGGAAGGTTCTAATTTGGTTGAGTTTGAGCGCAATTTGCAAGCGCTTTTATATCAGCCGGATTTTGAAAATGTTAAGGCTTTGGTTATCGGGCGTTTTCAAAAAGGTTCCCAAATCAGTCGTGAACAATTAGAATTTATTTTAAACAACAAACGTGAACTTAAAAATTTGCCGATTTTGGCGAATGTTGACTTTGGGCACAGTACACCGTTGTTGACTATTCCGGTTGGCGGAACGGCAAGCCTTAAAGATGGTAAGTTGACTTTGAAAGCCTAAGTTAAAAAATCCTCGCAGTGAGCGAGGATTTTTTTGTCTGTGTAAAAGAAAGCCCCTCGGAGAAGAGGGGCTTTTGATTATTCGGCTTTTTTATTTTTCCATTTGTAAGTATTTTCTCGCCAGGTCTGGAAGAGAATGTACAACAATGGAATGATAATCAGACCAGCTGCCGTACCAAGCAACATTCCGTAAAATACCGGAACACCGATGGCAATTCGGCTGGCCGCGCCGGCGCCTGTGGCCACAATCATCGGCAAAACGCCTAAGATGAAGGTGAAGGCCGTCATTAAGACCGCGCGGAAACGTTCTTTGGTACCAGTTGTTGCCGCTTTGATGATTGAAGAGCCTTTTTCTCTTTCTTCTTTGGAGAACTCAACAATCAAAATAGCGTTCTTGGCTGCCAAACCTACCAACAAAATCAGACCTAACTGAGCGTAAATACTCAGCGGGAGACCTGTGATGAACAGACCAGCCAAAGCACCAAGCATAGCCACGGATACAGAGGTTAAAACCGGCAGAGGTGTTGACCAGCTCTCATATTGAGCAACCAAGAACAGGTAAGCAAAGGTCATCGCCAGCACAATTAAGTAGCCGATTTGTCCGCTGCTGGATTTTTCTTGATAGCTCATGCCGGACCAATCGTAGCTGAAACCATTGGGCAGGCTTGCGGACATTTCTTCCATTGCACCCATGGCTTGACCTGTACTGGAGGCTTGGTTTTGTACGGCTGTGATGGATGCACTCGGATATTGGTTATAACGAGTTACAACACGCGGAGCCAAAACTTTTTTCATTGAGATAACTGATTCCAGCGGAACCATCTCGCCGTTTTGGTTTTGAACATGCAGTTTTTTCAAGCTTTCCAAATCCTTACGGAATTTCCAGTCAGCCTGAATCATAACCTTGTTTACTTGTGTGCCGAAGTTAACGTCGTTAACATAGCTTGAACCCAAGTAGTTTTGCAGAACACTATAAATACTACCGATACTTACTTTCATAGCCTCAGCTTTTTCTTTATCAATCGTAATATAGTAGTTCGGGGTTTGAGCCGTATAAGTCGTATAGGCATATGAGATATTGGGGTTTTGGTTAACTTTTGCCAAAAAGCTCCTTAAAACGGCCTCAAGTTGTTGCGGGTCGTCAGAGTTTAAGGCTTGCAGACGATAATCCATACCACCACTCATACCTAAGCCCATAATTGCAGGCGGTTCAAATAATTGAATTTCTGCTTCCGGCAGACCTGTAACTTTGGCGCGAATGCGGTTTAAGATGTTTGATGAATAGAGTTCATCTCCTTTACGTTCGTTCCAGGGGTGTAAAGTAATAATACCCATGGCGACGTTTTCGCCGGAACCGCCAATCATACTGGCGCCAACAACGTTCATTACATTGTCTACGCCGGGTTCTTCTTTAACCAAGGGGTAAATCTTATCAACAAATTCTTGTGTGCGGTTACGGGTTGCACCCTCAGGCAACTGAATGTTCATGAAGATAACGCCTTGGTCTTCGGACGGAATGAATGATGTTTGGCTGATATGTAAGAATCCGCCTACACCGGCAAATAACATTATCATCAGAAGGAAGATAACGCTGACTTTGCGTCCTAATAAACCAACAACGGAAGCATAACGATCGCGGGTGCGATTAACGATGCGGTTAAACCAAAACAGCGGACCTGATTGTGCCGGTTTGAGTGGTTTCAGCAAGGTTGCGCACAAAGCCGGAGATAAGGTCAAAGCATTGATAGAAGAGAAGGTTACCGAAGTTGAAATCGCAATCGCGAATTGTTTGTAAATTTGTCCGGTAATACCGCCCAAGAAACCAACCGGTACAAAGATAGCTAATAACACCAAGGTCGTGGCAATAACCGCACTTGATACTTGTTCCATAGCTTTGATGGTCGCTTCTTTCGGGGTGAGCTTTTCGTTTTCCATTAAGAACAGAACACGTTCTACAACCACGATAGCGTCGTCCACAACCAAACCAATGGCCAAAACCAGACCAAACAAGGTCATCATGTTTAAGCTGTAGCCTAAAGCCAACATAACGGCAAAGGTGGCAAACAGAGAGACCGGAATGGTTAGGGTCGGAATCAAGGTTGAACGCCAGTCTTGCAAGAAAACATAGCAGACTAAAATAACCAATGCAAAAGTCAAAATCAAAGTGAAAACAACTTCTTCAATGGATGCTTTAATGTAGCCTGTAGAGTCATAACCAATGGTGTAGATGATGTCTTCAGGAAAACGTTGAGCCAAACGTTCTATTTCGGCTTTTACGCCGGCCATGGCATCAAGAGCGTTTGCTCCCGCCAACTGGTTGATGGCGATGGCGACGTTCGGTGCGCCGTTGAATTTTGATGTCGCATGGTAGTTTTCTTCACCGATTTCTACGCGTGCAATATCTTTAAGGTAAACCAAACCACCTTGTTCAGCTGTGCGGACAATGATGTTTTTGAAGTCTTCAACTTCATTAATACGTCCTTGAGTTTGCAAGGTGTAAACCATTTGTTGGGTGCCGTCTCCGGGGATGCCGCCAATGCTACCCAGTGAGGGTTGGTAGTTTTGACCTTCAATGGCTGCCTTAATCGTATCTACCGGAATGTTTAATGCCGTAATTTTGTCTGCATCCAACCATACACGCATACTTAACTTTGAAGAGTAAACGTTTACTTCACCAACACCGGATACACGGCTTAGGCTATCTTTGATGTTGTTTTGAACATAGTCAGCCAACTCTAATTGCGAATATGTGTTGTTCGGTGAGAGCAAGCTGATGAAGCCTAAGATGTTTGAAGAACGGCTCTTAACCGTTAGACCCTGTCTAGTAACGTCTGACGGGAGTTTGGATTGGGCTTGTTGGATACGATTTTGTACCTTAACTTGCGCCATATCTCGGTCTACACCAACCTTGAAGGTTACGGTTAATTGGTATGATGAGTTTTCTGAAGATGAGCTCATGTATAACATGTCTTCAACACCGTTGATTTCTTCTTCCAACGGAATACCGACGGTTTTGGCAATAACCTCTGCGCTGGCTCCCGGATAGGAAGCGGAAACAACGATTTCCGGAGGTGTGATTTCCGGATACAAGGCAATCGGCAAAGAAAATACCGAAATGATACCCGCAAGAGTTAATACGATGGAGATAACCATCGCAAAGCGCGGGCGCTCAATGAAAATACGGGAAAACATTGTTTATTTGCCCTCCACAGTAACTTTTTCTGAATTGTTGGCAATCTCACCAACTTGAACTTTTTGGCCATTGCTTACTTTTTGCAAGCCTTGGATGATGACACGTTCATCGGCTTTTAAGCCATCTAACACAATTTGCTTATCTTCCAGGGTATCTCCCATAACAACGCGTCTTTCATAGGCAATGTTGTCGTTACCCACAACCATAACATAGTTACCATGTTTGTCTTGAGCAACTGAGGCTTGCGGTACCAGAATAGCCATTTTATCTTCTTTGTTACCCAAACGAATGTCTACATAGTTGCCGGGGATTAACAGATTGTCTTTGTTGTTGTATTCAGCATAGACCGCGATGGTGGCTGTGTCTGAGTTGATTTCGTTGTCATTAAAACGAGATTTTAGGTGATTAATCAAGACTTTGCCGTTTGGTAAAACAATCTCTGTTTTAATAGAATCGCTGCCTTGAGACATGCGTTGTTCACGCATATTCAAGAAATCCTTATCTGCAACGGAAAAGGCAACACGAATCGGGTCTACTTGTACAATACGTGCCAAGTTTTGGGTTGTGGAGTTAACATAGTTACCTTCCGTTACCAAAGCTTTGCCGATATAGCCGGTTATCGGAGCCTTGATTTCGGTATAACCCATATCAATTTTGGCCAGTTCCAGATTTGCTTCAGCTTGAGCAACGGCGGCTTTGGCTTGCAGGTAGTTGCTCTCAGATGTATCCAAAGTGGCTTTGGAGGCATAGTTTTGACTACTTAAGGATTTTTGACGTTTGTAGTCTCTCTCGGCTCTGACCAGGTTAGCCTTTGCGCTGTCTAATTCTGCTTCACGCAGTTCAACAGTTGCCATATAGCGCTTTTGTTCAATGACAAATAAAATGTCGCCTTCGTTGACTAAAGAACCCTCTTGGAACAATACTTTTTCTACATAACCGGTAACTTGCGGGCGTAAGTCAACAGATTTAATAGCTTCAACATGACCGATATAGCTTCTCTTGGGAGAGATATTTTGTTGCTGAACTTTTTGAACCAGAACATATGGGTCGCCGCCACCGGCTCCCATCATGGGCATTTGAGGTGTCAGACGGCTTTTTAAAAACCAGCCTGCACCAACGCATAAAAGCAAAATTGCAGTTTGTTTTAGAATTTTTCTATTACTTACTTTACCTAGTTTCATTGTCTGACCTTTCGTCTTTTAGAGCTTTTATTATTAAGTCAAATCCGTTTAAAAAGAGTTTAGGAAAATCAACCCATGATTTTCTGCATATGGCATAAGAAAGCATTCCTTGCCATAGGCTGAAGATGCATACAGCTGTTTCATTGATGTTTATGTTTTCAGAAATTTCACCATTCTTTTGTGAATTGGTCAGGGCTTGTTTGATGGTATTTATCGGAAAGTCGCGAATCTCTTTGACAGCGGAACCGATATGTAAAAACAAAGATTCAGACCATTCCATCTGAAACAGCATAAAAAATAAAAACTTGCGGTAATTGGGAACATCTCGCACAATTTCTGCCAAACACTTAAAATGTGTACGCAAATCCGCCAGATTGTTAACTTCCTGGATCTTTTCGGTTATGGCGTTGTTGGTGCGGTTAAACGCTTCCGTTATAAGCGCGGTGATGATGTCCGGTTTGTTGCGAAAATGCCAGTACACAGCCCCTTTGGTTAGGTTGATGCGCTTGGCAATCTCGTCAAATGTGGTTTTGGAATAGCCTTTTTCACAAAAGATATCAAGTGCGGAATATAAAATATCCTGCCTTGTTTGCTCGGCTTCTTCTTTGGTTCTTCTTGGCATAATATCCCTGTATTACTTTTAAATGTTTATATATACTTTCCGGTAGGTATGTATAATAAATCGTTAATTTTTGCAAGTTTTTTTTGATAAAAAATTTGCACTTGTTAATTTTTTTTGCAAGAAGCAAAAATGTCCAAGTTTTTGTTGTATATATCTGTTTTTATGCCGGCAAGACCTAGAGCTGAGTGGAATAGATTGTCATGAGAATGAGGCGCATTTGCCGCTTTTTTCATGCAAGATATATCTATGCCAAAGGCATTGGCCGAATCGTTTGGAAGCCAGATAAGCATCGGAATGTCTTTTTGATAATCCGGCGCTGTGTCATAGGGCTGAGCGTGTAAGAAAATACCTTTTTCCCCCAAAGATTCTCCGTGGTCTGAGGCATAAATCAGTGCAACATTATATTCATCTGAGAGTTTGTTTAACTCATCCATAATTTTACTCAAGAAAATGCTGGTGTAGTAAACCGTATTATCATAGACATTGATTAATTCTTCTTTACTGCAACTGCTTAGGTTTTCGGTTGTGCAGATAGGCGACCATTGTTCTGTTTCTTTGGGATAATGTTCAAAATAAGCCGGACCATGGCTGCCGGTTTGGTGCAAAACAACAAAAGTGTTTTCGTCGTTTTTCTTTATTTTCTCGGCAAAGTTGGTGAGCAAAATTTCATCAAAGCAGGTTTTCTTGGTGCAAAAGTCTTCAATCTCCACTCTGTCGCAATTGTTTTTGCAACCGGTATTATTTTCGCGCCACAAGACTTTGTAGCCGCTTTTGCTTAGGATATCCAACATATTTTCGGTATATTCTTCCGAACCGATTTTGAAATCTTTGCGTCCATAAGCGGAAAACATACAGGGTAGGGCAACGGCAGTTGATGTTCCGCAAGCCGTTGTGTCTGCGTAATAGACAATGTCGGATAAATGTTTGTTGAGCGGAGCATTTGTCGGGCGCTCGTAGCCGCCTAAGGAGAAGTTTGCTGCGCGAGCTGTTTCACCAACAACAAAAACGAAAAGGTTTTTCTTGTTGTTTTTCCAGTATTTATTTAACTCGGCATCCGGCGCGACAACGACAAAAGGATGGTTTGATTTGCGTCGCATTTTGGCAACGGACAGGCTTGCGCTGATATAGTTTACGGGAGATAAGTAATATTTCATATTCCGATGATTGCGAAAAACGTTGTCCGTTGTTTGATATCCGCCGAGCATAATTATTCCGCAAAGAATCGCCGATCCAAGAATGATTTTGAGGGCTTTGATAAATTCTGATTTGAAGTTTTTGTAATTTATTTGGGTTTTGAATATTAGGTAACTTGGAAGTAAGCCTAAAAACAAAAAGTAAGCCAGCATTCTAAAACTGAGCAAATCCTGAACTTCATAAACATCTGTTTGGATGACGTTTAAAAGCATTACTTTGTCAATGGGGGTATTGTAACTAACCATAAAGTAAAAGACAAAGGCGTTAATAATACATAGAAGTACAGACAGAGGCTTGGCCGTATATTTATTAAACAAGATTGTGGTGCTTATGCAAAACAGTAAAAAGGCGCAGAGCATACCGCAAAGCACAAATAAGGCGGAAGGTTCAATAGACCAGAGTTTTTTGGCAAATGGAAGATTGTAGGCAAAGAGCAGAAATGCCGAAAATGCCAGATTGAATTTTGTGCCGGAGAGCTTAATCCAAGGGGTTTTTGAAAATAGTCCTTTGAGCATTTGTTGTCTTTCTTTGTGGTTGTTTAAAAAAGTTCGCCTTGATGATTGTCATTTAATACAGCCAGAGCTTCTTTGACGATGGGGATGCTTATGGCTCTTTTGCGAGCCAGCGAAATGTTATCTATCTCGGCTACAAGTTTGCGCGCATAGGCATAAGAACGCTGCATATTGGCAATAATATAATTTAAGACCTCTTGTGAGATGGTAACTTGTCTGTCCGTAAATAGTTTGACAATCAGGGCTTGCAAAAGTTCATCATCGGGTTCTTTGATTTCAATTGATGGGATAATATTTAGTCTTGAGCGTAAATCAGGCAAGGGGATATTCAGCCTTGCCGGAGCAACTTCCGAGGTAAACAAAATAAAGCCGTTTTCATTCCGATACTGATTATATAAATGAAACATTGCTTCATAATTGAGATTGTTATTTAAATCCTCAACAATCAGGCAGGGATGTTGTTCAAACAAGCGCAGCGTTTCGGGCTTGACATCAGAAGCTCTGACTTGCGGTATTTTATACGGGAAATGGGTTTTAACCGAAACATTGTCGGCAAACATGTGAGCCAGATGGGTTTTGCCACAGCCGGCCGGGCCATACAAGCAGATGGCGAAAAATGGCCAATTGGGCCAGCTTTCCACATAAGAAAAAGCTTCAGCATTGCAAGAAGCGACCATAAAATCCTCTTTGCCGAGGTAGGGTTCGTGTTCAAAGCTGAAGGACAACTGCTCTATGTTTGCGTTCTTATTCATCCATATCCATATATCAGTTTTTACTCAAGACATCAAAAACTTTTTTGGTTAAATCTCCTAGGCTGAAGGGTTTGGCCAAGAAGTCAAAATCTTGTGAGCCGGCAAGCTCTCTTCTGGCAATCTCCTCCGAGTAACCTGAGGCCAATATGATTTTTATATTGGCTATTTGTTCGCGTACTTTGCCGGCTAGTTCTGCGCCGTTTATTCCAGGCATAACCATATCGGTTATCAAAAGGCCAAAGTTTTTATCTTGCGCTAATTGTTCTAACGCATTCTCGGCTGAATTGCAAGCCACAACATCAAAGCCTTTTTTCTTTAAAGCTCTGACTCCAAAGGAGCGAACCGAATCTTCATCTTCCACGAACAAAATGCGGGTTGATGTCGCATTGGGGTTTTCTTTGATGCTTCGGTCTATGGCTGAAATATTTAAGCCGAAAATGAGTTTTTGGTTTAGAGCAATAGGAGAGGTGATTTGCTCTTGAACCGTAATGACCGGAGAGCCGTCTTTGGCTTTGATATTATCTTGTTGGACGGGGTTCTTGTTTTCATCTTCTTCTGCCAGAGAATCAAAGCGCGGTAAGTGAATGGAGAAAGTTGTTCCGGCACCGACTTTGCTGTCTACTTTGATGAAACCTTCGGTTTGGCGTACAATACCGTAAACAGTGGCCAAACCCAGTCCCGTTCCCGAGCCGACGACATTTTGTTTGGTGGAGAAGAAAGGTTCAAAAATGCGCGTTAGATTTTCCGGCGGAATACCGCAGCCCGTATCTTTGACATCAATAACGACAAACTCTCCGGGTTTAATCGTGTCGGCACCAAACTGATAAGGTTCGGTTAAAGCTTCTACGCGGGTGGAAATACTCAGACGACCATGTCCGTTCATTGCATCTTTGGCGTTAACGGCTAAGTTGATGATAACTTGTGAGAATTGTACGGGGTCAACCCTTATGTAGCCTAAATCTGTTCCGTGGTAAAATTCCAAAACAATTTGTTCGCCCAAAATTCGTTTCAGCATATGGCTTAATTCAACAAAGTTTTCGGTAACGTCTATCAGTTTGGGTTTGAGCGGTTGTTTGCGTGAAAAGGCTAATAATTGCCTTACCAAACCTGCCGCGCGGCTGGCGTTGTGTTTGATTTGCATTAAATCGGAGAAAGAGGGGTCGCCGACACCGTGTCTTTGCAACAACAAATCGCAGAAACCTATCATGGCGGTTAAGAGGTTGTTGAAGTCATGAGATACGCCACCGGCAAGTTGTCCTAAAGCTTGCATTTTTTGGGCTTGAGCAAATTGGAGCTCCAGTGTTTTTTGCTGGGTGGCATCTATCATATAAAGCACGATGCCGTCTATATCACTGATGTCAAAAGAGTAAAATTTGCGCATCGGGCTGATATAAAGTTGGATGATGTGTTCCTCCTGACCAAAGTTTATATGAACATCTAAGGATTCAGAAGTTGTAACTGAGGCATAAATTGCGGCAAATTTTTTCTCCAGCTCGGCTCTGTCTTCTTCTTTGATATAGTCAAAAATGCTTTGGTATAAAATTTTTTCTTTTTCTGTTTTCAAAAAGTTTTTGACTTTGACATTGCAATCCGTAATCTTGCCCTCACGGTTGATGAAGATGATGCCAACCGGGGCGGCATTAAACAGCCAGCTTATTTTATCCAGACAAGAGCTTAGTTCTTTTTTGGTATCTCTATCTGACGGAATGCCGGCAACCGCCGCACCTCTGAGCTTATATTCTTTGTTGCTGCGAAAACTTTCCTGAATGACGAAACATTCGGTTGTTTCTTTGGCACTGTTTACAAAATATTGTCGGCCTGACCAGCTTGTATTTTGCGGAGTTTCCTGATTTTCTCCCAAATATTTGCGAAAATCCGTACCGATAATGTCTTCGCGCGGAAGTCCAACCAATTTGGCAAAGGCGTGGTTAGCGTATTCTATTTCAAAATTTTTGGCACAGGTATATAAGCCGACCGGAATATAGTCCAAAAAGTCGTGCAGGTTTTGGCGTTCTTCCTGAAAAACGCGTTCCATGTTTTTGCTTGCCGTAATATCTTGGAAGTTCCAGTATAAATAAGTGTCTTTTTTGATGGCTTTGATGGAAAATGCGCCTTCAAAAATATCTGCTTTTTTCAAAAATATCGGACGAACCGAGATGTCAAACCATTCTTCTTCCGCAAAGACTTTGTCTTCTTCATGATGGAGGTTTAGTCCTAAGGTTACTCTTTCGGAAGAGAGATTACGACAAGCCGTTTGCAAGCGATAAAAGGCGGCTTTATTATTGCGGTTTTCGCTGAGTTGTTTTTCCAAATATTCCAGTATCGGCTCATTTTTTAGGAGCTCTTTAGCAACATCATTTTGAATAACGGGTTCGCCTTGTGCATTGTCTATGCGGCGCGCTTTAAAATCATTTTTGATTATCTCGTTGGCAAAGCCGCCGTAACTGATGGCTTCTTCTCCGGCCTGAAGTGTTTTGATGGTTAAGCCCAGGCAAAGCACACTTAAAACCAACATACTGATAACCGAATAAATATAATATTCGGGATAGAGCATAAACAAGATTATTGAGATGCTCAAGATTATCAATGTATAGGCCAGCTGCAATAATCTTTTTTGCAGGAGTTTATCTGGTCTGCGGATTTTTAAGCTGCATAACATATCCAATTACCTCGGCTACGGCCTTGAAATGTTCGGCCGGAATTGATTGATCAAGCTCTACGGATGCAAACAGTGCACGCGCCAAAGGTGGGTTTTCCACAATCGGGATTTCGTGCTCTTCCGCAATCTCCCTAATGCGCAAAGCCAAATTATCCAAACCTTTGGCTACGACTACCGGTGCATCCATTGTTTCCATTTTATACTCTAAGGCCACAGCATAGTGCGTCGGGTTGACGATAACAACATCGGCACGCGGGACGGCATCCATCATACGGTGGCGGGCTCTTTCCATGCGGACTTGTCTGATACGCGACTTGACCAAAGGATCACCTTCCATTTGTTTGTATTCGTCTTTGACTTCTTGCTTGGTCATGCGCAGTTTTTTCAAATGTTGATATTTTTGATAAGCATAGTCGGCAACCGCAATGACAAAAACAGCAATAACCACCGTGAAAATTAAAACAACCACAACTTTATGAATAAATGATAAAATTCCCATAACGTCCATTTCGGGCATGAAGTTTACTTTTTCTAAATAAGGTCTTAGAACCAGAATGCCGATAAAGGCTATGACCGTGATTTTGATGATGCCTTTTAAGCTCTCTACAATCTTTTTCATATTTATAAATTGGGTAAGGGCGGCAAAAATATTGAGTTTGTTCCAGTTGGGTTCCAGTTTCTTGGGTGCATAAACAAAACCGGTTTGTGCAACGCTGGCAAAAATTCCTAAAAGCATAAAGATGGCAAAAGGAATGCCTAAAATCTTGAGAAGCGCTAAAACACTTTCATAAAATAATAAGCGCAAGTGGCGTGCGTCTGTCGGGATGGCGTCCGGGGTTTCTATAAAGCGCAGAGAAAATATATAAAACCACTTAAACATCAAAGGTAATATCAGCCATATTACAAAAAGCATACCAATAAGCATAATGAAGCTTTTGGCATCTTGAGAGATGGCAATGTCGCCTTCTTCTTTGGCTTTGCTGATTTTTCGTTCCGACGGTTCTTCGGTCTTTGAGGCTTCGTCTTCATCTTCGGCTATCATCTCTTAGCTCCCTGATGTAAACTTTATTAAGCCGTCTTCATAATATTTGGTAAACCAAAGAATCATTATCGGGGTGGTCAGGAACAACAAGCCCAGGCCCAGATAAATTTGCAACGGCAAAGACAAAAAGAAAATGTTTAGTTGCGGCATTAGTCTTGAAACCAAACCCATGCCGACATAAAAAACGATGGAAAAAGCAATAAACGGTGAGGCAATCTTAAAACCGATGATGAAGCTTTTGTTGACGGTTTGGCTCAAAAAGTCTGAAAAATCGGCTACAGGTAAGGCAGAGCCTACCGGAAAAATTTTGTAACTGTCTATGACGGCGGATAGCATTAAATGATGCAAATCTGTTACAAAGATGATGGTTAAGGCAACGAGGCTTAAAAAAGTTTCAATGACGATGCTTTGGTTTTGAAATGTGGGGTCAAAACTTTGTGCATTGGAAAAGCTGATTGCTTGTCCGGCAAAGTTTCCGACCAAGCTTAAAGCCGAATACATTATCTGCATATATATTCCCATAAATATGCCATAAATTATCTCAAACAAAGCAATGCGCAAAAACTCTAAGAAATCTGTCGGGGCGGGTGGAAGATAGCTGCTTAAAAAAGGCACCAAAACAACCGTTACGGCTAAGGCGATGGAAAGCCTTTGTCTTTCCGTTAGGTAAGAAACCGCAAAGCCCGGCATTACTACCATGGCCGAGCCTATTCTTAAAAAGACAAAGATAAACTGATATATTTCCAAATTAAGCAGTTGCGTCATTGGTCATCATCCGCCGGTTACAATCTTGTCAAACAGAGTTTCTGATAACATACGCATTTGATTGAGCATAAAAGGAAAGAGCAAAATCAGGGTGAAAAAGACACCTAAGATTTTCGGAACAAAGGCTAAGGTCATTTCCTGAATTTGGGTTAAGGCTTGGAAAATACCGATGATTAAACCAATGAACAAGGCAACAAGTAGTGCCGGAGAGACTACTTTAATCAGGGTAAAAATGGCTTCGCGGGATATGTCTAAAACTTCTACTTCGTTCATCTGTTACTCCAGCGGGGTTTGTTTTTCAAAATAGGTATGATTTTCAATGCCGGTCAGAAAAGCGCCGTCATAGCCACTGTCAACGATGCCTTTGAAATAGCGACCGTTGATTTGTCTCCAGTTTTCATCCCAATATTGGGTGATAACCGCATTTTCATCCGTGAAAGAAGCTCTGGCCAACCAAGGTGTCTTTTCTATTTCCCAGTCATTTTGCCAATAATAATCTTCCGGGTCGGCTTCGCTGACGTTTATTTTGGCAAAAATCAATCTCTTGGCGCCGTTCTTTTTGAATTTTAGGCTTTCTACATCTTCTTTGCTGTAAGGTGATGTATGATGGAAGAACGGATCTATGACGACAATGTCATAGTTTGATTCCCTAATATCTTGCAAAAATCTTTCTTTGTCTTTATACAAGCTGTCATCAATGAATAAGGATATGTTTTGAGCCTCGGCGACTTTGAAGATGTTTTGAGCATTTTCGTTAATAATCGGTTGTTTTCTGATTTTTTTAAAGGCGGTTTCAGGCTTGATAAAAGCATAAAGCAAATAGTTGAGGCCGGTTGCGTTCATGGCGGCTTCATCAAAAGCGGCTTCGGTTTTGCAATAATCTATGGAAATGAGTTTTAAATTGTGCTTTTTGATATGTTCATTAAGCTCATGTTTGCCGCAAAAGCGGTTGTTGACAGCTAGGCCGCTTATGCTTTTGCCATAAGCCTCAGATGAGGGGGAATAATCTTTTTCCGGAGTTGTGCGTTTTAAGTGTGCTAAAAACACCGGGTCATCGGCGTTTAAGCCTTTTTTGCGGGCTTCATTATAGCCATCTAAATGATATTCCCACAAGCTTTTGTGCAATAGTTCTTCGCCTTCGTGGGCGATGAGCTCAAAGTCTTTATTCTCGGCTTTGGCGAACTCTGCCAAGGCGATGATGTTTTTGCGCATGGCTTCGCGATAGTTCACAATCGTCTTTGGCGCAACTTTGATGTCTAAAATTTGCTCCTCATAAGTATAGGGATTGGCGGATGTAAAACCGTATAAACCATCAGCCGCACTTGCCGAAAAGGCAAGTGCGTTGAAAAAGATGGTTAATGTGATTTTTCTAAGTAATGACATCGGGTTGTTGTTTTCCTGTGCGAGGTCCGATTTCGGCAATCTCGGCGGCAGTCTTGGCGATGTCTTTGAGCATGTTCAGAGGTTCTTCATCCAAGTGATTTTGCTCAAATTTTTCCATATAAACACGCAAGGTTGCGCCGCTTGTGCCGGTTCCGGACAAACGATATACGATACGAGAACCGTCAGCAAATTTTACAACCAGACCATTCTTGGTGGAAGAGCCGTCTACCGGGTCATTATAAATGAACGGAGCAGCTTCGCTGACTTCATATTCGCCAAACTTTTTGCCGTTGAGAGAAGGCAATTTGGTTTCCAAATCAGCCATAAGCTTGTCGGCAACAGCCTTGTCAATGCCTTCAAAGTCAAAGCGGATGTAATAGCTGCGGCCATATTTTTTCCAATGTTCTTTGGTGATTTCTTCAACGGATTTTCCGGTTGCGGCAATAATGCTCAACCAGAACAGAATCGCCCAAATGCCGTCTTTTTCACGAATATGGCTGGAGCCTGTGCCGAAGCTTTCTTCACCGCAGAAGGTGATACGCTTGGAATCCATCAGGTTTACAAAATATTTCCAGCCGGTCGGGACTTCGTAGCAGTCCATCCCCAAAGCTTTTGCCGTGCGGCAAACTGCTGTTGATGTGGCTGCGGATTTTGCAACGCCGTAAATGCCGTTTTTGTAAGCCGGAATCAGCTTGTAATTGTCCGTTAGAATAGACAAGCTGTCTGACGGAGATACAAAAAACTTTTTACCCAAAATCATGTTGCGGTCGCCGTCGCCATCATTGGCACAGCCGAAGTCCGGAGCGTTGTCGCCATACATGATACCGATGAGCTCTTTGGCATAAACCATATTCGGGTCCGGATGCAAGCCGCCGAAATCAGGTTTCGGTGTGGCATTGATAACAGAACCCGGAGCAGCGCCTAAAATCTCTTCAAAAATGCGCTTGCCATAAGGTCCGGTAACGGCGTTCATGGCATCAAACTTCATGGTGAAGCCGGATTTGAAAAGTTTTTTCAAGGCCTCAAAGTCAAAAATGCCTTCCAACATTTCAACATAATCTTTAATCGGGTCAATGACTTCAATGGTCATCCCTTCCAATTGTTGAGTGCCGATTTTGCTGATGTCAACATCCGGAACATCAAGAATCTGATATTCGCTGATGCTTTGAGAATTTTTATAAATCGCATCGGTAATGGAAGTGGGAACTTGACCGCCGGTTTCATCCGAATATTTGACACCGAAGTCATTGTCTATGCCGCCGGGGTTATGCGAAGCCGAGAAGATGAAAGCACCGTTGGTTTTGTTTTTGAGCAAAACATTGGAGCCGGCCGGTGTAGACATATAGCCGTTTTGACCGATGATGAGTTTGGCAACGCCGTTGGCTGCTGCCATTTTAATGAATCTTTGTATGGCAATGTCGTTAAAATAACGGCCGTCGCCGCCTACTACATAGGTTTTGCCTTTAACACCGCCGATGGTGTTGAAAATGGTTTGAATAAAGTTTTCAAAGTAGTTGGGCTGCATCATAACTTTGGTTTTTTTGCGTAGTCCGCCCGTACCCATTTTTTGGTCGGTGTAAGGGGTAGTAGAAACTGTTTTTATCATTCTCTCTCCTTGTTGTGGGTTTAATTTCAATGCCACGAGTTTAGCACTATACGCGTTAAACTCAAGTCCCGCACAAAGTTATCAGCCGTTATTTTGAGTAGAGACTTTGTTTTAGCTTTGTCAAAAGCTCGGAGAGATAGGGAAGATTGGGGTTTTGGTCCGCAAAATTTTGCAAAAGTTCAATGCGTTTGGCAAGCCAGGGATTGTCATTATCCGTGCCTGTGGTTAAGCCCAGCAAGCGCAACGCCTCGGCTCTTGAGTAGGGGCGGTTGAGCAAGGAATCGTTTTTTTGTTGTTTGAGCAGTCTTTTTTGTAGGTCTTGCAACAGAAAACCTTTATGCGGTTTTTGCAGGGTCTTGTATAACAGTTTGTAATAAAACAATAAAACGAAAATTATAATAATTGCGACAAGAGGCCAAAATTTGTGATGTGTCGGTAGCATTAAGGCTGCGAATCCCATATAAAAAGCAAAGCCCCATAAAATATTATATTCTCTTTGTGAGGGGATAAAGAAATTGTGTTGGCGGATTTTCTCGGGTGAAAAGCGATTGAAAAAGCAGTTCAGAATGTAGCCGCAGGCAGCCACAAACATCAGAAGGCTTAATTCTTTCATGCTTTTCTCCTATTCGGGGCAGATAAACTCAGCCAGAGCGCGAATCTCTCTTTTGGCGGCAATGTGAGATACGCTCATCTTTAAGCGCAAATCCGGATGTTGCATATCAAGTACGGTCAGGCCTTCTAAGAAAAGTTCGCGATAGATGACTCTGTCTTTGATGATTTCGGCCAGACGAAAACCATAGAGCTTAGACATCTTTTCCAGATATTGAAAGACAACCTGTTTGTTTTTGGAATTATAAGATGAAAGCTTGTTGCCAACAACAATCCAGTTTAAGTATGGTTTGCCCAAAGAAGCTAGATATTTTTTGACTTCCCAGATGTAATTTGCATAATGCCCCGGGTGGCCGATTTTTTCGTTTTCAAAATCAATGTCTGCCAAGACGTTTAAATCTATCAGGCTGTCTGAAATCGGGGTGATTAAAGTATCGGCAAAACGATGCGCTTCTTCAAAAAGGTAGTTTTTGTTTCCCGGCGTATCAATAATAACGGCATCGTAGTTGTCTAAAAGTTTAGATATTTGAGTGCGAATGTTTCCTCTGTCTGCTGCGATTAAGCTATAATCTTCTTGCGGGGTGAAACGATAATGCACTGGAATCGGCAAAGAGATTTTATGTTTGGCGCAAAAGTTTTCACGGTTTTCTAAATATTTTGATAAGGTTCCTTGGCGGCCGTCCATATCAACCGTTGCAACAGAAAAACCTTCTTGCATCAGTTTTATGGCTAAGTGCATGGAGATGGTAGATTTTCCGGTGCCGCCTTTTTCGTTGCTGACAACAATTACGTGAGCTTTTTTTTCTATAGGGTCGTTCATAGGTAATTACTGCTGTTGATATTGGTTTTGAGCCAAAATGAGTTGATCGTTATCTTGCTTGGCAACAACTATACATGATTTGTTTGTTTTTTTCAAACTTTTGCAAGCGGCATCTGCTTCTCTTTTGGCGAAACCGGCGATTTTTGAGCGGTAGATGATGGCCGAGCCTGTGGAAACCGGCTCAATAATAATTTCTTTGTTTGCAAGTTTGCGCGATTTTTGCTTAATCTCTAAAGCATAATTGCGGGCTTTGGCATAGTTGGAAAAAGCGCCGACCTGAATATCCCAATTTTGCTCTTTGGGAAGAGTCGGTTGTGCTGAGGCAACTTGTGTTGTCGCTTCGTTTTCAAGCTTTTTTTCTTCCAGATTGGCATACATATTGGCAGAATTTACCTTATCATTTAAGGCGAGCTTGCTTAAGCCCTTGCTCATCATCTGAACAACTTTTTTATCGCGCTCTTTGGCTGTATTATGTCCCATGGTTACAGCAATCACACGGTGTCCGTCTCTTTCGGCAGAAGTGATGATATTAAAACCGGCAGCATTGGTAAAACCGGTTTTTAAGCCATCAGCTCCTTCAAATTTTTTGAGAACATAATTGTGAGTATAAATTGTTTTGCCCTGATAGGTAAATTTGGTCTCTGAAAACCATTTGTAATATTGGGGAAAATGGTGATACATAGCGGCGGCGAGCAAGGCCATATCTCTGGCAGTGGTCTTTTGTTGACGATTGGGTAAGCCGGAAGCGTTTTTGAAGGTGG
The DNA here is from genome assembly GCA_944392835.1 of uncultured Alphaproteobacteria bacterium. Classification (GTDB taxonomy): domain Bacteria; phylum Pseudomonadota; class Alphaproteobacteria; order RF32; family CAG-239; genus Scatacola_A. The sequence continues at coordinate 908 of CALXYB010000012.1, read as the reverse complement.
TGTTCTTCATTCCCAGTTCTCTGGAGACCCGGGTCATGGTCTTGGCAAAATTTTCTTCACTATAGCCTAAACCTTCAGCTAAAACTGTGGCGCAGTCGTTGGCTGACTTGACAATGAGTGCCATAATGCAAGTCTTGACATCAATTGTTGAACCAGGGCGCAAACCAAGTTTTGAGGGAGAACGGTTGGCGGCCGTTCTTGAAACGGGTAATTCGTCATCCAGCTTGATAAGGCCTTTCTCCAGAGCATCAAAGGTTATGTATAATGTCATAACCTTGGTTAAAGAAGCCGGATAACGCAAAATATCAGCACCCGAAGAGGATAAAACCTCGCCGGTTTCGGCATCAATCGTAATGGATGAAATTGATGCTTTAGCTGGGGTTGAAAAATTAACCATTAAACCCAAAACCAAAAGGCAACCGCTGAAAATGCGTGCCAAATGTCTGTTAAGACTTCTTTTCATTGCTTCTTTTATCTCTTTTTCTGGAGTTGTTTAAACCTAGGTTAGCGCTAAAAAGAAAATAAATTGTTAATTTTTGAAAAGTGATTTTTATAAATATAAGAAATTTTTTATGCTTTTTGTCTTGACTTTCATTAAGATTGTTTGTAAAAACGCATAAGTCTGATGGCGAACTTAGCTCAGTTGGTAGAGCCCCGGTTTGTGGTACCGGTTGTCGTGGGTTCGAGTCCCATAGTTCGCCCCAGTTAAAAAAGCACTCTGTTTTTCAGGGTGCTTTTTTTGTTTTCAGAAGGTTTTTTTCATAGTGCTTTTTTTGTGCGAACTCACTTTTGCTTGCAAGAAGCAAAAGTGCATGGGACTATTCTTGCTCCGTAGGTTTCGCCGTTGGCTCAACAACTGCGCTTCGGGCACCGGAAATTTAATGCTGGCCCACGGCGCTGTCGCTTGT
>CALXYB010000011.1 GCA_944392835.1 uncultured Alphaproteobacteria bacterium | reverse complement strand
GCTGTCGCTTGTGCGCCGCCATAACATTTCCGTCTCCGTCGGCAGAAAACAATTCACAGGATTGTTTTCTTGCCTCCGGCAAAGTTCGCCCCAGTTAAAAAAAAAGCACTCTGTTTCAGGGTGCTTTTTTTTGTGCGAACTTACTTTTGCTTTGTTGACAATAAAAAATACATATGTTAGCATAAACATATAAACAATTAAATGACTGTTTGAATGTTTTGTGAGGCGATAATGAAAAAGACTTTTATTTTACAAGATTTGGACTGTGCCAATTGTGCAGCTAAAATTGAAAATGCCGTTCAGCAGATTGAAGGTGTTATTTCGGCAACGGTTTCTTTTATGACCGGAAAGTTGGTTTTGGAAGCCGAAGAAGCTCGTTTTGAAGAGATTTTGGATGAGGCTGAAAAGTTGATAGCCAAAGTTGATGATGATGTAACACTTGTAAGATAGGGCTTATTTAGATGAAAAAACAGCAAAAACTTCTTTATAAAATTATTGTTGCGGCAATTTTGTTTTTCGGCGCGTTTTTCTTTTCGGCGGAGGAGAAAGTTTTTCGGCTGTTGTGTCTTGTTGCAGCTTATATAATCGTTGGATTGCCGATTTTGCTCAAAGCTGTTAAAAATATTGGGCATGGGCAAGTTTTTGATGAAAACTTTTTGATGTCTTTGGCCACAATAGGGGCTTTTGTCATAGGCGAATATTCCGAAGGTGTGGCGGTGATGTTGTTTTATCAGGTTGGTGAATTATTCCAATCTTATGCGGTGGCAAAATCTCGCAAATCTATTGCCGCTTTGATGGATATTCGTCCGGATTATGCTAATATTGAGCAAGAAGGAAAGATTGTTAAGGTTAGTCCGGAAGAGGTTAAAGTTGATGATGTAATTGTTGTTAATGCAGGTGAGAAGATACCCTTAGATGGTCAAATTATTGAAGGATATTCTTTAATAGATACTTCTGCCATTACGGGAGAATCGGTGCCGAGAGAAGCTGCTGTCGGTGATGAAATTATCAGCGGATGTATTAATCTGAATGGCAGACTTAAGGTTAGAGTCAGCCGAATCTATGCACAATCTACCGTTGCCAAGATTTTGGATTTGGTAGAAAACGCAAGCTCTAAAAAAGCCGTGGTAGAGAATTTTATTACACGTTTTGCACGTTATTATACGCCGATTGTGGTGCTTTTAGCCGTTGTTATTGCTGTTTTTCCGCCATTATTGTTAAAAGAGGCTTTGTGGGGAGATTGGTTTTATCGGGCTTTGACATTTTTGGTTATCTCTTGTCCTTGTGCCTTGGTTATTTCGGTGCCTTTGGGTTTCTTTGGCGGAATCGGCGCGGCTTCTCGCCAAGGCATTTTGGTTAAAGGCAGCAACTATTTGGAAGCTTTGTCGGAAACAGAGATTGTGGTCTTTGATAAGACGGGAACCTTAACCAAGGGAAGCTTTGAGGTTTGCAAGGTTGTACCAAAGGGAATTTCGGAGCATAAATTGCTTGAGTTGGCTGCTTATGCCGGATTTGGATCTACGCATCCGGTATCTTTATCTATTCGGAAATCCTATGGCAAAGAGCCTGATTTTGAAAAAATCTCATCTTATGAAGAACTTGCCGGAAGAGGCACAAAAGCCATTGTTAACGGTGCGGAAGTTTTGCTCGGAAATAAGCGTTTGATGGATGAGTTTAAGATTGATTTTGAGGAAGCAAAAGAGGTCGGCACGGTGGTTTATGTGGCAGAAAATGGCGTATATAAAGGTTATATTCTTATTGCCGATGAGATAAAGGAAGATGCTATCTCCGCCATTGCAGCTTTGAAAAAAGCGGGGATAAAAGAAACAGTAATGCTGACCGGAGATAATGTTGCCGTGGCTCAAAATGTGGCTGAAAAACTTGGTCTTGATAAGTTTTTTGCGAATTTGCTGCCGGCTCAAAAGGTTGAAAAAGTTGAAGTTTTGATGGGTGAAAAATCATCGGATGGAAAATTGGTCTTTACGGGAGACGGAATTAATGATGCTCCGGTTTTGGCTCTTTCGGATATTGGTATTGCCATGGGCGGGGTAGGCTCAGATGCTGCGGTAGAAGCTGCTGATGTGGTGATTATGAATGATGAGCCTTCAAAAATTGCGCAGGCTATCAGAATCTCAAAGAAAACTTTAAAAATTGTACGCCAAAATATTGTTTTTGCTTTAGGGGTTAAGCTCTTGGTTTTGGTTATGGGCGCAGAGGGTATTGCCACGATGTGGGATGCCGTGTTTGCCGATGTCGGCGTTTCGGTCATTGCTATTTTGAATGCTATGCGCGCACTCAAAGCCAAGTAAAGTTATAATTTGTTTTGGGGACAGTTCATCTCAAAAACATCATCTATCATTTTGTGGATGAGTTTGGCTGTTTGGGTTTCAGCCAATTTATAATAAACTTCTTTTCCTGAACGGCGGTTGGTTATCAGTCCTGTTTGGCGCAAAATGCGCAGATGGTGTGAGACGGCCGATGTACTCATGCCAACGGCGATTGCAACATTTTGGACGCAAGCTTCACAATGAGCCAACAACCACAAAATCCGCAAACGTGTTGGGTCGCAGAGTTGTTGAAAGATGTCTGAGGCTTTGTAAAAAGCATCTTCATTCGGCATTTTTTCCAACAAGGGGGCAATGTTTTCGCCGTGGTCATGGAGTGAATTTGTGTCAGACATTGTGTTTCTTTTCAAAAAAAATAAGTTTAACTATTGCTCAGATATATAAGATTTGAGGGGGCTTGTCAATGTGTCAGCGCTCATTCGGCGGAAGTGCGTGGTCATAAAAAATCTTTAAGAAGGCAACAAAACTTTCGCATTCCAAAATCGGACGAAGGTTTATTCTGTCGGCAATTGTATAAACTTTTTCGTTTTCGTTGTAGAGCAGTAAGTTTTCCGAAATTCGGCCAATGACAAGTTTACGAATGAAATAGTCGTAGCTTAAGTAATATTCGTTGGCGGTGATGAGGTTGGGAAAAGTGTATTCTTTGAGTTCTCTATAATGCGGAATGGAGCCATAGAACTCTATTCCGTTGAAGATGAGGCCGTCCGTTAGTTTTAGAAAATTACGATATTCTTCCGGAATTGGGGCAAAATTGCGTGTGGTTAATTCGTGATTTATTTTGGATAAATTGCTTTCAACCGCGGGCTCAAAAAAAACACAACCCGTTGCTTGGCGAAAGTAATTTAGGTAGCGGCTAATCATGATAAAATTTTCCTTCAAACCAAGGGAGATAAATTTTTTTGTAAACCCTTAAAAAGTTGTTTTCAATTTGCATGTCTATAATTCTGTGAATGCTATCATGATAAGGATGGGTTTTGATTAGGCTGAAATTTTCAAACTCAGCCTGTCCTCCAAAATCTGCCGGAATTTTCAGGTGTATGTTAAAATTTTCAGGAGCAAAACCATTTCTTAGGCAGTCTAAGTCTTCATCCGTTAGTCCGGCTTGTAGGCATTTTTCTTGTTCTGAATAACCTAAAAGCTTGAAAAAACGTGCACGTAGGTTGTGGTAGCGGTCAAAAGCGCGGTTCATTTCTTGCCATGATTGAGGCATATATTCTTTCTCAATAATTTTGGTGCATGCGGGAAGATTATATTCGCGGATTTTGCTTTGAACCAGAGCAAAGACTTCTTCAGCTTCCGGGGAGGTGATTGTTTCGTTATCGGGGTTATCGGCAATTTGGATATTTTTGATACGACTATGATATGAGGCATAACTATTGCCAATCAAATCATTGTAGGCGGCAAGAAGCGATGCGGAGTTTTTTTGGGTTTTCTCCGGTGTTGGAGAATTGTTCTTTTGCCGGTTGGACCATTCCCACATCGCTTTATTTTGCCTTATTGCTGGTTGGTTGTTGTATCTTCATATTCCTCGTCAAACTCGTCATCTCCGTCGTCAGCTTCAGGGTCATAATCAATGCCAAGTTTGGCTAACATATCTTCATTGATGTCTTCGCGCTGAGCAACAATCCAATCCGGTACATAAGGAGAAGGAGGAAGTGCTGCTAGTTTTTTCATGGTAGAATCAAGATACCAACGTGGAGAATCCGCCATAATCGGGCGGTCAATGAAACCTTGCATCAAAACGACTTGTTTAAGCATAGGCAAACTCAAAAGCTGAGTGGTGCTGATAACCGATGTGCCCTGAAGTTGGTAAGAAACGTTTTTGGCAAAGGGGTTAGCACTTTTACCTAATGCTCCTTCGTTTTTGGAATAAGACGTGGTTTGAACCGTTTTGTTACCTATCATCTTTGAGAAACGCTGAGCTGTTTGTTCGTTGTTTTGTGATAAGATGATTTTGCATGCGGTTGTTGAAATAACTGTTTCCAAGTCATCCTTACCATATTTACCGGAAATTTGGCCTAAGTCTTGTCCAATCAGCAAATATGAAACTTTTTGACCACGTCCGACCGCCGGACCATCAATAATAGCCTTCAGCTTCGGCATTTGCGGGAACTCGTCCAGCACAAACAAGCAAGGGAAGGGACCCATTTGCCCGTCTGTCTTATTGACAAACTTCGGCGGGTTGGCAATCAGGTAAGAGGACATCAGCTCAATGAAGGTTCCTGAAATAACGCCCAAAGCGCGTGCATCAACCTGGTTAACAGACAGATAAACCGAAATTGGTTTCCATTCGCCCGTAATTGGATCTTTCATGCCGCGTAAGTCTTTAAATTGCAAGTCTGAAAAGCTGGTACGCGAAACAACGGCCGAGTTCTTGAAAATGCCGATACCTGCAAAACCCGTTGACAATACGGAACCGCGCTCTTTATCCGGCATGGAGGAAAGTTGGCTTAATTCTGTAATACAACGTGGAGAATAGCCAAAACGTCTGGCCTCATCAACAGCTTCTTCAAGCATCGTACGCATGGGGTCTGACATGGCAGCCATTTGGTCGCCTTCTTCAATGCGGCGTTTGATGTCTTGTGCTTGTTTGATTTGGGCTTCGGTAATCCATTCCAAAATCATAGCCAGACAAGATTCGTGGCCTATCCATTTTTCCGGCAATAATTGCCATGTGCCAATAGGTAGATAATTGTCTATGGTGATGTTATCATTTCTAAGATTTTGGATGGCGCGGGCGGACATTGGGTCGCGCATATCCAGATAATAACCTTCCAAGACACGTTTATCTTCTTCATCCAATTTGCCTTCATAAATGCGACCGATGAAGTAATCATTGGCGCGAGCGCGTTCGCATTTGGAAGCAATAAAGTGAATGAAACCGGTTAGCGCCGCACGACCTGTTTTGGACCAGTGTGGGTCTGCGCCGCCTTTGGGGTCTTCAACCAGAATGTTGCACATAGAGTCAACATACATATCGCGGTCCGGTCCCGGCGCCGGCAAAGCGTTTGGTGATAATGGATTCCAGCTGGGGTAATAAACACCTTCAGCCGGGTTATCTTCTGCACCCCAGTTGATGACGAAAACAGGTCCGTCTTTGGCTCTTGCTCCGGTTGTTGAATAGCACAATTCCGGTTTGGGGTCGTTAACGACAATACTTAAACCATGGGAGTTAAAAATTGTCGGGATAACGACACCGACGGTTTTACCTGTTCCCGGAGGTGCGCAACACAGGGTGGATAAGGTTTCTTTTAACATAAGCAGGCGGCCTTTATATTTGCCTACTACCATACAGAAGCCGTCAAATAACCCCATCTTCTTAATATCCTTATATTCAGCAATGCGGGCTGAACCATGGATGTTTGACTGAAAACGATATGGGTTGGTGGCAGCGCCGATAATTAAGCCAAAGGGAAGGGTTATTATAGGAAGAATCGGAAGCCACAGACTTACGGAAAAACTTCCGCGATAGGCTGAAAGTTGACGAAACCAGTTCCAGTAGCGCGAAAACAAATAGGACGGATTATCAAAAACCGTGGAGATAAATTTTCCAACATCGTTTAGAGAATCTTTGGAGATTCCTGAACCAATGAGGTAGCCCAAAGGCATGGAGATGATTGCCAAGGCGATTGTTACAATAAGGGTAATGACGACGGTCATGACCATCCATTGGACGGCATGATCATATTCTTCCCATTCTTCTCCTCTTTTTTGCAATGCCATTTTCTTTTCTTACACCTGTTTTTTAGTTGTTATGCGATGCTACGAATGAGTTTCTTTATTTTTTCAAATTTGTCTTTTTCTATGTGCCCAGATGCCTCTTCTAAGGTCTTTGAGAACAACTTTAATTCTTTTGGAGTGCCTCTGTCAATTCTGGTAACAGAGATATTCAAATCATCCCATGTTTCAAACATATCTTCAGCATTAATGATATTGCCGATTTGGACAACAACAAAAGCTTTAATATCAAAATTCATATCAGATTCTGATAGCTTGTCAGCCAATACTTTACGAGCAATGTCTACTTTTCTGACTGGTGAGATGCGGTGGCTGCTCTCTGAGAACCATAATGGTTCTTCATCGTTAAAGCGCTCTTCGTCAGCAAGCCAATCTCCGGGTTCTTTATCAAGTAGGCAGAGAATGATTTGTTTGTCTGAAACACCGATAAAATCAATGACGCTGTTTTTGATTGTGGCGGTAGTGATGACTTCATAGCCTTTTTGTTTTAAGACATCAAGACTTGAATTTCCAACGGAACGCGGTTGTGTGGACTGAGTTGGATTGTTTTTAGTTGAAGAATTTTTCTTATCCCGGTTGTTATCGCGATTTTTGTTTTTATTGGAGGATGTTTTTGTGTTGTCAGCTGGTTTTTCTTCAGCCTCATTTTTTTGTGTTTCCTCCGGTTTTTCATCATTGAACTTTTTCTCAAAAGAATCAAAGTCAAAATCAAAATCGTCGTCGGCATCATCATCAAACTTAAATAAGTTGTGTTCAAAGGTTGCCGGAGCTGGGCTTTCTTCCTTCTTGATTGGAGCCGGTTTTGCAGGGGCAAGTGGTTTGGCTGCATTGCTTAAGACGCTCGGGCGTATAGGGTCATTATAATCCGTAATCGGTGCACGTGTGCCACGTGGGCGAATCTCTTTATAAGATTTTTTCTTCTTAACAACCGGAGCTCCGGCGCTTTTCGCAATGATTTTAACCGGTTTGTAGAATAGGCTGCGGAAAGCTTTTATGGGAAACATGATGATGTTTAAGAAAATTTTTCCCCAGGGAATTAGGCTCAGAGCGGCCCACCCCGTGAGCCACAGGGGGATAAAAGTTAGTATGATTAAAACAAAAGCCCATTCTTTAGGGTCATCAATGACCCAGCCTTCATTCCATTTGTTCCAGGCATAGAGCCAATGATCGTTGTTGAAAATGTCAAAACGCCAGTTGCGGAGCATAATAACCCTTATACCTTCCAAAAAGAAGATACTCCAGAAGCATCCGACAAAAATGATTCTTGTTAAGATGAGTAAGGGTTTCAAGTTTTTCTCCAGTTTTTGTCTGTTTTTAGGCAGATTATTCCGTATATTACAAATATTACTCCGTAATTGGTTAAAAAGTGTTTAGTGTTATTGTTTATTTCTGTTCGGAAGCTGATATTTTGTCGTGGATGGATTGGCGGATTTTTCCGGTTTCTTTCTCACGAGGTTTAGCGCTTTCTTTCAGTCTTTTTTCAATAATTTCTTCCATATTGGGCTTGGTTTTGGTGGTGCCCATATTTTTGAGAACAATACGTTTTGTGCTTTCTCCGTATTTTTTTATCATACGGTTATTATACCAAGTTATTGGGAATAATAAAATTTTTATGAAGTCTACATGATAAAAATATTTCCAGCCCCAAAACCACAAGGGAATGAGAGCCAAGAGCATTATGATGAAAATGTAGTCTTTTCCGGCTTTTATTTTGCCACCGCTTTCCCAAAAAGTATTAATGATTTGCCAATCGCGCGTATTTAGGATATCAAAGTTCCATAAATAAATCATAATATTTTCGGCAATATAAACAAAAATAACAGTCCAAATTGAACCGACAACCAGAGCCTTGAGAAACTTGAAGATTTTTTTTATCATCTACCGTCGCCTCCCATCATCTGGCGGCCTATTGAATCTGGACCAGATAAAGTATCGGCTATACGTTGGTGGCGCTCAGCTGTTCGTACTTGGTCTTGTGTTCGATTGTAGATTTGAGTGAATTCGTCAATATTTTCTGTTGAGAAACCAAATTTTTGTTTGAGTAAAGCAATGCGGTCCCCAAAGCGTGTTTGAACCTGGTTTCTGTGTTGATCATTTTGGTCTTTCTTTACGAGGTAAGCTGCAAATGATTGGTTAAGCTGCTCTTGAGTTAGGTTGGCTCCTTTGTCAAAGTTCATATCTTCAACTGCAGCTTCATACATACCGCGCTTTTGTCCTTTTTCCGGCGTTGCTACGGTTTTGAGCTCATCGCTCATTTTGCTGATGTATGTAACTAAGTTACCATTTTTAAGAATAGTTTTATCTTTATTTGGTTTCTTGTCTGCTTCTGAAAATTTGCGTTTTTCTATGGTCTTGTATGAAGCATCAAGCGCATCTTTAGACATATTAAAGAGCTTTGCGGCAACTTTCATCGGATCTTCGCCGCGTTTGACGGCTTCGTCCATCCTTCTGGCAAAAAGTTGCATGGCATGGGCTTTTTGTTTTTCAAATTCTTCATTTAGGTTCTTGCCTTGATAAAAGTCTTTGTTTTGTGCTAAGTCAAGGGTCATACCTGCTTGCGCGTAATTTGAGGCGAACTGCTCGGCCATTCGTATGTTATTGTAAAAATTTTTGATACCTTGTTCGGAAATCTTAAAAAATTGTTCTTTTTCTTTGTCGCTCATGTTTTGTAGCAGAACTTTGGTCGTGTCTGAAACATTAGCTTTATCGTATTTTCCTTCTTTGAGAAGTCTAAGGTTTTGGAGCTGAGCATCTTCGTGTTTTTGAACAGCATCCATATTAGTTTGACCAGAGGATATGGCGCGTTTAGCTATTTGTTCATGGCGAGTTTCAGTATCATAAGTTTTGTTTTTTTCCAGACGCCGTTCGGCCAGACGGTCCAGAATTTTTTGCTGAGCCCAATAAGCTCCTTTATCCAATTTGGTGGCGGTTTTGCACCAAAGCCAGTTGGCTCCTTCCAAAAGCCAGTCTTCATACATATATTTAATGACATCTTTTTCTTTGAAAGGACCTTTCTTTTCTTTATCTGGATCTTGGTTTTCATCGCCGTCTTTGGCTCCAAAATCACCAATTTTTTTATCATCTTTGGTCTTTTTCTTATCTTCATTATTTTTATCTAAGATAGCTTTTTCGCTGACTGAAAGGAGGCCCTGTTTATTTTTTTCTTCCAAAATGTTGAGGTAATCCTGCTGTTCGCTGACGGATAAAGTATCAAAAGAAACATTTTCTCCAATTGTGGCAGTATTTTCTGAACGTTCAGTTTCATTGAAAGTGGCTGTATTTTCATCAGCATTTTGCTGACTGGACGAATCTGCTTCATTAAATGTGGCTGTGGCCTCTGCTTCTGGACGAGACTGCGCTTCCGGACGAGACTGCGCTTCCGGACGAGGCTGTGCTTCCGGACGAGGCTGTGCTTCCGGACGAGGTTGTGCTTCCGAGCGAGATTGTTGGGTCTGTGTTGTTTGAGTAGAGTGTTGATTGTCAGCCATTGTTTTTGTCCTGTCAGTCTTTATTTAATCTATATTCTAGCATTAAAAATCTTTTTTGTCTATATTTTTTATATTTTCGCTAAACTTTTAGCTTCTTCAAAAAATCTCCGATTTCACGGTTTACTCTGATGCCGTCTTGTGGGGTGGGTTTTATTAAGCCAAAAAAGCGAGGTTTGATACGAGAATTATCTATCGGAGCATAAACAGCCGGATTGTTTATCAGAACCTGATAGGCGCCATCGGGGTCTTTTTGCGCTGTGCGGAAATAGTTGGTTACCAAGCGTTCGGCATCAATCGGAAAATCTTTTTTCCTAATAGCCTCAATATAACGTTGTTTGCGTTCTAATCGGCGTTGGTGTTCTTCATAAATCTCTTTTTCTATCTTGCGGCGTTGGGCTTTGAGGCGGCGCTCTTCAATTGCTAGTTCACAGCCTTCCATTTCTATTAAAATTTCAACATAGGAAATAATAGCCAGTTGTAAAAGTTCATCTTCGCAGCGTTCGGCAAAATCTAATAATTCTTCGTCCGAAGCATCAGGGCTTAGGCCTTGAAGTTCTTCCGGATGAAGTTGGAGCATAATTTCCCATCCACTGATAGCTTCTGAAGCAATCAGTGAGCCTGTTTTATATTTGTAATGAGGAATAAGTAATGATGTATCAAGCCGAAAATCGGGAGTGGGAAGCTCATTCATACTTGCCATCATGAGGATGGAGTTTGAAAAGTTTTTGTAGGCATCAAATAAAGCTTTTTCGTTTGTATCCAGTTCCGGACCTTTGTTCTTAGGTGTAGAAGTTTGAGCCTGAGGTGCAGGAGTAACCGAAGTGGTTGATTGTTCCGGTTGGGCTGATGGTTCCTCTATTCCGGTATCTATGCCTTCCAACTCGGAGTTGATGAATTGGTTAAGCAATCGCTCAAACTCATCATCTTCGGCAATTTCTTCTTCATAGCTTTTAGTTTGAAGCAAAGCATCATCTTCGGCATTTTCAATGGTAGTGTCGCTCATTGTTCCCTCTGATTTAGATAAATGGTGGAAATTTTTTGTCCTGTTGTTGTATCAAAAATGATTATTCTGTCAGCAAGCCCACCATCGCTGATGGTTAGATAAAGAAGATTGTCCTTAGTTTGTATGTTTGATATGCGGCTGCCAGCAGGTTCTTGCAAGTTGATTTCTTCAGGCAGATGAGGCTGAGTTTTGCTCTTTTTAAAAATGGTACCGATAAGCATCAGGCTTCCGAAAACAAGCAGAAAAGTTAGTATAAATACAATCGTTTTGACTAGTTTTAGTTTATCCATCCGAATCTGTCCTTGCCAAATTTTCTTATTTTGTTTATGTTAGCATGCATTGGTAACTATATCGTAAATTTTTTGTTCGTGCAAATATGAATGATACTTCCGATAATATTTTTTATACGCCGGCTGTGTGCGAAACAGATAAAGGTGAACGCTTAGATAAGTTTTTGGCGAGAGTTTTGCCTAATGTTTCTCGTTCTCAGGCGCAACGCTTAATTGTGGCCGGAAATGTTACTTGTGATGAAAATACGATTGCCGATAATTCGTTTAAGGTACGTGTAGACGATGTTTATCAGGTCTTTGTGCCGGAAGCGAAAGATGCTGAGCCTGTGCCAGAGAATATTCCGCTAGATATAGTTTTTGAAGATGATGATTTGTTGGTGGTTAATAAGCCGGCAGGTATGACCGTGCATCCAGCACCTGGGGCGTATTGCGGAACTTTGGTTAATGCGCTCTTATATCATTGTCGGGATAATTTATCAGGCATTGGCGGTGTTAAACGTCCGGGAATTGTTCATCGGATTGATAAAGATACCAGTGGTTTGTTGGTTGTGGCTAAAAATGATTTGGCTCATCAAGGACTTTGTGCACAGTTTTTTGAACATTCCATTGAGCGAACGTATTATGCGGTTGTTTATGGTTTGCCCAATCCGCTGAATGGTCGGATTGAGGCAAATATCGGACGTAGCAGATTTGACCGCAAAAAAATGGCAGTGGTTGAAAATGGTGGAAAATTTGCAGCGACTAATTATAAAACACTAGAAAACTTTAATGGTGCCGCTGCGCTGGTTCAGTGCAATTTGGAGACGGGAAGAACGCATCAGATTAGGGTTCATATGGCTTCAATAGGATGTAATTTGGTGGGTGATCAGCTCTATGTTAAAAGCAAAAAAACTTCCATTAAAGGGTTGAATGCCGAAGTGCTCTCTTTTGTAAATGATTTTCCGAGACAAGCTTTGCATGCGGCTTCTCTTGGCTTTGTTCATCCCAGAAATGGAAGGAAATTACAGTTCTTTTCAGAACTTCCGGAAGATATGCAATCGCTTTTAGACAAGCTACGCTCGGCAGGGGTGTAAAGAGCTATTAAACTAAAGAATAGGTTGTAATTTAGTTTTCTCTTATTTAACGTTGAAAAGTCAACATCGGAAGAGGAGAAACCTTATGGACAGCGCTTTCGCTCTCAATGGACTTGACTTTTCACCAGAATTTAATTTGGCAAGATATTTACAAAGTATCAGAAAATTTCCGATTTTGGAGCAAGATGAAGAATATCAGCTGGCTACAAAATACAAGGAAACAAAAGATGAAAAGATTGCTTATAAGTTAATTACTTCACATCTTAGATTGGTCGTTAAAGTTGTTTCAAAATACAGAGGCTATGGTTTGCCTGTCGGTGAGATGATTTCGGAGGGAAATATTGGCTTATTATATGCCGTAGATAAGTTTGATCCTAATAAGGGTTTTCGGTTTTCAACCTATGCTTTATGGTGGATTAAGGCTTCTGTTCAAAAATATATCTTAAGCTCGTGGTCTTTGGTTAAAATTGGAACAACAGCGGCGCAGAAAAAGCTCTTTTTCAATTTGCGAAAAATTAAAAATAAACTTAATTTGATTGATGATAGAGATTTATCTCAGGAGGTTCTTGGAAATATTGCATCTTCTTTGGATGTGTCGGTGCAAGATGTTACGGATATGAATATGCGTTTAGGATCACATGACGGTTCTCTTAACTCTGTTTTGGATAATTCTTCGGAACACACGACCGAATGGATTGATTTTATCTCAGATTCCAAACCTAATCAGGAAGATGTGTTAGCCTACAGTGAAACAATGCGTTATCGCCGAAAGTTGTTTCAAAGTGCTCTGGGGTGTCTTAATCAAAGAGAAAAAGACATTTTGTTTAAGAGGCGCTTGGCTGAGAAAGCAGTTACACTTGATGATTTGAGCAAAGCTTATTGTATTTCTAAAGAGCGTGTGCGGCAGATTGAACTTAATTCTATTAAGAAAATCAGAAAGGCGATTGCGTTGTAAAAAAAACTCCCATTAGGGAGTTTTTTTTAGTCCTTTTGACGGTCAATTAAATCTGTTCCCCAATCTTCAGCCAGATGAGCAAGTTTTGCATCTATGCTTTTGAGGCGTTTTTGTGCAGAGGCTTTGGAAGTAAAAATGAATAGGTTAGGGATTTCATAATAAGCAACAAGTCCCAGGCCAGCAGAGCCAAGCATGATAATTAGGTTAAAAATGTTTCCAACAATGAAAAATGCATTGTGTATGGTAAAACTGTTAATAATGCTCATAAGGTAGATAAATACACCAGCTAGATTAAAACTACCGACAATAACGAGTTTGTCTGTGTTTTTGGGATCGGTTATTAAAATGGTAAAAGTCGGCAATAAACCAATCAATAATACCATTACAGCAGGTAGTGTGCTGATGACAATGAACATCAGACCTATGAACAGTAGCATCTTTTGAGCAACAGACAGTTTGTTATAGGATTTTTTTAGGTTGAATAACGGTTTTTTGTTGTTTTCTTTTTTCATTGCAGTACCCACATAATCAGGTTGAATAAAAATGATGCGAGCATAACCATTACGGCGAGGATAGAGGTAAAGCGAATGGCGAGATTGCGTGCGTCATCATCCAGCTTGGAACTGTTATTGATGAGTTTGTTTTTTTCGGCCAGTAAAAAGTTTATGTCACTGACGGCTTTAGTATAATTTGCTTTATCTTTATTACGAGCTTCTTCATCTTCTAAGATATCACAAAGTTCGTGAAGTTTGCCGTTTTTGTTGATTTTAAGCAGCTCTCTTTCTAAAAATTTTTGATATTTAAGGTTGTGAAAGCTCTTGATTATGGCGACGGATGAACTTGCCAACCATTGGGATAAATGAGGAAGTTGTGCCGGACCGAATTTGTTTTGCATTGATGTATATAGCCTTAAAATTGCGCTGGCTTGGAGATAGTCTTTGTTGGTTGCCAAATCTGTTAAAATACCATCAATTTTTTTGCCCATTTTGCAACGCAAGTAAGCAATGATGTTGCGGTCATAAGGCATAGATTTGACGATTTGGCGTGCATAAGTATTATCTAAAGCGCGTAAAATTCTGGTCGGAGAGTTAACAAACTCATCTCCCAACAGAGGACTGACACACGGAATATCATCATCAAAATCATACATTATGCGTTCTAAGCCATAACCAATATCCTGACGATTTATATAAATACGAAATTCTGCAGCATTGGCCGGTGAGCGCATATGTTCTTGCTCTTGATACCAGAGTTTGATGAGTTCGGCTGAAAATAATTCATGGAATATTTTGGTTTCAGTATTATTTCTCAGAGCATAAAATATGGCTTTGGGTGTTCCATCCGGAAATAAGCATAGGTTGTTGAATTTAACAGGAAGGTCTGGCGCGAGCAAAATGCAAATTTTTGACATTATGACATCAAGCGATGTTGTTCCTTCGGGAGAAGCTGCTAATAATTTTTCTATTTTCCCTGCAAGTTTTTCATCTTCTAAGCCGTTTTTTATCCAATCTAATAATTTTCCTGATTTTACCAGTTCATATGCATCTTCAGGTGTGTTGCTTACGGCGATGGCAAAATCTCTGGCATTATAAAATTTTTCACCGTTGAAGGAGATGGTTCTTTTGGGGCGGTCGCCTAAAGAAGAGCTATTGTAGCTTCCTGATTTACCATCCAGCAGGTTATAGGCTTGAAGATAGTTAAGGCGATTTTCCGTGTTATCATTTAATAAGTTGCGCAAAATTGGGGAAATTTGGTTAGGAATATGATCATCAGCTAATAAAGCCTGGTAACTTCCTTTTTTTAATTTTATGCGCAAAAGCTCCGGTGTGCTTAGCTCAGAGCCAAGTTCGTGTCCGAGATAAAGAGCCATCATCACAGCGCCTATGGCGTAGATATCATTTTTTTCGTTGCCATTGCCACGTCCTTCCGGAATGGAAAGCATGTTTTCAATGGTTTCGTATGCTGAAGGCTGATGAAAACCGGGGAAAGATGCGCAGCAATCGCCAATCATAATCTCGGTTTTATCGGCATTGGCATAGTAAAGATTGTCGGCACGGATGGCTCGGTGGGTTATGTTATAATTTTTAAGAGCTTCAATAGCTGAAAGCAGGCTAATGAGCGTGCTTTTAAATTTTTCTGAATTGCGAATATCTAATGTGGTTTTGCCTCCTTCAAAAACTTTGCCATAAGGGATTTTATAGATAAGCGCAAGGTTTCGCGATTTTTCCGGCAACCAGGTTACAATACCAAACTCTACGAGTTTCATCAGGCTTCGGCATTCAAGAGATTTAATGTAGGGTAAAATGGTAGAGCGAGGGCAGGTTTTGTTGCTGCAAAGCAGAGCAAAAAGGCCGCGTTTGGTGTCTATGCGGTCAATCACACGATAAGCTTTGGCTCCATTACAATCAAGCCATGGAAGTGGTTGAGAATAGTCTATCTCAAATCTTTCTTTGACTAAAAATTTGTTAGCCCCAATCTCACCGTTACTTTCTGTTTCGGGTTGGATCAGAGCTTCTTCCGTTACTTCATTTTCTGCTTCTGCCATGTTCGGATATCCGTATTTATTTAATTCAACTTGATTTATGCTAGCAAATTAAAGTTAACAAAGAGCAAATATTTGATTGTTTTTTGGAAATAATCATTTTAAGATAACGAAAATTGAATGTTATGTGGAAGTTTGCTATGAGTGATGCTAATCATAATTTGGTTTTTGATACCGATACAATTAATTTTTTGGAAGGTATAGGAGATAAAAGTTCTAAGCCAAAAACTGATTTGAGCATATTGAGTTCGGCTAAAAAGTTGAATGTGGATTTGGATTTGTTGGAGAGTTTGGGCGAAACGCCGAAGTTTAATACTATTAAACAAACTTCTAAGCCAGAAAAACAAGAAATGGACGATTTTGTCGTTCAGGACTTTATTGAAGATGCAGATGTTCATCTTAAAGATATTATCAATAAGGTATTTAAAAATTCAGAACGGTCGTTTGTTATTGTCAGAGACGATAAAATTGAGTATGCCAACAAGACTTTCTTAAAAATTCTCGGAGTGTCCGGGGAAGATGATGTTTTGAAAAAGAATTTTCTGAAATTTGTGGTTAAGGAAGACTGGAATTTGTTGGCTGAGAATATTGGCGAAATGTTAACCAATGACAAAAGTCTGATGGTGCGGCTGAAGTTGGCAGATAATAAAGTACAGCGAATGAATTTTGATGCTGTTTATTTGCCTGATAATCAACATTTTACGTTTATTCTTATCGGGAGCAAGATTATTACCAAAATTAATTTGGTTTCGGGTTTGTATGATGATTTGACCGGTTTACCGAATTTTTATTTGTTGGAAGATCGTGTACAAATGGCTGTGAATGCCGAGAATTATAAAGATATACGTCAAAAGAAAAATATGATTGCTCTAATCGGTGTAAGTATTGATAACTTGAAGTCTTTTAAGAGTTTGGGTATTGATGATTTTATTTTGCGCAAGATTGCCGAAAGATTGGTTTTAAGCCTGAAAAAAACATTCACGGTAGCTACCGGTCTAAAATATCAATTTTGGATACTAATTACCAATGTTGATAATTTGGAAAATTTGGATGTAGAGATTAAGCGCGTTAAGGCTGCTTTGGATGAGCCTATTGCAGATAATTTTGCCGAGCATCGTTTAGAGACTTCTGTCGGGGTTAGTATTTTCCCAGATCCGGCAGCTTCGGCTAAGAAGCTGATTGAGCAAGCCATTCTTGCTATCCAAAAGGCTCAGCATGATGGCGGAAAACAGGTGGTTATTTTTGGAGCTTAATTTTGCAAAGCTTCTTTTAAAGACTGTCCGGACCGGAGAATTTTGTGTGCTGTTTGGTTGTATGTGCCATCAGCGTTATGAATGATTAGACCCTGATGGATGATGGCCGGAGCTTTTGAGTCTTTTCTTGCACTGATGATTACTCTTTTGGCTTTTTGCTTGGGTTTGGAATAAAGCGGAAATATGTTTATTTCGCCTAATTTGCCATACAGACAAGCCAAAATTTCGGGTAGGGCTTCAGCTCTGTTTATCATATAAAAATAACCTTGCGGGCGGAGCATCTTGATACAAAAGGCTATCCATTCCGAAAGCTTGAAACTTTTGCCATTGTGCGCAAAGGCTTTGCTGGCGTTGGGAGAGGGCATATCATGTTCCGAATAAGGCGGGTTGGTGATGACATGAGAAAAAGAGCAGGGTTTTGGACAAGTTTTTTTATCAGATATATCTGCTTGAAGGAAAGAGAGAAAATCTGCGAATCCGTTTGCTTGGGCACTTTGATTTGAGAAACCTACCAGTTCAGGTTGAAGTTCAAGTCCAGTAATTTGCGGGCGGATATTCTTAAATCTTTCAGCCAAGCATAAGGAAATTGCTCCTGTTCCGGAGCCGACATCTAAAACAGAAGCATCTTTTTTGAGCTCTGCAATAAGCGAAGATAAAATAACAGCGTCCGTAGAGGCGCGATAGCCGTTTAGCGGTTGAAATATTTTAACTTGTTTGTCCAGCAGATAATCTTCGGAGAAATTGAGCATATTCTATTCCAGTAAATTAAGCCTTATATGAGGCGCGGCGAATGCGGTCATTGATAGCTAAGCCTAAACCTGTTTCCGGTATGGGGGACATAGCCAGGCTTTTATAGCCTTTGACTTTGTCTGCTTCTCTTAAAAAAGCAAAGAGATTTGCGGCCGCCTCACATAAGTCTCCGTTTGGGCTTAAGTTTAAGTCGCAGTCTGCAACTTTGCCAAAGCCGATGAAAAATTCTCCGGGTTGACGCGTGGCGGCATTGATACGCAAGGGGTGTTCCGGAGCATAATGCTTGAGCAATTGTCCGGGAGCGCTTGGTTTGTTGGGGTTGCCGTCTGAAAGCCAGACTTTTTCATTTAAGAATTTTTCCAAATCTTCTTTAGAGGTTCCGCCGGCGCGCAAGATGACAATATTTTTACCGGTAACATCTATAATGGTGGATTCAACACCGACAGAGCAAGCACCACCGTCTAAAATCATGTCAACTTTATTGCCTAAGCTGTCAAAAACATGCAAGGCCGTTGTCGGACTAATGGATTTGAACTTGTTGGCTGAAGGGGCAACAATTGGTACGCCGCTTTTTTTTATCAAGTCAAGAGCGACCGGATGTGAAGGCATACGAACCGCAATGTTTGGTAAGCCGGAGCAAGCTAAATCTATGGCGGCGTTGTTATCTGTACGTTTTAAAACCATGGTTAGCGGTCCCGGCCAAAACTTTTGTGCTAGAGAGATAATTCTTTCATCTGTTTGGGCATAGGTTTTTAGAAAATCAATCTCGGCAATATGTGAAATCAGTGGGTCAAAAAAAGGGCGTTGTTTGGCCTCAAAAATTTTGGCAACTGCTGAGGCAATATAAACATTGGCTCCCAGACCATAAACGGTTTCTGTCGGCATAGCTACCAGACCGCCATTTTTAATGGTTTGGGCGGCAAGGTTTAGATTTTGCTCGTTGGGCTCATAGATATTATTCATTGTTTAAATCTTTAAAATATGTTTGATGGCAGGTTCAATCTCTGAATATTCTTCTAGCACTTCAAGGTCTTCTTTGTCAATGATTTGATATGTTTGTGTTTGGGCATTGTAAGCGAGATAGTCAAACTCATCGCAGCCCAGAAGAACCATATTTTGTTTGCCGGCAAGAGGGCTCATTTGGTTGGCTAAGACTATATCCATAAAAACTTTGCTTTCCGGATTTATGCCGAAAATTCTGGCCCCGTCGTAAGAAACAGCGTTAAAACTATGTAAAATATCCAGAAAAGCATTAGGAAGCATAGCGTTACCGTTTTGGGTGAGTTCTTTTTGGCAAAGAATAATTTTTTGTGTGTTGACCGGCGAGGCTAAGTGTGCGACTGTAATTTGTTTGATGTGTTGGATTATATTATTCATTTTTGTTTATTTTGCATCCTTATGGCATATTGAATAAATTTTTCAAATTTTTCATCATCTTCAAATTGACTAATAGTTTTTATGGCAGATTTTTTGGCGGCACGCAAGCTTAGATATTGTTTGCGCTTTTCTATGAGCTCGGCACGAATTTTGTTGTATTCATCTTTTTTGCGTGTAAGCTGTTCTATGCGTTTAGATAAAACGTGTGGTTTAGCAGAATTATTTTCTTGTTTTTCAGTTTTTGAAGATTGTGCCGTATCTTTCAGGGGTTTCTTTTCTGCTTGAGATGATTTGCTCTTATGAGGTCTTTTTTCTTTTTCTATGGCCTCAGAAAGGTTTTCTTTTTTCTTTTGTTTACGTGATAATTTTTCTTTTCCGTCGTCGTCTTTGGGAGATATTTTCTTTTTTTTGCGTGGAAATTTTTTGCGGCGAGAGAGTTTCTTTTGCTCATCCCAATAGAAAACGGCCTCCTTATCCGTATTTTCTTTCGGTGCGATTTGTTTTAGCACTTCATGATCATATTCGTTATAATGAGGTGTTCCAAAGTCGTGTTCTAGTTGGAAAATTTTATTGAAACCTCCGTAAAAGGCAACATTTTTTTCAATTTCAATTCTTGAAACATAGCATTCGGCTCCATTTATGTTCTTTGTGCGATCCAGAGAATGTGCAAAGAAGTGGTATGGTTCAATGATAATACAAAGATTTTGGAACTGGTTAACTTCGGCAAAGTTGATTCTTTCACCACTGTCTTGAACAGCTATTTTGTGATGGATGGTTATTTCCGGTCCAGTTATGGGATTACCATTTTCGTCTCTTGCTAAAATAAGTCCGATTAATCCGGCTTCTTTGATTCTTGAGATTTCTGCATCTTTTATCGGAGAACCAATTTCAGTATCTTCCGGAACGAGTTTGTGTCTTTTTAAGATGTCCAGTGTTTCAGGAGAGTATTCCTTTTCAACAACATCAAAGCCTGTTGTTATACCATATTGCGCCATATTTTTAATAAGAGTGTCGGTGTATCTAGGGTCTATGCCTCGTAAGTTCATGATTTGCTTAAAAGCTTCTTTGTTGTGGCGAATAAAGGTTTTAACAAAACGATATTTGGCCCCTAAAAACAAATTTGCCCGTTCTGACTTATCAGCATCGGGCTTGCTTTTGTGAATGTAATGATTATATAAAACTTGGGAAATGTCATAAGCATTGAGATGAGTAAATTCATCAGGTGTAATGCCGGCATTTTTTAGAAGTTTGGGCAGGTTTCTTTCCAAAAGCCGAAAACTTCTGAACTGCCGATATATCATCCAAATTGGTGATGATGCCAAGTTATAGTCTTGAAGTTTGACATCTTTAGTTTTTTGGGGGCTGCGGTTGAGGTAGAGTGCAGATAGTTCTTTGGCTGATTTGCCATCATTTTTTTCATCAATCTTATCAATGGTGCCATAAAAATCCATGCGGATGATGTGTTTAATTTCACGGGGTAATGCGTAGTGTCGCTTGTCTATGCAGTTCATGCCTAAGGCATTGAGTTTTTCGGCTAAGTCTTGGCGTAACTGCTCTTTAGCTTCTTTTTCGCTTATTTGGAAGCGTTTTGCATAATCTCGGACGAAACTTCCTTTGTAAAGGTTTTCAATATCAGCTTGAATTAGAGTGGCTGCATTTTGCTCAAGAGAGAGGATGTCGTCGCAGATTTTTGAAATTTTGTTGTCATAAAGATTGTCTGCTGCCTCCAAGTCATCCTTGGAAAGTACCGCTGAAGTTGGGGCTTTGGGTTGGAAAGAGAGGGAGATGATGTCAAAAATTTGGTCCAGAGAGGTTTGTTCTTCATCTAAGAAGTCGGGAAAAGCACCATCTAATTTTTCTATGCGCTTCTTGGCCAATTTTCGTCTCTTTTTCTGGATGAAATTTTAATTTTGTCCAAATTGTACAATATTTTTTTGCTTTTGACTAGTATAAATTAGGCTTTTGTTATTGTTTTTTGTGTATAATCTTCAAAAATGTTGCTATTTTAGGGGGAAGAATAATGCTTGAGATGATTTTCAATGGAAAATGTGCTCAAAAATGTGATGCAAAGGTGATTTTTTTATCTGAAAATCAGGCTTTTCGCGACTCGGCATATGATAAGTTTTTGGACAAAGAAGAGGCGGCTTTGTTGCATGCTGTTTTAAAAAATGCAAAATTTGCCGGAGAGCGAGGAAAAAGTGTTGAAACTTATGCAAAAAAAGCAAAATTGATTGTTATCGGTTTGGGCGAAAAGCCGCAAAGACTTGGTTTTTTGCACTGTGGTGGAAAATTGGCGCAATTGTTGCGCAAAAACCGTGTGGCAAAAATTTGGTGTGATGGAATTAAAGGCTGCGCTTTAGATTATGATGAAGCAGCTTATCAGTTGGCTTTGGGTTTGGAGCTTGGAAATTATTACTTTGATAAGTATTTTACGCAAAAGAAAGCCGAAGATTATCCGGCTTTGGAAACAGTTTGTTTTGAGGGTGAAAAGCTTGGCGCAAAAACGACCGAGGGTTTTGCGGAGTTTGCTTCTTTGGCAAATGCCGTGCGTTATGGGCGCGATTTGGTTAATGAACCGGCAAATTATTTGACACCGGAAGTTTTTGCGGCAGATGTTGAACGTTTGAAATATCTGAAGCTTGAGATTGAAATTCTGGATGAAAAGGCTTTGAAAAAGCATGATTTTAATTTGCTTTTAGATGTCGCCAAAGGGTCTGCGAATAAGCCGCGTGCCGCTGTTATGGTTTGGCGCGGAGATAAGAAAAGCAAAGATATTGATACGCTTTTGGTGGGCAAAGGGGTTACCTATGATGCCGGCGGAATTAACATAAAAACAGGCAAAGATTTGGTGAATATGTTTGCCGATATGGCCGGTGCAGCCGCTGTTGTTGCGACAATGAAGGCGATTGCTTTACAAAAAAGAAAAATTAATGTGGCGGCGGTGGTCGGTTTGGTTGAAAATATGCCTTCAGGCAGCGCCATGCGGCCTAATGATGTTATTCGCTCAATGTCCGGACAAACCGTGGAGGTTATTAATACGGACGGAGAAGGGCGGATGCTCTTGGCGGATTTGTTGTGGTTTGGACAAGAAAAGTTTAGACCTAAAAAAGTTATTGATATTGCAACTTTGACCGGAACGGTGGCTTATGCCTTAGGCGGCCAATATGGAGGAATTTTTTCTAATGATGATAAACTGGCTGCGGATTTGATAAAAGCAGGTGAAGAAACAGATGAGCTCCTATGGCGTTTGCCAATGAATAAAACCTTTGATAAGTGGATTGATTCTGATAAGGCAGATATGAAAAATGTGGGCAAAAATGTCGGTGATGGTTCGCAAGCGGCAGCTTTCTTGCAGCGCTATATTCAAAAAGGTATCAGTTGGGCACATATAGATATGGCAGATATGGAAATAGCTCAAGAGCAAACGGATTTGTGCCCAAAAGGTGCGACCGGCTTTGGAATCAGGTTATTAGTAGATTATCTTAAAAATTCGGAGAAAAAATAAGATGAAAAGAGATGAGAGAATTGTAAAACTTGCGAAAAACGTCGTCAATTATTCCATAGAGGTCAAAAAAGGCGATAAGGTTTATGTGGAATGCTTTGGGCAATCGGCTTTGCCTTTGTTTGAGGAATTGATTGCCGCGGTTATACGTGCCGGCGGTGTGCCGTTTTATTTTTGTAACGATAATGCTTTTATCAAAGACTTTTTGCGTGATGCCACTGCAGAGCAGATAGAAGCTTATGCCGATATGCATCGCAAGATTATGGAAAGTGTTGATGCTTATGTGGCGGTTAGAGGTTTTGATGATATTTTTGCTTTATCTGAATTGCCGATGGAGAAAAATACGTTATGGTCTAAGTGTTTTGGCGAAAGGGTGCATACGCAGGTTCGTCTGAATAAGCGCTGGTGCGTGATGCGTTTTCCGAATGTGACGATGGCCGCGATGTCTAAAATGTCGCTTAAAGATTTTGAAGATTTTTATTTTAATGCTTGTTTGCTTGATTATCGCAAAATGAGTGAGGCGATGACGGCTTTGCAAAAACTAATGGAAAAGACAGACAAGGTCAAAATCATTGCGCCGGACACACATTTGGAATTTTCCATTAAGGGAATTCCCGTGGTTAAGAGCGAGGGTAAGAGAAATATTCCTGATGGCGAGGTTTATACGGCTCCGGTTAAAGATTCAATTAATGGCTATGTGCAGTTTAATACGGACAGTGCTTATCGGGGTTCGGTGTTTTCGCGCATTCGTTTGGAATTTGAAAAAGGTAAAATTGTTAAAGCAACTTCTCAGCTTAATGATAATATTTTGCAGGATATTTTGGAAACGGATGAGGGCTCTCGCTATATGGGCGAATTTGCGCTTGGCGTTAATCCGCATATTACGCACCCAATCTTAGATATTCTGTTTGATGAAAAAATCGGTGGGTCTTTCCATATGGCTATCGGCAATGCCTATGATTTTGCTTTTAACGGCAATCGTTCCGCTAACCATTGGGATTTAATCCAGATGCAAGATGCGGCGCATGGCGGAGGCGAAATCTGGTTTGATGATGTGTTAATCCGCAAGGACGGGCTTTTTGTTTTACCAGAGCTTGAATGTCTGAACCCAAATAATTTGAAATAAGCCAATAAAAAAAACCGTGTCCGGTTAAGGAGACGGTTTTTTGTTAAAGGATACGGTCATTGTTTCCTTGAAGCAATAGCCATAGGTTGGCGAATCGGAAACAATGTAGTACTTATTGTCTCTTATGAAGCTTTTTCCCGGTGAAAGAGGCTGCCAGTTGAATGTTTTTGTGTCATATTCTGAGAATATGGCATAATCATCCGTGAAGGCTGCCAGCATACGAAAACCGCCGTTTTCACATTTAACCTTCCAAATCGGAGCCACATAATTTTCGCACAACGGAAATTCTGTATTTAGAATGCCGTTGTTGACGATTGTTAGTTTGTTTAAGGTGGCACTAACCGGCTTTTCTCCCCAGATTCTTGCTATGAACATTGCCATTTCCTCATTGTCAATAAAGGCCAAAGAAAAAATGGTCGGGTTGAAAGAGCCATCTTCATCGGAGCTTTGCTCAAAGCAAAATATTTCCTCGTCCGCAACAAAAGTCGTGCTAATCGGAATTTCCGTAAGGAGTTGAATGTTTCCATAATCAGCATAATTTTCTTTGTGGTAAAATGCAGGAATGCCAACCATACCTTTGGTTCCGGCATAACAAATCCATTGGATAATGTTAATTTGTTCCGGTGGTCTGGGACCCAAAAACATTTTGGGTAGAGGTTCGGTTCTTGTAAGACGGGTTAGCCCTAAGGCTACTTTGCCGTAAAAACCGTCAGCTTCAAACATTTGTTTTGCTTCAGACAGAGACTTAAGCATACAAAAGTCATCTGTCGGTCGTAAGTACTTGTGATTCATAGTTATAATAATTTGAAGATTTATACTTTTTTGTCTAATCAAGTTAGGGCTATTTCTTCTAAAATGCAACAGATTTTTTTGTTTTAATGAAATTTTTGACAAAAAAGGTTTACAAGTTGAAAAAATGTGCTACATTGCAGTTTCCGAGATTAGTTTTATAGATTTATTAATTAAAAATTTTTCAGTTATGGGAAATATTATTAAATCTGGCAAAAAGTATCAGAGAGTTGCCAGCTCACATGTGTCTTATTCCGCAGAAGATTTGGAAAAATTGCGGAAAGAGTTTAATGCATTAAAGTGTAAACTTCTTACGGACGAACATTTGTCCGAGGCGGAGCATAAAGATTATGATCGTATGCAGCAGATTTTGGCTCATTACGGTGTTAATGTATAAGCTCTGACCTGTTTGTTAACCTTGGAACGCAGTTGTTTTTGTGAAAAAACACTGCGTTTTTTTTTAAGCTGTTGCTTCAAGCTGTTGCCAGCTTGACCGCATCAATGGCTGCTTTGAGAACCATTGTTATATCGCGTTGCTTCAAGCTGTTGCCAGCTTGACCGCATTACTGGCTGCGGCACTAACCTTTGTTGAACCGCGTTGCTTCCAAGGTGCATATCTTGTTTATGTGCCCTATGACTTTATTGTTAGTTTCTTTCAAAAGGGTCATAATAACGGTTATCGTTGATGAGATTTCGTTGTTGTTCCGTAAAATTATTGCGGTTTTTATATAATTCTTTGTGCTTTTTATCTAATTGGTCTTCCGTATAGAGATTGGCGAAGTAATTGTATAAGTCAAAACGCTGATGCTGTCCAATCTGTTTGCCCTGAGCTTCGGCTCTTTGAATATATAATTCAGACAAGACGCTGATTACGTCTTTGTGTTCGTCAGAAAGTTGGTAGTACATTTTACGGGGTTTCGGATTGGGGAGAGGTCTGTTGTATTGAGCGGGGGTCATAGCATTTCTCCTTAGAAAATGTTGATTATGTAATGAATATATCATATTTTGGAAATTCTGTCAAATATTTGTACAAAAAAATACAGCAAATTAAAAACCCCTTAACCTTGCGGCTAAGGGGCTTTTTTACTTTCTTTGCTCAGAAGTGCTTATTCAGCGCCTTCCTTAATGGCAAATTCGGCCATATGTTCATATAGAGAACGTTTTTCCTTAACGTTTTCCTGAGCCTTGTTGAGCAAGGTTTCATAACGTTCAGGATTCATCTTGTTAACAATCTGGAAACGTGTCTCGTTTGACATATAGTCAGATAGCGGTTTGCTCGGAGCTTTGGAGTCCAAAGTCAACGGAGCTTTACCTTGAGCAATGTTTTCCGGATTGTAACGATACAACGGCCAAGAACCTGTATCAACAGCAGCCTTCTGGTGTTCCAAACCATCAGCAAGGTTGAAGCCTTGAGCGATACAGTGAGAGTAAGCAATAACGATAGAAGGACCATCATAAGCCTCAGCTTCGTTCAAAGCCTTAATCAACTGTGTATCGTTAGCACCAAAGGCAACTTGAGCAACATAAACGTTACCATAGGACATAGCAATCATACCCAAGTCTTTCTTCGGCAAAGATTTACCTGCTGTTGCGAACTTAGCAGAAGCACCCATCGGGGTAGCTTTGGACTGTTGTCCGCCGGTGTTGGAGTAAACACCCGTATCCATTACCAAGATGTTGATGTTCTTGCCAGATGCGATGGCGTGATCCAAACCGCCGAAGCCAATATCATAAGCCCAGCCGTCGCCGCCCAAAATCCATACAGACTTCTTAATCAGGTAGTCTGCCAATTTGGACAAGGATTTTGCTTCTTCAGAATTGATTGAAGCGAGCTTGTCGCGCAGAGCTTTTACATTGTTGCGCTGTTCGTCAATCTCAACATCTGTTGACTGCGGGTTGTTCAGAATCTTGTCAGCCAATTCGCCAACTTTGTCCTTCAAGCCTTCCAACAGCGTGCGGGCAAATCTGGTTTGCTGGTCAATAGAGAATCTCATACCCAGACCAAACTCTGCGTTGTCTTCAAACAAAGAGTTTGCCCAAGCCGGACCATGACCTTTTTCATCCTTGGTGTAAGGTGTGGTCGGCAAGTTGCCGGAGTAAATTGAAGAACAACCGGTTGCATTGGCAACAACCATACGGTCCCCGAACAACTGAGTCAAAAGTTTGATGTACGGAGTTTCACCGCAGCCTGCACATGCACCGGAGAATTCAAACAGAGGTTGAATCATCTGAGTGGTCTTCGGCAAGTTCTTAGCAACTTCGGTACGTTTTACATAAGGCAGTGTGTCAAAGAACTTCCAGCAAGCTTTTTGCTCTTCCAAGTGGTTCTCAATATGATCCATATTGATGGCTTTCTTGGTCGGGTCAGCTTTATTCTTAGCCGGGCAAGCGCTTACGCAGATACCGCAACCCGTGCAGTCTTCGGGAGACATTTGCCAGATGAACTGTTTGCCGGCAAATTCCTTACCTTTATAAGCTGCAGACTTGAAGCCATGAGGTGCATTTTTCAACTCAGCTTCATCGGCAACTTTCATACGGATTACGCCGTGCGGGCATACCAAAGAGCATTTACCGCATTGGATACATGTATCAGGATCCCAAACCGGAATTTCGGTTGCAATGCAACGTTTTTCGTACTGAGTTGTACCTGTCGGCCAGGTGCCATCAACAACTTTTTCAAAAGCAGAAACCGGAAGCTCGTTACCGCGGTCAGCAATAATTTCGCCGGTAACTTTTCTTACAAATTCAGGAGCATCGGCCGGAACCGGAAGCTGACGATGGAATTTGGAAGTAACGCTTGACGGATATTCAACTTTGTGCAAGTGAGCCAAAGAAGCATCAACAGCTTGGAAGTTCTTTTGAACAATGGCATCGCCTTTCTTGCTGTAGGTTTTCTTAATGGCGTTCTTAATCTGCTCAATAGCTTCATCTTTCGGCAAAATGTTGGAGATTGCGAAGAAGCAGGTCTGCATTACGGTATTGATGCGTTGACCCATACCTGTTTCGCGAGCAACTTCAACAGCGTTGATGGTGTAGAAGTTCAGCTTCTTGTTAATGATTTCTTCCTGAACTTCAATCGGGAGATGATCCCATACTTCTTCTGCCTTGTAAGGTGCGTTCAACAAGAAAGTTGCGCCGGGTTTGGCAATCTTTAAGATGTCAACCTTGCTCATGAACGGGAACTGGTGGCAGGCAACGAAGTCTGCTTTGTTAATCAGATAAGCGGCCTTAATCGGGTTATCTGAGAAACGCAGGTGAGAAGTTGTCATAGAGCCGGATTTACGAGAGTCATATACGAAATAACCCTGACCATATTTGCCGGCATCTTCAGCAATAATCTTAATGGAGTTCTTGTTGGCACCAACCGTACCGTCTGCGCCCAAGCCAAAGAATACGGCACGAACAACGTCTTTAGGTTCGGTGTCAATAGAATCGTCAAACGGCAAAGAGGTCTTGCTTACATCATCGGTGATACCGACAGAGAAACCATTGATGGCTTTGGCTGAAGCACCGTTGTCATAAACAGCTTTAACCATACCCGGTGTGAACTCTTTTGAAGACAAGCCATAACGACCGCCGTAAATGCGCGGCATAGAAGCGATTTCGTTGTTGGCAAAAGCTTGAGTTAAAGTTGCAACAACATCCAAGTACAAAGGTTCACCGATAGAACCAGATTCTTTGGTGCGGTCCAAAACATTAACAACTTTAACAGACTTCGGCAAAGCCTTTAAGAAAGACTTGGTCGGGAAAGGACGATACAAACGAACTTTAACCAAACCATATTTACCGCCGTTGGCGTTGAGGTAGTTGATGGTTTCTTCAACCGTCTCGGCACCGGAACCCATAATAACGATAACTTGTTCGGCATCTGCGGCACCAACATAGTCAACAACATTGTATTTGCGGCCAGAGATTTTTGCAAACTTGTCCATTTCTTCCTGAACAATGCCTTCAACCTTGTTATAGAACGGGTTGCAAGCTTCACGACCTTGGAAGAAGACATCCGGGTTTTGAGCCGTACCGCGGATGACCGGAGCTTCCGGACGAAGAGCGTGTTCAGCGTTGAACTGATAGTTTACACCTTCCAACATAGCGCGGAGGTCGTCATCAGACAAAACTTTAATCTTCTTGATTTCGTGAGATGTGCGGAAACCGTCAAAGAAGTGCATGAACGGTACGCGAGAACGCAAAGTAGAACTTTGAGCAATGGCTGCAAAGTCGTGAGCTTCCTGAACGGAGTTAGAGCACAACATTGCAAAACCGGTCTGACGGCAAGACATTACGTCGGTGTGGTCGCCGAAAATTGACAATGCATGGTAAGCCAAAGAACGAGCGGCAACATGCATTACAAACGGAGAAAGTTCACCGGCAATCTTGTACATATTCGGAATCATCAAGAGCAAGCCTTGAGAAGCCGTAAAGGTGGTGGTCAATGCACCGGCCTGAATAGAACCGTGGCAAGCACCGGCAGCACCGGCCTCAGACTGCATTTCCTGAACCTCAGGTACAACGCCCCAAATGTTCTTTTGCTTTGCAGCAGACCACGCATCTGCCCATTCGCCCATCGGTGAGGACGGGGTAATCGGGTAAATTACGCAGACTTCATTCATGCGGTGGGCAACGGAAGCAGCTGCTTCGTTACCATCCATCATTTTCATCTTAACGTCAGACATATATTTTATCCTTGTATGGTTAACATAAAAAAGGCCCTCGGATTAAGACGGTTTTATGCCTTATCTTCCGGCCATGGGTTACTTTAAATAGAATCTTGTACGCGTTTTATAGCACTTTATTTTTTTAAATACCAGAAAAAAAGACTCAAGATTGATGTCTGTCGGGATAATTCTGAATGAATGGTTTTTGTTTAATTTTTTGTCTAGACAAAAGGCTTTCGTTGTGGTATGAAAAGAGCTTAAGTGATGATTATTGTGGGATGGGATATAGAATTATTGTTTAACCAAAAAAATAAAGAACTATGTATTTAGAATTAGTTATTTTGATTGTCGTACTGGCAGTATTGGCAATCTGGTGTGTTAAAAAAATTGTAGCTCGCAAATCTCCTTTTGAAGGTGAGGCATTGAATCCGGAGCAAGTTGAAAAAATCAGAAAGTTGCAAGAGGCGAAAAGAATTGTCTTGGAGCAAGAACCTCAAGAAGAGGTTGATGCGACAACTGCAGCTGATTTTTTGAAACCGGAAGAGAAAACAGAGCCTAAGCCAGAACCAGCTTCTGCGCCGCAAAAGAAAGCTCTTGCGCCGCAAGAGTTAAGCGGAATAGCTTTGTGGAATTGGTGGGTTGCCAGCACGGGAGATTATCGTCTTTCCAAAGAAGCAATCGCTTCCGTAGCGGCTATTTTAACCCCGGAGCAAGCACGGGAACTTTGTGAAAAGTACAAAAGCCAGCATCCGCAGTTGTTTAATGGTATTTGTGTCTATGCTGATTGGTACGATAGATCCGAACCGGCGGCAAAGATTATCGGACTGAGAATGGAAGCAGTAATGAAGCGCGGTGAATTTATCCATCGCAAATAATAACAACTAATTTTATTTTTTATGAAGAAATTTGAAACTGTCCTGATGATGGCCAATGCGCTGTCTAAGGGCGATTTTGGTGTCGTATGTGAAAAGAACTTAACTCAGTTAGAGGCTGAGTTTTCGGAGTTCTCCGAATTGATTGCAGGAGGAGAATATCGGGTCTTTACGGCAAAAGACGGGTTTCAGCGGTGCTTAGATGAAAATATTGATTTCTTCTTGGCGTTGGCGGTGATTGCAAGAGAAATGCCGTCCTTGCTGAGGCATGACGACCTCAAGGATTTGATGATTAAGATGTATCAAAGTTCCGCTTATTTCCAAGGTGAAATCAAGGTTCTTGAAGCCTGCGGTGCACCAGTGGAATTTATAGCAATGTATGCCGATATCCACATTGAGGAGCCTGAGGTTAGAAAGTGGTGCAAGGCAAACATTGAGACCTGTGATAAGGACTCTTTGTTTGAGGCTATGAAAGAAAAAATGCCGCTGATGGACGGGGATTTGGTCAATCTATGCAAGCCTTTTTATAAGGTTTGGATATTTTGCCTGACTTTTTTCCTATTGGGACTGCTTGTCGGCGGTTTCTTGGCATGGCTGAGCATAGTTTAACTAAGAAATGACGAAAGAGAGGGAAAGCCTTTTAAGGTTTTCTCTCTTTTTTTGTATAAGGCAGCTAAAAGGCTTGCAGTTTGTGTGGTTTGTTTTATATTGTAGAGCATAAGTTAGGACTATTTTTAGCAAAGTGTGGAATTATGAAAAAATATCTGATGATGTTGGCGGTTTTTGGGGGACTTTCTGCTTGCACAAGTTTGGCTCCTTTTCCCGAAGAAGATAAAACTCCTCTGACCCCGCAGGGCAAACTTAATGCTTGCATTTTGGAAC
Source organism: uncultured Alphaproteobacteria bacterium (assembly GCA_944392835.1). GTDB lineage: Bacteria > Pseudomonadota > Alphaproteobacteria > RF32 > CAG-239 > Scatacola_A. The sequence goes on along the minus strand of CALXYB010000011.1, from coordinate 24,793 downwards.
AAGCACGCCAAAAAGCGGTTTTGCCAGAGACATTCAGCGATGTTGACTTGGCCGCTAATCAGGTGGCGAATTATTGCATTCGCAGTTTGGATATGTTGGACAGCGGTTTGTATCGCCAATCGGTGATTAATGCCACGGCCATCATCAATTCTTATAATCAATAAGCGGGCGAGGGGAATTGTCAGTGTCGCCGATTGCAGATAATAAAAGTTATGAGCTTTATAACGGAGATTGTTTTGAGGTTCTTAAGCAGTTTCCGGAAGAAACTTTTGATATGATTTTTGCCGACCCGCCTTATATGCTCTCAAAAACCGGCAAAACTTGTTATAACGGCAAGTTGGTTAAGCTGGACAAAGGGGCTTGGGATGAAAGCCGCGGAATTGCCGAAGATTTTGAGTTTCATAAACAATGGTTGGCTCTTTGCAAAAAGTTGTTGAAGCCTAACGGGACTTTGTGGGTATCGGGCACTTATCACAGCATTTTTTCCTGCGGTTATGCGATGTTGTTGCTGGGTTACCATGTTTTGAACAACGTGGCTTGGTTTAAGCCTAACGCAACGCCGAATTTGTCCTGCAAATATTTCACGGCCAGCCACGAGAGTTTGGTTTGGGCCAGAAAAGATAAAAAAGCCAAGCATTATTTTAATTATGATGCGATGAAAAACGGCGATTTCCCGCAAGATTTTATTAAAAAGCCGCATACACAAATGCGCACGGTTTGGGCTATTCCCACAACGCAGATGAGCGAAAAAACTTTCGGCAAACACCCAACCCAAAAGCCTTTGGCTTTGTTGGAGCGGATTATTACGGCTTCCACCCATGAAAATGACTTGATTTTAGATCCGTTTATGGGCAGCGGTACGACCGGTGTGGCGGCTCTGAAACTTAAACGGCGTTTTGTCGGGGTGGAGCTTAATCCGCAATATTATGACTTGGCAGGCAAAAGAATCGCCAATGTTCTGGATGTTAAACAATCAGACCTTTTTACCCGCGAGGGGTAGGGTTAGGTTTGTGAGTGGTTTTATAACAATACCATATTGATGCCGATAATGATGGCCGAAAAAGAGATGAGCTTTTTGATAACTTCTTGGCGGGTTAAGTTTTCCTTGAAGCTCTTTCCGAAGATTTTATAAAGCACAAACCCTAACAAAAGCGTAAAAATGCTTTGAGATGAACCGATAGATTTCACAGCTAATACAGGTAGATGAACTAAAGCTATTGTTCCAGCTAAAGTTCCGCCTTGATTAAGAATTTCATTAGATAAAAAGAGTTTGATTCTTTTTTTATACTGTGGAAATGAGCTTACAATATCCGTTCTATATTGAGGTAAAAGTAAAAGAGATAAACAAATTGATGTTGCAAAAATTGAACCCCAAAATAAAACTGTTACAAAGTCAACACTCTGCAAAGAATATTTGGATAATACCGAAGATAAGGATAACAAAACGGATACGACTAACATCAAGAAAAATGCGATATTAATTTTTAATTTCTTGATATCAAAATTAAGCAAAAAAGTGGAAAGTAAAATAATTCCGAAACCGAAATATTGAGTTAAGCTCAGTTTTTCGTTTACGATAAAATAAGCCAATACCGGAACGGCAATTTTACCTAAAGAGAATAAAGCCACAACAATTGAGGTATCAATATTGCGGAGAGCGTGATAATAGGGGATTTGATAGCAAACTTCAATCAAAGCGATGATAAATAATATTGCTAAAATCTCTAATGGTGGAATAATCGGTGTTCCGAAGAAAAATAAAAACGGAATGATAATGATGTTACTGATTGTAGCATAAAACACCAATGAAGGTACTTTCTTAAAAATATTATTAGAAAAATGCGCGTCCACGATACAAGATAAAGCGTGTAAAAGCGGTGTTAAAAAAGCTAGAAGTATATACATTTAAAGAATCTCAAAAAAATAAAAACTTTACATAGCATATGCTATTTTGTTTAACGCTTTCTAAAAGTTTGGACGAGTATTTGATGTCAGCTATTATTATGAGGGGTATGATGAATATGATATTCATCAGCTTTTGTAGTGATGTGCTAGAGCGAGCAGCCAAGAGCTTGAAATAGTTGATTACGTCGGATTTAGCCAAAATGTCTTTTTCTATGACAGTTTGGGCATAAGGCTATTGTGTTTTCTAGAGTATCTTCGCCACCTTCAGATAAAGGTATAATATGATGTACTTCTAAATAAGGTGTGTTGTTGGATTTTCTGAGAAAAGGAGCTGGCTGTCCGCAATCATTGCAAAATCCATTGGCAAGATATAATCTTTCAGCAACAATATCGGGATTCCTACTATATTGTATGATTTCTATAATTTTTTTTTCTAGATTTATTTTGTTTTCTTTTATTCTTTTTAGGCGAGTTTCAGAGCTTTCTTTTAGAGCATCTTCAACTAATTTATCAAAGCTTTGGGGGTGACGTAAATTATTGTAGTCTTGTATAAAATTTTTCAAATTTTCAATGCTATATAGAGCAAAAAGACATCTATCAGTGTTTATTGTTAGTCTTGATGGATTAGATTTAATGTTGGAATGAGAATTTTCTCCTTTTTGTAAAAATTTTGAAAGTTTATATTTATTTTTTAGTTCTATAGCAATGCCTTCAGTATAAATAGAAATTCTAGTTTTTCTGTTTTTTTCTATAATTAGGTGAAAGTAGGGCGTTTCAAAGTATGCTACTTTGTTTGTTTCTTTTCTAAATTCAACTAAATTCATTTCATTTCGTAAAAAATCGATGGCTAGTTTTGATATATTATTATTCATTAAAATTCCTTAAAAATTGTACATTCTATGGTAATATATAATATAATAAAAAAATATTAAACACATATTTGGTTGTGTTTAATAAAATATTGTGATAAGAGATTTTATATAAAATTCTAAATTTTATCTAATTTTAAAGCTAATAATAAAATATTATAGTTCTATGCAAACAAGCTGTTTAAACTGTAGATTATTAGTTTTTTAAGTTTATTGGAAAATATCTATTTTGCCCTCTCGGGTTCGATTCAAGTCTTTATCTTTCCATTAAAAAAACCACCCCAATTGGGGGGATATTGTGCAAAATGTTAGGGCGGGTAACGGGAATCTTGAGTTTGTTTTGTAACATTTGCATCGCGGCGCTGTCGCTTCTCGCAAATTAACAAAACTGCACCGTTCGCAACGAAAAGCTCCACCGGAGCTTTTCTATCGGCTCACGCCCTCTCGGGTTCGATTCAAGCCTTTATCTTTCCATTAAAAAACCACCCCCTCTCAGGGGTGGTTTTTTAATGGAGCGGGTAACGGGAATCGAACCCGCATTAAAAGCTTGGGAAGCTCTCATTCTACCATTGAATTATACCCGCGGCAGAAACACTGCTACTATAATTCTCTTCTCAAATTAATCAATAGATTTTTTGCTTTTCTTTAGCGTTTTTTTCTTTATACTCCCTTCTCGGAGGTGCTTTATGCGGAAAGATTTTTATATTTTCAGACATGGTGAAACCGAGCTTAATCGCCAAAGTCGCTGGCAAGGTTCCGGTATGGATTATGACCTGACCCCAACCGGTGTTGCTCAAGCTCAGCAACTTTTGCTCAAACTCCAAGATAAAAAGCTTGAGGCTATTTTCTCCAGTCCGCTTATCCGCGCAAAACACACGGCAGATGTCGTTGCTCAAGCTTTGCAAATTCCTGTTATTGTTCGCGAAAATCTTAAAGAATGTTTTTATGGTGTGGCGGAAGGACAGCTTACTATAGATTTAGCTGATCGTTATCCTGAAATCTTGTCTCATTGGGCAAGCCTTGCGCCGGAATATGATGATATATCTTTTCCGCAAGGCGAAAGCAAAAAAACAGCGCGTGAACGTGTTTTGTCCGAGCTCCAAAATTTAACAGCCGAGAAATATGATGTTATGGGCATAGCCATCCATGGTGGGACAATGAGCCAACTCTTAAACTATTTTAATGTTGCTTATGAGACTATCCCAAACTGCGCCGCATTTCATTTGGTTTTTGAAGACGGCAGGTGGTTTGCCGTTGGCGGAATATTCTAGCCTAAATTACATAAAAGATGGTTCAATATGAATAACAACACGGCGATTGCGAATGCGGTTTTCCGGTATCGGTTCGCCAAAGGGGTCTAAGTTCGGATATTTCGGGCTGACATCATTCATACCTGTTGCGCGCATTCTGACACGCTCAATGCCTCTTTCCTCCAGAAAACGGGCAACGGCTGAAGCACGGGCTGAAGAAAGTTCCCAATTGGATGGATATTTCTCACTGGTGACTTTTTCATCGCTCGTGTGACCCTCAATGCTGAAGACAAAGTTTTTATAGCGTTCGGATTGTAGGGTGGCAGCCATACGCTTGAGGGCAGGAAGAGCCGTGTTTTTTATATCAGCGGAACCTTTGTTGAAAAGCACATCTCCACCAAACTCTAAGACAATGCCTTGAGTATCACTGCCGATAGCTACTTTCTTCTCTAAATCTAAGGACTGAATGTCGTCTTTGAGCTCCGTCATAAGCATTTCTATCGGACGTTGGATTATTTTTTTGCCTAAACCTTCACTCAAACCGGCTGAAATTTGTTCATATTTTGCAACGTCTGGCTTGGAAACTGAAAGCATCATGATAAAAAAGCATAGCAACAAAGTTACCATGTCGCCGTAAGTGGACATCCAATCTTCATCAATTTTTTCTTCCGGTTTCTTTTTCATTTTATCCTACTTTCCCGAATTCATGTCGCGGTCAATGGAGAATTGTTCGTTCATGCTGACAAAAGAGTTGATTTTGTCTTGGATGTAACGCGGGCTCTTGCGTTCTGCCAACAAAACCAAGCCTTCCATTTGCAAGTTGTTTTTGAACATGGTTACATCGTTGCGGGCACTCATCTTTGTAGCCAAAGGAATGAAGATTAAACGAGCCAGAATGATACCGTAAAAAGTGGTAATCAAAGCAACAGCCATACTCGGGCCGATGGCAGACGGGTCGCCGCCCATATTGCTCAACATGATGATAAGACCAATTAAGGTTCCCAACATACCAAAAGCAGGAGCATCGCCACCCATTTTTTTCAAGGCATCTGTTTCGCGGCGGTCGCGTTCGGCTTGAGATTCCATCATATGTTCCATAATGGTTTTAATCTCAGCTCCCGTATATCCGGTTACGACCAAGTCTGCTCCGTAGGCCAAAAATGGGTTGTTGGCTCGGACATCATCCGTAATCTCATTTTCAAGACCTTGTAAGCCGTTTTTTTGGATAATGTATGCCCAGCGAACGATTTGTCCAACCTCATCTTTAAGGGAGATTTCCGAATCTTTGTGGCGGCCAAAAGCTTTCCCCATTAAACGGATGGCTTTTAAGGCAAGGCTTGTTTCGTATGACAAAAACAAAGCAACAAACGTACCGCCGATAACGATAATCATACTGGGGACATCAACAAAGGCTAAAGGTCTGTCCGTGGCAGACAAGATAGAGCCGAGTACGACGCAGATTGCTGCTATAAAACCAAATAATGTTCCTTTTGACATAATATACAAAGTCCTTATATTTGAGGTCTGCTAAAAATTATTTTTTGCCGGGTTTAACGTAAGCGATGTTAGCATGTTCTTCGCAATAGGTTTGTCCGATCTTTACTTTTCTACCACAGAAATGAAAATTCTCGTCTTTGGGGTCTCCAATGGGCCAACGGCAAGTATGATTGTCTAAATCCGTCAGCATTGTTTTGCCGGAAGGTTTTGAAGCTGCTTTAGGGGCTGGAGCCGAAACAGGAGCCGGAATTTCCACAACAATTTCTTCTTCCTTGGGCGCTGAAACTTTTTCTTCTTTAGGCTTATTGGGCTGAGAAGGTGTTTTTTCTGCTTTGCTCGGTTTTGCCGGAGCCGGAGTTTCTGCCGCCGGAGTATCTTTCTTTTTAATCGGGGATGGACGACCGGAAAGTTGGAGACGATGGACTTTGCCGACGATAGAGTTTTTGGAAACGCCTAAGCGCTTGCCAATTTCGCCGGTGGTCAAGCCTTCATCCCACATCCGTTTCAGGTCTTCAACCATTTGATCTGTCCATTCCATGTTTTTATCTCCTTAAAACTTTAGCTTTATTCAATATATATCCCGATATTATGAAAATATTATTACCGAGTCTAGTAATATTAACATTTTATCACTTTTTTTTTGTAAATTTATGGGTTATATTGGTCAAAAATTATGTTGTAAGGGGTTATTAAATGCAAAAAAAATTTGTTAATGTTTTGTTTTTATCTGTTTCTTTGAGTATCCTTTCCGCATCTGTTGCTCGTGCTGAAAACAATAAAATTGTAATAGATACCGATAAATCTGTGAATATGGCAATCAGTATTTATAACAATGGTATGGGTTTTGTTAGAGATGTGCGCGAGGTAGAACTTGAACGCGGTGGAAATCTGATTGCTTTTCAAGGGGTGTCTGAGCAGATTAATCCCGAAAGTGCCATGCTTACGGGAGAGGGAGTTAGTGTTAAAGAACAAAACTATAATTATAATCTTTTAAGCCCTTGTAATCTTGTTGAAAATATGGTCGGTGAAAAAGTTAAGACTGCTCGTCTTGATGAAAAGACGGGAAAGGAAATTTTTAATACCGCCAAAATAATTGATAGTGTTAATTGTCGTCCTGTTTTGCAATTTGATTATGGTATTGAGACAGAGTTTCCGGGACGTATCATTTATGAAAAGTTGCCGAAAAATTTGATAACCGAGCCGACGCTGGATATTCGTTTGCGTAATAAAACTCCCGGAAAAAAGAAGTTGCAGCTTGCGTATCTGACAAACGGGATTAAGTGGAATGCGGCTTATGTGGCAGAGGTCGGAAAAGACAATGTTATGAATCTTAATGGTTGGGTTACGATTGATAATAGGTCCGGTGCGGATTTTGAAAAGGCTTCCGTGCAGCTTGTGTCGGGAAGTGTTAACAGCGTGCAACCCGTTGTTATGCCCAGGATGTATGCCGTATCTATGAAGGCGGCCGTCTCTGATGCCGCTATGCCAGAAAATGCTATGGGCGGTATGGCTCCTGAATCCTTCGGTGATTATTATTTGTATGAGTTGCCCAAGCGTGTGGATGTTAAAAATAATCAGTCTAAGCAGATTAGTTTGTTTGAAAAGGAAAATGTGCGTTTTGAACGTGTTTATAAGGCTACGTCTCCTTTATATGCCGGCTTAAATTTGCGCGAAAATGAGTTTGAAAATAATCATCCCGAAGTGGTGTTTAAGTTGACAAATTCGGAAGCAAACGGTTTAGGTTTGCCTTTGCCGCAAGGTGTAGTGCGTTTTTATGAAAAAGATGCTAAGGGAAATATGCTGTTTGTCGGGGAAAGCTCTTTCCCACAGCTAGCCAAAGGCGGAAAAGCAGAGCTTGTTTCCGGAAAATCTTTTGATGTGGCGCTTAACGGCAAGCTTCGCAATGTTACAAAGTTGAGTAAAGAAAGTTTTGAAGCTGATTTTGAAATAACCTTAAAAAATGCTAAAAACGAATCGGTAAAGGTAGAGTTTGAGCAGGTGTTTAACGGTAATTGGGAAATCGTTTCGGAAAGCCAAACCAGCGAAAAGAAAAATGCTTCAACAGCTTTATGGCGTGTGGAAATTCCGGCAAACGGCGAAAAAGTTTTGACCTTTAAGAGCAGAATTACGGCATTATGAAAAAAACATTTTTAATATCGGCAATATTGGGCGCTCTGATGAGCTTTGGAGCAAAGGCAGCTTTGGATAAAAAGCCGGATTTTTCCGTGAATATGAATGAAAAGTTGCCTCCTTATGAGGAAATGCTCAAGAAGTTTGTGAAAGAGAACCAAATCATTGATCGCAAATATGATTATCATTGGGATATCGGAAATATTTTTGATAATGTCTTTCGGTTGACTATAGATTATTATGGTCAGACGGAAAAACGGATTAAAAATGTTCATGAAGATGATTTGATTGCTATGTTGTCGGTTATTCCGCCGGAGTATTATCAATATATTGGGCCTTATTTGCATACGGTGCCGAATATGCCTGAAAAAATTTTGAATATGCCGGGGATTAAAGAAACTAAAAATCAGTTTCCTAAAAGAATCGCTAAAGAGCTTGAAGGAATTGAAGATTTGGAGTTTGTTTCGCCATATCTTTATTATGTTTTGATGCCGGAAAGTTGGCCAAGTTATCGGCGGACGATGGAGAAGGTTCCTTTGCCTTCAACCAAAGCAAAGGTTATGCATAATCCGGAGTTCTTTGAAAAAATCAATGCGATGGTGCCTGAAGAAATGTTTTATCCCGATGCGCCGGAGCAAACCAAGCTTACGCTAAGCGATATCAGAACACTTGAGCCTACCCTTAACAGTCCGCTGACTTCTGCCGATGTGAAGGCTTTTGTCGGAACATTGGATAGGGTTAATGCTTTTACCAAAGATTTGAAGACTTATGACAGAATCAATACCGCCGGAATGTTGATTGATATGTGGGAAAAAGAGCAGGGCAAGGGAACACAGGTGAGTATGCTTAAGGATTTGGTTAATCCTTGCCAGAGGTTGGTGCAAAAGGTTAAATATGCAGGCTTGGAACGTGAGTTTTCAAAGCTTATTAATGCTGATGGTTTTGATATTGAGGGTTGGGCCTATACTTGTGATAAGACAGTTAAAGCTTATAGGGTTTCTATGCTGACACGGAGTATTATGGCTGGTATCTTGAAGTATAAACAAGGAGTGTATGATTCTTGGCGTGATATTGCAGGAGAACGAGTTGGCAATTTGCAGCGTGAAACGGTGGAAGCAATTTTGGAGATGTATAAGGCTCCGATGAGTGATGTTTTGGAAACCAGAAAAAATAAGGGCGAACTTAGAAGAAAGATTATTGACAACAATAGATTTATAGGTAATGCTCCAATTTTAGTGTTATATTAAGCAGGATTTTTAGCAAGGACGAAAAGTATGAGAACAGTTGTGTTGGGCGGCGGCGAAAGCGGGACAGGTGCTTGCTTGCTGGCAAAAAAGCTCGGACATGAAGTGTTTTTATCCGACAAGGGAAATTTGTCTGACAAATATCGTGAGGTTTTGATTAAAAATCAGATTGAGTTTGAGGAAGGTCAACACAGTCTTGATAAGATTTATAATGCCGATTTGGTGATTAAGAGTCCGGGGATACCCGAAAATAATCCGGTGGTGGAGGAGTTGCGTCGTCGCAAGATTGAAGTAATCTCAGAAATTGAGTTTGCCGGACGCAACAGCTCCGCCAAAATGTGTTGTATTACGGGAAGCAACGGCAAGACAACTACAACACTTTTAACCAAACATATTTTGGATGTGGCCGGGGTTGATGCCGGTTTGGCCGGAAATGTCGGTTTCTCTCTGGCGGCACAAGTGGCTGAAAATGCGCATCCTTTGTATGTGATTGAGTTATCCAGCTTTCAGTTGGACGGTATGTATGATTTTAAGGCGGATGTGGCGATTTTGACTAATATTACGCCGGATCATTTGGATAGATATGATTTTAAGTTTGAAAATTATATTAACTCAAAGTTTCGTATCTTGCAGAATATGCGTGCGGAGGATTTGTTTATTTATGGTTATGACAGCGATGTCGTGCGTGAAAAGGTTGCAAGTTTGAATATTGCGCCCAAAGCAGCGCCCTTCACCTATCTTGACAAAAGTGAATGCGCGGCGTATATGGACGGCAATAATTTGGTGGCAAAAGAATCGGGCAGAGAATTTGTTATTGATAAAAACGAGATTACCATTAAAGGCCGCCATAATGTTTATAATGCAATGTGCGCTGTTTTGGCTTGTATGCGTTTGGGCGTAAGCAACGAGAAAATCGCTGAAGGTTTAAGGACATTCCCGCAAGTTGAACATCGGTTGGAGACGGTTTTGGTTAGAGACGGTGTTACTTACATCAACGACTCAAAAGCTACAAATGTTGATTCCGCATGGTATGCCTTAGATAGTATGACTGCGCCGGTAGTGTGGATTGCGGGCGGAAAAGACAAAGGAAACGACTATAGCGTGTTGTTTGATTTGGTTAAGGCTAAAGTTAAGACATTGATTTGTATGGGCCTGCATAACGAAAAACTGATTGAAAGTTTTTCGCCGATTTGCGAAGTGGTAGATACTAATAATCTGGCAGATGCGGTTAAAGCAGCGAAGGCTCATGCAAAATCAGGCGATGTTGTATTGCTCTCGCCTTGCTGTGCCAGCTTTGATTTGTTTAAGAGTTATGAGCATCGCGGTGAGATGTTCAAAGAAGAAGTTAGAAAGTAAAGATAAAATGACGATTTTAGATAATATAAAAAATGTATATTTCGTCGGTATCGGCGGTATCGGTATGAGTGCATTGGCTCGTTATTTTAAGGTTAAGGGCTATAATGTTGCCGGATATGACCGCACAAAAACGGCTTTGACCGAAAAAATGGCTTCAGAAGAAGGTATTGAAATTAATTATGCTGATGAGGTTTCGGAAATCAGCGAAGTTTATCGGAATAAAGAGCAGACATTGGTGGTTTATACGCCGGCTATTCCGCAAGATAACAAGCAGCTTAATTTCTTTATTGAAAACGGTATGAAGCCGCATAAGCGTTCTGAGGTTTTGGGGCTTTTGTCGCAAGCGGGAAAGGCTTTATGTGTGGCCGGGACTCACGGAAAAACCACAACTTCTACTTTGCTTGCGTGGCTTTTGCATAATTCTAAGATTAAATGCAGCGCTTTTTTGGGTGGAATCTCCGAGAATTTTGGCACAAATTTGTTGGTGGACACAACATCGGATTATATTGTTATTGAAGCTGATGAGTTTGACCGTTCGTTTTTGACTCTTAACCCTGAGAAAGCAATTATTACTTCTATGGATGCTGACCATATGGATATTTACGGCAGCAGAGAGAGTATTTTGGCTGCTTTTGAGGATTTTGCCGAAAAAATTGTGGAGGGTGGAAAGCTCTTTATTAAACAAGGCTTGGAAATTAAACATCATAAAGTTGACGGTTATTATTGCCTAAACGGTAAGGCTGATTTTTATTCGGATAATCTACGCTTGGAAAACGGATTGTATACTTTTGATTATCACGGCAAGAATGGCGATATTTTTGATTTGAAGCTTGGTGTGCCGGGGATGGTTAATGTAGAAAATGCGACAGCGGCGATTACGGTTGCTTTAGACTGCGGTGTTACCGAAGAAGAGATTAGAAAAGCTTTGCCCGAGTTTAAGGGTGTGCATCGGCGTTTTAATATTATCTTAGCTGATGAAAAGTTGACTTTGATTGATGATTATGCTCACCATCCCAAAGAGATTGAGGCAACACTGCGCTCGGTTCGCCAAATTTGGCCGCAACAGCATTTGATGGTTATTTTTCAGCCGCATTTATATTCCCGTACCAAAGATTTTGCACCGGAGTTTGCAACCAGCTTGTCTTTGGCTGATGAAGTTATTTTGATGAATATTTATCCGGCGCGTGAGAAGCCTATTCCGAATGTTACGTCAGATATTATCTTAGATAAGATTAGTGTTCCCGTAAGATTGATGAGCGAAGAAGAGATTGTGAATGCTTCTTCAGATTTCAAAGGAATCGTCATAACCATGGGGGCAGGGGATATTGATAAATTGCCCGTAAAAATTTATGCAAGATTAAATTGCCTAAAATCAGCAGCTTAGGTTGATTTTGAATATTTTTTTCTTGCAATTTGGTTTTATTTGAGCTTATAAAGCTTAAAAAATTGATTTAACTTATTAAAAAAGGTAAAAGAAAATGGCTCGTGTTACAGTTGAAGACTGCGTTGATAAAATTCCGAATCGCTATGAGTTGTTGATGGTTGCTGCTCAGAGAGCGAAAGATATCAGCTCCGGCGCACCGATTACGGTTGCAAGAGATAATGACAAGAATCCGGTTATTGCTTTGCGCGAAATTGCTGAAGAAACAGTCAGCATTGAAGAACTGCAGAAGTCTTTGGTTATGGGCTTGCAAAAATATGTTGAAGTTGAGGAGCCGGAAGAAGAAGAGCTTGAGATTATGGCTGCTGAAAAAGAATTGGCTGATTTGGATGAGCAGTTCTCCGGTTTGTTGCTTGATGGCGAAATGGCTGATGGTATGCAGGTTCATGGCGGTGATGATGACGATGTTTTGGACTTGGATGCCGCAGATGCCGGTAGTGATGACGATATTTCACTTGATGATGAAGCCGGAATGGATGACGGTTTTGATATGGGTGATGATGTTGCCGATGATTTTGATGAAGAATAAAATCAATATCATAAAAAATCTTAGAAAAACCCCGCATAATCTGCGGGGTTTTTGCTGGTTTAAAGTAATTGTTAATTTTTTAATTGTAGTATAAAATAGCTTTCAAAGCAGGATTTTTGAAGAAATTTTTTATTGGAATAATAAGGTTGCAATGTTAAGACAGTATGAACTTGTTGATTTGGTCAAATCCTATGACCCAGATGCCGATGAAGATGCATTAAACCGCGCCTATGTGTTTGCAATGAAAAAACATGGCGCACAGCTTAGAACCTCAGGCGACCCTTATTATTCGCATCCGGTAGAAGTGGCCGGTATTTTAACAAAATTTAAGTTGGATTCAGTTTCCATTATTGCCGGCTTGCTTCATGATACGGTGGAAGATACGGATACGACGGTTGAAGAAGTGCGTGAGCTGTTTGGCGACCAAGTGGCGCAAATCGTTGATGGCTTGACTAAGTTGGCCAAGATTGAACAAAAGTCAGCCAACAACAAGCAAGCTGAAAATTTCCGTAAGCTCTTGCTCGCTATGTCTGAGGATATTCGCGTCTTGCTGATTAAGTTGGCGGACCGCTTGCATAATATGCGTACATTGCATTTTTGTGCGCCGGAAAAAAGAGCGCGTATTTCGCGTGAGACTTTGGATATTTATGCGCCTTTGGCCGAGCGTATCGGTATGCAGGAGGTCAAAAGCGAGTTGGAAGAAATTGCTTTTGCCGAGTTGCATAAGGAAGCGCATGATTCTATTGTGGCACGTCTGAACTTCTTGCGCGAAAAAGACAGCAACTTGGTGCCGAAGATTATTGAGCAGTTGCAAAAAGATATGGAAGAAAACGGTATTAAGGCCGTTGTTTCCGGCAGAGAAAAAACGCCTTATTCCATTTGGCGCAAAATGCAGCAGAAAAATGCTTCTTTTGAGCAACTTTCCGATATTATGGCTTTCCGCATTATTGTTGATGATGTGACAACTTGTTATCAGGCCTTGGGTATTGTTCACAGCAAATATCATATGGTGCCGAGACGTTTTAAGGATTATATTTCAACACCAAAACCGAATGGTTATCAATCTATCCATACCGGAGTTATCGGTCCGGAAAATACGCGTATTGAGATTCAAATCCGTACACACGAAATGCACGAAATCGGTGAGAAAGGTGTGGCGGCGCACTGGGCTTATAAGCAAGGGCAAAAAGCCGAAGGTAAAAACTTCCGCTGGATTAGAGAATTGTTGGAGATTTTGGAACAAGCCTCAAATCCTGAGGAGTTTTTGGAAAACACAAAACTTGAAATGTATAATGACCAGGTCTTTTGCTTTACGCCTAAAGGAGACCTTATCGGTTTGCCGGTTAATTCAACACCGGTTGATTTTGCTTATGCCGTGCATTCTTCGGTCGGTGATACCTGCGTGGGAGCAAAAATCAATGGTGAAATTCGCCCATTAAGAACGGTTTTGCAAAATGGTGATCAGGTTGAGATTTTGACCTCTAAAGCACAGCATCCGTCAACGGAGTGGGAACGTTTTGTGGTTACGGGTAAGGCCAAAGCGGCTATCAGACGTTATGTTCGTGCTTATAAGCGTGAGCAATTTATTACGCTTGGGCAAGAGATTTTGGAGCGGTTGTTTAAGGGTGAAAGTTTGGAGTTTTCGGAAAAAGGTTTGGTTAATGTTTTGCCAAACTTTGAGGCGGAAACGATTGATGATATTTATGCCAAAGTCGGCGAAGGGATTGTTACCGGTTGGGATGTTTTGAAAGCAGTATACCCCGGTTATAAGCAATCTAAGCTGGAAAAAGTGGTTAAGTCGGTTAAGTTACCGAGCTTTAAGAAATTGGTTAAGCCGAAAAAAGGCAAAGGAGAGCCTCTTAAAATTAAAGGTCTTATTCCGGGGATGGCCGTGCATTTTGCCGGCTGTTGCCATCCGTTGCCGGGAGACAGGATTGTCGGTATTGTTACAACCGGAAAAGGTGTGGCGGTGCATACGATTGACTGTAAGGCTTTAGAGAAATATGCCGATGAGCCGGAGCGTTGGTTGGATATTGCTTGGGGCGAGGAAGCCGAGAATGAAATGCATACTGGTCGTTTGAAGATTATGCTGGCAAACGAGCCCGGAACTTTGGCCGAGCTTTCAAACCTGATTGCGCGGAATAACGGTAATATTGCCAACCTAAATATCATCAACAGAACAATTAGTTATTTTGAGATTTTGGTTGATGTTGAGGTTAAAGACTTGAAGCATTTGACGGATATTATTGCCGCGCTTAAGGCATCTAAGGTAATTTCTTATGTGGCTCGTGCCGCACAATAACAATAAATGAGGGAAGATTATGATTGTTGGAATCGGTTGTGATTTGGCAAATATTGATAGATTGGAGGAAACTCTCAAGCAATTTGGCAGCAGATTTTTGGATAGGGCATTTTCTGAGCCCGAAAAAGCCGAAATTGCTCGGCGCAAAAAACTTTCGCCGCGAGAATATGCTTGTGCTGCAGCAAAACGTTTTGCGGCTAAGGAGGCATGCACTAAGGCTTTGGGAACGGGGTTTCGCGATGGTGTGTTTATGAAAGATATTGAGATTGTGCACCAGCCGAGCGGCAAGCCTGAGATGCGTCTTTATAACGGAGCTAAAAAGAAGTTGGATGAGATTTGTCAAAACAGACAAGCGCAAGTGCATGTTACCATGACGGATGATTATCCTTGGGCGCAGGCCTTTGTTGTTATTGAAATTATTTAAACTTTGGGGTTGATATAATTAAAATAATGACTAGTATATGAACGTTATTTTAGAAAAAGGCATAAGCGGTGTTTTTCTCTAAAATAACAGTAGGTTAAACAATTGGTTTATGAGGTTTTGTGATGGAGAAAGAAGAGAGCCTGGCCGATACGATTAAAACGGTGATTTATGCTATTGTTATTGCAATTTTAATCCGCACTTTTTTGTTTGAGCCGTTTAAGATCCCTTCGGGCTCAATGTATCCGACCCTTTATGTCGGGGACTATTTGTTTGTGTCAAAATACACTTACGGTTATTCCAAACATTCTTTGCCGTTTTCTTTGCCCTTAATCAGCGGACGTATTTGGGCCGATATGCCGGAACGCGGTGATGTTGTTGTCTTTAAATTTCCGCAAGATAATAAGACAGATTTTATTAAACGTATTATCGGTTTGCCAGGAGATAGAATAAAAGTGCAAGACGGCCGTTTGTATATTAATGGAAAAGTGATTGAGCGCAAAGATGACAGCGATTTTGTTATCCGCGATGCTGCCGGCAATGCCGAGCGTTTTCGTCAATATACAGAGGTTTTGCCGGAAGGATTTACGCACCAGATTATAGAGGTTTCTGACAGCGAAGGTTCAGATAATACGATTGAAGTTACCGTACCTCAGGGAAGTTTTTTTGTGATGGGGGACAACCGCGATAAGTCTAACGATAGTCGTTTTGATGTCGGTTTTGTACCTTTTGAAAATTTGGTTGGTAAAGCGCGCTTTTTGTTCTTCTCTCATAATGATGAAGGTGCATGGTATAAGCCTTGGACTTGGCCAAAGAAAATCCGTTGGGAACGCCTTTTTGATAAAATCAATTAGTCTTTGAGAGAGTAGGCAAAATGGAGAATTTGGAAAAGCTTGAAAAAATCTTGGGCTATAGTTTCAAAAACAAACATTTGCTCAAGCAAGCCTTAACGCATAGCAGCTACACGTCTAAACTTACGGAAAATTATGAACGCTTGGAGTTTTTGGGCGACAGAGTTTTGGGGTTGACAATCGCGGCTTTGTTGTATCGGATGTTTCCGAACGAGCCTGAGGGAAATTTGTCCCAAAGGCACACGGGGTTGGTTAATAAAGATTGTGTTTCGGAAGTTGCCAAACATTTGGGCTTGGATAAATTTGTTATATTGGCAAATGAGGAAATTCGCGAGAACGAAAATGTGCTTTGTGATGTTTGCGAAGCGGTTATCGGCGCCATCTTTATTGATGCCGGTTGTGAGCAAGCAGTTGATTTTGTGAACCAACATTGGAAAGATTTGATTGATAAAAATGTGGCTCCGCCCAAAGATGCCAAAACAATGTTGCAGGAGGCTGCGCATAATTTAGGTTTGAGTAGTCCGCAATATAAGCTTATCGGGCGCGAAGGAAGCGAGCATGAGCCCTTGTTTCATATGGAGGTTAGCTTTTCTAACGGCGTGGCGGAAAAAGGTGTCGGACGTAACAAAAAGCTAGCTGAGCAAGAGGCTGCTGCCAAAATGCTTGTTAAACTCGGAGTTAAGAATGGATAATTCTTCCGATATACTTAATCAGACACGTTGTGGCTTCGTAGCTCTCATAGGTGCGCCGAATGCCGGAAAATCTACCATCACCAATAATTTTGTCGGTTCTAAGGTTTCTATTGTTTCGCCTAAAGTGCAGACAACCAGAACTTTGGTTAAAGGTATCGGCGTTTATGATAATACGCAAATCATTTTTTTAGACACGCCGGGAATTTTCAAACCCAAACGCCGTCTTGACCGCGCAATGGTGGCTTCCGCTTGGGGCGGGGTCGGTGATGCCGATATTACGGTTTTGGTTGTTGATGCCAAGCGCGGCTTTGATGACGAAACCCAATCTATTGTTGCTAAGCTTAACAAAAATAAAATTGAAGCCGTGCTGCTTCTCAATAAAATTGACTTAGTGCAAAAAGAAAAACTTTTGGAACTGAGTGCCAAAATTAATGCGGCCGGAAAATTCAAAGAGACTTTTATGGTCTCGGCTATGACGGGACAGCAGATTGATGATTTTTACAAATATCTGGCAGATAATCTTCCAATCAGCCCGTGGTATTATCCTGAAGACCAAATCTCTGACATGCCCTTAAAACTTTTGGCGGCTGAAATCGTGCGCGAAAAGCTGTTTTTATATTTGCGCCAAGAGCTTCCCTATGCCCTAACCGTAGAGCCTGATTTATGGGAGCGCCGTGAAGACGGTTCTGTTCGTGCCGAAATCACAATCTATGTTGAGCGCGACAGCCAGAAGATTATTGTTCTCGGTAAAGGCGGCGCAATGATTAAGCGTATTGGTCAGGCCGCGCGCCGAGAATTAGAAGACTTGTTGGAAGATCGTATTCATCTTTTCTTATTTGTTAAGGTTCGCGAGAACTGGGGCGATGATCCGGCAAGGTATGTGGAGTGGGGTCTTAACTTCAACTCTTAAAAAGTTTGTATAACGGGTAACTAATACAAAAATTGCAGGGCGAAAGTTTCCTCACGTACTATTTATGTACGCTGCGGTACTTTCGCCTTTATTTCTTATTATTTACCTCGTTCTCCAAACTTTTTCAAAAGTTTGCAAGCTGTTGCCAGCTTGACAAGGGGCCGCCCTTGAGCGCAAGCTGTTGCCAGCTTGACCGCATCACTGGCTGCTTTGGCGACCTTTGTTGAATCGCGTTGCTTCCTTTGTGCATATCTTGCTTATGTGCCTTGTATCCTTATGGATTCTTCGGGACGATGTCCCTCAGAATGACAAGCTGTTGCCAGCTTGACAAGTGGACGCACTTGAGCGCTCACTGGCTGCTTTGAGAACCTTTGTTGAACCGCGTTGCTTCCGGCGTGCATATCTATCTTTCGTGCCTTGTATCTTTTAGCGGAAAAAATATACACCCTCATCAATAGTAGACAAAATTTTTTGTAGTCTCATTAATAGTTGACTCTTTCGCTAAATTAGATTATGCTTATAAATGTAGGTGTGGATGTTAGTCTGATGCAAAATATTGCAATCAGATATGTGTATATATAAAGAGGAATCTATCTAAAATTCCGCTTCCCTTTTTGCATATATATATCCTCACCTGTTTAACGGGCTTTAGTTCTAACTGTTGTGAGGTGTACTATGAAGAAGAAATCTGCATTTTTAATTTCATTACTGGTAGGAATGTGCTTATTTCCTCCAAAAGGTATGGCCTCAAACAACTTACTAACACACACCAACCCACCCGAACTGAAGCCCTCCTTTGAGTTTGCTAAACTGGAGAATGCTTACAAAATCGCAGGCGTGTGTTTTTTAGGTGTCGGTGATTGTAATGATAGCGCCGGTTATGGACATGGCGATGAAGATTATACCATAGACACGGCAGCCCAATGTAAGAACGAAGGCTTTATCTTAAATAACTGTAACTCCGTTCAGATACCCGAAGGTTACTGCCCCTACAATAAATCTTACATCACACGTTGCAAGTGTGCCACAAACCTCATAACCTGTCCGGCCGGACAAGTTGGTGTTGGTGAAAGCTGCGGCGGTCAATATGCTTCTTGTAAATGCGACCCTAACCTTGTATCTTGTTCATCCAAAGAAGTCGGACAAGGAGCAAGTTGCGGCGGCAAATATCAGTCTTGCGCTTGTAAGAGTGAGTATATGTACACAACGTCAAACTGTACATCACCGCGTTCACCGAGTGGAGATAGTTGTGGCGGAAAATATACACAATGTACATGTCCGACAGGTGTATCTGCCGGTGCATATGGTTGTGCAGAATACTATCCGGCACCATGTAACTCCGTTTGTAAAAAAGCTTATACGGATAACTGTCGTAATCGTACGGCTGTAAGTACACCTTATGGCTGCGTTGCTTATTTTGCAGACTGTCCAAGCAAATGCCAAACCGCATATACGGATAACTGCCGCAACCGTGAATCTGTGCCTGCAAACTATGGTTGCCAAACCTATTGGCCCGACTGTTCTACCAAGTGTCAGATTGCAAAATCTGACAACTGTGATAACAGAACAAATTATAGCTGCGTTTATGGTTGTCAACAGGCTTGGAGCGATTGTAGCAGCAAATGTCAAAGTTGTTATGCAGACAACTGCCGAAATGTAACTTCTGTAAGTGCGCCGTATGGTTGTAAAAAATACTTTAGCGATTGCTCAAGCAAATGTGAAATTGCTTATACGGATAACTGCCATAACCGTACCGATGTTTCCCACCCGTATGGTTGCTCAAAATGGTGGTCAGACTGCCCAAGCAAATGCCAAACGGCGACAGGCAACCCAGATTGTGATGCCTCATCACTAAGCTGTTCTTATGGATGCAAAACGACCAACTCTTGCGGTAAATGTACTGAATGCAAAACCAACCCGGATTGCGATGTATCATCAAAATCTTGTGAATATGGTTGTGCAACATACAATTCTTGTGGCAGATGTACAGGTTGTAAGGGAAATCCGGATTGTAGTACAACAGCGGCTTCTTGTCCGTATGGCTGTGCCTCTACCAACTCTTGCGGTATTTGCGTCTCTTGTAAAGGTGATCCTGCTTGTAGTGTAACTTCACTAAGCTGTCCGTATGGATGCAAAACGACCAACTCTTGCGGCAAATGTACGGCTTGTTATCCAGATAATTGCCATAATCGTACCGCAGCAAGTTGTTCTTACGGTTGTCAATCGTATTATTCCGATTGTTCGTCTAAATGCCAAACTTGTAAAACTTGTACATATTCAACAGAATGTCCGGGGTATTCTTTTACGAGTTGTAATTTTGGTGTTAAAGATTCTTGCACAGCTTGTGGAACAACTAAATATAAGTGTAAATCAGCACCTGTAATTACGGACCCGTGTGCAACATTTACATGTTCTGGATCTCTTCCGTATCGTATAGGTAATTGTTGTTGTCCGACATCACAATTTTCAATATCCAGATGTAATTGTTGCAAAGCAAGTGCTTTATAAATAAACGAATATGGAGTAAAAGGCATCGCAATGTTGCGATGCCTTTTTTTTGGTGCACACCAAAAATTGGCACGCTAGT
Source organism: uncultured Alphaproteobacteria bacterium (assembly GCA_944392835.1). Taxonomy (GTDB): domain Bacteria; phylum Pseudomonadota; class Alphaproteobacteria; order RF32; family CAG-239; genus Scatacola_A. The sequence continues at coordinate 4,809 of CALXYB010000011.1, read as the reverse complement.
TGCATAAGAATAGGCAACCGTAAAAATTATCCAAATGTTATTGGGGAGAATATAATGGATAATACAAAATACATTGCCTTATCGCGCCAGATGGCCTTGTGGAAACAGATGGACATTGTTTCCAACAATATGGCTAATATGAATACATCCGGCTTCAAGCAAGATGATGCAATTTTTGCCTCTTATCTTACGCAGACCAAAAATGCCGAAGGTTTTGGCCAAGTTCCGGTTTATTTTACGCAAGATTTCGGAATGTATAAGGATTTCAGAGAAGGTGTAATTCAACATACCGGAAATACTTTTGATTTGGCTTTGCAAGGCGATGCTTTCTTCGCTGTAGAAACACCTGAAGGGGAAAGATATACAAGAAAAGGTCAGTTTCAGTTGGATGCCAATGGTATGTTGGTAACAAGTGAAGGTTATGCCGTGATGTCGGAGAATAATGAGCCTTTCTTTATTGCTCCGGGTGAAACAGAAATTTCCATTACGGAAAGTGGTGATGTTTATACGGAAAATGGTGTTATCGGAACCATTAAAACGGTTTCGTTTGAAAATAATCAGAAACTCTTAAAAGTGGCTGATACGATGTTTGAAAACACAAACGGCAATATGATGCAACCGGCGGATAATGTGAAAGTTATTCAGGGGGCGGTTGAAAAGTCTAATGTTGATCCGATTGTAGAAATGACCAAGATGATTAAACTGCAACGTTCTTATGAGATGGTTCAATCTATGATTGATGAAGAACATGAGCGGCTTTCAAACACAATCAGCACTTATTCACAATTAGCTTAATGTAAGGGGAAAAGAAAATGAGATCTTTAGCAATCGGCGCAACGGGAATGTTGGCACAGCAAACAAACGTAGATGTTATTTCCAACAATATCGCCAATATGAACACAACGGCTTATACCAAAAGAAGAGCCGAGTTTAATGACCTCTTATATCAAAATATTATTCGTCCGGGTGCTGCTTCTACGGCATCTGATACAATCGTACCGTCCGGTATTCAGCTTGGTCTTGGTGTCAGAACAGCTGCGGTTTATCGTATTACGGACGGAACAAGCTTAACAAATACAAATAATTCTTTGGATTTGGCTATTCGCGGACGTGGTTATTTTCAGATTGAACTGCCGGAAGGCAAAGGTACGGCTTATACCAGAGATGGTGCTTTTCAGCGCAACGGCGATGGTGTGATTGTTACGCATGATGGTTATGTGGTTCAGCCGGAAATTACCATTCCTGATGATGCCGTTGAAATTTATGTCAACAATTCAGGCGAAGTTTGGATTAAGCAAGATGGCGAAACAGATGAAGTTAATGTCGGACAGCTGGAGTTGGCTACTTTTCCAAACGAGGCCGGTTTGGAAGCGATGGGGCAAAATCTGTTCTTGGAGACAGAAGCTTCAGGTGCGCCGATTGTTGATAATCCGGATACCGAATCTTTCGGTTCGGTTCTGCAAGGCTACCTTGAAACATCTAATGTTAATCCGGTGGCCGAAATTACCGAGTTGGTTTCTGCGCAGCGTGCGTATGAGATGAACTCAAAAATTATTCAGACCTCTGACCAAATGTTGAGCACGATTACATCGTTGAGATAATGGCCGGATGCCGGGAGTAGTAATGATGAAATTCTTTTTAGCCGCAGTTTTGATGTTAAGCCAAATTAGTATGGCAAAAGCAGAGAATCTGCTGATTGTAGGGGAAGATGAAATCAGACAGGCAATTGAACAAGAGTTCGTTGAGCAGGGCCAAAATCAGAATGTGGATTTGGAACTTTTTGGTGGGCAAACCGTCTTTCATATCCAAAATGCTCAAAAAGCTAAAATTCTGGTCTCTGGTTTGACTTTTGATGAGTTGCAGAACAAGTTCTCTTGTAATGCGGAAATTTTTGCCGATGGCAAATCTTTTGCCAAGACGGATATTTCCGGCAGGTATTTTTTGTTGAGCGAAATTTGGGTGCCGGCTCGTAATGTCCAGAAAGGTGAGCTGATTAAGCCAGAAATGTTGCGGCAGATTCAGGTGCGTGCAAACCGGATTAAACCTAGCTTTGTTACAGATAAAGACAAATTGGTCGGATTGGAAGCTAAAAAGCTCTTAAAAGAAGGCAAAATTGTTTCTGACAGAGATGTCGGCAAACAAATGCTCATTAAAAAAGGTGATACAGTTACTGTCGTTTACAAAACCGATAAGATGCAGATTACGGCAAAAGTTGAGGCTTTGAACGATGGCGGGGAAGGCGACAAAATTGAACTGTTGAATCCTAAAAGCAAAAAGACTTTGTTTGGCGAGGTCTTGGATAAAGATACCGTTAGTGCGGAAGTACAATAGAAGGGGACTATTGCAATGAAAGATACTCAAAATTTTGCAAAATTAACAGCCGTGTTGCTTATGGCGACAACTTTGAGCGGTTGTAATGCTTGGACAAGAATTAAAAATATCGGTGCGGAACCACCGTTGACACCGATTGAGAATCCCGTAGAAGCTCCTGATTATAAGCCTGTTTCTATGCCGATGCCGGAACAGCCACAACATTATGCCGGAGCGAATTCTTTATGGCGCGCTGGCTCCTCCGGTTTCTTTAAAGACCAGAGAGCATCTAAGGTGGGCGATATTTTGACGGTTAAAATTTCGGCTTCAGATGCGGCAAAACTTGAAAATGAAACAGAGCAAACACGTGATAATAACTCTGATACACTCGGTGTAAGCCGCTTGTTTGGTTATGAAAGCTATGCGACGGATTATTTGCCGGATGCAGCTATCCCGTCAAATTTAGTTGATGTGCAGTCTGACCACGATGTTTCAGGTGAGGGAAAAATTGACCGTAGTGAAGAAATTGATGTAACGATGGCGGCCGTAGTTACACAGGTTTTGCCAAACGGAAATTTGGTGATTGAGGGTACACAGGAAATCAGAGTTAACTACGAACTGCGCCAGTTAACAGTCAGAGGTATTATCAGACGAGCAGATATCTCTTCCGATAACTCTATTGAATCCAAAAAGATTGCCGAGCTTAGAGTTTCTTACGGCGGGCAGGGTACAATCTCTGATATGCAGCAACCAAGATATGGTCGTCAGCTGTTGGATATTGTGTCGCCGTTCTAACAAAATTATTGATAAGTTCCCCTATTATTATGTTGACGCTTTTAAAGAAAAAATCTCCCCAATTTTTTCTTTAGGTGCAGAGTTTCCCCAAGCTCTGTATTTTCCTGAAATTAAAGTCTGTCTTTTTTCCCCTATTATGAGGCAGACTTTTTTTCGGGGTATTAAGTGAAATTAACTGTTTAAAAAGATAATCTGATAGATTATAAATTTTTGTGATAACCATATTACTTTTTTTAAGGAAGCGGAAATGAACAATAAAATTGACCAAGTTAAAAATGCTGAAAACGAAGCAGTTATTCTTCTCAATCATGCAATGGCTTTGGCTAAGGCTTCTACCAGCAATGATGAATTGGAAATTGTTTCTGTATTAGACAGCAATTTGAAACTTTGGGTGGAAATAGAAACATCACTTAAAAGTGCAAAGAATTTGCTTCCCGAAGATATTAAGGCGAATCTGATTAAGTTGTCTCGTTTTGTGGAGCGTATGACACTTTCTAAAGGTTCTAAGATGACAAAGTCTGACTTTGACTGCTTGATTAATATTAATATGCAGATTTCTGAAGGTTTGATTGAGGCGGTTAAAAATAATTTGGCTACGGAAGAAGCCTTTTCTCTCTTGAAATGCGCAATTGACTTGTCTATGGCTCGCGAAAACGGGGATGCCAAAGAGTTGGTCAGCGCTTTGGATAATAATATGCAGTTGTGGGTTTATATTAAAACCTTGGCTTCAAAGCAAGAGAATCCTCTGCCGCCGGAGACAAAAAGTAATTTGATTAAGTTGGCTGATTATGTTTCAAGCAAAACTTTGGAAATCGGCAAAAATGTTGATGATATTAATCAGAAGACGCTTGATTCAATGATTATGACCAATTTGCAAATTTCTGAAGGTCTGATGACCAAGAGGATTGCCTGTTGAAAGGACCGATAAATAATTAAAAAAAATCTCCGGTTATTTGCCGGAGATTTTTTTTGAGATTTGTTTTATTTAAGGTATCCGTTTTCTTGGTCGCAGTCTGGGCTTCCTGTGAGAGCAATACAAGTGTCTTCGTACTCTGTATAACAAACTTCGCAACCGCCACAGGAATTTCTGCTTTTGCAGCCATAAGTGCAACTAATGTCTGTGTAGCAACCTCGGCGGCATGGGTTGGTTTCACAAGTTGCAACACAAGAGCTTCCAGATTGAGTGTAGCCGGAGTTGCAAGACCAAGCGGAGCATTTAGTTGAGCAGGTTGGGTAATATGATGTACAAGAGGCATTTGACGGAATGGATACTGCCGTAACACTATCACATGGGTTTCCGTTACAAGCTGTACATTCGCCGCAAGAACCGTAAGATGCGCATCCGTAAGAGCAACTTACACCGGTTACACCCGCGCAAGGATCATCAGGTTCTTCGTTACAGCTTGTGCAAACAGAAGAACAACAAGATGTTGAGGAGGAGTAGCTGGCACAGCCGGCAGAACCACAGCTAACAGCAGATGGACAACTAACACCTTCGCATGGATCAGATGGTGGCGTGGGGTTACAGCTTGTGCATTGACCACAAGAACCATAAGATGCACAACCGTTAGAACAGCTTAGGCCGCTGACATTCGCACAAGGGTCTGTTTCAATCTTGTCGCAGGGGACAGAACAATATCCGCTGCGATAATCTCCATAACATGGTCCATAATCACTACCGCAAGAGTATGGGAAGTGGTCGCT
>CALXYB010000010.1 GCA_944392835.1 uncultured Alphaproteobacteria bacterium | reverse complement strand
CGTCTTCATCTCCTGAGCCGAGCCCGAGTGAGCCGCCTGAGCCGGTTGATCCTTGTGCTGGTGGAAAGACTTGCTCTACAGGATGTGCAGAATATTCTAGTGCTTGTTCTACAAAATGTATCAGATGTTTACCGACAGAAGCCGAATGTCGTAGGCGTTATCCTGACTATGATGATTGTGCTCGTGGCGGATGTACGGCTTGTCTTGACTTTTATAAACAGATGCCTGGCGATTGTAGTGCTTATAGATATAAAGACTTTATCTGTGTATCTTGGAGATAAGATGGTAACAGAAGAAGAATTATTATCGGATATTGCAAAGAATTTGCAGAATAATGACAATTTATGTCAGCTCATCTTTGACGAACATAATCAAGCCTATGATTATGTTCGTCAAGGTTTGTTAAAAATTGCCAATTTTATTGTTGACCAAGGGCGCATTACTTTATCATCATTAGTTGTTGATGATATTGTTTTGGCCGGAGGAATGGCGTCTTATATTTATAATGCCGAAACGGATGTTGATATCGGCATTATTGCTCATCCGGATTTGAAGGAATATGACCCGAAAGTTGTTCAAAATATTTTTCGGGTTATAAATGATTCTTTGCCAACCAAAGGCTATCGCTTTAATATTCTTAATCGTAACATTGACTATGGTTTTGTTGAGCCATCACAATTTCTTTCCGGGGGAAGATCTTATTCCCTCTTAAATAACCATTGGCTACAAATGCCTCAACACCGCGAATTTTCTTTTTCTGTGCAGGAAATTTTTGAGGCTTATAAGGCTTATTGCGACAAAGTTTATCTTTTTGTAAACAGCTTGGAAAAAATTGATGGCAAATGGCTTACTTTTGAAAGTTGCAACAAACTTCAAGGACATCTGGATAAGCTCCGCGAAGATGCCTTGAGGCTTAAAGAAAACGGACCGGAACAAGAATATGGTCTGGAATATAATGTTCATAGATTTTTTAATAAGTTTGGCGTAAGAGGCCATTTTGAAGCCCTTATCACGGAAGCTCATAATCAACTTGTTAATGTGTTGGAGATTGAAGATGCTTGATTCTCCCGAAGATTTGACCCGCTTTGCCACCGAATATCTGACTATTCGCGACCAACTAGACCCACGTATCTTTTATAAAAACAACAAAGTGCGTGAGCATTTACGCTTAAGGCTCTTAGACCGTGCGCATTATATGGCTAACCAGACAATCGGAAAAATTAAGGGACTTGAAGTTAAAGATATTTTGTTGCTTGGTTCCTCCACCTCTTACTACTATCGTTCCGGCTCTGATTTTGACGTAGCCGTTGAAATTGTTAACAAAGACTGTCCATACCTTCCCCAAGGCGAAGAAGAATTAGGTAAGTTTCTGTCTTTCCTCGGCGGTAGTTTTTATAATCATAACAAAAGATTTTATGTCGGAAATCGCTTCGTGGATATGAAATTATCCTCCTATGTGATGGATGTGGCTTGGAACGGAATTTATTCTCTGGTGAAAAACGAATGGCGTGTTGAACCTAAACATAATTATTCCTTCGGTTTTACTGTAGAAACATTGATTGAGGCTTTCCGTAAACGTTGTCAGGAAATTGATGATTTTGTGGCCTCCCTTCCCCAAACAGACGGAAAATATGATGCTGAAACTTGCAAAAAAATGTTTGATTTTTATCGTGAGCAAGTGCTGTGGCGTAATAAAACCGTTGAGGATTATTTGACTTTTAAGATGATTAAATCTACTAAAAAGCTTAAGGAATTCGGCGCTTTTATTTTCAAACAACAAAAAGATTTGTTTGAGTTTTAAACCTTTATTTTTTCAAACCCTCTGATAACACCGGACGGCGGTAAGATAGGTTAACCGGACGCACAAAGCTTGGCATATTGTCATCCGTTACACTGTCTCCGTTATCTTCTATTATCGGCTTTGCCTCTTGTGCCGGCATTACTTTTGCCTGATATAGACATGACATGCCTGGGACAGGTTCATAAAAGTCATCTAAACCGTTAATGTTCTCATTATACCCCAAATAAAGGAAGCCGCCTTCTGCTTGCCGTGTATAAATCTTCTCAAGGTGCTTGCGTTGTGTTTCTTTGTCAAAGAAATGCAAAACATTGCGGCACAAGATAATATCAAATTTTTCCATAAAAGTTAAATCATCCATCAGATTATAACGTCTAAACTCAACCATATCGGCAATGTCATCATTAACCATCCAGCCCCCGCGCTCTTGATGGAAATAATCTATTATCATTCGGGCATTCAAGCCCATCTGAATTTCAAACTGATTGTATAATCCATGTTGCGCTTTGGTTATGGAAATGGTTGATAAATCCGTTCCTATTATCTTAATATCCCAATCACTTATCGCTGTTAGACTGTTTCTGACAGCCATAGCAACAGAATATGTTTCTTGTCCTGATGAACAACCCAAACTCCATATACGGAGTTTTTTGGCCCCGCGGTTAAGCTCTTTAATGTGTGGTAATATGGTATCTTCAAAATTTTTGAACACTTTGTAATCGCGATAGAAACTTGTTTCGGATAAAGTTAAAGCCTCAACAACTTGCCAGAGTAATGCTTTTTGCCCCATCTTAAGTTCAGCAATTAATTCTTCTACAGAAGCATAACCTTTCTCACGGACAAAACCATACATTTTTTTATCTATAATAAAATACTCATCATCATTAAAATCCCAACCGGCATTGTCTTTTAGGAGTTTTAAGAGGTAATCATAATCGCGCTTTCTCATCTTCTTTCTCCTAAATCAACCCCAGAATTTCAAGCTTGCTGATAATGATTTCTTCATCAAAAGGCTTCATAATATAGTCGTCTGCGCCTCCATCTAATGCTTCGCGAATTTTGTCAACATCTATTATAGAAGAACAAAACATAACTTTGGGCTGTTCTATATTCTTCAAACTACGAATTTTATATAATGCATCTATACCATCAAGCACAGGTAAGCGCCAGTCCATAATGACAATGCTGGGTTCATTTAACTCCACCATTTCAACAACTTCTTCACCGTCTTCCGCCTCTATAACTTCAAAACCAAGATTGGTCATAATCTTGGAGAGTAACATACGGATGATACGAGAATCGTCTGCTATTACACATTTTGCCATTATAACACCTACTCAACACACAAGCCAAAACCTTCCGTATTTATTATATTAAGCTTCAGTTTAAATTTGCTTAAAAGCTCCATCAAATAAAAGACGGGGGCGTATTGTGCCGTGCGTTCAATTAATTTTCCATTAACGATGTCTGAAATCTGTGTCATTTTTTCTACTGAGCGGTTATCTCCCTTTGCCATAATGACTAATCTGCCTGTCTCTTCTTTCACATCAATGCTACCACCTTTTATAAATATATCTGCCAAAATCATTACGGCTAACATTGACATACGGCTCAATTGCCAATTGGCTAAACGCATATTTAGATTAATCGGATAATTTATATTACCTAAGGTTTTGAGGTAATCGGCCGTAGTTTTCTCTACCAAGTCAAGTTTTTCAAGGTTGGCATTGGTCATTCCAAAGGCCATGCGGAAAAACTTTAGTCTTGCGGTTAAGACTCCTGAACTGACTTTTAGGATGGAACGAATATCATCCATAAAGTCCATATCTCCTTCTTCCAACAATTCAACTGCATTGGAAACTGCACCGATATTCCCTATCAAGTCATGGCTGATACGCGTACAAACCAGCTCTGTTATTTCTGTTGATAATATATTTTCCATAGCTCACCTAAAAACTGTATAAATCCGTATTCATATATCTTTGATCCTCTCGCGACATTCTTGTATAATCAAGCTCGCTTAACATCGGGTCCTCCAACAAAAGCTGACCCGTGGCTGCTTGCAAATAAGGCTTATTTCCTCCTAAGCCCCAAATAACATCATCGCGATTGTCCGGATTACCATACTTTTGGTTAATTTTTTTCCAAAAATCATAAACTTTTATGTTGCGCAGATATATTGCTTTTTGTGAATTGCCCGTTATGTTAGCCGCCTCGCTTTTATATGAAATTCTATAAGCCTTGTTGCCGGTAAAATTGCTGGTGAACCTTACTTCTATGGTTTCCTTTGTGTCATATTTGGTATAAGCTGCTCGTTCAACATACTGGTGTTTGTCTCTTTGGGCTATTTTAATAACGCAATTTTCTAGACGTTCATAGCCGACCACTCCTGATGCTCTGCATTTATCCTCATTCCGCCAACGGATGAAATTCGGAATATCCATTTTTTGCATAGACTTTCTGAAACCACGACGTGTTAAAGTCTCGTCTATCTGTTGAAATGACATTCTGAGCATAGCTCCCGATATATCAAAAACCGAAGCATTGGAACGGCGGTTTCGGTTTTTGGCCTTTTCCACCATAGACTCTAAGTTTGTATCCGAACCTGATGCTGATGTATTATCTTTTTTATTGGCAGCAACCTTGCTTTCCGCTGTCTCTGCCAATTTGTTAATCCAGGTTTCTCCTGCTTTTGCGCCGGATGGTTTACCATCATTGCTTTTGAGATTGTCCGTAAGCGTTTGATTTTTATCCACCACGACACCAATCTCTTGCATAGGCTCATTCTCAACTTGCACTTCCGATTGTGTCTCTTGAGTTTTTTGAGGTGTTTCGGGAGTAAGCTGAACCGGCGATTTTTGCACCATCGGGATTTCAACAGGTTCTGTTGCTTGCGTGTTATCATCAAAGGCATTGCCGACATTATCAAAGTTCATCTCTTCGTCATCAACAAACTTTGGAACATCAATCACTGAACCATTTTTTGTCGGCGACAGAGATGTTTCGGCCATAGAGCTTTGTATCGGGGTTTGCACCTTAGGAGCTCCAGCATTTTCTGCCGCTTGTTTTTCCGACAATTCGGGATAAACAGCCGGGTCATACTCTTCGTCAGCCCATGACGGAGCAGCCAAAAGTACAGCAAAACAGCCTATTATAGCCCAAATATAACGTCTCATTTCAGAATCGCGTCCTTTCCTTTTGCCCTAATATATCCGTTTTTTCCTAATTAGCAAAGTGTTAGCTTTAAGTTATCAATAAGAAGAATGTTGAAATTTTGGTTTACAAAATCAGTAAAAACGGCTAAATTTCCGCTAAAATCAGCAGGAGTGATACTGGTGGAAAAAATTGTTCATGTTATCGGGGCCGGTTTGGCCGGATGTGAAGCAGCTTGGCAGATTGCCTCGCGCGGCGTAAAAGTTGTTATCCACGAAATGAAACCCCAAAAATATTCTCCGGCGCATAAAAACGCCGATTTTGCCGAGTTGGTTTGCTCAAACTCTTTGCGCTCCGATGACTTCATGCATAATGCCGTCGGACTTATGCACGAAGAAATGCGACGTGCCGGCTCCTTGATTATGGCTTGCGCTGATAAAACAAAAGTTCCGGCCGGAGGCGCATTGGCCGTTGACCGTGACGGTTTTGCCGCAGAAGTTACACAAAAAATTAAGAATCATCCCCTTATTGATATCTCTTATGAGGAGATTAATTCCCTCCCTGATGCTTCTTTCGGAAGAGTGATTATTGCCACGGGGCCTTTAACCAGCGAAAAAATGGCTCACTCCATTCTCAAAGAAATCAACAACCAAGCTCTCTCCTTTTATGATGCCATTGCGCCCGTTGTTTACAAAGACAGTATTGATTTTTCCAAGGCATGGTATCAATCTCGCTATGACAAAGGTGACAAACTTGATTATATCAATTGTCCGCTCTCGCAAGAAGAATATTACCGCTTTGTAGATGAGCTTCTGAAAGCGCAAAAAGTTGAGTTTCATGATTTTGAGGAAGCACACTATTTTGACGGTTGCCTGCCGATTGAGGTTATGGCCGAGCGCGGTATTGAAACCTTGGTTTTCGGCCCGATGAAGCCTATCGGCCTAACCAATCCGCATTCTGACAAAAAACCTTATGCCGTGGTTCAGCTCCGGCAAGACAACAAAGAGGATACTTTGCGCAATATGGTCGGTTTTCAGACCAAAATGAAATATGGCGAGCAAGAACGCATCTTTCGGATGATTCCGGGGCTTGAAAATGCTGAGTTTGCGCGCCTTGGCGGCATTCACAAAAATACCTTTATCAAAAGCCCTATTCTCTTAGATGAATTTTTACGTCTGAAAATTCGTCCAAACATCAGCTTTGCCGGTCAAATCACCGGTTGCGAAGGCTATATTGAAAGTGCGGCCGTCGGTCTTATGGCCGGATATTTTGCCGCGACCGAAACCTTAGGACAAACTCCTGCTCTTCCTCCGCGGACAACAGCTTTCGGCTCTATGCTTGCACATTTGATTGATGACACAAACTGCGATGACTTTCAGCCGATGAACATAAATTTCGGTATTTTTCCGACCATATCGGGCGAAAAAACCGCTAACGGAAAATTTCGCAAAATTAAAGGTGCCGAACGCAAAACAGCCTATTGCGAACGGGCACTTGCCGACTTAACACCTTGGCTGGAGAAATTTAATGAAAACAAGGCATAAGCAAGCAAAAGACGAGAATTTTCCGGTTGGGTCCCTCTTGATTTCCAAAGAGCTCCGCCCCTTGGTGGCAAAATATTATAAATTTGCCCGAATGGCTGATGATATTGCCGACAACCCAAAGTTTAACATGAAGCAAAAGCTCCAAGGCCTTGATGAAATGGAAGATATTTTGTATCAGCGAATCGCAACAAAAAGTAAAAAACTTGCCTTCATTAACGGCTTGCGCAAGGATTTTATCAGCGAAAACTTATCTTTCTCGCTTCTGACCGACTTGTTGGTTGCGTTTCGGCAAGATGCCAGAAATTTTACTTATGAAACTTGGACTCAGCTCGTGGAATACTGCCGCTGGTCTGCGGCTCCCGTCGGGCGCTTTATGTTGGCCATACATAATGAAAACCCATCAACTTATTTGCCGGGAGCTGCCCTTTGTGTGGCTTTGCAAATAGAAAATCATCTTCAAGATGTAAAATATGATGCAAAATTATTAAAAAGGGTGTATATTCCCTCTGATATGCTGAAAAAGTTTGGCGTAAAAGTTAAGGATTTGCTTAAAGATAAAGAAACGCCGGCCTTTAACAGCTTAAAAAAAGATATTTTGCAAAAAGTGAAAGGGTTGATTAAGGAGGCAGAGGTTCTGCTCTCCATTGTAAGAAGCCGAAGGCTCAGATTAGAGCTTGGTGTTATCCTTTCTTTAACACATATTATGTTAAAAAAGTTAGAGAAAGGCGATGTTTTGGCAAAAGAAATTAAACTTTCCAAAACAGATTGGCTTAGAGCTGTCGTTTGCGGCGTAGCCAAAGGCTTGTTTACAAAACCGAAAACATTGACTACAAAAGGTTTGTAATGAACAATAACATCAAAAAAATTGTTAAAAAATCAGGCACCTCCTTCTTTTGGAGTATGCGTTTTCTGCCCAAAGCAAAACGTGAAGCTATGTATACGCTTTATGCTTTCTGCCGTCATATTGATGACATTGTAGACGGAGACAGCAGTGTGGCCGAAAAGCAAGAACTGTTGCAGGCTTGGCGCGAAGAAATGGATAATATCTATGATAAAAAAGTTCCTGCAACAGACATCGGACGCAAAATTTATAAAAACTGCATGCGTTTTAAACTACCAAAATCCGAATTTTTGCAATTGATTGACAGTATATCCATGGATGTTCCCAATCCTGTTCAGGCACCTAATCTGAACGATTTTTATCGTTACTGCCGCGGCGTTGCCGGTGTGCCGGGAAGCTTGTCTTTGCGCATTTTTGGCTGTAATGATGAAAAAATGATTGAGGAGCTTTCCTCCTCCCTTGGAAATGCCTTGCAAATCACCAATATCTTGCGCGATGTTAAGGAAGATGCTTTGGCCGACAGGTTATATATCCCTCGTGAGTTTTTGGAAAAAGCAGATATTAGCATTACTGACCCAAAATCCGTTATTACAGATAAAAATTTGGTCTTTGCCAGAGAAGAGCTTGCAAAAATTGCCAGTAAAGATTTTCAAAAAGCCTATGAACTCATAAAGCATTTAGATAAGAAGACTGCTCGCCCCGTGAAGATGATTGCAAATATCTATAAAAAATATTTTGATATTATGCAAAAGCGCGGTTGGGAAGTTATCTCGCCGAAGCCAACAATCAGCAAATTTGAGAAGCTTGCTTTGGCTCTCAAAGCTCTGTTGTCTAACAAATGAGTTTGGCTTCGGTTAAATATCATATTATCGGCGCGGGGATTGCCGGTTTACAGACCGCGCAGTTGCTCAAATGCAAATATCCGCAAGCGCAAATTATCGTTTATGAAGCGGCCAAACACATCGGCGGACGGTGTTTTTCTTTTTCTGACACCAAACTCGGCGCAATTTTGGATAATGCCACACATGCCGTTTTGAGCGGCAATAGTCTGGCGGCTAAACTTCTCGGAAAAGACACAAAATTTGGTCCGGCCGCTTTTTATTCTCCCCTGACAGGCAAAATCAGCCGCAAGAAATTTGACTTCATCAACGAAAAAGCCTTGGCTCTGTTCAACCTTCCTCTGAATAAAGTTGCACAAGGCATTGTTTTTAAAACATTATCCAAACTCTTCCCCTTTACCTCTCGGCAGCTTGATGTTTGGTTTTCTCGCGGTGATTTAAGCTCTAAGCTGATTGAACCTCTGGCGCAAGGACTTGATATTCGTCTTGGATGGAAGTTGAAGGGTTTTGCCGCGCAAGATGATTATATTTACAAGCTCATTTTCAACAAAGAAAGCATTGCTCTTTTGCCGCAAGATAAAGTTATCTCGGCCTTAGATGCTCATAACTTCATCAAAATTTTCGGCGGCGAAGACTTTGCATATAATGAAATCATAAATATCTTTTATCGGACGAGTATGCAAATCAGCCTGCCCGAAGGCTTGGACTTTTTGGGTTTGAGCAATATGCAGGCGCAATGGCTGTTTTCTTCTCCGGGGATTTTGGGCATTACCATCAGCGATGCGGAAAATCTTAAACTCTCGGATGAAGAATTGGCTTTATCCGTTTGGAAAGAGGTTTGCTCTCTACGCGGTCATCAGAGTGCTTTTTTGCCGACTTATCGGGTTTTGCGCCACAAAAGAGCAACCATCAGAGAAGACCAACGCAACAACAACCGGCGGCCGAACAACTGCCGTACAATGTGGAAAAATGTGCTTATTTCCGGTGACTGGACGATGAAAAACTGGCCTTGTTCAATTGAAGCGGCCCTTGCATCGGCATATCGAGCAATGAAATATTTATAAAAAAACTCGGATAAAGCCACCGAGTTTTTTTCATTATGCAGAATGTTTTTAAAGTGTAGGTAACATCAAATCAGGAGCTTCATTGGTAGCACTACAGTAACAATACGCTGGACCGTTACAACTTTGTCCTTTAGCGCAACAGCAACTTTTTCCGTTACAATTGGTTGGTACACATGAGCTACCTGGAAGCTCTACAGAAAAACTTGGTTTGCATTTGTACTTGGTAACCCCACAGGCCGTACAAGACAAGCTGCCATTTTTACAAGAACTACCACTACTCAAAGTATAGCCGGAACATTCTTCGGAATAAGAGCAGGTCTGGACTGCCTTGCATTTATACATGGTTATTCCGCAGGCTGTACAGCTGTCTTCAATTTGACCTTTCAAACATGCGTAGCTTGTATAACCAGGACATTTATCACTATAGATACAAGTATTGCAAGCCGTGCATTTACCGCAAGAGTTAGTCGTCTTACATCCCAAACTACCGCAAGAAAGCGAAGTAACATCACAATCCGGATTAGTCTTACAAGTTTGGCATTTAGAAGAGCAGTCAGAATAGTAGCTTGCGCAACCATAATCACAGGATTTTGAGGTATATTTGTCGCAAGGATTATCCTTCACGCAAGTATAACAAGAAGAGCCACATTCGGTAGAACCGACATAAGTCTTGGTATAACCGGAGCTACAGCTTACGGAAGTGGAACCTGAAGAACAACTGTTGGAGCAATAATAACAACTAGAACCACATTCTGTAGAACCGGCATAAGAACCGGAATAGGAAGTAGAACCCGAAGAACAACTGTTAGAACAGTAATAACAACTATTTCCGCATTCTGTAGAGCCGGCATAGGAACCGGAATAATATCTAGAACCAGCCGGACAGCTATCCGAACAACAAGCTTTAGAACGATAGCAAGTATTGCCGCACTCGGTCGTTGTCGTATCATAACAACCACTAGGCTTAGACAACGAATAACCGCTGGGACAAGTATTTGAACAAGTCTTGCAGGCAGAACCGCATTCATTATAAGAACTTGTTGAGCCGGAATAAGAAGTAGAAGTACCTGTAGGACAAGAGGTGTTACAAGAACGACAAGCTTCACCACATTCATTATAAGAAGATACATTACCGGTATACTTCAAACTACCAGATGGACAGGTTGTAGAACATTTTTTACAAGATTGTCCGCATTCATTTTTAGAACTAACAGCACCTGAATAGGAGGTAGAAGTGCCTGACGGGCAAGAAGTATTGCAGTTATAACATTTGTTACCGCATTCAGTTGTTGAGGCATAGGAGCCGGTATAAGACTTTGAACCAGAGGGACAACTATCGGAACAACATTGTTTGCAGTCATCACCGCAAGCATTTTTACCAACTACGGCTCCGGTACAGTCTTTTGAAGAGTTGGTAGGGCAATTTTCTTTAATACATTTTCCATAAGCCGGATTATAAGGACAAGACCTATCCATACAATAACTAGAAGAGCAAGATTTAACAAATCCCTCATTAGTACATTGTTTGATAGTATCTACAGAATAGCCACCGTCACCATCAATGGAGCCAAAACCTCCATCACCACAATCCCCATAACCTAAGAAGCAAACGGATGCGAGTTTAATCCCTGAAGATGATGATATGGGCTTTAACTCAATAGGTGTGGTGTGTGTATGTGAAGAAAAATCGGGAGCGGCTAAGCCAACTGCCGGAACCACAAGTAAAGTAACAGTAGATAAAAGCAAGTTTCGCATAGTCAATCTCCCAATAATTCTAGAGTTAAAGTCCATATCTGAATATTAGGATACACTGATTTTGGGAATGAGTCAACTATTAATGAGACTACAATTTTTTTTGTCTACCATTAATGAGCCTACATAAAATTTTTTTGGCTAATTTTATAACAAAAAAAACTCCGGTTTTTACCGGAGTTTTTTTATTATTTCTTATCGCAAAAAAGATTATTCTGCGTCTTTGTTCTCTTCACGAGCTTTGGCTGCTGCCGTCAAGTCGTCGGCAATACGAGCTGAACGACCACGCAATGCACGCAAGAAGTACAACTTCGCACGGCGGATTTTACCGATACGAGATACTTCAATCTTAGCTACGTTCGGAGAATACAACGGGAATACACGCTCAACACCCTCACCGAAAGAGATTTTTCTAACAGTGAAAGAAGAGTTCAAGCCGTCATTCTTACGAGCGATGCAAACACCCTCATAGATTTGGATACGTTCACGGTCGCCTTCTTTTACTTTGGTATGAACCTTCAAGGTATCACCCGGTTTGAAGTTCGGGATATTTTTACCGGAAGTGAGCTTCTCCATCTGCTCTTTTTCTAAGTTTTCAATAATGTTCATTACTTTTACCCTTTGTAAAAATTATTTATGTTCTCTATATACCTAAACCTTTTTAGAATCAAGATATTTTTTATAAAGGTCAGGCCGTTTGCGCTTTGTTACTTCTATGGATTTTTCGTGCCTCCATGTGGCAATATTTTGATGATGTCCGCTTAAAAGAACCTCCGGTACTTCGCGTCCGTCCCAAACTATCGGCCTCGTATATTGCGGATGCTCCAAAAGTCCGGTCTCAAAACTTTCATCCGTTGTGGACTCTGAGTTGCCCAAAACTCCCGGAATCAATCTGATTATGGCATCCAACATTATCATGGCCGCCTGCTCGCCCCCGGTAAGAATATAATCGCCAATGCTTATCTCCTCAATCTGACGGGCTTCTATGACTCTCTCGTCTATCCCTTCAAACCGACCGCAGATGACGGTGATTTCTTCTTCCAATGACAGTTCATGAACTTTAGCCTGGGTAAGAGGCTCTCCGCGTGGGGACATATATATCAGACGACCCTGTTTGTAATTGGCTTTTATGGCCGCATCCAAAACATCAGGACGCATTATCATACCTGCTCCGCCGCCGCAGGGAGTGTCATCTACCGAACCATGCTTGTCAAAAGCATAATCCCTGATATTGACCGTCTCCAGTTGCCACAAGCCCTTGTCTAAGGCCTTGCCGGTTAAAGAATAACCCAAAAACCCCGGAAATATCTCCGGAAATATGGTCAGTATCTTAACCTTCATCGGCAACTTCTTCCTCTGCTTCTTCTGGTGCAAAGTTCATTATCGCAGATTCAACAATAATATAGCCTTCTTTAACATTCACCTCAGGAACATATTGCTTGGTAAAAGGTATCATCTCAAGCCGGTTGGTCGCTTTGACCTTGAGCTCCAAGATGTCGCCGGCGCCGAAGTTATAAACTCCTTCTACTTTGCCGACCTCTTTTTTAGAAGACTTTTCAATTACCTTTAAGCCGATTAAATCAGCATGGTAAAATTCGTCCTCTTGGGTTTCGGGCAGAGCCGCCTTGTTTACATAAAACTCCGTACCGACAAGTGTTTCGGCAAGGTTGCGGTCATCTACACCCTTTATTTTTACCCGAAGCAGTTCCTTGGAATGTCCGGTTACTTTGATGGAATAAGTTTTGTCGCCTTTTTTGTTCTCTACCAAGCCATATTTATCTATGTCCGTATCAACTTCGGTAAAGCTCTTTACCTTTACCTCGCCTTTGATGCCGTGAACACCGACTATGGCTCCCAAACAAACTCTCTTATCTTCTTCCATCGCGATTTTCCGATAATTAAAGCTGTGTTCCTAAAAATAACAAAGCAAAATCTTAGATTAAGCCTGAGCTTCTTCAGAAGAAGATTCAGCGGCTTGTGCAGCAGCTTCAGCAGCAGCGGCAGCCTTCTCGGCTTTCTCTTTCATTCTTTCCTGAGCCTTAGCTTTCGGAGCAGATTTCTTCGGCTGGTCATGAATTACGGGAGCAGCGCAAAGACCCAATGCAGACAACATCTTCTGCATTCTTTCGGTCGGCTGAGCACCGTTGCCGAGCCAATATTTAACTCTTTCTTCGTTGATAACGAATCTCTCTGCATGATCTTTGGGAAGCAGAGGATTAAATGTACCTAATTTTTCAATGAATCTGCCATCACGGGGAGCTCTCTGGTCAGCGGCTACTACTTTGTAGAAGGGGCGCTTTTTGGAACCACCGCGAGATAGTCTGATACGAACTGCCATTTTTTTATCCTTTCTTAAATTAATTAAATTCCGGCTGCCGTCTTATGGCTAAAACGGAAACCGATTACCCATGCCGTTAAACATTCCGCCTAACGGACTATTTTTGAGGCCGGATAAGCCGCCCATGCCGGTAAATGCCTTCATGCCGCCCATCTTGCCTACTCTCTTCATCATGGTTGACATTTGCTCATATGACTTGAGCAACTTGTTAACCTCGTGAACTTCAACTCCGGCTCCCGCCGCAATACGTTTCTTGCGCGAAGCCTTGATTAAATCAGGGTTGCGACGCTCCTTAACCGTCATGGAAAGGATTATCGCCTCCTGCTTTTTGACCAAATTGTCGCCGACACCGGCTTCCTCAATCTGGTTCTTAAACTTTGAAAGCCCTGGAATCATCCTAATCAGGCTGCCCATGCTGCCCAATTTTTGCAGCTGTCTTAACTGCGCCAACATATCCTCAAGGTCAAACTTGCCTTTCATCATTTTGGCAGCCATTTTTTCAGCCTCGGCTTTGTCTACTTTCTCCATGGCTTTTTCAACCAGAGAAACAACATCGCCCTGCCCCAAAATGCGTCCGGCCAAGCGGTCGGGATGAAACTCCTCAAAATCTTCTATCTTTTCGCCGGTACCTAAAAACTTTATCGGCACTCCGGCAACCATCTTCATGGACAATGCTGCACCGGCGCGGGCCGAACCATCTATTCTTGTTAAAACAATGCCCGTGATGCCGACTTTTTCATTAAACTCTTTGGCAACCGTGCAGGAATCCTGACCAATCATCGCATCAGCCAAAAGCAAAGTTTCCGTCGGGTTGGCAATCTTCTTGACCTCTACAACCTCGTCCATCAAGTCTTGGTCTATGTGCAAACGTCCGGCAGAGTCCAAGATAATGACATCATAGCCGCCTTTTTTGCCCTCGCTGATGGCACGGCGCGTGGTCTCCGCAGGTTTTTCGCCTTTGATTATCGGCAAAGCATAAACCCCAATCTGAGAAGCCAACTGTGCTAATTGCTCCTGCGCGGCCGGACGATAAATGTCCAAAGAAACCAACATTACTTTCTTTTTGTTTTTGAGCTTGTTGGCTATCTTTGCCGAGGTGGTCGTCTTACCGGAACCTTGCAGACCAACCATCAAAATACATACCGGCGGAACAGCCTGCAAATTGAGCTCGGCACCCTCTCCGCCTAATAATTTGACCAACTCGTCATGGACGATTTTGACAACCATCTGCCCCGGCTGAATGGAACGCACAACCTTCTCGCCGATGGACTGCTCTTTGACCTTGGCAATGAAATCCTTAACAACCGGCAAAGATACATCAGCCTCCAATAACGCAATGCGAATCTCACGCATAGCGTCATCAATGTCTTTTTCACTCAACACACCGCGAGAGGTGATTTTGGCAAAGACTGAGCCTAATTTATCGGTCAAAGTTTCAAAAATTGTCTTATCTCCAATTTTAACCAAGCCCTAAACTATTTTTTTCAGCACCTGTTTCAAAACATGTACCTACATACTATTGCACGCCAGTGTGCGAACCCTCGCTGACTGGCGGCACGCCTCGGCGTGTTATAGTTTTTGGTCTTGTTTTTGGTAATTAACCTTATTTTTTTCTTGCTTTATATAGGCTTTTATACAGAGAGTCAAGCAAAAAACAGCAAATTCTTGTGTTTCTGAAATATTCGTTTATAATGCGGTTATGGAAACAACGGCGCAACATATTTCTTCCCTGCTCTATTTTACCGCAATCTTTGTGGTGCTTTGTTTTGCGGCACTTATCCGCGTGTTGCGCAAGACCGCCGAACGCAGACGCGCACTCCAACATCTCAAACATAACGGAAATTTTGATGAAGAAGGCAAAAAAGCCTTCAAACAAAAAATTCGCTACTGCTATATGGTGGAAGAACACCGCAACCGCGAAAAACTCAAGCGCCAAATTACCAAAGCCATTATGATTGCGCAAACCTACCAATTTCAACGCTTGCGGCATTCGGACATTACCAAAATCATTCGGCGGACTTTGTTAAACTTCCGCTACCGCTTCTTTACCAATCTGCGTATGGCCTTGATTAAAAAATCACGCAAGCAAAAAGGCGGCACGGGACACCTTACCCATATGCAGCAAGATGCCATCAGGGAAATGATGTTTGCTATGGGACTTAAGAACCTCAATAAACCGCCGAAAACTCTTCCGCCCGCCTCTGAAGATGAGGCTCAGTGGCTGGCTCAGGAAAGTCGGATTAAAGTAATGGAGGCAGCCCTTGAGCGCAAAAACCTTGACAAACCACCGGAAATCCGTAAGGCCGCCGTTCGCGCCGGGTATTATGCTGATGATAGCCTAAAAAGAAAACGCAATAACTATTGACAAAAAACTTGACACAAGGCATAATGTGCTTCTCTTAAATTAAGTATATTGTATATAATTTTAATATTTTGCGTATGAAAAAGTTATTCATTTTTGATGTTGACGGAGTGTTATTAGACCTCTGGACATCCATGAAACCAATCTTTGCCGTATATCACGGTATGTTGTTAAGTAATGAGGACTGGGATGATATCGTCATTGACTTCTTGCATGACCCCAAGCCTTATTTGGAATTTGGGGAGTATTTCCAAAAGTCCCTGACATTCCGCACATTAACACCTGTGGAGGGTATGCCCGCGGTGGTGTTTGAACTCTTAAATCGGTGTTTTGATTTGGCGATTGTCAGCTCCAGCGATCCTCGCTTTGCTGAGCAACGCCGCCAAAACATTGAGACCCATTATCCCGACTGCTTTGAAAAAATCATTTGCGTCGGGATGGAGCAAACCAAGGAAGAGGCCCTGCGCAAAGCGGTGAAGGGTTATGACGAAGTCTTCTTCGTTGACGACAACCCGCGCCACTTGGCTGATAGCCTCGGGATTGTTGACCATCCTATCTGGATGGCAAACAAACATCATCAATTTATCTGGGATGAAATGGACACATCCGGAATAGAAGTCGTCCATAACCCGAAAGAACTTTTGGACCTTGCTTTAAAGCGTTAAAGAAGGTCCTCATAACAAAAAAGCCGTTGCATTTATGCTCCGGCTTTTTTTTGTTATCTATCCTTTTATTTTAGAGAAAATATTCTCTCAAATATGCGGGCAAATCCGCTACATTTACACGATGTTGCTCCATTGTGTCGCGGTCGCGGATGGTTACGCTCTCCGGCTGGTTTTCAATCGTCTCAAAGTCAACCGTAATGCACAAAGGCGTACCAATCTCATCATGACGGCGATAAGCCTTACCGATGTTACCCGTGTTCTCCAGAGCCACACGACCGATACCCAATTTGAGCAAGTTTTGCTTAATCTCGTGGCATTTGTTCATAATAGCTTCATTATTCTTCTTGAGCGGAATAACGGCAACTTTAATCGGAGCCAGATGCTTCTTAAGCTTCAAGACAACGCGGGTGTTGCCCTCGCCCAAATCTTCTTCCTCATAAGCCTCGGTCATAACCGCCAAAACGCCGCGATCAACACCCATAGAAGGCTCAATCACAAAAGGAACAACCCATTTGTTGTTATCATCCATAATGCAGAGTTTTTGAGTTGAATCCGGATTGGGGTGGCAATGCGAGGTGAGGTTCATTTCCTCCTGAGCCTTGGTATGGTTACCCAAGTCATAGTCCGTACGGTTGGCGATACCTTCTAGCTCTTCCATACCATGCGGGAACTGATATTCAATATCATAACAAGCCTTGGCATAGTGTGCCAAGTCATCTTTCGGGGTGGTGTAGATATTCATATTCTCACGCTTTAGGCCCTGCTCTTCCCACCATTTAATGCGGGCTTCTTTCCAATATTCGTGCCATTTTTCATCTTCGCCCGGCATTACAAAATATTCCAATTCCGCCTGTTCAAATTCACGCACGCGGAAGATAAAGTTACGCGGCGTAATCTCATTACGGAAAGACTTGCCGATTTGGGCAATACCAAACGGAAGTTTGCGAGATGTAGAATCTACAACATTACGGAATTGTGTAAAGATTGCCTGTGCGGTTTCCGGACGCAGATAACCAAACACCGAACCATCATCAACCGGACCAATGGATGTCTTGAACATCAGGTTAAACGGACGCGGTTCGGTCAACTCGGTTGAGCCACAGTTTGGGCATTTGCCGTCCTTGATGTGGTCTGCACGGAAGCGGCCTTTACATTTTTTGCAATCCGTCATCGGGTCAGAGAAAGTATCCTCGTGGCCGGAATATTGCAAAACCTTACGGTTGGTCAAAATGGCGGCATCTAAGCCCTCAATATCATCACGCTCATAAACCATGGAACGCCACCAAGCGTTTTTGAGGTTGTTCTTCAGCTCCACACCCAACGGACCATAATCATATACACCTTGCAAACCGCCATAGATATCGGCGTTTTGAAAAATAAAGCCGCGTCTTTTGCATAGCGCCACAAGCTGATCCATTGTTTTTGCAACCATTGTAAAATTCCTTACTCACAAAAAATGTTGATTAATTTTTAACTTATTTGTTCTAATATAATTATTCTTAAAAAGCAAGGGAGATATTACACTATGGCAAAGAATTTGACAAAAGTTGCTTTAATCTACGACTTTGACGGTACTCTCAGCACAACAGATATGCAAAACTACGGTCTTATCCCCGAGCTTGGTATGAAGCCTAAAGCCTTTTGGAAAAAAGCCAACCAATGGTCAATTGATAATTTTGCAGATCAGGTAACAGGAAGTATGTATTATTTCACCAAGGTTGCCAAAGAAAAAGGTGTTAAACTTACTAAGGAAAATTTTTATCGCTGTGGCAAAAATATTGAATATTTTGACGGTGTGGAAACTTGGTTTGAACGCATTAACCGTTTTGGTGCCGCTCTTGACTTGGAGATAGAGCATTATATTATCTCTGCCGGATATGAAGAGATTATTGCCGGAAGTGCCATTCGCAAATATTTTACCGATGTGTTTGGTTGTAGCTATGCTTATGATGAAGACGGCTGCCCTGTTTGGCCGGCACGCGTGGTAAATTATTCTACCAAGACCCAATATCTTTCCAAAATTAACAAAGGCCTCGGTAAACTTGAAGACAAAGCCGTTAATGAGTTTATGCCCGATGATGAACGCCCCATCCCCTTCACAAGAATGATTTATTTCGGCGACGGAATGACCGATATCCCTTCCATGCGCTTGGTTAAAGAACGCCGCGGCAACGCTATTGCTGTTTATGCCCCTAAAGGCAAACATAAACGTCAGGCATTTAAATTGCTTTCTGACGGACGCGTTAACTTCGCCCTACCGGCAGATTATCGCGAAAACAAAGATATTGATAAAGTGGTTAAAACCATTTTGGATAAAATCGCTACGGAAAGAGATTTGGACGAGCTCAAGGCCCGTGAAGAAAAGAAAAAATTATTGGTAAAATAATTTATATATTTATCTCCATTCCATCATAGGCAACTTCAAATCCTTGCGGCAAAGCTTGCCTTAATTCATCATAATCCACACGGGCAGACAAATGGGTTAATATGACTCTTTGCGGCTTAATTTTTGCTGCAACGGCTTTTACGTTTTCAATATCGCTATGACCGTTCTTTTCAGGATAAAGACCATTGTTGCATTCTATCAGCAAGATTGAAACACCTAGGAGCTTGTTTATGCTCTCCTCCGGCATTTGCTCCCAATCGGTTACATAAGCAAAATCTTTATACCTAAAAGCAGAACAATGCAAATGATGATGTTTGACCTGAAAGGTTTCAAAGGTTACACCGCAACTTTCAAAATTTCCACAATCCGGCAAAGAGCGCCAAAGTAAGGAGGGCGAGTTTTCCGCTTCAGGCTTAAACATAAAACCAAAAACCTGCTTGAGCTCGGTTTGGGTTTCCTGGCTGCTCCAAATTTCTATCGGATGATTAAGCAATGTGCAGGCGCGCGATAATTCCGGCAGAGAGGCAATATGATCATAATGACCATGGGTGATGAAAATTGCATCTAAATCTGTGATGCCATTTTGATTAACTTGCAGACGAAACTCCGGCCCCGTATCAATAATAAACTTCTTGCATTCAATCTCCATATATATAGATGCGCGGTTACGAATATTTTTGGACTGTTTTGAGGATAAATTCCGCCAGTTATTGAAAATCATCGGAGAGCCATAAGCCGAACCACTACCTAAAACAATCACCTTCATTTCGCACCTCCTTTTTTTTATGAGCATATAATGTCACCTTAAAATTTGCATCCATATTTTGCAAAATCTCCCCAAAAATAACGAGAAATAAGGAAGCTGAAAACTTTTTTGCAAAAAAATGATATTTTTGAAAAAAAAACACTTGCCAAATAAAAAAAAACTTATAAATTAGACACGAACTTACCAATTAATATATTGGGGTGTCGCCAAGTGGTAAGGCATCGGCTTTTGGTGCCGACATTCGTTGGTTCGAATCCAGCCACCCCAGCCAAAAGTGTCCTAACTTATTGAAGTTAGGACATATTTTTTTCAATATTTTGCGTATTTTTGCTCATTTTTCGAGATGAGACACATCTATGGGACACCCGAGATGGAGAATCGTCATGTCCAAAAATACCTATATTTTTCGTAGAAATTCAAGCTATTACATCCGCATTATCGTTCCCTCTGACCTATATTCCGTCTTTGGAGCTAAACACCTACGCCGGAGCCTGCATACCCATAACTACCAAGAAGCTCTGGACAGAGCTCCAAAAATGTTATACACAATTAAAAGATGTATAAAATTGGCGAGGTGTCTTAAAATGGATATACAGGAAAGACGTTTAATTCTTGATAATACGGATATTAACCGCATTGTTAAAAATCATCTGGAAAAATTTGATGAAATTTTAAATGACAATTTTGAGGAAATTATTGCTCAAACATATAATAAAAACGATTCTGCAATTTTTCCTGAATCAAAATTTCAACAAATAAAAATTGAAAACCCGTCATACACAAAAGAAGATTTCAAATTTGATTGCCTAAAAAACGAAGTAACAAATTATCTATCAGAAATTAAAGATGACCGGAAGACAAAAAACACAACACTAAAAATCATTGAAAGAGCCGAAGCAGGAAAAATTGAAGTTCTGAATAAGGACAATCCGCAACCTTGGCAAAAACAACTACTCACCGCTCTGACAACTCTCAATCGCTATATCAGCGAAAAATTAGAAAGCATTGAGAAGAACGAACACTTCAACAAAGCAATTCCTCCCAGAATTTATAATGCGTTAGAAGCAATCAATTCTGAAAAATCGCAAGACATACTAAATGCCACTCAAACCAGAACACCTTGGGAAAAAGTGTTTAACGAATTTGAAGAATATAAAAACGGCAACAAAGGGACTAAGCAAAACACAATAGATAGCAACAGATTTTGTGTTCTGACTTGCTTTGAGTTAGTCAATAAAAAATACGTTGAAGAAATCACCTATAAAGACTGCCACAAAATTGCTAACACCATATGCCGAGTTCCGGTCAAGTGGAACATCAACTACCCCCATAAGCGGTTGCAGGACTTGATTAAGCAGGATTTTGAAAAAACGCTATCCGCAACAAGCGTCAAGAAATACCTTCGCTCGTTCAAAGAATTTATGGCTTTTTGCAGAAAAAGAAGATACACAACAGAGAGTTTTGTGGATGATATTGATATACCAAGGAAGCGTGAAGCCACAGAAATCAATGGTTTTACGCCCAAAGAGCTAAGCAAAATATTCAATATCAAAACATATCCACCTATGGTGAGCATTGAACATTCTTATAGATATTGGATACCTTTAATTGCTCTATACTCTGGCATGAGGTTAAACGAAATTTGCCAATTATATCTTGATGATATTGATTGGGAGGATGATGTTTATTACTTTAATTTAACCGATAAACGCAAAGACCAACACTTAAAGAATAGACAATCTAAAAGAAGAGTTCCTATTCATCCTATGCTTATTGAATTTGGTATTCTTAATTTGATAAAAAAGACCAGAAAAGAAAAAAGAGAACGCCTGTTTTATCAATTAACATATAATGAGAAAAACCATTATGCCAATAAGATGTCAGGTTGGTTTGCCAGATATTTAAAATCCCTAGGCATTGAAGGAAGAGATAAAGTCTTTCATAGTTTTCGGCATACCGTAAAGCCCTATTTGCGTGATGCTGGTATCTCGCAAGAATATCAAAACGCCATTTGCGGTTGGGGAACAAATGATATTGGAGAAAAAGTTTATGGTGGTCAAATACCCATTGCAAAACTTTATGAAGAAATTTCTAAGCTGAAATATCCATTTCTTGAAAAAAATCTAAATGCTATAATGAAAAAAAATAAAGGGCGGATTTAATTTCCGCCCCCTTTTTATAAAATTATTCTGCTGCTTTTGATTTTTTCTTTGAAGTTGCAGATGCAGAAGATTTTTTACTTGATTTTTTGGTTCCTTTGTTTAGATATCCTTCAATTTCTTTTTCAAAATAATTTGAAGAAACTTTGTTGTATAAATCTTCCAAAATATCAATTTCAGAATACATACCTTTTTTAACTGTGTTTTTCCAAATCGGAAATGTGCCACATCTCAAAATAATAGTTGTATAATCTTCAACATCTTTCAAAATTCTTACCGTTGGAGATAAATTTTTACCTTTGGTTTTATAATATTCAATATTGGTATCAATAGTTCCTAAAATTTTGTTTTTAATATTCTCAATCTTTTTGTTTTTATCAACTGATTTAGCAATATTTTCGTTCCAGCCTTCATAAATAATGTTCAATGACGCTTTATTTTGAGAAGAACTATTTGATTTTACGTTATTTTCCGCCATATTAAAATCCCCTTTTGTTAATAAAAAAATGTAGGTTTAACTTATGTTTATTGTAAGTAAAATGTATGAAAATTGTATAATTATTGATGTATTTTCATAGCATTTGCATATATTATTAGTTGCTTATTGTTAACAAATAATGAATTTTAATTGCGTTTGATATCAATTTATTTGTTTATATATGAATAAACTGTCGGTCTGGTGATTGAAAAATGTCTTGCAATCTTAGCTATGGCTATACCTTGCTTATGCATTTCATTTAATTCTTCAACTTGTGCATCACTTAATTTGTTCTTTCCACCTTTATATTTTCCTTTGGCTCGTGCTAATGCAACCCCTTCTCTAACCCTTTGATTGATAAGTTCTCTTTCAAGTGTTGCTACCGCACCTAACATTGTCATCATCAATTGTTGATATGGGTCTTTTTTGTTTGGTGAAAAAGTCAGATTTTCTTTAATAAAATTGATTGTGCAACCTTTGTTATTAATTTCTTCTACCAAATTTAATAAATCTCTTGTATTACGAGCTAATCTATCCATTGAATGAACATTAACCACATCACCGCTGCGAATATTCCCCATCATCATTTCCAGCTGTGGTCTATTTCTATCCTTACCGGAAATTTTATCTTCATATTCTCGGTCACACGGAATGTTTAATAATTGGCGTTCAGTATTTTGAGAAATTGTAGAAACTCTTTTGTAATTGAATATCATTGTTAAACCTCATATTGTAAAATCCACATCTTTGGTATGACTTTACAATAATAAAAAAGTGTAAAATTGTCAAGCATATTATGTTTGATTTTACAGTTTTAAAAATGTTAATTCTGACTAAACTCAGTTTGCACACTCATAATAAAAATATCATCCAACTTGCTTGGTTGGGGAATATTTCTTAATTTTACCTTATCGTACACCCATGAGTCATAAAAGCTGACTTCCTTTGCACTTATCTTATCCAAAACACTCCAATGCTTCATTCCCCCATTTTCGCTAATTGAAAGAATTACTGCGGTATTTTTGGCCTTTAAGAATGTCTTTAATTTTTCAATATCCGGTTCTTGCCCATAAAACGGCTCGCTTATCTCAATTTTTAACTTATACTTATCAAAAAGTATTTTTTGCGTTGTTTTGAGCAATTTAACCGCTTTGGTATAAGGCACACCTTTTTTCTCAATATTTTGCAATCCGCCGATTGAGACCAATTTTTCCAAGAGCCGGTTAAATACATAGATTTGACTTCTATATCCCAATTTTGAGCTCGAAATTTTAGACAAAGCATTGGTAATTGAATACAAACAACAAAAATAGTCGCAGTCCCCCTGTTTTAGAGATTTTATCCACGCCATGGCTAATACTCCTCAGCAAACATAATGGTCAGAACTCGGTTGGTTTGTGTCTCATCGTCAGGCTGCGGAGAATAAAACTCATAATTCAAATCATAGAGGTCAATCTTCCAGAAGATTTGTTGTCCCAGATATTCAAAACAGCCAAAGTCGTGTTCACCATAAGGGTCGTTATCTTCCGTAAAATTATTAAAGGTTCTAACTTTTTGCATAATCTCTTGTTGTTGCATCAGTGGCAGAGATGAAATACCGCAAGTCAACAGCACCTTACCTCCTTCAAAAGTCTTACGAAACTTGTCGTTTTGAGCTGCAATTTTTTTCACATCAATTTTATTTTCCATATCGCACCTCCTTTTTATTCTACGTCAAACCAAGCCATAACCGTTGCAAGCAAATGGTTATAATCTCCAGACATGGCTTCTTTCATAAATTGGTCGATTTCTTCTTGCGGGAGATGAACTCGTTGCATGGCTCTCTTACATAGCCCTAAAATCATAAATGCATTACCGTCTTGTCCCGAAAGTTGTACCGTAATCTCGGGGTGTTTTATATTTGTCATTATTTTTACTCCTTTAAAATAAAAAAAGAGCCTCAATCCTAGTGATTGAAGCCCATAAAATGTTAAATTTAAGACAGACGATATGCCATATAACAAACTTATTTTTGAATTTGTATGCTATTGATGACATATCGTCCTCCAACCAAAAATGACCTTATCCGCTCCGATGAAAAAAGCAGACTATAAAGGCCTAAATTTTGGTGATTTATATTTGAAGTCAAAACGAATCGTTCAACTTCAAATATAATATATTATAACATATTCTAACATAAATTGCAAGCATAAAATCAAGCAAAATCAGATAGTTAAGTGATTATTGTTTTGTTTATTTTTCGACTTTTACACGAGTCATTACTCCCTGTTTAATAAAACCATCATAATAAAATTTGCAAACAAAGCATTAACTTTCTTGATTGTAGAAAATATCATGCTAATATATCCCATAAGTTTAATTTGATTAGATGTCATATAGAGGTTGTAATGGCGGGTAAAAATAACGCAAACATTGGTTTTGAAAAGCAAATTTGGGATGCAGCTTGTGAGCTTTGGGGGCATATTCCGGCGGCAGATTATCGTAAAGTAATCGTCGGGCTTATCTTTTTGCGCTATATTTCTTTTGCTTTTGAGAAGCGTTATCAAGAATTGGTGGCTGAAGGCGATGGTTTTGAAGATGATAAAGATGCCTACACCGAAGAAAATATATTCTTTGTACCGGAAAAAGCTCGTTGGAGTACGATTGCCGCAGCTGCACACACACCGGAAATTGGAATTGTAATTGATGAAGCGATGCGTGCCATTGAAGATGAAAATAAAGTTTTGAAAAATGTTTTACCCAAGAATTATGCCAATCAAGATTTAGATAAACGCGTTTTGGGCAATGTGGTGGATTTGTTCACAAATAATATAGATATGTCCGGAACGGATGAAGACAAAGACTTGCTCGGTCGCACTTATGAATATTGCATTGCTCAGTTTGCCGCTTATGAAGGAACCAAGGGTGGTGAATTTTACACACCGTCAAGTATTGTTAAAACGATTGTTGAAGTTTTAAAACCTTTTGATAACTGCCGCGTTTATGATCCTTGCTGTGGTTCAGGCGGAATGTTTGTTCAATCGGTTAAATTTTTGCAAGCTCACAGTGGCAATCGCAATCATATTTCCGTGTATGGACAAGAATCTAATGCCGATACTTGGAAAATGGCTAAAATGAATATGGCTATACGCGGGATTGATGCCGATTTTGGTCCTTATCAAGCCGATACATTTTTTAATGACTTGCATCCAACTTTGAAAGCCGATTTTATTATGGCTAATCCGCCGTTTAACCTTTCCAACTGGGGACAAGACAAATTGCTTGATGATGTGCGATGGAAATATGGTATTCCACCGGCCGGAAATGCCAACTATGCGTGGATTCAACATATGATATATCACCTTGCACCCAAAGGAAAAATCGGTTTGGTTTTGGCAAACGGGGCTTTATCTACCCAAACCAGCGGCGAAGGAGAAATCAGAAAACGCATTATTGAAGCCGATTTGGTAGAAGGCATTGTTGCTTTGCCACCGCAACTGTTTTATAGCGTTACAATTCCGGTTACTTTATGGTTTATCAGCCGCAATAAAGCTCAAAAAGGCAAAACTTTATTTATTGATGCGCGCAAAATGGGTTATATGGTAGACCGTAAACACCGTGATTTCACAGATGAAGACATCAAAAAAATTGCCGACACTTTCACTGCTTTTCAAGAAGGAAAATTGGAAGATGTTAAAGGCTTTTGTGCCGTAGCCAGCACGGAAGATATTGCCAAACAAGATTATATCTTAACCCCCGGAAGATATGTGGGGATTGAGGAACAAGCCGACGATGGAGAGCCTTTTGAAGATAAGATGAAACGGCTAACCTCAGAGCTTAAAGATATGTTTGAGCAGTCCGACCACTTGCAAAATGAAATCCGAGAAAAACTCAAAGCAATCGGCTGGGAGATGTAGGAAGATGAATTGTCAAACTATTGAATATTGGATAAATTTATTAGGTAATATATTTTATTATATTTCAGATATTTTATTTATACTTTTTAAAAGTTGGCCTTTTGCTATTTTAATAGTACTTTTTTGGTTAAAAGATAGCTTAAACTCCCTTATATTGAGAGTTAATGAAGTACATGTTGCTGATAAAAAAATTGTTCTTCAGCCAATGTCAAATAGTAATGGTCTTTTAGGA
The DNA here is from genome assembly GCA_944392835.1 of uncultured Alphaproteobacteria bacterium. Lineage (GTDB taxonomy): Bacteria > Pseudomonadota > Alphaproteobacteria > RF32 > CAG-239 > Scatacola_A. The sequence goes on along the minus strand of CALXYB010000010.1, from coordinate 35,353 downwards.
CAACCTCCTTCAACAGTAGAGCCTACAGAAGTTACTAAAAAGAAGAATATTCGATTACCTAAACTTCCTGATGATTTTATATTTAAAAGTGTAGTTGAAAAACAAGAAAAATTTATTTTAAACACAATCAAAGACACTCCATTTAAAAAAGAAGATGTTTTAATAAGAGAACTTGCTTCTTATCAGTTAGCTGTAGATTTTGAACGTATTTATCAATTTATCTTCAAAAGTCAGATAGATGCTATGGAAGGTTTGGTTAATTCATCTGAAGGAAAAAGCAAACAAGATATAATTACATATTATGAGAACGCAAAACAACAAAACACAATAGCCTATGAAAAGTTTAGTTTTGATACATGGCTATATTATTTAACGAGTCAAGGATTAGTTGAGGAAAAATCGAGTCAATACCATATAACAGAAAAAGGCCAAGCTTTTATATATTATATTACTCAACAACAACGTTATAACTGGATGTATAAAGGGCTATAATAATGTCATACAATATAGATTGGAATGCTGTTTCTGCAATAGGTACTTGTTTGGGAGCTATGGCAACATTCGGGGCTTGTTTAATTGCTTTATGGCAAACTAAAATTGCATATAAAAAAAGCTTAAAAATAATTTTTAATGATAACATAAAATTATCTCATCCCTCAATTCCAGAAGAGGAAAGTGAATATGTAAATATACAGATTATTAATACGGGTAATAGAGATATTGTTATAAGCGAATGGGCTTATGAATTTAAAGATGATATGAAAGCTATACTCCTTGTAAACTTTACAAAGCATTTACCAACCATATTTCCTATTACGGTAGAAGTAGATAATAAAAAAGAAATATTCTATGAAAAAAAGTTTTTTCTAAACAATGTAAAGGAAGCCATCGGTAACAATGAAATAAATAAACAGAAGAAAATAAAATTTAGTGTAACAGATGTTACAGGTAGAAAATATTATTTTTATTCTCCCCAAAAAGCTAAATATTATCTAAAATTAAATCACAATCAGCAAGCTGAAAATGAGGAATAAGTATGATTGAATTATATACTGCTCTAATATCTCAACTACGAAACTTATGGCAATACATCTGTATTGGTGTAACTCTTTTATTTTTTAACTACTACCAACTTGATAATAAGTATATGATTGGTTGTATTTTTATTTCTCTTAGTGCCGCTAAAGCGTTGGAGAATATCACTAACAAAATTAAAACTAAATATATTACATACAAAGCAAAAGGTTATTATATTAGAGAGTATAAAAACTTAAATAAAAACGAAAAAAAACTTGTCGATGATTGCCTGAATCGAAACTCTTTAACTTCTTGCAGAAATTTTGTTGATTTTGGTGAAGAAGAAGCTCTTTTAACGTCTTTAGAAATCAAAAAAATTGGCACCAAAACCCGTCAACTTTTTACAATGAATAAGCTATGCTTTGATACGTTACTTGAATATAGAAAAAAGAATAAGGACAAGAAGAATGCCTAAAAACCAAGAGGATAAATGGCAAGAGGTTAAGTTGGGGGATTTTTTGATAATAAACCCCTCAGAGAAATTCCCCAAATACACTATTGCAAAAAAAGTTTCAATGGAAAAGCTACAGCCATTTTCTCGAGATGTCTCAGGGTATGAACTTGATGAATTTTCAGGAGGAGCAAAATTCAGAAATAAAGATACTATCATGGCAAGAATCACACCTTGTCTCGAAAATGGGAAACGGGCACAAATTAATATATTGAAACAAGGCGAGGTTGGTTTTGGTTCCACCGAATTTATTGTTTTTAGAGAAAAAGATAATATTTCAGATGCTAACTTTATTTATTACCTTGTTTGCAGTGACTTAATACGGTCTCCTGCTATAAAATCTATGGTTGGGTCTTCAGGAAGGCAACGAGTACAAACAGATGTATTAGAAAACTTATGCCTTTTCCTTCCTCCTCTTGAGGTGCAGAAGAAGATTGCGGGGGTGTTGGGGGCTTTGGATGATAAAATTGAGCTGAACAACAAAATCAATCAAAACCTTGAAGCCCAAGCCCAAGCCTTGTTCAAATCTTGGTTCGTGGATCAAAAAAAATCTGAAAGAAAAACTATATCTGCAGATGAATTATTTGAAATTTCAATAGGAAAAACACCTCCCAGAAAAGAACCTGAATGGTTTTCTAAAAATTCAAAAGATATTACATGGGCTTCTATTTCTGATATGGGGAATTGTGGTACATATATTTTAAATAGTTCAGAGTTTTTAACTAAAGAAGCCGTCTCTAAATTTAACATAAAAATAGTACCTGAAAACACTATGATACTTAGTTTTAAATTAACAGTAGGAAGAATTGCTATCACGGATAAACCAATAACAACAAATGAAGCTATTGCTCATTTTGTTACAAAAGATAAAACCATCAATGAGTATTTGTATTGTTATCTAAAGAATTTTAACTTCCAAACAATGGGAAGCACATCTTCCATTGCTACAGCTGTTAATTCTAAAATAATAAAAAAGATGCCATTCGTTTTACCGACAAATTCGGAACAAGAAAATTTTCATATGGTAACAGCCCCTATGTTTGCTCAAATTAGAAAAAATCAAAAAGAAAACCTACAATTAGTAGAGTTGAGAGATACTCTCCTCCCCAAGCTCATGTCCGGCGAAATTAATGTAGATGATGTTAAAATAGATTAGGAAAGGTATATAATATGTTTGGTGAATACAAAGAATTTGCTAATTTAATACTGATTGGTTTTATTTTATATATGTCCATCTCTCTTACGCTATTTCAATATATACAAAGAGCTAAGAATAAAAGATTAATTATCAATAAGATACTAGAACAAGATACAAAACTTTCCATTGATGATGCCCAGGAGTTATTAAGTTTACAAGATTATAACATATCAAGAAAGGTTGATAACAATACAAGAAATGCGAATGCATATGATGATTATCAAATAGCATCAGAAAAAGAGATGTTTCAGTTTAATCTTTTTAGAATTTTATTAATATTTACATTAGCAATTTTTACAATTCTAGTTTTAAACCTTGAAGGGGTATTTTTAGTATCAGATAATAGTTTAACAGCAATAATCAACAGAACCTTTATTGTATTGCCTTTTTTGGTTTTGATTATGTTTGAAGCGAGAGAAGCTTCTCGTCATAGAAAATCTGCAGTTATAAATCGACAAAAATATTTAGATTTTAATGCCGTGCAAGAATTTATAAAAGACTTACCTGAGAAAGAACAAATTTCTATGAAAAAATCTTTATTAAAGCATTTCTTTAATCACAAAGAATTTAATTATAAATGTAAGGATGAGCTGATATCTAAGGAATTACTTGAAACAATCAAATCCTTAAACAATACTTGTAGTATTGAAATTAAAAATGCAAAAAAAGCCCCAAAAAAGGAATAATGCCATGGAATTAAAAGATTTTATTGAACAATCCGTATCTGATATTGTGGAAGCCACACGGAATTTAAAACAAAAATACAATAAAGATAACTGTTGCCTAGCACCTAGATTTTCTGTAGATATCAATGATGTCTTACATAATATTAACTTTGATATTGCTGTTACAACGTCTGAAAACGGCACTGCAAAAGCTGGATCAAAAATAGGAATTAGTGTATTGGGAGCCAATATCAAAGGCGAAAAAGGTTTTACCAATGAAAATTGCTCTCGTATAAAATTTTCTATCCCTTTCTACCCTGAATACATAGATAATTAAAGGACACCAACATGACCTCGTATTTTGAAAATCCTGTCAATGAAAATGCTTATGAAGCCTCGATTATTGAGCTGTTTCAAAATATGGGGTATGTTCATGTTTATGGTCCGGATATTGACAATCGCGACTTTACCTCTCCCTTATATGATGAAGTTTTAGAAGAAGCATTGGTTCGGCTTAACCCAAAGCTTCCGCAAGCTGCGATTAACGAGGCTTTGTTTAAGCTGCGAAATTTTGAAAATGCTGAACTGGTACAGAAAAACGCCATTTTTATGGATTATCTGCAAAATGGAATTACCGTCCGCTATACGGAAAAAGGCGAACCTAAAGATACGATTGTTTATCTTATTGATTATGACAAACCAGCCAACAACTCTTTTATTATTGCAAATCAATGGACTTTTGTTGAAAACAGCGAAAAACGCCCTGATATTTTGCTATTCATCAACGGTTTGCCCTTGGTCTTGATGGAGCTAAAGTCTCCATCTCGTGAAGAAACCGATGTTTCTGCCGCTTATCGCCAAATTCAGAACTACAAACACGAAATTCCTTCTATGTTTATTTATAATGCCATTTGTGTGATGAGCGACTTGTTGACATCAAAGGCAGGAACTCTAACCTCCGGCGAAGACCGCTTCATGGAATGGAAAACGGTTGATGGTTCTTATGAAAATACGCAGCACGCCCAATTTGATACTTTCTTTATGGGAATCTTTGCCAAAGAGCGTCTATTGGATATTTTGAAAAACTTCATCTGTTTTTCTAATGAAAACAAAGGGCTTGTTAAAATTATGGCGGCTTATCACCAATATTTTGCCGTTAAAAAAGCTATTACCTCAACAAAAAATGCAACCGAAACCGATGGTAAAGGTGGTGTTTTTTGGCATACGCAAGGTAGTGGAAAATCTTTATCTATGGTCTTTTATGCTCATCTGTTGCAAAAAGCATTAAATAGTCCAACAATCGTGGTAATTACTGACCGCAACGACTTAGATGACCAACTTTATAGTCAATTTGCCAAGTGTAAAGACTTTTTGCGTCAAGAGCCTGTTCAAGCCGAAAGTCGCGCTCACCTCAAAAAACTCTTAAGCGGAATTAAAGCCAACGGCATTTTCTTTACGACTATGCAGAAGTTTGAGGAATCCGGTGAAGCATTATCAAAACGGCGCAATATTATCGTGATGGCTGATGAAACCCACCGCGGACAATATGGTCTGACCGAAAAAATAGATGAAAAAACCGGAAAAATCAAAATCGGAGCAGCCCGCGTTATTCGTGATTCCTTACCCAATGCTACATATATCGGCTTTACCGGTACGCCGATTTCTACCAAAGACCGCAGCACACGTGAGGTTTTCGGCAACTATATTGATGTTTATGATATGACACAAGCAGTGGAAGATGGTGCAACACGTCCGGTTTATTATGAAAGCCGCGTGATTAAACTTCATCTGAAACCGGAAGTTTTGCGTTTGATTGATGCTGAATATGACCTTATGGCTCATAATGCTGATCCTGAAGTGATTGAAAAGAGCAAAAAGCAACTCGGACAAATGGAAACTATTTTGGGCGATGACAGCACAATCAATTCTCTGGTTACCGATATTTTAGACCATTATGAAAATAACCGTGCTAACCTCTTGACCGGAAAAGCTATGATTGTGGCTTATTCTCGTCCGATTGCGATGAAAATATATCACAAAATCTTGGAACTCCGCCCCAATTGGCAAGAAAAAGTCGCCGTGGTTATGACTTCTGATAACAATGACCCCGAAGATTGGCACAATATTGTTGGCAACAAAGCCTATAAGGAAGAATTAGCCCGCAAGTTCAAGGATAATTCTGATCCGCTCAAAATTGCCATCGTGGTTGATATGTGGCTGACCGGATTTGATGTTCCGTCCCTTGCAACAATGTATGTTTATAAGCCGATGAGCGGACACAACCTGATGCAAGCAATCGCTCGTGTTAACCGCGTTTTCCAAGACAAAGAAGGTGGTTTGGTGGTTGATTATGTCGGAATTGCCAGCGCTTTGAAGCAAGCCATGAATGATTATACTATCCGCGACCGCAAAAATTATGGTGATACAGATATTTCAACAGTAGCTAAACCGAAATTTATTGAAAAATTGGAAGTTTGCCGTGGTTTGTTACATGGGTTTGATTATTCCGACTTTGCTAAAGGAAGCAATTTGGAAAGAGCAAAACTTATCAGTGGTGCCGTAAACTTTATTATCGCCCGTGAAAAAGAAAAACAAAAAGAAGATTTTGTTAAAGAGGCTTTGCTCCTAAAACAGGCTCTTTCTTTGTGTTCATCTTTAATTGAAGAAAAATTGCGTATTGAAGCCGCCTTTATGGAAGCTGTGCGTGTTTTGGTTGTTCGATTAACTTGTTCAGGCAATAGCGGCAAGAAAATCTCTCTGCCGGAAATGAACGAGAGAATAAATGAACTTCTGAGACAAAGTATTAAAAGCGACGGCGTTATCAATCTGTTTTCTGACATCAAAGAAGAAATTTCTCTGTTTGATCCTAAGTTTTTGGAAGAAATCTCAAAAATGAAGGAGAAAAACTTGGCGGTTGAATTACTCAAAAAATTAATAGCTGAGCAAATCAGCATTTATCGCCGTACAAACGTTGTTAAATCTGAAAAATTTAGCGAAATAATCCAAGAGGCAATGAACCGTTATCTGAACGGCATGCTCACCAATGAACAAGTTATTGAAGAACTCTTAAACTTAGCTAAACAAATTGCCTCAGCTCAAAAAGAAGGTGATGATTTAGGCTTAACCCCTGATGAATTGGCCTTTTATGATGCTTTAACCAAGCCTCAAGCCGTTAAAGATTTTTATGAAAACGACGAGCTCGTCGCCATTACCAAAGAACTGACCGAGGCTTTGCGCAAAAATAAAACTATCGACTGGCAAAAAAGAGAAAATGCCCGAGCAAAAATGCGCATGATGATTAAAAAACTCCTTAAAAAGCATAAATATCCTCCGGAAGGTATGGAAGATGCTGTCCAAACGGTTATGACTCAATGTGAGCTTTGGACAGATAGTGTTATGGAAGCGTAATCTCAAAACTTCAGATGTAAATTTTTAATATCCTTCGTTTTCCGCGGTGGACAATGCAGGAGTATTTAAAAACAGTCAATGATACTCAAAAATGAAATGCCATTATTCTCCGGTCAAGAGACGAACGGGAAATGATATGTTTATGTGTGCAATAAAATAATTTCGTTACGTATTTTAACAAAACTCGAGTAAAACCAATGAATACAGATGAAAAAATCAAATATGTAAACGAAATATTTTATCTAAAAAAAGAAATTAAAAGGCTCAGGGCGATTTTGAAAAAATATGCCGTACCTGCCAAATATATTTGCAGATATTGCGGAAAAGAAGCTACTAAGCCTCACGGTGGTAGATGTCCTTGCAGCCCTTATCCCAACAAATGCCACGAATTTATAAAAGCATAAAGAGCTTTTACTTATTATAAAGTTTCAGTTCGCTAGCTATCCTATCTTTCGCGCCAGATTTTTTGATAAATCTCTTCCCAACCGGAATTATGGCTTGCGTTTTTAACCTTAATTATCAAATCCTCATTTCCGACAAACTGTTCCGTCAATACCGGAGGAATGACTTTATCTTTTGTGCCGACATAGTGGATTTGCGGAAGCTCTGCCAATTGATGACGATAATCAGCCAAGTTCATTGATTCATTAAGTGGGGGTAAGTTATGATATTGTGTCCATGCTAAATGGTCAAGATTTCCGGCAATGGTGATGATTTTCTTGATATTCAGACCATTTTTAGCCGAAGCTACTAAACCTGCTATTTGCGCACCACCGGAAAACCCGATTAAAATCACCGGATGCTGTCCTGCAATTTGTTTGATAGCCTCATATTCGGCATTAACGACTTCATGCGCAAAACGCGCCGTTGTCCAATGTCTTTGAGAACAAATCGGACTTTTGATATACTGACAAGGTCTTGCAAGATAAATCACATTCGGGCTATCGTCCCCAAAAGCCAATTTGCGAACCAACACTCCTTTGGGTGTCGGGTCTTGTGTGGGGCGCCCGTGTGCATTAAAGGCATAGCCGTCCCCTTCTATGTATATTTTATATGTCCCATTAGGCTCAGTGATTTTTTGCCAGCTTGCAATTGTGAAATCTCTTGTTTCAATTTCTTTATATTCATACGACGGAGGGACGGAAATACTTTGGCAGCCGCTCAACAAAAAAATCGCAACTAAAATTTTATAAAAGCTATATCTCATAATTCATTATATGCACAAGATTGTTAAAAAAAAAGAAAATACCCTGCAACTTTGCTGCTACAGGGTATTTCATGCTTATAACATTCAAGAAACCATAAAATAGATTATCTACATTAAATTTATACTCAAAAAAATATCATTAATAAAAATCTATTCTGAAACCGAAAAATAAGACATGGCCTCTTTGATAAGACTATCAATTAGCTCTTTGTGCTTTTTATATTCCTCATATCCCGACAATCTGATATCATATTCTTTCCATCGTGCCTTATAACTCACATCTAAACCAGCGTTTTCCAAAGTTTTAAGTTTTTCAGGATCTTCTGCTCCTTTTATAACAAGATATAAAAATGATTTCTTAGGTTTAAATAATATAAAGTTCTTTGCTATTCCATCTTTAACTAAGCCAATATAAAATTTATTATATTTTAGCTCATATCCTGTTGCAAGTTGACTAATATCTGCAAATATATTATCTACAGACTTAAGCATCTTTGCCGTACTTCTAGTTTCCCAATACTTTCTGTCCGTAATTTCATATTGCTCTTCTTCATCTGTTCCCAAAGTCATTCTATCTAAAACTTTGGTAAATGTTAAAGAAATATTTTCTCCGACCTTGTATGCTGCAATCTGAATAGCTATCAAAGGGATATGTCCATTAAACAAAGAAATAACATTCATAAATCTAGATGTGATTTCTTCTGCAACTATAACAGCACAATGGTCATAATTAGGATAACGTTTTCTTTCTGTATCCCAGTATTCAATTGTCCTAATAATATGACTAGGGTCTGTTGCGCCTAATTGAATTTCGACCTCATACCTTGCTCCGTCATCATCACCAAGTAAAATATCCAATCTTCCTCCGGCTGGTTGAATTTTTTCTCTGGTTAGTGGAGTTAACTCACCTAAACCCAATACACTTGGATTATTAAATATAAAATTTTGTATCAAATCTTCTTTTATTTTAGGGTTTCCTTTTAAGGAAATTCTCTCCAATTGTACTAGCTCAGCCATATCATGTCCTTCCAATTTATTAACCTAGATTAGTAATTTATTCTGTAAAAGTAAATGTTCGGTATTTTAATTCGTTCTTATCACAAAAATTCTGAAAATATTGTGTTGATGCACCATCTGGAAATAGCTCTTTTATTTTGTTCAATACACATCCTAGATTACATTGGTACATATCACATAGTTTTTGAGTAGCTTCTTCCGTAAGAGTTAAATGCCTTTCATACTCACCATAAGCTCCTTTAATATCATGGTATTCTATATCTAATTTATTATCTTTTATATAGGCAGTGATATGGATACCTTTTTTATTGTAGATATCTTGTGATAAGTTTATTTGAATATCATACGAACCACTTTTAGTTGTTTGCAATTCTTTTATTTTAGAAGTATACATTGCGGCTTTAACGGCTGTAGGAGCTTTAATTTTATTTAGTTCTTCTAAGACTTTTCGTTTTTCTTCCTCTACTTTTTTCATGTTGCATATACTCCACTTATAAGAACAAATACAATGTTTTTATACTATTGGTAATTACGATATCCTAAAAAATAGAGTATTTCAATAAATTTTAGTTTTCCATTACAAATATTCATAAAAGCCCCGTGGATAAAATCAATACCAAATAAAACGATTGTATCCATGGGTTAAAAAATGAGGCATAAAAAAAATACCCTGCAACTTTGCTGCTACAGGGTATTTTCGTATTAGTTGTTAAGCATTAAAATTTATATTTAGCGTTTAACAAACCGGTGTGGTCTTGGTAATCCTCACGGAATTTACCTTCATAACCTAGAGAGAGTTCAACATTATCATTGATTTCTGCGGTTAATCCGGCACCAAATTCCATACCGAAGCGGTCTAATGCTTCACCTTCAACACTATAAGCCGAACCATTGGCCAAAGTTACGACAGAGTTTGTGTCATCGTTCATCAGGTCATAAGTTGCGGCAATGCGTGCTTCCGGTTTAATGTTCATACCGTTTTCAAGCGTCCAAGTTTTGCTGACTTTAGCGCCGATAACACCGGTTAAGATATCGCTATCATTTGCAGATACTCTTTGGTCGGCAGAATCTTTATAGCTGTCTTGGCTAATGTGAACATAGCGCAAACCAACTTCAGGAGTTAAACCGAAGTGTTTCATTTGCATGTCATAACCGGTCATAGCTTGCAAACCAAAGGTTTCGGCATCATAGTCAGACTTAACATTAATTCCGGCAACATTCTTGCTTTCGTCATAATCTGACCAGCCGTATGAGGCGATACCGTTAACATACCAATTACTCGGCTTATATTCTCCATAAACAAAGGCAGTATGTGTATCAACATCGGTATCTCTTTTGAAGCCGTCAATATCGGTGTTGGTATAAGCATAACCTAAACCGACTTTGGTGTCTTCCGTTACATATTTTTCAGCACCCATGGCGATACCGTTTGAATCTGCATCAAAGCCATAAGATTTTGAAGTGTCATCAAGTTTAGATTTATTAAACAAGCCTTGAACCCACATTGCGGCACGTTCAAAGATATTATCACCGGAAGACATACCTTCACCACCAGTGGAAATGCTACCACCTGTTAAACGAGTACCAACAGCGCCAAAGACTTGGTTTGCGGTTTCAGTTTGTGTATGTTGAACCATTGGCGCAACCTCAGGAGCAACCGCGGTCAAAGCATCTACATAAGCCTTTTGTGAGGCGGCATCCGGTTTACCTGCCAATTCAGCCAAGGCATTGGCAACTTTTCCAGAAGTTGAACCGCTCGGGTTATCTAAAGAAACACCATCCCAAGCCGTTGCCGTGCCGACATTGTTGGCACTACCACCGGCTTCTGTCGCAATATCAGCCGCTGAGGCTTTTCCCGTAATTTTATATTGACCGTTTCCTAATTTTTTAAATTCATAACGGCTGTTTTTGCTTAACTCCGCAAAATCTCCGGTAACTTTACCATCAAGAATAGTAAATTCTTTTGCTTCATCTTTACCCAAAACACTGCTGTTTAAGGTTAAATCCAGTTTAGTGCCGGTTGTGCTGACATTAATCGTATCGGCTTTAATTTTACCATAACTTCCGTCTTCTTTACCGGCAACCGTGAATTTAAGCGTGGAGTTGTCTTTGAAGGAAACATTGGTCGCTTTTACGGTATTGGTACCAATATCCAAACCTCCGGCAACATTCAAATTGGTGATTGAAGTTGGTTGTTCATCAAAAGTCAACGTGCCTTTGTTAACGTTCAAAGAAGCTAATTCAATATTCTTACCCAATAGAGCTTTACTCAAAGAATGGTCTGCCTCAAAGGTTAATTGCGAGCCTTTTATATCGCCATCAATTACGGCATTAGAAGACTTAATGTTCAGATTACCATTACCTTCAACATGTGCCGCCAAATTACCGGCAATATTAATTGCGCCTGTACCGGTAAGATTGATAGTGGCCTTATCACCTAATACCAAATCTGCATTTTCAATTTTAAAGCTCTCATGGGAAGACAATTTTGCGCCCGATGCGATATTGATTACCGCATTATCGTAAACATTAATCTCTCCTTCGGAAGATATTTCCGCCGAATTGCTGTTAACGTTAATGGTCGCATTAGAAATATTAATATTTCCCGGATTGTCCGGTTTGGTAAGCGGCTTATGATTTTGGTCAAGTAAGTCATAAAATGTGTCAATGTATGCTTCGCGACCATTCATATTAATTGTACCGCCAGAGATATTAATATCTTTAGCCGCCCAAAGGGTTAAATCTTGGTCGCCTGAGCCATTGTTCATATTGATGGTTCCGCTCGTCATTGTAATACCTTCTTTTATGGCATTTAATGACTTGCCATTCAAATCAATCGTTGCATCGGCTATTGTGATATTTCCTTGTGCGGCGACATCATCATTGATGCTGACTTTTCCGTTAAGCGTTAAATCATTGGTTTGCATAAATGTATTAACATTTAATCCCGCTCCTTGAGCAACATTCACATTGCCTAAAAGACCTTCCGAAGGTTTATCATATGTCAAGGTTCCTTTATTAACACTCAAAGAAGCTAAATTAGAAATACTGCCCGAGATAGCTTGGCTTAAAGAATGGTCTGCTTCAAAGGTTAAGTTAGCACCAGAGAGATCACCATTAAGTAAGGCCGATGAATCTTTAATATTTACATTACCATTACCGTTACCAGAAACATTTGCAAGCAATCCTCCTGAAAGGTTAATTGTGCCAGAATCTGTTAGGTTGATTGTTGCTTTTTCTTGAATTTTTGCGTCCTCAAAAGGATTATCAGATTCCCAACCCTCAACCCCGGAAGGTCCTGTTACTGTTTTTAGATTTGCTCCCGAAGCAATATTAATTTCTCCACCGCTTACATTAATATTTTGAGACATAAAAATATTTGAATCAACAAATTTGTTTGATGTAACCGATGAACCGCCGACAACATCAATTTTTCCTCCAGAAATATTGATTGTTGCATTGTCTCCTTCGGAACCAATTGCATTACTGACCCCTTCCACCATATTCATTTTAATATGTCCATCGGTCATGGTAAAATTGCCAGTAGTATTATTTTTAATCATACCATTCTGTAGATTTATTTCACCGCCCGAAATCTCAACATTATTTGCCCAAATTCCCGCTTCATTTATACTCTCGGGATTACCAATAGCGGTTATTTTACCTCCCGATATTTTTACTGAATTATTGAGATTATCAGCATGAATACGACCATCATTGAGTTCAAGCTCATCCCCTTCAGAAACAGAAAAACTACCAGACGCATCTGTAAAATAAATATCCGTACCATTAACAATTAAGTTAGTATCAGCTATATCTGCTGGTGATGAGACTTGATACCCTGTCTCTCCATATTCATTGCTCCAATTATTATCACTACTGTCAATAATTGTTTCTGCATAAGCATTAGATGCACTCACCAGCGCAACCAATGCTGTTGTCATTAATAAAGATTTTTTCATATGATTAAACTTCCTTTTCTTTAATTGCAATTAAAAGAAAACCACCTGTTTAAGGTGGTCGGAGAGTTCATCAATCATATAGTCGCAAATGATTCCTTTAACCTTTAGAGCCATATTTTTTCAGAGATAGCAATATGGTTCCTGAACATACGCTAAAAGCTCCCCGACCATATTGCTATGTATCGGGGATATATTTACTGTCGGCTATGATGAGTAGCTGACAATATGACGATGTTATATCCAACACCGACGACTATAAGAGCCGATGAAAGCCCCGAACCATCTCTGGTTCTTGATAGAGTGTCCCCTATCTAAAATTTACTATAACGTATATTTTTTGAAATTCAATTAAAATTCAGAAAAAGGGGAAAACTATAATTTTTATTTAATTATGGACTTTTTCAATCTCTCATATATGAGGCTTTTACAAATTTCTTCACTTAATCAGGTTTTATACATTCTTGTATTTCTTGGTGAACCATATTCTTAAAACTCAGGCATAAAATTTTAAATGCACCGAATAGAAAAAAAATCCCTTCAATTTTTTATTTAACTATATTTTCAATTTTGCATATTATACTAAAATACATCAAAATCTCGGGAGGTTGATGATGAAAAAGATTTTATGGCTATTAGCAATTTTTTTTACAATTAGTCCTGCCAATGCAGAAGAAAATTTAACTCCTCAAAAGTTAGCAGAACAGCAGGCTAAAACAATCTATGAAGACTGTGAGAAAAAAATTTCATTAGTAAACGAAAATAACGTAATTATTGGCAATATTGCAGATGTTGAACGCGTGCGTAAAATTAAAAATTGTATTAAGGATAATATCTTGAAGCAAATTCAAGATTACTTACAACCAGAAGAAATTGATTATTTCACTAAAAATATAGAAACAGATGAAAATGCGAGATTTAATTTATATAAATCCTTATATTTTTGTTCGGAAGATAGTGGTGAAAAAGAATGTAAAAATCAATATAAAAATGATACGTCTTTAGGAAAATTAATGCTGGAGCATAGATTAAATGGGGATATGTATAATTTATTGATTGATGTTTTAGAAGCCAAAAATGGCGGCTTTAATTTTTAAGCCGCCATTAATTCTAGATTTTTATGTTAATATCATCTGGTAAATCAGATAAATCAGCACATTGTGATTTCATTTCTTGTAAATATTCTTGCACAATTTCTTTTATCTTTAGGCTTGCATTGGTCTTCACTCGGACTTCATACATTGTACCTGTATATAATTTTTGTGCTAAATCACTATTTTCAATCAAATTTTGATAGTGTAAATAAGTTGCCTCAATAACTTTGTTAAAATTATTTTTAACACTCTGATTTTTATTTTTATAGAAAGAATCAAACATTTGATAAGCAACATCTTTTGTACAATTTGTTAAATTATCATAAGCGTTAATCATCTCAATATCAGTTGCATTATCAGGCATATCAATTTTACAATTATCTAATTTAATTTCTAATTTTTCTATAAGTTTAGCGTTTTCTCTGCTACATTCATAGGCATAGGCAAATGATGAAGAGAACAATATACAAGAGCAAATGAAAAGAATGCGCATTTAAGTTTCCTTTTTATTTCCTATCATAATATTGAGAATATTTCCTATTAAGATATTCGTCAAGTGTGGATTGATATAGTTTATCAAATTCTTCTGGATTGCTGTAAAGATTTTTTGCCCGATTATACCAACTTTTAATGTTATTTATTTGACTATGGTCTTTATCAATTAGATTTAGATATTCTTTCATGCGTTTTTTAATATATGCATTATTTATTTTGATAGCATCTGGTTCTGGTAATTGGTTAATCTTTTCTGCTAATTGAGGCGAAATAACCATATTTTGCGGATAATTAGTTCCAAAATATTCATTAGCAATCTCTGCTAACCATTTTCCGGCACGAGTACCTTGGTTGATTTCAGCATCAAAAACATTTCTGGCAATCATTGCATTTTGAATAGCTTTAATATTATATGCTTGATAAAATCGTTCATCTAGTATTTGCCTAGCTTGCTCTGGTTTTAAATCTTTTACATCTTTTGGAAAATTAAATCCTGTTCTTAAAGAACTTTTCCAATTATTGTATTCATTAAGAGTATTTTGTGTAACAGCGAAATTTGTTGGGCCCCCTCTATCATTAGCCCTGTTATTATTATACCCTCCCTCAATTTGATGAGTATTCGTTCTGCTACCATATCCCCAATAAACATCATTAAAGGTAACTCGTTTAGCGACATCATTTACCTCATTTCCTTTGGTATTCTGTGCAATTTTGTATGAAGCGGCATCATTTCCGATGGATTTCGGAGATAAAGCAGAGCTTACTTTACTTCCTTCTTTTACCACATTTTTAGCTAATGCTTGTGATAGGTAAGACCGAGCCGTGGGTGCTGGTTTAGATTGAAGGTGAGAAAAATCATTCTCCAACAAATGACGTGAGTTAAATTTATAGTTTTTATCAGTATCTTCTTGAGAAGAAAGCTCTCTTGAAAGCAGTGTTTGAGATTGTTTCTTTTTCAGCTCTTCTTCGGGGTCTTCTTGAACGATGTATTGAATTAAATTAGACATGGCTTTTTCCTTATTCGTAATTTTTTAAAACAAAAAAATCCGAAGAACTAAATCTTCGGATTTTGCGCGCACTTATCCCAAGTGGCTTTTTTCTTATAGCAAAATTAAATACAATTTTCAAGTTGCAAGTGAATATATCAACAACTTTTAGGAAAAATTTCTTATTTTTCTCTCTCTATATATATTAAGTTTTAAAAGTTAGAAGATATTTATTTTAACGGCTATAACCCGAACAATTTTTTCATCTTCTTGTCTTATATTTGTCTGATTTGAAATTATGTGGTATTATTCATTCTGCTTGTCAAGGCTTTTTATATTGTATGACACTATTCATCTGACTTGTAAAAAAAGAGGAAATGGACCTTGATATAATCAGGTGCAAATCCTCTTTTCTGATAGGGGCGCTATTTGTAAAGATAGTGCAGTAACCTAAAAAACAAAGCAACCTCCAAGATGAGGATTGCTAAAACTAACATTATTCCTCCATTTTGCGGCGGGATAATGCTGATTAAAACGAACACGGAAATTATCATAAAGATAATCGCTCCGCTAATTTTAATTTCCTTCATAATTCTTAAATTTATCATGTATAATATAGTTTATTTGTCTTTTTTGTCAATTATACTTATTAAATAAGAAATAAATATGCTTGAAAAATTTTTATATGCCTATAAACTTGTAGTAATTACAAACAACAATGGAAATATTTTATGTCAGAATACACAATAACCGAGTTATTATTATTCCAAGCTATCTTAATCCTTTTTAACGCGATTTTTGCCTGTGCGGAGATTGCCGTTATTTCCATCAATGACAATAAGCTCAAAAGAATGGCCGAAGACGGCGACAGACGCGCTATGCGCCTCGCCTCACTCACTGCTCAGCCTGCCAAGTTTTTGGCAACAATCCAAGTCGGCATTACCTTGGCCGGATTTTTGGGCAGCGCTTTTGCTGCTGATAACTTCTCGGACAGAATTGTGGACTGGCTGGTTTCTTTGGGAGTTACTATTTCGCCTAAGAAACTTGATGTTTTATCGGTTATCGGTATTACGCTTATTCTTTCTTATATCACACTCATCTGGGGCGAATTGGTACCAAAGAGAATTGCAATGCAACATGCCGAAAAAATAGGCTTATTTATGTCATCATTGATTTATATCATTGCTAAAATATTCTCTCCCATTGTTTGGTTCTTAACCGTTTCAACCAATATATCCCTTCGCTTAATCGGGATTAATCCTGATGAGAAAAACGAAAATGTGACGGAAGAAGAAATCCGGATTATGATTGATGTCGGCAGCGAAAACGGCACAATTGATGACGATGAAAAGAAAATGATTCATAATGTGTTTGAGTTTGATGACAAAGTTGCTTATGACGTAATGACACACCGCACAAATGTTCAGCTCTTAAATATTGATGATGACATAAGTGCTTGGGAAAGCATTATGATTGAGACAAGATATTCCGTTTATCCCATTTATCAGGATAATTATGACAATATCTTGGGTATTTTAAACATAAAAGACTACTTCAAATATAAGCCGCAAGGAAAATCTGCAATTTTGAATGAGGCGGTTAAGCCGGTACTCTTTATTCCTGAGACCATATATATTGATGACCTGTTTCACAATATGCAGAAAAGCCGCATTCACTTTGCTATTGTGGTTGATGAATACGGCGGAATTTCCGGCATTGTTACCATGAATGACTTATTGGAAGAAATTGTCGGCGATTTGGAAGATGATGTAAACGCTCCTCCGGCAATACCTAACATTAAACCTATTAATAAAAACTCATGGCTTATTCAGGGATGTACACCTATTGAAGAAGTTGAAAAAATTTTGGGAATGAAGCTCTCTGAAATTGACTGCGACACCTTTGCCGGTTTTGTGTTATCTTTGATGAGCGAGATATCCAGCGATAAAAAGAATATTAGGCTTACTTATAAAAACCTACGTATTCGGTTGGTGAAAACAAATGGACATAGGATAGAGCAAGCTGTTCTGCAAAAAGTGGAGAATTAGTCTTTTATCTGATTATTCATATAATCTCGGATACATTTTTCTATTTCCAAAACATGCTCTTTATTGGGACAGAACTGATTTAGGTCCGAAAACAGTTCATCTAAAATTTTGTGCTTTTGTAAAAAAGTATAGGATGGCTGATAGTAAAGTTCGTGCACAAAGCATAAAATCTGCACTATTCGGTCTGAAAAAGATACGATATCTTGAGTCTTTACGATACGATGCTTATAAACACAATCAAGAACAGCTGGACTTAACGAAGCATATTTTTTTTGCTTGCTCAAACTTGAAAAAAACAAATCCTTAAACAGGCGTTTGTCTGCTTTATGAAGATACATATTGGCAATTTTATCTGCGTCTTTCACAAGCTTATATAATTCTTCAACTTCAGCTTTTTGTTTAGGGTCTTTAATATTTTGATATTCTTCATCTTCGGCCAAAGCTTCGGGCATTCCGCCATGGCCTTTTATTGGTAATAAAATACTTAAATCCGCGCAGCCTGCTTCTTTTAAAATTTTATAACTCAAATAACTATGACCTTGAGGACATCTCTGCTTTTGGGACAGTAAGATTATCTCTTCAAAACGCCCGATATCATGCCATAAACAAACTAATTTGCCTTTTTTGAAAAATTCGGCAGATTTGTTTTGAAAACTCTTCTCATTTTTCAAAATATAATTTCCGGCACCAACCACTTGCATGGAATGTTTTATTTTCTCGTTGGCATATCCCTTTAAGAAATCGTCTTTTTTAACCAGATTAAAACAGTTTTCATAGGCTGCGTAAAGTTGTTGTTTTTCTTTGCTGATATCAATGTCTTTAAGTTTCATTTTCTTTTGCCAAAATTATTACTTTTGAATTGAATGTAGTCAAAATTTATGCTTTGTCAATATGCCACAAAAGGCTGGGGTTAACCAGCCTTTTGTTTACATTGCGTTATTTGCAGAATGCTTTTGTGTTTTGCTCTTTGGGCGTTTTAGCGGCAAGTTTGCGGGGGTGGGATTATCCGGTTCATGGATTGTCGGAATTGAATCCGGATAATGTAAATTATCATCAATCCCTACTCTCTTTGAAGCACAGCCAACACTCACACATAAAAAAGCGCTCAGGCAAAAAATTGTTGCCCCAAATAATACGCTCTTGTTAAACACCATCTTTTTCTGCAAAAAAGAATTTAATAATAAGTTTTTCATAACCGAATAATTTTAACAAAATTTATAATTTTCTGCGAAAGTTATTAGATTTTGAGCTTAATTTCAATAAAAAAATTTATGACACATTGACATCCACCTAAATTTATGATATTTTTTGTCTAAATCTAAACTATTCATTATGTATAAAATTAAAATTTTTGCTGCCATTTTCGGGATGATGATGGTCGCAATGTCTTGCAGTAGCAACAAGGCAGAGGAAAATATTGCTACAGCCGAGAACGATACAGTTATTGTCATCAAAACAATTAGCAGAATGTATCTTTCGCCACAAACACGCGGAAGAGTTCAAGCGTATTTTAAGTTTGATGACGGTACAAACCTCAGAATTAAGAAAGGAAACGGCTATGTTCTTTGTGCCGTTGGCGATAAAATGATATTTAAGGATGGCAAAGCCATACCTTATTTTATCTCTCAACGACAAGGAGAAAGGCTTGACAATGCTGTTGTTATTGACCGCTGTTGGAATGGCTCAGACAGAAAACTTGTCTATGCCAAAGAAGGAAAAGACTTTGTCCTTTACCGCTTCGACAAGGCTGCTTTTGTGGAAGATGTGCTCTTGGCTCAGCCTGGAGATACAATTTTCTACCAAAATGCAGAAAATAAAAACGGCGCAATCTTCGCGGAGGCGGTGCGTGTCGGTTTTATGAAATAGTCTTATTTCTATGAAGGTCTTGATCTTATATCAAGGCCTTTTTATTTTTTAGACATAATTGTTGACAAAATAGAGAAATTGGTGTATAACTCTCTCAACTTTTGTTTGGAGAGATTGAAAATGTATGTAGGAAAACAGACTTTAAATATGTGTTTGGCATCCCAACGCGGTATAGAAACAAACTATAAAGACGGAAGCTCTTATATGTTGGATAGCATTATGGAGCAATCCGAAAATCTTTTAAAAGATTTGTCTATGGGCACAGCAGAGCTTCGTGTTGAGGATATTGATACGGCTGAGGCTTTGGTTTACAGCTATGTGAAATCTGCTTCCGGAAGTAGAAAAAAAGAAGCTATCAGGCTTGCGGAAAAACTTATCCCTGCTTTGAGATTACGTAAAGAAAATTTGAAAAAGCTTGCTGACATTAACTTTGTTGCCTACACATTAAACAACAAAAAACGCGCAGTTAAACTCAGCCCGGAAGAATTGGTTATGGCGCATAAAACAATTGAGGCTGACCAAGAAAATCCGGCAAAACTCAAACAACGCCTTAAACAACAGTTGCAGAGCTATGCCTTGCTCAAATATTCCTCTCTTTCCAAAAGTGAGCTTAACTCAAGCGATGTTGTCAAAAACTTTGTTAGCGTTTTTGGCTTAGCACACAAGAAGCAACAGCAGATTAAATCTTCTACAAAACCTCAAGCAACAAAAATGCCTGAGACCCCAACAATGCCGAAAAGAAATTCTCTTTTGTCGGGATTAAAGAATTTCGGACATAAGATGTTAAATAAGCTTGATAGAGTCAGACATAATATCAAAGTCTTTTACTATAGAAATGAGTACAAAATTGCAGCATTATCTTTTGCTTTAATTGGGTTTGGCACATATAAAGCCTGTGATACAATGGAAAAATCCGAATTGAAATACCAGCAAAGCATATATCAAAATCCGTTTGAAAAAACAGGTGTTTCCTCCTCGCCGGATAAAACCGCAGATTTTGCTCAAGAACAAAAGAAAATGCAACAGAGTGAGACACAAAAGACCAGTGTTGGCGAGAGTTATTATGACACGGCTTTGCTTATTCACC
The DNA here is from genome assembly GCA_944392835.1 of uncultured Alphaproteobacteria bacterium. Classification (GTDB taxonomy): domain Bacteria; phylum Pseudomonadota; class Alphaproteobacteria; order RF32; family CAG-239; genus Scatacola_A. The sequence goes on along the minus strand of CALXYB010000010.1, from coordinate 14,795 downwards.
TGAAAACGAAATCTGCCGTACAAGGTTTGTATGATAAGATTGATTCCTTACACAAGGCCGGCAAGATTAGTTTTGAAAACGGCTTAGATACCAAGCGCTATGCACATTCTTTTACAATGTATAATCTCATCCGCCCAAATTCTAAAGAAAACAAAGCTATTCAAAACCTCTTGAATGGCGGAAACGAAAACTCGGATTATATTAAAAATCTGGTTGAAAAAGCCGGCGAAAAAGGTACGGGAGTAAAACCCGACAATAGCTCAATTAAAACCAGCAACTTTGATATGGCAAGTTCTCATCTGCAGCTTATGCACTTGAAAAACCTCAAAAACAATGCAAGAAACTAGCCCGCTTGCATTTGTTTCATCCCTCCGTCAGCTAAAGGCGGAGGGATTTTTTTATAACCATAATTTTAATTGCATAAAGGCAAAACTTCAGATAAGCTTGAGAAAAAATTAACTTGCGGGAGAATAAAAAACATGAAAATTGTGGTTATCGGCGGCGGTGCGGGCGGCGCAAGCTTTGCGGCCAGAATGAGAAGGCTTGACAACAAGGCTGAAATTATCATCTTGGAAAAAACAGACGAGACATCCATTGCCAGCTGCGGCTTGCCTTATTATATTGGCGAAGTTATTGAAGACAGGAGCAATATGCAAGTTGCCAGCCCTGCTTTTTTGAAACAACTTTTTGATATCAACGTAGAGCTTAATGCTGAGGTTGACCTTATTAACCCGCAAGAAAAATTTGTGCAAACAACCGACGGACGGCATTTTGCTTATGACAAACTTGTTTTAGCTACCGGAACCAAACCCTTTATTCCGCCTTTGGACGGTTTGGACAAGATGCCGCATTTTACGGTTAAATCTTTGGCTGATGCCGACAAGATCAAAGCTTATATTGCCCAAAACAAACCGCAAAGAGCAACTGTTGTCGGCGGTGGCTTCATAGGTGTAGAAGTTGCGGAAAACCTTTGCCAGCTTGGCATTAAAACTGCTCTGGTAGAAATGGCTGACCAAGTTTTGCTCCCGCTTGATACGGATTTGGCGGTACAAGTTCATAAGGAGATGGTAAAAAACGGTATGGAACTTTACCTCAAAGATGGCTTAAAGCTGGTTGAAGAAGGCAAACTACTTCTTACCTCGGGCAAAGAGATTGCCTCGGATATGCTGATTTTGGCGGCAGGTGTTCGTCCCGAAACAAGTTTGGCCGAAAAAGCCGGAATTAAACTAACCGATAAGGGTTTGATTATCACCAATGCATATATGCAGACGAATTTTGATGATATTTATGCTTGCGGCGACAATGTGGCGGTCAAAGATTTTGTTTCCGGACAGCCTAGTATGATTGCTTTAGCCGGACCGGCCAATAGGCAAGGTCGTTTGATTGCCGACCACATTACCAATAACCACCCCTACCCTTACACAGGTTCGCAAGGCACGGGTATTGTTAAAGTTTTCGGCTTGACTGCCGCATTTACGGGCAACAACGAAAAACAGTTGCAACGCAACAATATTCCTTATGAAAAAATGATTATTTTGGCAAACTCTCACGCCGGATATTATCCCGGGGCAGAAAGTATGACACTCAAGGTTCTTTATTCTCACGAGGGTAAAATTTTGGGTGCGCAAGCCGTGGGCAAGGATGGCGTAGACAAGCGTATTGACGTGATTGCAACAATTATGCGTCTGAACGGCACAACGGCAGATTTGCGCGATGCCGAACTTTGCTATGCGCCGCCCTATTCTGGCGTAAAAGATCCGGTTAACCTTATCGGAATGGCGATTGAGAATGCCAGACAAGGTTTGGTTAAGCCTTATTTCGGAACAAGTTTTGATGATATGGTTGTGCTTGACGTGCGGCCGCCACAGATTTATGCCAAGGAGCATATTGAAGGCGCTATTAACATCCCTGCCGGACAAATTCGTTCCCGCTTAAACGAGCTCCCCAAAGGCAAGACTATTATGGTTCATTGTTTTAAGGGATATACCAGCTATGTTGTGGCAAGAATTTTGTTGCAAAATGGCTTTGACAAGATTTTGAGTTATGCCGGCGGTTGGAATTTTTACAAAAGCCTGACAGACTAAGAAATTTTAAATGTTTTTTTACAAGCCTCCTATAAGATAGTTCTAATTTTATGGGAGGTTTTTGTATGACAAACACAAATATTGCTGTTTTTGGTTTAGGCACGCCTAACAGAGGTGAGTTAAACCAAATTTACGGTGCTTTTGCGGCTTTGGCTGAGTTGACAGGAAATAGCTATGATTTTGAGCAGATGTTTCTGTTGCCTCTCGGCATTAGCTCTGTTGCTGAAATGAAAGATGCTATCAGACCTTCCGATTATAAAAATTATAGTCAATTTAAGGCCGCTTTGTTTGAAATGCTTGATGCTTTTTTTGCCAAGGCACAAACAACACCGCGTGTGTTTGTTACGGCTTATGTTCAGGCGCAGAATCAGTTTGCCGGAAGCAATGTGGATAGTATCTGCCGTGCGGTTAAAGATTATTATAAAGAACATAATCTCGGTAATGTTTTTACAACGGTTTTAACCAGCCGTTTGCATAACTATAAATATGTTGACCTGATTAATGTGCCCAAGCACCTGATGACTTTTACTTCTCGTATCAGGCTTTTGCAAAATGCAAAAATGCGCAAAAAGACTTTGGTTACCATCGGCACAATTAATAACTTCAGCCAGAAAAATGTTAAAACAAGACACAAAGAGCTGATGAAAAAACTGGCAAGCTTGAAAAGCGATGAAGAGCTCAGCGGCATCATTCAAAAGTTTGAAAAATTTGTGGCAATGCCTAAGAAAGTTGTGGTTTGTCTCGGCGGACGCGTTGAAGGACCCGAAATTAATTTCGGCTTGCCTTTCGGCAAAAAGATTTTTAATGACGCGCAAACTTTGGCCAAATGCGGCTATGGCGTGGTTATTCTTAATGGTCCGAGAACGCCGAATGATGTTACGGATTATTTATATGAACAAGCCCTAAAAACACCTGACGTTATCTTCCATAACTGCAAAAATATTGCTCAATCCGATGAAGACAGAGCGCCGCATAGATGGCGGATTTATTCCGGTCCGCATGAAGATGAGTTTAAGGTTTTGCAAAAGCTCGGCAATATTTATCCTGGGGTTTTGGGGTTTGATAACCTATTGGTCGCACATACAATGGACTCTTACTCCAGCTGTGAAACAGCCAGCGCTGCGATAAACACAGCCATTTGCCGCAAGGGCTTATATGTTGACCCCGATTTGCGCGCAGACTGCCATAATCTGGTGCAATTGCTTTGCCCGAAATATGCTATTGATTGGGATGAGTTTGTTTATTTTAGCCAGAATATGAAAGTTGAACCCAAAGACCTTAAACCCAAGGTCTTGTCCAACCCGCTCCGTGTGTTTGCCGAAACGGTTCTCAGCAAAATTTCATAGGCTAATTTATCCAAACGGCGACAAGCTGCATAATGGCACGCACAAGGCTTTTGGCATCTATTTTTTGCGGTTTGTCATTGAGGGTTATTTTAACAGTAACCGAGCTTTCTATTTTGGCCAGAGATATGGTCTTTAGAACCGCGGCAAGCACCAAAGCATCAAAAGCATTGTCCACGTCAAACTCTTTGGCAGGAGCTGAACCTGCATTGTAAGACAAGGTCATGTTGTTGTTGCCGTAGTTGTGCGTAATCTCTAAGCCAAGATAACCCAAATCCGCAAGGTTTCGGTAAATTGATTCCGGTGTATCATCCACCAAGCGCAAGACATATTTGATGGCTATGGTTATGGCCAGATAAGGTTTATAGGCCTCACGTGCGGCTTCCAAATCAGAAACTTTGAAAACCACATAGTCCAGTTTGCTCGGGGTTAAAACGGATTCCGCAAAAAGAGCGACCGAAAATTTGTTGATGGAAAAATCGGCATCGTTAACGCTGATGATGGCCGCCTCTTCCTTTGTATGTGCTTTGATGAAATCTGCCGCCAGATGCTGATAATCGGACCAAGAAGTTGCTTTTGTTTTGTTGAGGCGGACAAGCGGAAATTCCTTGCCGCAAAAAGTGTTGCCGGAGTTGGCATCTAAAACAATATCTATCATCTTTGGTCCTCTTTTTTTGGGGTATATGATACAAACAAAAGGTAAGTTTTTGGTTAAACTGATTAAAAAAAAGAACACTGCCCAATATTTGGTGCAGTGTCCTTCGTTTTTGTTTTGCTTACTTGAAGAGTTTGGTGAAGACTTCAGCGACATCCACACTGAATGCCTCTTTGTCTGTTCCGTCTTCAAAACCGCAGCAGCGCACAGGGTATCCCTGCTTTTGGTATGCGGCCTCAATCTGATCCCACTTTTCCACCCCATTCTTATTGTAGAGGATGAGGTTTTTCTTTTCCGGGAATAAGGTCAATGCCTCCCACGTATGGGTTCCGGCAATGCCTACAAACCCTTTGGCTTTTGCCAGAAGGTTGATGAACTTTTCGTGAGCAACGCCACGAAGTCCAAACAATTCTGGGTATTCATCCTTGCCAGGGACGTAGCACGGGTGCGCCTTAACGAGCTCTTCTACCGCAGCCTTGTTGTTCACCTTGTCAAAGTTCTGGAAGAGAACTTTTTCATTGTCTTCCATAAACCAGAAGAATGAAGGAACAAGGCTCTGCTGCTCTGCAGACACTCCACAGAGACCATCCGTAACAAGTTTCTGCGGCACCCAGATGATGGCATCTGAGGATACAGAAAATTCGCGGTGGTTGGTTCTTGTCGGAGTTAATGTATGGCTGGCGAACTCGTTCCAGTATTCCTGGTCAAATTTGCCGGCACGAAGATCCGCTACCCAATCCTGGCCAATTTCTTCATACATCTCGCGCTCTTCAAAAGCGGGAATGATGAAATTCTGAGCAGGATAGAAGAACGACATAAAATAAAGTATGTCGTAGCAGGCAGCATAATGCTGCTCTGCGTTTTCTGCCTTCGGCAATAGAACAATTTTTGCTCCTCTTCTTGAGGCTTCGTTACAGATTGCCACTTCGTGGCCAAATTTTGATCTCATTATTAAAATCTGTCTCATAGTTTTTTTCCGGTTTGTTTATAGAGGCTGGTGTCCTGTAAGCACCTCCGGTTTCCTCTTTTTGGTTTTGCATAATAGTTTTTTGTGCCTATTAAAAGAGGTAAACAGCGGAAAAAATCCATGTTACAGCTCACAATAATAGACACAATTTAATTTTATGTCTATATTTATAGCATATTTTTGTCAAAGCGTCAACTATTATTTTGAAGCTTTTTTCATTTGTCCTAAAAACGATACTGTAAACCTAAGTTTATCTCCCAAGGAAGCTGAACTTTACTTCCCGGTTGGGTGGAAATGTCTAAATACCCGCTGCCTCGCTCATCCCAGTTGGCGTTGATACCGGCACCTATCTGATAACGCACCGATGACATATCTTCCGTGAAACCGTAGTCGGCAACTGTAATTGTGTTTTTTCCGTCCATGTCGTGAATAATCGCAAAGCGTCCGTAGATATCTAAGTAATTGCCACTATCAAAGGTAAAGGTCTTTCCGGCAACGAGGTCCGCTCTCATGCTTAGATAATTTTCGTCATCAGACTCAACCAAAGTGTTGAAGTTCGTACGATAGCTTATGCCTTTGATACGCATATAGTTAATGCCGGCGGATGGCTCTATAAACCAACTTTCTTCAAACTTTAGACGTTTACCCACATTGGCTGAAACCTGCCAGCTGGTGGTATTATATTTGCCGTTTACCGGCTCGCCAGCCGGCGTATGGCTTGTTATTTTTTGCGTGTGCCAAAAATAGCTGCTTACAAAATCTGCAAACCAGTCATCATCCGTGTTTAATACCGAATACAGGCCCACAACCTTTGTATCAGCTTCACCTCTTCCCATTCTGTCATATCTTTGCCGAGATGATGTAAAGCCTCCATACATACCTAAACTCAAATATTTTCCGCCACCACGCCAGATTTCTCTATCATATCCTATCTCACTACCGTAAATTTCTATCTCACTACGACTTTTATCTTTATAATCAAACTTTAGCTTCTGCCCTAAACCTTTTATCCATAATCCGTTGTCTGTCGCTGCGTGATTGCGACGGCTACGGATGTGGTTATATACCGGCGATAAATGTGTGTAAAATAAAGAAGATAATGATGAATATGTATCTTTAGCAATAACCGAGCTGTCGGTTACGTTGTCTGTTCTGGCCAAATACCACTCATTGCCATTTTTGACAAGGTTATACTCAAAAGCACCTACATCTACCGCATCTCCTATTAAATAGAAATCGTCTGTTGCTCCTGTCTCGGTAATAATCTTAAATTTATTTGGTGTATTACCACTTGGACTATAATCATTAATCAGCAACCCAAAATTACCATTACCGGAAGCCATCTGTATCGTATCAGCCTTACCTTGTGATAAGCTACTGTTTATGCTAAACAAGCCACTTCCATTAAGATTATCTATTTTTAAGGTTGAAAAACTTCCGCTGTAGGGCATATTTACCGCCGAATTTTGTAATTCTAAGTCCGATAATTGCTGATTTCCCATAACCGTTAAGACTCCTTCGGTTATTTTGGTTTTTCCTTGTAAGTTTCCTCCCTTAAACAAGAACAAAAAGCCGCCTTTATTAACTGTTGTATTTTCAGCTACACCTCCAGAATAAATACTTTGAACTCCTCCTGTTGCAACTATTGCATCTCTTGATATGCCTCCGTTTTCAATACGTTGTCTGCCACCATTGATTATTGTGTTGGTGGCTTGCCCCAAAATGCTTTGGTCGCCAGAGTTGATAATTGTTTGATTTGCCGTTGCTCCGCTCGCAACCTCCATCAAACCGCCATTTAGCGTAGTCTGGTTCGCCGTACCTTGAACTAATTGATATCCACTACCTGATATTATTGCTTGGTTACTTGTGGCTCCGGCATCTATCTGCTGCGTGCCTCCTTTTATATTTGCGTAGTTTGAAACAGCTCCGCTTAAAATCTCTTGTGTGCCGCCATTGAGTGTCGCATTTTCATCTGTTCCTGAGACAACAGATTTTCCTGAGTTGATAATTGTTTGATTTGCCGTTGCGCCGCTCGCAACCTCCATCAAACCGCCATTTAGCGTAGTCTGGTTCGCTGTTGCGCCATCATAGATATATATTTCACCTCCGAGATTAACCGTGCTATTTTGAATATTACCGTATGCTCTTTGCTGACCACCGTCATTTATGGTTGCGCCAATACTTTTACCGCTAGAGTAAACTGTTTGATAACCGCCGTTTATGATACTTCCCGTAGCTGTACCATATACATTTTCGCGGCCGGAATTGATTATGCTGTTTGAGGAGCGTCCTCCGCTGTTTATCTCTAACGTTCCGCCATTTATTTGCGTATTTTCAGCCAAACCACCGGAATAAACCGTCGTTCTGGCTCCCGAGTTTATAGTATTGTTCAAAATTGTTCCATAAACTTTTTGCCGACCACTCCCTGATATGGTGGCATTACTACTTTGAGCTCCGGCATCCACCTGTTGCGTGCCACCAGTTATATTCGCTCCGCTTGAGCTACCGCCGCTCAAAATCTCCTGCGTGCCGCCGCTTATTGTCGCATTCTCATCCGTGCCTGACACATTATAAACACCGCTTTTTTGGATTGTTCCGCTTGCCGTTGCACCGCTGGCAACGGTTAAAACTCCGCCGGTCATTGTCGTGCCTTCAACATATCCTCCCGTATTGACGCTGATGCTTCCTCGGCTTGAAACAGTTGAAGAATATGCCTCGCCGCTCACACGCTGAGTTGCCGAACTCCAGACATAAGTATTATATGATGTGCCGCCCGTTTCCACAATCTGCTGATTGTAGACCGTGCTATTATAACTCTTGCCACCGGACATAATATCTTGCACGCCGGAAACCGTCATATTCCTTGTCGTACCATACACAAGCTGCGTTACAATAGAGTTGACATCGCCGCCGTTAACTTCATCTCCCGCTGCTACGGTTTGCGTAATGGCTTGCGCCTCTGATGAAACAGCTAAAAGTATTGATAAAATAATATATCTCTTCATCCCTTATGTCCTCTTTTGCTTACAAATTTGTTTTTATATATGTATTAAACCAAAAAATAAAACTCTTGCCTATATATTTTTTTTGCTCATAATTCTTTATATTTTTTCTTTACTGATTATATATCTCTGGAAAATATATAAGGAGTTCTGATGACTAAGTTTCTTGCGCTTTTTCTGGTATTTATATTAATTTCCGGTAATGCTTTCTCTCAAGAGGATAATATTGATTATAATCTCTTGAACCAACAACTTGATAAAATTACTTTACAACTTGATGCTGGAAAAGTCGGAACAGATAAAACCGACGAAATACTGGGAAAAATAAACAGCAAACAAGATGAGCTTAATCAAGCTTTGCCCATCTTAAATACTGAGTTGGAGAGTATTCAGAAAAAAATTGACGCACTCGGTGATGTCTCGGAAAGTTCTGAAGAAATTGCCAAGCAATTAAAACTTCTTACACAACAAGCTGATGAGATTAAGACATCTGTGGCACAAATCAAGCTTGCCAAGACCAAAATTGAGGACATCAGTGCGCTGATTTTGAAACTGCGCAACCAAGACTTATTTGACAGAATCTTTGTTAAGCAAAGCTCCATCTTTCATCCTCATGAATTTTTTGTTTCTCTGGCAAGCTTCTTCAAGTTCTCCTTAAACTTGTTACACTCGCCTTTTGTATGGTACCAAAAACTTTCCGCAGACAAAAAAATTATTGCGGACAACAATATTATTTACGCCTTCTTTTATATCCTTATGGCAATCCTTATTGCGGCTTATCTCCAACATTTTATCAAAACCAAGTTCGGCTGCAAAGATGATGTTAATAACCCTAATTATTCACAAAAAGTTCGCGCCGCGCTCTGGATGTTTTTGGCGCGCGGATTGTTTCCGGCCGCCACCATCGGAAGCTTTATGTTTTGGATTAAAAGCGCAGATATGGTTAATAAAAGCGACTTTGGTATTATGCTTTTTACTTTATCCTTATATCTGCTTTACTTCTTTTTAATTCGGGCTTTGGTCAAAAGCTTGTTTACACCGGATAATATTAAGTGGCGGATTATTGAAGTTTGCGATATTCGTGCGACTCTCGGCAGCCGAGCCTTGATTTTTTCGGCAGCCTTAATCTGTATTGTCAGCTTTTTTCAGTCCTTGGCTGAAGAGCTAAATGTTGAAGCGGAAACGCTTTATTCGCTTAAAATATTTGCCAACGCCGTGAAGGCTTTTTGCGTTATTTGGGTGTCTAACAAGTTTTTGTTTGACTGCGACAACAATACTTTTGATGAAGAAGATTTTGATGAGCCTAGCGCTGAAGCCAAGCTTAGTTTGATTATTATGCTGGTGATGGGGCTATCTTTTGCTTTGTCCTTGTTCGGATATATTAGGTTTTCTGAGTTTATAATCAATCATTTTATATTATCCGCCGTTGTCATTGCCGCGGCTTATATTTTAGACAGGCTTCTACGCGCCATTTTCCGCCAAATTATGAAACTTAAATTTTGGAACAAAAACTTGCATATCAGCCCCCGAAAATTGGTTAAAACAAATTTTTGGTTCGCTCTTATCCTCTCGCCTTTGCTCGGAATTGCCACAATCTTGGCCTTGTTGGCTTTGTGGGGTGTTTCGGTTGATATTATGCTTAATAAAACTAGCAACTTTTTAACCGGATTTAATATCGGCGGGCTCTATATTTCCATCTCTTCCATTGTGCTTGGCATTATCAGCTTTCTGGTATCTTCTTTCTTGTTCAAACTCTTGGCCAGAAGCTTGCAGAACGGTTCCCTAAGCCAAATTGACTGGCGGCCGGGGGTTAAAAACTCCGTTGTTTCCGCCGTGGGCTTCTTCGGCGTTATCATCTCCCTTGTGGTCGGCTTTGCGGTTATGGGCGGAAGCATCAAAAGTTTGGCCTTCATTGCCGGTGCGCTCTCATTGGGTGCCGGTCTTGGTTTACAAAATATGGTCAGCAATTTGGTCGCCGGCTTGACTATCTTGTTTGAACGACAAATCAAGGTCGGAGATTGGGTGATTATTGACGGGCAAGAAGGTATTGTCAAAAAAATTAATATGCGCTCTACCGAGCTTGAAACATGGAACAAGTCTAACGTGATTGTTCCTAATGCAATCATCTTATCGCAAAGTTTTGTAAACAATACTTTAAGCGATAGAATGGGGCGTGTGGAAATTAGGGTGGCGGTAGACTTTGATATGGATATTCCTCTGGTGAAAAATCTGCTCCTTAACATTGCCGAGAATGACCCTGATGTCTTAAAATCTCCGCCGCCGTCCCTCTTGTTTACGGATTTGACCGACAACAGCCTTGTCTTTCAGCTTAACTGCTACACGGCTAATGTTTATAACTGCGCTGCAATCTCTTTCCGTATTCGTAAACAAATCGTTGAATCCTTCAGAGAAAATAATATCGTCAATCCACAGACGGTTGTACAATCCATTATTGTTTCTCAAAATTCATAAATTTGTTGTTTCATAAATATTTTTGATTATATTGTTATTGTATTTGCTTAGAGGAGAAACAAATGAAAAAGATTTTGCTTTTAACCGTGCTTGCTGTTATAGCCGCTTGCCACTTTGTTCGCGATGATACCAAAGACAATCATTATTTTCATACCGGAACTTTTGAGGACGGCAGACAACGCTAATTAAAAGAAAAGCCTCAACTTTCATTGAGGCTTTTTTCTTATAGTTCTTCTTCCGCCGTTAGCAAACGCTTATTTATCACATATTCTATTATCTCTATAACACCATACATTATGAAATAAATGCCGATTAAGGCGGTGATGGTTATGGCTCCGATAATGGGGTGAGATAAGATTAAGAAGGCAAATAATACACCCAAACAACCAACGCCGAACGACCAGCCCCAAGGGAAACCTTCTTTGCGCAAGTTAAATGAGGCAACGATTTGCATAACGCCGACCGCCAAAAACCACAAAGCCAAAATTATGGGCATTGTCATCGCCGTTAAGCCCAGATTGCCGATGAAGATGATGCCGATAAACATATCCAAAATGCCAACTGCTAAATACCAACCGGATTTATAAGACATTGAGAGTATGAAGTATCCTAAACCGACAATTACAAAAATTATACCTAAGTACAAAACCAAGCCCATAAGCGTGGCAAGCGGATTAAACCAAACATAAATACCCAATAAGGCGATGATTATGCCGGCAATCAAATGCCATATACCGATATTTGACTGCATTTTTGTTTCTGCCATAATATTTTTCTCCTTTTTTGTTTATAAGCCTCTTGTATCTAATCATTTTTTTAATCATTTCCATATTATGTTAAAAGGAATTTAGGGAGGTTTCTTATGCGCCGATTGATATTTTTGAGTGTTTTGTTCTTATTTGCCTGTTCTTCCATCAAAGTTCCCGATGATTTTGTTTATAAGGAAATTAAGACTAGAACTTTTACACTTGCCTCATGGCAAAAGATTACACAGCCCCAAGGGGTTTATAAAATATATATTGAGGGCGACGGCTATGCTTTTAACGCCTACGGAAAACCAACCCAAGACCCGACCCCGCGCGGCGCTTTGCTCCGAGAAATTGCTTTTGCAGACCCTTCGCCGAATGTGGTTTATTTGGCGAGACCATGTCAATTCATCTCTTCGCCGATTTGTTCGCAACGCCACTGGACAACGGCTCGTTTTGCGCCGGAAGTTATTAATGCCGAATATGAAGCAGTAAAGCAGATTGCCGGTGCGCATGAGGTTATCTTAATCGGGTTTTCCGGCGGGGCGCAGATTGCCGGACTTATCAGCGTAGCCAAGCCAGGCCTTAAGGTCAAAAAACTGATAACCATTGCCGGTAATTTGGACCATTTGGCTTGGACGCAATATCACAACCTGCCGGAGCTAAACGAATCTCTTAATCTGGAAAGTTATCAGCAACAATATCTCAAAATTCCGCAAGTTCATTTTGTCGGGACAGATGATAAAATTATCCCGCCTGTACTCACGGAAAGCTTTGTTAACGGCAAATCGCCGATTGTTAAAATTGAAGGCGCAACGCATTCTTCCGGCTGGGAAAATGCTTATCCGCTGATTTGGAATGAAAAATAAATTTACTTTTGCAAAAAAAGGTTATAAAAAGACAGCAGTAACAACTTATAACGGGGTTAAAAATGAACAGAATCAAAAATTATATTCTTAACGGTCAGGGCTTGGGTATCAAGTATTTGGCAGCTTTGGCCATTTTGGCTTCCTTGGTGTTTGCCATTTTTGTTCGGGTTGAGGGCGCTCAATATATTCCTTATGCTCAAGAAGTGGCTGACCAGATGTTACCGATTAAGATTGTGGACGGACAAATCGTTCAACCGCTCAACACTTTCAAAATGGCACAAATCAGTATTGAAGGAAAATCTTCCCCGTTGGCTTTGCCTTTGGTGTTGGATACCAGAGTGAGCAACCTTGATGCCAACTTGCTGCCGGAAGGTGTTTATGTTACACGCACAAATATCTATACCGTTACCAATAATCAGATAAAAGTTATTAAGCTTGAAGGTGACAACTTTATTCCCAAAGCTGATTATACAGAAGTATTTAAAAGCTGGCTGAACTGGTCTGCCTTTGTCTTGGGTATTTGCGGCATTGTCTTGTTGTTTGTTTTATACTTCATTCTGACAATGTTTTATGCTCTTTGCGCTCAGCTTATTGCCAAAATCGCACGCAAAGATATGAACTTTGAACGCAGAATGCGCTTGAGCGCTTTGGTTCTGGTTGCCACATATATCATCTTTTTGCCGCTGAGCTTTATCGGCATTGACAGCAGCTTGCTCTTCTTTGTGGTTGTTATCTGCGCTTTGGCTTGGTTTGTGATTAAATGCGCTCCTTGCAAAGTTTGCGCTCAAGCAGAAACGGCTAAAGTTGAAGTTGTTGAAAAGAAAGCGCAGCCTGCCGCAAAGAAGCCCGTTCAGCGTAAAGCAAAAGCTGCGGTCAAAAAAGAAAATGTTAAGGCTGAAACCAAGGAAATTGCTGCCGAGAAGAAAGAAGAGCCTAAAGCTCCCGCTCCGGCAAAGAAAAAACCGGGCAGAAAACCTGCCGCCAAAAAGGTTGTGAAAAAAGCAACTCCGGCTCCTAAAACCGCTAAGGCAAAAGCCGAAAACAAATAAGATTAAAGCCCTCTTTTCGGAGGGCTTTATTTTTAGGTTGTTAACTTAAACTCAAAATGAGCGTCATAAAAATCCGTTAAGGATAATAATTCGCCCCAAGAAGCGTTACCGCAACCATTTTCCAACCTTCGCAAAATTCTTAACGGTAGTCCCGTTGCTGCCGCAACTTGTTGCTCCGTCAACTTGCGGCTCATACGAAGCCCGACCAAAACCGCGCCAAATTTTTTTCGTAACAAACGCTGTTTGCGTGCAAAACTAGGGTCATAAGTCATTTGTTCAACTCCTCTTTGTTTTTGGATAAAACAAAAACCGCTCTCAACGGAGAGCGGAGGAGTTGCAAACTGTATAGAGACAGCACGCTTATTCGTCCGCTAAAAGCGGCTTATTTCGCGTCATCCTCCACAAGTGGAGGTCATAAATTTTCTCTATAAGGAGTTTGCATACTCCGCCTGCGGGCTAACCTTTCCCGCCGACAAGAGTTATTATAAAAGCTATTTGCTAATTTTCAATGAAGATTTTAGTGCTTGGTTTATTTCTTGTTCGGAAACTATTTTTTTCTAAAACTTTTATATGTCGCCCAAATGACAGACAAACATAAAAAGACAATGTAGAGGTAATAAACGTAAGTTAAATACGCCATCGGTGCCGGAGGAATTTCTGCACCATTATATTGGGCATTAGCTGCTTTATACCCATAAATCATTCCGGGGATTAGCATAAATATAATGCTGAAATATTCGCAGAAACCCAATGCCGCTAAATAATTGCTTGTTTTGGCAAATTTGTTTTGGAAACGACTGATAAAATCATATTTTTTCTTAAAACACAAAACAACAAACATTATAAAAAAGATGCTTGATATCGTAATGCTTGCAACATCTGCCCCAGCACCTTGAGGAAAGAAAGACAATAAGGAGATGATAAAGTAAAATCCACCTAAAATTAAAACATGCCAAGCAAAAGTTTTCATAAATATATCTCCTGTTAACTTGTTTTTTATTAAATCATTTATTTTTTACGTTTGCAAGTATCGTTAGGTTTGTTAAAACAAAAAAACTCTACACTTGGTGTAGAGCTGAAATTAGTAAAAAATTTGCTTAGAAGATAAATATAAAAGACAAAAAACATAAAATAAAATACAGTAATGTAAAATAAATAAAACTGTATTTTTTGTTTAGGTTAAAGAGTTTCCTTATTTGAGGATAAATAATATATGTTACCATATAAATAAAGAAAGCCCCCCTGATATATAAGTTTGAGGACCAGAAATTCCATTTAATATTATTAAAGCTAAAGAGCTTAATACAATACCCCAAAAAACAAAATGAAAATATTTTACAATTTGTTCTTTCATATTCTATCTCCGGCAAAATAATAAATGTAACTTACCATATCGTATCTTAATATTTTGTATATTTAGATACACTTATGGCAAGTGATAATTTTCATATAACAAAACTAGATACAATTTTCAAGACGTAATAAAATATATCAACAACTTTTAGGAAAATAATCTCCTTTTACCCATTTCTTATCTTAATTTGCTGAAACCTTGGGCGATTTGGGCGGAAAGCTCAGCTAAAAGCTTGCTTTGCGCATTTACATATT
>CALXYB010000009.1 GCA_944392835.1 uncultured Alphaproteobacteria bacterium | reverse complement strand
TCAGCTCAGCTCGTCTTTTCAACTCGCCTCACCCCGTCAGCGATGTGGTTTATATGACAACCATCCTAAGATGTCAACACAAAAAATGAAAAATTTTTGATTTTTTTTCATATTTTTTCTAACACACTGAATATGTGTGAAATTTTAAATTTGTTTTTTTACTGAAAAAAATAAGGCTTTATTTCCATTTTTTTAACCTTATCGGAGCTACAATGTTCACAATACATGAACTATGAATCTGGATTAAGGTAGCAATTATGTTAAAAAACAATATTTTAGTTATGGCTTTAATTTTAATGCTTTCAGCTTGCGCCTCTGAAAAGCCGGTATTAACCGGTGTTGATGGTTCGGCGATTCCGCCTGCTTTTGCTCATTTTCCGGATGTTCCATTTCCTGACCAATCTTATATTGATTTGGATGAAACAAAAGCTTTAGGCACCGGAGATAACTGGATTGGAAGCCTTGCTTTTACGACTCCTTATAATGCAAGCAGCGTCTTTGACTTTTATATGTCTGAGATGCCGAAACTTAAATGGAAAGAAATTGCGACAGTTCGCGCTGAGATTAGCCATATGACTTATGTTCGGGAGAGTCGCGCTGTTCAGATTTTGATTCTGTCTGATGGTTCTAATGCCGCCAGAGTTACAATCACGGCCATACCGAATCCTAATGCTTCCGGTTATTAGGTAAAAGGAAAAGCAAGGAGAAGATAAAAAATGCATTTTGAATTTTTTACGATGGGCGGAAGTCAGCTTTGGGAAGATGTCTTTTTTTATCAAAAGTGGCGAATCCAACGAAATTATCGGACAAAAGGATATCGTCTTTTGGATCCTTGGGATATCCAACGGCATTCCGGCGGCTTTGAAAGCTGCCGAAAGGCTTTTTTAGACTATATTGAAATATATGAATTATCCAGACAACGTGGGCATATGGTTATCATGTTGCATGGTTTGGGAGATAGCAAAAATATATTTAAACCTTTGTGGCGAGCCGTTTTAAAGGAAGGGATGATGGCTGCCGCAATTAATTATCCCTCAACAAGAAAAAGAATCGACTCACATGTACGTCAGCTTGAATTTTTGCTGAATAACTTGGAAGATGTGCAAGAGGTTTCTTTTGTTACAAAAGGGGCTGGTGGAATTATTTTACGAAAACTAATGTCCATAGAATCGCCCTGGCAGAAAAGACTTAAATTACGGAGAATTGTACAGGTCTGCCCACCGAATCAGGGAAGCAAACTATTTGCTTGGCTGGAGAAATTTAGCTTTTTCAAATGGTTGCTTGGTCCCATGTTAAAAGAAATTTCTCCAAACAATATGGTCTTTATTCCAAACTTTCCCAAAGGGACCGAGTTTGGAATTATATCCACCGATTTTCCGGGGAAAAATTGGGCGAAATTTGTTTCCGAATCTTTTCAAAAAGCCCTACCGACTCCGAGAGAGACTGATTTAGGTGGAGCTTCTGATACTATTCATATTCGCAACGTTAAGTTTAATGTCTTTAACAACCCTAAAGTTGTTCAGGCTTGTGTACGTTTTTTGGTTAAAGGAAAGTTTTAGCAATATGAAAAAAAATCAAAAAACTGTAACAAAAAATTTTACTTTTATGTGCTACACTAAAAATAGCATGGAAAAGCTTTAAAGCGAGGAACCCATGAGAGCCATACTGATTAATATAGGAATATTACTGGCTATTGCCGTTGCTTATTATGTAGACTTTTTTGGTTGGTTTACGACAAAATATGCTTTTTGGGGTTCTTTGGTTTTGGTCGTCGCGGTTTTGTTGGCTGCGTTTAAGGTACTGGGTAATCCTTGGCATAAGGAAGACGATGATGACAAAATGTAGTTGGAAAAAATATGGCTTAATTCTATTCTGCGGCGCCTTGTTTTTTATGTTGGCGATTCACGCAAATGTTGTTTATGCCCAATCTTCTAATAATACGAATAAAGCCGTTCAGGAAGATATTGATGCATTTATCCGGTCGTCTGTTGAATTAACTTCTGAAGATAACAGTGCCTTAGTAAAAAAATATGAAGAGAGCCAGCAGCGGTGTGATGATCTTAGAGATCAACTATATCAAAAAACAAATATATGGTGGTCTGTGGGTAATAATATTAGAAACTGGGGTTTTAAAGCAGACGATAACTTAATTTCGGCAATCGGAAACGCTTTGGATTCCGTATGGGAATCCGCTGAGGCTCTTTTTTCTACAGCAGAAAATGACGCAGCGGACCTTGAACGACAACTCAATTATTTTTATCAAGAGGCTATGAGAAATGCGTCTTCGTCTGAAAGACGCCAACAAATTTATTCCGAATATTTAAATTTAAAGAAAACTATGGATGAAATAACAGCCCTTGCTGAACAGGTGCAGAATGCTTGCGGCATAGCTCAAACCTTAGAAGGAATTGATGAAGAAGAAACAATTTACAAATATATGACTCCTCAAGGGCAAGAAGTTATGTATGTAAAAAACAGGGACGGAACATTTAAAGTCGTTGGCAATGTTATGAATGGATGTGTCCCTTTGCCTGTAAAATTAAATGAGGGTAGAACCTGTATCTTTTGTCCGCTGTTTTTAAAAATATTTAATGCCGCCAATGTTATGGCATCTAAATCCTATATTGCACTAGCCAGCTCTTTGTCTAATGTTCTATTAGTTGGTTTTGCATTGTGGATTGCATTTTCTCTGTTAAGCAAAGTGTCATCTTTCACAAAAATGGACGCTCCCAAATATATTACTGAACTTTTAACGCAAATTTTCAAAGTTTTGGTTGCTTATTTACTTTTGAAAGATGGTTCTATTATTTATGAATACGCATTAGGACCTTTGTTGAAGGGGGGGATGGAATTTGGTATGTTGCTCTTATCTAGCAACAACAAATATCTTGATGCTTGTACATCCCTTGGCGTTGCTAATATGCCAACCGGCGGGTTATTGCCGTCATATTTATACGTTCAATTAGAGTGTTTTATTAAGGCTGTTCAGGCAGAATTAGCCGTTCCTCAGGCTATTGGCTCTTCACTCATGTGCGTTTCCTTACATGCTGCAGGTTCTGATCCGTCTGGTGTCTTAAAGTATGTTACGGATTATAGACTCCCTGATTTATCTATGCTTTTGGAAGGTTTAATTATTTGGGCATTTGCTTGGTTGATGTCTTTAGCTTTTGCTTTCTATCTGGTAGATGCAACCGTGCGTTTAGGGATTGTGGGTGCGTTGATGCCATTTTTGATTGCTTGTTGGCCTTTTAAGGTAACTTCTAAATATACAAATCAGGGATTTACAATGTTTATGAATACATTCTTTGTGTATGTATTTCTTGGACTTGTAATTAGTATTAATATACAGCTCATTAGCGTTTCCATGACAGGTATTCCCGGCGGTAAAGATGCTGTTATTAATGCTCTAAATGGGAATCAGGTCCAAGTGCTTAAAGACTTACTTGACCTTGGTTTTGGTGGTTTCTTGATTTTGATTGCCAGCTGTATTTTCGGATTTAAAATCTGCGGTCAATCTTCTGATTTGGCCGGAAGCATGGCCGGAGGCGGTGGTGGCTCTTCTATCGCTCCTGAAATCGGTGGTATGGGCTATAATGTTGCTAAGGCGGCAACCCTTGGTACCGGAAAAGCTATTGGCAACGGGGCTAAGTTTGTCGGAAAAGTTGGTGAAGCTTCTGGAATTAATGAAAAGCTTCGTAAAACAAGAGATAACGCTGTTAACAAACTTATTAAGCAACCTTTGGCTAAAATATTTAGTCTGGGACGTTCTAGTCCAAATGCTTCCCAAAGGATACAACCTTCTCAGGCTCCTAAACCTCAAACATCTCCGAGTGCGGGAGGAAATGGAGGAACACCGGTTACACCGGACCAGACGCGGCAAGCTGATAATGTTGTTAATGCAGCTCCGAGACCTGAGACGACTCCGCAAACTGCTTCTGATACCTCAAGAGCAACGACTACTCAGCAGAATCAGAGACAAGCACAGACGGATGGATCTTCCGGCAGAACTGCTTCCACACAGGCAAATGGTTCTACGTCTACGCAGAATACTCAAAATGTATTAACACCGGAGCAACAAAGAGAACAACATATTGATCAGTTTAATCGTAGCCATGCCGCTACTTTGGATTTGGATAGAAGTTCAGCGCTTTATAGGCAGATTTCGGATCAATGTGGTAAAGCTACCACGAATCGTGATATGGCAGCACAAAAAGCTCGCAGTTTTGAAGCTCAGGCTAAAGAAGAAATGGACAAAGCAAAATCTCTAAGAGAAAAAGCTCAAAAAATGGTTGATGGCGCTGAAAAAGATGCTTTGATGCAACAGGCTAATACTTCTGATAAAAACGCTAATGACTTTAAAGCTAAAGCTACAGAGGAAAGAAATAAAGAAAAGGAAAATGATGCTATTGTTCGTGAAACTTTGAAAAAAATGGACGATATGAAACAAGAAAGACTTAAAACCATGTCAAATGAAGATGTTGACAAGATTATGAAGCAAACTTACGGCAATAATTATCGCGCCGATCAAAGCGCAAACCGTAATGGCTGGAGCTTTAATTAGCAGATAGGACATTGAACCATGTTTAAGGGCGTGAACATAAAAGAAATCTTAAAAATGTTGCTAATCGTGATATTTGCGACATTTATGCTCACGTCTTGTAGCCGAGAAGACGACTCTTCACATAATGACCAATCTGCAATGGTTGAAGGCACAGATGGAGATTTTAAACAAATGGCAAGTCAGCATAGAGAATGTTGGCAAACCGGTATTGTAGATCTTCTTTACGAAAATATGGGTAAGGTTGCATTGGGCATGTATGCTAAAATTACTGACGGTGCGCTTCCCTTAATGATGTTAGCTTTTGCTATCTGGACAATTTTCAGACTCTTGAAATTTGTCGGTTCATTTACAGAAGATTCTCCGGCAGAAATTTGGAATGAAATTGTCCGAAAAATGTTTGTTTGCTTGATATGCGGCTTAATCGCATCATCAACGACACAACTCCTGTGGCTTTTAAATACCATTGTTTTTCCTATTTACTATGCTTTTTTGGAATTAGGCTCAGAAATTTTAAATGTAGCCAGCGATGGTGGGGCTTTCAAAGCTGCCGGAGGTGATACCATCTCTTTCTTTAAGGAAGACATCCCTGCCAGCCAACCTATTATGTGTTCTGCGTCGGGTGTCGGTACTGCTTCTTTGGAGACGCTCTCATTTCCTGAGGGACCTCGTACGATGATGAACTGTATGATTTGCGCGGTTAATGAACGTCTATCATTAGGCTTTTATCTCTCTTTTAAGGTTATGTCCGGAAGCGGGTTTATGCCTTTTATTATCGGACTTTTTATTCTTCTTTGTTTTACGATTGTAAAGCTTGGTTTTGTTTTCTATTTGGTGGACAGCATTTTCCGTTTTACCATGATGGCAGTTATCTTACCAATTCTGGTGATGTCTTATGCCTTTAAACAAACATCCGGCTGGGCTAAAACTGGTTTCTTAACTATTTTGAATTCTGCCGCTTTGATGATGTTTATGGCGATTATGATGTCTATGGCCTTATTGGCGATGGAGAAAATCATTGGAGATAATAAAGCTATCTTTAAGGACAGTGTTAATGAAATGTCTTTTACAGAATTCAGTATTCCGTTTATGTGCATCATGTTAATTGCTTTTTTGATTGTTTCCAGCGTTGAGTTGGCACAGCAAGTTACGGACAGCTTAGTTGGTGGTAACTCTGATTCTGCTTTCCAGAGACGTGTTGGAACACTTATTGCTACAATATTTAAATCTGGGGCCATTAAACTTTATCAAAAAATCAGAGGCAAAAAAGAATAATTAAGAGGGCTGAGAAGATGAGAACGATAATAGAAATAATGAAACAGTCTTCACTTAAAAGAATAATATTCTTTTTAAGCTTTTTGCTTTGCTCTTCTTTTGTTTCCTCTTCTTTTGCTGCTGATCCTCAAGAAGGAAGTAGTGTTGCTGAACCTGATTATTATGAGAATCCGCGAGTTGTTCATTCAAAAAATCGAAAAGGAGAAACTGTAGAATCCGTTTCCGTAAAAAACGCATACAAGTATGTTAAGCAAGACACAGATTACTTGGTTAAATTATCTCTGGACGGCAGTGTTTCTTCTGATGATATTGCTTATCTTCTCAGTCGTTATCAAACAACTTTAGGTTCTTTTAATGGAACGGAAGCCACTCAAGAAGATCTTGTTATAGATAAACTTGAGGATATGCTTGATGATGGCGAAATTACTGAGGAACAGTATAAAAATGCTCGTAGAAAAAATGCTCTGGCTTTTGACGAACTTTATAAACAATCTATGAGACAAACCATTGCCGTGGGCAAAGGAAATGTTGAATCTTTTGATCCATCAAAATTTACTAAAGATCCGGCTTATCATCAAGCATATAACAGAGCGAATCGTGATAAAAAAGATGGAATATTTTCAGAAGATGAAACAAAAACCAGACAAGATGACTATATTACTGATGGTCTAGCTAAAAAAGACGTTGTAGAAACCCTAACCAGGGGATGTGATGTTAAGGGAATGCGAGAACAATACCAATCTAAATGTTACTCTTGCGTTATTATTAAAACATTGATTGAAACTTTCTTAAACGCTTGCAGTAAAGCTTATGATATTACATCTGAGGCTGGGTTAAAACTCTTGGCTTTCGGGGCTCTTGTGTGGATGGCTTTCTTTGTAATGAAAAATGTTTCTTCGCTTTCCAATGTGGAACCCGGAGCAATGATGAACACGTTGATGACCTTTTTGTTTAAGGTCATGGTTGCCTCTATTTTGATTACCTCAGGTCTGGGAGTCTTAGTCAAATATACCATAAATCCGCTTTTAACAGCCGGCGCGGATATGGGGATGGCTTTTATGACTGTTACAAGCGATATCTCCGGCGCCAAGGGGCTTGATGCACAATATAAAGTTAAGACACCGAGTATTTCTGACAATGGGACATCAACAGAAATTGTCTCTTCTGATGTGATGAACAAGATTATGTTGTTTGCTCAGGATTTAGATAAAAATGTTTCTGTTAATCTCGTTGTCGGACATGCTATTACTTGTTGGTCCCTTAATGGCGGAGCTTGGTCTTTTGAGATTGGGCCGATTAAACTTAGTATAGTTAACTTGTGGTTATGGTTCTGTGGGGCTTGTATTTGGTTTGTCGGTTTTATGTTAACTTTGGGTATCGGTTATTATCTGCTGGATATTTCATTTAAGCTTGGTTTTTCTATTATCGCTTTACCTGTTGTTATTGGCTTGTGGCCGTTTAATGTTACCAAAGGTAAGGTTATGGCTGTAATCAGTATTATGATTAAGGCTGCGGGAACTTTTGTATTTCTTGCCTTAACAACAACCTATGCTTTGGCTCTGACAAGTATGGCCTTGCGTGATACGCCAACATTGTTGAAGAGCATAGATGATGGAAAAGCTGAATATATATCTCAACTTTTTGAACTGACGGGACCTTATTTTCTGATCATTGTCTTTGCTTTTCTCTATTCCATGAAGCTTATTTCATCTACTGTTACGGATTATGTAGATAAGTTTTGCTCTGACGCGGTCTTTGGCAAAGCTGATCCTATGCATGGTAAACTTACGCAAATGACTGATATGACTAAACAACTGGGATTGATGCCGGTTAAGTGGGCAGGCAAAAAAGTCGGAAATGCGGCAAAAGAACAAGCTAAAAAAGGAGCCATTAAAACGGGGCGCTTTGTTAAAGGGTTATTCAAGGGTAAAGCCAACGGAGATATTCAGCCAAGCAGCCAAAGTGGCGGGAATGTTGCTACAGCGGCAGGAAGAGGGGCTCAAGCAGCAGGAGCCACAACCGAACAGGCCGGAAGAGGTGTACAAGCTGCTGGTAGAGGTGTTGAAGCCGGTGGACGCGCAGCTCAAGCGGGTGGACGTGGCATGATGAACGCAGGAAGAGCTTTAAGTTCTACCGGATTGGGTGCGATTGTCGGTGTTCCGATGATGATTGCAGGCGGAGCGACTTATGCTGCAGGTAAAGGTGCAGAAGTAGCTGGAAAAGCTACTCAGCAAATTGGTAAGGCAATGAAAAAAGGCGGAAAGGCAATGAAAAAAGCCGGTGAAAAAATGGAAAAAGCCGGTGAGAAGATGCAAAAGGTTGGTGATAGATTGAAGTTCGGTTCAACCCAAGCTTCCGAACCAAAACCTGAAACCTCGGCTGAGGGCCAAAATGACAAGCCCAAAGAGGACAAGCCTGAGAACCCAAAAAAAGATGAGGAAAATAAGAAATAGTTAGGTGGCCAAAATGACAAACAGAACTTTGACATATTTGAAAAGAATTACCATTCTGGCGATATTCGGACTATTTCCGTTTTTTGCAGAAATAAATCCCGTTTGGGCGGCGGATGATTGCGGCGCTGATTGTGGTGTTAATTGGAAAAGCTGTCCAAAAGATAAAAATGGTAATCTGGTAACTCGTTATGATATTTCGGCTGATTGTTTAAAAAAACTGAATAACTCTTATCAAAACTGTATTAACACTATGCCTGTTACTGGCAATGTTGCTCGTGTCCCTGAAGATGTTTGTATGCGTTCCTCAACGCGACAACATAAAGGTATGGACTATGCCGTCGTTAAAGGAACAAATGTTACGGCAGCGGCTGATGGCGTCGTTGAACGTGCAAATGATTGTTCTACGGATTATGGTCTTAAAATTGTTCTCAGACACAAAAGACAAGATGGTAAGGGTTCTAGTTTTGTTACGGTTTATGCTCACCTTTCTCAGATGTTGGTTTCTCAAGGGCAAATCGTAAAAAAGGGTGAGGTTATCGGAAAATCTGGTGGTTCTTCTTGTAAAGGCGGCGTTTTACTTCCTAATCACTATAAAGAGCACTTGCATTTTGAAATCAGAGATACTGAATATGGTCAAGTTATTAACCCGATGTGTGATGAGATTCAATCTCTGTGCGGTAAGTGTTATGCAAATTTTAACCCTAATCAATGCCGCGTTGAATGTAAACAAAATCCCAATGCTCCGGAATGTCAGTCGTCTGAAAATTCTATTGACGGTGAATATAATGATTTAAATATGGATTCAACAAACTATTGGCAAGAACAAGCTAAAAAGCAGAATGAGAAATTTTCTTGGACCGGGAATACGGATTTTGCCAGCCAAAACGCTGTTGTACCATCAACTGCTTATAGTCCTGATATAATTGCAGAAAATGCCATAGCTTCTGAAAAATGCAATATTGAAGCTTATAGAAATTCTTATACAGGATGTATTTTCTGTGATTTATTCCGCGTATTATTTGATACAGCAAGTAACTTGGCTAAACTTTCTTACACATCTTTGTCCGATGCTATGGTTGATTTAGTCATTATCGGAATGGCTTTGTGGCTAGCCATAACAATTTTGAAGTTTATATCTGCTTTTGATGTCAAAGAACCCAGAACGCTTATTAAAACTATTTTGAATCAAGCTTTTGTGGTCGTTTGTGTCGTTGTTATTTTGAAGTCTGATATCCAAGAATTTATTAATTTGATTGTTACTCCTGTATTTAATACTGGTATGGCTTTAGCGCAATTGGTTACATCTGGTCAAACAGGACAAACTTGTTCCGGATTTACTCAGGTTACAGAAAATGGAGGATTACCTTCTTCTATCGGAAACAACATACTTTGTACGATTCAAAGTATTCAAGGCAAAATTTTGGATGTTTTGACCATTGGTTCAACTTCTTTATGCATTGCAGTAAAAGTTGAAAGTTTCCATGGTATTTGGTTGCTTCCTCATCTGGGCTATCTGATTGTGGGTCTTGTCCTTTGGATTGCCGGTATTATGTTAATGCTTATTTATCCGTGGCTTTTGATTGATTCTATTTTACAATTAAGTATTGCTTCAGCTTTAATCCCGGTTGCCATTGCTGCTTATGCCTTCCCTATTACTCGGAAAAAATATGTATCCAAAGTGTGGGAAACCTTTATGATGGCTATGTTTACCTTCTTATTCTTAACCATTGTGATATTTATCATAACAACCGGTATTGAACAAATTATGGCCGAAGTTATGAATGACCGCGTAAAAGGAGTAGGAAGCGATTCTTCTTACAAATTTATTTTGGATGCTGCAGAAGGTTTAGCCTGGTGGACTATTCGTTTCTTGAAACTTGTTTTCTGGATGTTCTTAGGCTGGGCCGTATTAGACCAAGCTCAGTCCTTTGCTAAATCATTCACTAAAGGTGCTTTCACCATTAAGCCTATTGGCTCTCCGTTTGGCGGTATGGTTAATAACGTCGCGACTCAAGCCGCTATCGGTGCCGGAGGTAAAACATTGAAAGGCACAAAATGGGTCGGCAAACAAATGGGTAACGGTATTCATGATATAGCTCATTCGGCTAAAGTTGATTATATGGCTAAAAGAGCACTTAATAGCAGTAATGCCAAAACTAATGATGACGGAAGCGTTACAGCTACGGTTAGAAACTGGTATGGAAGAAAAGTAACACGAACCGTTTCACAAGATGCTAACGGCAATTACTCAATAACCAACCAAAAATCTAAGATTAAAATGTTGGGAATGCTTAGCCACGATAATACGACGACAACCGACAAATATATTACCGTTAAAAATAAATACGGAAAAGACGGCAAGCTTCTGAAACAAAGTATTAAAATTGATTCAGCGGCATGCAAAACCCTGACGAACAAAGATGGTTCTCTCAATATGGTTGCAGTCAATGTCTTGAAGCAGAACTCAACTTTGGCTCCAGAATTGGTTAATACTGCCATTTTGCAACAAGTATTAAAGGAAAGAATGCCTAACTCTGACCTTGCCAATATGGATAAAGTCTTTGCTTCTCGTACGGCTGTTATAAATGATGATGGTTCGTTTGAGATTAAACAAGTAAATGTTGATGGTTCAACCACAAACTTCAGTATGAAGATTGATGGTGACAGAGTTATGACTTCGGTAGAAAAAGTTCGTGCTGATGGTTCGGCACTTAAATTCAGTTCTGATGGTATCATCAATCGTCGTTCAAGCTATGTTTATAAAGATGGAAAAGTTGATACCTCATCTATTAAAAACAAGTATGCTTTTTCTGATTACTATGCGAAACGCAGCGCTAAGCCTATGGACTCCAACGGAGTTATTTCAAGAGGTGTACCAAAAGACAAAATTATGTTCGGAAAAGATGACTTAGATTTAATGGCGGAACAAATCGCTACTTATGGTCAGCCCGAGCAAATAAGAGAATTTTCTAAATAAAATCAATACCTTTTTATCTTAAAAAAATTTAAAGGAAGCCTTTTTCAAAGGCTTCCTTTTGTGCATAATTTGTACACAAATTGTCTTTTTTTGTACTATTTTCTTGATTAATAAGTTGCTAGTAATTATTATTTGGTTAATAAATCATCTTGTTCTTTACAGCAAAAGGATAAACATACTATGGAAGAAATTATTTTCCCAAACCAAATAAGAATGTTTAGAAGACTGCGCGGTCGCTCCATGCAGGAATTAGCAGATCACTTAGGCGTTAGTCTCTCTGCTATTTCAAAAATTGAAAAAGGTTATCGTCGTGTAGATCAGGAACAATTGGTTCGCGTTGCTGAATTTTTGGATTGCCCCTTGCAGGAGCTGTTTGTTAATGAACAAAATTCTCAACAGGAAATTGTGCAATCTTGGCGGCGTGAGCAGGAAAGAAGAAACAAGATTAATGAAAAAAGCGGCTTGAAAACTTTGGGTGCCGGCCTTCGTCAAATCAGAAACGAGAAGAATTTAACTTTGATTGAGGTAGCCGAAAGCGCTGATATGACTTTGTCTGTTTACCATCGTATTGAGATGGGACAGAGAGAAGTATCCGACAAAGAATTTAAGAATATTGCCAAAGCTTTAGATATGGCTCCAGAAAAGCTAAAAGAAGAGATTAAAAGCTTGGAAGACAAAGGAATGTTGGAAGAAATTATCCAACGTAATGATGCTAAATATAAACTCTTGTCTACTCCTCGCGGTGCTATTTCGGCATTTTCAAATGCTGTTAGTAATACTCAGGAGAATCTTAAAATATCTGTTTATGGCACAGCTGGAAAAGATGGCAACATTATTGTTGACTTTGATGAAGAAACCAAAAAGGTTCAGCGTCCGGTTAAGCTCTTTAACAAGAAAGATGCTTATGCCATTAATCTTTGCACCAGACGTTTGGGTTCTTTATTGCCGACACGTTCAATCTTATTCGTTGATCCGCAGGATGTTGTCAGCGTAGGCGATATTGCATTGTATTTTGAAGATGAAAAAGAAGCAAAGCTTTTAAGCATCAGAGAAGATGAAAATGGTCAGCTTTATGGTTTACGTTGGAATCCTGATGAAAAAATTGAAATTGGAAATGATGAATTAAGCAAAATCCATAAAATTGTTGCTATTGACTTATAATAAAAAAAACTCCGCGAAAGCGGAGTTTTTTTTTACATCTCTTTTCTTTGTTAACCTGAAATTTACAACATTAAGCTTAAAATCTGTAATATGGATGAAGTTTAAATATAATGTTGCGAATCTTAGGCTAAGTAAGTGATTGATACTTATGATAAAAATGCGGACAACCGCAAAAAATTTAAAAAAAGCCATGGTGATGGAGAAGATCCCATCATCATTGCGCAACGTTTTTTAAATATTTTTCGCCAATTGCATATCTTTAGTAAAGAAAGAAAAGATGCTTTCAATAAGATGATTTTGGAACAACCTCCGGAAATCAGAGGCATGTTTAGCTCCCTGCCCGGCGGTTCTTTGCTGCAGGAATATGTTGATGATTTGGAACAAAGCGCTGGCGTTATCAGAGACCACTCAGGGGAGTTTGTTCATGAAACCACATCACCTGAGTTAAGCGAAGAATTATCTAAAGCCAAAATTTTGGCAACAGCTTTAGCTGAGGCTCAAGCCCAAGCTGCAGCAAAGCTGCAATCTGACGCATCTCCTCAAGCTCAACCTGTTTATACCCAAGCTCCGCAAATGGCTCAGGCTCCTATTATGAGTGGCAATGTTAAAGTTGTTGCAGATTCATCTTTTGCCAAAGAAATTGCAGCGGCATTTTCCCAAGCTCTGAAATTTAATGAAACCCAAATTCAGACAGGAAATAAACAATTAGCGGCAGCCGTTATAGCCTCGCAAGAGAAGATGGCAAAAATCTTTGCTGAAAAAACAGATAATTCTGCATTAACAAAATCCATTATTGCCTCTCAGGAAAAAATGGCTCAAGCCTTAGCTGATAATGCTCTTGCATTGCAAAAGCTACCTATAAAATCTTTGGGCGGCGGAAAAGAATCTGCCTTAACAAACGGCGGGAGTAATCAGGAAATCTTAGATGCTATTCGGGAATCGCAAGACAGAATGGCTCAAATGATTATGCAACACAATACTATGGCAGCAAGCAACAGCAGCAACAACAATGCGAATAATATTCAAATTAATACCGCACCCATGCCCCCAATGGAAGATATGGTTAAGGGTATTGTTAAAGCGCAATCTGAGTTATTCAAAGAAATGGCGCAGACTCAGACAA
Organism: uncultured Alphaproteobacteria bacterium; assembly: GCA_944392835.1. GTDB lineage: Bacteria > Pseudomonadota > Alphaproteobacteria > RF32 > CAG-239 > Scatacola_A. Next base: position 55,694 of record CALXYB010000009.1, on the reverse strand, counting down.
AAGAGTTATCTGCAATTATTTCCGTTGCACTGAAAGAAAGCCAGCAACTTTCCAGCAAAACAATTGCTGAAGCGATTGAGAAGATTCAAAAAGAGAATCGTAAGTTTTTTGAAGAGCAGGCAAAATTTGCTGCTAAGACTTCGGCTCAACCCGTATATGTACGAGATGAACATTTTTCTCAGGCAAGGCATATTCCGGCAAGTGAGGAAAGAGATACAAATTTTCAAATTCCGGAAGCTAATCCATCTTCTGGAAACGATGAGCTGGCTGAACTATTTTCCGGCGAAAATAACACATCAAAACAGACTGCTATAAATGCTCTGGCTGATGATGAAAGTAGTGCCAAAGAAATGGTTGATGTGCTTTCGGAAACATCAGAAAATATGGAATCGCCACTTAAGAAAAAAAAGAAAAAAAAGAAAAAGAAAAACAAGACCTCAGATGGTATTGAAGATTCAAGCGGTCTGGATTTTTCATTATTTGATGACGGAGCTGCTCAAGCTGCATCAAAGATTAAAGATGGTTTATCTTCTTTAGCTTCATCACTATTCAAAAAAGATAATAAGATTAAAGATGAAAAGGTAGAAGAAAATACTGACTTATCTTTGCAGGATTTACCTGGTCTGGATAATATAGACATTGATTCTTTAACAAATGAAGATAATCCATCTCAAGCTTTGGAAAATATTAAAGAAAGCGAGACTGAAAGAACTCCGGAGATAAATACCGCATCTTCCGAAAGTGATGAGAGTGAATGGACTTGGGAAGAAGTGCCAGAGGAGACTTCTACTGAGGTTCTTGAGACGGCGCCGGAAGCTGATGTCAGCGATACTGCTTCCGAAAGTGATGAGAGTGAATGGACTTGGGAAGAAGTGCCAGAGGATACTTCTACTGAAGTTCTTGAGACTGCGCCGGAGGCTGATGTCAGCGATACGGCTTCCGAAAGTGATGAAGGCGAATGGACTTGGGAAGAAGTGCCTGAGGAGACTTCTACTGAAGTTCTTGAGACTGCGCCGGAAGCAGATGTCAGCGATACCACCTCCGAAAGTGATGAGAGTGAATGGACTTGGGAAGAAGTGCCAGAGGATACTTCTACTGAAGTTCTTGAGACTGCGCCGGAGGCTGATGTCAGCGATACTGCTTCCGAAAGTGATGAGAGTGAATGTGCTTGGGAAGAAGTGCCCGAGGATACTTCTGCTGAAACTCTTGAGACGGCGCCGGAAGCTGATGTCAGCGATACTGCTTCCGAAAGTGATGAGAGTGAATGGACTTGGGAAGAAGTGCCAGAGGATACTTCTACTGAAGTTCTTGAGACTGCGCCGGAGGCTGATGTCAGCGATACGGCTTCCGAAAGTGATGAAGGCGAATGGACTTGGGAAGAAGTGCCTGAGGAGACTTCTACTGAGGTTCTTGAGACGGCGCCGGGAGCCGATATTAACAATACTTCTCTTTTAGAAACATCTGAAGAAGAAACTCAAAACTCTGACGATTGGGAGTGGGATTATGAAGAAGATACAGCTCCCGAAGCAGAAATGAGCTCAGATAGCAACATTCCGACTGATGAAACGCAAAAGCTGACGATGGAAGCATCTGGTGAAGCCGGAGACGATGGTGATTGGGAATGGGATTATGAAGAAGATACAACCCCTGAAGAAGGAATGAGCACAGATAGCAACATTCCGACTAATGGAGCGCAAAACTTGTCTGCGGAAACTTCGGATGAATCCGGTGAGGATGGGGATTGGGAGTGGGATTATGAAGAAGACCCAATCTCTGATAGTATGTCTGAAATGCAAAATAATTCAGAATCGTTAAAGACTGCAGAGAATAATATTATCTTTGGAGATGCCGATAGTTCTGAAGACAGTAATAACCCCCTGTATAATGGAGATTTAATCTTTCAGGACAGCTTATATAAATCCTCTGACGAGAATATGCCCCTCGCATTTGATAATTTGGACTTTGGCATTGCTGAAATAAATAAAGATAAAGATTCTAAAGAACCTTATACTCCCAAAGATGATATAGTTGGGTAAAGCTCATAGAAAATAATTTACAAACCGACTAGGCTATTTTAGATTAGAATGTAAGGAGTTGAATATGGAACAAAATACATCGCCTACCGGTGCCAGTAAAGAAAGTCTCTGGTATTTGGATAATTATATCTTGCTCAAAGATTATTACGACCGCACAATTTCCAGAATTGCGGCTCGTTGTGTGCGTATGGGTAATATTGCCATGGAAGAATATAAATTCTATGGCTATATTTTAGATGTTTTGGAAGAGATTAGTGAGACAGGCGATTATATTTTAGAGCATAAAGAACTTTATCCCTATGTTGAAAAGAAAATTGCCGGCGGTGTTGAGGCTTTGAAAAAAAGCTTGGCTGAATATCAGTTAGAGCTAAAAAATAATTCTTCTCCAGATATGATTAAAGAAGATGCTCATGAAGTTGAAAAATTAAGAGAGGCTTTAGGGGAGTTTGATAAAACAGTTGATCCGACCGTCGGTGCTGGCATGAATATGGACCAGCTCATGGAAAAATTAATGGCGCAAAACAATATTGGGCAAGGCGCTTATGAGCAACCACAAGATGTTCCCCCTATCCAACCTGCTCCTAAGCCTGCGCAGTCTCAACCGACACAACCTGTCTCGGCAGCACAAATGCAGCCGATGCAACCACAGTCGCCTCAAGTTCAAGAGAAACCTGTGGCTTCTCCTCAGGCTACTCAAGCTGTTTCCCCTCAACAATCTCAAACCCAGCCAATAGCTGGCGGGGGCCAGCCCGCAAACCCAACACATGAGCTAAAGAAGGTTATAAAGATTAGAAAGCCGATTAATCCTGACACGCAACAGGCTGTTCCGGCAAAAAATGAGGTAAAATAAGTCAGAATGAAATTTAATTTATTTAAATATTTTGCGTTTTTTGGACTCTTGGTTTTGCTTTCTGCTTGTAAGACAGAAAAACCTCAGCCTTTGCCTCCACTCAGTCAAAGGTTGAATGCCAATGTTATCTATCCGCAAGATCCCAACATGATACGTACATCTAAGGGAGCTAATGAGCTTGATTTAGAAACGCCTTTACGCTGTAGTGTTAATTGGGATACTCAGCAGATGATTTTGACTTTGCCTTATAATATGTCTGCTTTTCGGCTTGATAAAAACGGGGTAAATAATCCGCTTCCCAGATTTGAGGTTACGGGGTTTTCGTTTGAGAAAATGCCTGCGGAAAAAGCTTTGTATAAATTAACTAAAGAAGCTGGAATTAAGCTTATTGCAAAAGATGCCCCTTATGCCAGTATATCGGCTGAAAATTTGCGTGGCGAGTTTTCGGAAGTGATTAATATGATTGCAGATGCCGGAGAAATTTATTACTCCTATGATGCGACCGAAAAAACCATGCGTATTAGCCGAAAAGCAAACTTTACGCTTTATGTTCCGAAGTCTCGGCCGATTATGCTCGGCTTGCTTGACGTTTTACGCGGCTCCGGCATTACGGATATGACAACGAATTGGGCGGATTATTCGGTTACTTTTGACGCAGATTTTGAGCTCAAAAATAAAATTATGGATTTAATTAAATATTTTGAAAATAACCCAACATTGGTTGCCTATGATGTTAGTGTTTTCAGAATTTATCCCTATGATAAAGAAAAAGATGTAGAATGGAAAGATTTGCTCAAAGCTTTTTACTTTGGTACGGTTACAACCGCTCAGACAGGCGTTATTGGTCGTGTGTTAACAACAACGAATGAGCTTAATATAAATACTTTACGCCAATTCTTGGGGCGGCAAGCAATGGTTATGCAAGTTGCCGAAGGAAAATTTGTTGTACCCAACCTTTGGTTCTCTCGTTTTGATATTGGAAAATGTGGGCGAAGAGATTCCGTTGAAGCTGACTTGTCCATTTTAGCAAAAGCTTCTCTTGAAAAAGGCAACCGCATTTTTTCAAATATTACTTTAGAAGCAACCAAAGGTCAAATTACGCAATTTGATGTCAGAAGTAAATTAGGTGAAAACTTCTTGATTATCGGTATTCCAAATCAGATTTTTGGTGTAAAATCGCCGAAGTCTGAAACGGTTGTATTTATGGTTCCGCGTATTATTCGTACGCTTAAAACAACCAAGCCGATTTTGGATAATTTAATTTAGAGGAATTGGGAAAATGGCAGAAGATTTTAATAACAATAATATAAACAGACCTGCCGGAGCCGTTATGCAGGATCCGAATCGGCCTAGACTAAAAAAAGTTAAACGTCCGATTAAGCGCATTATTAACCCTGCTAGCGGAACACCTAACCCTTCGGCTGTTCCTCCTAAGGCAGAGCCTGTTTTTAATCAGGCTCAGATGCAACATCCAACTCAGCCACAAGCACAAGCACAACCACAGCCCAAGGCTCAAGATGATTTTGATTTAGATGCAATTTTGGATGGGGGTGAAAACTTGCCGGCAATAAATAATGCGCAGGAAGTTACCAATGATTTTCAGCCACAATTTATAGAGGAAAGCGATATTACACCGCCGAAGGTGCCTTTGGCTGAGCAATTTATGGTTGATAATATGTTTACCAAAAAAGCTCTTCTGCTCGGTTCTTTGTTTGCTTTTATAATCGGCTTTGGTTTAGCTCGTTTGTTTTTTGCTCAGGAAACAGTTGTTAGAGATGGTTTGCAAGGTGTTGTTATCAACCCAGAAGTTCCAAGAGGTCGTGCTCGCTGTGGCGTTGCTGAAAGGACACAAGGCTGTGTTCTCTATATTATGAATCCGCAAAGACAAGAGCTGACCGTTCGTGATTTTTATGATTTGGCATCGCAACTGACAGGCAGACAAAGATTTGTTATTGAGACCGGAAACATGCGTTATTCTAACGTCAAAATTCGTCCGGGTGGAATTGCTCAACTCAATATTCCACCTCTGCAATAAGCCCCAAAAAAAAGCCCCTTCAGGGGCTTTTTTTTAAGTAACTTCAGTAATGGCACGAAGGTTGCCATCGCGGTTAATTTGCACAACGCGCAATTTGTGATGCATTTCCTCAATGGTTTTATTTCTATCAATCGTCGGATAGGTATGCAAAATACGATCGGTAAAAGCTTTATATGCCGCTTCAGAACTCTCAGCGTGAATGGTTGCTAAGCAGTTATCGTGTCCTGACCCCATTAGTTCCCAAATTGCTCCTGCATTGCTGGTTGAAATCTCTCCGCCGATGATAGCATCCGGGGTAAAACGCACAACCAAGTCAATGATTTTAGCATAGTCCATTTCGTTAGTTTGTTCCGTACGAGACAAAACCAAATGTACGCGATTGGGGTGTGGAACCAAAAGCTCTCGCGTATCTTCAATGGTTACAATACGCTTATGTATATCCAAAATTTTCAAAAGGTTATTTAAAAATGTGGTTTTACCGGTTGAGGTTGCACCAGAAACCAAAATGTGATCTCCCCTTTTAATGCTCAGCAATAATCTTTCATAAGGGTCTTCCGGGTCTTTGATGTCTTTTAAAGGGTTTATTTTATGCAGTCCTTTACCTTGAGCCAACCCATAATCTGACAAGCCAAAAGCAACATCATCACTATGCACACGAATCGTCAAAGCAACGCCGCCGGTTAAGTCATCTTGGTCATACATAACGTTACGTCCGGCAATGGCTGAAAAACGGTGTTCCCCGGGGATAGTGGCATAAACCACGGGCGAGCCTTCAACCGGATCAAAGGGAAGCTCATATGTATTGGCTACAATATAAAGCAAATCAACCAAGTATTCTTTGCTTAATTTTTCGTCTTTATACATGACCCAGGGATATGCCCTTTTTCCGCGCAAACGTAGCCATATTTGGCCAGAACGATTAACTGCAACTTCCTCTATGTTTTCTTGGTTATACCAATAGGATAAAGGACGTAAAACTGATTCTAAAACCTTAAAGCTCATCTTTTCCTCCTATTAGAATAACTGAGGGACACTATTGTCTGTTTTGCCACCCGATGCTGCTGATGATGAAGTTGCGCCGGCTCCGCTGCTGAATGACGGCGGCGGTGGAGGTGTCGCTCCGCCACTCGGTGTCGTTGGCATTAGGGTCGGAGATGTTGGTGTATTTGTCGTTTTTTTAGTCTTCGTATCATCCATCAGACGCGGCGCAGAAACAGCCTCTGCATCCGTCCCTTCTGCTTCGTAGACAACAGAGGCCGCTGTTGCAGCTCTGTCTGCATCTGTCATACCCATAGCTCTTCTGTTTTTAGTATTTGTACGATCTTGTTCTACCTTGTTATCATCAATGAATACATCACGCTTTGACATATTTTTTGCGACTTCGGCTTCATCTCTTTCCGGTGTTCTTAGCCATAAATCAACATTCGGATAAACGATGATGCGCGTGCCGGCAGGAACGTATGTCAAAGGTTTGATGTTTGACTTGTCTGACAAGATTTGCTCAAAAATTCGATTCATATCCTGTAAAAAGTTTTGGCGGGCATCGTTGGCTGCTTGCTGACGCGGAGATTCATTTTCTGAGCTTGTGTCATCATCTTTCGGAGCCATAATATATGATGTATAGCTTGTTAAAGCTGTTGTCATAATCGGCAAAGTATATTTCTTAAACAACTGCTGATCCAGATAGCCCAAAGCACCGCCACGGCCTTGCGCATCGCCCGTAATACCTTGGAACACAAACAAAGCTCCATCCGGACGAATTAAGCGTTCCCAGGTAATTTGAACTTTTGCAGAATTTGATGTTGTTTCTGTACCTGCTGTTAGGCCGCCTAAAGTTCCCATTAAACGGCTCCCTGCAGGAATAACAATATTTCTTCCTTCTTCGGCATAAACATTACGTTCAACAAATGCAGTAACCGGTGTAGGATTGTTACTATCAATAGAACGGGCAATGACCGCAGGAATCGGCTTATCTGCAAAAATCATCTCGCTCATATTAACACGCCACGATGATACGGCTTTAGCTATGCCTTGCTCGTCCCAGTTTTTTTGGTAACCATCAAATGACTCCGGACGGATGCCTGAACTTATTTTACCGACAGACATTGCTTGACGGCGTTGGTTTTGCGCTGCTGCCAAAGCGGCGGCACGCTGTGGATCATATCTTTCTCCGGGACCGAATCCGCCTCCAGGGCCAAGATTTCCACCTGCGCCTATACCAGTGCCGTAGGCTCCTCCCGGACCGAATGTGCCTGCCGGAACAAACATTCCCGAAGTATCTGGTTTCTGAATTTCTTCAATTCCTATTAGAGTTCCTTCATCGTCAATAATCAGGCCGTCAGGCATTTTCTTACCGACTACATTGCCTTTTTTATCTACGACCGAACCGTCTTCCATAATATCGCCTAAATATTCTCCATCCGGCGTTAGAGCAATTCCTAATGATTTGCGATATTTCTTCATTTCTTCTTCGCCGATTGCCCCGACTTCAGGAACTGAGCCTATCGGAATTGGCTTGCTATACCAATCTGCGCCACCACCATTTACTGTTCCTAAAACCTTTCCATCCAGCGCCACAAACTCACCATTTTCATTGATATGACCAATAACATTACCATTCATATCAACAACCGTACCATCCGGTAAAATTCGGCCAATAATATTACCATTGGCATCTCTGATGTAGCCGTCTTCTCCTATAAAATATTTTCCGGCCGCAGCGGCTTGTTCTGCGGCTAACCTTTCTGCCTTGGCTTTTTCTGCGGCCAAACGTGCAGCCTCGGCTTCCGTCAACTCCTTTAACAAGCTATAATATTGTAAAGGTTTGGCTATGGCTAACAGATTGCCGTTTTCATCCATAATACGGCCATTTTCTTTTAATGTTCCGATAACATGTCCTGCAGCATCAACGACACTTCCCTTGAGCTCCAATTCTCCCAAGACCAAATTGTTTTGATTGCGTATATAAAAATCTCTATTTCCTCTTCCGGCTATTTTGTTATCATTACTAATCAAGAAGCCTTTATCCATACGACCAATTTTACGACCGGTTAAGGACAAGACATTACCATCTCTAGTGATTTGGCCTATTGCAGTATTATCATTATCATACATATACATATCATAGAGGGCATAACCAACAAGCTTATTATCCCTTAATACGCCACCACCGAAATCTACTTTACCGACCTCTTCTCCTTTTTCATTTAAGACTTTGGCATCTCTTGCGACATGTCCTAAATAATTATTATCATTATCAAAAGCAAAACGATATTTAAAGAGCTGGCCAATAGGCACGCCGGTTTTGGAGTTAATGTTATCATTGGGTTGCATATAACCGATAAATTCGTTGTTCTCATTGACAACACTGCCATCCAAAACCGTGCGTCCAATTATAACACCATTGACATTCATAACCGGATAAAATTCTGAACGTGCGGCAATAATCTCCCCGTCAGCATTACGAAGTTTGCCTCGTTTATCTATACAACCCAATAGCTCTCCGGCATAGGTTGTTACTTGACCCGAGGTCGTAATTGTTCCTTGCATATTGCCGTTAAAATCTATGATGCTACCCGGAATTATTTGATAGCCAATGACAGCTCCTGTTTCTGAAATAGCCTGACCATTCCATAAGACTCTTCCGACAAAAGTTTCACGATAATTCCGAATATCGCCTTGTGGGGTCAGAACACCAAGAACAGCACATTCGTTGTCAACAATAGCGTGATACCCCATTGCTTGCCCAACAGGGAGACCTGCATTATCTAATATAATGCCTCCATCAGCTAATTTTCCGGCAATACGACCATCCATATCCCTTACTGCGGCATCAGAACCAATATAGCCCAACAAATTTCCCGTTATATTTAGAACAAGATTATGAGCAGAGGCCGTTCCTAAAAGCGGATTGAAGTCAAGTGATGTATTTTCTTTAGATTTAACGACAGAAGAATCCGGCAAAATTTTTGCCATAGGCTTCATGTCTTTGTCTAACACCATATTATTCTCAGACAATACACCAATAGATGAGCCTTTTGAATCATATGCATATTCGGCATTAGTGCTTTTGCCTAAGATGCGGTTGCGTTCATCAACATTTAATCCTGCTTCGGTTAATTTACCTAAAGCGACAACACCTTTATTATACATCGTACCATCAGGCATCATATAAGCAATAATTGCGCCGGTCAGATTATATATCGGGGCTAAAGAAGCTGTTGCACCGCTCAGTCCACCTTCGGAAGAAAACAAAAAGCCAAAGGGTGAAACGAATTTGCGCTCGCTTCCATCCATAACCGAAGCTCCAATACCGCTCATCCCAAGTTGCGCTCCACTTGAGCTTATGGCCAGTTCATCAACCAAAGTTGCGCCAAAAATTCGGCCGTTATTATCATAAGCAAAATTGCCTCTGATATTACCTATCGGTGTGCCCTCAAGAGAGATTACGCTACCACTTTTTAATGCATGTGCTTTTAAAGCTCCGCGGAAGTTGAATACCGGACCTGTTTGGGTTAAACGACCAATAACTTTACCGTCTTTGTCCGTAATGATACCGCGCGGACCAACCTTGCCAACCTGTTCTCTTGCTTTCGCTAAAATACCTTTAGGCATAATACGGCCTAAATAGCGGCCTTCCATATCCGTTGCTGTGGCTGCTAAATCAACAGAGAAGCCTATAACCTCACCTTTAGCGTTGGTAATATTTCCGTCGGAGCGTATTTTGCCGATGACATCTCCTTTATTGACGACTTCTCCGTTATAAGTTACGAAGCCTAAATATTCTCCGTTGTTATCTAAAGCAAAACCTGAGCGGACAATTTGTCCGATAATACGATTGTTTTCGTCGTAGACATAACCGTTTGCTTTTACAAAACCTATTGTTTTGGCTTCAAAGTCCGTTACATTTCCGCCGGGAGCAACACTACCGATAAAATTTCCCTCAAGAGAAATGACCATTTTAGAAGAAATTAGCCTACCATCCAACAAATAATCCGTCCCGACCTTACGATAAGCATAACCATCAGGAGAAACAAAACCAATTTGTTGCCCCTGAAGATTGGTATATAAACCATCACCGGTTAAACGTCCTACTGTTTTACCTTCATCGGAATATACCAGACCCGGGAACAAAACCGCACCCAAAATATTAAAATAATCATCAACGACCAAACCGTTCGGCAAAACTTTACCGACAATTTTTCCCGAAGGTAGGCGTACAGAACCATCATTTGAAACCTTACCCAATGGCTTGTTATCATTTCCGATTGCAATACCTTGAGGAATAACACCGCCGATAAGTTCACCATCAAAGTTTAGAATCAAGCTGTCTGCGGTTACGTTACCAATCAGCTGATTATCCAAGCTTACAACCTTACCATCCGGAATGACTTTACCTATCAAATCACCATTAAAGTCTATGGCCGTAATCTCAATTGCTTGAGCCGGATTGGCAAAAACGAATACGGAGAAGATGACTGTTGCTTGCGCAATAGACTGAATTTTATGAAAAAATTTAGACAAGCTTTTGTTCAAAATCACCCTAATTCCTCCGGTTTTTGGCTACTTCTTGGAGAGCATAGCCTGAAACTTTTTTATCTAAATCAATAAACGAACCGTTATTTTTGAGATAGCCTATGGCTTTGCCGTCAATGCTTATGACACTTCCATCTGAGGCTAATCTGCCTATATATTTACCATCATTTCCTAAAATTGTCGCGCCGATTTTGTAAATTCTGCCCAGAATATTGTCATTAGAATCTATCGCTAAACCACCCGATAAGCTACGTCCGATAGTCGTATTGTCTCGGCTGATGACATTGCCAGCTAAATCTACATAGCCGACAACTTTGTCCGAATTGCTGATAACGATATCTCCTCCGGCAATTTCACCGACCAAGCTTCCGGCTTGGTTGATGACGCTTCCGTCTGATAAAACTCGGCCAAAAACAACATTATTAACATCCATAACCGTACCGTCTGGCAAAACTGCACCAATAACATTGCCGCCAAAGTCTATAACCGCACCATGCTTTAGCAGACTTAGATTTTTGTCGGTTGAGCCGCCAGGTAAAATAGCCGTAATATTTTCGTTTTTGTTATCCAAAACATCACCTAAAGAATTGACGCGACCTTTATAATTTCCCCAAATATCCGTTACAATATCTTCAGGGATGACCTCGCCAATAACTTCTCCGTTTTTGTTCAAGACTTTGCCATCTGAGCTTGTTATGCCCTCTGTCTTTCCATCCAGATTAATGACTGTTCCGTCAGAGGTTGCATAGCCCAGATATGCGCCATCATAACCAATGGCAGCACCATGCGGCAAGACTGCACCGCGATATTCGTTGTTATTGTCTATAAACAATCCTTTGGCATCTACCCGGCCTTGGAGTTCGCCAAAACGATTGAGCACACGGCCGTCGTGGTTAACTTTACCAATCTTTTTGCCATAAAAATCAACGACCTCTCCGTGAGGTAATAATTTGCCGAGCAAACGGTTAAAGAAGCTTGTTCCGCCACCATGAATTTTTCCTAAAGAGACACCTTTGTCATTATAGACATTGCCATCTGGAAATAGTCTGCCAACAAACTTTCCTGAGGAATCTACAACAATTTCTTTTTCTTTTAAGGCCACACCGATAATTTGGTTAGAATCGTTTGCTACCAAATTATTGGCAAACAGCTTGGCTTCCCCGCCACCGGGAACAGATACTTTGCCATTTTCTCCGACAACATTAATAAAGTTTCCGGACAAGTCATAAGCATAGCGGTTTTCTAAAACTTTGCCCATATATCCGCCATCTTTATTAAAGACATCGCCATAAGTTCCGACACAGCCGACCGGAAGCAAGGCGGCAGATTGGACAATGCCGTTGGGACTAACTTTGCCCAAATACTCACCATCATAAGTTACAGCAATACCTGAACGTGAAACACCGCCCACGATTTCGCCACTTTCGTTTAATACTGTTCCATCTGGGTTAACACATCCGACATAGTTATTGGCAGAATCCCGAACAATACCATCTGTGCCAACCTCACCTATTTGCGTACATGTATTGTCAAAAGCCCGGCCCGGTTGGACAACTTCACCGACATATGAACCTTTTTCATCAATAACTATTCCGTCCGGCATTATTTTGTATGGCAGCTCTTTGTTCCCCTTGGTAATTTTGCCGTTTTTATCCAAGTAACCAACATTTCGGCAGCCATAGCCGACGACCAAACCACCCCGAACCAACTTTGCTATAACCTGATTGCCAGATGGGTCTTTGACCAAACCATTAGCTAAGATGCGGCCTATGACTTGTCTACTCTCATTTTCTACGGTTCCGTTATTGTTAATCGCACCCAAAACCGTGCCTTGCGGTGTTATCGGAATAAGTTCTACTCTTACCAGAGAACCTATCTTTTTCTTAACATTGCTAATGATATTTCCATCTTCATCTACATAGCCGATGACATTGCCGTTTTTATCATAAACTTTTCCATCCGCACCAATATAGCCGATGACATTACCATCCTTATCTAAGGCTAAATCTACATATTCTCCGGCTTTACCAATAACATTGCCATTTAAGTCAACCAATGTGCCATCTTCAAGCATTTTGCCGATAACATTACCATTGAAATCCACGACATTGCCATTCTCATCAATATAACCGATAACATTGCCGTCTTTATCATAAGCTAAGCGTCTTTTAGGACCTTTTTTACCAATAATTTCTTCTGTTACGACATTGCCAGCCTCATCTACATAGCCGACGATATTGCCGTTAGCATCTACGACTGCGCCATTTGGCATAACGACACCTAGAACATTGCCGTTTTCATCAATTGCTGTGCGACCAGGTTTTGTTACATAGCCGATGACATTGCCATTTGCGTCAACAACTTCTCCTTTTTCATTCAGTCGGCCGATAACATTGCCATTCATGTCCACAACGGTACCATCAGGCAAAACTCTGCCGATAATATTGCCGTCTTTATCGTATACATAGCCAGCATCTACTGCTTTACCGATTGGGTTTCCATTCAAATCAACGACAGTACCGTCTGGCAGCATTCTTCCGATGATATTACCATCTTTGTCAACCACGGTACCATCAGGATTAACATAGCCGATAACATTGCCGAACTCATCATATACTAGTTTACGGTTGTCTCCGACACCTATAACATTGCCATCTTCATCAACTATCAAGCCATCTGAATTCATCCGACCTATGATGTTACCGTTGGCATCTCTGACATATCCATCTTCATCTATAGTACCAATAATTTCACCATTCGGACCAATAGCATTGCGTACTTGCTTAGCGGCTATTTCGGCCTTGGCTTGCTCTGTTGCCCCGGCTGCACCGCCCGGTAAAACATTTTCACAAAAATTGCAGTCTTCTTTTCTGATTGCCGTTCCTTCAACCGGAACTTTTGCTGCTTTGGCATTCCCCTTAGTCAGATTTGCCTCATGCCAAGAAATAATAAAATTATTCTGGACATTTCCATGTATAATAGGAATCCAGTTCATGGTGATATTACAAGTTTGGTCTCCGCGAAGCTCTTCATCCGTACAATAGTCTTCATAAGTAAAACCATCAAACGGTGGCTCTGCCAGTTCAACTTTATCAATTTTTATCGCGGTTTTACCATTTGTACCGATAGTTAGTACATTTTTTGCCTCTGTTCCCAAAACGACTTGCCCCATTGAAACAGGATCTGGTGTCATGGTTATCGGAACCTCTCCATCCTCCACCATTCCAAACTCCAAATTATCCGTCAATGGGTTGGTATTACTTATGTTTAAGGCATCATCATTATCTGTAAACACCGGCTCTTCATAGTCATCAACCGTTTTGTTGCTTTTAACAAGTAATACAACTCCGAAAATAAAGATAATAAAAGAAGTAATACCAACCGCAAGAATAATGCGGTTGGTTTTTTTTACATAACTTTCGGAATGTGTCAGTATTTCTTTGCTCATTGAGTTCTGACCACGCTACAAAATACACCGTTTCTTCCTAATCTGCTACAAGCCGTATCTCCGGCATCTAAAGATTTTACCGGACCTACGCGCAAATGGAATAATTCTTTACCCTGACCATCCGCCGGCGTATCAACAGAGAAAAATGGCTGATATACACCTAAGACATCCGGATATTTATTGGATAGGTTATCCCACAAGCGCTCCAGATTAGAAACATCAGCATCTGTTCCTAACTCAATTGAAATGTTGGAGCCTTCTCCCGTAAATCCGCTTCCATAACCATATCTCTGCGTCATATTTTGCACTCCGGCATCATAATGATTGTTGTTGCGGATACGTTGCATCTTAGAATAGTCAAAACCGTCTCCTCCGGGATAATTTCCGCTGTTTCCTCCATTACCTCCGGCCGGAACTATCATTTCGCCGTTTCCAAGCTGAACATCATATTGTCCGGGAACATTACCAAAGCCCCCTTCATATCTGACAGACGGGTTATTGCCCTCAAATTCGCTGCTACCATTTCCGCCCATATTTCCCTGAGCTCCCTCACCTCCAGGTAATGCCGGAGGAACGTCCCAACGGTTATTTTCAAAGTCGGTAGCATAAGTTGCATCTTCCAAACCAGCATCATCTGAACGACGCATTTTGAGGCATACAATTCTCTTGCCGTTACGCAAGACCATATCTCCTATTCCCTCAACAATAATCAAACGATTATTGGGGCCTTTAGTTCTGAAGCCCACCGGAACCTCAATTCTTTCTACAATCAAAGTTACAATCGGTCTTTGAGTCATATTCAAAGCTTTTTCGCCTAAATCAATATATGTGAAAATGTCATCGCGCCATACTCGTTCCGGTGCAATAACAACGTCATCAGGATTGGGAACATAAATTTCTATATCAAAGCGAAATTTGCTTGGGTCAAGCGGAATGCTTTTTATCCAGTCTGCCATTTGAAAACGCCTGGTAAAAGTTGAATCCACTGAATTTCCCGAACCTCCGCGATTATAATGACTAGCGTTAACACCATAACTTCCGCCTAAAGATGATGTCCTTGCACTTGATGCTCCTGCTCCTCCTGAACCAGAAGGCCCGTCTATAACCTCTATATCAATAATAGAGTTTGTTAAACGCTCGGTATTAACACCTTCACTCTTTACGTAGAAAACATATTTATTTCCTGAACGGCCGAAAACGATAACATTGGTATCCACACCGACATTGGCTCCTTTTCTCGGATAGAGCAATAAAGTATTCGGGCCGGAAATTTGTCCGTCAAAAGTTGCATTATCACCAATATAAATATCTTCAATCAGCTCCCATTTTGGAAAGTTAATCAAAGTCATCATACCTTCGCGCAAACGTATAGGCAAAACCAAATCCGGAGACCAATAGTATTTAGAATAAGCAGGTTTGCTTTGCCCTTCGCCCAAATTTTGCATTGGATCCAGCCATGCACTTTGAATCATTCCCAAAGAATTAAAACCGGCATAACCCAAGTTCATCGGCATATATTGTCCCTGACTTTGATCTGCATTTTGATCAAGGCTGTTCATGGTAGTCTGCGCCTCAGCGTATCCCGCCATTAATAGTAATGTAAACAGAACAAATATTTTAGCCGACCGTAAAATCATTATTTGAACACCTTATAAAACCTACTTAACCTTATTATACGTTAATGAATATCTTACAACCGTAAATCCAACCGGATTTTTCAATCGCTCACCATACTTCACACTCTTCCGTGAATATACAATACGTAATGACGCCGTCCAATAGTTAACTTCCGGCGCGGGAGAATCCGGATACATATCTTGAGTTTCGTATTCTACTTGCCACAAGCCTCGTCCGAGCTCATTAACTGTTAAAATACGAACGTTACGCTGCAGAGAACGAGCCCGAATTAAATCCAAAGCCTTTTTAGCTGTTTTTTCCAAAAACTCCGTATATACGGCAGAAGAAGACATCTCCTGAACAGGACCGCCGGGCATCCAGCGTGCTTCCATTTCCTGAACATCCCTATCAAAAGAGCTACGCAATAAAACATACTGCCGGACAAACACTTCCGTAATAGCTTTCTGATCCTCCATTCGGCCTCTAATCGGCTGAATATTATAAACCTGTTCTTCTTTATTTTGGAAAGTTAACAGAAAGGGCTCTACTCGGTACAAAGGTAAAACTTGAGCAATAGCCAACAACAGGACGATGTTGCAGCACAAACTTATGGCTGTGATAATAGCGAATGCGCGTGCCGTCCAAAGATATCTTTTTTCTCCGACGTTTGCGACGAAAACATCTTCTGACCGCGGCTGTCTTTTCACCCTTGGAGCAGCGCCGCCAATCAGCTTTTGTTGTGTGTTATTTCCTTCCAGTTGGTTTGGCATACTTTTCTTTCCGCATTAATTAAATCGTCTCAATGAACCAATCCGGTAAGTTTTTAGGAAGCTCCACTTGAAGGCAAGCACAGGGAGACAACTTCAATTCGTCCACACCTTTACCTACACCAACTGGCTCAGCCTCATAATATGAGCCGAAAATGCCGCATGCCGTGAGCATAAGCAACACAAATAACATAATAAATTTTTTGCACATGGCTTTTATCCTTATATCTTTATACGCGTATAGATATTATGAACTTAAACTTTTTTATTTTAAAAGTCTAACCCCATTGAGCCAAAATCCCCAACTTATCAACAATGTTTTAGTATATTTCTACCTCGGTTTGAGAATAGCGGGTTACGGTAAAACCTATCGGATTAATCAAGCGCAAGCCTACAAACTCTCTTCCGCGCAAGAAATATGCCGTTACTGACGCTGTCCAATAGCGAGTGCTTAGAATTAATGCTCGGGTATTTTGGTTACGCATATTGGTTGATAAATCATAGGTTTTAAAATCAACTTTCCATACCGGACTTTTTTCACCACCAAGCTTACCTATTGATATAATTTCAACCTCTCTGACCATCTCGGCATCTATTATGCGGCTCCAGACACTGTCCCTATAAGTTGAAAATTGTCCGAAGACGTAATCTGATGATAAAAAGTTCATCATTCCGCCAGGAAACCAGCGTGTTTGCATCTCTTTTTCGTCTGCGATAATCGTATTACGTAATAAAACATATTGGCGTACAAATGTTTCCATTAACTGATTTTTTGAGGCCATCGTATATGATATAGGCTCATATCTTACAATGCCATCCGAGGTATCTTGCTTGATGATGAGAAACGGTTCCACACTGACTTGCGGGGCTAGCTTAAACAGAGCTAAAGATGAACTCATAAAAACGCCAAGCGAAATTACCGAAAAAAAGATAAACAAGCGTGAAAGCCACATATAATATTTTAGCTTAAAGCCCTCAGCTTCTTTTTCAGCTTCTCTGACAAACTCTCTCTGATGCCCGTTGGCATCAGTTAAAGAAAGAATTTTCGTGCCTTCCAAAATATTGTTATTTTCGCTCATCTTGTTTCTATCAATATGCCGCACAGAACGGTCGTTTGAAGTTATTTAACTGTTTTTGAAATTCTTCTTCTACTTCTTTGTCATACTCGCCAACAACGCTCTTATTTGTTTCTTCTGTCTTAATTTGCTCATCAAGTTCGCTGTCTGACGGAGAATTTTCGTTAAGAGAAAGAAGTTCGTCTTTATCTTTACGCAAAGCGGTAAATATACGTTTAATTTTATTCAATCTTTCTTCCACAACCTCATTATCGCTTGCATTGACACCATCTATTCCCTCAAATCCTTCTTCAACCAACTCATTTTTGAACATATCCAGGTTGTTGCGGGCCAACTCATAGTCATCTTCATTAGAGATATCAAAATCATCTGACGGCGTAAATCCTGCCTCTGTCAGTTGTTCTCTTAACATATCATTTGCTTCTTTTAAGCTTGCTGCTAGCTCCTCAAGAGCTTGACGATAAGTCGTTTCAACTTCAACAAAGTTTAAGAAATCGCCAATCTGATTAATGTTATAAGTTGCATTGGCAAATATTTCATCTTTTAAATTTGTTTCATATTCTTCATTGCTGTTTGTACTTTCTTCTTCAATACTCTTTAACCGTTCAAATACTTCTAAGGGCTTGTCAGCAAAGCGTAGGCCACCATTTTCAACAGCTTTAAGCAAAGTTCCCAGCTCGCTCGGGTTACCCATACTTTCTTGCGGTTGAACTGCTGCCGGGCCTTCCGCATCTGCTTCAATGTCTCTGATTGTATAGTAAAACTTGAGACCTAATCCGCCATTTTCTATAAGCTTTATTTCTTGGCATTTTGGCAGATTTTCTACATTAACTAAAGACCCAAAACTGCCTGTTTGGTTTTCTTTATCTTCAACATAAACGCCTAGTTTCTTCAGAAATTCTCGTGTAGCAATGTTGGCTGCACTATTGTTGTTTCCGCCAACGCTTCCTTCTTCTCCTTCATCGGAAACTAAGAGTTTTCTTATGACCATATATTGGCCATCGTAAGGATCTATATCTATAACTTTATATTCTTTTTCTGTTATAAACTCTTCAGGAACACAAGGATATCTACCTCCGCGCATAAAGCTTGATTCTCGTCCACTTCCGGCATCTAAAATTGCGGATAAGTTTGCTCCTTGCTCTACAAAGATATCGTCTTGAAGTATTTTTTGCCAAATAAGCGGTATCTCTTCACCATAGTTCAAAAAGTCCTTCTTTGTAACAATACCATCAGCTGTTTGGGGTATGTTATCATAATTAACGCCATCAAAGCGAACTACCTCTCTGAGAGGCGGCATATATGTTTCTGGTGCAGCTTTAGGTGCGGCAAAGTCTTTATCTTTCGGCAACAATCCAATAAAATATTCCTCATCTGCGACATCGCAGCGTCCATCAGCACAGGCTTTTTGAGTTACAACTTTTTGGAAAAGCGTCGTCAGCGCTTGCGTAACACCAGAGGTACTGCCAAGTTCGTTTAGCGACGATATTGCGCTCATCAACTTCTCGGGTGGAATGTTTTGTAGTTCCTTCATTAACTCTGAGTGGCGTTTAACAACCATTGATGAACTCTTGGGCAGGTATAAGTCATTGCCCAATTTATAAATGTCTTCTCTGGCCTTTTCTACTGCCTCAACAGCATAGTTTTTGGTATCCCCGATTAAGCCTTCCGCTTTACTGATAATTCCTTTGACAGAGGCTGTCCCTATAAGATCGCCAACAACAGGACGTTCTACGCTTTCACGATAAATACTTAATAGTGTTTTGGCAGCCTTAATTGCTTTGCTTTCTTTAACCTTTTCTTTTGCAGCCTCAAGCGCAGCAGCAAATTGTTCTTCAAGTTCTTGAACCTTACGGACATAGTCCTCTTTTACCTTTTGTATTTGTTCCTCTACTTCGCTTAATTGTGCTTTTAATTTGTTGATTTTCTCTTCTTGCGTTTTAGCCAAGGCCTGATACTTTTCTATTTCTGGGCCTGCGGCAGCTTCATCCGCTTGGCTTTCTTTAATGCTTTCCTTGGCAAAGCTCTGTGCAGGCGAATCTCCGGTATCTTCTTCTCCGTTAGCTCTGCCATATGCCGCAACGTCATCAGCCTGATCAAGCAAAACCTGCATATCTTCTGTTTCTGATTGGGCGCTCATTTTCCCTTGTTTAAGCTGGTTGATGCGCTCATTAAAGCTATTTAGTATTTCAACCTGCTTATCTATATCAGCCTTAATGCTATCTCTTTGCTCTTCCAGAGGTTTTAGCGCATTATCTCTTGCCTTCAAAGCATTATCCATAGCCGCTTTCTTTTGTTCGGCAACCTCTGTTACCGCATTATTTTCTTCATCATCCGAATTATCATCTTCGCTGACATAGCCCGCTAATTTTCCAAGTTCATTGGCGTTATACGCTCTAACCTCAGGATCTTCGGTCAAGATATTATTAAGCTCTTGCGCTATATTCAAAGCAACATTATTGAACTGAAGCGCTGCCAAATATTCTTTTATATTATTATATTTGCCGTCAATATATTGATTATAGAAATTCTTTTGGTCATTCCAAATCGGGAATGGCGTTTTTACACTACCCCATTGAGGACTGCCGGAATATTGGTCTTCTGCAAGTTTTTTAGCTGCTTCCGCACCAATTTTCCATGCAACCAGCTCTGTTTCACGGTTTATGGCGTTGGCTTTTTCTTCATCATTCGGGTTACTCAAATCTTTTTCTTTGACTTTTTTCTCATATTCTTTTTCATTTTCACTGCGTTTGCTCATATCTGTTGTTTCTATGACATCTACTTCAGAAACAACGCCATCATCGCTGTCCAGGCCAGCAGTTCTTTCTGCTTTGGCAACTTCAAATGCCGTTATTGCCCAAGCTGAAATTCCCTTTCGCAAGTCATAATTAGCTGTGTTTTCATCTGAAATCGGACCACCGGACCAAACTTTTTCAGGATCTGTATAATAACGATTAAGATATTGTAATACACATTTATCTGACAACCTTAACATCTCTACGGATTTGTCATGAAGTTTCTTAAACCTATTGTATTTATTTGCATTCTCTTTGTAAGAAGGCAACGATTGTATCAGGTTATGTACTTCTAATGCTTTTGTCGCTTTTTCATAAAGCGGGTCTAACTTATTTAACTCTTCAAATTTTTCTTCGTTTCCTTCATATGGAGAACTTATCTCCGGTTTGGGTGCTTTTACAAAAGTAATCAAAGGAGTGCTTGTTGTTTCTTCTGTATCTTCTTCATTATCCGTTGATGTTGTTTGCTCGTCTTCGGTGTTTTGTGTACTAAACAACCCTATAGCTTGTTGACGAGATGCTTCAACGGCTTTGGCTTTCTTTTGTTGAGCATATGAAGTTATAGATGCGCCTCCGTTGCTGTTGATAACTGGTTGGTTGCTTATGGTTACTTTCTGATTGTTATTAAAATCAATCAGCTGTGCAAATGCCAAAACTTCTCCGCCATAACGTTTGGAAGATGAAGCCAGCTGAAGGTTTCCACGGTTAAATAAGCCAGAGGATTTTTTCTTATCTTCCTTTGTTTTGGGCGGAATACTTTCCTGAACAGCATAAGCGGCCTCAAGTTGTGCGCGGATAGCCGCAAGCTCTTCAGTTATTTTCAGCAACTCATTCATGGTGGCATAGGCGGTATAGGCATTCTTCCAAGTACCGTTATTATCATCTCCGGCCTCTGCACCGTTGCTGGTATTTTCTCCTGTTACGAGAGAGGGTGAAAGTTCTTTGAATTTCTGTTCCAATTCATCTAGTTCTTTTTCCAACTCCCTAGAAGCCACATAAGCTTCTATAACAGTGTCTTGATAAAATTCTTTAGCTTTTTGACGATAGGCTGCATTAACGTCTACCTTGTCTGAGGGATACGTTAGGAAGAGTTTATAAAAAGCCTCCTTTACCGAACTGGGCTTTTCTATATCTGCTATTTTACATTTGGCTATTTTTTTGCTTCCCGGAACAGCTGTTTCCTTCTTTTGGCGCTCCTTTTTGGTCGGCATAAAACCTTCAACTTCTCCGGCCAACTTCTCTTTGGCAGACTTAACCAGTTTTGTTTGCTCTTGTTTGACTTTAGTTATTGCCGAGGTCGTATTGTTTGCTACCTGTGTTACATAGTCTATTGTCATAGTAACATCAGTCGGTGGGTCTGAGACAGGAACCGGACCATTCCATAACCATGGACCATAAATAAATGCATCAGAGTTTGTATAACTTAGGCACAGCGATGTTGCTACGCAAAGAGAAATCGCGGATATTTTACGTAAAATGTACTTCATTTTCTCTCTCCTTACTCTCCTGTAGCCCCGCCGCGTGCTCTGCTCAGCTCTTCATTTACATTAACAGGGGTAATATCTTGAACTCCGGCTTCGTCAACCCCCTCATATTTACCACTTTTTGACCTTGCTTTACGCAACTCTGATTTAACGACTTCCAGAGGATCATCCGTTGTCTGCGTTCCTGATGCATTTGTATTATTGTTCCCCGTAGCATTGTTGAGCATATCTTCTGCGGCTCCTTTTATACCTTTGTCTTTTACATCTTTTGCTAAATCCAGTAGCTTTTTAGCTTTTGATTCCTCTTCAAAGATATAATCATCCAAATTAAATTCCGTAACATCCTTATCATAGCGGTTCAATTTCCAGAAACCAGGCATATTATTCAGCTCGTTTGCCGTTCTCATTTTAAGATCATGCACCATCATTCGGGTATATTCTAACAATGCATTGATATTCTCCACTTTAAGCTGAATATCCATGCCCAAAGCCGATGAAGAGCCTTCCATTTGTGGAACTTCTTGTTGTACCTCACCAGCCTTTTCGCTATTTTCATAGCGAACTTTTTTTACTTTCCAGGCATTGTTAAATGCGTCAATAGTGTCTTTATATGCTGTTGTTTTACGGTAAATTTTACGCGGAGTAATATTTTCTACCGTTTCCTCATCATCTTTTTTCAAAAAATTGTTTTCTACCATTTCGTTCATTGCTGCGGCAGCCTCGCCGTCTCCTCCATTTAAGAAAGAGCCCAGTTTTTCGGCTGCAGCATCACCTGCCTTGGCAAGAGCCTCATTACGGAATGCCGTAATCTGACTTTCTACTGCAGAAATTTGGGGCTGATATTGAGAAGTAATAGTATCTGATACAGTATTCAGTTCTTTTTGATAATTTTCTATTTCGCCTTGGTAATATGCTATTTGAGACTCATACTCAAGCTTCTTATCTGGCTCCCAAGATATCATATTTTGTAGCTTGGCAATATTTTCTTCTGCTAGAGCTATTTTACCATTAAGTTCATCTTGCGCGGCAGCAATAGCCTCATCTCTTTGGCTTTCCAATGCCATTTGCTGTGCTTTGAGTTCAAATAACTTTTGAGAATCTCCCGTTTGAGACATTAAATCTCCGGCGGCTCCACCTGCTACATCTTGTACACCGGAAACAGCATCATTTACCATACCTGTAGTGCTGTCTGCCAGCGATTGCGTCTCTGAAACTGCTGTTCCTACAGCAGTTTGCAGCGTTTTAAGCTTTTTGGCTGTTTCTACTGCTCCTTTGCCCATCGCAATCATGGTTTGCAAAGTGGCTGATTGCTCCATTTGTTTTTTCGCTACTTCCAGCCAGCCGGATACGGTTGTTGTTACTTTTCCAACACTTTTGGATACGTCAAATTTAATCTGTGCCGATGCCGATGGTGCAAAGAGGCATAAACAAATAAAAACGCTTAATATGATGCGGAAGGATTTTATCATTTTTCTTCTCCTTCCTCTTCTTCTTGGACTGAATAAGCCCTTGCCATCTGGGTTATTTTAAACTCTGATGTTGCAGCCTCTAACTTCATGACGTTACGCAGACGACGCAGCATTTCTGATGCCTTTTTATTGGTTAGTTTGATTATCTCTCGCGTATCTTTCATGTCATTTTCCGGTTCAGGTGTTTGGCGCTCTTTAGCCAACAGAGCTCTTGTCGTAAAGGCGACAGCGTAAAGATTGGCAAGATTTTCACGCTGAATGTCTAAAAGTTTTTCTTCTTGTTCCGCGGAGCGTTGATTATCATTTCCTTGTCCTGCCTGAAGATTATATATACCCTCTACTTGTTCTTTCGCTTTGCCTATATTATTTAAATCTGGAATGCCGTCAGGAACAACATTAAGCAGTTCTTCATCAACCCCTAAAGGATTACTCTTAACTTCATTTATTTTTTGGACGGCGTTGCCTACACCTTCCGAAGCACTGCGCTTCATCTCTTCTAATTGCGCCAATTGATTTTCAAGATAGTTTTTGTTATTTTGAATAACACCCATGTATTCTTCTATCTTTTCAAATATTTCTAAGTCTGCACGTGCTGACATTACGCCACTAAGCAGCGTTAGGCAAAAAACGGATAATGTCAGATATATTTTCTTCATTATTCTTCTCCGCTTTCTTCATCACTGTCTTGGTAGTATGATTTGTCAAAGCCGCCAACAGCACTCAGTGCATCTACGGATAACTGAGCCGAGTATATGGTCAAAATACGGTTTAATAGATATTGCGTTTCCAGATTAGTAACAGACAAACCTGACGTATCATCACGATTATTTTTTGTATTGGCAATTTGCTTTTCTATTTTTTTCAATACTTCTGTTTCATAATTAGCCGCTTCGTTTTTACGAGCCATGCTTTCGGCGATCAATGCGTTAATCGTTTCTTGCATTATGGTTCTATAAATGGCATCAGCTCCCTGCGCAATGGATGCATCATTATCTGATTTGTCTTTAACTAGTTTTTTGATACATTTATCCATAACAGATTCATCTTCCAAATCTTTGACATTTACTTCGCATTCTTGAGCTAAGCGGTCTGAAAAGATAAATACGCCATTTACCGTACCATCCGGAACATCTCCCCCTGTTAAATCGGCGAAGACCAAAGTTTCAGAAAAACTGCGTAATGCATAGTGTTTTCCTTCCAGCGCCGAAGTTTTCGGTGTGGCACGCTTACGAAATCCGCCGGATGAGCCTTGAGAACGTTGTTGCTCATATAAATCTAATATTTTCGGACGATGGTCTTTCGGAGCCTCATAAGTATCCAAAATTTTCGGACGGTGAGATTCCGGTATTTCCATCTGAGTTGAAGTCTCTCCGTCTAAGATTTTAGGCCTGTGAGCTTCAGGGATTTCCATTTTTGTTG
The DNA here is from genome assembly GCA_944392835.1 of uncultured Alphaproteobacteria bacterium. Lineage (GTDB taxonomy): Bacteria > Pseudomonadota > Alphaproteobacteria > RF32 > CAG-239 > Scatacola_A. The sequence continues at coordinate 31,163 of CALXYB010000009.1, read as the reverse complement.
AGGTCTCACCATCTAAAATCTTTGGACGATGCAATGATTGCTCTTCATCTTCTTTATCTTTTTCTGTTTCATCTTTTGCCTTATCTTCAGAATCATCCTTTTGTTCATCCTCAGATTTTGCTTCTTCATCCTTTTCTTCTTCCGGCTTGTTTTGACTATCTTCAAGCTGTTTTTCTAGCTCCTTGTATTTTTCATCAAGAGCTTTCATTTTCTCTTCAATTGCAGCCTTCTCTTCAGGGGTCTTTGCGAACATTGCATCAACCTCAAGCTCGGCTCTTTCTTGATCAAGTGCACTCATCTCAGACTGAATACGCATTTGCTCTTCAGTCATCTCTTGCGCCTTCTCTGCTGTTTGTGTATCTTGTTCACCATAATCTTTAGCATCAGATGTCGGCGGTAAAACTTGCATTTCGTCTTCCGTCAAGGTTTGCTGTGTTCCAAATGCTGTGCGTCCGGATGAAACGGTCTGTGTTTCCGGAGCAGTTACGTCTTGTGGCGTGTCTAACTCTGGCGTGGGTACAGACGAACTTTCACCTCCCGTACGTTGGTCTATATCACTTTTAACCTCATCAATTAAACCTGATGCAGCCTCTTTCATTTCTTTGGCATCATTTATATAACCTTCTGCCTGAGCCTTAGCGTCTTGAACTTTACTCTTGTACTCTTCCAGTTTCTTCTTCTTTTCGTCCATTTGCTTCTTTATTTTTTCATATTGTTCTTTTCTTTTTTCAATACGTTCTTTTTCTTCTTGAAGCTTTTTCATTTTTTCTTGCGCTTTTTCAAGGTTGTCTCCGATAAATTTGGAGGCACTGGCCTTGGCATCACCAATTGCCGAATTAATTTTTCCGGCTGTTGCCATAGCATCCGTTACGACTTTGGATTGTTTCACCAATTCAATATTGGTTGAAATTCCTTCTTTAATTGAAGAAATATCAAGTGTTGGCCATTGAGCCGCAACTTGGCGAGGCTGGAGAGCCAGCGACAAAAAACAGCTTACTGCAAGCAGTCGCAAAAAATTATTTTTTCTCATATCCAACCTCCATAACGTCCTATGTCCTTATATTAATAATAGCAAAAATTGAACAAATGATAAACGACTAATCGCTCAATCACGCAATATTTAAATATTTTGTAACAAAGTTTTCTTCACCATATTCCTTAATCAGCTCCTCTACCAAAAGAACATTCTTTCGGCCGGAGTTGTATAACTTCAAATACGGGCCTAAGCCGCTTAAATCAACATCCAAAATTACAGACTCTCCCGTTGCCGGTCGTGATAACAAAATTGCATAAGGAAAATCACGATAACTTTTACCAAAAATAAACTCAATCTCCCTTTGCGTTAAGTTCCAGTTTGCATAATCTTCTGGCATGGCTTGAGGGTTGCGGAAAAAGATAATGGTTTGACATTGTCCGCGAATAACCTCGCCAACTCCTAATTTATCAATAATATTTGGCTGTTGGAATGCACAAAGATATGCTTGGCGTTTTTTACGTCCCTCTTGCAAACCAATAATAAAGTAATCTCTAAACATCGGGTGCTTAAGCATCGGTGCCGTTTCGTCTATCATAATCAATGAAGGTACACCGGTGTCACCAGTTTCAGACATAATACGATGCATAATATAGCTGATTACGGCCGGAGCTAAAGTTTCATCTTCAAATATATGTGTAAAGTCAAAGGCCATAAAGCGTTTTGCGCTCAAGTCCAAACTATCATTCTCGGCATTAAAAATATTACCATACTGATCCGGGTTAACCCAACGAAATAGCTCTCTTCTCATATTTCCGGTAGGAGAGAAGCAGCTTTTATATAGATTTTTCATAATGCGTTCTTCCGGACGCAAATAATCAAAAGCCGTTGTTACAGCGCGGGCAATCTCTTTTTCAGACAATGCATCGTCTACCATTGTAATAGATTTCATCCAACGACGTAAAAATGCTCTATTGTTTGGTGTATTGGCTGTATCAAAAGGATTTAACGATACATTTTTCTCATCACCATCAAAACCAACATAAGCGCCGCCGATTGAACGTGTAAAAATTTCGGCACCGCGGTGACGGTCAAAGAAGAATACTTTCAGGTCGCTGTGGCGCATTGCTTGTCCAGCCAAGAACGTAAGCAAAGTTGTTTTACCTTGTCCGGTCGGACCAATAATGCAACAGTGGGCAACCGCAGAATCTTCTGATGATACATGGAATTGGAATCGGTATGCAGAACCGGATGTCGTACGGAAAACCGTAATAGCCCCCGGCCCCCAGTCTGACTTAGAGAATCCTTCTGATGGTTTATCAAAAGAAACAGCCATCGCAACAACCCTTGATAAATAACGATATGTTCTTGGGTAGGTTTCATAGGTCGGAAATTGATTAAAAAAGGTAGCTTGTGTTACCCAACCTTCGCGGACAGGGGTTACACTAAACAAACGACAAATACGTTGTACTTCGCTTTCCCCAAAATCTATTTCCTCCATGCTGTCGCCCTTTAAAATAACCGTCATGGCGTATTCTGTCAGAGCCTGATAGTCTGCATCACTATCTTCAATGGAAGATAAGGCTTCGCTGTATTGATTAATAACATCCGGTGAAAAGCTGGTTACAGTTGCCATACGCTGTTGTTGCATTAACAATGCTCTGGCGTGAGGTTTGAAAAAGGGCTTAATATTATGAAGCAGGGTTAATTCGCAATCTATGGAGAGTAGTGATGCAATCATTCCTTCATCCATATAATCACCAGAGGTGCGAATCCCCATGGTTATTTCATATTTTTCCTTTTCGCCGGAAAAGAACTTTATTATACCCTTCTCTCCCGTGAAGTGTATATGGTCAGAGGTTAGCATCTCATTCATTTGCGCACCTTCAGCATTGCGGACTTTGGGCGCTGGTTGCGTAATCGGGCTACATATTTTAGCAAAAACAGATAAAGGACTTTCTTCTGCCGGACTATCTTCCGTTTCATACATCGGCTTTACACCGTAGTCATTTAATGTTGCTAAAAGGGCTTGAGATGCATAGTTCAGGTCTTTTAGAGCGTCAGGCCGGTCTGCAACCGAAAGAACAATATAATGACGGTTGGTGTAAACTCGGTCTAAGGTGTTACGCCAGGTATTTGATATTTGCTCCAATAAGGGATTGTTAAAATCACCACTATCCTCTTCCATTGCAACACGTTCACGCAATGTAATAACGCGGCAGACAATCTGCAAATCAGACATACCGTCAATCCATGATTTTCTGGCTTCCATCATGGAAAGGCTTTTTTCATCTGTTACAAAAGATAAATCTATGCCTTCAACCCGAAAAACGCGCGCAAATGATCCATTATAACAGCGAATGGTTATACCATCCGCCATAAGTTTGTTAAAAGGCAAAAAGTCCGATACTCTTGATTCTCTCGGCTGAGGCAAAACCAGATGACCGAATTTTGTCGCCCAAAATCCGGCAAAAGAAGCAGCCGAAATAAAACCAATAACGGCTACAACAACTTCCATACTGCTCAGCCCTTGAACAAAGGTACTGAAAAAATCAAAATCAGGGTTCAAATTTTGCGCCTTTCTCTACATATAAGTTGGTGGTGACTTTGCGGGTTTGACCAAAGGCTTGAATCATCGTTGATAAATGCGGCTCTTTGGTCCCTGCCAGAACAATAGCCCCATGCACAAGAACAATACTAAACACAAAAAGCAATGGGTTAACATCGCCTAGACCAATAAACATAAACATTATCGGGAACTGAATACCTATATTTAACAAGGTCGGCAAAAACGGTCCCCATAAAATTTTTGGAGGATTGGCAACGGCTTTTAATATCATTTCTCTCATATTATTAAACCCTGCTCGGCTAACATTCTGCTTCTTTATTCTTTTCTGCTCTCTTTTTAGTTTAGGTCAGAAGATTTATTTATGCAAGACAAAGCGTTGTTTATTCACTTTGTTTCATGCCTCTATAGCCCATAACACAAAAGAGTACACCTTGATTATAGTGTACTCTTTTGTGGTTAAGGAGTAGTTAAAGAATATAATTTAGCATTATATCTTAATTTACTACATTATTTGCTGTACATTTGCTTGTACATTCCTGATATTTTCGTTGAGCATTAGGATCCAGATTGGTATTTTTATTTCCTAAAATATCTGTTGTTGTCATGTAGGTATCATAGCAACTCAGCCTACATTTTTCTATCGCTTCCTGTACTTTTTTATGTACATCCGGATCATTTTTATCTGCATCAACCTTTTCAATTTCAGGTGTCTTACAGCTATTGTTTATAGGATCCCATACACCATTCTTTTCTTTGCAGGCCTTTTCCTTTTCTGAAACAGAAGCTTTGGATGGCTCTGCACAAGAGTTGGTTCCCGAGTTCCAGAAGCCACCTCTTTTTTCGCAGTTTTCTTTTTGCATATTTGTCATATTTGCTGCATATGGCTCATCAGGTACCTCTTGTTTGTTATTATTTGAAGAGCTAACTATCTGCGGTGCTGAAGGAGTTTTGGTCTCCATTCCTGCGTTGAAACTATTATCCCATTGCTTGCCTTGAGAGTAAGAGGCATTATTTTGGCGAATTTCCTCTTGTCTCTTAGCTTCTGCCGCAGCTTTCTCGGCAGCTGCTTTTTCAGCATTAGCAGCATCTACTTTGGCTTGTTTAGCATCATCAACAGCTCCTATGCCCTCTCCCACAGCTGTTCCTAAGCCAAAGATTGCACCCAAAGTATCTCCTACCGCTGTTCCTGCGCCGCCACCAATTGTTGCACCTTGCTGTGCCGCATTAGAGGCTGTCGTAACAATGCCGCTTGCCGTTGAAGCAGTTTTGGCTGCATTATTAATCTTATCAAGAGCTTGTTGACCCTTGGTATTGGCATAATCTGCCACCTTATTCTGATCAACTGCAGCTTTGCGTTGCTCAAGTTCGGCTTTAGCCCATTCTTGCTCTTGAGGCGTTAAGTTACCTGCTGCAAGTTTTTTCTCCAGCTCATTAATACGAGCTTGATTTTCTTGATCAAACGCCAATTCTGCTGAGGATTTTCCGGCATTTTGAACATCCATGGCTATAGAAGCCGTATTATTTACAACCGCACCTGCTCCGGTCTTAACTGTATTAAATATAGTATCGGAAGCAGTTGCAACCTCGCCCAAAGTGTCCAATACACCAGTTAAACCACCTTCTGAGTTTTTAATTGCCGCGCCAATCTTCTTGGCTTGTTCAACCGTCGTTTCTACAGTATTTTTAACTGTTTTATATGTATCATAGGCTGTTTTGGCCGCATTAATACCATTCTTTACGGTGTTTTTCAAATCTTTCCAAGACCATTTGCTGTCTTTAGCACTTGTATCAACATTGACATCAGGACAAACATCACCCTTACTAGTATCACAGTTTGCTGCAGCATCTACATCCGAGCCGTCAATGTTAGTAAATCCTGCTGGCAAATAGTTTCCGTAAGTTAATTTTCCGCCATTGTCTTGTGTAAAATACTCAATAAATGGTGTCATCATTGACAGGATGAACAATGCGATGCACAAGTTTGCCAAATGCTTCCAGCTGATTTTGTTGAAAATCGCGGCAAAAGCAAAGGCTATTAATCCAAAACCAGCTAAGGTATAAACAATTACGCGGACATCTGCCAGAGTGGTCATTGCTTTGCAAGCAATATATTTAAATATATCCTTTCTTGCTTCATAACAACGCTGCTGCGATACAGGATTTCCATTTTCATCTAACTCGGCAGATGTACCAACGTCGCCTTCTTTGGTATTACCATATTCGTCTGTATAAACCTCTTTATACTTACATTTACAAGTTTCTGCATTTTCTGATGTTAAGGTACAACTCTGATTAGTTACAGAATCCACACAGTCATAAGCTTGAATTTCAGCTTCGTTAGGCTCTTCTTCTTCAATAGAATCTAGTAAAGCTGAAGGATCCTCCGTTGCTGTTTCTTCAGGAATTTCCACATAACAATCACAACCGTCAGAACCTTTGCTGCAGCTTTCTCCTGCCGCATTTTTACAGATTAAATAGCCAGCCGGAGAATTTTTAGCTTCCTCCAACATCCTTTGCATTTCAGCTGTCGTTCCGTCAACGTCCTGGCGAGCCTTTGTTGCTGCACTTGCATTGGCTTTTGCGGCATCAAGGTTTGTTTTGGCTTCCTGCAGAGCATTGACATCACATTTTGCTGGATCTTTTTCGCATTTTTCCAGAAGCTTGTTATAGTCCTTTTGGGCATTTTTCAAATCTTTATTCGCATTTTTTTCTGCTTTTTCTGCCGCTTTTATTTTTTCTTTTTCAGCTTTTTCTGCTGCTTTTTGAGCTTTTTCTGCAGCCTTATCGGCCTCTTTTTGAGCTTTGCTGGCTGTCTTATATGCCTCGTCTTTGGCTTCGTTTGCCTTATCTAACTCTTCCGAGGCTTGCTTAGCGGCTTGTTGCTGTTTAACCATCTCATCACGTGCCGCTTGTGCTGCAGCCGTATCACCCCGAGAAATTGCATCTGTCATTTGTTGTTGTGCTGCTTTTTGCGCTGCTTCTGCAGCTTTTTTTCTGCTTTCAGCATCTTCCGCTTGCTTTGATGCTTCATTATATTTTGAATATTCTTCTTGACGCTTGTTATCAGCCTCTTTTTGTGCATTCGTAGCCTCTGTCGCTTTTTCTGAGGCTTTTTCTATTTTTTCTCTAGCTTCTTCTTGTGCTCTTTCGTTAGATTTGGCATTTTTTTCGGCCAAAGCTTTTTGCTGCTCACAAATCTCAAGCTGATAACCCTCTTTGCCCGAGCAATCAATTAAAACTTCTGCCTTTGCTCCGTGTGAGAAAGAGACCAATGCTGAAACCACAAAGGCCGTCAAAAACATCTTTGATATATTTTTAATGTTTAACATGGCATCCTCCTCAAACGTCCGTCGCTTCTTTGCTCTTTATAATATTGTTAATTTGCTTTAATCAAAGTATCTTGAATTTGTTCTGAAGTAATTGCTTCACTATCAACCATATAGTTAATTATGGCCGCCGTGGTTGCAATCACAACCAGACCTATGATAATTGCACTTAACCATTTCCAGTTTAAGTTTCCGAAAAAGCCACCAATGGCCACAGCAACAATACCAAAACCAGATACGGCAAAAATGATTTCACGCATTCCGGTAAAAATCTTTACACCGGAGTCAGTTAAAGTCTCAAACAATGCGTATGAGTTCGTTGCAAATAAAACTGAAGAAACCACGAACATCAGCACCGAAAGAAACAGGAATTTCTTTAATTTTACGCACAACATCTCATTCACCACCTTTTTATTTTTCTTTGTCTGTTTGTGAACAAAAGGGAGGCTTTGCGGTTTATTTTGATTAAAATTTACCATTGTTGCCTCCCTAATCATTCACTTAATTTAAGTTTCGTTAAGCCTTTAGACTAAATATCACCGAAGGTTGTTTCAAGTCCGGCTTCACGAGAACCTGTAGCGTATTCTACAATAGAACCAGCTGCAGCCAAAATAGCCAAACCTACAGCCAAGGATGCAAACCATGTCCATTTTACTTTACCGAAAATAGCTTGGAATGCCAAACCTACCAAACCGAAACCACCAATAATAAAGATGATGGTTTTAACGGATGAGAACACACTCTTTGCTTTGGTCTGGGCTGTTTCCATCAAGGTGTTACCATCAGCAAGGGCGTTGCCGCTCATTGCCATTACAAGCACCAGGGCCAGACAGCTGAGGGTCCAAAAATTTTTCTTAAAAAATCGCATAATCTTTCTCCTTAATTAATTTAGCAAAACTTCTTATACTCTTTTAGAATAGCTAATTTTTAAACTTTTTTCCAGCATTAATCATCTGACCCCAAAAGAGCTAACTAGCTGTTTTTGCTTAAACTTTTTCCCTGTAACAAAAAATTCACAGTTACAAGGAGCTCTAAACATCGTTTTTTTACACCCAGAAAGGTAAATATTCCGCTAATGAAATATTTTTTTTATTAAATCAGTTTCTTTTTCTGATAAATGAGTTTTACAAAAAAAAGAAATCCACAAAATTTGTGCATAAATCTATATCTGCTTGCCAAGAGTCGCTTATTGAATTATCTAGAGTTTAGAGGGGTTTATTTTTAATGAAAAAAACGGCTTTTAAAACTTTTGTTTGTAGCTTTGTTTTTTCTCTGTTTATTCTATTTGTAATAAACGGGCTGTTTTTTTATACCCCCCAGAACCCTTCCCAGAAAGTAAAAATTCCAAGCAAAAACATATCGTTATTTTTTACCGGAGAAACGAATATTGCCCAATCGGCACAGGTTCGTCCGATAAAAAAAATTGCATTAACCATTCCCGAAACGCCCAGAGATAATTCATCTAAAATTGTTTATGCCCCCGCGTCGCAGCCCTTACCCTCTACCGCGCCGCAAGGTAACTCGGAGACAAAAACGCCTACTCGGGAAGATTTGCCTGTCTTTGACGACACCCCCTTAGAGATATCTCAAGAAGATATTCTGCCAAAGGAGACAGAACTCGTTTCCGCAGATTTTGACCATATCATGAAAATGCCCCCACCTGTTTTTAAGGATGAGGCAGAAAGTGCTTTTATAGATAACGAAAAAAATGATAACCCCATTATTGCGACAAATGATAAACCGCGTCCAGAGCCTCTTTCATCTAAGAACTTAGGCGACCAAGACCAAGAAAAAGAAACAAAAGACGCTCCTCTTTCGCATGAGCCGACACTACTGATTGTTGCGCAAGCAGATACGCCGTCAAAAGAACTTTCTTTGCTTTCGTCAAAAGATATTAAAGACAATTTTAATTCTGACACACATAAAAGCAAAGAAGAAGACAATACTCAAAAGCATAATGAGGAGCAACTTTTAATTCCGCTTCAAAAAGATATTAATGCCCCCCAAAATCGGGCTTTTGCCGTTGCTAAAGCTGCAGATCCTAATCAGCTGGCAATGGTTAGCGAAAGCGCCCCTCTTAACAGCTTAGCGAAAAAAAGTGAAGACCAAGGCACAGATGAAGCTCGCGCAGATACAAACCGAAAATGGCAAAACATGGCTGAAAAAGATACACCATGGGTTGCAGCAAAAGGGACAAAATTTCCTAAAAACAATAAGGTCTTAGAAGCAGATTATTATCAAGATGCAGATAAGGCAAAAATTGAGCTTAGCCAGAAAGCCAATTCATCTGACAGCAATGTTAAGCTTGCGGCCGAAATGGTTCAGAATATTCTGATTCCAATCCCCGAAGATATTTTAAAAGAAGACCCCTTAATCCCTCAACTAGACGCATCTAAAGACACCTCTGCCAACGCCTCGTCAAACCAAGGCAGCCAAGAAAAAGAAACAGCAGAAAAAAAGTCTGAGGAAAAATCTTTAGATGCCGAAAAGAGCAAAGAGGCAAAATCCACATCAGAAGAGAGCAAAGGAGGCCTACTGAAAAGTATTACATCTTTGTTTTCCGGTAGCAGTAAAACATCTGAAGAAACCAAGGAAGAAACCAAGGAAGAGGCAACCACCGAAGAACACAGCAATAGTTTTGTTGACAGGATTACCGGCAGAATACGTAAATCCAGCAACAAGCCAACAAAGATTTTGCCAGCAGAGATGAGGTTGGCATTTCAACCTAATCGCGCAGAGATATCCGGCACAACACTTAAGTGGATTCACGCCTTTGCTAACAAAGTCAACTCTGACCGCTCGGTTATTTTAGAGATTAGAATTGATGGAACAAGTTCTTATGCCTTGCAACAAAAAAGGTTGAACTTGTTACATAATATATTAACCAATAAAGGTGTAGATTATCGTAAAATCAATACGGTATTTACAACCAGAGAACCAAACTCGTTTATTATAAGAACAGTAAGGATTAACAGTAATATTGACAGGGACAGAAATGAAAATAGTGATCAAGCCGCATATTATCAGGCATGGTAATAAGTTTGGAAGCAAGCTTGATTATTTAATTTTCAGTATGTATGATAGGTAAAAACATGAAAAAATGTAGTTTAGGAAACCTCAGAATGAACAAGACAAGATTATTAGCAGCTTGTTTCTTTGGTGTATTTTTCGTTTCCGGTTGCCGAGGAACCATTTTGGAACCTGCTCCGGACAATTTTGTATGCACAGATCCCAACAGCTGCGCCGGAAACACTTATCAGACATCCGAATTTCAAAGCATTAATCCCAATGCCGGAGAAAACGAGTTTGTAAACTATACGGAAGTCGCTGCCGATTATAGAGAATACGGTGAAAGAACGCCACGCGACCAGAATATTACGCAAGCCGCGGCAGGTAATAATTTGTCAGCATCTATTCCTCCCAGCATTGAGGACGAGGTCGTTGCTTATGAAGAAGAAATTACCATGACGGAAGATAATGGTCAAAGTGATGAGGCCGGTATGGCTGCCGGTGAGGATCCTGTTGAGGATTGGTTGGCAGAAGAAGGAAAGACCCTGAAAGGATTGTTAACGGAGTGGAGCGAAAGAGCCGGTTGGCGTTTAATTTGGAATTCTAATCGTAATTATACGTTAACTGCCGGAGCTATGTTCCGCGGACGCTTTGCCGATGTCAGCTCTGCATTAATCAGGGCTTTTGCAAGAGCGCGTCCAGCTCCTATTGCTACATTTTATAAAGGTAACCGCGTCTTAGTTGTTGAGACCATGGAGGATGAGAATGCATATTAATAATTTACAGAAATTCGGATTGGGCTTGGTTGCTGTTATTTTTGCAGCATCTTGCTCTCTTTCCACCAGCATGGACGCAACAATTGAGCGTGAGGTTGAGGCAACTACAGACCTTAAGGAAAAGGCTAAAATTCCTGATACTCCTGCGCCTACAGATGTTGTTCGGGTTAAAAATGATATTTGGCTCGGAGACACCAGCGAGATTGAATATGAGGGAGAACCTGTTCCTAGTTATCTGGAAGCCAAAGATGGTATTACGCTTATCTCAAATCGTCCGATTACGCTTTACGAAATCGGTGATATGATTAATAAAATAACATCACTGAAAGTTCGTTATGCGCCTCAGCTTGAAGCGGATGTTTTGAAAAACGCTACACAGAATAAGCCTAATCCCAACACAATCGGAACAGATTGGACAGAACCTTCTAAGATGTTGGTATCTTATCGTGGTCCGTTAAGCGGATTATTGGATGAGATTTCTTCTCGTTTTGGCATTTGGTGGAAATATGAGAAGCAAGAAATTTATTTCTATAAATACCAAACAAGAACTTTTGTACTTTATAGTCTTCCGACCAAGCCTTCTCTTTCAGTTAATGTCGGTGGTTCGTCCACAGAAACAGGAGGCGGCGGTAGCTCTTCTTTATCTTTGTCAAGCTCTGCAGAAATTGAACTTTGGGGCAACATAGAAAAATCAATTAAATCTATGATAGATAAGGGGGCTCAATTGAATATGGATCCTGCAAACGGTACTATATCTATTACGGCTACTCCGAATGATATCAAGAAAGTTGCTAAGTTCATTAATGAACAAAACGCAAGATTGTCGCGTCAAGTTGCCATCAGCGTTAAAGTTTTGCAAGTTAACATTGATGATAGTGACCAATATGGTTTGAACTTAACAGCAGCATTCAGTGATGGAAAAACGGAACTTGGGTTGGCTAGCGTTCCAGGTCTTGGAACAGATATTACCGAAAACTTGACGATGACCGTTTTGCCTGGAAACTGGACTGTTAAGGGCGCTATTCAGGCTTTGTCCAGCCAGGGAACTACAAACCTGATTACATCTGGTACGGTTACTACATTAAACAACAAGCCGGCTCCGATTCAGGTAATTAAGAAACAGAATTATGTTTCAGAAATTACTAAAACGAACAGTGGCGGCGATGCCAGCTACTATGATATTTCTACGGAAACAGAAGAAATTGAAACCGGTTTTACCTTGGATGTTTTGCCCCGTATCTTGGAACACGGACGTTTGATGCTAATGTTTAACTTGACCTTGTCTGATTTGATTCAGATGGAAAGAGTTGACCTTGGCGGCGGCGATGATAACGGTCAGGGTGGACAGTATATTCAAAACCCGATTATTGAGTCTCGCGGTTTTACTCAAGAGGTAGCTCTTAAGTCTGGTGAAACCTTGGTTTTGACAGGTTATGAGCGTGTAGAAAACGAAGCCACAAAAACTGGTGTCGGCTCGGCGACAAACTCTCTGTTTGGCGGAACAGCTGTTGCAACAAAGACCAGAAGTATTTTGGTTATTATGTTGACACCGGTTGTTTTGGAATCGCCTTTGACACCAGAATCCAGAATGACCAATTAATCTCGGAAGGACAAAAAAGTGCTGGAAGATGCAAAGTTATTAGATGACGATTACGACGACGGCAGGCGTACTTGGGGCACCAGTATAGAGCTTGACGGTGTAACTTATGCAACCAGCTTGTTCTGGCAGCCGTTGCAAAATAAAGATGATCCTTTCACCGAAGTTGGTGAGGCTTCCGAAGGTGTTATGGAAGGTGCGGATTTATTCTGCATTAAGCAAGGTAAGGCTCCACAATTTGGTATTTGCGCTTCTAAAGAAGGATATAAAAGCGGAGAAAACGTTGCCGCCGTTACTTTGGCTACGGCAATGGCAGATAAGTCATCCTTCATTGCTGTCTTTAAGGTGGACAATGGGTGGTGGTATACTTGTGTTCGTAATGATATTATCTTGTCTGATGGTGATATGCTCTTTTTAAATGAGCAGGACGCAAAAAACCAATTTTTATCTATGCTTGCTGTACCAGATTGGGGACGGAAAATTGCGCCCCCAGAGTGGAATCTTGAGGAAACAGAATATTTAGACTTGAATAAGCTTATGTCGCAAGGCATGCGTGCGAAGCTACAAAAAATTAAGGCTTTGCGCGGAACTAAGCTTATGTTGGTTATTGCTATATCGGCCATTATCGGTTTGTGGTTATTATCCAGTATCATTAACGGGATTTTCTTAGCTCCGCCTAAAAGACCTATTATTGCACCTGTTGCACCTAAGGTTATTAAACCAGTTGAAAAAATTCCTGAGGTTAAGCCTTGGGAAAAGATATCTGATCCCGAACAAGTTATGCTAAACTGCTATAAAGCAGTTCAGGACGTGGTTACAATTATGCCCCCCGGATGGGTTATCGGAAATATTTCTTGTTCAACAGGTGGATTGACAACATCTTGGACCAGAGAAGTCGGCAAGATTTCTTGGATTGAGCAGGCGTTAGATATGTCTGGAATAACCTTTTCCGGTCGTTCCATTTCTGATAACGGAAATAGCTTGATTGCTTCGGTTCCATTGCCGAAAATTAAGCAAATCTCTTCTCCGCCGCTGAAGAATGATATTGACTTGAAAAACACGTTGAATAACTTGTTTCAATCTATTGGACAAAGTGTCAACTTATCTAGTTTTGCTTATACATCTCCGGAGCAAAATGTGTATCGTTCAGTTCAGTTCAAGTTCTCTTCAATACATAATCCTTCGGTATGGAGCGATTTATTAACAAAATTTTCAGGACTTGATATTACTATGATAAGATATAACACCCGTGATAAAACTTGGGAATATGAGGGAGCAATCTATGTTTTGTAAGTTTAAAAAGCTTTTTGGGCTGGCTCTGAGCGTTTCGTTTATCTCTTTGATGACAACGCAGAATCTGTGTGCACAAAATGTTACTTTAGAGCCTGATAATATGCCTCAGCTCTCAAACGATGCTGCCGGGAATGATTTTCTCGGCGTTGGCTCGGATATTCCCGATGAGTTATCTTTGCCAGGCGAATTACCTGCTCCCCAGTCCTTGCCATCGCTTAACGGCGAAACAGGTAATGATGGCTCCGAGGCTAATGCTGCAGATGGTAATGTATTAGATTTGAATACACCACAACCTGTTGCAGATAACTTACCTCTGACTGGTCCCAACGCTGTGTCTGCAGTTGAAGACACAACGGCAGATGGTTCTAATGGTCTTCCTTTAACGGGTCCTAATGCTAATATGCCATTAACAGGACCTAATGCTAATATGCCGTTGACTGGTCCTAATGCTAATATGCCGTTGGCTGGTCCAAACGCATTATCCGGCGGAGAAGCCGCTTTGCCAGAGGCTAACGAGGTCGTTGACACTCCGGATGTTGAGAATCTGGGCGAAGGTTTACTTGAAAAAATTGATAACAAGCTGTTTTCGCAAATGTCTGATTTGGAAAAACAGACAGCTTTGCTGACCTTGGAATTGAGACGTGAAAAAATTAAAAACGAAATTGCGGCTATTAAGGCTCAACGTCAAAAAGCCATAGAGGAAGAGGAAGCAAAAAAAGAAGAAAAAGAGCGGAAACGTATTGAATGGGAAAAAGAGCAAGAAGCTAAAGTCCTTCGTGAAAAGAAAGCTGTTATTATAGCTCAGGCCAAGCTTGAAAAGTTAAGACAAGAAAAGGTTTTAAAAGCATATAAGGAAGCTATGCTCAAGGAAAAACAAGAGTGGATTAAAAACAATGCAAAACTTTATGAGCAGATTAAAAATGTTGAAAACGACAGAAAAAATCTGATTGAAGGTCTTAAAAATAAAATGACTCATATCGCTTCTTTGGCCACAAAAGCACAGAAAGATGCTACTACGGCTAAAGACAATTACCAACGTGAGATAAAGAATCTGCAGACTCAAATTTCTATATTAAAGTCTCGTCTAGAAGCCGCTATTGCAGAGCAAAAAGAGGAGAAGATGAATCCGTTTGCTCAGTCTGAAATTACTGTTGAAGAAACAGAAGAGGAGCTTCCCAGACTAGTTGAAGAATACGCTATTATGGAAGTTAGAGGTCAAGGAGAAGAACTGACGGCGAAGTTGATTAATAAAGATGGCGATACATTTATGGTTCGTGAAGGAACAGTTTTGCAGTCAGGACACAAAATTGATGAAATCACAAAAACACATGTACGCGCCGAAATTAACGGAATGAAAGATTATCTCTATTTTGCAGCCGGTGGAATTTTGGATAAGGAGCCTGAGAAGTCAGACCTTTCCGGTAAGAAAAACAAACCAGATGCTGCAAAAGCCGGTGCAGACTCTAATTTAAGAGAGACGACCATGATTAACAGAGGTGTACCGAGTTTGGGAAGCAGTATGTTTGTCAGGTAGGCTGATATAATGGTTGATGAGCCCGAAAATGATGAAAGCCTTTTAGAACAACCAGAAGCTTCTACTCTTCAAAGAAACTCTAATCTGGCTGTTGATGATGCTATTGATGAAAAGCCGGTCAATATTCTTGACCAGCTTTTCGGTAATGGCAACAGACTTTTAACTTTGCCAGGCTCGTCCTTAGTTATTAATGATGATACCAGACGTTTGTTGGCTCTGTTTTCTGACGGCACTTTTTTGGTTTCAGAATCTCATAAGTTTGACGGACGCGTTTTAAGTTTTGAGGTTTTAGCTCGTAAAAAAAGATTAAGTATTGGTAAGCCCCGATATGTTTCACAAAACGAGTTAAACGCAATTTATGCTTTTGGCGAACGTAACCAGCCGATTTCAGCAAATGACGAAGACTTAAACCAACTACAGATGCAGAAAGACTTTGTGAACGTCGTTGCTCGTGCGGCCTCACAAAAAGTTTCGGATATTCATATTGTAGTTGCAGATAGTACGCAAATTATGTTCCGTGTAAACGGCATGATGCAAACCGAAATGGAATATAATAAGGAATGGGGCGAATCCTTTGTTCGTGCGGCTTTTGCTTCTGCTGATATTTCAGATGCAAACTATGCTCAAAATGAGTTTCAGGGAGCTCAAAAATTGGGTTCAACGCCTTTGCGTGGTTCTAAAGGTAAGTTGATGTTGCCGCATAATGTGTTGGCTATTCGTTTACAATTTAATCCTATTGCTTTTGGTACGCAATATGTGGTTATGCGTTTGTTGTATGCAGATGATAATCCTGATGGTTCGGGTGATTTGGCGGCACTTGGCTTTGGCGAATATGAAGAAAATTTATTTTATCGCTTACGTGCGGTGCCTATCGGTTTAAATATTATTGCGGGGCCAACGGGTTCCGGCAAAAGTACGACCTTACAACGTAATATGATTAAGCTTTTGCAGGAAAAGAACTACGAAATTAATTTGATTACGGTGGAAGATCCGCCTGAGTATCCAATTCCCGGTGCCAGACAAATGCCGGTTACGAATGCTAACGATGAAGAAGAAAAAGACGAGCAATTTAATAAGGCTTTGTCGGCAGCGTTACGTTCTGACCCTGACGTTATTATGGTGGGCGAGATTCGTGCCTTGGCGGCCGCAGAATTAACTTTTAAAGGTGCTCTTTCCGGACACGGCGTGTGGTCTACTTTGCACGCAAACTCTGCACCGGCAATTATAACTCGTTTCAGAGATATGGGGGTTCAGCCATATATGTTGGCTGACCCAGAATTGATGAAAGGATTGATTTCTCAACGTTTGTTCAGAAAGCTTTGTCCGCATTGTCGTGTTTCTGTTAAGGAAAGGCTGAATCTGCCTCAGGTTCAAAGACTTAAAGTCGCACTCGGCGATTTTGGTATTGAGAATACATATATGCGTGGACCTGGATGTAAATTTTGTGACGGACGCGGTATTAAAGGCCGAATGAGCGTTCCTGAGATTATTTTGCCGGATGCTATGTTTCTGGAACTGATGATTAATGGCGAAACAAGAAAAGCCATTGACTACTGGACGAGTGATTTAAATGGTCGGCCATTAAAAGATGCTGCAATAGAGCGTATGCTTAAAGGATATATTGATTTGGATGAAGTTGAGCGTTGGTGCGGCTTGCTTGACCAACGTCCGGTTTACTAAGGAGTGATTTAGATGCCTCAGGAAGACAGAAAAAGCAAATCCGGCTCAATGGCTAAGGCAATGAAACAGCTCAATGCCATTGAGGTCTATTATGCGCGTATGATTTGTAATTTTTCTAACCAAACGCGTTTGAAGCTATATCGTAAAATCGCTTCCTTGATGAGAAACCGCTTTTCTTTGATGAACGCCTTGGATATGTTGCATGATGGTGCATCAAACGGAGGTAAGAATCCGGATGAGCCTATGGCTATTGCTATCGCCAGTTGGGCAAAGGCCTTGCAAAATGGTTTGCCTTTTTCTGATGCTCTTAAAGGTTGGGCGCCAGACCGCGAGAGATTGATGCTATCTGTTGGTGATGTGTCTGACTTGGAAGGTGCTTTGATGAACCTTATTCGCGTTACCGAGGGTTCTACAAAAATGATACGACCGATTATCGGTGCCGTTGCCTACCCTTCGTTCTTGTTTATGATGGCTATTTTGATTATTTATGGTATCGGTGTTTATATGGTGCCGCCAATGATTGATGCAGCGCCGACGGTTCGGTGGCGCGGCATGGCATTGACCTTGGTTAATTTGTCCGATTGGATTAGCACTTATTGGGCTGTTGCTTTTGCGTCTTTGCCTGCTGTTATGGCTCTCATATATTTTACAATCGGTATATGGACCGGTCAAATTCGGGCAATCATTGACCATATGCCGCCATGGTCGTTATACAAAGTGTTTACAGGTATTAGCTGGCTTTTGGCTTTGTCTGCTTTGGTTAAGGGTGGAACCCCTGTTTCTACGGCATTGCGTGCTTTACGCCGTGATTCCAGCCGTTATTTGAAGGAACGTATTGATAAAACTCTCGTTTTTATTAATAACGGTGATAACTTAGGTCAGGCATTGAGTAAAACGGGGCTTGATTTTCCGGATAAAGAAATTATCAGCGACTTAAAAATTTATTCTGAATTGGATAACTTTGAAGAAGCTTTGGAAGCTTTAGCTAACGACTGGTTGGAAGAATCCGTTTACTTGATTGAGCAAAAAGCTTCTATCTTAAACATGGTGGCTTTGCTTGCCGTCGGCGGCGTTATTGCTTGGGCTGTTATGGGTGTGTTCCAAATGCAAGACCAGATTACAAGTTCTATGGGTATCGGAGGTTAAGCATGGAAAAATCTCAACTATATCTCAAAATCAAAAGTTTTATCTTAAAACAACGGATAGCTTTAATTGGTTGTTTGGTTTTGCTTGCTCTGATTATTTTGCTCGGCATTTTAGCTGGAGGAACAAACAAAAGGGTTATGCAAGCACAGAAGGATATGGTTGTTTTGGCTGAAAATATCCGTAAACAATATACAAAAAAACCTGACTATTGGGGCCTTTCAACCCAAAGTATCATACAAAATGGTATTGTGCCAAAGTCTATGCTCAGAAATGACAAGCTTTTTTCTCCTATTGCTAAAGAAACACTTGTCGGAGCTGATGTGGACGGTAATATGGTTATGCCGGGAACTCGTAGTTTTTACATCATCTATAAAGGCTTATCCAAAAAAAACTGCGTAGATATGGCTAGTTATCCAATGAGTGAGCAAAACAAACTCGGTTTGTTGTCCGTTACTATTGTTAATGAACAAAATGAAGTTGTTTTTCAGTGGGGGGGAGAATATTCTCTGCCCATAGATAAAGCAAGTGCTGCTAAAATATGTCATAACAACAATATAATTTTATGGAACTTTGAATAAATTTGTAATTTATTAACTAATCCGTGCTAGGTTGTATGTAAAAGAATTTTATGTATCAAGGAAACTCTGATGATAAAGATTTATAAAAACGAACAAAGTGGTCGTTCAATGGTAGAGATGCTTGGTGTGTTGGCTATTATCGGCGTTTTGTCTGTCGGTGGTATTGCCGGTTATTCCAAGGCTATGACCAAGTTTAAGATTAACAAAAGTATGGATCAGATTTCTATGCTGGTGGCTAATATTCGTACATTATTCTCCGGACAAAGAAACTATTCCGGTTTAGGTAATGCAAACGCCATCAGTTTTGGTATTATTCCCGGTGAGATGGACGGCGGCGGTTCTATTATTACTAATGCTTTTGCCGGTGATGTTACAATTGCTACAGCGGCCGTTAATGGAAATAATGATGCTGCATTTACAATTAAATATGAAGGTTTGGGTCAAGAAGCTTGTGTTACAATGGCGACTTCTGACTGGGGTTCAGGTTCTTCTTCCGGTTTGGTGAATATGACCGTATCTGCAGCTGCTGATGGAGGAGCAACTTATTCTGGTACAGACCTTCCTGTATCTTTGATTAATGCTGCTGCTAATTGTAAATGTGCTACTGCAACATGTTCTATTCAGTGGACTTATTTATAAAAAAGAGTATATATAAAAAAGCTCCCACTAGTTGGGAGCTTTTTTGTTAGAAAAATATGTTTACAAGTTCTAAAAGTTATATATAACTTTTGATATACACAGTTTCTTCTATGACTAAAGACAGTATTGTTTGTTAAGAATTTCTTAGTTATAGTAATATATAAAAGATGGTGTGTGCGACAAGGAGAAGAGCAATGAACAAAATATATAAAAACGAACAAAGTGGTCGTTCAATGGTAGAAATGCTTGGTGTGTTGGCTATTATCGGCGTTTTGTCTGTCGGTGGTATTGCCGGTTATTCCAAGGCTATGACCAAGTTTAAGATTAACAAAAGTATGGATCAGATTTCTATGCTGGTGGCTAATATTCGTACATTATTCTCCGGACAAAGAAACTATTCCGGTTTAGGTAATGCAAACGCCATCAGTTTTGGTATTATTCCCGGTGAGATGGACGGCGGCGGTTCTATTATTACTAATGCTTTTGCCGGTGATGTTACAATTGCTACAGCGGCCGTTAATGGAAATAATGATGCTGCATTTACAATTAAATATGAAGGTTTGGGTCAAGAAGCTTGTGTTACAATGGCGACTTCTGACTGGGGTTCAGGTTCTTCTTCCGGTTTGGTGAATATGACCGTATCTGCAGCTGCTGATGGAGGAGCAACTTATTCTGGTACAGACCTTCCTGTATCTTTGATTAATGCTGCTGCTAATTGTAAATGTGCTACTGCAACATGTTCTATTCAGTGGACTTATTTATAATATTCTAATTGCTCTTCTTGAGCCTCCGTATGTGTTGATTACGGAGGCTTTTTAATTAAAATATGGTTCTGAGGAATAGTGACTATGGCTAAGTGTTCTCAAAATCAGTCCGGGCGATCAATGGTAGAAATGCTTGGGGTATTAGCGATTATCGGCGTTTTATCCATTGCCGGAATTGCCGGTTATTCCAAAGCCATGATAAAATTTAAGGTTAATAAGAGCCTTGACCAAATTTCCATGTTGGTGGCATCTATTCAAACAATTTATTCCGGTCAGCGTAACTATTCAGGTTTAACAATGAAGCAAGCTATTTCTTATGGTATTGTCTCTCCTGATATGAAGGCTTCGGATTCCTCAGCGACAAATGCTTTTGCCGGAAGTGTTTTAATTAATGAGGCAAAATATAGAGATGAAAACAGCAAAGCTTTTCAAATCGTGTATAACGGATTGGGACAAGAAGCTTGCGTTACGATGGCAACATCTAACTGGGGTAATGGCTCCTCTGCGGCTCTTGTCGGGATGCGCGTCTCGGATAAAGAAATGGCTTTAGCCGAAATGGATGCGGAAACTTATACCGGAACAGAGCTTCCTATAACTATCTCTGAAGCCGTTACAAAATGCACTTGCAGGGAATCCGCAAGTTGTGCTATCGGTTGGTATTTTCAATAAACAAAATCTGCACTTTTATTCTTTCTTAAGACATCTTATGTTAAGGTTAAAAAAAATAATGATAACCTTATGAGGATACAATGGTAAAACTTAATGAAATTCCTTTTTCAGATATTTATGTTACGCCTGATAAAATAGCATTCATTAGTGATAACAGAACAGAAAACGGCTTACAAATAATTAAGCCAGATGATTTTGAGATTTTTTATGATCTTCTTCAACGTTCTTGGGACGGACATAATCCAAGCTATTCCGTTCTTTATGAAAACACATTCTACCGTGTGGAACGCACTGTTGCTTTATATGGTGTTCAGTATTGTGCACGTAAAATGCCGCAAAAGATTCCGCCTTTTGCCTCTTTGGGATTTAATCACGAATTGACCACTTATTTGCTTTCGCTTTGCAATGCTTCCGGCCTTATTCTTTGGTCAGGTCCAACCGGTGCCGGTAAGACGACCTCTATCTCAAGCTTATTAAAAGAATTTTTGACGATGGAAGGTGGCTTTGCTTATACGATTGAAGATCCTTCCGAAATGCCTTTGGACGGAATTTATCATTCAATGGGTGGAAGCTTGGGTTTGTGCAAGCAAACACTGCCGCCTAACGGAAACTGGGGCGAAGGCCTGAAGTCGGCTCTGCGCTCTAAACCACGTTATATTATGGTAGGTGAGATTAGAACACCTGATACGGCCAGCGAGGTTTTGCGTGCTGCAACTTCCGGACACTTGGTGCTCTCAACCATCCATGCTAATAATATTACTGATGCTATTAACTCCGTGGTTAAATATGCAGCATCAACCAGTATGAGTGAAGAATTGGCCTATGACTTGTTCTCTCGCGGTATGCTCGGTGTTTTGCACCAAACTCTGAATGGTGTTAATCGGAAAATTCCGCTGGTCAGCTATCTGTTTGCTAATCCGGATACAACAAAAGGAGACCAAGTTCGCGGTATTATTAAAACAGGTAAGCTTAACTTGGCAACATCTATTGAAACGCAGATGACACGCTTATCAAAGGGTAAGAATATGTTCCCTGACCTATGAGGCCGAGGGTTCTCTATAATATCTGGAGACGCTAAATATCAGGCCGCGGATATGTTCCCCGGCCTGAGTGTCTTTTATACGCTCATAAGCCTTGGCAAGCTTTATAAAGTCTGAATCTTGCATAATATCGTTTTTTATCGGATTTTCTTGTTCTACTTGCTCAAGATTATCTGATAAGATGATGTTGCGTGGGCTTTGCTTACTTATCTCTTCATCCATACCCATAAAGAAGTAATTGGCATCTACGCCTAAAATTTGCATAATATCCCACAGGCGGCTTGCTCCTATACGGTTAAGTCCGCGCTCATATTTTTGAACTTGTTGGAAGGTTATGCCCATTTTTTTAGATAATGCTTCTTGAGAAAGGCCTAAAAGCCGACGACGAATGCGAATGCGTTGACCTATATATATGTCTATCGGATTGGGGGCTCCCGTTTCCGTGCGACCACGCGACATTTTATACATATTCGGATTAGATTCTGCTGTGCGAGCCATTGACCTATTCTCCCTCAAAAAACTGAGACCAAACGATAGCCGAAAGTTGGCAGCTAGCGTATCTTAAAAAAATAAATTAAGCCTTATGTTACTTTATGCTCTCTCTTTTGACAAGCAAAAATGACAAAATTCTTTTTAATCCCACGGAAAAACTATCCAGGAATCCGGCATTTTGCGTGCAAAAGTATCTACGCTTGTGCTTCCCTTTTCCTTGGCGTAAACAGCAACAAAACAAGCCTTGGGAAACATTGGGCGCAGAAGATTGAAAGTATTGCCGGTGTCAGATAAATCATCAATAACTAATGTTTGTTCATCTGCTGCACCTGCCGAACTTAAGTCAAGCACAAAATCTTCACTTTTGCGTTGCTTGTTGCCGTCATAGGTAGACATATTAACAACTTCAACATTTCTGATATTCAACTCATAGGCTATTATACCTGCCGGCAAAAGTCCTCCGCGGCTAACCGCTATTATTTTGTTAAATGTTCCTTTGTCTTTGATTTTTGTGCAAAGTTCTTTTGTGTCTTTATGGAATTCATCCCATGTTATATAGAGTTTTTCGGTCATAATTGCCTCTTAGTTATGTTCTGCCTTTATTTTGTAAATATATTCAACGACTTTTTCGTCATCCCATTCCGCCGAACCGCGTAAACGTCCGATTTCCTTACTGTTTTTGTTGATTAACACCGTGTTCGGTGAAGTAAAAATTCCAAAATCGGAAGCTAACTGACCGTTTATATCGGTATAAGCTTCTAAATCACCGGCATGGTATTTTTTCAACATCTTTTTCATTTCTTCAACATTATTCCATTCTGTATCCGGCGAAACCAAAATAACTTTAATCCCATCATTTTCTACAATTTGCTGATAGCGCCATAAATTATCCAGTTCGCGCAAGCATGGGGCACAATAGCGCGACCAGAAGACAACAAGTAAAAAATTTCCTTCAAAATCTGTTAAATTAACCTTCTTTCCGGTGTAGCCATATATGGGACGTGAAGGAATATCTCTCGGTTCTTCATATATATTTACGCCGCGTTCTTCTGCCGAGCTCAAACCCATAGTTGATACAAGAATCAAAAAAGCAAACCAAAATTTTTTCATGCAGCCCCTATTAATAACTTGTTTTTTAATTTTGTATTTACTCGCTTTTAGGAGTATATGAATATTATATTCATTAATACAAGGAAAAGGTTAATAAAAATGAAAAAAGCTTTGAGTGTTTTGGCTTTGATTGCACTTGTCTTCTGTGTGTCAGGATGCGGTAAAATTTCTGAGCCTTCTCCAATTGAAGGCAGCGGATATCCGCACACATATCCTCGCCGTTAACATCTTTTGTTGCAGGAGCCTGAAATGGTTGAAAATGATAATTTGACTAATGATATGATTCCCTATGTGGAGTTTGCCGACAATGCTAATGAGCGTACGCCATGCGTGCTGGTGTTGGACTGTTCCGGTTCTATGCGCGGCGAACCGATTAAGCAACTTAATGCCGGTCTTAAGGCTTTAGAGAAAGAACTGAAGGAAGATATTGATGCAAGTTCTCGCGTACAGCTTTTGATTATTAAGGCTTTTGGAAAAGACGAAGCCGTTGTCGCTTCAGATTGGATTGATGCCATGAATTTTGAAGCTCCTGAGATGGAAGCCGGAGGTTTAACCCCTCTCGGCAAGGCAATGGAATTGGCCCTGCAAAAAATTGAGGAGCAAAAATGTCTTTATGACAGTTGCGGCATTACATCCAAACGCCCATGGATTTTCTTGATTTCTGACGGCGAGCCGACAGATTATGACTGGGAGATTATTGCCGAAAAATGTCGCTATGCGCAAAAAAACAAAAAAGTCGTTGTTCATGCGGTTGGCACACAAGGAGCGAATCTTGATAAATTAGCCAAGTTTTCTTTAATGTCTCCCAAACGCTTAACGGGTCTTAAATTTACCGAATTTTTCTTGTGGCTTAGTCGCAGTGTTTCCTGCATCTCTAAGGCTGCGCCAAATATTCCTGACCAATTGGAAGATACCGGGGATTGGGATGAGGACTAGCCCCAATAAAATACGCGCTTTGGCAACAAGTATTACCGGCCCCTTGCACGAGGCTAGGAATATGCCTTGTCAGGATTATTGTCGCTATACAAATAAAGGCAAAAATTTTGTTGCCGTGGTATCTGACGGTGCAGGTTCTGCAAAATTCGGTAAAATCGGGGCCCGAATCATTTGCGAAACTATCGGTGATTTGCTGGCTAATGCTGATTTTTCAGATATTCGGCGTGCAATCGTCCATGCTATTGAGGTTTCTCGCGGAAAATTATTGCGCCACCGCTATAACAAAACCAAAGATGAAGAAGGCATCAATGACTTTGCGGCAACTTTGGTCGGCACGGTTTGCTTTGAGAGAAAAGGTATTTTTTTCCATATCGGCGACGGTGCTGCCTTGGCTTTGGATGAGCATAATCCCGAAAACTTTGTCGCTTCTCGTCCCGAAAATGGTTTTTTTGCTTGTGAAACTTACTTTTACACAATGGACGATTGGCGAGAGAATCTGCGTTTTACCGCCTTTGAAAATGCTGATGCCATTTTCTTGATGAGTGATGGAGTTACCGGATTTGCTTTTTCTAAGGACTTTCGCCGGATTGAGAAAAAGTTTATTTATCCTATTCATGAATATTTGAGTAACGAAACGCAAAAAGCCAGAGCTATCCGTGCACTTAATAACACTCTTAATACTCCGGATGCTAAAAGGCTTAATAATGACGATAAAACTTTATTTTGGGCAAAGCTATGACAGATATGCCGGAAGAACAAAATCTGATTTATAATGCTATTTATGCTGACGGTCATTTTGAAAAAGTCCGTTTGGGAGAGCTTATTCATAAAGGTGGGGCTGCCGGAAAAATTTATATGAATGCAGGTAACCCAAACAGCGTGGTCAAAATTTTTCATAAAAAGAGCAAAAGTTCAACTAATAGAAAAAAACTTGAGGCTATGCTTCTTAACCGCCCAAACTTTCCGCCGGTGGTTAAAGACGGGGTAGAATATGTGCAGATTGCTTGGCCGGATGCTCTTTTGGAAGATGAAAACGGTTTTTGCGTCGGCTATCTGATGCCGCTGATTAATATGAGCGAAGCGGTTTCTTTAGACCACTTAATGCAAAAAGCCATACGCAAAAAACTTAATCTTTCCGAGAAATATTCTTATCGGGTTTTTGCCGCTTATAACATCGCTTCTATGGTGGCTGCATTGCATACTTGCGGGCACTATATTGTTGATCTCAAACCTTCCAATGTTTCCGTTTATAAAGACACGATGATGGTGGCTATGGTGGATTGCGACGGCTTCTCTATTAAAGGTGAGCTGGGGCGCTATCCGGCAGAATTTGTCAGCGAAGAATATATTTATCCGGAAGGTATGGATTTGTCTTGCGAAGAAATGGGAGAAGAACAAGACAAATTTGCTCTGGCTGTGATGATTTTTAAGCTCTTAAACAACGGAATCCATCCTTTCTCCGGCGTGCCGCGTAAAAATGACGGTGAAATGCTGACTATCCAAAACCGCATAGAACAATATCACTATGCTTACGGTTTGTGGCCGGATAATTATCAGGCTCCTCACCCCTACTCCATTCATGAATATTTTGACAAGAAAACTTTGGAAATGTTTGAACGAGCCTTTGTTAAAGGCGAAGTCAGACCTACGGCTAAAGAATGGCAAGAACATTTGCATTATTTGATGCATAACCTCAAACCTTGTCGTAAAGACCCTAACCATGCTTATTTTACGGCAAAAGGTTGCGGTTTATGCGTAGCTGAAGGCCGCTTCAAAGAAACACTTTTGGATGTCAAAAAACAAAAAGAAACGCCGCAAATGGTTCGCGGAATGGAAATATCTTCTTTATCCGTTGAAAACTTGCGCAAAAACAAAGAAGAAAAAAAGATTGAAGATGCACGTATTCGCCATATTGCCTATGGAGCTATTGTTGCATATATGCTGTTTTTTACCTTCTTGTTCAAAATTCTTTCCCCTATAGAGGATTTAGTTCGGGAGGCAGGGCTCGGGCTTCAGGCTATTGTTACAACCTTTGTTATGCTCGGCATAAATAAAGCTCTGCATGACGTATCTTCCAAAGCTGTCTTGTTTCAAAACAAAGCCTTGACTCAAATGCTGCAAGTTTATGCTCTGATTTGTATGATTATTGCTCTGGTTACGATTGACCAAATCCCGCAAGGTTTGTTGGAATTGGCTTATTAGAGGCTAAATAAAAAGTTAATAAATTCATAATATTTTAGTGTAATTTAAAAAAATATATGTTATATATTGTCCTGACTGTTGAATTTTATAAGGAATAAGGCATTGAAACAATTAAATCCTATCATGATTTCAGGCAAAGAAGTTTTGCCTTTAATTGAGGGTGGAAAAGGCATTAACGGTAGTGATGGTCGTAGTTCCGGCTCTTGGGCTAAGGAGAATTGCGTCGGCACATTCTCCGGTGTCAGCCCTGATTTTTATGACGGCAACGGGAATGTGATTATTGAAACCTTCCACAAAAAGAACCGTGCCGAACGCCACGAGGAAATGATTGAATATGCCATCAGAGGCGGTGTTGCCCAAGCACAAGTTGCTCATGAGGTTTCTAACGGAAATGGCCGTATTCATATGAATATGCTCTGGGAAATGGCTGATTCCGAAAGAATTTTGAGCGGGGTTTTAGAAAAAGCTAAGGGTTTAATCCATGGTGTTACATGCGGTGCCGGTCTTCCGTATCATTTGGGTGAATTAGCGTCTCGTTTTGGCGTCTACTATTATCCGATTGTTTCTTCGGCTCGTGCTTTTCAGGTTTTATGGAAACGCGCATATTCCAACTTCAGAGAATTTTTAGGCGGTGTGGTCTATGAAGATCCATGGCTTGCAGGCGGACATAATGGTTTGTCTAATGCCGAAGACCCAACAAAGCCTCAGGCTCCTTATGAGCGTTTGGTTGAGTTGCGTCGTTTGTTGCGCTCTCTTGGTTTGGATAATATCCCAATCATTTTAGCCGGTGGCGTTTGGTCTTTGAAAGATTGGCAAGATTATATTGATAATCCCGACATCGGCAAAATTGCTTTCCAATTTGGCACACGTCCGATGATTACAAAAGAAAGCCCGATTTCTGAGGCTTGGAAAAAAGTTATGCTTCAGGTCAAAAAAGGCGATGTTATTTTGCAAAAATTCAGCCCTACAGGCTTCTTCTCCTCAGCTATCAAGAATACGTTCCTTGAAAAGCTGATTTTGCGCATGCAAGGTGAGGTCGCTTTTTCTAAAGAACAAACATCCGAGTTTTCTCATCCCTTGAGCATTCGGGAGAATAAAACCGTTTATATTAAGCCTGAGGACGCATCCAAAGCTGAACAACAGCTTTCTGCCGGTTATACCGAAATTCAGGAAACACCAGACAGCACGGTTGTCTTTTTGACACCTGCCGAGTGGAAACAAATGAAGATTGACCGTGCGGAATGTGTCGGTTGTTTGTCGCAGTGCCAATTTTCTACTTGGTCTCGCGCAAACGGCACAACAGGAAAGCTTCCTGATCCGCGTTCATACTGCATTCACAAAACTTTATATGAAGTCGGACATAACGGCAGCATTAAAGACAATTTGTTGTTTGCTGGTCATCAGGTTTATCGTTTTGCGACAGACCCGTTGTATCGGAACGGAATCCCAACCGTTAAAGAATTGATTGAAAAAATCAAAAGCGGTGAATAAGAAAATAAAAAAGGTTCTGAGAAATCAGAACCTTTTTTATTACATACTCAAGCAAAGTCAACTAATGGTGAGCTTGCCTTTGGTCATCTTGAACAACATACCCTTCCAGATAACAGTTTTGGAGTTTGCACCGATGGTTATCTGCGTATCCAACTGCGGGTAAGTATGCTCTTGGAACTTGCCTGCGAACACCTTAAAAAAGTGCGACACCTGATTTTTGCCCTTACGGCGGATATCCCAGAAGACGCTGTAGTTATCGCCGCTGCCGAAAATTCGGGCAACGCAGACCAGATTTTCGCGTCCTGTACGATATTTTTTGACCGCTTTGTTCAACACATAGTCCTTATCAAAGAAGTCTGTACGGATGAAGGTACAAATTCCCGGAACATAACGATAATCATATTTGCCTATCTTAAAGATTATGGCATTTCGGGAAAGTTTTTTGCTCCGTAAAATGTCATTAACCTCATAGGGATGTGAAAACTTAAAGAACACATCCGTGGGTACGGAATAATGCGTGCTCTTTCCGGGGATGAAAACATTTAGTTTGCTTTCATCTTTTGGGCAAATGTAGCAACCGAATTTGCGGTGCTCTCCAGCAACAAGTTTTAAGCCACGCAGGCTAAAATCTTTCAACACATGCAATTCCTTGAAATAAATTTCAGGCATTGCTTCGGGATTATACTTCTCCTGAATATAATCCACGATTTCGGATTTTTTTAAATTCTTCATAAAAATAAAGTATTTAATATGTTATTTAATAGGTTTTTCTGGTGGAGAGCTTATGGCTTTTAGGAAATTTTGTCAAGCACCGTCTGGGCACAAAAAAACCCCGATATTTCTTCGGGGCTTTTGGCAGATATTAATCTAAGTTTTCGGTATCATAAACGCCGAAAATATTGTTTTTGGGAATCCAGCCTTCAATGGAGGCAAATCTTATCAAGCAAAAGCTATTGTCTGCGGCACAATGTTTGACCTCTCCCACGACCTCATCTTCTACTCTGGCAATGACCTTTGATTGATAGTCCGGTTTTTCGTACAAATTGTTCTCGCCGGGGGTGGTTACTTTTACCATTCTTTTTCCCGATAGCATAGACTTATGCACCCAAGATTCCGAACCTTGCCAATCCTTGATTTTGCGCCAAAGTTCAAACTCGGCAATTATCTCTACCGGTGCACCTTTTTGCATATAAACCCATTCTATGGGATAGCGAGCACCCGGACCAGAACGCGCATTGATTAAGTTTGAACGCAAAGAAACCATACGCGGAACGGCCAAACCGCTCTCGCTTTCATCCGCAGTATCCTGCGCAAGCGCAGGCATTACGGACAACAACAAACCAAACAGGGCTGCAAAAACCGTTTTCATTTTCTTTCCTTTTTAATCTTTTCTTATTTTATTTGAGATTATGATAACTAAATATATTAAATAAAACGTAAAAATAAGTTAGTTACAAACAGGAGAATTTTGATGGATGTTATAAAAACAGCTCAAGACCTTATTCGTTTTCGTACCGAAACCGGAAATATTGCCGAGATTAAAAAATGTTTCAAATATGTATCCGACATGTTTACCGATAGCGGCGCTTTGGTTGATGTTTTTGAAAAACCCAATATTGCCCCCGTATTGTTCTTACGCAATGTTGACACGGAAGATTTTGACGTGTTGGTCTTGGGACATTTGGACGTTGTGCCAGCCGAAGATAAGATGTTTGAACCTTATATCAAAGACGGTAAAATGTTTGGGCGCGGCACTCTGGATATGAAGTCCTTTGCGGCCGTGGCGATGAGCTCAATGTTCCACGTCCTACAAAATAAACTTAATATTAAATTCGGGGTTATTCTCTCTTCCGATGAAGAAAAAGGCAGCAAAGGCACGGAAGCTTTCTTGGAGGCACATCCTAATATGAAGTCTAAGATTGTTTTGGATAATGATGTCGGCGGAAATATTTTGAGAATCGTCAGCAAATGTAAGAATCCGGTTTTTGTTAAGATAGAATCGGTCGGTAAAGAAGCCCATGGTTCAACTCCTTGGGAAGGTATTGATGCCAATGAAAATCTGCTTGCAGTCTTAAACAATATTCGCAAAATTTATCCTTATTTTTCCAAAAATCTGCCGATGCCTGAAAATACCTGGATTGATACGGTTCATATTGCCACAATCAACGGCGGACAAGTTTCAAATGTTATCTCAAACTATGCCGAGGCTTTGTTAGACTTCCGCTTGATTGAGACCTCAAGCGTGGCGAATCTGGAAAAGAATCTGGCGGCTTGTATGGTGGACGGCGTTACTTACAGAATCGCCTCCTCCAGCGTGCCGGTAGTTATGGATGAAAATAATCCTTACATCCAAGATTACAAAAACTTTGCCGAAGCTATTTTGGGGCAAAAAATTGAGTTTGAGCAAATCGGCGGGGCAACGGATTCTCGCGCTTTTGCCGAGCGTGGCTCCATCGTTATTATGCATTCCGGCACGGGTGAAGGAATGCACGCCAAAGGCGAATATGTGGTAGTGGACAGCGTGGAGAAAATTGCCGAGATTCAAAAGAAATTTTTGAATAAGCTCGCCGGAAAATAAGTATTGCATTAAACAAGAAAAAAAGCTATAAAAATGGCGGCGTGTCCCCGTAGCTCATCAGGATAGAGCAACAGTTTCCTAAACTGTGGGCAGGAGGTTCGAGTCCTCTCGGGGACGCCATAAAAGCCCCTCTGAAAAGGGGCTTTTTTTCGTCCAGAGAGGACTATCCCTTGGGTATCTAGTTTTTGCCGCGGTCGTTATCACTTCCCTTGCAAAATTAAGATAGCCAAGATGTTGCAGAAAAAAATATGATGTCTGTATCATATTTTTTCTTAGCCATTCTCTCGGGGACGCCATAAAAGCCCCTCTGAAAAGGGGCTTTTTTTCGTCCAGAGAGGACTATCCCTTGGGTATCTAGTTTTTGCCGCGGTCGTTATCACTTCCCTTGCAAAATTAAGATAGCCAAGATGTTGCAGAAAAAAATATGATGTCTGTATCATATTTTTTCTTAGCCATTCTCTCGGGGACGCCATAAAAGCCCCTCTAAAAAGGGGCTTTTTTTCGTCCAGAGAGGACTATCCCTTGGGTATCTAGTTTTTGCCGCGGTCGTTATCACTTCCCTTGCAAAATTAAGATAGCCAAGATGTTGCAGAAAAAAATATGATGTCTGTATCATATTTTTTCTTAGCCATTCTCTCGGGGACGCCATAAAAGCCCCTCTAAAAAGGGGCTTTTTTTCGTCCAGAGAGGACTATCCCTTGGGTATCTAGTTTTTGCCGCGGTCGTTATCACTTCCCTTGCAAAATTAAGATAGCCAAGAT
>CALXYB010000008.1 GCA_944392835.1 uncultured Alphaproteobacteria bacterium | reverse complement strand
CTTTAGCTGTTCCGTTATGCCCTGTGCCTGTTTCATACCCTCTATGAGCCTTTCAAAGCGTTCCTGTGCCTGTCTGTCAATGTCGGCAAGGTAAGCGTTAAGTCTGCCGCTTGTAAGAAGATTGGTGTATGTAACTTTGCAGTGATGCTTCAGATAATCCAAATGCCGCTGTCCCCAGATGCCTATCGGCTGTTCTTCTTCGGCGGGTACAGTTAAGCACGGTATTAAATAATCGCCTTGCCTTTCGTATTTGCCGCCCATTTCCTCAAAAATTGTCTTTGCCATTGTCTGTTACCTCCACATTCTTTTTTATTTTGAATGTCCGCAAAATCCGTCCTACATCGCCCGGCCGCCACGGCTTTTCTTATCAGAAACTTAAAAGCAAGCACAACAAAATAATAGAATTGCTGGATAAAAATGTTTCTAAAGCTGAAATCGCCCGTCTGATGGGCTGCTCTTGGATTACATTACATAGATATATAAGGAATTGTGTTTATTAGCTTAGAAGAATGATATAACCTTTAACATAGTTATGTCAAAAGTTGAAACATTTACTATTTGGAAAATTCATCTCAAAAAATTTAGTAGAAAATAGCTTGAGTCATACTTCTATGATGTATGACAAATACATATAACCAACTCAAAAAAGAGTTATCAATTCTTTATCCCGACGTTACGGATATTGAATTAAACGAAATGACAAACAACCTGATTGATTTTTATACAATAGCCGTGAAAGCCGTTATGGAAGGTGAAACCACGGACGCAAAAGAATTTGTCGTTGATGACAAGAACTTTTCTTCATAACCTCATTTATTTTGTAAATCAGGTTAACATTTTGAAAAATAGATAAAAAATATTTTTAAAATCTGTTTTACATTTGTTTTCAAACACGACATTACAAAATTGTTTTTAATTTTAACCATAAAAAGGAGTATATAAAATGACTCAAGCAATTATTTATGCAAGAGTAGCATCCCAACATTCTAATCTTGATACTAAAATTGATAACTTAGTAAACTATTGTAGTAACCATAAGCTATCTATAATTAAAGAATATTCTATTTGTGCAAAACGTAAAGATACCCGTTATATCAAAAATCTATATGAAGATGTTAAGGCCCTCCCAAACAAACATATAAATATAGTAGCTTATAGTGTTAATGACTTACTGCCAGATACAAAAATGTTAGAATTGTTTGGTAATTTGGTTAAAACAAGAAAAGTTAGTTTGCATTTTTGTAGAGAACATTTGATATATAACTCTCAAACACCAACTTCTGAAATCGCCAGACTTAATATGGTAATCTTAGCTTATCAATACCATAATATCCAAGATATACCTAAGGATAAATTACAATATATAGCAGATAAGATTTATATATCTCAGATGCAAGAAAACATAAAAGCTAACCTTCTGAAAAATCAGTAAAATATTAGTAAAAAAGTTGCCTAAAAGTGCATTTTTTTGCGTACATTCCCAAATTAACGCGACATAATAATATTGTGTTAAATCAATGGAGTAGTTAAAAATGGCAAAGAAATACAGATATGCAAAAGCGGCACCATGCGTTCAAGCTGTCATATTTGCGCGAGTATCTACTAAGGAACAAGAACCAGGTGCTTCTCTAAAGGCTCAAAAAGAAGCAATGGAAGATTATTGTAATAAAATAGGTTTACCCATTGTTCAAAAATACAGAGCAATTGAAAGTTCTACTAACGGCAACCGCACAAAATTCAATGAAATGTTAGATTTTGTCAGGAAACAGAAGAAGAAAACCGCTATCGTTGTTCATTGTATTGACCGTTTTCAAAGACGTTTTAATGAATGTGTGGAAGTTGAAGAGATTTTGTTGGATGATAAAACCGATCTGCATTTTTGCAAAGAAGGGTTAATTCTCACTAAAAATAGTCCGTCTTCTGATATTATGCGTTGGGATATGGGTATTTTATCAGGTAAAATGTATGTGGCAAATCTGCGTGATAATGTTAACAGAGGTATGAATTACAACTGGTCGATTGGAAAATATCAGACAAAGGCTCCTGTCGGCTATTTGAATGTTAACAAAGACATTATTGTTGATTCAGAACGTGCACCTTTGGTTAAAAAGATGTTTGAGATGTATGCTACCGGATTATACTCTATCAAAAGCTTACAAAATTTTGCTGAAGAAATGAATTTATGCTCTTCTCACTCTAAGACAAATAAACCATTAGGACGAGAAACCATATATGCAATGTTAAAAAATCCGTTTTATTATGGTGAAATGGTTATTCGGGGTGAAAAAATGCCACACGCTTATGAACCTCTTATTTCAAAATCATTATATGACAAAGTTCAAGAAATCCGTTCCGGTGGTAAAATACATACAATAACGCAAGAATATGCCAAGATTCCGTTTGTGTTTCGCGGGTTGGTAAAATGTGCGGAATGCGGCAACACCATTAGTTCTGAAACACATAAGAAGAAAAGCGGCAGAACTTATACATATTTACGCTGTGCTCATACAAAAGGGAATTGTCATCAAGGGCTGGTTAGCGAAAACCTTTTATTACAACAATTAGATGATGAAGTTTTTAGCAAAATAAGGCTGAGCAAGAATATTTTAGAACCTCTGAAAAAATGTGTTCAAAAAAAATTGCTTGAAGAATCCGACGCCAATACCATTGTAAAACGCAAAATTACCGTAGAACTAAACAATCTTGAAGCTAAAGAAAGACGGGTTAAGGATTCATTTTTTGAGGGCGATATAACCAGAGAGGAATGGCAGGAAGAAAAAGCCATTATCGCCACCAAGAGAGAAGAACTACAACGAACAGCTGAAAAATATGCCGATATAAGCAAAGATATTCAAGTAACTGTTAATGAAATTTTAGATATTGCGGCAACTGTTTCCGATGTTATGAAAAAGGCAAATCCTACTCAGCAAAATAAATTGTTAAGTCTTATGCTCTCAGAATGTTATCTTGACGGGCAGAAACTGATTTATGAACTGCAAAAGCCTTTTGACAAGCTGGTTAACCTCAAAAATGCCAGTACCTGGTTTGATTTTGATAAATCCGACATCAAGGAATATGAAACCATGGCCGAGAAGGTACAGATGTATAAAGTCGAGAGGAATAGGTTATGAATGTAGGGCTTGAAAAATAGGATATGCTGTATGGTCTTCAGGATTACACATTTCAATGTCTTTAATGTTTTTATATATGTACTCATCATTAAACAGATTTTCATAATCTATTGTTATATTACATATTTTTTTCATTTGTTTTGAAACCAGTGAAAATAATATATTAACCCCAGAAGCTTCTTTTATTCTATCTTTATATTTCATATTTTGTAATTTAGTTAAATCTTTATCTTTATAGAAGTACGCTTCTGAAAGCATTAAAACAGCTTTAACTTGATTATTTGTAATAATCTTACAAATATTGCTAATAGCTCTGTAAAATGTGGATTTATTTGTACCAGTAATTGGACCATAAAATGAGTATGTATTATTTTTATAGATTATTAAAAATACGGGCATTAGCTCACTATCTGAAGATTGGGTTCTCTGTATTCGTGCAAGAACTATATGGTGATAAGAAAAAACTCTTAACAAATTCAAGTCGCAATTTAGTGAGTTGTTCATATCCCAAATGCTGTTTTTTAATGGCATTGCAGGAGTCAATAGAGAATGTTTCGGATCTAAGAAAGTATAAATTTCACTTCCAATAGATAATTCTTTATCGGCATAATATAAATCTGAGGAAAATGTTAATTGTTTAATGTTTATATTCTCAATGAGAGATTTAATTGAATTTTGTAATCTCATACATTTGACACAATTACAGGGATATTTAGAGATGAGCTCCTGTATAAAGGAATTCATTATATCTATTCCATCTCGAATTATGGAATAAACATTAACTTCTTCTCCATTTTCTAAAAATGTTATGTTTGTACTTAAAAAAACTTCAACGCTATTCGAATAATGAGTATCTAAAAAGTTTTTTAAACTTTGGTATAGATCGAGAAAGTTATAATCGTTGTCTATCGTTAGCCTAGAGTTTGTTGCTTTTATAGAAAAATTTGGTAGATAATATTCTATTTCTAAGGCCTTTTCCAGTTTGAATGGATGTTGTTTTGATATTTCATTTCTAGTATTTTTGAACCAATTCATAGTACTATTGTTAAAGAATTTATCTCTAATTTGTTCATAATCTATTTTTAGTTCAGGAGTATTAAAGCTTTTTTGTAAGACAAATGTAATATTTCTCATTTCTGAGAAAAAAGCATCAAGCTGAGGAATTGTTTCAAATATATATTTTTTGCAATCAATTTTATCAATGATGTCCAGAGCATTATAAAATTTTTGTAATGCCGGATAAACTAAACATTCATTACACATAAACAACCTCAATCAGTATTTAATTTATTATCATACTATTGTTAATAAAATTGTTTAGCAACAAATATATTATTTGATTTATTACTTTTAGCTCGGAAACCGTGAGTTAAGCATCACCAATTGCGATACCCTCAGTTTTTGAGGGTATTTTTTTATTTAAAGACTTGATGTAATCGTAAGGTTTTCTAAAGGTATAAGAGATTTTACGGTCTTGCAATTTCAAGTTCGAAAGTAAGATGTGCAAAATCTCTCTTTTTGTTTCTACTTTCGAACTCTGAAAGATTTTATACGCATTATTGCCCAAGGAAAGTATTGTCGCGACTGCGATTGAAAACTTTTCATCAGCTTCTGTCAACAATTCTGATTTCCCCTCTAGTTCGTACTGCTCATTTTTAAGGTCTTCATTCATGTCACGGTATTCTTCCGGTGTAATATATCCCTCAAGCAGTAATGACCGCAGACGTTTAATTTTATCCTGACAGTCATCGTATTTCTTGCGAATGGCTTTGACTTCACGGTTATGGGCTTCATTCTGTCGATTTATGATTTTCTCCATATCAGCTTTAAGATAGCCCATTATCTCTTGCGGTACGGACAAGTTTTTCAATTCGTCTTCAATTTGTTGTAAAACAACGTTTTCATTAACTTGCGGATTGTTACAGTTTCCCTTGAAATGCGAACATTTCAGATAAACATATTCTCTACCGCTAGGTTTCGTTTTGCGGTAGCTACTAACCATACAACCGCATTCTCCACAAGTTATCAGTCCTCGAAAGATAAAGGGCTTTTCGGTGGTTTTGAAATGTTTAGGTTCTTCTGGTTTGCGACCGTGCATAATATCCTGACAAGTTTTGAACAAAGCAGGTGCAATCAATGTTTCGTAATTGTGCTTGTGCCATTGGTCTTTATACAGCATTTCCCCAATGTAGAATTTGTTATTTAATATGCGGTGAATTGTGCTTGTATCAAACGGTTTACCGGAAAACCGACTGACAAGCCCCCATTCTTTGCATTTTTTCATCATGTCCTTAACCGAATAAAGCCCTGTTGCGTATTCTTCAAAAAGTTTCTGAATAATTGGAGCTCGTTCATTGTCAATAATTACAGCGGCTTTTCCGTCCGGTGTTCTTATATTTAAATAGCCTGCTGGAGCTTTCGACATACACCGTCCTTGATTGACAGAATAATCCATACCGTAAACCACATTATCTCGTAAGCTAAGAGCATAGTTTTGAGCCATAACGACATTTAAACCGAGTATGGTTAAGTCACCGGCTTTGGAATCTTTATTTAACACTAAGTTTTCTTGAATCAGGTGAAGCTCAAGCTGTCCGCTTTTTCGCATTTCATCAATCAATGTATAATTCTTGAAGTTTCGAAACAGTCTGTCAGTCTTCAAACATACTAAAGCAACACCACCGCGTTGTTGTTGGCAGAACTTTATGACTTCCATAAATTTTTTACGTTCGCCTCTGGTACTGCTCTCGACTATTTCTGCGTCTTTAATGATAGTCATCTCTTTTCGTTCACAGTATTGAGTTAGCATTTCTGATTGATTTTGAAGTGAATTACCATCACGCTCCTGCATAACGGTCGATACTCGCCTTAATAAAACTGCATTTTTTATCATTTTCAAATCTCCAATTGTTAAAAATAATAATATTATGTGATTTTAGACAAAACAAGCAATTTATTTGTTTCCAATAACGATTGTTAGCTTTTTCTAATGATTGTTACAATATCGTTGGATGTTTCTATCAATCACACAAAACCCTTAGAAACTAACAATTTCCAAACTAACGATGTTTACGCTATTGTTCATATTGTAAGGCAAATGAATTGTCTTTCCAGCCAATTGGCTGTGTATCAATTTTGTCTAAATTGTGAAGCTATGAGAAAAGAAGATGTAATTAAATCATGGTATCCAAATGAAGTTTTATCTGATGATGAGGCTTTGGCTATTTATGAGCAGTTATTGAAACTTTTTCTCACTCTTTATTATGCAGACAAAGAAATAAAGGAAATACAAAATGTTTCTTGAATCTTATAATAAAGACGAAATCGTTGAAAAACTCAACATAGCAAAAAAAGATTTCGCATCTTTTGGAAAATTTGAGTTAAAAGGACGTAAACACATACGCCAGGCCATCATTGGGTGTTATGACGTTTGTCTTCATTACAACGAGAAAGTCATTAAAAAGCGATGTAAAAAGGCAAATATTAAATACTCAGCTTCAAAACCAATGAAAATGGTATTAATGTTAGCCATGAACGTTTCAAGTGACTGTGATGATGAACACATAAAAGCAAGAATCAGAACTTATGTTAGAGTCTTGAAACACTTTGATGAGCTTCAATATGATGTTAAAAGAGCTAACGAAGAGTTGAAAAAATTTGGGATTGATTATTTTGCCAATCCTCGTTCAAAAGAGCAATCTGAAGAAGAGGAAGAAGAGAATAATGAAAACCAATTGGAATTTGACTTTAGCAATGAAACATCTGAAGAGAATGATGACCTTGACGAAGATGATGACGATGAAAGTGATGATGATACAGAAGAAAATCATAAAGCCTCTTCATCTAATTCAGCCAAACCTTATTTGAGCACTAAAATCGTTAACTTTTTGAAAAATAATAAAATTGAAGATGAAAGTTACGTCATCTGGGTTACAGAGGGTGAAGCATTCAAAAGCACAGATGTTGCTTTAATTAAAAAGCTGGATGATTTCGAGTTTTTTAAATTACAATAATAGAAAGGGGGACAATTTAAACTGTTCCCCTTTTTTTGAAAAACGTTGTATTACAACGTTTTTGCGAAAACTGCAAATGTATGTATACAACCATATTTTAAACATAATGCAGTTAAATCAGTCAATTAAGGAATAAATTAAAATGAAAACTTTTTCAGAAAGATTTGAACAAAATGCAAATTTGCAACTCAGAAAAGTGACAAGAGCAATTGATTTGTATGTTAAAGATGTTTATGTAAAGAGCCGATTAATAAGGTATGTTAATAGTCGAACTGGATTTGGAATGATGCAACCTCTAGCTCTCAAAAACTTTTCAGATGTTGCTTATTCATACTTGGAACCAGTTATCGGTAATAACAATATCTCTATGTTTACTGTTGTTGTCGATAAATATAATTTTGGGCAGGATAATTGGAATTTCCAACACAAGTCATTTCAAAAGAAAATAAAAAAGATTTTTAAAGGATATGATTATATCGCTAATGTTGCTTTAGATGAATTTCCTCGGATATCATTCCAGCAAGATGGTACTCTGATGACACCACATATTCACGGAATTTTTTTCAGAACTTTAACTAGATGGGAAAAAGGGAAACTATCGAAACGTATAAAAAAATACTTCCCTCAAAGTAGAATTAGGCCCTTTGTCGTCAGACCTCAATATGATTTAGAATCTGCAATACAGTACAGTTTCAAAGCATTATTTGGCGGAAAAAGAACATTTATGAGGAGAAATTTAACGATTGGCCTCAAAAACACCAATATGACGTACAAGGCTGTTTATGCTAACTTTATTCATCTCAAACGTTTTAGAATATATGATTTAGCTTTTGCAGGGGGAAAAGGAAAAGAAATTTTACGCAATATTATTAGCGACATTAAAAATGGGAATTAATTGTTGGGTGGTTGGCTTATGGGTTGACCGCCTTTTTTCATAGGTAGTTATATACAGTACGACGGCTGATGTTATATTGTCTGGCAATTTGCGTTATTGGTGTGCGATTATTAACAAGGGCTTTTATTTCTTCGACTTGTTGGGCGGTTAGTTTAGGCTGACCGCCTTTATATTTGCCGTGAAGTTTGGCAAGAGCTATACCCTCTCGTTGGCGTTCAAGGATTAAATTACGTTCAAGCTCCGCAACGGCTCCTAACATCGTCATCATCATTTTCTGATAAGGGTCTTGCTTTCCATCGCCTTTGAAGGTCAAATTTTCTTTATAAAAGACTATAGTCGCTCCTTTGGCTGTAATTTCCTCTACAAGGTTCAGCAAATCCCGAGTATTACGAGCCAAACGACTCATTTCGTGAATATTTAAAATGTCGCCGGAACGAATATTTAATAACATAGCCTGTAATTCAGGGCGGTCGGTATTTTTGCCGCTGATTTTTTCAATATAAGCTCGGTCGCACGGAATATCTAAAAGTTGTCGTTCGGTGTTTTGGTCGGTAGTTGAAACACGGATATAGTTAAAAATCATATTTTTTGCTCCTTTATGTGAAATTGAAATTTATAACTTGCGTTTACAGGTGTGCAATAAATGCGGTTTTTGACTTTGTTTACACACAAAATCATCTGTGAAAGCACGGTATACTTCATTTATACAGCCTCCGTATCGGCAACAACGATGCATACTTCTTCGGGACACATCTGGTGAATATCGGGAATTTTATCAATATTAATATATTTAAGATGATTAGAATCAATTAAATAAATGCGATTACCGACTACTTTATCGAGCAGGCTCCAGTGATAGTATTTTCCCTCTAAAGGCAAAATTACCGCGATGTGTTTTTCAGAAGACATATCAGTAAGTCGTTTGATAACTGTTTTAGTTCTGGTTCTTTCTGAAAAAGGGAAATAATGATGTATATTTATTTTTTCGGCGAGTTTGTCTTCAAGTAAGGTCAAATATTCGTTAAGCTGTTGCACATTCGTCCCATGTTGGTGAATTTTATATAATAGCCTCCGACGGTGTAAATGGCTGATAATTTCCCCGAAAAGGGTTCTCGCTCTGGTCTGACTAATTGTCATCACACCATCGGTTGCTTTGATAATACTATTTAGGCTGGCATAAATGCCGCATAAGTTGTCGGTATCTCCCTGACATTTGTAATTCGGGTTACTCAATATTCGTCTCCCCGCATAATTGTTAAGACACGGTTTGTGACATTGGAGTCGCTTGCGTCGGGGCTTAAATAATTATAATCGGTATCGTAATAGTCGATTTTCCAGAAGTATGTATCGTTTTTGAAACTTATTGCCCCAAAATCATGTTCCCCGTAGGGGTCGTTGTCTTCGGTAAATTTATCGAACTCCTGAACTTGTTTCAAAAGCTCACTTCGGTCATCAGTAGGCATTGATTGAATACCTACGGTTAAAACAACGCGTCCGCCACAGAATGTTTTGCGGAATGTGTCGTTCAGCTGTTTTATTTTTTCAACATTCATATTTTTACTCCTTTAAAATAAAAAAAGAGCCAAGGTAATTAACAAAGGCTCTGAATAGTTGCGGATTTGGGTAAGTGATATGCCCTACAAAACTTATTTTTGATGTTTGTAATGTACAGCATATCACCCCTCACTTTCAAACATATAAAACCTTATCCGCTCTGATGAAAAAAGCAGACCATACAGGCTAATATGTCGGTGATTTATATTTGAAATGAAAACGAATCGAATCAATTTCAAATATAATATATTATAACATACTCTACCGCAAATTGCAACAGTAAAATCAAGTAAAATACTGAAAAATCAAATGCTTAAATAATTTTATTATATAAACAATAATCAATTTTAGGAGCTCAAAAAAATGAAAAAAGACGATGTCAAAGCTATTCGTGAAATTTTAGAAAGGCTAAAAAAGGACTTAATCCATCGTCAAGGCTTTATTTGTCAGTGGTGCGGTCATAAGGAACTAGCTCCAAAGGGTGGTACTTGCCCTAATAGCCCCAACCACAAACATCAATTCATCAAAGCCAGTATTGACAATAAAAAATGCTCTGCAACCAATAAGTAACAGAGCATTTTATACCGGTTAGCTAATTATTAAAACTTATATTTAGCATTAATCAATCCGGTATGGTCTTGGTAGTCCTCACGGAATTTGCCTTCATAACCAAGCGAGAGTTCGACATTATCGTTGACTTCCGCAGTTACACCAGCCCCAAATTCCATTCCGAAACGGTCAAGAGCTTCACCATCAACGGTATAAGCCGAACCATTCGCCAACGTAACAACCGAATTAACATCATCGTTAAACAGGTCATAAGTCGCGGCAATGCGGGCTTCCGGTTTGACAGTCATACCATTAGACAATTCCCAAGACTTGCTGACTTTGGCACCGATAACACCGGTCAAAATATCGCTGTCATTGGCAGATACGCGCTGGTCAGCAGAGTCTTTATAAGCATCCTGCTTAATATGGACATAGCGCAAACCGGTTTCCGGCGTAACATTGATACCTTTAATGTTCATATCATAACCGGTCATCGCCTGCAAACCAAACGTTTCAACATCATAGTCAGCATTAACTTTGATACCGGCAACGTTCTTGCTTTCGTCATAATCAGACCAACCATAAGTCGC
Organism: uncultured Alphaproteobacteria bacterium; assembly: GCA_944392835.1. Classification (GTDB taxonomy): domain Bacteria; phylum Pseudomonadota; class Alphaproteobacteria; order RF32; family CAG-239; genus Scatacola_A. The sequence goes on along the minus strand of CALXYB010000008.1, from coordinate 59,024 downwards.
AATACCATTTACATACCAATTTGACGGTTTGTATTCACCATACAAAATAGCGGTATGAGTATCAACATCTGTATCACGCTTAAAGCCGTCAATATCAGTATTACTGTAAGCATAACCGATACCGGCTTTAACATCATCGGTCACAAACTTCTCAAAACCGAAAGCAATACCGTTGGTATCGGCATCAAAACCTTTGGCTTTGGACGTATCATCAAGTTTGGAATGATTAAACAAGCCCTGAACCCACATCGCTGCGCGTTCAAAAATGTTATCGCCGGAAGACATACCCTCGCCGCCGGTTGAAACCGAACCACCGGTTAAACGAGTTGATACAGCCCCGAATACCTGATTAGCCGTTTCAGTCTGTGTTTTTTGAACCATCGGTGCAACTTCAGGAGCCACCGCGGTCAAAGCCTCAACATAAGCCTGTTCATTATTCTGCGATAAATCATTCAGAACCGAAGCAACTGCTTTAGCTCCGGCACTTGCCGTTGATGAAGATGTCAAACTGTCCCAGGCCTCCGCTGTTTTGGCATTATTCGTAGAACCACCGGCTTCATTAACAACATCAGATGCCGTCGCTGTTCCGGTAATATTCAAAGAACCATCCTCTGTCCATTCAATCGCATAACGGTTATTTTCAGCAATTTTATTTGTAAAATCACCATTAACCGTACCGTTTAAGAATTTAAATTCAGAAGTTTTACCGTTACCAACGACACCATTATCCAAAGTGACATTCATTGTTGTTTTATCGCCGATGGTAATATTGTCAGCATTGATTTTACCGTAATTATCAGCCGCAGCTACACGCAGGGCTAGTTTTGAATTATCTTTAAAATCAACGGCTGTTGCATTGACGGTATTTGTACCAATATCCAAACCGCCGGCAACATTCAAATTACCGATTGTACCGGTTTGCTTATCATAGGTCAATGTGCCTTTATTAACACTCAGAGAAGCCAAATCGCCGATTGTACCTGAAACCGCCTTACTTAAAGAATGGTCAGTCTCAAAAGCCAGATTAGAACCGGAGACGTTACCGCTGACAGTAGCGGCAGCGTTTCTGAAACAGAGATTGCCATTTCCATTAACGTTACCATTAATTGTACCGCCTAAGTTAATCAGACCGCCATTAAGGTTTAATGTTCCTTGTTTCTTATCAGCCGAATTTGAAACCAAAACCTCCCCGGCATCGGCAACATTCAATGTTGCATTATTCAAATTAATAGAGCCTTCGGCGCCGATTTCGTTTTCCGTACCGGAAATATTAATAGTTGCATCTGTAATATTAATATTATTTTTCGTATGTGTTCCAACATTAAGGCGGTCATCAATGCTATCCATATCCGCATGGCCTTGCATATTGATAACGGTATCAGCTCCGGAAATATCTAAATCACCGGCCGCAGACCATAAAGACGCCTCATTGGTTGAAGTTCCTTTTAATGTAATATTTCCGCCGGTAATATTCATTTTTCCGCCAAATGCAGCCATGGTTGTTGAATTCAAATTAACCGTTCCACCACTGATTTCAACGTTTCCGTTGGCAATAAGAGACATAACTTCTCCGTCTCCGTTACCGGTATATGAAGTGGTAATCGTCCCATCTGAAATATTAATATTGCCGCCACGGGTTTTAATAGAACTGGCATCTTTCAAATTAATTTCACCGCCACTGATGGTAATATCGCCTTTGGAAGTGTCTATTTCCGTGTTGCCGTTCATCGTGATTTTGCCGCCGCTGATAGTCACATTACTGGAAGTCTCTTCCGGCAAATACAAACCACCGTTGTTCTGTAATTCAAGGTTGCCTCCGGTAATGCTCAAACCCTTTCTGACAAAGATTTCAGCATTATTCATCTTAACATTGCCGCCTTTAATATCGGCATTTTCGCTAACAGTTATAGTTGAGAAATAGTCACTGTTGCTGGACATATCAACAGAGGCGCCGTTATTGACAGTCAGATTCCCGTTGACGCTCATAAACGGCTTTTTGTCATCATCGCGTTTTACCGATAAACTACCGCCGCCATTAGTAGCATCGCCGACTTCCAAATTTCCTTGTACGTTAAAAATATGGCTTGTATCGGTGACCTTATCCTGCTCGGCATCGATATCGACATAGGTATTTACTTCTAAAGAAGCCTCTTCCGAGAGTTTGATATTTCCGTTATGGATATTTTCCTGACCAGTATCTTCAACAACATATTTACCTGTTGTTAAATTTGACGCATCACTCGGGAGTGATTCCGCATAAGCGCTAGTTGTACTTAGAACGGCAACTAATGCGGTTGTTATGAGTAAATTTTTTTTCATATGATTAAACTTCCTTTTCTTTAATTGCAATTAAAAGAAAACCACCTGTTTTATAAGGTGGTCGGAGAGTTCATCAATCATATTAGCTAAAATGATTCCTTTAACCTTTAGAGCCATATTTTTTCAGAGATAGTTATATGGTTCCTGAACATACGTCAAAAGCTCCCCGACCATAGATAACTATGAATCGGGGATATATTTACTGCCAGCTATGATGAATAGCTGACAATATGACGATGCTATATCCTAACACCGTAGCTAATAAAAGCCGATGAAAGCTCCGTACCACTCAAGGTACTAAACACAAAGCAAACTTCGTGCCTGACTGTATGTTATCGGGAGTGTGGTTGATTTGCAATTAAAAAATAAAATATTTCACCATATAAAACCACATTTTTTGATGATACGCGGCAGTTTTGATTAAAAATGATAAATTATGCGGTTTAAGCGATTTATGCGTATGCGTGCGAAAAATACCGTAAAAACAGATATAGAGTTAAAATATTATTGTGGTTTAAAATATTAGGGGGTATGGTTAACGTTATGAAGACTTTAATGAAAATATTTGCGGCGCTGTTGCTTTTGACAAACTGTTCCTCAATAACAGTCCCCTCCGACTATGTTTATAAAGAAGTTGAAACACGGAACTTTACGATTGTAACATGGCAGAAGATAACCAATCCGCAAGGTGTGTACAAGATTTATATTGAGGGTGATGGTTATGCTTTTAATAGTCATGGTAAAGCAACACAAGACCCGACACCTCGCGGAACATTAGTTCGTGAATTGGCTTTCGGTGATAAAAGTCCGAATGTTGTTTATATCGCACGTCCCTGTCAATATATTAAAAGTCCTATTTGTTCAAAACGACATTGGACAACCGCACGATTTGCTCCTGAAATTATTAATGCCGAATATGAAACGATAAGACAAATTGCCGGTAATAATCCAGTTGTTTTGGTTGGTTTTTCGGGAGGGGCACAAGTTGCAGGATTGGTTGCAACCGCAAAAAGGGGGTTGAATGTCAAAAAAATTATAACCATTGCCGGAAATCTCGACCACTTGGCATGGACGCAATATCACAACCTGCCGCCGCTTAATGAGGCGATGAATTTGGAAAGCTATCACAAACAGTTTGCCGAACTTCCGCAAATTCATTATGTCGGCAATCATGACAAGGTTATGCCACCGATTTTGATTCGTGAATTTGTCGATAATGATGATTTAATTATTGAAGTGGACGGAGCAAGCCATAATGAAGGTTGGGGGAAAATTTATAATAAAGTCTGGAATGAAAATTGAAAAGAACAGTATGCTTATTAATTTTTCTGCTTTTATCCGCCTCGCTTGTATCTCCTTTGAACAAATAATACCTTAGTTGATTTCTTTTAATAACATATTAGAAATAAACTGCATTTTTTGACCATATGCGGCAGTTTGTATTAAAATTGATAAATTATGCGATTTTAAACAACCTATGTGCGTACGAGTGACGTTTTCAGCATATTGACAATTTTCAAGATTAACACATCTTCGTAAACTATATTTAAAGTTTTAACTACTACATTTATTTCTAAACTTCAATATGTAGCAAATAGCAGAAGAGGTAAATATGGTACGCGAAATTACATTTCCCTATTTGAATCATAGAATATCTGAAAAATCAAAAGAATGTGCAATAGAAAACATATTGTTTCACCTTATTCCATATATATTTGCTATTGAGGATGAAGAAAAGTTAAAAAAATATAAGGCGATGGTTTCTTTTGACTTAATGAACAGTATCGCCGATGACAAAGAAGATTCTCTTAACTCTCTTATGTACCGTTCTAAAGTTGCAAAAAAGCAGAAATGTTCTAAAGAGCTATTTGATATTTATAAATGCGAGTACGAATCTTATATTACAAATGGAGGTGCCCAATCACTAATATATGGGTACACGTACGAGAATATAAAAAATATTATAAAAGAAGAAACTTCACCACTTTTAATAACGTATTTTTTTGTGCTAAATTTATTACGATTATATACTTACTGCCGAAATAAATTCTCTCGTAATAAAGCGAAAGAAATGGTACATAGACTAAGTTTGACTATACAAGGTTCTGAAAGTTTATTTTCAATATCCGGTTGGGGAATGACTAATATTAATGAAGCTTTGAGCCATTACCTCTCTAGAAGTCATATTATTTTTGGATATATCCACACTCTAATAACCCATAACATAATAAACATTGAAAATTTATCGTCGGCAAATGATTTAATTTCAAACACAGTTAAAAACGTCTTAGCCTCTTTTACCGAAGAAAAATGCTATAGTTTAACCTCTGAAATTATTGGCTACGCTTTATATGTAGAAAATATCCTTGGAAAAGAGAAAGGCAAACATGCTGAATCCCCAATTCAATTTATATCAATTCCTTCCAAAGCAATAAAAAAATTTGGATTTAAGGAAATCGAGCCTATTTTGAAAGAATTTACAGATAAAGAGAAAGAATTACTTAGTCGGAAGTCTAATACAAATACGGTCAGACGACATAAAAAAGAGCATAATTGGGCTGAGTAATCGCAAACGATAACCCTTAATACAAAATATAATACATGTTTAATGTGTATATAAATTTATTAATAATAAAATTTCCCTTATAAACTTTATAAAATTTGCATTTATCTAATTGAAAAACTCATATTTTATATTTAACTCTTATTAAATATTTTAATACATGTTATTAAGATATTATGTTTTTCTTAGCTCTAGTTCTATGCTTTTATTTAATGTTTCAAGTTGTGTTTTTGATATCCTAAAAGTATACAAGCGATAATGCCAGTGGCAACTGAAAGGAACTGCCATGAGAAATACGATTAGGACATTTATTCAACAAGTAATTGAAGATAATATGATTTATCAAAATTTGCTAATACGGGCTGATAAAATTCAATTACTAACCTCAGATACTAATTTTAGCAACTTTGATATATATGAGGAAATGCAGGCCTTAGAAAATATGGGGATTATTAAAATTAAAACAATCGCAAGGCAAGGACAAACGTATAGCGACCGTTCTCGTTGGATTGAATTATGTGACCAATTTACTCGCTACAATATTGATGTATTAAAACCAGAATATTTTGCAACATCCAAAATTGAAAATAGTGGTTGGGCAATAAAAGCATCTATTGACACTAAAAAGCGGAACTTTATTATTGAACTAAATGGCATTGATGAGAAGATAATAGTAAATTTCAAATCCGCTAAGAATGGTGTGGTAACTGAAATTATGAAATTTTGGGAAAACGCTCAAAATAACGCAAATAAATGGTGTGAATGTAATTTTCGCAAACCCTTTGGGTCAATTGATGCATTCTTTAAACGTTTTTGTAAAGAGCTAAAGCCATTTCTGATTGAGTTCAAAACGGGTGGATATGAGGCGAGATTCACACCAGTGGTTTATCCTGACCTACTAAAAGCAAAAGCGATTAAAGATTTCGTCTTTTTTGCAGAGCGTGAAGACAGATTTCATTATGAATGCAAATTTGATAATAACGGTAAATTCCTCGGTTGGCACAAATGTTGATATTCTTGATTGCTTTGCATGAATACTTTGGCTAACTGATATGTCTGCATTGTTGCTTCATGATATTCAGGGGTAAGCAAAAGTTCGAAATTCATTGCGGAACTATCACCAATACAAAAACACCCTCCCTTGTGGAGGGTGTTTTTGTATTATAGTCATCCCCGAGATACGAACTCGTAGAGACGAGTTTGACTACAAGCGAAAGGCGGGTGGGAGAACGCCGGTGAGCAATTGCGAATGAGCGCAGAGGAACAAGCATTGCGAAGCAATGTCGCGGACAATCTCGTTGGGATCACCATTTCAAACGGCAGGTACAAAAACTGCCGTTTTTCTTTTATAAATCAAGCACTTAATCGAGTTCGAATGTTGTAAATTTGAAAATGTCATTTTGGGAGAATTTTCCGAACTCGTTTGATGATAATCCTTTATTTTTCAAAGGACTATTGAATAAAAATTTTTTTTGATAAATCAAAAAAATATTGCTTAGATTGTTTTCTGTAAATATAATATTCATTAAATTAAAAGATATAAATTAAGGAAATAAGTATGGTATTTACTCCAATCAATATGGAACAGCGAGAACGTAAAGAATATTTTGAACAATTTTATAGCAATGTACCCACAACGTTTAGTATAACGGTTAATTTAGATATTTCCAATCTCAGGAATAAAAGTTTAAAACTTTACCCAGCAATGCTGTATTTATTGGCTAGACTTGTTAATAAACATGAAGAATTTCGAACAATGTTTGATGATGATGGAATTTTAGGTTTTTTTGATATTGTTCATCCGGCATATACGATTTTTCACAAAGAAACGGAAACTTTTTCAGGAATTTGGAGTGAATATGATCCTGATTTTGAGACTTTTTGCCGGAATTATAATTCTGATGTTAATAAATATGGCAATATAATGAAATATGAAGCCAAACCGAATTGTCCTCCTAATATTTTTTATGTATCTATGCTACCATGGCTTCATTTTTCTTCATTCAATTTAAACTTGAAGCAAGGTTATGACTACTTGATGCCTATTTTTACTATGGGCAAATATATTGAAGAAAACGGCAAAACAATACTTCCTTTTTCTGTTTTGGCACATCATGCTGTTTGTGATGGGAGGCATGTTTCAAAATTTATAAATGAATTGCAACAAAATATAGATAATTTATAAAATAGCTCGTAAAGCGTGAGTTAAGCATCACCAATTTGAAAAGAGGAAGTTTATACTTCCTCTTTTTTCGTTTTAAATCCTTATCAACAAGCCCTTTATTCCGCGCCGATTTGCCAAGTGCGCTGGTAACTGCGTTGGAAATCATCGAAAGTGTTTTTCAGTTCTTTTGCAGAAAAAACGCCCAAATCTATACTTTTGTTGAAAACCTCTCTATTTTTAGTTACCATTTGCCAGCTTATTGTAAAACAAAAGTTTTCTTGATTTCTCTGCATGTCCTGTTTCGCAACTCAATTACCTTACCGATTATCTCGCCCAAACTGCGGTTTACAAAAAAATAAAAAAAGTGAGAACGATTTTTTTCAATTTTGACTTGTTCTTTGCGTAAGACAATTTTAACGGAGGTTTTTATGCAATACACAAAGAACAAACCTATCTTTGAGACAATCCGATGAGTGCCGGTTTTAGCCCTTTTAGAGTTGGAAGAAAAACAACTCAACTGTTTGGAAAAAGAAATCAACCGCGAGGTTCAAAGGGCAAAGTTGGCATTGAAATGGGTTCAAGGCATACAGCGTATCAAGAAAAGTTTAGGAGGTCAAAATGGATAAAAAGAAAAGTTTTATCGTGTTCGCACCGGAGTTTTTGGCCTTGTCCAATCATCTTAACTTAAAACAGCGTGGAGAGTTAATGACTGCTCTGTGTGAAATGGTTTTGTATGGTGAACCCATGAAACCCGTATCTCAAGAAATCAGCAAAGCCTATGATTTTATGGCCGAGAGCATTAAAGACAATTTCTCAAAATATGATGCGGTTTGTGAAAAACGGCGAGCAATAGCAACCAAAGCCGCCAGCAAACGCAGAGCAAATGCCGAGCAAAAGCAAGCTGAAAAATCGGCAAATGCCAAGCTTAATGAGGATGAAGATGATAATGAAAATAAAAATGAAGATGATTTAAACCAAAAAATAAAGAAGGAAATAAAAGAAAAAACTAACAAAAAAGAAAGTTCATATCTTGCCGATGTTCCGAGTTTGGAAGATGTGAAGATTTATTGTGCCGTTCGTGGCTTAAAAAACATCAATCCGCAAGAATTTTACGATTATTACACAGCAAAGCAGTGGAAAACCGGTAACAAACCCATAACCGACTGGCAAGCCAAAGTCATTAAATGGGCTAAGGGTGATGCAGGATTGAACTCATTTTCACCCATTGGCGATTGTTTCCGTCTGCCGAAATTAGCTCGGCAAGGAGGTGTTCAATGACAAACTTAACCCTTGATGATATCAAAATGCGAATTGAATCCGCGGTTTATGTAATGAAACTCCTGCCGCCGGTAAAAGTTCAAGGCTACCACTCCACTATGCCGGATATTATCTATACACCGCAAGAAATCGCCTTTATGGATAGAAAACCAATCAAGATAAGACCGACAACGGAACAAATTACCCAAATGGACGAGGTTTTGGAGTGGCTAGAAGTGTTGGAACCTTGGGAAAGAAAGCTGGTATGGAAACGCGGCGCCAGAATCCCATGGAAAGTCTTGAGCTATGAGTTTGGTCTTCACCGCAGCAACCTCAGCCGCCACTACGAAAAAGCGCTGGTGAAGATTTTGGTTGAAAAAATATTATAAAGTAATGCTATTAACCCCATATATGTTTATGGGGTTTTATTTATTTTCTTAAAAAACTCATTATCTAGATTTAAGTGTCTTTTTTGGTATTCTAACATAGGGTTATTAGAGGCTTGAACATCAGAAGTTAAATCTACTACAGGGATGTTTTTTGTCTTTTTTTCTGAGCTAAAATACCTTTCTTCACTTCCTCCGACCCAGTTGTCCCAATTTGCACCATTTCCATCTCCAACATATGAAAAGGTCACATTATCATTATATTGATATTGCGTCATATCTATATCAGATATAATGTCAAAAGCATTATCGCTACATCTCTCAATTACTCTGTCAAAATTTAGCATAATAGGATAATAATGGGTATTATCAATTTTCTCAGCAATACTTAAGTTATTAAATCTCTCTTGCTCTGTTTTAGCTTTAATCTTTTCATTTGGACGGCATTGCTCAAATAAAGGACAATCAACAATTTGGCATTTACATTTCTCTTCATTGTGTTTTGTCAGAACGAAATATTGCGCTGTTTCACTTTTTAGAAATTTTTTTGCATAAACACAAACTACATCTTTCTCTAAAATATATCTTTGTACTTTTGTCAACAATACATCTCCAAAACGAGATTTTTTTATTATTTCGTTCAACTTCTTTGCATCATATACTTGATGAATGAAAGATGAATCATCATAAGGACTATATGAGCTAGAAACAATATAAACATTACTTTTGTACTGGATATTGGAATTTATAGATAACATTTTTTATCCTTACACGTTGTAACATAAATCTAGTTTTTCATATCGAAATATATTGTATCTTTCATCTTCTTGAATTTTGTTATTCTTCATATCTATATGCAAGACAGAATAGTTATCAATATATGTGAATAAATCAAAAGTCTCATCAACTCCACCTAGAAGAGGAATTGTTATTTCATGATATTCATCTTGACCAAATTGAAATACAAAATTTGCATTTTCTGAGCAATCAACAGTCGATAAATGTATTTTTGATTCTTTGCAAGGAATGAGTTGACCTTCTTTTAAAAGAGGATATTTATCTCCATTTGATAAAATTAGATTAATATCGTAAGCCAGTTTATAGACATTATTTCTATTTGAGGCATCTATAATACAAGCACCATTTGCTATATCCCATTGTGGAAAATCAGGAAAATACAGGATATCACCATAAATTTTTCTCAATTTTTCTTTAAGGTTTCTTAGATTTGAGGAGCCTCCTACACATAAAATGCAATGCACTCGTTCATTATATGCTTTACTTATTACATGATTTAATTTGCTTATAGCTTCATTGACTATATTTTCAGAAATATTACATAAATCTTCGTATGTTACGGTAATATCTCGTATTTTACCTTGTATTTTGCAAAAATCATCATATCGATTCTGGTTATCTTTTGATAAGTAAATTTTTGCTAATTCTGCTTTTGCGATTAATTCATCATATTCGTCGGCTTCTATTTTATCAAAAGGAATAAGCGACAAACCATATTTTTTTATGGATTTTTCATAAATACTACGGGCCAGGTCTTTATCTATATTATCTCCCGCTTTATACATGTTATCTGTGTATATTTCTCTAATAGTACCATTTTTAATATCTAATGCAGATATATCTAAAGTTCCGCCTCCCCAATCAAAAATAACTGTTTTAGAAAATGATTTTAACTCCTCATAATGAGCTAAAAATGCTGCGGTAGGTTCATTTACAAATTTTTTGATGTCCAATCCGGCTTTTTTGGCAGCTTCTCGAAGGCATATTTTTTTTCCAGATGAAAAATTAATAGGGACCGAAATTACAATTTTTGATATATCTATTTTTCTTTTAGTTGCATTGTTTTTAAGAGTTTTAAAAATTTCTGCGGCTATATCTACAGGCTTTAATGTTCGACCAGCAACATTCCATTCCTGTTTAGGATCATCCAAAACAGTCTTAATTGATAAAACTATTTCATAATCTCTAGTATATTTCTGTATATTTCTTTTTACATCACTTCCAACAATGATTTCGCCAGTATGTTTGTTTAACGCAACTATAGATGGTAAAGGTAAATTTTCTTCTTCATCCCCTACAAATATCATTCCTGTGTGTTCTGAAAAATAGACCATAGCTGTATTTGTTGTTCCAAAATCAATACCACAGAAGCCCATAATTAATCTCCTATTTGAATTTAATGCCAAGATATTCTAAGTCTGCAAAAATATTGGCAATTAAAATTTTCAATTGATTATTTGATAATTCATCTTTTTTATCTAAAAAATCATCATATCTTATTTTCAATTTATTTCTTATATTGATTTTTAGAGATTGTATTTCAATTTTATGACTCTCTTTAAGAATATCGATACTATTTGATAGGCTTTCAATTTTCTTGCCTAACTCTTCTTCATTTCTTTGTGTTTTTATTTTGTAAGTATCATTTTCTTTTTTCAACTTATTATATTTTTGTTCAATATCTTCTAATTCAAAAGATTTTGCTTTTTTCTCTTGAATTACCGTATGTAACTGTTTTGTTAAATCATCTAATTTTCTCTGAGAAGTATTAACTTGGGATAATATGAGCTGTTTTTCTTCATTCAAGGTTTTTATATTTTGTTTCTGTTCGCTGATATATTTTGATAAGAAAGATATTGCCTCTTCAGGAGATTCGGCTTTATTCTGACTTACTGTTAAATTTTCTTTTTTTTGAGATGAGGTAGATAATTTTGTTTCTTTGTTTTTATACTTATCATTTTTTTTCTTTGATTCTTGTTTGATTTTCTCTTTAATTTTTTTGATCTTTTCTTTTAAATCGTGAATTACATGATGTCCGTTATTATTCGTTTTAATGTGCGATAAATATTTTAAAACTTCATTGATAAAATCTACGTCTGTTTTGCTCAGAATTTCTACATCAATTTTAGATGCGAACAATGTTATAAGTTCTTCTGTGCAAAAGGAGGTTTGTTTTTTTAACACATCTTTAGCTAAATCAAATCTATCTTTTTTAATAAAATAGTTAATCAATGCTACATTTAGAACGGATATTTTCTGTGAATTATCTTTATTTTTTGCAAGCTCGTCTAAATATCGTTTGCGAATGTCCTTTTCATCTTCAAAAGATATAATTTCATGGTAGGAGGCATCCTCTTCTATTTTATTATAGTTTGAAATTGATCCGTCGTACATTTTTTTACCTTTATATTTTTTATAAACTAAAACGTATAGTAAATTAAATTCTGTACGTATGCAATGATATTTTTATCGATTACATACGTATGAATGTTTATGGTTGCGACAAAAACAGACAAGACAAAAACTGAAAAATAGTTTATAAAAATAGCTATAATCGGGAACGAGTTGTGTTTAAGGCTTGTTCCCTTTTTTGTTTGTGCCTGCAGATTAAATTCTGCGGGCTTTTTTTATGAAGGAAAAACTATGAAAAAGACGGCAGAGTTTGTTTCTCTCGGGCATCCTGATAAAACAGCAGATTATATTTCATCATACATTTTGGATCGCCTGCTGGCTCAAGATAAGAATATCCGCTATTCGGTGGAGGTTTTGCTTAAAGATAATACTGTAGTTTTAGGAGGAGAAGTTTCCGGAAATGTCGATTTGTCAGAGGTTAAAGAGTTTCTTAATCTGAAACGAAAATTAGGAAATTACTTTGATGAAGCAAGCAAAGAAGACATTTTCGATTATATTCCACCCCAAAAGACCAACCAAATATACACCCCCAAGAAAGTGGTTGTGGAAATGGTAGATAGCTTATTGGCGGAAAATCCTGAATGCTTTGATGATCCTAATAAAACCTTTATCGACTTATATATGAAATCTGGTCTTTATATTACCGAAATTGTTAAAAGATTATACAGAAACGAGAAGATGAAACAAGCCTTTCCGAATGATAAAGAACGGTTACAACATATTTTTGCCAATCAGGTTTACGGTTTGGCTCCGACAGAAATTATATATCGCATAGCTATCGCCTATATCTTAGGCTTCAGTGACGAAATTAAGATAGAAAAGCATAATCTGAGACAATTTGACACGTTACCAGCCGTTCAATCCGGAAATCTAGAACAAAAGCTTGATGAGATATATGGATGATATTGTAGATTTTATATTTTAATTGACTTACATAAAAAAATAGGCTTAGATTTTATTGCAAGACGAATTTTAATATCATCTTTAAGTTGCTTTATGATATTGATGGTTAAATAAAAGTTTATTAAAATTAGGAGATGCTGATGATTTGTCCAAAAAAATTAAAACCAGGGGCGCATATTCGTATAATTGCCCCATCAAGAAGTTTTAAAATCATTTCTGAAGAAACGCGTGAAATCGCAAAGAAACGTTTTGCAGATATGGGGATATCAGTAAGCTATTCTAAACATTGCGATGAGATTGATGATTTTGTCTCTTCATCAATTGCTTCAAGGCTTGAAGATTTACATGAGGCTTTTGCGGATAAAAATGTTGATGGTATTTTAACAGCTATTGGTGGTTTTAATACAAATCAATTGATTGATAGAATTGATTATAAACTTATAAAAAATAATCCTAAGATTTTATGTGGCTTTTCTGATATTACATGTCTTTGTCATGCAATAACAACAAAGACAGATGTTGTAACTTACTCTGGACCGCATTTTTCAAGTTTTGGAATGCTTCACGGTTTTGATTATACCTTGGATTATTTTAAAAAATGTCTAATTGAGAATACACCCTATCAAGTTACACCGGCTAAAGAATATAGCAATGATGAATGGTTTATGGATCAGGAAAAACGTAATTTTACACCCAATAATGGGTTTTGGATTATAAATAAAGGAAAAGGAAATATATTCGAGGGGAAATTGATTGGGGGCCATGTCCGTTGCTTAAGTTCTTTACAAGGCACTGAATTCTGGCCATCTTTGAAAAACTCTATTCTATTTTTAGAAGAAGATGAAGAAACGAATGCCGTCTTATTTGACCGTTTGTTGCAGTCTTTAATTCAACAAGCCGACTTTAAATATGTTAAGGCACTGATTATTGGTCGTTTTAGACCAGAATCTAAAATTGATAGAAATTTGCTTGAACAGATTATTCATACTAAAGAAGCATTAAATGATTTACCAGTAATTGCTAATTTTGATATCGGTCATACAACTCCAATTATTACCTATCCCATCGGAGGACAGATTTCACTGAAAATGCAGGGAGATAAATTACCTATTATTGAAATATTGGAGCATTAAAGAAAGGCGGGAATGTTACTTCCCGCTTTTCTTTAAGTAGTTGTCTTGATGTAAGTTCAGAGGTTATTCTCGGTAAAATGCTTAGGTGCTACTCAACACAATCCTATCCTTTAAGCATATTCATAGCTCCCAAAATTTTACGGAGGAATGTCATCTAGATAATTTATTTTGCGATAATGTAAAAATTATGGAATTTGAGGGAGAAGCTTCCAATTGTTGTTTATTTTCTAAAGCTTTTGATTTCTGAGCTTGAGAAGATGAACAAATAAAATCCATAATTTTTTGAGTATATATTCCATTATTTGAACCATATTCCAATAATTCATACTGGTATAGTGTTTTTCTAAGAACCTCTTTGGGGAGATTTGTCTTGTCAACGCAAGCTTTCATTATCTCAAGATATTTTTTCATCAAGCGGTTAGTGTTATCCTTATTAGATGGTTCTAGTCCATCATTATATAAGGCCATACTTGTAACAATTGTATCTTCCATCTTTACACGGATATTAGGATTTTGAATATACTTATCCAATCCTAATACAGGGTGACAATCCATGACATGACTTAATCCATAAATTTGTTTTAATACAGTAGAGCTTCCTAATGCAATTTCTATTCCAAGCTGTTTATCCTGATTTTCCAAAATAATAACATTTCCAATGTCTGAAAAAGTATCTTTTCCATAATCACGTAAAGCAAGATTGAAATTACGCCCCCAAACACCATCTATACCAAGTTTGTGGCGATAATATTTTGGTTGCATGGTGTCTATTTCAAACATTTCGGACTTGAATATACTATGAGCTAGATCCATCAAATCTGTATCATTAGCACTAATACGAATTCTTATATCGTGAGGATCAATATTCCACTGCTCTTGAATAAAGCTATAAGTTTGTTTTGTAATATCCTCCAATCTTTCAGGTTTAGTCAGTATTCCAAGACTTGGGAAATATGATCCCCAATTGGGATAAAAATCATCATTTTCATAATTTTTTAAATTTCGTGTACGAATACATGGCTGTGACATAACATATCCTCCTGTAGGAATGTTGTCATTTAAAAAATAAGGCTTTAAAACACTGATGTGAGAGCCAATAAAGCGAACAGATGGATCAATCCCTGATGAGATTTTAACCGGTTCATGTTTTATACAAGAATGTTCCTGAAAGTAATTAAGAAAACCATCAATCATATTTTGCATATGAAAATGACTTTCTTTTCTATTAAATCTTGGCATATCTTTTATTTTCATTTTTTTATCCTATTCTTTACCATAACCAGATTTAAATTTGGTCATAACTAAAATATTATTATAATCATTTTGCTTAAATAATTTGGCCATTTGTACAATTCTCGTTCCATATTTTTGACGCCCCTCAGCAGTCATGCCGACTTTCCAGTTCCATTCAGGTGTTTCACATTGCACACTTAAAGCCTCTCGTAAAAATTGAGATGGAATTCTTGGCGTTACAAGTCTTTCTGGAAAGAATAATTGTGTATTATCTGAGCTTTTTATATAAAAATAGGATTCAACTGAAGTACGAGCAGAATCTTCATATATAACATTGTCTTTAATAAAATTGACTAAATTTGCATTTCCAGAATATTGTGTTTGAAACTCAGATATATTTCTTTGAGAACCATCATAATCAAGTAATTGAACGTTTTTCTGTTGAAAAAAAACATCCATATCCTCTGTATTGCATTTAACATTTGGAATAAAGTGTAAATGTGCATGAAATATTGACTTAATATGTGGTGGAGTATTTAACTCTTCAGATTTACTTGTTCCGTGTTCAAACATAATAAAATTATCAGATTTTGTTGTGTTCTCTAAACGATCTAATATATAACCAACTTCTCGCCCTTGGGCTTCATTAAATTCAGCAAATGTATTAATATGTTCTTTCGGCAGAATAATAATGTGATTAGGTGCAATCGGAAATTTATCTGGAATAACTTTAAAGTTTTTAGTTTCAAACAAAGTTACATTGCTCTGTAGTTCAGGGTATTGTTCCTTAATATTTTGAAACTCGTCTTTTAAACCATCGCACAAAACGCAATTTTTTATCATAAATTTGCCCCTCCATTGGCTTTTGTTGAGAATTTAGAATAATAACCATTTTGTTTTTTTCTAATATGGTTAACATGCGTTATAATTTGTAGAGCAGCTTCTGCTGCAGATAGCTTAGTAACATCTAAACGTAAAAGATTAGGGTGTTCTATCTCCGGCAGTCCTAAGTTCGCAATTTGTTGGACTGCTTCGGGATTTATTGTTTTCAAAAATTTTTTGCGAAAAGGATTAGCTATTCTTTTTTGATTCTCTTTCATTTCGCATAATAACATTACAGGAATAAATAAGGAGCGTCGTGTATTAGCAAGATTTTCAACTGGCTTATAATATGAAGTTTCTTCGCCCAAAGATATTACATTTGTAAATATAAAAGATTCGCCTTTGGGACAAATTTCGCCCATAGCTTCAAGAACAATATTGCGTACTTTTAGTCTGTATTCTTCGTGTTTAGGATGAGAATAATTTTTTGATATCGAAAAAATGGCATTTGTATACGAATGATTATCCACTAAAGTAAAAGATTGCTTTTTTTGAATTTCTTTAGCAATAGTTTGTTTGCCAACTCCGGGGCCTCCAATTAAATAGATTATTGTGTTCTTCATTTTTACCTTTACAATATTAATTTAGAAAAAATTAATAAGAAATAAGATTAATTTTGCTAGAAGTTATATAAAATTTACAATTTTGTGTAATTAATTATTTAATTTACTGCATTTTTTTTGTGTTAATATATCGTTAATAATTTGCTGTGTCAATATTTTTTTTGACAAAATATTGACATTTTTTGATAAAAATATTACTGTTAATTGTTTTTATGTAAAAATAACTCGCTTAGGGGCCATGAAATGCAAGTAACAAATTTATACAGTCGAGCTGTTCCATGTAAAAAAGAGTTTATTAAAGAAGATACCTCTGTTTATATAGGCACAGAAACGTACTCTATTATGAAGAATAGCTTACTCAGAATATCTCCTAATGGAACGTTGGCTATATCAGGAAAAACAATAAATAGTGTTTTGTTTCTGGATAATGAAATGGTAGAAATTCTTCAACAACCGATTTTTAATCTGAATGGAATGCCTAAATCTATAGTTCAGAAGTTACTCAGTCATGAACTAATAGAACAAACTAATCATCCCAATTCTTTTAAGAAAGTTCACTGTTTGAATAATGACTTGCCTTATTATGGCAGAATTGAAATTACAGATGCTTGCCAGTGTAATTGCGATATTTGTTATAAAGCAGAAATTCCAACACCTCCGCCTTCTCTGGATACTTTGAAAAAAAGAATCAAGCACTTAAAAAAATTAGGAATAACTAGACTCGAAATTTTAGGTGGTGAGCCTTTGCTTAGAAAAGATCTATCTGAACTTTGTGATTTTGTTAATAAAGAAAATTTTTTATATACAATTGTAACTAACGGAGAGTATTTGTCTTCATTAGATAAAAAAACTATTAATTCATTAAAAAGTTCAAGTGATATAATTATAAGTATTGACTCATACGGGGAATTACATGACAAAAGTAGAAAAAGACCAGGACTTTTTGCAAAAGATATAGAAGGAATTAAGATATTAAAAGAAAATGGCATAAATTGTTCTTTGTTATGTACAGTCAATCAAGATAATGAACCTGGTATTGATAGATTAGTTGAATATTTAAAACCATTTGAAATAAATTTATTTATCCGTCCAACAATAATTGCAGGAGCCGCTGCTAATAATGAATTGCAGAATGTTGATATGAGGAGCATTTATGAAAAACACAAAAATAATCCGCATGTTTTTCACAACACCGTCCATTTAGCAGATAAAATACAAGAATCAAGGTATTATGGTTGTGATATTCGTCAACTAATAAACATTGATGTAAATGGTCGTCTGTTAGTTTGTCATATGGATCGTAAGCATAAGAAAGGGCCAATTGAAAAGTATACACCTGAAGCATTGCTACAAGAGCTAGACTATACATTGCGCTCACGATTAAAAACACAAGAGGCATGCAAGGATTGTGATGTCAATAATTCACCAGAAGGGATAAAATGTGGTGGATTTTGTCAATTTTCTAATACTTTTATGAAAAATAAAATAAAAGAACGTTAATAAAAAACTAATAGATATTTTCGCAACTTTAGACTAACAATATCATCAATTCAAACGGCAGTCATGAGAATGGCTGCTTTTTCTTTTATTTCCAAGGCTTTCATCAAGTTCGGATGTTTCTTTTTCAAAAATCATCATTTTTTCAATTTGTCCGAACTTTTTTATTTTATTCCTTTTATTTTTAATCAACAATTTTTTTATTTTTGAAATTTAAGGGCTCATCGTCAAAGTATGGGGCTGGAGGAAAAAAATTTCTCCCGTGGAGGAATTTTTAACGACAGGCGAACATTTGTTGGTTTTGAGCCAAACGGAAGTGTAGGCGAAAAACGTTACAAATGGAGTGACCGAAGCGAGTTGGCGAAAGCTAAAAGCTTGAGCTTATGAGCAAGAAAGAGTAAAAATTATAAAAAAGTATCATAATTACAATAGAAGTTCGAACCCGGAAGGGAGCGCTAAGCAAAAATGCAAGCTCTTTGGAACATCTTAAATAACATAAAACATAATTACCCACAAGATAGGAATTTTTTCCTTTACTTTAAATAGAAAATATTATAAAAGATAAAATGTCACTTGGGAAAAGTGCGTCTAAAAACCGTTGATGAAAATCAACGGTTTTTTTGTATCTAAAATTAACAAAGAATAAGGAAAAAGAAATGAGTAATTTAATAAGATATATTATACAAGAAGATCCTTCTAAAAAATTTTCTATTGATAATATTGAAAATAGTAAAAAGGATTATTTAGAAACATATAGAACAAAAAAATCAAATATTTCTGAAAATTGGGGAAAAAAGACAGAGGCTCATCTCAATGAATATATGCAGAAAAATAAATCTAATTATCCAGGAAAAACAAGAACGGGGTTATTAGCTCCATTTTATGACTTTGTGCAAAATAAAAAAGAGATGGAAGAAGATGCCACTATAGGAAATGATAAATTTTTTCATTGTAAAGCAAATTATGAAGCCGCTAAAAGGGGAAAATGGGGAGAATTTGTTGCAAAAACTTTAAGTACAGCACGAGAATTTCCGTATGGAGTAATGAAAGATGGAATTCAAGCATCATCAGATGATTGGGAAGCAAATCGTAGAGGTTGGCAGGGAGCAAAATCGGGAAAAAATCTTTTAGAAAGTTGCTCTCGTAATCCACGCGATTACTACAAATAACTTGCAAATATAAATATTGCTCATAGAATAACTTTAAGGAGAAACATATATGAAAAAACAAACCAAAGAGTTATTTCTTAAAGCAATGCATATAATTGTTAAAGGAATTTTGATTACGCCAATAGTTTTGTTTCTGATTTATGAAGCTTATATTACGGAAAATGAAGAAGCATCAATGGCGCATATTCCTTACGTGGCAATCATCACAACATTGTGTTGGGGACTAATTTTTTGGGTGTTTAATAGATATAAACAAAAACATTATATTTTTGTAATGCTCATTTTTTTAGCTTTTCTTCAAATGTTTTTATTTAATGCGAATATCAAGCGAGCACATCAATTGGATTCTTGTCTTGATAATGGCTTGGTATGGGACTATGACCAACACATATGCAGAAATGATTGCTTGAGTTGGAATAAAGTTCAAAAATGTATTCCGCTTTAACCGAAGGTGCAATTATGAAAAAAATCAAACTCATACCGTTTTATCTATTGTCAGGATTATATGCCTTTGCGGTTTTTATCATTGCAGTAACATATCCAGATGATATGACAAGTGACAGCATGCCATGGAATGCAGAGGCATTAGGTTGGGCATATGAAAATAGGTTTAACTATACCATAATGACATTAACAATATTGTTGATAATAATTGCACCTACGATTTATGCTTGGAAAAAGCGTAAAACAAATCTCAAAAAAGCCTATATAATTCTATCCATCCCGGCTCTTTTATATCTGATACAATATATTTATTTTATCAACTTTTTTAATATATAGCCTCATTTAAATTTAAGAAATATGGGCATGATATGATTCTTAATGTAAAATATGATAAAGATTGTTGGTGATTTTTATTGTATTTAAGGTAAATGCTGAATATACTTTGAATAAATTTAATCGAAGGTGCAATTATGAAAAAAATCAAACTCATACTGTTTTATCTCTTATTGTCCTTAAATGGATTTTTAGTTTTTATATATGCCATAACATATCCAAAAGAAATGAGTAGCAACCAAATGCCATGGAATGCAGAGGCATTAGGTTGGGCATATGAAAATAGGTTTAACTATACCATAATGACATTAACAATATTGTTGATAATAATTGCACCTACGGTTTATGCTTGGAAAAAGCGTAAAACAAATCTCAAAAAAGCCTATATCATTCTATCCATACCGGCTCTTGTTTATTTGGCGAGATATGTCTATTTTACCAACTTTTATAATATATAAATCTCGCATTTTAATGATTATAAATAACTTGTGATTAGGAAATATTTCCGCAATCTTAGGCTAACCGCATCACTAATACAAACAGTTTTTTAGTTTGATGTTGTTTTTTTATTTCGTCCAAATTTTTTATATTAAAATCTTTACTTATTTTTTTAACATATTATAATTTAACAAAATTTAATCATAATGTTTAACTATTTAATAATATTATTATGGAAACAGTAAAGATAATCGGAAGTTTATTGGTTGTTTTGGGATTAATGCTTTTCATTTATGGATGTTATATTTATCCTAAGATATATCGTTGGACAGATTGTGATCATGATACAGTGACCGAAGATTGGCATTTTTTAAGGATTGTCTTTGGACTTTCTCCAATTTTAATTGTTTTTGGACTTAATTATCTAGTGGAGCTTTCTGAGCTTGAGTTCTATGCATTATTATTACTTTCACCAGTGTTGATTATAATATTACTTCATCTTTTAAAAAGAAAATAACCAATTAAAATGGCAGTCAATGAAACGGCTGCCTTTTTTATTTGTAGGACTTTTATCAAGTTTTGATGTTTCATTTTTTTATCCGAATAATTTTTAGGCTATTTTATTTCTTTTGGCTATGCTATAAAACATTAATATTTTTAGAAGGGGTAAATTTATGGAATTAGTTAAGCCGGACATAAAATATAAAGATAGTTTTATAGAAGCTTTAAGAGAAGGTTTTTATTTAGGTTCACAATCTCCAAAGAGTGTTGAGGAAATAGCCGAGATTGAAAAAGATTTTGAGGCTTTTCTGAGGAATAAATTATTAAAACCTTATGACCCGACACCAAGGTTAAGAGATGACGGCAAATATTATCCCAATGCGCCGCAAATCACATATTGGCTCATTGATAACGGCAGGTTTATAGGTGCTTTTAATTTGCGAACTAAATTGAATGATTTTTTGATGTATGTCGGCGGAAATGTTGGTTATGGAATTACACCAAAATACAGAAGAATGGGATATGCGACCAAAGGCTTGGCGTTGCTCATATCTAAAGCGCGAGAGCTTGAAATGGATAAATTACTTTTAGCCGCCAAAGAGAAAAATATAGGCTCATGGAAAGCCATTGAAAAAAATAATGGTGTTTTAGAAAATATTATTACTTTGCCATGGGATAATAGCGGTCAAAAATACAAAAGATATTGGATTAAGCTCTAATTTAAAACATCTCAAAGGGCGAAAAGATAGGGCTAAACATAGAGGTATAAAATGGAAAAAGGTCTGGATTATGTTTTTGATAAGGAAACAAAGTTAATCATCTTAGGGACTTTTCCAAGTAAAAAATCAAGAAACAAGTGTTATTATAACAATCCGCAAAACCAGTTTTGGAAAATCATTGCTGATATTTTTAACGCGGAGGAAGTCATAAACGGTAACAGCGCGGAGCGTTACGCTTGCTTATTGAAAAATGGTGTCGGTTTGTGGGATGTTATAAAAACTTGTCATATTCAAGGGAGCAGTGATAACACCATCACCAAGCAGGAATATAACGATTTTTCTATCATAAAGCAAAATTGCCCGAAAATTAAATATATTGTTTTTAATAGTCGCAATGCCAAAAAGCTGTTTGATAAATATATCCGGCAAGAAAAAAACGAAGATTTAAAAAATTGGCTGTTAACACGAACCAATAACGGAAATAATGTCTTGCCGTCCACAAGTTCTGCCAACGCGCGCAAAAGCCCGAAAGAAAAGCTTGATGAATGGAAGAGCTTTATTCTCACTCATCTTGCCTGACTGTTTCTACTATTTATGCAGAATACTAAATCTTTAGTCCATATTTTGTTGACAAGGAAACAAAATATCTTATATAAATTTATTGTAATGTCAGAATATTTCCAGAGGCCAATTATGGAAAAAGATTTAAATACGTTTCTTTCAGTGCTGCTTAATACCTTTGAGCTTATGCAAAACTCGTTCAAGGACAAGGCTGAGGCAATTTTGCAAAATTATACAATTACAGAACTGCATTGTATAGAACACATAGGCAAAATAGAAGATTCAAATGTAACAAAAATCTCGCAGGATTTGAATATCACCCGCGGCGGAATTAGCAAATTGATAAAAAAACTTATTTCCAAAAATACAATTATACCTTATCAAACGCCAAACAATAAAAAAGAGATTTATTACAAACTGACGGAACACGGTAAAAAGGTTTTTCAAGCGCACGAGAATATTCACCAAAAATGGCATAAAAAAGACTTAAAATTTTTAAGCCGTTATAATGAAAAAGAAGTTGTTTTTGCCGTCAATTTTATTCGTGATTATACCCAACATCTGAAAAAAACATTAACTGATTTTGATTGGAGTAAATAATATGCAAATACATCAAATACGCAATGCCACTCTCATAATCACCTATAACAAAACGAGATTTTTGATTGATCCATGGCTTATGCCCAAAGGCTATATGGCGGGCTTTGACGTGGCCGTAAATGCCAACGTGCGCCAACCCAGGGTAGATTTACCTTTACCTATTTCAGATATTGTTGATGTTGATGCCGTGATTTTAACCCATTTTCATCCGGATCATTGGGATGAATTCGCCGTTGAGGCTATTGATAAAAACTTGCCTTTCTTTGTGCAAAGTGAGGAAGATTTAGATAAAATTAAATCCTTAGGCTTTAAGAATGTAAACATCATGTCTGAAGATGGAACGAGTTTTGAAGGTAGCATGCTTTATAAAACCGGCGGACAACACGGAAAAAGAGAAATCATTAAACCCCTATGTGAACAAATCAATATGCCCTATGATGCTATGGGCGTAGTTTTTAAAGCGAAGACAGAAAAAACGCTATATCTTGCCGGAGACACAATTTGGTGCGATGAAGTGATTGCAGCAATCAATAAGTTCACGC
Source organism: uncultured Alphaproteobacteria bacterium (assembly GCA_944392835.1). Classification (GTDB taxonomy): domain Bacteria; phylum Pseudomonadota; class Alphaproteobacteria; order RF32; family CAG-239; genus Scatacola_A. The sequence continues at coordinate 35,607 of CALXYB010000008.1, read as the reverse complement.
CGGATGTGATTATTGTTAATGCTTGTGGTGCAACTTTGCTTAATGGGGAAAGAATCATTATGAATGATGAGGATGTCAAGACCATAGCCGCCTATGCGCCTTCAGCGATTATTGTTGCCAGCCATATGGACACAGTCAGCCATTTGACAGTTACAAGAGATGACATCAAAAAACTAAAGTTAAAAAATGTTGTAGTTCCTGATGATAATGAGATCTTGCAATATTAAATAAAAAAATTCCCTCCCGCAGTGGAGGGTTTTTTTATTGCGAAGAAAGAGAAAGATAGAAAGGTAAAATATTTTCTTGCCTTTGTCGCCGTTTTCTAATTCAATAAAAAGAAAACAAGCAAAGGAGTAAGAGATGACCTTGGAGCTAAAGAAAGAGCCGACCCTTAAAGATTTTCAGGAATATGTCCTAAAGATGAAGCAGGAAAGGGGCTTTAATACGACAGATAAGTTTTATGAATGTTGCTTATTTGCGGAAGAATGCGGTGAGGTAATTTCTGCCGTGCGTAAAAATTCAAAAACAGGTAGTATCGGCTCCGGCTCAACCGTCGGCAATGTGGCGGAAGAATTAGCCGATGTTTTTATTTATCTCTGCTCTTTGGCCAATATGCATAACATTGATTTGGAGCAAGCCTTTCGGGACAAGGAAGAGAAAAACAAGCAACGCACCTGGAAAAGACTTTGATATAAAAAATTGACAAAAGGCTGAAAATGGAATAAAACCAAGCCATTCACTAAAATATTAAGTAAAGAAGATGATAAGAGAATACGACATACTTTCTTTAGAAAATGCCGAGAATAGTTACGCACCTTTTAGCGGCGGCAAATTCAAAGGTTTGGTAAAACTTAAAAAGCTGGTTGATAAATATAACCAAAAATTTGGCTTAGATATTGCCATTCCTAAAACTTATGCCATATCATCCGAGGTTTTTGACCGGTATGATATTCTGCATAAAGGCGTTCCGGAGGAGTTGGTTAATAAGGCGATGGAATATGTCGTTAAGCTGGGCGGCAATGTGGCGGTTCGGTCTTCGGCCGATGTTGAGGACGGAATGGGCAAAACTTATTCAGGCCAATTTGCCTCTGTCTTGTCCGTAAAAAACAAAAGCCAGATGTATCAGGCTCTGAGAGAGGTTTACGCCTCGGCAAAGAATGTTGAAGGCAGCAAAATGGCCGTCATCTTGCAAAAGATGGTTGATACGCCAAAAATCGCCGGTGTGGCTTATTCTGAAAGTTGGTACGGCGACCCTTTTGTAGTCTTAAATTATACCAAAAACAAATTTGCGGATAAACTGGTTGCCGAAGGCGGGGATGAAGGATATTTATTTGCGGTCGGCAAATTTTATTCGGATGAAGAAAACAATATTCAGCGCATAAGTTTTAATTCAATTAATGACAATGATAAAAAACTAACCTATTGGTCCCCAAAGTTCCGTGATATCAGATTGGCTACACCGGAAGACAGACAAAAATATAAGGCACAGTTTAGCTTGGCCGCACTAATAACTTCATTGGAAAAAGACTTGGATTATCCGGTGGATATGGAGTTTGCTGTTTCGCAAACGGGGCAGATTAATCTCTTGCAGCAACGTCCATATTGTTTGCCTGAGTTTTTTATAAAAAATATAGACCTAAAAACAACTTCAGTTTTTTCGCAGCAAAAACCGATTATTGAAGGCAGAGTTGGTTTCGTACGCTACCCGCAACCGTGGTACGCCCAAAAAGACTTTGATATAAATATTTGGAAGTCAAGGGACGGAGACTCAGTGCATGTTTTTACCAAGGATTCGGTTGGCGTCTATCTTGCTTTTGAGGGTTTTTTTCGTGAACACTCGCCTTTTTCGGCGCAATATAATCACCTGGGCAATATGTCGCGTGAGAATCTGGACTTTACGGTTTTGGAAACCTTTGGACGCGGCAAAGAATTTGAGCATATTAAGGAAGGTGATTATATGCGCGTAAATCTCGTAAGCGGAAAATTTCAGACCCGCCCGCAGAATGAAAATAATGCCGCCCGTCTTCAGTGGCTGATGAAGCAAAAAGAAAAATAAGGGCAGATTAATAAAACCTCGTCCGTCAAGGCGGGGATTTTGTTTTTTGCTTGTAAACTTGCAAGATGAGGTTATTATTTTGCCCAAGGAGAATTTTGATGATTGAAAAATATGAGTTTAATGGAGGAGAGGAGGGCATAAGCCTTTTGGTCTTAGCCGCCATCCATGGCAACGAAACCGCGGGAACCAATGCCGCATTTAAGGTTATAAAGGAGCTAAACAGCGGCGAGTTGAAGCTTAAAGGCGGACGCTTAACCTTGGTCCCGATATGCAACCCCGAGGCTTATAAAAAAGATGAGCGCTGCGTGGAAGAGAACTTGAACAGGGTAATAACTTATCACGCCAATCCAAAAACTTATGAGCAAAAATTAGCCAACGAGATTTACCCCCTGATTCAAAATCATCAGATTATGTTAGACCTGCATTCCACCCATTGTGAGGGTGATGTTCCTTTTGCTTTTTGCGATTATCCGAATGAAGATAATCAAAAGCTCATCTCCGCGCTGGAGGTGGATTTTGTTTTGGAAGGTTGGCCGAAAATCTATAGTGGGGAAAGTGCCATTCAGGATTTCTCCACCGAGCAATGCGCACATATTTTGGGCAATACGGGCACAACGGTTGAATGCGGTTACCACAAGTCCCCCGCGGCGGTGGATTTAGCTTATAAGGCGATTAAAAGCACTTTAGCTGTATTTGGGTTGATAGAGCATAATCAGATCAAAACCCACCCCAAGAAGCATATTCAGATGGATAGCTACGTACTCAAGACCAAAGAAGGCAAACTTTGCAAAAATTACAAACATCTGGACCCGATAAGCCGTGGAGAAAAAATCGCCGTTTATGCAGACGGAGAAGAACTATATGCGCCGAATGATGGTTTTATTCTGCTTCCCAACAGCCAAGCAGATATCAATACCGAATGGTATTATCTCGGGCATTAAAAAAGCAAAAGCCGGAAGATAAAAAACATCTTCCGACTTTTATAAAATTAGGGCTTAAGAATCAAAATAGCCATATACACCGCCATTACAGCACTTATAACCAGACATATAAACATCAGAAAAATGCAGGCTAGCACAGGAATAAGTGGCAAATAAAACGCTATTACATTGAGGACAATACAACATCCGAAACAGATACATCCGATATCACAAACAATCAGGAGTTTTCTCAGTTCCGGTTCCGAAACAAGCAAAGCTTTCTTATACATATAGCTTCTTGAAGCAGTCCATGTTGCGCCAAAAATTCCAAAAAGTATTCTTGTTATCTCAAAGTTTAGATTAAAGATATCGGATAAAAGCACAACAATAAAAAGACTGATATTTATGCAGCGAAGAAACCTAAACTGCCAATCAAAGTCTATCCAGTCTCCAATTCTTTCGAGAACTTTGCATAAATAGTCCAGCGAACGTAAGAATATTGTTTTTTTCATAAGCCAATATATTTTAGGTTAATAATAAAATCCATAGCTTTCAGCCCAACAAGACCGAAGGCATTTTATTAAAGGTATGCAGCGCAAGCAACATAACAATAAAGATTTAATCTTTCATAATAAAAGTTTGACATAATTTTTAATTTGTTAAGGAATTATATAATATTTTATAATAAAAGCGAGATTTTTTTGTGATTTAATTTATAAAAAAACACCCTTAACTTAAAAAGCTAAGAGTGTCTGTTTTTTAGAATTTAATTTTTCAAATTAATAACGGGAAGTGTTGGAACCCAACTATTATTTGAAGCAATTATCTCCCTTTTAAAATCATAATAGTATTGTAAATGCTCTCTATTACCAGGGTGTTCAATAGCGAGATATAACTGGTCATCATCACCCAATCTTTTCTTCTCAAGATAAAAAGATATCTTATCATAATCAGTAAGATGTTCTTTAAGCATTTCAAACTGATTTTGTATTGGCAAAGAACCTATTATACCTCTACCAAAGGCTTCTTTACAATACTTGAAAGCTTCACCACATTTAGGGCTATCAATACGAGAAGGCAGAGCAAACACCGTATCACCAATAACTATTCCGATAGGACAACGCTCCAATCCTTTTTTATAATACTCAAGGTCGTCAGACATTGTCTTATCATCATAGTAAACTTCTAATGGAAATTTTTTAGTTGATTCAATACTGCGATTAAAAACCTGCAAATCATTTATGGTAACCCCCATAACTTCCATCAATCTTAAAATAGCTTGTACTTTTTCTTCCATAAGGCAATATATTTTAGGTTAATAATAAAATCTCAATATAATACAAAAGACTTTTTTATATTATATTTTTTTTCCGAAAGATGCAAGATGGATTTTTACAAAGAGCTGACCTTGTCATTTGAAAAATAAGCAAAGTTAAGAGATTTTGTCCGGCTTGTTGTTTGTTTTTCAAAAATCAAACTTTGGGTTTCTTTGTTAAGACTAACGCCTTTGTAGCCGTTTTGAATCAGATATTGCATTTTGTTAAATAAAGACGGAATTCTGGCATGTATATTTTCACCCAAAAACAAACTGTAAGTCTGGTGATTGTTGTTGGCAGCCCGCAGATTGGGGGTATTGGAATGAGCAATTTCCTTTTCCAAATAAATAACTTTTGCGGCGTCAACAGGGTCAAGGTCTACCTTGGTAATGGACATTCCGTGGTGTAAGGCATTAATCCAGCTTGCCGGATTATCTACGGCAATTTGGATAATGGCGTGTGTCCGACCGTTATCAAGAGCGTGCCCCTCAATATATTCCAACATCTTTTTCATCAGGCTGGATCCCCGATAAGCCGGATCAACCAAAATTGCTTCATACAAAACCAAATCTTTGTTTTCCAAGTCGGGCTTAAACTCGGGCATATCTCTTTCTTCACCGTTTTGCGGCATATTGAAAACCGTTTGCGCAATTAAGACATCACCGTCAAAAACACCGAGCATATTGGAGCTTTTGCCATCAAGTGATTTCATATAATCTTCGGCGGTTCTGTGCAGAATAAAATGTTGTTCGTCAGGGTGCAATCCGCTGATGATTTTTTCTTGCAGCTTCATAACATCTGCTAAGTTGCTGATATCTAATTTTTTAACCGTTAAATGTTTTTTGTTCATTGAGACCTCTGAATAACTGATAAATTTTTCACAAAAAAAAGATTTGAGCAAAACTCAAACCTTGCGACAGACAAAACCTAAAAAGGTAAAGTCATCGTCGCATTATCAGTCTGCGCAAACGCAGAGATGTTTGTCTCAAATTGTTCATCTTAAACCAACATAAATTAACACTGAAAAGCAATATTGCAGATTTCTTCGTCTTTGTAAAGAATTTTTTTTTCTAAAAAAATAAAGCCGAGATTTTTCTCTCTCGGCTTTATCTAGTTTTTCTTATTTCAGATTTTCCATAAAGAATTGTGTGATTTTATCAAAAGGAATTTTTTCAAGATTATCGTACAAATCCACATGGTTTGCATCCGGAATAATCATCAGTTCCTTATTTTTGCCTTTAAGTTTTTTGAACGCATCTTCACTAAAATAACGACTATGCGCTTTTTCGCCGTGAATCATCAAAACCGGTGTTCTGATTTCGTTGCTGTAAGACAAAATCGGCATATTAATAAAAGACAGCGCATAAGTCATATTCCAGCCCGTATTAGAGTTTTTGGAGCGTTTATGATAACCGCGCGGCGTTTTATAATAATCATAATAGTCCTTAACAAACTGCGGTTCATCACCAGTCAACTTATCGGGCAGTCCGGCTTCGGGGGCATAAGTTCCATTCTTAAAGTCAGAGGTTCTCTGTGCATTAAGTTTTTCTTTGAGAGCGTAGCGTGCATTTTCATCCATGGCATCAAAATATCCGTTGGCATTCACGCGGCTCATATCATACATGGTTGCCGTAACCGTTGCCTTGATTCTCGTATCCATAGCGGCAGCATTAAGCGCAAATCCGCCAAAACCGCATATTCCGATAACACCGATTTTATCCGCATTTACAAAAGGCAAGTTGCTCAAAAAGTCAACGGCGGCACTCATGTCTTCCGTATTAATATCCGGCGAGGCAACCAAACGCGGTTTGCCGCCGCTTTCGCCCGTATAAGATGGGTCAAAAGCCAAGGTAACAAAACCTTTTTCAGCCATTGTCTGTGCATATAAGCCGGAAGATTGCTCTTTGACCGCACCGAAAGGTCCGGAGACGGCAATGGCAGGTAATTTTTCTTTACCTATATTTTTCGGTGTATAAAGGTCGCCGACCAACTCTATTCCGTAACGATTAACAAAAGAAACTTTTTTAACATCAACTTTGTCGCTTTTGGGAAAGGTTTTATCCCAACTATGGCAGGAATAATATTTCCAAACACCTGCACAAGCCGCAATCACCAATAAAGACAATAAAATTTTCATATTTTTCTCCAAAATATTAAGAACAAATATTCTAATAACGCATATATCGTAATTGCTAGAGTATACTCTAAGTCAATATTTAATTTGATTTTTTTTATAAATTGGGAAATATTTGTAAGAAAGAATTATAAAGAAGGAAGAAGAGATATGTCAAAAGAAGATAAAATGCTAAGCGTTACCGAGCTTGAACAAAAAAACATCATCGCAAACAGTCCTTTGTCTGAAGCAGACTTGCACAAGGCTGAACAGATTTTGCGCAACATTCATGACAAGACGGCCGAGGGCATAAAAAAAGGTAAAGGTCCTTTCTATGCCGAAATTTATGATGCGGAAGGCAATTTGGTTGTTGCCGCCTCAAACAGCGTGGTGGAGGATAATTGCGCTTTGTACCATGCCGAGGTCAACACGCTTCGTTTGGCACACCAAAAGTTTGGCGAATATGACTTGTCCAAACATAATCTGACCATCTATGTCAATGCCGAACCTTGCGTTATGTGTACCGGCGCGATAATGTGGTCAGGGGTCAAGACGGTTTTTTACAGCGTGCCGTCCAAAGATGTTGAACAGATTACGGGTTTTGATGAAGGCTATAAACCGGACTGGGTTAATGAGTTCAAAAAACGCGGGATTAAGGTTTATGGCAATATTGAATCGGCCAAAGGTTGTCAGGTTTTGGAAGACTATGTTAAAGAAGGCAACAAAATCTACAAGCCGGAGAGATAAGAATAATGAATAATTTGGATGGCTTGGTAAAAATCACCGACCCGCATTTTATCATAGATTTAATGTATGCTGGAACAGAGCATAATATGACAGGTGTTGCTGTTTATGCGGATTTAGGTTGGGGAAATCAAGCCTATGTTCATCCGAATTTGTGGCAAGCTCTGCAAAGACTGATACCTTATCTGGACAAGACGGGGCGCAAGCTCAAAATTTATGATGCTTGCCGTCCGGTAGAGGCTCATGAAAAATTATTTGCACTCATTCCGCAAGATGGCTTTTTTATTGCCGATGCTTCACGTTCACCGCATTGCCGTGCTACGGCCGTAGATGTTGCTCTGGTAGAAAAAGACGGCAAGGAGCTTGTCTATCCAACTTTGGTAGATGCTTATGACGAGCATTTTGCGAAGGAAGTGCAATCGGGCAATTTGCAAGGCTTTTTTGCTTACTTAAAACAAGCCTCGCATAATTATACCAATCCTGATATGCCGGAAGCCATTAACAACCGCAACGAGTTGCGAAAACTGATGGAAGACATTGGCTTGGTTCCGGTTCCAAGATTGCATGAATGGTGGCATTATGAACTTCCCGATGCCCGAAGCGAAAAATATCCGCTGATTAGATTAGGGTAGAAGATAAGAAAGAAAAAAAGGCGTACTCAAAAACTTGGGTGCGCCTTTTAATTTTGCTGTCAGAAAAGACCGGAGATTTTGCCGTCCTCGTCAACATCAATCTGTTCGGCGGCAGGGTGCTTGGGCAACCCCGGCATAGTTAAGATATTTCCGGCTAGAGCAACAACAAAACCCGCGCCGGCGGAGAGACGCACATCATTAACCGTAAAGTTAAAGCCATGAGGCGCACCTTTGAGCTTTGGGTCATCAGAGATAGAGTTTTGCGTCTTTGCAATACAAACCGGAAGTTTGGCATAACCGTTGTTTTCATATTCTGCAAGTTTTGCCAAAGCTTTTTCGGAGAAGGTAATTTCTCCTGCACGATAAATTTCTTTAGCAATGCGGCAGATTTTTTCTTTCAGCGGCAAATTAATGTCATATAATGGGCCAAAGTTTTCGGGCTCATCAGCTGCACGGATAACTTCAAAGGCCAGTGCCAAAGCGCCTTTACCGCCCAATTCCCAACAGTTTGTAACAATAGCGGAAACGCTGATTTCGGAGCATAATTCTTGGAGCAAATTAAGCTCGGATACGCTGTCGGTAACAAAGCGGTTAACGGCAACGATAGCAGGCACCCCGAATTTTGCCACATTTTCCAAATGAACGCGAAGGTTAGCAAATCCTTTGCGCAAAGCCTCCAAGTTTTCTTCGCCGAGTTTGTCTTTTTCAACACCGCCGTGCATTTTGAGCGCGCGGATGGTCGCGACCACAACTACGGCATCGGGTTTAAGATTACCGATTTGGCATTTGATGTCAAAAAACTTTTCCGCACCTAAGTCTGCGCCGAAGCCTGCTTCCGTAACCACATAGTCAGCCAAGCGTAAGGCTGTTTTGGTTGCAACAATGCTGTTGCAACCATGTGCAATATTTGCAAAAGGTCCGCCATGGACCAGAGCCGGAGTTTTTTCCAAAGTCTGCACGATGTTCGGGCGAATAGCATCTTTGAGCAAAGCCGCCATAGCCCCGACAGCCTTAATCTCTTTGGCGGTAACATAGCGCCCGTCATAGGTTTTGCCGATAACGATGTTGGACAGACGTTTTTTGAGGTCTGTTATGTCTTCAGCCAAGCACAAAATAGCCATAATCTCGGAGGCTACGCTGATGTCAAAGCCGTCTCGGCGAGGCATTCCGTCAGCCGCGCCGCCCATAGCGATTTCCACAGCGCGCAACGCACGGTCATTAAGGTCCAGACAACGCCGCCAACAAATACTTTGCGGATTGATGTTGAGTTCATTGCCTTGCTTGATATGGTTATCAATCATCGCCGCCAAAAGGTTGTTTGCGGCCGTAATGGCGTGAATATCGCCCGTGAAATGCAAATTGATTTCTTCCATCGGCACAATTTGGGCATAACCGCCGCCGGTTGCGCCGCCTTTAAGACCAAAACATGGGCCGAGCGAAGGCTCACGCAAAGCAAGCATAACATTTTTGCGACTGCGTTGCAAAGCATCAGCCAAACCGATGGAGATGGTGGATTTTCCTTCTCCGGCGGGAGTAGGAGTAATAGCCGTAACTAAAATGAGCTTTCCGTTAAGCGGAGCCTTAGAAAGTTCTTTAAGTTTTTCAAAGCTTATTTTTGCCTTATATTTGCCGTAAAGCTCCACATCATTTTCATATAAACCGACTTTTTGCGCAATATTCAAAATCGGCTCAGGTTGATTTTGTTGCGAAATTTCAATATCAGATAACATACACCCACTCCTTAAAATAAACTCTTACACTACTATTATTAATATGATTGCACCAAAATCAACTATGACTTACAACATATCCCCTTAAGGTTGAAAGTTTTTTGGTTGATGTTTGTAACGGATAATATTATGTTTGAGCATAAAAAGGAAGAAAAATTTATGCATGATATATGGAATCCGTGGCATGGTTGCATCAAAAAGAGCGAAGGCTGCCGAAATTGTTATATGTACTTTTTAGACAAGCAACGCGGTGGCGATGGCGGTAAAATTTATAAGGTAAAGAACAATTTTGACTATCCTTTGCAAAAAGACAAGGACGGACATTACAAGGTCAAAAGCGGGGAGCAACTGCGTGTTTGTATGACCTCTGACTTTTTTCTGGCAGAGGCGGATGTCTGGCGGCAAGAGGCATGGCAGATAATGAAACAAAGACCTGATGTCATCTTCTTTTTGTTGACCAAGCGACCTGAGCGGGTAAAAAATTGCCTCCCGCCGGATTGGCAGGATGGCTGGGAAAATGTCTTTTTTAATGTTACTTGTGAGAACCAAACTATGGCAGATGAGCGGATACCGCTTTTGCTGGAGCTTCCGTTTAAGCATAAGGGGATTATGGTTGCGCCTTTTATAGGGGAAGTAAGTCTTGCCGAATATCTTTCTTCGGGGCAGATAGAGCAGGTAATAGCCGGAGGCGAAAACTATGACGGCTCGCGCCCCTGCGATTATGCTTGGGTAAAAAAGCTATATGCCGAATGCGTTGCCGCGAATGTAACTTTTTGTTTTATAGAAACGGGCAGCTATTTTATCAAAGACGGCAAAACTTATCATATGCCGGACAAACGCCTGCAAAGCGAGATGGCTTTCAAATCGGGAATGCAGTATGAGGGAAGGGCGCAAAGCTTCAAATTAAGGCAAGCACAGCCATCATTTTTTGAGGAAGAAAACACCTATAAAAAATTCTTTCGCGAACGCTGCCAAACTTGCGGCAGCCGCCTGATTTGCAACGGCTGTTCAAACTGCGGACTTTGCGCATAAAAGAAAACCTCTCTGCTTTTCACAAGCAAAGAGGTTTCCTTTTATTTTAGGGGACTTTATTCAAGTCCCAACGCCGTCCGCGGAGTGGCAAAGTTGCCGCTCTTTAGCGCTTCCTTGATAGCCTCGTTCCACACAAACGAGCCATCCTTGTTGTACATTGTCTGTACAGGGATAGCCTTGTATGAGAACATTGGCATATCCAAAAGCTCCTCAATGGAGATTTTGTTCTCCCACAGAGCGCGCAGCATAAAGAAATACTGCTTCGGCTCGTCACGGGTCTCTCTAATCTCTCCGTTTGCCTTCTGCAGAAGGAGCCAATTTGTGACTTCAGCGAAGTTTCCTTCGTTGACCTTCTGTAAGAAGGTTGAGCGGGCAAATCCGTACTTACCCATACGCATCGCTGCAAGGGTAATCACAGCCATCTGCTGTTCAGAAAGCTGCAATTCAGGATTCAAATTCTCAACGACCAAAGGTTTCCAGTCGTTGGATACAATTTTTACAGATTCCTCATAAGTGAGGCCTGCAAAATTGTAATCCTTGACGGACTTGTCGTTAATAAATTTGAAACCCACCAATGCGCGTGGGCAGTTTTCATTTACTTTTTCTTGTACACCGTCCAAATAAGCTCTGGCGATGATAACTTTGTCAAATGACAAGTCATATACGGTGTACACGGTTTCTTCAGCTTCTTTCTCTCTCTCATCACCGCTACAGCTTCTCCAGCAAAGGAGGCCGAGCAGCAATGCCAAAAGAGCCCAAAGCATCCACCACCAGCTGTGCTTCTTGCTCTGTTGGTTTGGGGATCTGCGTCTAAAGAGATTGCGGAACAAACCCTTGAGCCAAGCCCAAACCACAGCTGCAATACCCAGCAAGCTGAGCAACAGCCACAGCCAATTATCTCCTATCCAAGAGAACATTGGCATCAGGATAGCATCCCAAAGCCAGCAAGCTCCCTGGAAGAGCAGATAGATGATGGCGGCAACCAACGCAAGCGCAGCTGCCAAAACCAACACTTTCAGTACAGTCAAAAGATTGTACTGAATTCTAATTTCTCCCTGATACCACTTGCCGTCAAACGGCTTAATTTGAAATGTTTTCATAATTTTTTTTTGATTTATTATGTTAATAATTAAATTCTTACCCAAATTATAAGCATAAAAAAGTTTATTATCTGAGCGGAATTCAGTGGTATAACAACAAAAACCATGAAAACAAATCTCTAAATAATAAACAACAGCTTATAATACCGAAGTTTATACTATCACATTTTTAGACAGAAGACAACAATAAATAAGGGCGTTTTAAAAAATTTTGTCTAATCTAGCCGACAATAAAAATTTTTTCATATCCTCTTGATTTCGTCATTTTTGTTTCTTACCTAAAACTTAGAAAGTGATAAATTTTTAATGGAGGAAAAAATGTCTGATTCACTGATTACACGCAAAGAACACAGCCACAATACTCCGATGCATTATGGTTATCGCAAAGATTTGAATGATTTGGTCAACAGCTTTTTCAACGGCTGGCTTGAACTTCCGACCGAAAACGCCGCATTTAAGAATATGGAACCCAAAATTGAGGTCTCAGAAAACGAAAATGACGTAACCGTCTGCGCTGAGCTTCCGGGCATCTCGGAAAAAGATGTTGACTTGGAAATCTCTTCTGATGGCTACTTGACCTTGTCCGGTGAAAAACACCAAGAGAAGAAAGAACATTCAAAAGGCAGCTATTTTTCAGAGATTTCTTACGGCTCATTCAAAAGAACCATTCCTCTGCCTTGGGATTTGAAGTTTGATGATGCCAAAGCTGACTTTGAAAACGGTGTTTTGAAAGTCTTTATTCCGAAATCTCAGGAAGAAAAAGGCCGCAAGAAAAAAATTACCATCAACCGCAAATAAGCCTTTGCGGCACAAAAAAACAGCGCTCTGAAAGGGCGCTGTTTTTGTTTAGGGGAAAAGTTTTTATTTCTGCATATGTCTGGCAGCAGCCGCGACAAATGCTTCAAAAATCCGTTTACATCTGGCATTTCCCTTATTCGCCAGATTTTCGGGGTGAAATTGAAGCCCTAGAACAAAATCGCACCAAGGCATTTTCAGCTCAATGGCTTCCACCGTGCCGTCCTCGGCCATTGCCGTAATTCTCAGCTCATCGCCAAGAATGTTCGGGTTGACCGCTTCATTGTGGCGCGAGTTAACGGTTAATTCTTTCGGCCCCACAATATCCGCGAGCAGAGAACCTGCTTGAATGCGGATGGAGTGAGCCTCATCATTCCCCGGAAGCTTGTGTCCGTTTATTTTGGCAAGCAGCAGGGAACAATATTTCACCGCCAAAAGCTGCATTCCGGCGCAAATTCCGAGGAGCGGCAATTTGTTCTCCTCTGCGTACTTAAGCATATCAATATATGCCTGCGTACGAGAGTTAATAGTGTCATCGCCCTCAAACTGTCCGTACCAACAGTCTGGAGTTTTGAAAGCACCGCCGGGGAGCAATACTGCATCCGGTTTCAATACCGACAGCTTATGATATACATCATCAAAGCCGAACTGCACGGGGATACCTCCGGCATCTTCTATTGCTTTGTTATAGCTATCATTTGTTTCATACAGCCCATTCTCTGTGCCAAGAAGTAAGGCAACAACGGGCTTTTCACTTTTCTTAATCAGGGCATTCTCCCAAAAAATTAAAGCCATAATTGTAATTTTTTTTAATGAATAATAGGGTTATTTGTAACGCCTAATATAGCTCATTATCACCCTTATGGCAAGAATATTTTACACTTTAAGTCAAATTTTTGTCCAAATAAGAAGAGAGACCCCATGTCAGAGCCTCTCTTGTCTTATGCTTTATTTGCCGTTAAAGGCTTTTTTATAAACTTCTAAGACCAGCTCTTTGCTGCAGGGACGGGGATTGCCTCCGGTGCAGACATCAGCCATTGCCGCCTCGGCCAAAGCTTCCAAGTCTTCTTTCTTCACGCCGATTTCCTTAAGCGTCTTCGGAATCCCCACATCTTTGGAAAGTTTCTTAACCGCCTTAATTGCTGCTTCCCGATATTCGGCTTGCTTCATTTCATCAACTTTTTTCACACCCATTGCCTTGGCAATATCGCGGAATTTTGTGCCCGTGTAGGGAGCGTTAAATTCCATCACATAAGGCAGCAAAACAGCGTTTGCCACACCATGTGGTGTATCATAAAAAGCCGAGAGCGGATGCGCCATTCCATGAACCACACCCAAACCCACATTAGAAAAAGCCATACCGGTAACATATTGTCCCAGAGCCATACCTTCGCGCCCGTCGGGGTCGTTGTCAACGGCTTTGCGCAAGTTTTTTGCAATCAGCTCAATCGCTTTTAGGTTGAGTGTATCCGCCAGCTCCCAGGCGCCGAGTGTCGTATAACCCTCAATCGCGTGTGTCAGGGCATCCATACCCGTTGCCGCAGTCAACCCTTTAGGCATACTGGACATCATATCCGGGTCAACAATAGCCACAACCGGAATATCATGTGGGTCAACGCAAACAAACTTGCGGCGTTTCTTTTCGTCCGTAATCACATAATTGATGGTGGTTTCGGCAGCTGTTCCGGCTGTTGTTGCAATTGCGATAACCGGCACGCTTTTATTTTTGGTCGGAGCCACACCTTCCAAAGAAACCACATCGGCAAATTCGGGGTTGTTAATGATAATACCGATACCTTTGGCCGTATCTTGCGGCGAGCCACCGCCAATGGCAATCATATAGTCGGCTTTGGCTTTTTTGAAGGCCTTAACGCCCTCTTGCACAATCTCCACACTCGGGTTGGCCTTAACCTTGTCAAAAATCTCATAAGACATTTTGTTCTTGTCCAAAATATCCGTAACTTTCTTAACCACCTTAAACTTAACCAAGTCGGCATCGGTAACAATCAAGGCTTTCTTAAAACCTCTGCTCTTAACCTCCGGCACAAGCTCGTTGACCGCGCCGTGTCCGTGATAACTTGTTTCATTCAGGATAAAGCGATTAGCCATAACAACCTCCTGCATAATTAATGATTCGGTTTTTAATATAGTCGCAAAAGTTTAAAATTTTATAACAAGATATCTTTACCAAAGAAAACGGCATAAACGATGAGCGCATAGCGAAAGACCTTGCCCAAAAGCATAGAGAAAGCGACAATGCTTTGCTTGGCGCGCACATATCCCAAGCCAAAAGCAATTAAGTCTCCGATAAGCGGTAAAAAGCTGAAAAAAGCCATCCCCGCACCATATTGCGCTAAATTATGTTGAAGCTTATCAAATTTCTCGGGGCTCATTTTAAGATATTTCTTGGCCCATTCAATTTTGCCTAACCGTCCGAGCCAATAATTTGTCATTCCGCCGAGCCAGTTTCCGATTGAGGCAAACAGCAAACAAAGCCAAACGTCAAAATCCATGGCAATCATCATTGCAAACAACGGCTCCGAGCCCACGGGCAAAATGGTCGCCGCCAAAAAAGCCGCGGCAAACAAGCCCAAATAACCATAGTTAACAAACTCTTCCATCTCATCTCCATTGTTTTTTAGCAAGATATGCAAAGAAAATGCGCTTGGCAAGCATTTAATGTTTGACAGATAGACAAAAACGCATTAACTTGAAACACAAGTTTTTTTATAATTAAATCTCTAAGTATATGGAAAGAAAATTAATCCCGGGAATCTTTATTCCTTATTTTTCGGCTGATTTTATAAGAGATGCCGAGAGTGAAATTAAACATCTGTTGGGCAAAACCAAAAACATTTTGCAGAGTTATTTTTTGCAACGTGGTGATTTGTATTATGCCTGCGAACAAGGCAGTGAGGATAACAAGATGGTCTTCGGGCTGTTTTACCAGCCACACCAACCAAACCAGATGTCTTATAAATCCGCTCTTGATGATATCTGTCATCTAACCGGCAATATATCGTTAAGTAATGCGATTTATACCGTGCCTTTGAATAATGTTGCTTCTGCTGGTACGGGGCTTGTAACTAAGTCTTTGCTGGTAGAAGGCAATATCTTGGTTGAGCAGGTTGCCGAAATCTTAAAAACCTTCCGTTCGCATTGTGGTCTTATGACATCACTGGTTCAAGTTTGGACAGATCACGGATGTGAGGTTCATGGGACATCGCCTTTGAGCTGCGAAGGAAATCCGTCCTTGGCTTGGCAGAATTACATGAGCAAAGCTGTTCGCTCTATTTTGCCGTTAGCAACGCCGATGTTCTATCAGACCTGGTCAACTAATGCAGAACTGACCAAGGAGCTGAGCGGCAAAGGCCGAGATGTTTCGCCCGAGCGTGAAGCGGAATATGCGCGCTATTCACGCAAAGCGCAATAAGAAAGCCGGAAACTAAAAAAAACAAAACGCCCCACGGACAATCTCCATCGGGCGTTTTCTTTTGCTTGCATTCCTTTCATAAATATTCTAAGCTGACAAAAAACATAGCAAAGGAGAGAAAAATGAAAGCGATTTTTTACATCATTCTTTTGGCAGCTTTGGGTTATGGTGGAATGTATGTTTATGAAAACTATTTGAAAGACTCTGTTGACCACACTATCACCAACACGGTCAACTTTGCTACCGATGCTAATGTTAAAAATTTTGATACCAACGCCAATGCCGTAAGATAAAGATAAAAAAAAGAACCTCTTAACGGAGGTTCTTTTTTTGTTAACTTTCAAAGCGGTCAAAAAGCTCTTTGAGCTCACTGAGTTTTTGGTCTCGGTCCTCGGGCGAAGCAAAAGACTGCGCCACGCAAGATTGCAAATGAGTTTTTAATATATTACTTTCCACCGCGCGGATTGCCGAACGCGTTGCCCGAAGCTGAATCAAAATATCGGGGCAATAGCGCTGCTCCTCAATCATTTTTTTGATTCCCTCAAGCTGCCCAATAATCCGGTTTAGTCGTGGAAGCTCTTGCTTATGGCAAGGATGATGGGCTGTATCGCTCATAAATTTAACTCACTTTTTGTGGCAGCAGCATTTCTTTTCGCCGCACTTTTTCTCTTTTTTATTATCTTTGCAGCATTCTTTGCCTTCACCGCATTGGTGGTTTTCATCACACTTGCAGTTATCGCCGCAGGTGCAGTTCGGATTCTTACATTTAGGATTATTACAAGCCATTGTTTATTCTCCAAAAATTAAAATTAAAACCTCTTAAAAGGTGCTTTCATTATACCCTATGAGGGTATATTGTCAAATAAAAAATGCTTGCCTAAAAACTTTAATGTTATATCTTATAACGCCGGAGGTGCCATGCAGACCGACCAAAAGATTATTTATCATATTTATCCGCTGGGCTTTTGCGCTGTAGAAGAACACAACGACTTTCAGGCAAAGCCGATTACACGCATCAACAAAATCACAAATTGGTTGCCGCATATCAAATCCTTGGGGTGTAATACATTGCTCTTAGGGCCGATATGGGAGTCTTCCGCCCATGGCTATGACACGGCGGATTATTTAACGTTGGATAGGCGTTTGGGAAATAATGCTGATTTTAAGGCTGTTGCCGATTCTGTTCACCAAGCCGGAATGTTGTTGGTTTTGGACGGCGTGTTTAACCATGTCGGGCGAGATTTCTTTGCTTTCCGCGATGTGAAAGAGAATAAGCAAAATTCGGCTTATAAGGATTGGTTCAGCATAGATTTTGGCACAAATAATGCTCATAACGATGGTTTCAGTTACCATGCTTGGGAAGGCTGTGATGATTTGGTAACCTTAAACCTCAACAATCCGGAGGTTCGGGCATATCTGCTCAAAGCCGTTGAATTTTGGATTAAAGAGTTTGATATAGATGGCTTGCGCTTGGATGTTGCTTATTGCCTGAATATGGACTTTATGCAAGAACTGCGGGACTTCACTTTAAGACTCAAGCCAGATTTTTGGCTAATGGGTGAGGTGATTAAGGGCAATTATCGCCGCTGGCTCAGACCAAAGCTGGTTGACAGTGTAACCAATTATGAATGTTGGAAAGGCCTTTGGTCTTCGTGCAATACGCATAATATGTTTGAAATCGCCCATTCACTGGACAGGCAGTTTGGTGAAGACGCTGCCGGCATATATAAAGGTTATCTGCTTTATAATTTTGCCGAAAACCACGATGTCAGCCGTCTTGTTTCAACCTTAAAAGACAGCCGCCATTTGCCTATACTATATACTATGTTATATACAATCCCCGGAATCCCGTCGCTTTATTATGGCGGCGAATGGGGTGTTGGCGGCCGCAAAACCGATGGCGACAAGGCCTTGCGCCGTTGCTTGGAGTTAAGGAAAGATAACAAGCTGACGGAGGTTATCAAAAAACTCTCCGCATTAAGGGAAAAATATCCGCATCTGGCCGATGCCCCCTATCAAAAATCAGCTCTTGGTAATGAGTTTTTAAGCTTTTTCCGCAATAATTTATACATCGCCGTTAACATCGGTAACTCTGCTGTTGAGCTGGACGCACCCTTTGGCAAATTGGTGCTTCCGCCCGTTTCCGCGGTTGTTTATGATGTTGGCGGAGAGTGCCTTTTTTCGGTTGAAAATTTTTTGCTGTAAGGAATAAATAATGACCCGCCGTATCCGTTTTATCTTGTTGCTGGCGATATTCATCGGCGGCTATGCCTCTTTGTCGTTAGAGCTTATTGTCTTGCGCCAATTAAGCGGTTTTGTTGGTTCAACAGCCATCACCACCTCAATCATCATCGGCATCTTTCTGGCTTTTATGTCTTGGGGCTATTGGCGGGGATCCGAACTTTCCTTAAGCCAAAATTCCATTCGTCAGACGACAGCCAAAGACTTCGCTTGGGTTGCCTTCTTGGTGGTCTTGGCATCAAGCTACATTTTGCTGGATATGTATTTTGGCTTGATGAGTGCCTTGGGCATAAAGTCAAATGTGCTCAAAACCTTTATTTATTCTTTGGCGTTTTTGTCCGGCGGACCATATTTGTTTGGCAAAATAACAGCCTTAATCAGCCGTTGCTTGAACCGCTATAATCGCAACTGCACCGGAAAAATAATGGCCATTGATACCATCGGTTCGGTACTAGGGTCAATTTTAACCACTTTGGTTATTATGCCTTTTATCGGGGTTAATCATACAATCATTGTCGTTGTTGTGGCGGCGGTCGTCGCTTCGGTAATTTTAGCCAAAAGAGCCGCATGGTATTGGTTGGGGCTGACAATAATTTTGGCTTATATGCTCAACCGCAGTAGTTTATTGAGCGAAGTTTATGACATTGTGGAGAACAACGCTGTCTCCACCATCTCCATTTTGGATACGGATGATGGCAAAGCGCGTGCAATGGTCATCAATGGCGGCAATTCCTCCAAAATATCAGAGGACAAAGACCTGTGGTTTGGCTACGTGCGCTATGTTCAGGACAATTTTATTGAAACCCTGCCCAAAGATGCAAAGAAAGATATTCTGATTTTGGGCGCGGGCGGTTTTACCATGGGCGAGGGTGATACTTTTCATAATTATACCTTTTTAGACATTGATAAGTCGCTTTTGAAAATCTCGGAAGAAAAGTTTTTAGAGCACAAATTAGATGCCAACAAAAAATTTGTGGTGGAAGACGCCAACCAGTTTTTAAAAGACAGCGAACAAAAATATGACCTGATTGTGCTGGATACTTATTCATCTATGGGCATTATTCCGATGGATCTAATTACCAAGGAATATTTTATCCGTGTCAAAAATAACCTGAAAAAAGGCGGCATTGTGGTTATGAATATTTTAACCAGCCCGAATTTTAGCAACGTCTTTGCCATAAATTTGGATAATACCATACGTTCCGTCTTTACGCATAGCTTATCCAGACAAGTTATTGGCAATTTTAACGCTTGGGGACACCAGCGCGCCAATGTCATATATGTTTACTATGATGTTGCGGATAAGGGCGGAATTTATACCGCCGACAAAAACGCTGTTTTTTATGATATGTAACAAAAGGATGTACCACAAAAAACTCCCTTGCGTTTAACAACACAAAGGAGTTTTCTTTAAGGTACCACCGGAGGATTAATAGACTGCCACAATCCCCGATGTATAGATGACATTTTCTCTGGTGAACTTAGCCGGAGAACAGTTGTTTCTTAAATATTGAGAAACAACACTATAAGCGGCATCTAAAAGCTTATGGTCGGCATCTTTTACAAACACCGGATTTTTTACTTCAGAGAGCGTTTTTTCAATAAACGCTACTTGCTGTTTCACCCCGTCTGTTTGTTCCATGTCTTGGAGATCTTTCAAATCTTTTTCCAAGAGGGGGACAAATTCGTCTTTGTTTTCCGCCTTAAAGGCAATCACAAAGACTTCATTATTTTCTGAGCGGAGCGTACCAACCCAGAAAAAATTCATATTAGTTTTCACATTCTTAACCGGCACAAGCAGAGTGCCTTGAAAACGAAATTCTTTTGTTTCCATTTTTTCAAAGTGTTAATATTAATAATAGAGTTATTTGTTCATTTACTATGCCTCTAAATAATGTTTCAGTCAAGACAAAATTTGACAAAATAATATTTTGCTTTCTTAAAAGTTGTTGATATGTTTTATTGCGTCTTGAAAATTGTATATATTTTTGTTATATGAAAATTATCACTTGCTATAAGTGTACCCAAAATCCGAAGATTAAGTTCTTCGGATTTTTTTGTTTAAATTGTTAACGAAAGGGCACAAAATGACAAATTTAATTCAATATATTGCTCAAGAAGATCCAGAAGAAGAACTTAAAAAGCAAAACAAAAACTCTACTTTCAGAGAACAACAAGAAGGTTATAAGTATAATCCAAGAAACCTGATAGAAAAAGGTTGGATGAGGCTAAGCTCAAACAAAGCTCAAATAGCAGAACCATCAAACATAAAAGCCGATTTAACACCCAAACCAATCGGAAACACTGCCGCTTCATATAAAATTGCTCAAAATACTAAGGCGAATACAACAAATGATGTAAGCTCTTATAAACTTGGAACTTTAAGTGGTGCGGCTGAATCTGAGAACGGTAAAAAACTTTTTAATGATTGTAAAGCAGATAGAACAGGAGGATGCAGCTATGGAACTTATCAAATAGCTACAGGTCCAGGAACAATGAAAGATTATCTCAATTATATGAAAAACAAAGAAGAATATCGAGACTTCTATAATGCACTTCAACAAGCAGGCGGTTTTGATGCGGCAAAATCGGGTACAGATGCATTTAAATCAACTTGGAAAAAACTTTCGCAAGATTCTAAATTTTTGGATTCACAACATAATTTTATGCTTAAGAATAATTATAATCCTGCAATAGAAAAAATAAAGTATATTAAAGGACTAAATCTTGACAAACGTTCACCGGTAGTTGGTGATAGTGTTTTTTCAACAGCAGTACAATTTGGTGGAAATGGAGCTGCTAATCTTATTTATAAAGCATTGGGTAATGATGTTTCCAAACTCAGAGACGAGGATATTATCAATAAAATCTATGATGAGCGAGGTTATAAAAAATATTTCAAAAGCAGTTCGGAAGATATACAAAAAAGCATAAAGAAAAACCGCTCCGTAGACGAACGACAACGCGCTTTGGAATTATTACTAAAATATCCTAATTAAACCTTATAAAGGTTGAGGATAAGTTGAGATATATTTAAAGTTAATGATGTCGGACAACAGATATTCGTAATAACGTCCAAGTGCGGCATCATTAACTCCTCTTCCCATAACGCCGTAATCTTCTCTATTATATAAATCCCAATACAAAGAAAGAACACTATCTTCAAACTTATTAAGAGCATCTACCATTTTTTGAGCATCTTCTTTATTTGCTAACGCGTTTATTTGAGCAATAATCACATTTTTCAAGCATTGATGATATTGCTTATCCATACATTTTAACTCATCCGTGTACATATTAATTGTGCTCAAATCTTCGGGATATGATTGTCTAAAGCAGTCTTTTTTATATTTTTCCGTTTCTTGTTCTATCAGTATCTGCTCCTTATCTTCTGCTTCTTGGCTTTGATAAAACCAATAAATACCACCGCTGATAGATATAACAAAAATAAGCAAAACACAAACGAGCCAAACTTTTTTCATCGCACAAACTCCTAACTTTGCCTTTTAGTATAAAGCACAAAGTTGAAAAAAAGATTAAGTGTGATAATAGGCACTAAAAGTTGTTGAGATGTTTTATAAAAACAAACATCACTTGCTATAAGTGTATCTAAATATACAAAATATTAAGATACGATATGGTAAGTTACATTTATTATTTTGCCGGAGATAGAATATGAAAGAACAAATTGTAAAATTTCTGCGTTTTTTGTGTGGGTATATTGTACTAAGCTCTTTGGCATTACTTATTTTTAATGGTATTTCAGGTGCTAAAGTTTATGTTTATGGCTGGCCTTCCTTTATTTATATAGTAACATACATTATTTATCCGCAAATAAGAAAACGCTGTAACATAAACAAGAAATATAGTTTTATTTATTTTACATTACTATATTTTATTTTATGTTTTTTGTATTTTATATTCATCTTCTAAGCAAATTTTTTACTAATTTCAGCTCTACACCAAGTGTAGAGCTTTTTTGTTTCAAACAATGAAAGGATATAAAAAACAGACATATAACGATACTTGCAAACATAAAAAATAAATGATTTAATAAAAAACAAGTTAACAGGAGATATGTTTATGAAAACTTTTGCTTGGCATGTTTTAATTTTAGGTGGATTTTACTTTATCATCTCCTTATTGTCTTTCTTTCCTCAAGGTGCTGGGGCAGATGTTGCAAGCATTACGATATCAAGCATCTTTTTTATAATGTTTGTTGTTTTGTGTTTTAAGAAAAAATATGATTTTATCAGTCGTTTCCAAAACAAATTTGCCAAAACAAGCAATTATTTAGCGGCATTGGGTTTCTGCGAATATTTCAGCATTATATTTATGCTAATCCCCGGAATGATTTATGGGTATAAAGCAGCTAATGCCCAATATAATGGTGCAGAAATTCCTCCGGCACCGATGGCGTATTTAACTTACGTTTATTACCTCTACATTGTCTTTTTATGTTTGTCTGTCATTTGGGCGACATATAAAAGTTTTAGAAAAAAATAGTTTCCGAA
Source organism: uncultured Alphaproteobacteria bacterium (assembly GCA_944392835.1). Lineage (GTDB taxonomy): Bacteria > Pseudomonadota > Alphaproteobacteria > RF32 > CAG-239 > Scatacola_A. Next base: position 12,981 of record CALXYB010000008.1, on the reverse strand, counting down.
CAAGAAATAAACCAAGCACTAAAATCTTCATTGAAAATTAGCAAATAGCTTTTATAATAACTTTTGCCTGCGGGAAAGGTTAGCCCGCAGGCGGAGTATGCAAACTCCTTACAAGAAAATTTATGACCTCCACTTGTGGAGGATGACGCGAAATAAGCCGCTTTAGCGGACGAATAAGCGTGCTGTTCTTGTACAGTTTGCAACTCCTCCGCTCTCCATTGAGAGCGGTTTTTGTTTTATCCAAAAACAAAGAGGAGTTGAACAAATGACTTATGACCCTAGTTTTGCACGCAAACAGCGTTTGTTACGAAAAAAATTTGGCGCGGTTTTGGTCGGGCTTCGTATGAGCCGCAAGTTGACGGAGCAACAAGTTGCGGCAGCAACGGGACTACCGTTAAGAATTTTGCGAAGGTTGGAAAATGGTTGCGGTAACGCTTCTTGGGGCGAATTATTATCCTTAACGGATTTTTATGACGCTCATTTTGAGTTTAAGTTAACAACCTAAAAATAAAGCCCTCCGAAAAGAGGGCTTTTGAAAAATTTAGTTTCCGTAATAAGGAACAACGCGGGCGCGGTTACCATACAGAACCATACATTTTTGCCCAGGGCTGAGCAAAACGTCATTTCCTTGCGAAACCGTAACCATATTACCATTGTCTAACTGAACGACATATTCATATCCTTCTTGAGAAGACAAACCCTCCTGCGCGGCATTACCGGCAATTCCGCCGACAACCGCACCGCCGATAGCGCCCAAAATATGAGCAGCGTCAGACCCGCCAATCATAGAACCGGCAACACCGCCTGCGGCACCGCCGATAAGCGTTCCGGCACTGCTGTCGCTCGCTACCGAAATCGGACGAACGGAAACAACCGTGCCCTTCAACACACGGCTGACTTCACCGATTGAGTCGGTAGAATATTGGTCGGCGCCGATTCTGGATGTGCAGGCTCCGGCCATAAGTAACATGGGCAAAATCAATATCAAGGCAGATTTTCTCATTCCTTTTCTCCGCAAAATTAATGTTAAAATTATAATTATACATAGATTAATATTTGTCAATGCTGGACAATTAAACATAAGTGTTATATATTGTCTTTCGCTTTTCAAAGGCAATAATCAAAATAAGGAATATATTAAGGAAATATGTAAGATGTTAAAAAGAACAAAAGTTGTTAGTCTGCTGGCTGCAGACAAGCCGGAACAACAAGTTCTGGTCAAAGGTTGGGTCAAAACCCGCCGTGATGCCAAAGATTTTTCGTTTATTGAATTGGGCGACGGCTCTTGTCTTAAAAATATTCAGATTATTGCCAATAATAATTTAAGCAATTATGACGAGGTCAAAAAATTGACCACAGGTTCGTCTTTGGCCGTTACAGGAGCTTTGGTTGAGTCCAAGGGTGGTAACCAAAAATATGAAATTGTTGCCGACAAGATTGAAATTTATGATGTTGCGGACGAGGATTTTCCGCTGCAAAAGAAAAAACACTCGGACGAGTATCTGCGCACCATTGCGCATTTGCGTCCGCGCACCAACAAATATGGCGCGGCTTTCAGAGTTCGTTCCGAGTTATCTTATGCCATTCACAAGTTTTTCCATGACCGTGGCTTCCGCTATGTTCACACACCGCTGATAACCGGTTCTGACTGCGAAGGTGCAGGCGAGATGTTTCAGGTTACGACCTTGGATTTGAACAATCCGCCGCGTACCAAGGATGGCAAAGTAGACTACAGCAAGGACTTTTTCGGCAAAGAAGCACATTTAACCGTTTCCGGCCAACTCAACGGCGAAATGTATGCAATGGCTTTGGGAGATATTTATACCTTTGGCCCGACCTTCCGTGCCGAAAACTCCAACACCACGCGCCATGCCGCCGAGTTCTGGATGATTGAACCCGAGATGGCTTTCGCTGATATTTATGATGATATGGATTTGGCGGAAGATATGGTACGTTATTGCGTCAAACATGTTATGGAGCATTGCGCCGAAGACTTGGAACTGTTTAATAAGTTTGTTGAACCGGGTTTGTTGGATAAGCTGAATAATATTGTTAAAAACGGCTTTGCCCGCATCACTTATGCCGAAGCCATTGAGATAATGAAAAACTCTGGTCATAAGTTTGAATATAAGCCAGAGTTCGGCATTGATATGCAAACCGAGCATGAGCGTTATCTGGCGGAAGTTCACTTCAAACGTCCGGTTATTGTGCGCGACTACCCCAAAGAGATTAAGGCTTTCTATATGCGCCTAAATGATGATGGCCGCACCGTTGCCGCGATGGATGTTTTGGTTCCGGGCATCGGCGAGCTGATTGGCGGTTCTCAACGTGAGGAACGCTATGATGTTTTGGTTCAAAAAATTCACGAAATGGGCATGCATGAGGATGATTATTCGTGGTATCTCGATTCGCGCAAATACGGCTCAGTTCCGCACTCAGGATTTGGTTTGGGATTTGAGCGTATGATGATGTTGGTAACGGGTATCGGCAACATCCGCGATGTTATTCCTTTCCCGAGAACTCCGAACTCCATCAACTTCTAAACAAAGGAAATAAGACAATGAGCAACCTGAAGTTTTTTCTGAGTTTAAGCTTGGTTTTGGCTTTGTCAACCAATGTCAAAGCAAATGAGCAGGAGCCCAAAACTCAAGAAGAAACTTCTGTTGCCGTTGTTGAAGAGGTTGCTGTTGCTCCCATTGGGACTGAAAGCATAAGAGTTAAAACGGCACCTCGTCCGGAATGCTCTGATGAAAAATTAGCAAAAAAAGTAGTGGAAACGCTTGTCTTGTACCAAAAAGAACATCCCTCAACCACGCAGATAGACCGCCGCCGAGATATTTTGCTTCGCCGCAATCTGGCAAGTTTTGAGGAGGTAGCGGTAGAAGGCTTTACCTCTAAGCAAGATTTCAATGTGGCCAATGCCATCATAATGAACAAAATCAACAAAGGTTTGGAAGACAAAGATTTAAGACTATGCAAAGGCAAAGGGATAGCAGGGGCTTCAAATGTATATATCTTGCTTTATCCCGTAGGTGAAGGAAATGTCGGCGAAATCATCAATCTGAAGTCTGCCGGAGAAGATATTCAGAATTTGTCTTTTATTTTTGATTAAAAAAATTCAAAAAACTAAAATATAATATTGATTCTCAGATTTGAAAGTCGTAATATTCTCACTCGGGGTATTGCAAACATTTTGTTTTATCCCTACATCATATAACAGCATCATTTGAAAGAAGGTTGGAAATATATGAGTCAAAATAATGAAGTAATGGTTATCAGAAACACAAGCAATTTACCGCAGGTTGTTGAAGAAAACAGTTTATTTTCATATTTTGAAAAGATTAAAAAATTTCCGGTTCTGAGTGAGAGTGAAGAAACAAACCTGATTCGTGAGTTTAAAGAAAAAGGTGATTTGACAGCCGCTCAGAAGCTAATAACTTCGCATTTGCGTTTGGCGGCCAAAATAGCTTTAACTTATCGCCGCTATGGCTTACCTTTAGCAGATATTGTTTCTGAGGCCAATATTGGTTTAATGCAGGCAGTCAAAAAGTTTGACTTAGACAAGAAAGTTCGTTTGGCAACCTACGCCATTTGGTGGATTAAAGCCGCAATCAATGACTATATTTTGCGTTCTTGGTCCTTGGTCAAGATTGGTACGGTTGCAGCGCAAAAGAAGCTTTTTTACAATCTTAATCGCATTAAGGCGCGTTTAGGTATTTATGAAAACCGCGAGCTTGAACCCTCTGTTGTAAAGAGCATAGCCAAAGAGCTGGTGGTTGATGAAAAAGACGTTATTGAGATGAACCGCCGTATGGGTGGCGACAAGTCCTTAAATGTTGCCGCTTGCGATGACAGCGATGAAGAAAAAGTTGATTTTATTGTAGATAGCAGACAAAACATTGAGGAAAGTCTCGGTCGCCGTCAAGAAAGTGCGATTAAGGCTAAGGTTTTGCACGATTGCTTAGCACAAATGGATGAGCGTGAGCAATATATCATCAAAAATCGCATGTTGACAGATACACCGTCCACTTTGGAAGAAATTGGTGAAAAGTTTGGCATTAGCCGCGAGCGTGTTCGCCAGATAGAGAAGAAGTCCTTTGAAAAATTGGCTTCGTTGGTAAAACTTGAATTAGCACAAAAGATATGCTAAACTAAACCAATATAAACGGAGAAAGATTGATGTCCAAAGCAGCAGAAGAAAAAGGTTTTACATATAAAGGAAAGTTCTCAAAGAGTGCCGACTTTGGTGCGCTGAATGAGCGTATGGCTCGCCGTTTGGAGTTTGTTAGAAGTCTCAAATCAGAGCAGGATAGTCCGCTAAATAAAATAAGTTTTTCCAGAGAGACAGAACGACAAAACTGACAGATTGTCCCTCAAAAAACACGCCCCAAGAAGAGGGGCTTTTTTTATGCCTAAAATAATGAATTTTTTTATCTATCGGTATCATTGATAGTTGACTAAGTCTCAAAATCGTTCTATTCTATATTAAGGTGTGGGTGTTATCCGATACGGGGTGCCGTAGTCGGAGTGTGTGTTAAAGGTATAGGGGTAGTGTGCCCGGAAATCCCTTTCTATTTTTGCATATATTCATATATATCCTCACCTATAAAAGGGCTGTGGTTTTAACTGTTGTGAGGTGTATTATGAAGAAGAAATCTGCGTTTTTAATCTCGTTATTGGTGGGAATGTGTTTATTTCCTCCCAAGGGAATGGCCTCAGCCATTTCAGAAATCACGGCCGATAAGACAAATTTAGCCCCCGCATTTGAACTCGCTAAGATAGAAAACGCCTACAAAGTTGCAGGTGTTTGCTTTTTGGGCGTTGGCGATTGTAATGACAGCGCAGGCTATGGTCAGGGTGATGAAGATTATACCATGGATACAGCCGCTCAATGTAAAAATGAGGGCTTTATTGCTAATAACTGTAACTCTGTTCAAGTTCCTGAAGGTTACTGTCCTTACAACAAATCTTACATCTCTCGTTGCAAGTGTGCCACAAACCTCATAACCTGTCCGGCCGGACAAGTTGGCGTTGGTGAAAGTTGCGGCGGTCAATATGCTTCTTGTAAATGCGACCCTAACCTTGTGTCTTGTGCATCAAACCAAGTTGGACAAGGTGCTAGTTGCGGTGGCAAATATCAATCTTGCGCTTGTAAGAGCGAATATATGTACACAACATCAAACTGTACATCACCTCGTTCACCGAGCGGTGCAAGCTGTGGCGGTAAATATTCACAATGTACATGTCCGAAAGGTGTTTCAGCCGGAGCTTATGGATGTGAGGAATATTATCCGGCACCATGTAACTCCGTTTGTAAAAAAGCTTATACGGATAACTGTCGTAATCGTACGGCCGTAAGCACGCCTTATGGTTGTGTCGCTTATTTTGCAGACTGTTCAAGCAAATGTCAAACGGCTTACACGGACAACTGCCGCAACCGTGAATCTGTTCAGGCAAACTATGGTTGCCATACCTATTGGCCCGACTGCGCTAGTAAGTGCCAAATTGCAAAAACCAACAATTGCGATAACCGTACACATAAAGAATGTACTTATGGTTGCCAGTCAACTTATTCAGACTGCGAATTCAAGTGCCAAACTTGCTACAGTGATAACTGTCGTAACCGCACATCTGTAAGCGCACCGTATGGTTGTAAAAAATACTACAGCGATTGCTCAAGTAAATGTGAAATTGCCTATACGGATAACTGCCACAAACGTACTGATGTATCACACCCGTATGGTTGCTCAAAATGGTGGTCTGACTGTCCGAGCAAATGCCAAACAGCAACAGGCAACCCAGATTGTGATGCAACATCATTAAGCTGCGAATATGGTTGTGCCTCCTACAATAGCTGTAGCAAATGTACATCTTGTAAGTCTAATCCAGATTGTAGTGTAAGCTCAAAATCCTGCGATTATGGTTGTGCAACATACAATTCCTGCGGTAAATGTACTGGTTGTAAAGGTAACCCTGATTGTAATGTAAGCTCAAAATCCTGTGATTATGGTTGTGCGTCTACCAACTCTTGTGGTAAATGTACGGCTTGTAAGTCTAATCCGGATTGCAGTGCGACATCATTAACCTGTCAATATGGATGTAAGACGACAAACTCTTGCAATAAGTGTACGGCTTGTAAGGATAACCCGGATTGTAGTGTAACACCTAAGGTATGTCCGTACGGTTGTGCTACTACAAACTCATGCGGTAAATGTACGGCATGTAAAAGTTGTTCTTACTCAACCGAATGTCCTGGCTACAATCTCGTAAGATGTACTTATGGTATATTAGATAGTTGTACAGCTTGTGGAACAACCAAGTATAAATGTAAACTTAAACCTAGTGGAGGCGGTTCAGGATCCATTTGTACATCTCCTAATAGGACAACATATTGTAATGGTATGAAATGTTGTTGTCCTCCGGGAGTAAGTTGCACCACGAACTATAAATGTTGGTGTGAGGCTACATTAGATAAACCAGCTTTAACAGTAAACTAAAACATTCCACATAATAAAAAAACCTCGGTGGCTTTATCCGAGGTTTTTTTTATTGCTTGCAAAAGAGTTATAATTTATCTAAACTCGCAAGGGTTTAAGAAAAGAGGAAAAAATGAGCTTAGGTTTTGATGATGTCGTACGCATTTTGTCCGAAGGAAAGATTCCTTCACCGCGTTTAGAAGCCAGAATATTATTTGAATATTTAGGGCTCAACCAGTTCGCTCCGGTAGATGGAGAGGCAGAAATGCGTTTGCGTGGTTTGCTGGATAGGCGTTTGGCTCATGCTCCGCTGGATAAAATCTTGGGAAAAAGAGACTTTTACAAAAATACCTTTGCGGTGAGCAAAGATGTTTTAACCCCGCGTCCGGATACGGAGATTTTGGTTGAGGCAGCCATAGAACTTCTACCAAAAAAAATACCGCAAAAGATATTGGATTTAGGAACCGGCTCCGGCTGTATACTGCTATCCATTTTAGGAGATTGCTCAAAAGCTTGCGGAATGGCTGCAGACAAATCAGAGCCGGCCTTGGTTATAGCCAAACACAATGCAGAGCTCTTAGGCTTAGATAAACGAGTAACCTTTATGCAAGCTGATTGGTTTGAGCCGGATTTTGTGGAACACATCGGCAGTGGTTTTGATATGATTGTTTCTAATCCACCTTACATCCCGACGGCAGATATTCTAACTCTGGAGCCGGAAGTTAGGCAATATGATCCTCTTTTGGCCTTAGACGGCGGCAAGGATGGCTTTGAACATTATCGTCGCATAGCAGAGCTCACGCCCCATTTGTTAAAACAAGAGGGATATATTTTATTGGAAGCGGGCCAAGGACAAGCCAAACAAATAGCAGATATTTTTGAGCATGAAGGTCTGCACCTGATTGAGATTAGACCGGATTTATCGGGCATAGAAAGATGTGTTATTTTGAAAAAATAAATTGCAATTAACATTTTTTTATGTATGATGACTACCGATAAGTGCCTTTTAATGGATTTGGTTTTGCACTTTTTTCCGAAATAAACCTTTTTTTAATGTATTTTCCGTAGCCTCAAAACGAGGTGTTTCGGTGTAATGGATTGTGGTATTAAATATGAAAAAAATGAATAACAAATATCGTAACAATAACAATCAAATATATTCTCTGAATTATAAATTTGACTCAACAAGTATCGCCGGTAAAATCAGCGGCACAGCGTTGGATTTAATTAAGAAATATAATGAGTTGGCCAAAGAAGCTCATAGCAACTGTAACTTTGTTGATATGGAGGTTTTTCGCCAATATGCCGAGCATTATCGCAAGATTGTAACCGAGATTAACGAAAAAAGAAATTTAAACCAAAATCGTTCTCAGGACAAACATTTTGACAATCAGGAGCAAATGGCCGATTCTGATACGCCGGTCAGCAATGATAATATAGGAGAAAATCCGGACACAACGGAGCAAGAAAACAACAATGTTGTTGAAATGCCTATTGCTGAGGCGCAAAGCACACCGCGCAGAGAGTTTAAGGTTATAGAGATTTCGGCAACGGAAGAGAATGCAGCTGTTTCAGCTCAGAACGAGAGTGCTGCAGAAGAACAACCCAAGCCCAAGCGCACCTATCGCAAAAAAACGGCGGCCGCTGTTTGATAATTTTAAGGACCAAAAGATAAAATGTATTTTGCCATAGCTTCAGCCATTATTGCCATTGCTTGTTCGGCAATTACGATAAAAACTCTTGTCGGTTATTCGGATATCCGCAAACGCTACAAAATATTTATTGGGGTTTTGGTTGTTTTAGCTTGGTTTGCACCATTGCTGGTCGGGTGGCTGCGTTGCCTAAATATAGACGGTGCAGCTTATTCTTCAGCTGCTCACATTCTTTATTTGATGTTTGGTGCGGCTTTTATCTTATTTGCCATGTTACTTTTCCGAGATGTGGTGTGGTTTGCGCTGTATGGTCTTTATCGTAAACTCTTTGGCGAAAATTGGAAACTTCATCCCAAAAACATCAATCTTTTGGACAAAGCCAACTTGTTGGTCGTTTTGCTAACAGGTGTTTTGGTGTTTATGGCAATCCAAGGCGGAGCAAAAGAGCCGGAACTTAAAAAGTTAGAGTTCGCCAGCTCTCGCATCAGTAAAGATATGCGTATAGTTATGATTTCAGACACGCATATCAATCGCACCACCCCGGTTGAAAAAGTTAAAAGATTGGTTGAGCGTGTTAACGCCTTAGAGCCGGATGCCATAGTCTTGGTGGGTGATATCGCAGATGATAAGGTAGAGGCTGTTTCGGAGCATATGGATGCTTTAGGTGAATTAAAAGCCAAATATCCGCCGCTTTATACTTTCGGCAACCATGAGTTTTACAATGGCCTGATTCCTTGGCAGTTTAAGTTTAAGACCATGGGCTTTTTGATAATGTTTAACCATGGTGTTCGCATTCCGGACCACAATGTCTATATTGCAGGTATTCCGGATGCGCATATAGCCAATAATAGTGATGTCTGGAATGTAAACTTTATTCAGGCTTTTAAGGGAGCAAAACCGGGAAGCTACCGCATATTGCTCTCGCATACGCCGGACTTTGCAGATTATTTGAACAAAGACAGCGTAGATTTACAGTTGTCCGGTCATACCCACGGCGGTCAGGTCTTTCCGTTTCATATTTTGGCCAAATATGCCAACAAATATTTATCTGGCTTATATGATGTGAACGGTATCAAGCTCTATGTTTCAAACGGTGCAGGTTATTGGGGACCGGCAATGCGTTTGTTTGCGCCCTCAGAGATTACTTTAATAGACCTCAAAGCTCAGCCATAAAATAAAAAAATCGTTGATAACCTTGATTTTATTTAGCCCTGCTAACTATATTAATGTTAGAATATGACATTATAAAAAAGCAGAGGGTAAAGACATGGATTTTGAAAAACTTACTAATAAATCCAAAGAACTGATACAAGATGTTATCAACCTTGCAGCAAAACAAAAGCATCAATACATTACGCCGGAACATTTGCTCAAAGTCTTGCTTGATGACAAGCAGATAGATGAACTTATCAGCAAAGCCGGAGGCTCTTTGAGCCGTATCCGTCGCGAAACGGAAGATGAGATAAACAAAATGCCGTCCGTTTCGGGGCAGTCCGTTCAGAGTATGATGTCGCAGGACTTCACCCGCGTAATGATGGAAGCTGAAAAGATAGCCGACAAGGCCAATGACCAATATGTTACTTTGGAACGCATACTTCAGGCCTTGAGCGTAACTGATGGAACGAAGGCTTATTCAATCTTGAACAATTGCGGCGTTAATCCGGTTAATCTCAATCAGGCGATTAATGATTATCGCAAGGGGCGGTTAGCAGATTCGGAAACAGCAGAAGATAATTTTGATGCCTTAAAGAAATTTGCGATAGATATTACAGCCAAAGCCAAAGAGGGCAAACTAGACCCGGTTATCGGGCGAGACCACGAGATAAGACGGACCATTCAGGTTTTGTCCCGCCGGACAAAGAATAATCCGGTGCTCATCGGTGAACCCGGTGTTGGTAAAACAGCTATTGTTGAGGGCTTGGCAGTACGCATTGTTAATGATGATGTACCGGAGAGCTTAAGACATAAACGCTTGCTGGCCTTGGATATGGGCGCGCTGATTGCAGGCGCAAAATTCAGAGGTGAGTTTGAGGAGCGTTTGAAAGCTGTGCTGAAGGATGTTGAGGCTTCAGACGGCGGCATCATCTTGTTTATTGATGAAATGCACACCATTGTCGGTGCCGGAGCATCAGAGGGCTCAATGGATGCTTCAAACCTCTTAAAACCGGCTTTAGCAAGGGGCGAGCTGCATTGTTTGGGCGCAACGACTTTGTCGGAATATAAGAAATATGTTGAGAAAGATGCTGCTTTGGCGCGCCGTTTCCAACCTGTCTTTATTGCCGAACCAAGCGTTGAAGAAACAATTTCTATCCTGCGTGGCATTAAGGACAAGTTTGAGCTGCACCATGGCGTGCGGATTTCCGATGGTGCACTGATTGCCGCCGCAACCTTATCCAATCGTTACATCAGCGACCGTTTCTTGCCGGATAAAGCCATAGACTTGATGGATGAAGCCGCAAGCTCCTTGCGTATGACAATTGATTCTAAGCCCGAAGAGCTGGATGAGTTGGACAGACGAATCCTGCAGCTCAAAATTGAGCGCGAGGCTCTGAAAAAAGAAAACGATGAAAAGTCTAAGGAAAGATTAGAGCTCATCGGTTATGAGATTTCCGGCTTGGAAGCCAAAGCCAAAGGCTTGGAAGATAAGTGGAAAGAAGAAAAACAAGGCTTAGCAGATGTAACTCAGATAAAGGATAAGTTGGACAAAGCGCGGATAGAAGCGGATATTGCCAAGAGAGAAGGGCGTTATGAACGTGCCGGCGAATTGCAGTATAGCGTCATTCCGCAGTTGGAGCAAAAGCTCAAAGCCATTGAGGACAAAGCCAAAGATGCCAAGAGCCATATTAAGGAAGTTGTAACCGAAGAAAGTATTGCGGCGGTTGTTTCCAAATGGACGGGCATTCCGGTAGATAAAATGCTGGAAGGCGAGAAGGAGAAACTGGTGCATATGGAAGACTTTTTGGCCAAACGCGTTGTCGGGCAAAAGGAAGCGATTGCGGCAGTTGCCAATGCCGTACGCCGTTCTCGTGCCGGAATTTCAGATCATCGTCAGCCGATAGGCTCTTTCTTGTTCTTAGGTCCGACAGGTGTCGGTAAGACAGAATTGAGCAAGGCTTTGGCAGAGTTCTTGTTTAATGATGAAAGCGCGATGTTAAGGATTGATATGTCGGAGTATATGGAAAAGCACGCTGTTGCGCGTCTGATTGGTTCTCCTCCGGGGTATGTCGGCTATGAAGAAGGCGGTGTTTTAACCGAAGCCGTGCGCCGCCGTCCGTATCAGGTCATTTTGTTTGATGAAGTTGAGAAAGCACATCCGGACATCTTCAATGTCTTACTGCAAGTGTTGGATGACGGCCGTTTAACTGATGGCAAAGGACGTACTGTGGACTTCAAAAATACTATCATCATCATGACCTCAAACCTTGGTTCGGACATTTTGGCAAACGCCACGGGAGCCGATGACCCGAAGAAGGTAAAAGCTAAGGTTATGGATATTGTAAAAGCTTCTTTCAGGCCGGAGTTCATCAACCGTATTGATGAGATAACGCTGTTTCATAAGCTGGATAAAAACAATATTAAGGATATTGCAGATATTCAGATTAAAAATATTGAAAAACGTCTGGCGGAAAAGGATATTCATTTGAAAGTTAATGAGGCGGCGGAAGTCTGGATTGTTAACAATGGTTATGATCCGATTTACGGTGCACGCCCGTTGAAACGTTTGTTAAAGAATCAGGTAGAAAACAAATTGGCTCTGAAGATTCTGGACGGCGAAATCGGTGAAGGCGATACGGCCAATATCATTGTTGCCAATGGTCAGTTGGATGTTGTGAAAGATAAAAGGAAGTAAAATGGACTTGTATACACAGGCAATGAAAGTTGCCGAAACTTTTGATGTAACCACACCGCCGGATTCGGTTGTGTTATATAGTATCAGCTATCTGCCTACAACCGAAAATCGGGATAAGGCCTTTGCCTATGTGAAGGAAAATCAGGGCAAAAAGATGATAGAACATACGGCCTGCGGGGCAGAGCTGGTAAGACTTGGACTGGATTCATCAAGCTCTTGCAATTTGAGTGCTGAGCAAGTTGCCAAGGTTTGGAAAGTCGCATCAAAACGTTTTATTGAGACAGCCAGAGGTAATGTTATGGCCTTTGTGGAAGGTGCTGACCCAAGGAGTGTTTTTCGTTCTATGGAACTCCCGACCATTTTGCAGAATGAACATATCCGAAGTATTAATGGCATAGACAAGTACGAATTTGCTCAAAGATTTAAGAACTAAAAAAAAGCCCCGTCCAAAATGGGGCTTTAACTTTTATTCGCAACGGAAATTACCTACTCCGCCGCTTCCCCCGAACATGGGACAGCTATCAAGCAGACAAGAACAGCTTAGAAAATTGCTTGTTCCACCAGCTGCAGAGCAAGCATCACTTGCTTCTGAACAGTTTGTTCCCCCGTTTTCTATACAATAACTGTAGTCGTTACAAAGACCCGTACAGCAGGAATAGGTGTAAGGAGAAAAATTAGATGGCTCATTGTCCTCATCTCCACCGCTGGAGGAAGAAGAGCCAAGATACGAACATTCAACCGAACAATATCCGCTACGATAATCTCCATAACAAGGTCCATAATCACTTCCGCAGGAATAAGGAAAGTGGTCGCTTTCGCAATAAGAGCTGCATTTTGATGAATCAGCAGAACAAGTCGTTCCCTCGCAATACTGCCATGTCCCGCCACACTCATAATAGCCGGCACAAGGATCACAAGTTTTACAGCTCTTAAACTTTTGAGTAGAGCCGCTATAGCAGACTGCAGAACCGACTTCGCCGCCGCATTCGCAAGTTGTGTAACC
>CALXYB010000007.1 GCA_944392835.1 uncultured Alphaproteobacteria bacterium | reverse complement strand
GTAACCATACCGTAAAAAATCTCATCGGGAAAACTATCTACGCTAAACTCCACGACTTGACCTTCCTTAACTTTGGCAATATCCGCCTCAACGACGGAGGCCTCAATCTGCATTTTAGTCAAGTCTTCCGCCACATTAAACAAAGTCGGTGTTTGGAAGCTGGCCGCCACTGTCTGACCAACCTCCACGGCCTTAGAAACAACGATTCCGTCCACCGGCGAAATAATCTTTGTATAGCGGAGCTCTGTTTCCGCAGATTGTAAAGAAGCCTCTGCCTGCTCTACCTGAGCTTTGTTCAAAGCCAGTTGTGCCACCGAAGTGTCATAATCCTTTTCAGCCAAATCCAGTTCTTTGTCGGCAGAATATTTTTGGTTATGCAGTTTGCGAATACGTTGCAGATTTTTTTCATTATACTTAACGGTGCTTTCTTGCAACAAGACTTGTGCTTTGGCGATGTCTAAAGCAGCACGTTGTTGAGCAACTTTGGCTTCAAACAAATCAGGATCAATCAGAGCCAACATCTGGTTTTTCTTAACCTCGGAGTTGTAGTCCACATAGATTTCTTTGATTGTGCCGGAAACCTGCGTACCGACGTTGATTGTAGATATTGGGTTGATAATACCCGTTGCGGTAACTTTTTCGGTAATATTCCCGCGTGCAAGTTTATGAGTCGTAAACTCCGGCATATCAGACTTATTTCCGTGCCAATAATATCCGACTCCGCAAACAACCAACAAAACCAAAAACCATTTGACTGATTTTTTCATCTTAAACCTGCTTTCAACATCAAATTTTGCTACTTTTTTATCAATATAATCCCAAAAATTTAAAATACCTTAAATAAAACTTGAAAAAAATCGTTTTTTTGTCTATAGTTATAAAAGTGAATTGTATAATTATGGAAGTCTAACCCCGGAGCAATCCGGATTAAATATAATTAAAATGAATAATACAGAAAAAGAAAGAGCACAGAGACACGCGCGTAAGGAACAAAATTTACGTAAGTCCTTCAAGGGTAACAGTACTGCCCGCATTGAAGCATTAAAAGGTATAATTCGCGCTATCACGGTTGATAAAAAACCGCTGGACGAATTAAAAACCGAAATTGACCGTTTAATTGCATATCCCAGCAATTATATCGGCTGTGAGAAAGAGTACAATGCCCTTTTCCTCATCGCCGATTCAGCGGAAATCAGAAACTTCAAAGCAGCTCTGAAAAAAACAAATCTGCCGCAGGCCAGCCGCAGATTGTTAAAAGATTAAAAATTTTTGGCCGTAAAAATTAAGTTTAATTCCGAAAAGCGTTTACGCTTTCGGGTAAATATTATTATCGTCATGAATAAAGTAGAAAAAAGAGAAGCAGCATTCCAGAGAATGACTGCCGAAGAGAAAAAAGTAGCCGAAGCTAAGCAAAGACTTCGTGCAGAGAAGAAAGCAAAAGCCGCAGCAGAAGCAGCAAAGAAAGCCGCAGCCGCCGCTCAATACGAGCCAAGCGAAACCGAAAGACTGCTGGCAAAGAAAAAATTCTTGAAAGAGCTCGCGCTCTATTTCAAGGCTGTCCAATTAAACAAAGCCGAATACAAACCGGCAATTTTGGAGGGCATGAAAAAAGAATTAACCGTTGATGACTTCCAACAACTGCACGACGAATACGTGGATGTCATCCGCACCGCATTCTTCTTTCGCACACCCGTCTACACGCATCCCGTTAAGACGGAAGCTGCAAACTTCTTGGACAAAGTAATGACGCGCTACCAAGAAGCAGAATGGGGGCTCATTCTCGGATTGCTAACCGAAGGCTATGTGTCCAAGACACTGGCCGGCATATTGGTTAAGCACGCTGAGTTAATCATTAAGACCGGCCTCGGCAACTTCGTAGCCCGTTTCATTAACGATATTAAAGAAAGAAACGGCAACTTGGAGGAAGACGGCTCTGTCAGCCCGTTCACTCCGGCGCAAAGGAAACGCATTGAAGAACTTTATTCTATCTACTGTGAAGTAGATAAATAAATTCTTCCCCAAAAAAGCAAAACCCTCTGATGTTTTTTAGCATCAAAGGGTTTTTCTTTTTTCTATTTCAAAATCGTTCCTGTGGGGAAGCCAAAACCTCGCAAAAACTCGCCAATCTCCATCGGCTTTTTGCCTTGTCTCTGAATCTTGGTCGGCAAGATTATCCCCTGCCCGCAACCAATAGCCAAAACGCCCGCCGTTGCGCTATCCTCAACCTCACCGCTTTGAGCTTTTGCCTGCATATCAAAGTCAGCTTCCAAAATCTTAAATCTTTCACCGTTAAACTCAAAATATGCCCCCGGAAAAGGATTAAACGCCCGAATCTTGCGTTCAATAACCTCAGCGGATTCGCCAAAGTCAATTTTGGCTTCGTTCTTATCAAGCTTTGCGGCATAAGGCGTGGTCATTTCACCTTGCTTGCGCGGCGGATAAGCCTTGGGGTTGCGCAAATAAGTAACAATCATCTCTGCCCCGTGTTCCGAGAGTTTGTCATGCAAAGCACCGCCGCTGATTTTTGCCAAAGCAACGGGGTTTTCATCTTCCAACAAAATATCTCCGGTGTCCAATCCCTCGTCCATCTGCATAATCGTAACACCGCTAAATTCATCTCCACCCAAGATTGCGCGCTGAATCGGCGCTGCTCCGCGCCACCTTGGCAACATAGAGGCATGCACATTGATACATCCCATCGGAAAAGCTTCCAAAATCTCTTTTGGCAAAATCAGTCCATAAGCGGCAACTACGGCAACATCTGCACCCAAAGCCTTAAATTTTTCTTGTTCTTCTGCATTACGCAAAGTCTTAGGTGTTCTAACCTCAATCCCCAATTTTTCGGCCAACAAATGCACCGGCGTTTTGGTTTCTTTTTGCCCTCTGCCGGCTTCCTTCGGCGCACGCGTATAAACACAAACAACTTCGTGTTCTTTAGCCAAAGCATCCAAAATCGGTGCCGAAAAATCCGGCGTTCCCATAAATACGATTTTCATTTTAATCTCTTTCGTGTTTTTCTTCTTCGCGATATTTCTCAAGCTTTTTCAAAAGCATATTGCGTTTCAAACGGCTCAAGTGGTCAATGTATAAAATACCGTCCAAATGGTCCATTTCGTGTTGTAACACAATCGCTAAAAAATCATCAGCCAAAATCTCACGCTCTTTGCCGTTATAGTCCAAATAACGCACCCTGATTTTTTCAAAACGTTCCACCTCGGCTCTCTGTCCCGGAACAGACAAACAGCCCTCCTCGCCGCAAACTTTCTCGTCCGAATGCCAAATAATTTCGGGATTCACAAAATAACGCGGATTTCCCTTAATCCGGTTGCCGTTTTCGTCTTCTTCTTGCTCATAGTCAATAACCAACACCCGAATGGACTGCCCGATTTGCGGCGCAGCCAAACCCACACCGACAGCCGCATACATTGTTTCCAACATATCATCCATCAGCTTGCGCAAAGCATCATCAACTTTCTCAACCGGCAGAGCTTTTTTCTTCAAAACCGGATGCGGATATTCATAAACTTCCAAAACAGCCATCTTAACTCACCAAAATCAAACAGACACATTCTGCATTAGTTTCCCTCAACTTTGTCAGGAAACGCGTTATATGCGGAAAATAATAAGAAATAAAGGCAAAAGTACCGCAGCGTACATTGAGATACGTGAGGACACTTTTGTCCTGCAATTTTTGTATTAGTTTCCCATAGAACGCGTTTCCTTCGCAATTTGATCAAGCAACGCATTCACCATCTTCGGCTCTTTTTTGGTGAAAAAAGCGTATGCAAGGTCAACATATTCTTGAATTAACACTTTAACATCAACGTCTAAGGTGTTGGTAATTTCATAAATTGCGCAAAGAAGCAAAGCTTGCAATGTGCCATCCATCCGCTCAAAAGACCAGCCCTCGTTCAAATATGCGTTCAAAGACTTTTCCAAGTCTTCTTTCTTGGCATGCACACCGCGCACCAAGTTAGAAAAATAAGTGGTATCAATATCAGAAACGGCAATCATCTCTTCCGTAATCCCGTTGTCTTCAATCACATAGCGACCGACTTCACCATTCACAAAGTCTTTAACAACCTCGTCAACCGGCAAATCACCGTAAGCAATCATATAAGTTGCTTGCACGGCGGCCAAACGCGCACCGGACTTCATCTTAATTTTTTCAGAAATAAACTTTGCCATTTTTTATTCTTCCTCATTCTGCGGCAAAGTTTCAGGCTTTGCCATCCTGTCAATCGTTTCAACAAAATCTTCAAAATCTTTAACTTCACGAAAATCCTTATATACCGAAGCAAAACGGATATAAGCAATATGGTCTAATCTGGACAAAGCATCCATCACATATTCGCCGATAACTCTTGAAGGAATTTCGGTTTCACCGGAACTTTCCAACCGCCGTTGGATAGAGTTAACCACCTTCTCCACCCTTTCTTGCTCAATCGGACGTTTGCGCACGGCAAGTTCAATGGAGCGAGCCAACTTATCACGGTCAAACATTGTCTTATCACCGTTTTTCTTAACCACAACAAGTTCTCGCAACTGCACCCGTTCAAAGGTCGTAAAGCGAGAGCCGCATTCCGGACACTCGCGCCGCCGCCGAATACAAGTATTATCGTCCGTTGTACGAGAATCTTTGACTTGCGTATCGGCAAAACCGCAAAAAGGACATTTCATTGTTGTTTTTCCTTATCCGTGTTTAATCAGACTTTCGGTAACTTTATACAATTCTGAAGAATATCTTGCACCTTTTATAAGGACAATATCATTATTTTGCAACAACTTATTCAACAAAAATTCATCCAAACCTTCTTTATTTTCAAAATAATGCTGTTCAATTCTCTCCGGCAATTGAGCCAACATATCTTGCATTTCGGGCTTAACCCCGACCACGATATTAATATCGCTTTCGGCTATTGCCTTGCCGATTTCAATATGTTTTTCCTTGGAGTGTTCGCCAAGCTCAGCCATTTTGCCCAAAACAGCGATTTTCCGCCCTTCGCATTTCATTGCCGACAAAGCCTTGATTGCCAGCTTCATAGCTTCCGGCTGACCAGAATAGCTATCATCAATCAGCACATATTCGGCACCGCTTGTCGTATGGAGCTTGTGTTTTTTGCCCCTACCGTCCAATGCGCCAAAGTCCTTAAGCGCCGCGGCGGTTTGCGCAACATCAAGCCCGAGCTCCTTAACCACACTCAGCACGCACCAAGCGTTATAAAGATGATGCTCGCCCTCTTCCGCCAGCTCAAGCGGCACATCGGGATGAATATTTTTACCAAATTTTACGATTCTTGCGCCATGTTCAGCCGCGCGTTTTTCCAAGATATCGGCAAAGTTTGTGTCGGCATTAATCACCGCCACGCCGCCATTTTTGGGCAAGCCCTCAAATATCTCGGCTTTAGCTTCGGCAATACCCTCAAAATTTTTGAAAAACTCAATATGCATCGGATAAACATTTGTAACCACGGCAATATCAGGTTCGGTAAAGGAAACCAGACGCGAGATTTCGCCTTTAGCACTCATTCCCATTTCCACAATGGCATAAGTTGCGTTCATATCCAGCTTGCATAAAGTTTCCGGCACACCGACAAAATTGTTATGATTACCGCTGGTGGCATAAGTCGGTGCAAATTTTGACAAAGAAAAACGTAGCTCTTCTTTGGTTGTGGTTTTTCCGGCACTTCCGGTCAGAGCAATAACTTTTCCCTTAAACTGCCGCCGCACATAACGCCCGATTTTGCCATAAGCAATCAACGTATCCGGCACCACGATTTGTCGCACGGCCGGCACATCCGGCACCAATTTTTGCACAATAACAAGTTCAACTCCGCGGTCAATAACCTCTTTGACAAAGTCATGCCCATCAAACTTTTCTCCCTTAATGGCAATAAACAAATCGCCTCTTTTGGCAACACGGCTGTCAGTTACAACCTCATCAATATCCGCATCTACCAAAACCGAAGCCGAACCGACAATCTCGGCAATTTTCTTAGAATTAAACTTAATCATAATTTCCCGTCATCAAAAAATTTTCTCATACTGACGGAATATAACAAAAGCCCCGCCCCTTGGCAAGGACTAAAACTTTTTATTATTTGCCAAAATAATTTGCATTTTGTCTATTGCATAATCAAAAAAACTATGTTAGCTTGCCTCTCATCAGCATATTAGTATAGATTTATTAGCAATGAAAAACATCTTTTTTCATATCTGTACTTTTGTGCTTTTAAATTTATTGTTTAATTTTTAATTTTTTAAGCCTTATGAAAAAGATGTTTTTTATCATCGCTACAGTGATGATGGTTGCCTTTTTGGCAACAAGCTGCGGACCCAAAACTCCTGAACCAATTTTGCTCGGTAATGGTGATTTAACGGCTTATGCCACTTTGCAAGATGATGTTTCTCAAACCTTCTTCTGGGGTGTACGAGAAACCAAATCCGGCATAGCTAAGATTAAATGTGTTTTCACCGCACCGCCCAAGGCTCTGGAGGAATACTTTATCGGTAACACTCCTAACAAAAAGATTGTCTTTGACAATACCGGAAAAATTCTAATTTCCGGAACTTATTGTACCATAGACAAGCTCGTCGGCGGCGAAAAATTTATTGTCAGCCGAACAGAAGGTGAAGGTGAAAAGGTTTATATCACAGCCAACGGCAAAACAGTCGGACCGAAAGAAAAGCTTTTCATCAGCGCTGAACAAATTTACTATCAGCAAAACGGCAAGCTCGGTGTCCTTTCCTATGACAATAAAGAGATTCTTCAAAACATGGAAGAAATCTACATTGTGAAAGGGAAGACCAAAAAAGATGAAAAGGCCCCGACTTATTATCTTTGCAAGGAGGACAGCGGCTTCAAACTCTATGATGCCGAAGGAAAACTCGTCCGCAAAATGTCCAAAGTTCAAGCATCAAAATACACCAAAGGTGCTCTGGACTACAATACAATGAAAGGACTTTATTCCAGCAAGGTCGCCTATTAACGACTACGGAATACCCCAACAAAAAAACATCTCCCGCATACTGCCGGAGATGTTTTTTTTATGCTTTCATACAAGTTTTAGAAAATCGGAAATTGACGACAAAGCACAATAACTTTTTCTCTCGTTTCGGCAATCACTTTTTCCGCATCACCTTTGGCAAGAGCATCAATCACATCACCCATCCAATCCGCAACTTGCTCAAATTCTTTTTCTTTGAAACCGCGGGTCGTTCCGGCAGGTGTGCCGACTCTGACACCGGAAGTAACTCTCGGTGGTTGCGGGTCAAAAGGAATAGCGTTTTTATTGCAGGTCATATGCGCGCGTTCCATCGCTTCTGAAACCACATCGCCTGTCAAACCTTTGGGGCGCAAATCCACCAACAACAAATGCGTATCTGTTCCGTCAGATACCAAATCAAGCCCGCGCTTTTTCAGTCTTTCTCCCATTGCCTTAGCATTCTTGACCACTTGCGCGGCATATTCCTTAAACTGCGGGGTCAAGTCTTCGGCAAAGCAAACAGCTTTGGCCGCAATCACGTGTTCCAAAGGTCCGCCTTGTGTTCCCGGAAAGATGGCAGAGTTAATTTTCTTGGCGATTTCCTCGTTATTAGTCAGAATCATACCCCCGCGCGGACCACGCAGAGTCTTATGTGTGGTGGTTGTAACCACATCAGCATATTCCAACGGATTCGGATGCACCCCACCGGCAACGAGTCCGGCAAAATGCGCCATATCCACCATCAAATAAGCCCCTACTTTGTCGGCAATTTTTCTAAAACGCTTAAAATCAATCTGGCGCGGATAAGCCGAACCTCCGGCAATAATTAGTTTTGGCTTGTTTTCTAAGGCCAAACGCTCAACCTCATCATAATCAATCAAGCCCGTGTCTTTGCAAACGCCATATTGAACCGAGTTCAACCATTTGCCGGAGAAAGAAACTTTTGCCCCATGCGTTAAATGTCCACCGGCATCTAAAGACATTCCCATAATTGTATCACAAGGTTTGAGCAAGGCAACATAGACGCCTGTGTTTGCCTGACTTCCCGAATGAGGCTGCACATTAGCAAACTTGGCATTGAACAATTTTTTTGCACGTTCAATTGCGAGATTCTCAACAACATCCACAAACTCGCAACCACGATAATAACGCTTTGCCGGATAACCTTCGGCATATTTATTAGTCAAGATAGAGCCTTGAGCCTCCAACACGGCTTTTGATACAATATTTTCAGAAGCAATCAGCTCAATTTGGTTTTGTTGACGATCCCACTCGGCCTCAATGGCATCAAAAATTTCTTTATCTTCGGTTTTCAAATCTTTTACAAAATCCATCTGTTTTTTCTCCTAATCCAAATCAAGCTTACAGAGTCTGCGATCATGCCGCCCGCCCTCATATTTTGCTTTCAAGAAGATGTCGATTCTGCGCATAACATCCTCAATCTTCATTGTGCGTCCGCCAAAGCATAAAATATTGGCGTTGTTGTGTTCGCGGGCAACTTGGGCAACATAATCATCATAAAGCAAAGCGGCGCGAATACCTTTGTGGCGGTTAGCCGCAATAGAGATACCGATTCCTGTTCCACAAACCAAGATTCCAAGTTCAGCCTTTTGCCTCAAAATCTCCTGCACAACACGTTGTGCAAAATCGGGATAATCCACCGATTCTTCTGAGTTTGTCCCCAAATCTTCTATTTCAAAGCCTTGATTTCTAAGATTTTGAGCAATCAGATTTTTCATCTGATAGCCACCATGGTCAGCGGCAAGAGCAATTTTCATTAACTAAAACTCCTTATATATAAACATCAAAAATTTTGAGATATGATAGCCCAAGAACAGCATAAAAAAAGACTTTTTTAGTGCTTATGCAAAAAAATATAAAATTTTTAAAAAAAGTTATTGACGACGAACAAAAAGTTTGTATATATAGAGGACGTTGAGTGAATGAGGAACTCAGTTAGGTATTCCGAATGGCCGGTTGGCAGAGTGGCTCATGCAGAGGACTGCAAATCCTTGTACATCGGTTCAATTCCGGTACCGGCCTCCAAAGTTCATTCATACCGCATATTATTCCGGCTTAGCTCAGCGGTAGAGCAATCGGCTGTTAACCGATTGGTCGCCTGTTCGAATCAGGCAGCCGGAGCCATAAAAAAAACACCATCTTCAGGATGGTGTTTTTTTTATGGCTCCGGTTATCTGAGCGAGCGGCGACCAACGGGAGCCTGTTTGGAGCGGATAGTTGGTTCAAACGAGCCTGCGAAGTTTGAACCCTACGACGCGAGGAGGACCCGCTTGCGGGAGTACCCAATCTGGCAGCCTTGCTGCTCTGTCGGCCAGGCGAAGAAGCGGTAATAACAAAAAAAATCGCTGCGTTATACAAATAACACAGCGATAAAGAAGTAACTAAAAAGCTAACGCTACGCGGTCATTGCCGTTGGTATCGTCTTTACTGCCCCAACCAGTGTAGCCATTTTCCAGATTGAAACAATAGGCACCGCCTGGACCATATTCCTCAGAGCACCAAATGCATCCCCAATAACCGTCGGCTGCAATTTCGTTCTCTTTCAAGACTTCAACCGTTGCCGCAAATTTTGCTTCTTCACTACCGTCCCAATGGTTTTTCAAAACATCTTTAGACGGCAGAAATCCGGCTTTGCCGTTTAAGCGCATCTTTTCGGCAAACTTTTTGACTTCTCTCCATGTGGTCTCTGAAACATTCATTCCTGCACCGCATTTTAAGGCAATCATCACACCACATAACAGCTGTATCCCCCACAATTCTTTTTTGCGTTTCAGATTCAATCCGTTCTCAACAAAAAACTCATTACCCTTGCAATACACTAAAGGTAAATCCGTCGGAATAAAATTACCTCTTTTTCTGGCCTTAAACCAATCTTCCAAATCGCTGTTGCTGATTTTCATAGCAGAAATAACTGCTTCCAAAACCCTAATTTGTTCTGCTTTCATAATAGTAAATTTTTAGTTCATAATATATCTTAAGTGCTGAACACTTTAGCACCGATTAGACAAAAATCAAGTTTTTTTATCACAATTTAGCCAAGAGTTTTGCGACCACATCCAAAGACTTTTTCGGAGCTTCATCCCAAAAATTTTCATATTGCTTTTGGTGATCTTTAACCCCAGGCGTATCACTGATAATACGCAAGCTCAAAAACGGCACTTTATACATATAACAAACCTGCGCCATAGCCGCAGATTCCATATCCACCGCCAAACCTTGCGGAAACTTCGCCTTTATCTCATCAAGCTCTTTGCGCTCGGTAATAAACTTGTCTCCGCTGCAAATCTGTCCGGCATAAATATTGGCTTCCGCCTCAAGCGAAGTAACCGCATCCAAAATCTTGCGCTCTCCGGCATAGCTTGCCGGCATTCCTTGCACCTGCCCATACATATTCGGCTCTCCGCACCAAACATCATGATAAACCACATTCTCACCCGCGACCACATCCATCACTTGTGTTTTAACATCAATTCCGCCGGCCACGCCGCTGTTAATAATCGCATCAGGCGCAAAATTCTTAATCATCTCCAGCACACCGACCGCCGCACAAACCTTGCCGATACCGCTATGGGCCAAAATAACATTCTTACCGCCGATATTTCCTTCCACAATTTCCAGATTACCGCATTGAACTTCTTTGGGCTCTGTCATTAATCCTTTTAACAGATTAAACTCCTTGTCCATTGCCACGATTAAACCGATTTTTTTCATCACTCATTTCCTTGTTTGCAAAAATATAAACCGATTTTAGTTTTTTATTTAAAAATTGCAAAAGAAAACTATACTATATCCGACTTTTCGGAGAAAACAAAATGACCAAAGAATATAAAAATATCGTTATCTTAACCGGCGCGGGCATATCCGCTGAATCAGGTCTTGCCACCTTTCGCAGCTCCAATGGCTTATGGAACAATCATCGGGTTGAGGATGTTGCCTCAATAGAGGGTTTTCAGCGCAACCCCGAGCTTATCCACGATTTTTATAATGAACTGAAATTAGAGATTCAAAAAGCCAAACCCAATCCGGCGCATTTAGCCATTACAAAATTACAAAAAGAATATCCGGCAGAAATTTCGGTCATCACCCAAAATGTGGATACCTTGCATGAAAAAGCCGGCAACCAAGATATCTACCACATTCACGGACAAATCAACCAAGCCGTCTGCTTAAACTGCGGACATATTTTGGAAACCTTCGGCGATGTAACAACCGAAACCACCTGCCCTCAATGCTCTATTGCCGGTATGATGAAACCAAACATTGTCTTTTTCGGCGAAAATCTGCTCTGTATGGACAAAGTTGAAGAGCTGTTAAGGCGGTGTGATTTATTTATCTCCATTGGAACTTCCGGCGTTGTTTTTCCGGCAGCAGCTTTTGTGCAAACCGCCAAACATTATGGCGCGGATACCATAGAGTTTACCCTAGAACCGACATCAAATAATTTTTACTTTGATAAACATATTTACGGTCCGGCCGGCAAAACCCTACCCGCCTTTGTAGATGAGATGATAAAATCAAAAAAACAAAATCAATAAATTCCAAACTAAAACCCCGCCCTGATTTCTCAGAACGGGGTTTTTATAAAAGACACTGAAGAACTAATCTTTTTTGTCTTCTTTTCCAGCTTTTTCAGCTTTTTTCTCAGCTTTCTTTTCTGCCTTCAATTCTTTCTTATGATGTTTTTTATCAGCCTTCCATCTTTTATCATGTTTGGGCTTCATCTCATCCAATTGTTTTTTCTGTTCCGGAGTCAAGATTTTTTCAAACTCTTCCATATTCTCGCGGCGCAGCTCATTCATCTTTTGACGAAGTTCTTTCATCTCCTCCATCAAAGGCTCCATCTTTTTACGGCCGTCTTGTCTGATTTTTTCTGCTTGTTCTCTTTGCTCTTTGGTCAAATCAAGCTTATCGGCAAATTTGTCAGCCATTTCCTCATGTTTTTTCTTATCAAACTTCGGACCCTGCGCACGCGGAGCTTTGTGTTCCGGACCGAAATCATGCGGCGGAGGCGGCAACATTTCATCATGTGGCGGCGGCGAAGGCGGCAACATCTCTTCCTGAGCATTTACTGAAGCCGAACCCAGCATAACTGCTGTTGCACAAAGAGCCGTTAACATCAATTTTTTCATTATCTGTTTCCTCTCAAATGTTGTAATTTTTCACTCAATATTTTTCGGGCATTAAACAATCTTGATTTAATGGTTCCCTCCGGCAAGCCGGTTTTTTTAGCAATCTGTTCATAAGTCATTTCCTCAAACTCATACCAAATCACCACTTGCCGCATCTTGCGGGGAAGACTGTCCACCGCCTTCAAAATCTGTTTCTGACGGGCTTTGGCATCCAAAATCTCCTCTTGTCTGCCGCCGACCCGCACATTATCCAGAATTTCATCGCCGTTAACCTGAGAAGCCTCAATCTTATATTGCCTGGACTTAAAATAGTCGCGGCAAACATTAGCGGTCAAAGCCCCTATCCATTGGCTGAACTTTCCTTGTTCTTTATAATTATCCATATTTTTCCAGGTTTTAATATAAACTTCCTGTTCAATATCTTCATTATAAGAACCGGTCAGTTTTTTGATGATAGCTTTCACCAAAGACTTATTTTGCTCAATAATTTCTTTCATCAGCCTACCATCAACAAACCATATTCATCCACGGGAAAACCCATTTCCTCAATAACGGACGACGTTTCGCTCACCGAAAATTCCGTACCGAAAAGATAATAATCATAACTGAAATTATAACTACTCTCTCTCGGATAAAAACTTCCGATACCAATCAGCAACACCAGTGAGCACAACGCAGCCTTAATTCGGTTATTGCGTTTTTTGCGTGCAAAGTACAAAGGCTTTGCTTCTTTAATCAATGCGGAAATATCATCCATTGTTTTTCTCCTTACACAACTTATAACGAAGCTGTTTTCAGAAAAGTTCATTTTTTTATAAAATAATTTATCAAATATTTACATACCGTTTAAAAAAAATAGCTCTTTACAACTTTTTTTTTGAGTTTTATAGAAGACGACGAACAAAAAAAATCACATAGTTTCAGAAAGAAGCATAATCCATGATACAAGATTTAACCAGAGGAAATCCTTTTTCCTTAATCATCAAATTTGCGTTTCCGTTACTCATCGGCAACCTCTTTCAACAGCTCTATCAAATATCTGATATCATCATTGTCGGACGCTTGATTAGTGTTGAAGCTTTGGCTGCTCTGGGCGCATCCGCGCCGATATTTTTTGTAATGTTACTGGTAACCTTGGGCTTCACAGGTGGTCTAACCGTTATCACGGCACAAAGATTCGGCGCCAAAGATGAAGAAGGTGTTCGTAGCTCCGTAACTCATTCTCTAAGAGCCTGCCTTGTTTTAAGCCTAACATTTACGGCAATTTTACTCATCTTTTTGCACCCGATTCTGCGTTGGATGAATGTGCCGGAAAACATTATGACCGATGCTTATAACTTCATGTTTGTCTTGGGACTGGCTCTTCCGGTAATTGTGGCTTATAACTTGCTGTCAGGCTTCATCAGAGCCTTGGGCGACAGCAAAACACCGTTATATTTCTTAATCGCCACCACAATAGTCAACATTTTGCTTAATCTGTTTTTGATTGCTGTTTGCAAATTAGGCGTTATCGGCTCAGCTCTGGGAACCCTTATTTCCATCACCGCCTCAGGCATTTGTTGCGTCTTATATATTGGTAAAAGATTCCCCATTCTGCGTCTTCATCGCGAAGACTGGAAATACAGCCGCAGTTTTATGAAAGAACATATGAATATCGCTGTTCCGATGGCCATTCAGTTTTCTGTCTTGTCTTTGGGATTGCTGATTATGCAAAAAGTCTGCAACTCTTTCGGCTCAGACACCATCGCCGCTTTCACGGCCGCACTGCGTATTGAGCAGCTTGCTACCCAGCCTCTGGTTGCTTTAGGTATTGCTATGGCGACTTTTGCCGCTCAAAATTTCGGTGCCGGAATGATAAAACGGATTCGCACCGGCGTATTTTATAGCTCCATAATGTCAACAAGCTTCAGCATTTTTGTTGCACTTTTGGTACGTTTTGTCGGCGAAAATATGATAACCATTTTCTCTGATGACGTAACCGAACAAATTGTAGATACGGGCCGCCAATACCTAAACATCAGCACCTTGTTCTACATCTTTTTGGGGCAAATTTTCATCTTCCGCAATACCTTGCAAGGAATGGGCCAATCCATCATTCCGTTAATAGCCGGTTTCACGGAATTATTTATGCGTTCTTTTGCAGCCATTTGGCTAGCCAAACATATCGGCTATCTTGGCATTTGCTGGGCAAGCCCGATTGCTTGGTTTGGAGCGGGAACAGTTGTAACCATCGGTTATATAGTTACCATCCGCAAAATGAACCGCCACTTTTTGCAAAACAACTTAAAAATGGCCGCACATAAAATGAGGCTCATCAAGACCAAAGACAATAATGTCCTCCCCATCGGAGAATAAAAAAAGCCCCTCTTTTATGAGGGGCTTTTTTTATAACAACGCCGGCTTATTGATATTTGCTTTGGCACAATTTTCTATATCTTCAAACTTCCGAACCTTTGCCCAAATCTCTGCGGCTTTTCCCGCCGTATAAGAACGATAACAAAAATCAACTCTATAAGCCGCAGCCTTAATCTCTTTTGCTTCTGAGGCAAAACATAAAGGTCTTGTATCAAACAACATAATCTGACAATCACGAGACAAGGCTTCATAAGAGATTCCGCCTCGCTTCAGCTTCAACCATTTTTCTCCGCGCGGACAATCTTTGCAGGCATTGGAACGAATACAATCCGCACTGATAAATAACGGCACATCGCCATACACCGGCAAAACCATCGGCAAAGGCGAAACTTCTACCAAGTTTTTTATATTCTGCAACACATCTTCAGGTGAAAAAGTAACTCTTTTTGCGCCCATTTCTTTTGCCGAAGAGCTGGCTTGAGAGTTCATCACATACAACGGATAATCAAAACTCAAATCAATCCCTTTTTTCGGCAAAACACTCAATGCCCAATAATTGCCGATTTCCCACTTCTTATAGCCCTCACTCAAAAGCTGTTCAATCAAAGGCTCAAACAACTTCGTATGGCGGCAAACCGTAGGCAAAGCCAAGCGCAATTTGTTTTTTGGCAAGTTACGCAACGCTTCGGGCTTTGTATCAACTGAGAGCAAAAAGATAACTTCATCAACTTCTTGCAAATCAATTTTGCTCAAACTCTCTATCTTGTCGGTTTTAATAATCCATTTTGGCTCTTTGGCATCAAATGGCTGAGGTATGTCTGGCAAAATGCGCGGCTTATCTTCAACTTTAATACTCTCGTACAAACCACGCCGCAGTTCGTTAAACATAGATGCCGGCACAAACAACCCTTGAGGATTCAAAACCTCCAAATTTTGCAAAACAAAATCCGTTTCTCCCGTCTTGGCAAAGGCCTTTTGTGCAGCATCTAAAGTCTTTGCCGGATTCTCAGCTTTTTCAAAATTTCCGCTCACCTCATAATAAAAGCTTTCCGTTTCTGCCGAAATTTTATCTTTTTCTACCCTCACCGAAACATCAATCGGATAACGCTGTTTATATGCTCCGGGCTTTGGTTTTTCATAATCATAAGCACCTTTAACCTCGCTGGCGGAAGCCAAATAAATATCCAATCCTTTAACCAGATTCGGCGCAAAAGGCGGAAGTTTAATCTCCACATTTTCACCGGCCTTGGCTTCAAACACGTTTTTAGCATTAACTCTCAAATTCTGCAGCGAAAAACCAAACGGCTTTTCCTCTCCGGGAACATCAATCTGAATCCCGTCAAACCGAGCGATTTTATGATTCGTCTTAAAGGTTAAAATATTTTTGCTAACATTACCGATTTTGCCGATTTTCAAACCTCTGTGGCCGACAAAATCCCTATCAATCACATCTTTGTTTTTGCCATGCAGATGAAACTTTGTCCACGGACGCGAAAAAATCTGCCGAATATGTTCAGCCTTGGTAGCATCATCACCTTTACCATCCAAAATATGCCGATAATAATCTACCACAGCCGCCACATACAAAGCTGTCTTTTTACGTCCCTCAATTTTAAGCGAAGTAACCGGCATTTTCAAAACATCACTTTGCAAAGCCATATCTTTCATAGAAAAATAGTGCTTTGCCCCCTGCTCTCCTTCAAACACCGCCCGACAAGGATACAAACATTTGCCTCTGTTGGCGCTTTTTCCCGTTTCCAGAGAGGAGAACATACACAACCCGCTATATGAATAACACAAAGCACCATGTATAAATGCTTCTGTTTCCAGATTAGGGATAGCAGCGATTTCCTTAATTTCGCCAAGTGTCAATTCTCGCGCCAAAACCACACGGCTAAAGCCCAATTTTTGCAAAGCCAGCGCACCTTCTTTGTTGTGCACCGCCATTTGCGTACTGGCATGCAACTCAAGCTCGGGATAACTTTCGCGTACCACGCGAGCCACGCCCAAATCTTGCACAATAAGCGCATCAACCTGATACTTCACACAAACATCAAGAGTTTTTAGGAGCTCAGGCAACTCATCTTCTTGAACCAAAGTATTAATGGCGACATAGACTTTACGGTTAAGCGAATGCGCATAAGCCACAAAAGCGTTTAAATCATCTTCGCTGAAATTTGCCGCCGTTGCTCGCGCCGAAAAATGTTTCAATCCCAAATAAACCGCATCCGCGCCATAATACAACGCGGCATATCCGGCCTCAATATCACCGGCCGGAGCCAAAAGTTCCTGCTTCATTTTGCTTTCTTTTTCCACCCCAAAAGCTTATAAATATCTTTCTCAATTTTTTCTTCATCAAACAACAAAGCTTTTATGCCCAAAGACTTTGCCGTCGCCACATTTGCCGGCTTATCATCAACAAACAAAATCTCCTCATATGCGCAACCAAGCTTTTCCTTAACCGCCTCAAAGATTCTAACATCCGGCTTAAGCAATCCCAAATCAAAAGAACAAAAGACATATTCCGGATTAATCAAGCCAAACATATCCGCCGTATCTTTCAGATTCGGAAAAGCATTGGATAACAAACCGTTTTCAATCCCGGCATCTTTCATCTTTTCCATCAGCTGATGCGTAACTTCCTTAAACTCGCCGATTCCGTCCCTAAAAGCCAGATTAATCTGCGTATCAATCCCAGACTGATACTTAACACCGCAATATTTGCAAAGCTGCTTGCACAAAGTTTCAAAACTGACCTTACCACGCATAAAGCCATCATAATCAAATCCGATTGCCCCGTTGTTGGCATTAAACAATTCCATATCTTCGGTACGGCTTTTCATAAACTCATTCAAGAACTTCAGGCTATATGAATAAATCACACCGCCGACATCCCAAATGCAAAATTTTATTTTAGATTTTCCAGCCATCTCAAAACCTCGCTTGTTGTTTTCTATATGATACAAGATTCTAAACAGATTGCAATCACATAAAAACAAAGCCCCGTCATCAAACGGGGCTTTGCGGTCAGAAACGAAAATCTCTTTCACCTTCCTCAATTTTTTCAATATAATCGGCACACATCGTGCGCACTTTTTCTTTCGGAATATTAGCCAGTTCTTTCTTAATCAATGCCTCACCGACTTTGCGTGTTTCGGGGCTTGCGTAATCAATCAAATATTCTTTTAGAGTCATCAAGGCATTCGGCAAACAACAGTTATGAATTTGCATATTTTTGCACAAAGCCATAAACCTGTCGCCCGTTCTCCCTTCCCGATAACAAGCGGTGCAGAAGCTTGGGATATACCCAATTTCCATCAACCACTTAACCACATCATCAAGCGTGCGGGTGTCGCTGACTTCAAATTGGGCTGAGCTTTCATCTTCCGGCTCCGGTGTGTCATACCCGCCGACACTGGTTTTAGAGCCACCGCTTATTTGTGAGATTCCGTAATGAATGACTCTCTCACGGCAAGCTTTGCTCTCACGCGTAGACATAATCATTCCCGTATAAGGCACAGCGATTCTGATACAAGCCACAATCTTGGCAAAAGTATCATCATCAATTCCGTTGTCAAAAACATCGGGGTCAATATCATCGGCTCGGCGGATTCTCGGCACCGAAATCGTATGCGGACCGACACCATGCACTGCTTCCAAATGCTCTGCATGCATCAAGAGCCCAGCAAACTCATACCGATACAATTCCAGGCCAAACAACACGCCCAAGCCCACATCATCAATACCGCCTTCCATAGCTCTGTCCATAGCTTCGGTATGGTAGGCATAATTATGCTTTGGTCCTGTTGGATGCAGTTTTTCGTAGCTTTCTTTGTGATAAGTTTCTTGGAACAAAATATAAGTTCCAATTCCGGCTTCCTTGAGCTTACGATAGTTTTCAACCGTTGTAGCCGCAATATTCACATTAACACGACGTATTGCTCCGTTTTTATGCTTAATGCTGTAAATGGTTTTAATACAATCCAAAATATATTCTATAGGATTATTAACGGGATCTTCGCCGGATTCTATTGCCAAACGTTTATGCCCCATATCCTGCAAAGCAATCACTTCTTTGGCAACTTCTTCTTGCGTAAGTTTGCGGCGCGGAATATGCTTATTTTTGGCATGATACGGACAATAGACACAACCATTGACACAATAGTTGGAAAGATAAAGCGGCGCAAACATCACAATTCTGTTGCCGTAATAATCTTTCTTAATTTGCTCGGCAAGCTCAAAAATCTCTTTGTTTTTTTCAGGTAAATCACAATCAAGCAAAATCATCGCTTCGCGGTGCGAAAGACCTTTGCGTTCGCGAGCTTTGTTTAAGACTTCATCAATGAGTTGAACATTATTTTTGTTGGCATCGGCATAAGCCAGAGTATCCAACACTTCTTGGTGGCAGATAAACTCCTCTGCCTTCAATGATTTTGGATTATACATATATCACTCACTTTCTTTCGGGTCAGAATAAGCTTCCCCGTCAGGTTAACACTGCTTTATTTTATAATATTTCACACATCTCTTGGCAAGCAAATTTAACAATTAGAATAAGCAGTTTTAGCACTAACTCCTTCTAAACGTCCGATTTTTCCGGCCATTGCACTAATAACATCTTCCGGCGCATCAACCGCAACCGAAATAATGCTGATTTTTTTCTCACGATACGGGATTCCCATCCGCCCAATAATATAAGCTGAATACTCATGCAAGATAGCATTCAAAGCCTCAGCCGAAGCCAAATTTTCAACAATAATACCGATAATCGCCACTCTGTTTTCCATATTCTTTCTCCTAAAAAAATTTTTATAACAAATACAATTTGATAAAACTTTTTTAACAATTTTTGATTAGGGTAACCTAATAAGAAAAACAAGTAAACAAATTTTAACAACCCTCTGGAGATAAACAATGACCAAATTAAACGATAAAGCAATTGCCGAAGCCGCTTACTACATCTGGCAAAACAATGGTTGCCCGGCCAACACACAAGCACAAGATTGGGCGGCAGCCATTAAGCAACTTTCAGCCGCAAACAAGGCCGCTCCGCGTAAGTCTGCCGCTTGCTCTTCAGTTTTGACCAAAATCAGCAAAACCGACATCAATGCTTTGAATCGTTTAGCCGCTGCCAAAGGCAAAAAAATCAGCCCTGTAAGTGCAGCCAGCAAACTTTTGGCAATCAACTTGGCATCTGCTACCAATGCTGCCTTGAAGACCAAAACCAAAACTCCCTTGAGAAAAATTTAAGCAAATAAAACGCTCACAAAAAGAGGCGGATTAACCGCCTCTTTTTTAGTTTTTTCTTGTTTTTACAGCATCTCCGACAACTTCCCATCCTGCATTTCCATAGACATATGGAATCCACCAGAACCAACTTTTGACCGTAACATCAGTCATCACATCTGTATCCGTTTTCTGAAACGCATCATTTAACGCCCCTTCCAACTTAGGTGTTCCTGTCGGAAAAGCAATAATTAAATGAGCCATATCTTTACCTTCCACATTACGAACACGCTTACTTGTTCCGACATCAAAATCCTTAGTTGATACAATCTTATTACTTAAAACCGTAAAATTTCCATGATTTACAGAGCAAGCAGACAATAAAAATACAAATAAAACTAACAAATTTTTCATATTAATAGCCTCCTCTGGTATTCACAACATCACCTTTAATTTTCAATCCGCTTTGGCCAATTAAAAACCACCATCCAGTTGTAGAAACAGAAGCATCAACCATCAAATCACCATTCCCTTTTTCCAAAGCATCATTTAATGCGCCTTTCAATGTAGGCTGACCAAAAGGAATAAAAAGAAAAACAAATTTAGTATCTTCTCCTTCTACATTTTTTTTCTGAGGAAGTTTATCTATATCCACCTTATCAAGTGCAACATTTTTATTAGAAATCATTGATAAATCTGTCAAATGTGTAGAACAAGCCCCCACATACAAAACAGCAATAAAAATTATTAAAATACGTTTCATTCTAAACATCCTTATACTAACATATATTAAAAACAAAACCCGCTTTATAAAAAGGCGGGCGGATGTTAGAAAACCGTAATCAATCAAACGGCTCGGCTTATTCAGCACATAGCCTTATTCACCGACATCCACCCTTTAAAGGTAGAAATCGGCACAAATTTTAAGTCGTGTGCACACGACTGATTGATTAAAGGGTTTTCTAAGCCCTAAGTCATAACTTTTCTACAAATTATGACCCAAACAAAGATTAACAAACTTCACAAACTAATCAAGAAAAACTTTATAAAAAATAAAACGAACTCAGACCCTCTTACAAGTTGCGCGAGCTTTGCGACGCACAACTTGGCAACTCCATACCAAAAAACCCGCCATAAAGGCGGGGCTAAATATGTGTTGAGAGGCTGGCTAATTCGCTTCGCTCATATACGCCTGCTTCGTTTTCTTCGCTACCGCTCACCGGCGCACTCCCGTTCGCCTGAAAACTCAGCCCGAACTCCCTTCCTCAGGAGTTCTCACTTCCAACTTCATCCAATTAAAAAACCCGCCATAAAGGCGGGGCTTTTTAATTGGTGGGAGTTGAGAGGTTCGAACTCCCGACCCTCTCGGTGTAAACGAGATGCTCTTCCAGCTGAGCTAAACTCCCATCTTGCTTACGGGAAATACTTATATACTTATAAAAAAAAATAATCAAGCAAAAAATTACAAAAAATCACATTTTTTATAACTGCTTGATAAAAAACAATTCTAATTTTTCTTAGCGCCCGTCTCTCCCGTCTTTGATATTTTCTTCAGTCCCCAAAGCCTTGTTCCACAAAAACTTCATTCCTTTGGAATAATAAGGATTCTGCTCCAACCCTTCTTTAATTATTTTCACGGCTGTCGGCGGAAATAATTTTTGCCCTTCCATATTATTCACGTACAAAACCGCATCACCTAATACACAAATCGGATGCTTAAAATATTTATTGCCCCCCAGATTCTTTCTAACCTCATCCACAGCCTCAAACTCAGAAAAAATTTTTGCCGCCGCCAAAAGCACTTGTCTTGAGGCAGCTTTGCTTCCTTCTTGTCCCAAATATTGTTTTAACTTAGCGCTATACTGAGCTCTGCCTCCGACCTCAAAAACTTCCGTCAAACCATTAAATATCTTATCAACTTTTTGCTCTTCCGTATCCTTGGCTTCCGGCATTGTAAAAGCATATTCCAAAGGCACAAATTCTGCCGCTTTATATATAGAAAAATCGCGCATTGTCGGAACATTATCTTGGTCAAGCTGGCGGATAAAATAAGCTCTCTCTTCACGACGAGCCTTCATTTCTTCCGACTTCTGCTCGTACAAATCATCAACACTCAAAGCCGATTCCAAATTCATCCCTGCATCAGCCATAAGCTGCAAACTGTTCAAATCACAAGCGGTTTCCTCCGCATACTCTTGATAACCATCTAACAAATCTCTTTTATAAAGCAGATGAGATAACTCGTGCCCCATCACAAATGCCGCTTCATCTTTGTTCTTTAGCTTCAATAATTTATCTTTGGTAAAAGCCACCACAAAGCTGTTGCCTTCTAAATTTAAGACATTACTGGCATAATCAGCACGCATAACCCGTGCAATACTATTATCCTGATTATCTTGTATGCAGAACTTAATTCTCATCTCATCTAAAAACATTTTCTGCTCGGGCTTATTTTGCCACATTTTTTGCATCAGCTTTTGCATCTCAGCATTAAAAGCGATTCCCAAAAAGCTTTCGGGATTAATCATCCGATAAGCATTAAGCATATCAATATCAACCTCTCGCCGATACACTTTGCCGACATCATTTTTTTCAACATTTCCGAGCCTTGTTTTAAGCTCTGCAAGAAAATCATTCATGGTATACCCTCAACAAATCTGTTTCATCATACCATAAAAAAGCCAAAATTCACACAAAAAAAGGGAAGCCCTCGCTCCCCTTTTAGACCAAGCTAAATTCATCATGCAACCGGCAATAAACCAAAAGCCTATTTTTCAAACAAACATCAGCCTCATCAGCCGGACATTCTTCAGTCAAAACAACCTCTGTTCTATCCGAAACCTGCCGCGAATCTCCAACTTCTACAAAAGAAGAGCCCAACGACACGGCCTTTCCGTCATCATCAACATAAAACAAAGCCTTATGCCGATTAAACTCCAGTTGCAAAATGCGCCCTTGGCACAAAACACTCCAACTTCTGCATAGCTCCGACAATATCCGATAAAACATTTTGCCGATACGAACATAAAAATGCGTCAAACCGCTTTTTTCGGGTCTTACCACCAGCAAATTATATTTCCGAAGCTGTTTAGATGCCTCAATAAAATCACCGACATTATTAGCAGAAGAAAAACTTAAAAATAAACCCAAATCTTTCATAAGCACAAAATTATAAATTAAATAAATTCATATAACTAATCTCATACCAAATAGCTTAAACTTTGGATTCTATTCCGTCAAACCATCAAAAAAGTTATGCAACAAAAAAAGGCGAAACCAATTTGTTTCGCCTTTAATCTTCACATAAACCAAGGGAAGACATTCGTCTTCCCTTACTGATAATTAGTTTACAGAATCCTGAAGAGCTTTACCAGCCTTGAACTTAGCCTGCTTGCGAGCAGGAATTTTAATTGTAGCGCCGGTGCGCGGATTGCGGCCGGTTGTAGCAGAACGCTTAGAAACGGCAAAAGTACCGAAACCAACCAAGCGAACTTCATCGCCAGACTTCAAAGCTTTGGTTACAGAAGCAACGAATGCGTCTACAGCCTTAGCAGAATCAGTTTTGGTAAGGCCGGTTTCATTAGCAATGCTAGAAATAAGTTCATTTTTATTCACGGTGAGGACTCCCTCTAATTATTAAGTTATAAACCAAATGACAACAAACTTTGTCATCACAAGAAAATTTAAGCGCCTAAAAATCAATGAGTCAAACAAAATCAACGCTTTTATCCCGAATTTCCTCAATTTTTTTACTTTTTAGCTCAGATTTTGCTTGTTTTTGCAAGTTATTCACAGCCAAATCTTTATCCAGCCTGATTTTCCACAAGTTTTGAAGCGATTCTTAACCCCGATTCACACAAAAAAAGTGCCGTCAAAAAACGGCACTTTTCTATATAATATAGTAATTACTTACTTTTTGTTTTTTTCTTAGAAGTTTCCTTCAAAGGCTTTAAACTTTTGCTAAGCGCAATTTTAATTACCTCTTTCACGTCAGAAACCGGAATAATCTTCATTCCTGTTTTAACGTTTTGCGGAATCTCTTCCAAGTCTTTTTCATTTTCTTTCGGAATAATCACGGTTTTAATTCCGCCGCGCAAAGCCGAAAGCAATTTTTCTTTCAACCCGCCGATAGGAAGCACCCTGCCCTGCAAAGTAATTTCGCCAGTCATAGCCACATCTTTGCGAACCGGAATCTTGGTCAAAACGGACACCAGAGTTGTGTACATAGCAATACCCGCCGACGGTCCGTCTTTAGGCGTTGCCCCTTCCGGCACATGAACGTGAATATCCGTCTTTTCAAAGACCTCAGGATCAATTCCCAATTCTTTGGAATGAGCCCGAACCACGGAGAATGCCGTCTCAATGGATTCTTTCATCACATCGCCAAGCTTACCGGTTTGTGTAACTCTGCCTTTGCCGGGCATATCCACGGCTTCAATAAACAAAATATCTCCGCCGACTTCTGTCCAAGCCAAACCGGTCGTAACACCGATGTGGTCTTTTTCTTCCGCTTCGCCGAAACGATATTTAATAACACCGAGATATTTATGCAGATTCTTGGCATCAACCTTCACATGTTTTTCTTTGCCCTTAGAAAGCAAAATTTCCTTAACCGACTTACGTGCAATAGTTGCCAATTCGCGCTCCAAATTACGCACACCGGCCTCGCGGGTATAATAACGAATAACATCTCTGATAGCTGCATCCGTAATCTCCAGCTCATGAGGTTCCACCGCATTTTCCTTGAATATTTTGGGAATCAGGTGGCGTTTGGCAATCTCCACTTTTTCATCTTCGGTATAACCCGACAAGCGGATAATTTCCATACGGTCAAGCAAAGGTCTCGGCATATCCAGAGAGTTGGCTGTTGTAACAAACATCACATCAGACAAGTCATAATCCACTTCCAGATAATGGTCATTAAAAGCAGCATTTTGCTCCGGATCTAAGACCTCCAACAATGCCGAACTCGGATCTCCGCGCCAATCATTACCAAGCTTATCAATTTCATCAAGCAAGAACAGAGGGTTAGATGTGCCGGCTTTTTTCATACCTTTAATAATCTTACCGGGCATTGAACCGATATATGTTCTGCGATGTCCTCTGATTTCGGCTTCATCGCGCATACCACCGAGAGATGTGCGGACAAAATTACGTCCCGTTGCTCTGGCAATAGACTTTCCGAGCGAAGTTTTACCGACTCCCGGAGGCCCGACCAAACACAAAATCGGACCTTTGACCTTATTGGCACGCGCCTGCACAGCCAAATATTCGGCAATACGTTCCTTAACCTTGTCCAAACCATAGTGGTCTTCTTCCAAAATCGCCAAAGCTTTGTTCAGGTCTTTATTGATTTTGGAATATTTTTTCCACGGAATATCAAGCATCCAGTCCAGATAATTACGAACAACTGTCGCTTCCGATGACATAGAGCTCATATTTTTAAGCTTTTTAACTTCGGCCAAAGCTTTTTCTTTAGCTTCCTTAGAAAGCTTTGTCTTGTTAATTTTATCCATATAACCAGAAATTTCGGCATCTTCATCACCATCGCCGAGCTCTTTCTGAATCGCCTTCATCTGCTCATTCAGATAATACTCTTTCTGGCTTTTTTCCATTTGCTTTTTCACACGGGTTTTAATTTTGTTTTCCACCTCAAGAAGTGTAACTTCCGCTTCCATAAAGCCCAAGATTTTTTCAAAGCGCTCCTTAAGTGAAGCCGCCTCAAGCAAAACCTGCTTATCGGCAATTTTTAAGGCCAAATGAGATGCAATGGTATCAGCAAGTTTGCCATAATCCTCAATCTGATTAACGGCAACCAAAACCTCCGGCGGAGTTTTCTTTGAGAGCTTAACATAATCTTCAAACTGCGACAAGACAGCGCGCACCAAAGCCTCTAGTTCCACACCATGGCTGTCTTTATCCGGAATAACGGAGGCGCTAACCTCCATAAAGGCATCGTTTTTCTCAAACTTTTCAAGCTTAACCCGCTCAATGCCTTCAATTAAGACTTTAACTGTTCCGTCAGGAAGCTTCAAGAGTTGCAAAATCGTACCCAAAGTTCCGACATGATAAATATCGTCAGGTGTTGGATCTTCTTCTGCGGCATTAATCTGCGTCGCCAACACAATATTTTTATCATTATCCACCACTTCCTGCAAAGCGCGAATAGACTTCTCACGCCCCACAAACAACGGAACAATCATCTTCGGATAAACTACAATATCACGAAGTGGAAGAACCGGATATTTTTCTTTTTTTGATACCATTTTTTCTGCCCTCAAAAAAAACTGTTTATAAATAATATAGGAAAACATTATGCAAACGACAATAGCCGTACTAAAGGTTTTGGCACAAATCCCTTCTCCAAGCAACGTCAAAACCGTTTAATCCACAGCAGAAAACAAAATCGGTATAATAAGTTGATAATTTAATTTGTTATTTTAATTAAAAACATATACATATATAAAAAACACTATAATTTAACTAGAGTTAAGGCAGGCATTAATAATGGCATCAAGAAGAAATAATACAAGTGGCGAAATCACGGTTGATATTTCAGTAACATTGGGCACGGCAGATTTAAGGGTCAATCAGCTTTTAAAACTTGGCCGCGGTGCCGTTGTGGAGCTTGACCGTGATGTTAACGATTATGTTGATGTCTATGCCAACAATGTTTTAATCGGACATGGTGAGGTTGTCATTACCGAGAATGAAACCATCGGCATCGCCATTACGGACACCGTAAAGAAATCTCATAACTAACCCTTGCCGGAACAAAACATGGCCAAAGCAAAGATATTCAAAAAATCGCTCAAAAAGCTGCTCCGCTCAAAAATCATAACGCATATGATTAGTAGCCTGATTTATTATTACGCTTTGCTGATTGGCAAAACCACTAAATGGCAAACCAAAGGCATAAACGAATTTTATGCAGGCTGGGAAAAAGAAAAAAGCCTGATTCTCATCGGTTGGCATGGCCGCGCAATGTTATACCCTTATTTTTGGAACAAGAAGCGCCCGCTCAATGCGCTGGTATCTTTGCACCAAGACGGCCGCCTGATTGCCGGTTTTTTAGAAAAATGCGGTTTAGGCACAATCGGCGGCTCAAGCAACGAAAACGCCGTAGGCTCCGCCAGAGACTTAATTGAATCTTTGCAAAAAGACAAAGCTATTTGCATTATTCCTGATGGTCCCAAAGGTCCGAATATGAAGCTAAGCAAAAGTCCTATTTATTTTGCACAAAAAAGCGGCAAACCCATTTATGGCATCACCTGTAGTGTCAAAGGCTCAAAAATAGTACACAAAGCCTGGGACAAAATGATGATCCCGCTTCCCTTCTCAGAAGGAATTTGCGAACTTATCGGCCCGTATTATGTTCCGCATAACGCCACGGAAGACGAGCTTGAAAAGATTCGCCTACAAATTGAGACAGAGCTTAATCAAACCTGCTTTGCAGCTGACAAACAAATGGGAATTGAAAAAATTCTCCCCGGCAGCACGGCAAAAAAGAAACGTTATCCCAAGAACTAAAAAAAGGTAAGAACACATGTTTATCCGTATATATAATTTTCTGATTCGCATTCTTTACCCATTGGTTATCAAACGCTATATCAACAAGCGTAAACAAAACGGCAAAGAAGATATCAAAAGGTTCAACGAACGCATTGGTAAGCCCAAGATGAAGCGCCCCGAAGGCAAACTAATTTGGTTCCACGGCGCATCTGTTGGTGAATCTTTGTCTATGTTACCCTTAATCACGCGTCTTCTGGAGTTATATCCAAACTTGCACATTATGGTAACAACCGGCACGGTAACTTCTGCAGAGCTGATGAACAAACGCCTTCCCGAGCGTGCTTTTCATCAATATATTCCAATAGACAATCCGACATTTGCAGCTCGTTTCTTGCGTCATTGGAAGCCGGATTTAGCCTTGTGGTTTGAATCGGAGCTTTGGCCTGCTATGCTTTCCAACATCAAAGCCAGAAACATTCCGCTTTTGTTAGTCAACGGCCGCATTTCCAACAAATCTTTTAAAAGATGGCAACAATTTGACTTTATCTGCAAAGAACTACTTGACTGCTTTACATTCTGCCTCGGTCAATCAGAAGAAGATGCTTATCGTTTAAGAGTTTTGGGCGCCAAAGAGGCAATCTGCTTAGGCAACCTAAAATATGCAGGTTTTCAACCTCCTGTTGACCCCGCCAAAAGAGAAGAAATTGCAGCTCAAATCGGCAACCGTCCATTGTGGAATGTCAGCTCAACCCACAATGATGAGGAATTAAAAATTGGCAAATTTCTAAAACGCGTTCAGGACAAAGTTCCGGGACTTTTGACCATTATTGCACCACGCCACCCGAACCGCGGTCCCGAAATTCAGGAAGCCTTAAATGAAATCGGACTGAAAACAGCGCTCCGCTCCAAAGGTGAGAAAATTACCGACACAACAGATGTTTATATTGCCGACACCATTGGTGAAGTTGGTATTTGGTATGATTTAGCCCCATTAGTTTTCATCGGCGGCTCACTCATTCCGCATGGTGGTCAAAACTTTATGGAGCCCTCACGCATGAGAGACGCTGTTTTAGTTGGTCCGCATATGTTTAACTTTACGGATGCAATGAACCGCGCTAAGAAAGCTGATGCCGTAATCCAGGTTAATGACGTAAACGAACTGGAAGAAAATGTTATCCAACTTTTAACCAACCCCGAATTGTTGGAAGCTAAACGTTCTCTGGCCTATAATTGGGCTCACGGAGAAGCCAAAGTAT
This sequence comes from uncultured Alphaproteobacteria bacterium, assembly GCA_944392835.1. Taxonomy (GTDB): domain Bacteria; phylum Pseudomonadota; class Alphaproteobacteria; order RF32; family CAG-239; genus Scatacola_A. The sequence continues at coordinate 58,435 of CALXYB010000007.1, read as the reverse complement.
TAGATGGCATTGTTGAAAAGGTAAAAGGATATATCGGCGAATGAAAACTCCTGCATTCTGGACATCATCAAACTTTATATCTATGTCGCTCGCTCCTTTAGGAAAGCTCTATGCTCTGGCCACAAGCCTCCGCATCAGGTTCGGGCACACCAAAAAAGTTAATCGTCCGGTAATATGCATTGGTAACATTACGGCGGGCGGCACGGGAAAAACTCCCGTTGCCGTCTCCTTTGCCAAACTATTGCAACAAATGGGAAAAAACCCGTTTTTCGTTTCACGCGGCTATGGCGGAAAGCTAAAAGGCATTATGGTAGACAAAGCCAGACACACAGCTGCGGAGGTCGGAGATGAACCCCTATTGCTCTCAAGACAAGCTCCGGTAATTGTTAATCCTGATAGGTTTTCCGGAGCGCAAAAAGCCTTGCAATCCGGAGCGGAAATAATCATCATGGACGATGGTTTTCAAAACCCAGGTTTATATAAAGACCTATCATTTTTGGTCTTTGATGGCGGCGTTGGTATCGGTAACGGTTTATGCATTCCGGCCGGTCCGTTAAGAGAAAGTTTAACCTCGGGACTTAAACGCGCTCAAGCCGTTATTATCTTAGGAGAAGACAAACACAATCTTGCAGCGCAGACAAAAGACTTACCCATATTCAAGGGTTCCGTCGTTGCAAAAAAGCCGGAAATAAACAACAATGAGATAATTGCCTTTGCCGGTATCGGTCGCCCCGAAAAATTTTACACTTCTCTTCGGGAATTAGGGTTCAAACTTCTTAAAACAATTGACTTTCCCGATCATCATCAATACACAATGGCTGAGCTAAAAAAACTCATTAACGAAGCGCAAAAAAAGAACGCAGTCTTGTTTACAACAGCCAAAGATTTTGTAAAAATTCCCCCACAAATTCAAAAACATTTTCATGTTCTGGAGATTGAAATTTCTTGGGAAAATGAAGAAAGCTTAAAGGCTTTTCTTCATCAAAACCTACACTAACCAGAAAGTTATTCTACCATACATACCAAAAGATGTACGAATAAGCTTGCCAAACACAAAAACTTATACTAAAGTCTATACCATATTGGATAAAACTTCAGTCAAATCCAATAGATACAAATGTCAGATGTCCCTGATATTTGGCTATTCTTTAACTAGTAAAAGGATATGAACTACATGAAGAAAACTTTACTTCTCGCCGGTGTTGCCAGCTTATTTGCCGTAAATACCGCCAATGCAGAAATCAAACCTTATGTTGGTTTGGACTACAACTACTCCAGCTATGGCATGAACTATGATGCTAGAGATTTTGTTGAAGATGACTACAACAGCTTGTCTTTCGTAGCCGGTGCTAAATTGATGGATAACTTCGGTTTGGAAGCTTTCTATCAGAGATCTTTGAATGAAAAGAACACTTCCGACGGTGAAAAAGTATCTTCCCGCATCCAAAACTATGGTGTAGATGCTTTGGGTTATCTGCCCTTGGGTTGCGATCAAGAGTTTGAATTGATTGCCGGTCTCGGTCTTGGTCAGTATGAAATGAAATACAGAGAACAAGGCTTCATGGCTGACAAGGAAGAAGCATTAGGTATCAGAGCTAACATTGGTGCTCAATACAACATTGACGAGAACTGGGCTGTTCGCGGTATGTATCGCCATGTATATCTGCAACACAGCGACTTGAACGATATCAATGAGTTCTCTGCTGGTATCAGATACAATTTCTAATCGGATTTGACTGAAATTGAATCAAACTGCCTTGGTAAAACAAGGCAGTTTTTTTATACACAATAAAAAAGATTTTCTTCAAAACAACCTCTTTCTCTTTTACAATCTGACAAACAAATAAAAGAGGATAAAATGAGTAAAATTCAAACCCAATATTTCAAAATATTTTACACCAAATTACCACATTATATTGAGAGCCCGAACAACCTACGCTACGCTACGGAAGATGCAGCTTGTTTTGACATTTGTGCATCCATAAAAGAACCTCATACAATTTTACCACAAGAGCGCTTTATGTGCCCAACAGGTGTAAAATTTGCCCCGGAAAATCCGTTTTGGTTGAGAGTAAACGGCAGAAGCGGTCTGGCTGCCAAACATGGTATTATCCCGATTGGGGGCATTATAGATACGGATTATAGAGGCGAACCGATGGTTATTTTGCTCAACACGAGTAAAGAAGCATATACAGTGCATAGCGGAGATAAAATTGCACAGATAGAATGCCCCTTCCCTTACAAAGCCAAATTTGAGGAAGTAAGCAACGAAGAATTTGAAAATAATTTTCAAACAAAACGCGGCGAAGGCGGCTTTGGCTCCTCCGGCAGAAAATAACAAAAGCCCTCTTTACAGAGGGCTTTTTACTTTCAAAAATAAATAGCTGCCATCTAGAACATTAAGCTGATTTTTCTTCTTTTTTATAGATAAAGACCGGCTCCTTATGCTCGTTAACAACTTCTTCATTGATAATGATTTCAGAAACATTTTTCTTGTCCGGAATATCATACATCAACTCAAGCAAATTGTCTTCCATAATGGCACGCAGACCGCGCGCACCGGTTTTGCGTTCAATAGCTTTTTTAGCGATAGCACGCAAAGCCTCATCGGTGATTGTCAGCTTAACACCTTCCATATCAAACAAAGTTGCATATTGCTTAACCAAAGCGTTTTTCGGCTCGGTCAAAACCTTGACCAAAGCATCTTCATTCAAATCATCTAAGGTGGCAATAACCGGCAAACGCCCGACAAACTCGGGAATTAAGCCATATTTAAGCAAATCTTCCGGCTGAACATCTTTAAGAATTTCGCCGATTCCGCGTTCTTCCTTGGAAGCAACTTTAGCCCCGAAACCAATAGATGTTTCATTACCTCTGCGGCTGACGATTTTTTCCAAACCGGCAAAAGCACCACCGCAGATAAACAAAATATTTGTTGTATCAACATGCAAAAACTCTTGTTGCGGATGTTTACGTCCACCCTGTGGCGGCACATTAGCAACCGTACCCTCAATAATCTTCAACAAAGCCTGTTGCACGCCCTCACCTGAAACATCGCGTGTAATGGACGGGCCATCTGTTTTGCGTGTAATTTTATCAATCTCATCAATATAAACAATACCGCGCTGAGCTTTTTCAATGTCATAATTTGCAGCTTGTACCAGCTTGAGAATGATATTTTCAACATCCTCACCGACATATCCGGCTTCGGTTAAAGTTGTGGCATCGGCAATAGCAAAAGGCACGTCCAAAATCTTGGCCAAAGTCTGCGCCAACAAAGTTTTACCCGAACCGGTTGAGCCGATAAGGATAACGTTTGACTTAGATACCTCAATATCTTTGGATGTCTTTTTGCAGTTTAAGCGTTTATAATGGTTATATACCGCCACGGACAAAACTTTTTTGGCTTGGTCTTGGCCGATAACATATTGGTCCAAAAACTCTTTGATTTTGGAAGGTGTCGGAAGTTTTTCAGCCGTATTACCGCCTTCTTCCTTAGCCATTTCGTTCATCTCATCAGCAACGATATTGATACAAACCTCAATACATTCATCGCAGATATAAACACCGCGACCGGCCACAAGCTTCTTCACTTCATTCTGGCTTTTTCCGCAGAAAGAGCAGCATAAAACCTCACCGTTATTATTATCTTTATCACTCATTTTTTCACCTATTTAATAATCTCATCGCGGTTGGTAACAATATGGTCAATCAAGCCGAATTTTTTGGCTTCTTCCGGGGTCATAAAATTATCGCGGTCCATAGCTTTTTCAATAACCGAAAGTTTTTGCCCCGTGTTTTTAGCATAGATGCTGTTCAAACGTTTGCGCATATCCAAAATCAGCTTTGCCTGAATTTCAATATCCGTTGCTTGTCCTTTAGCGCCGCCGGAAGGCTGATGAATCATAATCTGCGCATTTGGCAAAGAGAAACGCTTGCCCTTAGCACCGCCTGCAAGCAGGAAAGAACCCATAGAACAAGCCTGACCGATACACATTGTTGCAACATCACAGCTGATATATTGCATTGTGTCATACATAGCCATACCGGAAGTAATTACACCTCCCGGAGAATTGATATAAAGGAAAATATCTTTTTTGGGGTTTTCAGATTCCAAAAACAGCAGCTGAGCGCAAACAAGAGATGAAACCTCATCATTAACCTCACCTGTCAGGAAGATGATTCTTTCTTTCAAAAGTCTGGAATAAATATCAAACGAACGCTCACCTTTAGAGGTTTGTTCAATAACCATCGGGACCAAAGTGCTGTCAAACACCTCAATAGAACTTCTTGCAACCATTTTGTTTTCCTTATTCATTGGCAGATTAAACTTTTATAGCACTCTAAACCAATATATTCAACAAAATGTTAATTTCCTTAAAAATTTAATTATCAAAGCCTATTTTCTCATCAACGATATAAAGCGGGCGGTTTTTAACCTCCACAAAGACCTTTGCTAAATATTCGCCGATAATTCCCAAAGACATAAGCTGCACGCCGGAAAAAATTGTAATAATCGTCACCAACGAGGCCCAACCGACAATAGTCCCCCTCACCGACCATCTATAAATGATATAACACAGAAAACAAACGCTCAAAAAACAAATAAAAAAGCCCATAAACGTAACTAGACGCAACGGAACGATTGAGAAACTTGAGATCCCGCTCCAAGCAAAACCCATCATCTTCATTAAGGGATATTTTGTTTCACCGGCCGGTCTGGCTTTGCGGTCATAATAAACTTTGTCATATTTATAGCCGACCAAAGGCATCATCGCACGCAAGAACAAATTTCGCTCCGGAAAAGATTTTAAGGTATTAACCGCGCGCTTTGTCATCATTCTAAAATCAGCATGATTATAAACAATATTAACCCCCAAAAGCTTCATCAGCTTATAAAAAGCCAAGGCGGAGTATTTCTTAAACCATGTATCCGTATCCCTGCTGTCGCGCACACCATAAACAATTTCACAACCTTCCTTGATTTTCTCAAGCATCTGCTCAATCACGCTGCAATCATCTTGCAAATCCGCATCAATCGTAACATACAAATCCGCATCAATATCATACATTCCGGCCACAATAGCCTTCTGGTGTCCAAAATTTCTGGACAAGCTGATACCTGAAAAAATCTTTTCTTTAGCCACCGCCTTTTGGATAAGTTCCCAAGTTTTGTCCTTGCTTCCGTCATTTATGAAACAAACCTTGCTTTGCGGACTAACTTTTTTAGCCTTAATCAGCTTTTTGAGCAAAGCGCCGATAACCTTAAAGGTCTGCGGCAATACCTCTTCTTCATTGTAACAAGGCATCACGATTACCAATTTTTGCAATTTTTCAGTCATCAGCCGCTCCTTAAAATTTTAGCGTGAACGATATTTTTGAATATACTTTACCAAAGAAGGAAATTTAAGCAGTAAAAATCGTTTAATTTTGAACAAAAACCCGCCGCAACAGACACCACCTTCTAAAGCAGAAAGCAATACTTTAAGATTTTTTTCGCGCAAATTTCCTTTGGCAAACTTTGCCTTAAACACATATTGAAAAACTTTAGACTGCGGAGATTGCATAATAAAATCAGCCACTTCAGGCGGAAGTTCCGAAAATTTATGCGGCTGAAACCCCTCTTCCGGCAAAAGAGTACATCCCGCTTCCGCAATACTCAAACCACAATTTGCAAACATCTCGGCAATAGACTTGGCTTCAAAAAAGCGCAAATGAGTCTTATCCAAAATTCCGAGCTCACCATAGTTCCATTCATCAAACAACAACCCAATTTTAGTACTCGCATGCGCCACATTAGGCAATGACACCACAAAATATCCGTCAGGTTTTAAGAGTTTTTTCAACTCACTTAATACGGCTTGCGGATTCATCAAATGTTCTAAAACATCCCCGCAAATAATCACATCAAAAGAAGATATGAAGCGAGAATAATCACTCGCCTGAAATTTGTTCAAATCAATTTGCAAAACCTCGGCAAATATATTTCGCTTTCGGCAAATCTGCACGCCTTCATCATCAGCCTCCATTCCGACACAAGAACACTTTTTTTCTTGCGCTAAAACAGCCGACAAATCCCCACAGGCACAACCGACATCCAAGATTCTTGAGCCGAAATTCACCATATCAAAGAGCAAGACATTACTGTCATTTTTGTTTTTTAAGTTGATTTTGCGCGCATAAAGCATCTGAGCTCACCTTCAGGTTTAATTTTTTATATGATTCACGCTCTTAAGCAATTTGTCAACTGTTGATAACCGATAGTTTCCTTTGCTCAAAAGCTTTGTCGGCTTTATACTTGAGATGATAAGCGTTGAAAGGTTTCAGATGTCTGTCAATAACCCCAAAATATCCGTTCTCATCCCCGTTTATAATGGCGCTGCCTATTTGCGCCCAAGCATTGAGAGCATCCTCAATCAGACCTTTACGGACTTTGAGCTTCTGCTTTTAGATGATGCTTCTACCGATAATTCCGCTGAAATCATCAAAAGTTATACGGATTCTCGTATTAAGTTTTTTCAATCCGAAAAAAACTTAGGCATCTCCGCCGCCCGCAATAAACTTATGGATTTAGCTCAGGGAGAATATTTGGCGGTAATGGACCATGACGACCTCTCCGCCCCCACCAGACTTGCCGAACAATTTGAGTTTATGGAACGCAACCCCGAAGTCGCCATGCTCGGAACTTGGGGACAACTCTTTTGCGCCGAACCGCCTTTTGAAGGTTTTTTAGGCAAACTCAAACAAAAATTTATCAATCTGGGTTGGGTTTGGTGCCAACCTCAAGAGCCCGATATTTATGAAACCCTTTGCGGCAATCCGATAATGCATTCCTCCTCAATGCTGCGCCGCTCCGCGCTCATAAAAAGCAAAATTGCCTATAACCAGACTTATTCTCCGGCCGAGGACTATGACCTCTGCCGCCAGATTCTCGCTCAAGGCTGGAAATTGGCTAATCTGCAAAAAGTTCTGTTTTTCTACCACTATCACGGCAAGAACCACTCCTTAACCCACAAACAAGCCATGATAAAAGCCGATTATAAGGTCAAAAGCGATATTCTCAAACTTTTAGGCAAAAAATTTGCTTTCCGTCCCTATTTTTGGGTCATCTTACGCAAACTACGCTTAAAAAGATTTTTAAGGAATTACAATGATTAATGAGCCTTTGTTTGAAAACAACATTATAGAAAACATCTTCCATAATTTCACTTTCTACTTTTTCGGACAAGTCTGGTATATATATGCTTTGCTTTTGGGAATAGTAATGTATTTTTCTTACAGACTGATTTGCAAAGGCAAACTAACAACCTACCCCAACCTTTTTCCTGAACCGATAAGCGATTTCAATCTAAAAAACAAAAACAACATTAAAGCTCTGATTGCGTTCTTTTGCGCCTTATATGCTTATACTGCGATTATGTTTATGCAAGACAACTCGCTTTTTAATAATCCGGACTTAATGAGCTTAAACACCATCTTCATTTTTCATCGCGGGGTTGCCGCCACTTATGGCCCTGCAAGAATGTGTCCCGTCTCATTTTTTGACCTGAATTATCTTTATGCCATCTCACATAACTTCATCATCATCAACCTATATATTTTGCTAAAACAAGCACTTTTACTATGGCTATTATACAAGTTTCTCAACTTTTTATCTTTCAGCCGTCGCCTTTGGACCATAACTTTAATCCAAATCACGCCAGCCGTATTTTGGCTCAACAACATCATTTTTCCCGAACAAAACATCATAATTTTTGTTCTTTGCTCGCTGCTTAGCCTGCAAAAATTCTCCCAAACCGAAAAAAAATCTTTTCTCTGGTGGTTTTGCGTCTTTGCGCTTTTAGCCATCTACAGCAAAGAAACAACTGTTTTGTTTTATGGCGGAATACTTATCTTTGCTGTCTTATATGACGTTTACAAAGAAAAAATAAATCCATCTGATTTCCTGCATCCTTTCAAACTTGCCGGCAAACTTCCTCTTGAGGCTTTGCTATTTTTATGCTGCCTGAGTTTTGCCGTTTTTTATCTCTTCATCATGGTTGAGCTGAAAGAAAATGTTTACATCGCTTTCCGCCAACAAACTTTTGCACATTTGTTTAACCTGTATAAGTTTGAAATCATCTGCCTAACTTTGGGCTGGCTTTTAGCCTTATACAGACTGCTTAACAAACAAATCCGCACCAATCCGCTACTTAACGAAGGTTTACTTTTTGCCGCCACTTTTTTGCTGGCCATTCTTATCTTTCGCTTGCAAATTGCACCGGACCTGCAACATGTGGCACACAAAAGCTATTATGCGGTTTTAGCTGACATCTTCGGTATCATTTATATCACAAAAAATTTACACCACGCCAAACTTCAATCCACATTCAGCATGTTGGTTATCATCAGTAGTATGATTATAAATCTGCAAATTCTTCCATACGAAGAAATCGGTCTGGCCAGACACCAAGCCGCCAACTTTCTTTCCGATATAATCAAAAAAGAAAACAAGCTTAGCTTTATGATTTCTGAACATACGGAAGAATCAGATTGGGTGCGCGAAAGTTGGGGAGCCTCCCTAGTTTATTACCATCCCCAAGCAGACATCACTCTCAAAATGCCAACTCTGGCTGACAATAATGTCATCAATAAATTCAGCCTAAATGAATATGCCAAATACAAAGGCTACCTACCGACCATAAAAGGGGAGTTTGTTCCCAAAAGCGGAGATTATTACGTCATCCGCACAAATGCTTTTGAGCAAGACTATCCGGTTATTAAAACCTCAGAGCACAAACTCGTTTTTGAAAACAAATTTTTCAAAATTTATAAAATTGAGGAATTACAATGATTAGTGAGCCCTTGTTGCAAAACAACATTATGGAAAACATCATCCGCAATCTTCAATATTATCTCTCTTTTGGCGGTTGGTTTTATTATGCCTTGGGAATACTGCTTGCTTTTGGTCTAATCTGCAAATGGATAAAACCAACTCCCCAAGCGCTTTCTGCCTTATTTCCTCTGGAACAAAACAATAACCACCTTTTTGGGCCTGCTTTCTTTCTTCCCCTCGGAGTTTTAATCTCTTATAGCTTTGTTATTTTTTCGTTAGAAAATTCATTTTTCAACAATTATGACTTAATGAATCTAAGTACCCAATACATATTGGCCAAAGGCGTAACACCTTTCTTAAACTTTACCAGATTCGCCCCTGTTGCTTTTTTTGATCTAAATTTTGTTTACGCCATAACACACAATTTTTATCTAATAAATGCCTATATTATTTTAAAACAAATTCTTATCGCCATCCTCTTTTACCAGTTTCTGAACTTTATAACGCCAACCAAACGACTTTTCTGTATCGCGGTCTTACTTTTTGTTCCCGCAATTTTTTGGATGAATAACATCATTTTTTCCGAACAAAATCTGCTTATCTTTGTTCTAGCAAGCCTTATACTCGTTCGCAAATTTTCTCAAACTCAAAAATTCTCCTATTTATACGGTTTTGCTTTTTTCACTCTCGCTGCCGTCTATACCAAAGAAACCACAATAATTTTTTATTTCGGAATTCTGGCTACCGGTGTCTTATACAACATTTTCAACGGAAAAATAAATCTTTCAACTTTATTTAACCCTCCGTTTCTTATCAAAAATTTTCCGATAGAATTTATCATATTTTTAATTGGCTTAAGCTTCGCCACTTTTTATTTTTTCATTGCCGACACAAGTGAAGCCAATATTTACATTAATCTTCACCATCAAAGCTTAACACATCTTTTGAAATTATATAAATTTGAATTAAGCATCATCACCTTGGCTTGGATAATAATGTCATACAAAATCCTAAAACACAAAATCACCCACCCCCAGTTTGATGAAGGTCTGATGCTCGGCGGAACATTTATCCTGCTTTTCATCATTTTTTACCTACAAATGGCTCCCGTTGCCACACATGTTGAGCTCAAAAGCTATTACGCCCTTTTGCCGGCCATTTTTGGTTTTATCTACATAATCAAAAACCTCACCCTCAAAAAACTTTTAATCCCCTTTCTAGCCTGCTGCTTTATCTATTCTGCTTTTACCAATTACAAAATCTACAAAAATGAAGTTGGTCATTATTATCGCGAAATCGCCGAATTTTTCGCTAAAGAAACCTCAAACAACACTAACACCATCATAACTTTTTCACCTCACACCGAAGAATTAGACTGGATTCGCGAAGGTTGGGCCATTTCTTTTCAATACTATTTCCCTAACCGCAACATAATTTTCAATTTCTCAGATTTAGCCGAAAAAAATACTCAAAATGAAACAACCCTTTTTCTCTACAAACGGTTACAAAAAAATATGAAACCGATTATAGGCATAGCTCACCCCCAAAGCGGCGATTATTACGTCATTAAAGACGATATCTTTGAACAAGATTATCACCTTATTAAGGACTTAGAGCACGAACTTATTTTTGAAAACAAACTTTTTCGGATTTATAAGATAAAATGATACAGATATATAAAAATCTTGAAACTAAATGGTTTAGCTTTCCTCAACAACTGCGCTTTCTGCTGGTCGGCGGATTTAATACGGTTTTGGCTTATGTATTATTCATCCTTTTTATAGCAGTCCTAAGAATTCCCTATCAAATCGGGCTGATAATCCAATATATTCTTACGGTTAATATTTCTATTTTCACTATGCGCTATTACGTTTTTCGTTCTCACGGAAGTCTGAAAAAAGAATATCTAAAAGCTTGGAACACTTATCTGAGCATGCTTATTTTCAACTACGTATTTTTATATTTTCTCATAGATATTTTTAACATCAACGTGCTTTTCAGCCAAGCTGTTTATGTCATCATCTCTACAATAATCACTTTTTGCTTACACAAATATTACTCTTTTAGGCAATAAAAAAACACCCTCCAGAGAGAGTGTTTTTTTAAGCTTTTGCTTTAAGATATTTCTTTAAGCAGACTTTTTAGCTGATTTTTTTGTTGTTTCTTTCTTTTCTTCAGCTTTTGTTTCTTTCTTTGCTGTAGCTTTTTTAGCAGGCTTCTTACCTTCATCAAAGTTATACAACTCTTCAATAGAAACAACTTTCTCGCTAACCTTAGCCTTGCTCAAAATATGATCAACGATTTTCTCTTCAAAAACCGGAGCTTTCAAAGACTCAATAGCTTCTTTGTTTTTGAGATAATAATCAAAAACAGCTTTTTCCTGTCCCGGATATTTTTTAGCCTCATTCATAATAGCTTTGTTGATATCGTCAGGCGTAATATTGATTTTTGCATCTTTGCCGATTTCAGACAGCAACAAGCCGAGCTTAACACGACGAATAGCAATATCTTTATATTCAGCCAAAAGCTCTTCTTCAGACTTAGCCTTTTCGCTTTCATCCAGCTGATTATACTTTTTAGCCTGTTCATATTGATTAACAATGCTCTTATATTCAGCATCAACCAAGCCTTGCGGAACATCAAAATTATAATTCTTGTCCAAATTATCCAACAAAGCGCGTTTCAACTTCATACGAGAAGCGGCTTCATAATCGCCTTTAATACGCTCGGAGATAGCGGCCTTAAGAGCATCCAAGTCCTTCTCGCCGAGAGATTTTGCAAATTCATCATTGATTTCAACATTTTTTGTTTCACGCAATTCTTTGATTTCAACGGCAAAAACAGCATCTTTACCGGCCAAATCTTTAGCATGATAATTTTCGGGGAAAGTAACTTTAACATCAACTTTCTCACCGGCTTTTTTACCAACCAACTGGTCTTCAAAACCGGGGATGAAAGAACCCGAACCAAGCTGCAGAGGATAAGCGTTACCCTTGCCGCCTTTGAACTCAACACCGTCAATAGAGCCAACGAAATCAATAACTGTTGTGTCGCCTTTCTGAGCAGCTCTGTCTTCCTCAATTTTAACCGTTTCACGGCGAGATTGAGCCAAATATTGCAAAGCCTTATCAACTTCTTCAGCCGGAACTTCGGCCATCAGCTTTTCAAGCTCAATTGCAGAAAAATCTCCGGCCTTAATTTCCGGCAATTCTTCCAAAGAAACTTCAAATTCCAAATCTTTGCCATCGGCAAAAGAGATAATTTTAACATCAGGCATCAAAGCCGGACGGAGTTTTTTATCCTTAATCAATTCCTCAGTAGCGCTTCTGACAGACTCATCAACAACTTCACCAATAACCGAAGCTCTGTATTTTTGTTTCAACATAGCTTTCGGAGCTTTACCCGGACGAAAACCGGGGAGTTTGATGTTTTTAGAAACTTCATTGAGTTTGTCGTCAACTTTTTTCTCAAAGTCAGCGGCAGGAATTACGATTTTGAATTCTTTTTTCAAGCCTTCATTTTTTAATTCGGTTGTTTTCATAACTTTCTCTTCAAATATTTAATGTTAACCGACTGCCTTGCAGCGCAATGGTGCGGGCGGAGAGACTCGAACTCTCACACCTTTCGGCACCAGATCCTAAGTCTGGCGTGTCTACCATTTCACCACGCCCGCAATACAGTTATTTTAATTTAGTTGATTGCATACTACAGAAATTTTTATTTAAATCAAGCAAAATTAACAACTCAAGAAAATATATTGTAATGTAAGTTAATATTTTATAATATGGGGACAAATATGGGCATACCCCTAATTTCAGAGCTTTTTTATAAGGAGCAGTCTTGTGTTTTCAAGAAATCTATTCAAAAGTTTTTTCACCGCAGCCTTAACGGCAGGTCTTTTAAGTTCCTGCGCCCTTTTTGAGCGTGATGCAAACGGCGAACCTTCGCACAGCTGGATTGATGGCAAAAATTATTACAGCTACGGCGACAAAGATGCCACGCTTGCCACTGTTGCTTACTCGCAAGGCGATTTCAAAACCGCGGAAGAACACATTTCCAGAGCCCTAACCAACAACCCGCGCCACCCGCAAGCCTTAATGGTCGGCGCTTTGGTTTATGAGGAATTAGGTCGCCCCAACCGCTCCAGACAATATTATGAAGACTTAATGATTGTCGGTGGAGATGAAACAACCATTCTGGGCTCAATGGACGGCAAACCGCATAAGATGAGCGAGATTGCCGCTCAGCGTTTGCGTTTATTGAATATGAACCAAACAAAGATGATTATTGAAGACCAAAACGGCAACAAAGTTTTTAACATTAGTGATGAAGCTTCTGCCGCTCAGGGAAAATCAGCTCTGGAAGAAGCGCTTTTCATCCGCGAGCAAGCTCGTGCCGCCAACAACAAGGCCGTTTCCGAAGCTGATGTCAAAGCGGTTGAAGTTCTGTTCACCCCAGAGGAACAAAATACCATCTCGCGCTTTCTGATTCTCAAAGAATTAGCCGAGAATGATATGGTTACCAAAGAAGAATTTTTAAATGGCCGTATGGCAAATGTCGGCGGTCTTCTGCCTTTGACCAATACACCACCGGCCGCAGGGGTTATCAATCCCGTCCCCTCTCCTGATTTAATTTTGGAGAGAATTAAGGCTTTGAAAGAAGCTGTTGCTTCTCGCGCCATCACACCGAGAGAGTTTTCCGCAGAGCGAGACTTGATTATTGAGGCTATCTTGCCGCCGCATCCACGCCAGAGATTGAAGAAAAAAGCACCTTCCACCAATATTCTGGATGCCGCAAAAGATATCCGTAAGCTTGAGGTGATTTATGACCTGAACTTGATTACCTCCAAGGAAAAAGCTAAAGAGCAAAAAGCCATTGAAAAATACTTAGGCATTGCCCCTGCTCCGAGCAAAACAGCCAAAGCTGCTGCTCCGGCTGGTGCTCCCAAAAGTATGAATCCGGCACCTTTGGCTCCAACCGTACCGGAAGTAACAACCGAGGTTAGCATCGCTGTGGAAGAAGCGCCGGCAAACACGCCGCAACCGCTGATTCCGGCCGTAACCAGCCCTTTTGAGAATATTGAAATAAAATAATAAATAGAAGTAATAATAAAAATGAATAATACCATAAATCCGAGAAAAACCTTTGCGATTATCTCGCACCCTGACGCGGGTAAAACCACTTTAACCGAAAAACTTTTACTTTTCGGCGGTGCCATCCAACAAGCAGGTGCCGTCAAAGCACGCGGCGAAAACCGCCATGCCCATTCAGACTGGATGAAGGTTGAGCAAGAACGTGGTATTTCCGTTGCCTCTTCGGTAATGAATTTTGAATATGAAAATATTACGTTTAATCTGCTTGATACACCGGGCCACGAAGACTTCTCCGAAGACACCTATCGTGTTTTAACCGCTGTCGATTCGGCCGTTATGGTTTTAGACTCAGCAAAAGGTATTGAAAGCCAAACCAAAAAACTTTTTGAAGTTTGCCGTTTGCGCAATGTTCCGATTATCACTTTCATCAACAAATTAGACCGCGAAGGCCAAGACCCATTCTGCCTGTTGGACGACATTGAAAAAACTTTGGCTTTAGATGTAACGCCTGCAAGCTGGCCTATTGGTATGGGCAAAGATTTTTTGGGTTGTTATGACCTCTTAAATGACCAACTGATTTTGATGAACAAAACCGGAAGCAAATCGCTCATCAACTCTACGATTGAAACCTGCAAAGGTTTGGACGACCCCAAATTAGACAGCTTACTTCCGGCACACGCCGTAGCCAAACTGCGTGAAGATGTAACCATGGTCAGAGAGCTTTGTCCGGCTTTTGATAAAGAATTATATTTAGCGGGAGCTTTGACGCCTGTCTTCTTTGGCAGCGCCATTAACAACTTTGGTGTCAAAGAAGTATTGGAAGGCTTACATAATCTGGCCCCCACCCCGCGCGAACAACCCGCCGCGGAAAGAACCGTTAAGCCGGAAGAAAACAAAGTTACCGGATTCGTTTTCAAAATACAGGCCAATATGGACCCCAAGCACCGCGACCGTATTGCTTTTATGCGCATTTGTTCCGGCCACTTCAAACGCGGCATGACCTTAACTCAGGTTCGTACGGGAAAAGGTTTGAAAGTTCCGACCCCGGTTATGTTTTTGGCACAAGAACGTGAGCTTGCGGAAGATGCTTATGCTGGAGACATCATCGGCATCCCGAACCACGGCCAGCTTCGTATCGGGGATACTTTGACCGAAGGCGAAAAATTGCATTTCACCGGCATTCCGAGTTTTGCTCCTGAGTTATTAAAGAGCGTCAGAGCTTTAGACCCACTGAAATCCAAACATTTGGGCAACGCTTTGCAGCAGATTGCCGAAGAAGGCGGAGCCAGTGTATTTAAGCCGATTGTCGGTGCCGAATGGATTGTCGGCGTTGTCGGAGCTTTGCAGTTTGAGGTTATGGCGGACCGCATCCGCACGGAGTTTAATATTCCCGTTGCCTTTGAACCGACACAATATTATACCGCACGTTGGGTTGAATGTGATGATAAAACTGTTATGAAAAAGTTTTTAGACACCAACCAAATCAGCATTGCCGAAGACCACGACGGTGCAACCGTCTTCTTGGCGCGCAATGCTTGGCATCTAAACAAAGTCAGCGAGGATTTTCCAAAGATTGTCTTGCGCAAAACCCGCGAACAAATCTTCTAAAAATATTACGATTATGCTACCCTGCATAATCGTAATATTTTTTTGCAATCAAACAATCCTTATTAAAACGATTTTCTACATATGAACCATTTACAAGGCTATGACAATTAGTTCCCTCAACATACATATACTCGTACGGCTTACGTTCAACCTTATCAAATAAAGAACTTCCTAAAAAATGATTTTGCGCTTTGGAAACGCCCAAAATATTTAAGATTGTCGGAGCCAACGCCAAAGAGTTTACACCTTTGGCATCAAAAATTTGCGGTTTCATTCCCTTTTTATAAATAACTAAAGGCATTTCATCAGCAAATAGATTACTCTTTGAAGCAAAAGTACTTATAAAATCAGCACTGGGATAAGAAGCATGATCAGCCGTAAACACTAATATTGTATTCTCAGAAGCTGGACTCTTTTCAAATTCTTTTAGAAACTTACCAAACCAAAAGTCTTGATTATAAAACTTATTCAAATAACTATTTGTTCCATCCCCATATTTCAAATCCGGAGAATCTAAACCAAAATGAGAACCTAAGACATAAGTAACAAGAAAAAAAGGTTTCTTCTTTTCTGCAAGCTTATCAAATTCTCTTGTCAAATTCGCATATAGCTTTTTATCAGACAAATCCTCCTCTTCATTAACAACCTTTTGGAAACCGATATTTTCTATAAACTCGTTAAAATAATGCATTCTGGCATGAGGAGAAACAAAAACCGTAGAATACCCTCTATCTCGCAAAATACTTTCCAAGGTCTCCGCCTTATGTGCTTTGTGTTTTTCATACATTTTTGTAACAGCATTTTTTTTGCCGCCTAAATATAAGAAACCAGACATTAATTGCCCTTTAATTCCCCGATATGTAGCGGCCGTATGATTATAATAATTTTCCACATTAAAGCCTGATTTTAACAGTTTATACATATTCGGAGTAAGTTTCTCAGATAAAACAACTGACGACAATCCTTCCGTAAAAATAAGAACAACATTATTATTTCGCATTGAAGGATTTTTCCACAAATTATTTTTAGGCTCAAAAACGTTTTTTCTTAAAAACTCCTTTCCGTCTTCATACTTAGGAACAAAAAAAGCCTGAGCATACGCTTTTTTCACAGAACGCATCGCCGCATTAACAGGCAAAATATCTTTACAACACAACTCTACAATCAAAAAACCAACAAAGAAAACAAAACATTTTTTTAGGCTGATTGATTTTTTAGGTAGCTTGAAAAGATAAATAAAGATACACATTCCGCCCAAAAGAAACAAAAACAATATATTTCTAAAGCCAATATCAGCGGCAGAATGCATATTTAACAAAGTTAATGGTTCAATATATTTACCTGTCTGTATAACATTAAGTATCTGTATAATATGCAAAAGAAGCACACACCCCCAAAGCAATAAGAGATACCATTTTTTTATAAAGCATCCCAAAAACAAAATTAAAAAAGCTTCAATTACGGAAAAAAACAGAATATTAAACTGAACAGCCGAAAAGGCTAACATAACCAAAACAAAAAACGATTTTGCAAAAATCAACTTATTATGACTAAAAAAATTTACAATTGTTGAAATTATTCTTAACACAAGAGATTTTAGATTTTTTCTGACATTTGTAGGCTCAGAAACAAACATATAATTTTCCCTTATAAAATTAAAACTTTAGTATAGATTACTCTGTAACCTAACTAAAGCCGTAAGTCAACAACTAAAATAATATACACAAACAAAAACACACTTTAAGGGTGGCATTAATATTCTCTGCTTGTTAACTTTTCCAAAACCTTGGGGCTAAGCTCTTGCTTAGTCTCATCTTTTTTCTGCTCTTTGTTATATTCAGACAAAGCGGTTACCACCTCACGTATCTGAACATTAGCATGTTGCATCCCCAAGCCGACGGTAGATTTAAATTTTTCCTTAGAAACTTCAATAGCCATAGCTTATTCCTCCGTCTCTGCCAACTTCAATAATTTATCAAAAACACCGTCAATCACGCGCTGCTCTTGCTCGGTCAAAACCTGATAAAGCGGAATATCCTCAAGCATAACCAAGTTGGTCAAAACGCGTTTGAGCTTTTCATAAAACACCTTACGATACATTTCCTCATCAACCGTTTCCGGTCTTTTAACCAACTCTAAAAAAGCCTCGTGGCGCGCCAAATCAATCATATCTTCTTTGCGACACTCACCATCGGCATCATCTGTTATGACAACGGCTTTAAAGACTTTTAAAAGCTTGCGCCCCGTATCATCGGCAAAATCAGCAGCTTTTTTCATAAAACCGGCCAAAAGCTGAAAATTAACCGCCGCTTGTGAGGGATAAGGCAAAACCACTTCCACACTCATTTTTTCATCCTCTGTTTCTAATATAAACTTCTCTTATTATACTCTTTTACTGTTCCCAAGTCAAAGCCTTTATCAGTTCCAAGGGCGTTTCCCCGTATAACCGCGAACCGTCTCAGTTACGACCTTGCCGTCTTTGCCAATAAAGAAGCGCGCACCGTCTGCCTTATGCAAATCAACTTCTTGTCCGTCAACTTCCACGCCGCCAAACTTGATGATTTTAACAGCGTTTTTATATAAGCATTCACGTTCATCACATTCCAAATCAAGCCAAGATTTATCTATCAGCTTTCCGTCAAAAATCTTTTTCAACTGACGACTATCTTCTTTTGAAAGCTTTTTATTAGCTGTCTTTTCCAGCCAAATCTTCTTGGTAAAGCTGTTTCCGCGAGATGGCAGAATAACCAGCTTGCCTTGCTCATCCTTGAGCGCAAAAACTTCACCATACTTATCCGCCATAACATTTGGAATTCTGACTGTAAGGATACTCAAACTGCCAACAACGATTAAAATCCAGCCCCACAAACGCCATTTCAACCGCCAAATACACAACCACAAACCGCCAAGCACAATCAGCAACAATCCCCAAAAAGGCATTGCCACAACCCGATATCCGGCCTCAGGCATTGAGCCAACATAAGCCGTAATTTCATTGACTTTTTCTACACCAAAACCAACAATTTTAAGCGCCAAAACCTCCAAATTAAACGGCATCAGCAAAAGCGCAATCAGCACAAAAGGCATAATCACCAAACCGATAATCGGTCCGGCTAAAAGATTGCCGAAAGTCGTGTATAATGCAATCTGATTAAAATGATAAATAGAGAAAGGCAAAGTTGCCAAACTCGCCACCAAATCCGAAACCAAAATACCCAAAACATAAGCAAAGACAATGCGCAAAATCTTAACCGGCAAAGAAAGTCCGTCATCTCTTGAACCGTTTAAGAACCGATGCAATGGTGCCGCAAACCGCTCATAAAAAGCAATCAATGCCACCACAGCCGCAAAAGACATCTGAAAACTGGCGCTGATTAAGGCCTGTGGAGAAAGGATTAAGACAATAAGCCCCGCCCAAGAAATCATCCGCATAGAGATAGCCTTGCGCGAGAACAAAACCCCGAGCAAAACAATAAAGGTCATAATAAAAGCTCTCTGGCTCGGAATCTCCGCACCTGATATGACCAAATAAACCGCACTCATAAAAATAGCAAATACTGCAGCCACTTTTTTAGAATCATAGCGCAGAGAAAGCGGCGGAATCAAAGCAAGTACCAAACGCACCAAAAAGAACATCAAACCGGCCAACATACTCATGTGCAAACCGGAGATAGACAAGAAATGCGCCAAACCGGAATCACGATAATTTTCCGTAATCTCTTGGCGGATTCCGCCCCTCTCTCCGGCCACGATTGCCGCCGTAATTCCTGCTTCATCTTCAGGCAAAACAGCCTCAATTTTTGCCACGATTTTTGCTCTCAAATCCGATGCTGCTTTTTCTAATTTTGCCACAAACGGAAGTTCTTTTTCACAATCAACTGGCAAAGCGCGCGATGCGGCAAAGCCTGTCGCCGTAATTCCTTCATAAAAAAGCTTTCTATCCATCTGATACCCGCCGACCATATTCGGTCTGGGCGGTGCCGAAACCGTACCGATAAGCTCCACACATTGACCATTTTGCGGTTGCGAGCTCTTAGAAGTCAAGCTGATGCGATATTTTCCCTTCAACTCATTACCATCAAAATCCCGCACATCTTCCAACACAAAGCGCGGATTACCGCGATAATTTGTGCCAAGCTCGGAAACCCTGCCCGTCAGATAAAGTTTGCGGTCATAAGGAATAATCTCGTTTCTGGCCAAATAAATCGTTTTGAGTTGAATATTGGCAAACCCCAAAGCCATAATCATTATAATCAGAAGAGCAGTCAACCTTGCCGGAGAATACCGCCAGATGTAAGCCAACACCAACAAAGCCTCAATCACACCGAGCACAATCCATTTTGATGGCTCTTCAGGCAACAAAAAATAAACACCGATTCCCATCCCGAACAACACCGGAATCCACATAAACCAGCGCTCTCGTTCTTCTAAAAACATCTCTTTAAGTTTATAAAGAAAAATCTGCATTTTGCACCCTGACCAAAATTTTTCTATAATGTAATGCCAACTCAAACAGAATGCAAAAAAAAGTTGCCAAACTTCAACAGTCTGACAACTTAAAAAAATCTTTCATTTTAGTTCTTCACAAAACGCGACAAACTAAAATGACCTTTGTCAACAAACAGCCCCCAACAATAAAAGCTGTCTTCCAACAAATGATCCTTGTCCACCCCCAAATCTATCGGAGTTGACATTAGATTATCACTTGTCCAAGGAACAAGCATCAGTTTTTTATCCATTTTAAGCAACAGCCGTTTTGTGCCGACATGATGAAAAACATTATAAACAACAACAACGTTACTTTTTCCCTGCTCAACCCAATATCCAAAAGACAAATCCTTAGGCGATATGTCTATCTGAATATTTTGTTTTTGCAACTCGCTCTGCATCAGAGCAATAACTTCCGCATCACTAGTCGGATAACTCGGTTTTGGAAATAAAACCTGCCATAATTTTTTTAGGTTCATAATGATAAACTTTAGGCGCAAAACAAAAATGTCTCACGCAGTTAAACATATTCTTAAATAAAAACTCTTTTCTAAATAAAACTTTTGGACATTTCTGTCAAATTAAAAAAATCAAAACTACTTTTTAATCAACTTAAATATGGCATCAGCCGCATTTTCGCTCGGTGTTTGCTCGCCCATTCCCAAAATACGGCGCACTTTCTCAAACCCTTCCATCTGTTTATCATACCAATCGCCATGAGATAATATATTTTTCATATAAGACAATATATTAACCGGAATACACCTCTCTTGCAAAAGCTCCGGAATAATCTCCCGCCCAAGCAAAATATTAGATAAATTCACAAACTGAATATGCAAAAAATGCTTAACCAACATTGCTGACATCGGCGAAACCTTGTAGGCCACAATATGCGGAATATTAGCGATAGTCAATTCCAAAGCCACCGTTCCGGAAGCTGCAATTGCCGCCTCTGAGGCCACAAAAGCATTATGCCTGTCTTCTTCCGTTTCCACCACCAAAATATCCACGCCGCAATCTTTGACCATTTCTTTGACCCGCTTAGCCACCGTTTGAACCGTCGGAATTACAAAGCAAAAGTTTTCATCCATCTGGTGCATCTGTTTGGCTGTTTCCAAAAACACCGGAAGCAAGCACGCCACTTCATTATGCCTAGACCCCGGAAGCACGGCAATAATCCTTTTTTCCGGCGCAATGGCATATTTCTGTCTGAAAGCCTGAGCATCACCCTTGGTAACGTTGCTCTCAATCACCGGATGCCCGACAAACGTTGTCGGCAGATGATAAGGCGTAAAATATTTCGGCTCTTGCGGCAAAAGCGTCAACAAATGGTCAACATATTTATACATTGTTTTGGCACGTTTCTTTTTCCATGCCCAAACTTGCGGCGCGACATAATGCACTTGCGGGATTCCCGTCTTCTTTTTGCGCAAGGCTTTCTGAACTCTGGAAGCAAAACTCCAACTGTCAATCGTAACCACGACATCCGGCTGAACTCTGATAATATCATCAACCGTTTCCTTAATATGGCGCAAAACTTTCGGAATACTCGGAATAATCTCTGCCAAACCCATAATCGCCAAATCAGAAATATCAAACAGAGGCTTAATCCCCTCGCCTGCCATCAAATCTCCGCCGAGACCAAAAAATTCCACATTACCGTTTGTTTTTTTCTTCATGGCACGCATCAATCTGGCCCCGAGCGCATCTCCGGAGGGCTCCCCTGCCACTAAATAGATTTTAAGTTTTCTGTCAGAGATAGTCATTAGGTTCAACTCCGATAACAAAAAGTCCTTCTTTATCCGCCAACTTAATCACATCGGCTTCATCCACAATCAAACCATTTCCGGCATGAACGGCAATTCCGCGCAAGCCGCTTTCTTTAGCACGCTTAATCGTTTGTGCTCCGATTGTTGGCAAATCAATCCGCATATCTTGCTGTGGTTTTCTGAGCTTGACCAAAACCCCACCATCGCCTTTACGTTTATAATCTTTGCAGCGTTTAAGGAGCTCATCCGTCCCCTCAATTCCCTCAACAGCCAAAACCAATCCTTGCTGCACAACCACGGCCTGCCCGACATCTAGCTTACCCAAGGTCAAAGCCACTTCCACGCCGCGGCGAATATCTTCTTGCGCTTGCTTATTCGGTTTGCACTTTGTCAGACAACCTTTTTTAACCAGCAAATCCTGCATCACTTCGTGCACGCCGCGAACAACCATACCTTCAGCTTCAATCTCTTTGACCAAGGCGCGCAAAATGCCGTCATCGCCCAAAGACTTAGCTCCGATTTTAGCAAAAAAAGCCGTTGTCCGCATATCGGGAATCAAATCAAAAAAGCTCGGTCTTTTGATTGTTCCAATCATAATCACTTCTTCAACTTTTTCATCATGCAGCTTCTTAAAACCCGTTCCGGCTTGGCCGATTCTTATCCATAAATGCGGAACATTCTCATTTACCCAAGATTTATCAGCATTCCCCTCAATCGCAATCACAAAAAAAGGCCGATTGATTTTCTGGCAATGTTCAACCAGCATTTTCGGAATACTGCCGCCACCGGCGATAATACCAAGTTTTTTGAAGTCAGAAGTCATATTTCAAACCAGATAAACAAATAAAAACAAAAAAGGCTTCTGCCACACAACAAGTAGTGCCAGAAGCCCTAAAAAAGTTTAGTCGGAAACCATAATCTTACGACGACCGTCTAAAGCCTCTTCAATAAAGGCAATCTGCTCCATAACCATCTCATTGTCTTTATATTTTTCTTTGGCCTTTTGCAGACGTGTTTCAAAGTTGTCCTCTTTTCCTTTGAAGATATACATATAAGCATGGCTGATAGACTTAACAACTTTCTCATCAATACCGCTACGCTTCAAACCGATAACGTTCAAACCGCGCAATTTACCTCTGTCGCAGGTAACGATACCAAACGGAATAACATCGCGGTCAACGCCCGTCATACCACCAATCATGGCTTTGCGACCGATACGAACAAACTGGTGAACGGCACAGTTACCACCCAAAATCGCACCATCACCGATACGAACATGTCCGCCGATAACAGCGTTATTTGTCATAATTACATTATTACCGACAACACAGTCATGAGCCACATGGGAGTTAATCATAAACATACCGTCATCACCGACTGTGGTTGTAAAGTGTTCTTTCGGCGTACCGGCATGCATCGTAACATTCTCACGAATAATATTGCGTTTGCCGATAATCAGTTTAGCCTCTTCCTTAAACTCATTACCATGGTCTTGCGGACCGGCCCCCAAAACGGCTCCCGGAAATACAATCGTCCCTTCGCCGATGGTGGTGTCGCCCAAAATCGTAACATGAGCAATCAGTTGTACATTTTCACCGATTTTCGCACGGCTGCTCACATAGCATAAAGGACCTATTTTTGCACTGGCCGCAATCTGAGCACCATCTTCAACAACAGCGGAAGGATGAATATTAGACATGGTATTATTTCCTCATCAAAAAAGTTAAACATAAACTGATAATAAGCTATATGTTTTTAATTACAATGTAAAAACACAATTCCTTACAATTTATTTCGCTATTTGCGATTTTTTTTATACTTTACAAATTCATCAATAACTTATAACCTCTTACTCGGATATATAAATATATCTAGGGCGTCAGAAACCCTTTAAAATAAACAGTCGCAAGCATAGCGACTTAAAACCATATGCCGATTTCTACCTACAAGGGTGGATGTCGGTGAATAAGGCTATGTGCTGAATAAGCCGAGCCGTTGTTTGTTTATTTTAACGGTTTCTGAACATCCGCCCACCTTTTGGTGGGTTTTGTTTTAACTATCAAACAAGGATGTGAAATCGTATGAAAAAACTATTTTTAATTTTAACTTTGGGAGTTTTTAGTAACTTTCTCTGTAGTTGCGCAACAGTAATGAGAGACAACAACCAAGCTGTCCCCATTAAAGCTAATGTAGAAAAAGTAGATATCAGAGTTACTAACAAAGCCGGAGAACTCATTTATGAGGGACAAACTCCGACAACCCTAACACTAAAAACGGCCTCTAAAAGTGGCTATTTCAACCCAGAAAAATATACCATTGTTGCATCAAAAGATGGTTTCAAGACACAAACCAGTATTATAGATTGGCATGTTAGCAGCTGGTACTGGGCTGGAAATTTAGTTATTGGAGGTTTAATTGGCTACTTAATTATAGACCCCATAACCGGAGATATGTATTACCTTGATGAAGAAGTAAATCTAAATATGTCTCCGATAAAATAAAAAAAGGCGGGACTATCCCGCCTTTTTTGTTTTTTTAATCTGAGCTTATTCCATAATCATTGCCGTAAATTCAGCTTCGGAAACCACATTTCCATCAACCTTAGCCTCGCCTTTGAAGACATAGACATTACGGCGCGCTCTGATTTTTTCCACATGCATACGTAACTGATCACCGGGTTTAACAGGCTTGCGGAATTTAACCCCATCAATAGACATAAACAACACACCGCGCTTATGTTCAGCATAATCTTCTGCAGAACAAGCAACAATAGCACCGGCAGTTTGTGCCATAGCCTCAATCTGCAAAACACCGGGCATTACCGGATTACCGGGAAAATGTCCCTGAAAAAATTCCTCATTCATCGTCACATTTTTAATACCGACACCCTTCTCACCCGGAACTTCAACTTCCAAGCGGTCCACCAACAAAAACGGATACCGATGCGGCAACATATTCATAATTTCTTCAATGTGATAAGTCTTAACTTCAGACATAGTCTTCCTTTCTTAAAATAAAACAAACTTACTTATTTTCGTTTTTATCACCCTTAACCAACTTTTGCAAGTAAGCGGTCTGGCGCATAAAATCCTTAATTCCGATAGCCGGATATCCCATCATCACGGCACCGGGCTCAACATCACGCATCAAACCCGATTGCGCACCGATTTGCGCACCTGAACCAATCTTTAGATGGTCGGCAAAACCGGTCTGTCCACCGCAAACCACATAATCACCGAAAGTACAACTTCCGGCAATTCCCGTTTGTGCCACAATGATACAACCTTTACCGAGTTTATCATTATGCGCAATTTGTACCAAATTATCAATTCGGCAGCCATCACCGATAACCGTGTCATCCAATGCACCTCTGTCTACACAAGCATTTGCACCGATTTCAACATCATTTCCGATAATCACGCGCCCGACTTGCGGAATACGCTTATGTTGTCCGGCAACCATCATAAAACCAAAACCATCCGAGCCGATTCTCGCCCCGTTATAGATAAAGCAGTCATTACCCATAATTGTATAGGCAATGCTGGCATTAGCCCCGATACGGCAATTATTTCCGATTTGACACCCTCTGGCAATAACCACACCGGCCTCAATCATACAATTATCACCGATTCTTACATTTTCACCAATCACCACATTATCGCCTATGCTGCAATTTTGCCCGATAATAGCCGAAGGATGGATTCTGGCAGAAGATGCAATATCTGCTCTGGGCTGATATTCGGCATAAAGACGAGAATTCAGCTTCAAAAAAGCCATTTTAGGATTAGAACAAATCAACAAAGCCACACCTTGCGCCACAAAAGGAGCCAACTCCTCAGTTGTAACACAAGCTTCTGCCTTAATCTCTGCTCCTCTAGCTTTTGCTTTTTTATCATAAAAGAAGCAAACCTCACCCGCACTGGCTTTTTCCATCGTATTAATATTCACGATTTCAGCATTAGCTTTGCCGCCGTCTTTAAGTTCAGCCTCACAAATCTCGGCAACTTGCTGCAAAGTAAATGGCCCGTTATTGATAAAAAATGTCGTATCAACCATTTTTCTTCTCCTCAAAAATTCTCATCTCTTAGAGACGGCTACCGAAGTTCAAACGGAAGGTCTGAGTTTCATCATAATCTTCCTTAACAATCGGGAAAGCAATATCAACATCAATCTGCCCCATCGGAGACTGCCATGTGAAACCGAAACCGGCAGCAACACGCGGCGATGACGAATATTCAACAATTGCACGGTCAATATCATCCGGCTTACCAAGCATACCCATATCAACAAACGTGCGTCCTTTAACACCGAGCTCGTCTAAACCAATCGGGAAAGACATCTCCGCACCGGAATAAACCATCCAGTTACCACCCAACGCATCTTTGGTATACTTATCACGAGCACCGATACCTGCAGTATCAAAACCGCGCAAAGTAGAACCGCCCAGATAATAACGCTGAGACAAACGAACATTCTCATCACCATAACCTTCAATATATCCGGCATTAACAAACAGTTTGAAGGTATAATAATCTGCTAAAGTATAATAAGTATAGACCTTACCATCAAAGCGCAGATATTTTTCATCTCCGCCCAGACCGGCGATATCATTACCAAATGACAAATAATAACCCTCTTTCGGATTAATCGCGCTATCGCGTTTATCATAGACCAAAGTCTGACCGATAACCGAAGCGGAAGATGTACCCTCTTCTTCCTTAATATAAACGGAAGCAGAGCGATCAACATTGCTGATCTTATCTTCGCGTAATGTATAACGTGCATAGTGAGCCAAGTTATCCGTATAATTCCAACCAAAACGGATTCTTCCGCCCGTACTTTCCGTATCGTAAGAACCTTCATCTTGGTAGTCTTGCTCTGTTCTGAACAAATCCGCACCGGCGCTCAAACGTCTTCCCAAGAAATAAGGCTCGGTAAAACTCAAATTATAGTCAGATGTCTCTTGGGATACACCAACATCAATACCCAACTGCTGTCCTTTTCCTTGGAAGTTGTTTTCAGTAACACCGGCTCTGACCAAAGCACCATTGATTGTAGAATATCCGACACCGACATTAAAATATCCGGTAGATTTTTCTTCCACTTTCACATCAATATCAGCCTTGTTCTCATCATCAGTCGGCACGGTATTAATATCAATCTTGCTAAAGTAATCCAGATTCTCCACATTTCTGCGAGATGCTCTGATTTTCGCAGGGTTAAAGGCATCACCTTCATCAATTCTGAACTCTCTGCGGATAACCTCATCATGCGTACGTGTGTTACCATGAATATTAATACGGTTAACAAAGATTCTGTCGCCTTCTCTAATATCAAAGACCACATCCAAATCACCTGTTTGTGTATTTTTGGTCAGCTCAGGCACAACATCCACAAAGGCAAAACCTTTCTTGCCCAACTCATCCGTAATATCATAAACGGATTTTTCAACCAACTCAGCATTATACCAATCGCCTTTTTTGAACAAAACTTCTTCATACAAAGGCTCAACCTGAACATCCTCAAGCTGAGACTTAATGGTAACGCTGTTAATCTTATAGCGCTTACCTTCGTCCAAAACAAAGGTCAAAACAAAAGACTTTTTGTCCGGACTAAGTTCCGCAATGGCAGAAACAACACGAAAATCGGCATAACCGCGTTTAACATAAAAACGGCGCAAAAGTTCCTTATCATAATTTGTTTTTTCGGGATCATAATTCTCCGCACTGGAGAAGATTCTGTACCAACGGCTCTCTTTACTCATAATCTCGTTAGACAAATCCTCATCTGAATAATGCACGTTACCGACAAAGTTCACTTTAGTAATTGCCGCTGCCGGACCTTCATCAATTTCATAAATCAAATCCACTCTGTTTTGGTCACGCTTAATGATTTTTGGCTCAACCACCACGGCATAACGACCGGCACGTTTATAAACCTCCAAAATGCGCTGCACATCAGCCTGTACTTTCGCCCGATTGTAGATTGAACCTGAAGCAAGCTGAACTTCAGTTTCCAAGATACTGTCATCAACTTTATCATTTCCGTCAAACACACGCTTGTTCACAATCGGATTCTCGCTCACCTGAATCAAAAGCGTTCCATCTTGCGACATATTAAAGACCACATCATTAAACAAGCCCGTCTCATAAAGCTGCTTTAAGGAAGCATCCAACTGCTCTTGGCTTACATTTTCGCCTTTTTTAATATTCAGATATGAAGCCACCGTCTCCGGTTCCACACGTTCCAAGCCTTTCACCGCAATCTGGCTGACATAAACATCTGCCGCCGAAACCTCATGGCTCAAAAGCAACGCAAACAAACAAGTCCCAAAATATAATTTTTTCATTTCTTAATATTCCTCATCAACACAGGCCTGTTTTAAGCAAACCAACGGTGAAACAACCGAACAAAGTCATTCCAAGTTGCAAAAATCATCAACGCCACAATCAGGCTGAAACCAACCTTAAACAAAGCATCTTTAACATTTGCATTAATCTCTTTACCGACCACAATCTCAGCCAGATAAATAACAATATGTCCTCCATCCAAAACAGGTATCGGAAAAAGATTAATTAAACCTAAATTAATGGACAACAAAGCCATAAAAACAATAAGATCCAAGATACCGCTTTGCTTAGAAATATCACCGGACATTTCGGCAATTCTGATAATTCCGCCAATTTCTTCGCCGCTACGTTTTCCCGTAATCATCTGCCCGACACCGCGCAAAGTTGCTTCGGTAACATTCCAAGCCTCCAGCCCAGCTTCCTTAAATGCCTCAAACAAAGACAACTTCTCATGGTTTAACTCAATAACATTAACTGATTGAATACCAAGCATCGGACGCTTGCTCATCGTTCCGTTAGCCTCTGGAACCTCCAACTCGGAAAGAGGAAATTGCAAACGCATTTCTTTTCCGTCACGCAATATCTCAACCACAATCTCATTAGAAACAGTCAAATCAACTTCTTTTCTGATATCATCAAAACTTTCAATCTTGTTTCCATTGATTGTCAGGATTCTGTCATTAGGAATAATTCCGGCTTTAGCTGCCGCAGAATTTTCAAATACCTCACCGACAATTGGCGGAAAAGTCATTTTGCCGAGCAAGAAAAAAATACCTGCAAAAATCAAAATCGCGAACAAATAGTTTGCCAAAGGTCCAGCCAATGCAATAATCAATTTCTTGAACGGGCTTTGAAACTGGAATGTATATTTTTTCTCTTCCTCGCTCAGTTCTGCTGCTTTACTCTCTCCGCTGGAAGCCGCATCATCATCACCCAAAAACTGGCAATATCCGCCTAAAGGAACAGCCGCAATTTTCCAATATGTTCCGTGCTTGTCTCTCCGTCCCCAAAGCTCTTTACCAAAGCCTATGGAAAAGACATCAACCTTCACACCGCACATTCTGGCTACAAAAAAATGTCCCAGCTCATGCACAAAAACCAATACGCCTAAGACAACAACAAACGGCACAACATAATAAATTGCGTTAATCAGCCAATCCATTTTTACTTAAACCTCAAACAACATCAATCCAAACTTAAACCACAAAACCACCAAAGGTGCCGAGAAAATCAAACCATCTACTCGGTCAAACACGCCGCCGTGTCCCGGAATCAGATTACTGGAATCCTTAATTCCGATACTGCGTTTAATATACGATTCTACCAGATCTCCTATCTGCGCAACAACGGCAATCACGCCGCCGAATACAGCATAGAACAACGTATTGGAATGCAACCCAAACAAATGAGAAAAGACTACACTGGCAATAACCGAGAACATAACTCCACCGATTAAACCTGACCAAGTCTTATTCGGGCTGATTTTCGGCGCAAGCTTCGGCCCCTTCAGATTACAGCCAACAACATAACCGCCGATATCAACACACCAAACCATAATCAAGAACCACAAAGTGGTCACAAAACCAACCGTATTAAATAACCAAATCAAAGAGCCGATACCAAGCGATATATAGGGCACGCCCAAAGTCAACAAATTACGACGCTCCTCGCCTTTAGCCTTCAGCCATGCCAGCAAAGTTGCACCGACAATAACCACAGCAATAGCCAACGGACAACTCAACAACACGGATGCGGCCAAAGATGTTGTATAGATTGTAGCAAAAACCGGGGTATTTTTATTCGGCACCATATGCGCCCATTCCCAAGAAAGCATAGAGCCAAACACCAAAGCCAAAACATTAATCCAAGGTGTTCCGGCATAAATCAAACCTATTGTTAAAGGGGCTAAGACAACAGCCGTCACCACTCGTTTAAACAAAGAACTCTTCTTAGGCTTTTCCATATCGTCTCTCCCTTTTGTTAAACTCGGCAATAATATCTTCCAGCAACTTTTTATTAAAATCAGGCCACAAAACATCCGTAAAATAAAACTCGGAATATGCAATCTGCCATAACAAATAGTTACTGATTCTCTGCTCACCGCTAGTTCTTACCACCAAATCCGGATCAGGAATATCTTTGGTGTAGAGCATATCAGAAAACAATTTCACATCAATATCATTGAGCGAAATATCACCCTCTTTTACAAGCGCAGCCGTTTTCTTCACGGCATTCACAATTTCTTGTCTGGAACCATAACTTAAAGCAATACAAAGTGTCATACCCGTATTTTTGAGCGTTTCGCTTTCAATCTCAGCCATTTTCTGAACAATATCGGCATCAAGCATCTCTCTTTCGCCAATAAAGCGGATTCGCACATTATTTTCCTGAACTTCTTTCAAATCACTTTTCAAATAATCGCGCAGAAGTCCCATCAGAGTTTGCACCTCATCTTCACTTCTGTTCCAGTTTTCGGTAGAGAAAGCATACAAAGTCAAAAACTCAACACCGAGCTCACCCGCCGCTCTTGTAATTTCTTTGACGACTTCGGCACCTTTTTTGTGTCCCATAGAACGAGGCAAACCACGTTTGGTCGCCCATCTTCCGTTGCCGTCCATAATAATGGCCAAATGCCGTAACTTATTTTCGTCCTTGCTCAAAATTTTTACCTTAACTTCGTTCTAAAACAAAACACACAAGCAAAAGCTGAGCTGCCGATTACACCGACAGCCCAACCTCAATCCTTGCTTAAACCTGCATAATATCTTTTTCTTTGGTTGCAAAAGCCTCATCCATCTTTTTGATGGTCTCATCCGTCAACTTCTGGATTTCATTTTCAAATCTCTTTTCCTCATCTTCAGAGATTTCATTATCTTTTTTCAGCTTTTTAATTCCATCCAAAGCATCGCGGCGTACATTTCTAACAGCAACTTTTCCCTGCTCGGCATATTTTCCGGCAATTTTAACCAACTCTTTGCGGCGCTCTTCAGAAAGCGGCGGAATAGGAATACGAATAAGCTGTCCGTCAGATGCCGGATTTAAGCCCAACTCCGATTCTCTCAAAGCTTTCTCAACGCTTTTAGCCAAACCTCTGTCCCAAACACTGACAGACAATGTACGTGCATCAGGCACCGAGATTGTTCCGACCTGAGACAACGGTGTCATTGAGCCATAAGCCTCAACCATAATTCCGTCCAACAAACTGGCATGGGCTCTGCCCGCGCGCAAACCGCCAAAATCAGACTTCAAAGCTTCCAAGCTTTTCTCCATTCTGGTTTTTGCATCATTTTTAATATCATTATAATCAGCCATTATTTATTCCTCATTTTTTGATAATTGTAAATTTTCCTTTACCGCAAACCGCATCAGCCAGAGCATCTTTACCAACCTGAGCAAAGACCACAATCGGAATATTATTCTCTCTGGCCAGAGCCACAGCCGCCGTATCCATAACCTTCAACTGACGAGAAATAACCTCGTCATACGTAATCTCTTCAAATTTCTTTGCTTGTTTGTTTTGTTTAGGATCGCTGTCATAAACACCGTCCACCTGCGTCGCCTTCAAAAGTACGTCACACTGCATTTCGGAAGCTCTCAAAGCAGCCCCTGTATCTGTTGTAAAATAAGGATTACCCGTTCCGCCGGCAAAAATAATAACTCTGCCTTTTTCCAGATGCCTTACCGCACGACGATAAATATAAGTTTCACAAACTGCCGGAATCTGAATACCTGACATTACCCTTGCCGAAACGCCTATTTTTTCCAAAGCGCTCTGCACATACAAAGCATTCATCACCGTTGCCAGCATTCCAACCTGATCAGCCACTGTCCGGTTCATTCCTTTAGATGCTTCTTTAGCTCCCCGAAAAATATTTCCGCCGCCAACCACGACACAAATCTCCACCCTGCTGTCATGCACGGCCTTAATCTGCTCGGCCAAAGCGGCAATCACTTCGGCAGACATTCCGAAACTCTTATCACCCATAAGCCCCTCGCCTGAGAGCTTGAGCAATATACGTTTATATTTGGGCTTCATAAATTCCTCGCGAATATAACTATAGTTACGGGCTATATTATCTGAATAATTGGCTTTGTCATCAATATTTTTACACTTTTCTTCAGAAAAAAATATGCCGAACTCAATTCACAAGTAAACAAAAATAGAATTGCAAAAAAGCGGCAATAAGTTTATGAATGAATTAAATTCAAATTTTATAAGGACATAAGAGATGACTATTCACACGGTTTTATTGCTTTGCGCTTTGGGCGGCTATTTGCTTGGCTCCATTCCTTTTGGTTTGGTCTTGACCCGCATGGCCGGCTATGGAGACATTAGAAAAATCGGCTCTGGCAACATTGGCGCCACC
Organism: uncultured Alphaproteobacteria bacterium; assembly: GCA_944392835.1. Taxonomy (GTDB): domain Bacteria; phylum Pseudomonadota; class Alphaproteobacteria; order RF32; family CAG-239; genus Scatacola_A. The sequence continues at coordinate 25,945 of CALXYB010000007.1, read as the reverse complement.
AATGTTTTGCGCACCGGCAACAAAACTCTGGCTTTGCTGACAGTTATCTTAGATGCATTCAAAGCAGGTTTTGCCGCTTGGCTGGCTTATAAATTTGTTCCGGCAACGGACTATGTCTTTTTCGGTTTGTTCACTCAATTAAATATTGTTGCATCTTTGGTTGCCGGTTGCTTAGGCGTTTTAGGACACAACTTCCCCGTTTGGCTCAAGTTCAAAGGCGGCAAAGGCGTTGCTTCGGCTTTTGGTTTCATTTTGGTAACCAACTGGCACTTAGGACTTTTGGCTTTCGGTGTTTGGTTGATTATGGCCTTTTTGTTCCGCTATTCTTCCCTGGCAGCACTGACCGCGGCGGTTTCCGTTCCGGTTTTTTCCTTCTTTTTGGTTGAGCCGGTCTATGCCATCTTCTACAGCTTCATCGCTGTTTTGGTCATCATCCGCCATCATGCCAACATCAGACGGCTTCTCAAAGGCGAAGAAAGCAAAATAACTTTTAAGAAGAAATAACCTTGGCACAATCAGAGACGGAAATTCTGGCGCGCCTTCGGCTGATAAATACGGAAGGCATCGGGCCGATAAGTTTTTACAAACTGCTGAACAACTATCATACGGCAGCAGAAGCCCTGAAAAATCTGCCGCCAAAATTCCGTCCTTTTTCGGAAGCTCAAGCCGAACACGAACTCAAATTAGCTCAAAGCAAAAACATTAAGTTGCTGGCTTTTGATGATTCGGCCTACCCGCAAAAACTGCGCGAACTGGAAGATGCTCCGCCGTTTATTTATGTTTTGGGCCGAACAGATATTTTAAACCATACGCCTTCTGTAGCCATTGTCGGCGCGCGCAACGCCTCCATCAACGGCAGAAAATTAGCCTCCAAAATCGCCTATGACCTAACCAATTCTGATGTTTTGGTTATCTCGGGTATGGCCAGAGGAATAGATACGGCCGCTCATAAAGGAGCTATGTATGCCCTCAATCAACAAGGCCCAACCATCGCCGTTTTAGGCACGGGAGCAGATGTTGTCTATCCGGCAGAGAACCAAGCCGTTTACGAACAAATTGCCGAACAAGGAGCTGTCGTTTCAGAATTTTTGCTTGGTACGAGTGCACAAAGCAACAACTTTCCGCGCCGTAACCGCATTGTCTCTGCTTTGGCTGATGCAACCTTGGTTGTTGAGGCCGGCATTCATTCCGGCTCCTTAATTACGGCTCGTTTGGCTTTAGAACAAGGAAGAGATGTTTTTGCCGTCCCTGGTTCCCCGATTGAAGCCCGAGCGGCAGGTCCGAACAAACTGATTCGCGAAGGAGCTTTTTTGGCCGAAAATGCAGAAGATATTTTAAGCAACCTAAACTTAAGCCGCCACAAAAAAATAAAGCCCCGCCCACAAACAGCTCAAGATGATTTATTTGCAAAACCGCTTGACAAAGTAAAAAATAATGTTGATATTCCACAACAGTCGGACACTTCAAAATCCGAGCTCAAAGTCATAGACTGTTTGACGGCGGAAGGCGTTTATGTTGATGAGATAATTCGTGCAACGGGGCTGGATTCTGCAACGGTTTCTTTAGAGCTCTTGGAACTTGAGATGGACGGTCGGATTGAGCGCCAAGTCGGCAACAAAGTGGCATTAATCAAAAAAGCAAAGAAAGACGCATCATGAAGTTAGTTATCGTTGAGTCCCCTGCCAAAGCCAAAACCATCAACAAATACTTAGGTTCAGATTACAAAGTTCTGGCCAGCTTCGGTCATATCCGAGATCTTCCGAGCAAAGACGGCTCCGTCAATCCGGATGACAACTTTGCCATGACCTGGGAGCTAAGCTCCGGCGGCAAAAAACGCCTCAATGATATCATAACCGCCCTCAAAGACTGTGATACGATTGTCCTCGCATCCGACCCGGATAGAGAGGGAGAAGCAATCGCATGGCATATTTTGGAAGAACTAACCGCACGCAAAAAAATCAAAGACAAAAAAATTGAACGCGTCGTCTTTCACGAAATCACCAAATCGGCAGTTACCGAAGCCATCAAAAACCCGCGTCAGATTGACAACAATTTGGTTTCGGCCTATATGGCGCGCCGCGCATTGGATTATTTGGTTGGTTTCACGCTTTCACCGGTTTTATGGCGCAAACTCCCCGGCTCAAAATCGGCAGGACGTGTCCAATCCGTTGCCCTGCGCCTGATTTGCGACCGCGAAAACGAAATTGAAAAATTCAAACCCGAAGAATATTGGACGGTTGATGTAGACCTCATCACCAAAACTCAGGCGCTGATTCGCTCACACTTAATAACCTTAGATGGCAAAAAGCTTGAAAAATTTGACCTCAATACCGAAGCCAAGGCCTTAGAAGCCAAAGCCAAGATTGAGGCTCAGGAATTTCACATTGCCAATGTTGAGCGCAAAAAAGCCAACCGGTATCCGGCACCGCCGTTCACAACCTCAACCCTACAACAAGAGGCTGCAAGAAAGTTAAGGTTTAGCGCGAAGAAAACCATGCAAGTAGCTCAAAAACTATACGAAGATGGTTATATCACTTATATGCGTACCGATGCGGTTAACCTCTCACAAGAAGCTATTACGGCTTGCCGCGAGGTTATTGTAAAATACTTCGGCGAGGCTTATCTGCCTAAAGTTGCCAAAGAATACAAGACCAAATCTAAAAACGCTCAAGAAGCACACGAAGCTATCCGCCCGGCTCACGTAACCGACACGCCAAAGAAATTGGAAGCCAAGCTTGATTCTGATGCTCATAAGCTCTATGAGCTGATATGGAAACGCACTGTTGCTTGCCAAATGAATCCGGCCGTTTTGGATAAAGTTGTAATTGATTCTTCCTCTGCCGATGAAAAAATCATTTTGCGTGCGACAGGACAAGTCATTGACTTTGACGGCTTCCTCAAACTCTATCAGGAAAGCAAAGACGATAGTGATGAAGATGATGAGAACCGCATTTTGCCAAATGTTGAAAATGGCGAAAATGTCAATAAAGGCGACATCATCCCTGAGCAACATTTCACCACACCGCCGCCGCGCTTTACCGAAGCAAGCTTAGTCAAAAAACTGGAAGAATTAGGCATCGGTCGTCCGTCAACTTACGCTTCCATCATTGCCGTTTTGCAGGAGCGTAAGTATGTTCGTGTTGAGAAACTGCGTTTCATTCCGGAAGACAGAGGTCGCATCGTAACCGTCTTTTTGGAAAACTTCTTTAAGAAGTACGTTGAATATGACTTCACCGCCCAACTGGAAGAATATCTGGATGATGTTTCCGCCGGCGAAATGGAATGGAAAAAGCTTCTTGGCGGCTTCTGGGTAAAATTCATCAAAAACATTGATGCCGTAAAACCCCTGCAAGTCAGCGAAGTTATTGAGAAGATTGATGAAGTCTTGTCTTACCACCTCTTTCCGCCGCGTGAAGACGGCTCAGACCCGCGTATTTGCCCCGAATGCGGCAAAGGTCGTTTGTCCGTCAAGCTCGGTAAATTCGGTGCCTTTTTGGGTTGTTCAAACTATCCCGAATGCAAATATACCAAACCTTTGACTGATGTCAAAGATGAGGAAATGAACGACACCCCTCGCCCGGCAAATCCGGAAGATAAAGAGCTCGGTGAACTTAATGGTTTAAAGATTTACCTGAAAAAAGGCCCCTACGGCTACTATGTCCAGCTTGGCGAAGATGCAACCGCAACAACCGAAAAACCCAAGCGTTCCTCTCTGCCAAAGTTCTTAAAACCTGAAGATGTTACTTTAGAACAAGCAACTACCTTGTTGACTTTGCCTAAACAATTAGGAAACGGTATTGAGGCAAATATTGGCAAATTCGGCCAATATTTGAAACAAGGTAATAAGTCAAAATCCCTAACCGGCGCAGATAATATCTTTAATATTACCTTGGAGAGAGCTGAGGAGATTTTAAAAGGCGTTGCCGAAAAACCTGCTGGAAAAGTTTTGGGACAACACCCCAAAGACAAACAGGATATCACTTTAAATTCAGGACGTTACGGCCCATACTTGAAGTGGGGCAAAAACAATTATGCCATTCCAAGAGAATATAAAGATAAGGATTTAACCTTAGAAGATGCCCTAAAAATCATCACCGCAAAGAAATAAACATCTGAAAGTCTAATTTAACTTTTCCCCAAAAAAAATTAGGCTCTCATAAGAAGTTGACAATCTTCCCAATTAACTGGTATAAAAACATATCATTTAATTAGCTTTGGGTGAATAAATTGTCTGACTTCATAACTCTCTATCAGACCTTAAACAAAAAATATATTATATTTAACATATTGGGGTTAAAGCTTAAGCTTAAATTAAAAAACATACCTTTATCTAAACTTTCTCCTTCCCTATATCCGGAATACTTAAAAGAATGGTTTAAGAAAAATACGGGAAAAGACTTAAATCTGACAGCTCCACATACCTTTAATGAAAAAATTCAATGGTTAAAATTATACGATTCTACACCACTAAAAACCAAACTAGCTGATAAATATTTGGTTCGTGACTGGATAAAAGAGAAAATTGGAGAAAAATATCTAATCCCAGTTTTAGGTGTATATGATAGATTTAGCGACATAGATTTTTCACACTTACCCGAAAAATTCGTAATCAAGTGCAATCATGGATCTGGATGGAATATAATTATCAAAGATAAATCCAAAATAGATAAAGCCCAAATAAAAAAACAAATAAACCAATGGCTAAAAACAAACTATGCCTTTCAAGCAGGCTTAGAATTACATTATAAAGATATAAAACCCAAAATTATTATAGAACAGTATATGGAAGATGAAAACGGAGAATTACGTGATTACAAATATACCTGTATTAATGGAAAACCTGAATTTATTTGGATAGACAGCGCACGTTTTACACAGCATAAAAGAAATATATACGATTTAAATTGGCATCAATTACCTTATAAAATAAACTCAAGCTATCAAACTTTTCCTTCTCCTGAAAAACCATCTTGTTTAGAAGAAATGACGCAATTAGCAGAAATTTTATGCCAAGGTTTTATATATGCCAGAATTGACTTTTATATTATAAACAATCAGGTTTACTTTGGAGAAATTACCTTCACATCATCCTCTGGAACTGAAGACATTTCACCCAAATCATTTGATAAATATTTGGCTGATAAAATAGTTCTACCACTACGCCCCGCAAAGAAATAAAAAGAACACCCCGTTTGGGGTGTTCTTTTTATTGAAATTTATTGCGCTTTTCCAAATATTTTTCTCTAAACTTCTTACGATATTTTTTAATAACAATCAAATTACTCAAAAACTTTAAAAACGCAATTTTTGCCTTTTTCTTCAAGCCATTAAGATAAACCGAAGAAGTATACCACCGAATTTTTGTTTTAAATGCCAAACGGAAGCCTTTTAAGGCCCTATTAAAATATTTAGGGTTTCCCTGCCACTCAAAATCTTTTTCGCGCTGAAAACTTATTTTTAAGATATTTGAAGCCAGCAATTTGCGTTCAAATTCAATTTTTTCTTCCGGTAAATACAAGTATAAAAAATCCACCTGCTGTTTAGGAAATTGCTTTTGCAAAGCTGTAAACTCCGCAACCATTTCCGCGTCAGAAAGAAAATCTCCTTCTGCCGCAAACACAATCAAGAGAGTCTTGGCTTCATTTAATTTACCTTTAAGCTTTGCAATACGCCGGTTAAATTTTGCTATAACTTCAGGATAACAATCATGAATAGAACGATTTGTATCAAAATCATGCGCAGAATATATTCCCGTTCCCAAATCATCAACCTCATCAAACTTCGGTTGTTTGGAACGAAGACGCAAATTTTCTTCCCGAAAAAAGTTCTTAAAATCAGTTGCAAACAAATTTTCAATAACGGCCGGACTTTTAATATAAATCCAGTCAAACGGAAAAGATTCCAACTGCAAGCCGCAACGGCGCAAATTATGAGACACCTTACACTTTGAGCCAATCGGCACAATCAAATCATAAGTTTTTTGCATCGATTCCTCAAATAACAAATACCATCATTTCAACTGTGTTTTATATAAAGAAGCATAAATTCCGCCTTCTTTATTAATAAGCTCGTCATGGCTCCCGACTTCAACGATTTCGCCATAGTTAACAACCACAATTTTATCCGCATTTCGAACCGTTGACAAGCGATGTGCGACAATAAATACCGTACGATCTTTCATCAAATTATCAATAGCCTCTTGAACAACCGCTTCAGATTTATTATCCAGAGCCGAAGTAGCCTCATCCAAAATAACAATCGGCGCATTTTTAATAAATGCACGCGCTATGGCAATACGTTGTTTCTGTCCGCCGGAAAGTAAGACACCTCTTTCTCCAATATGCGTATCTAGACCTTTATCTAACGAAGCAATAAACTCAGACAAACAGGCATTTTTAACAGCACCATCAATCTGCTCCTGAGACGCATTTTCATCTCCAAGCAAGATATTATCTCTTATCGTTCCATCAAATAAAAAATTATCCTGAAAAACAACAGCTATTTTATCACGTAAAGAATTCAGTTCAATATTCCGAATATCTATTCCATCAACCAAGATTGCACCGGAGGTAACTTCGTAAAACCGCGGCAACAAATTAACCAGGGTCGTTTTTCCACCACCGGAATTTCCAACAAACGCAATAGTCTGCCCCATTTCAACTTTCAAATTAATATGCTTCAAGACAGGCTTTTTAGGCAAATACTGAAAACAAACATCCCGATATTCAATACCTTTGGTAACCTTTTCTAATTTAATCGCATCTGCTTTGCTGACAATTTTCGGCGAACTTTCCAATAATCCGAAGACACGCTCCATCGCCATCAAAGCCATTTGCACATTATTAAAATTATTACCTATAGATTTTATAGGATTATATAACATAACCAAAGCCGTAATAAAGGAAACAAAATTTCCCGGTGTAATCTGGTGGGTAACAATGAGATAACTTCCCAGCCAAATAACACTAGCAATACCTAAAGAAACCACAAAATGCATCAGTGGCGACATCATACCGGTTCTTTGAATAACTTTAATTCCAAGTTTGAAAACAGACCTCAAAGTTTCACGAAATCTTTGCCCTTGATATTGATAGAGATTATAAGATGAAACGATTCTGTTCCCGCCAAAAGTTTCATTATAATGCGTCATAACCGCAGCCCCAGAGAACACCGTCTTATCCATCACCGACTTTAAGCGTCTGCGAACAGTAGTTAACGGGTAAAGCGCTCCGAGCAAAACAACCACTGCAACAATAGCCAACTGCCATGAATTATAAAACAATACTGCAATTAAAGATAAAGAAGAAAATACTCTGGTTGTAAACAACTTAAGATTTGAAAGTAATCCGTTACAAGCCATATCCACGTCTTGATTAAACCTATACTGCACATCACCGGAACTAACTCTATCAAAATAGGAAGCATCATAATGCATTAGTTTATCAAATAAATCTATCTTAACATCATTGGCAATTTTTCGCCCCACCCAAGTATTCATATAAGTTGCCAAATAGTTTAGAAGGCTCTGTACAAGACTGAATATAATAATCAATACTGGAATATAAGCCGTTGACGCAGTATTTTTTTCCACCATTACAACATCCATATAAGGCTTCAAAGATCCCGCAATCACGGCATCCATTGCCCCGATAGGAATAGTAATCAAAACAGCAATCAAAGCCCTAAACCAATAAGGACGAACATATGGCATAATCTTTTTATAATTACGCACAATATAAAGATTATTAAGTTTTCCGAAAACAAAATTTCCCAAACGCTCCGTCACTTTTCTTCCTCAACAAGACCAAGTTTTAGACTTTACTCTTCAATATACTCATCTATCTTACTATATTCAATCAATAAAAATATTATTCCCCAATATAGCAAAATTATCCTTTACCTCTATTTTATCAAACATTTCGTCTTTAATAACATCATTATGCTTTTTGTTAATTTGGCCTCCAAATAATAAAAAAAACATCCTACAATTAAACAAATTGTTACATTACAAAGAAGACTCAGAATAAAAGAATCTACATATTTATAAATATATTTAACCACATACTCATAATAAAATTTTTGAAATAAAAATATATTAAACGAACTTGCCCCAATATATTCCAAAATTATATTATGCAAACGAGAACATTTAAGCATAAACAAATAACAGAATGGAACAATATATAAAACAGCAAAAACTGATGTCCCCACCCAAGAAGCATTAACGATTCTATCCTTAAAACCTAAATATCTTAAAGAAAAAATATACATAAAACCCAAAACAAAAATAAAAAACAATTCTCGTTTACGTAATTGAAATTTATTGATAAAAACATAGGTCCCAAATGCTATTATGAAAATATACCTAAAAATCAACAATCTATAACAAGCCGTATTCATCAAATACGCACTTTGTAAAACTTCATATATAACATTACCGAAAAATAGAATCATTAATCCTTTTAAGGAATTCGGATATTTCTTTAAAATAAAATATATTATTGGAAACAAAAATATCAGCTGTATCATAATAGGATAGTAATAACTTCCTGGACCACTACCACCTCTAAAAAAAGAGTTTGGAAATAATGCCAACATTTTATGTGTATCATCAAAAAACAATTCACAAATAAATATTATCAAAAACGGAATTGTAAAACGAATAACTTTTTTCATCAGATAGCTACTATCATAGGCATCAGAAAAACTCGTAACATTATGTCTGTCATAAGATAAAGAATATAAATACCCTGATATAAACATAAAAATAGGAACAGCCATCTCAACCCAAAATGGAAAAAACAACTCAAGCCTCTCAGCTCCCGTCCAATTAGAGTGAGTAAATACTACCAAGATTATACAAATACCCTTTAATACATCCAGAGAAGTTAATTTCCCCCCCCCCCGAACTTTTGGTTTCAATGCGGAGTAATTGCATCTTTAAATAGTCATCTCCATAAAATTTTTTTTCAATTTTCAACTAACCGTCTATAAAGTTTATCTACATTATCAAGTGAACACCTTAAATATAGATATTCTAACCAACTCGTATTTTTCTCGCGACAACTCTCACTAAATCAAATCCATCCCAAATCACATCTATATCCATAGCTTTTCCTATTGGGACAATACGATCCACACCTCTAACATTAGTAGCAATTAATCTATCATACAAAATTTTTACGTCAACGCCAAAATATGTTATTGTCTGAAACTTTTCCGTAACCACTTTGCATAATTCATCTAAATCTTGAAGCGCATATTCATAAAAATATCCGCTTTTACCGCGATGGTTAATGATATCTTCATCCAATCTGCTCAATTCTTCCCTATAAAGCAAATTCTCCTCACGTAAACAACCGGCAAAATTCGGATTATTTATGGCTTCCTCACACATTAGAGTATATTTATCTACAGCCGAGGCATCTTGCAAAACATATTTTTGTTTAGCCACATTATACACAGCTTTCCAAAAAATATCTCTTGCTTTGACAGAATCTTTCTCCCACAAAACAACCTGCGGAGATGAACAAGCATTTTGATCCATCAGATAAGTATCATTATAAAAAGCTTCCGCCAATTTTCTGATTTCATCTTCGCTCGCAGATAAAATGCTACCCCCATTAATAATGGCTAAAGAATATCTATCGGCAAAAGCCACATCAATACATCTTGGTTTTGCCGGCATCTGTTTAATTGAAGCTATTGTTTCATCTCCGCCCCAAATCATACGGACATCTGCCCTTTTGCAAAATTCTGCTGTAATCTCGTCATCACGCGGATATTTTACAAAAGCCGTTCTTTTCTCAATCTCTGGATAATTTTTCAAAACCTCTTTAAAGACCTGACACATAGCCTCAACTTGCGGAAACTCTTTGCTCGGCAAACGAACAATATTTGCATTTCCGGCCAATAAGCCAAACAAATATGTAAAAGCAAAATTAATCGGAACATTAGACGGCGCAATATGAAAACACAAGCCGCGCCCGAGCCAACCGAACCTATCGCCGAAATCATTTTTTAATTTTTCAATATTCTTTTTGCGCCCCCAAAAAGCCAAAGCCGACAAATCCGGATATTGCCGAACCAAAGGAGATTGCATCAACTTAGCTGAAACTTCGGCAATAAAAGCACAAACCTCATCGGCATAAACCGACATGGGTGATTTATCTATCTCTTCCGAGCCAAGAATATAATTAACGTTTTTCATAGGTATCACTGCAACCTCTCAATTCAGCATTTTTAATACGCCCATAGATTTTAAAATACTTTCCTTTACGCCCGCAAGGACAATCGTCTTCGCCCAAGACAGCGCCCTCATCTTCGGTCAAAATAATATGCCCCGGATAACTTGTCGGCAAAACGGATAAGAGCTCTATCAAACCTTTTTCACCAACCTCTGCCTCAGAAAAATCTTTAGCGCGGCGAATAATCACATCCGAGTAGTTAGAACAATGCATATGACCATGCTCACATTCAACAAACACCGAACCTAATTGCTCCGCCATTCCGTAATAGTTATAAACCTTAACATTACCCAAACAATTCTGAACCCGCCGATTAAATTCCAACGCATCAACAGCCTGGTCCTTGAGCTTTTTCCAACCACCGATATGAAACAAAACAGCATTTTGAGCATTAAAAGAAATATTTTTTTCTTCCAAAGCGCGCACAATAAATTGCCAAATCATATAAGTATAACCAAACATCAATATTGGCTCATTTTTGTGTTCCTCAAAAAATGCGGCAACCTTATCAACATCAATATTCATATTTTCATCCAGCGCATAAGTGCTATTGCGTCCAAAGATGGAAAAACCGATAATTCCAGCACCTCTGGCCGAATACATGGAACGGTCTTTTTTTATCATTTCCGTATCCAAAAGCAGCAACGGCAAACGTGATTTTCCGATAAAAGAAGAGATAATCTCATTTAACGTCTTGGTCTGGTTCCGCACATTTTCAGCATCCAAAAAGATTTTAGAAACCGCCTGCCCTGATGTTCCCGAAGAAGTCAAAGTCTTGGTAATCTGTTCCTGAGGCACGCTTTTAAGTTCAAACTGTTTAAAAAGCCTGACCGGAATAAAAGGCAAATCCGCACAAGAAGTTACGTTACGCGCATCAAAACGCAAAGCATCCAAAATCCTTGCATATTCCGGACATTGAGCATAATGCCTTGCCGTCAGCTCCTTCAAAATCTCCGTAAGTGCTTTTTGCTTTTCACCTTTTTCCAAAGAATATGGACTTATTTGAAACAAATCATCAAGCGTCATGACCAACTTCCTTTACAAAAACATCTTTAGGTTCAGAAAAAGCGGCACCGAAAGCAGCATACAAATTCATAACCGCCATATTCTGCGAGCTGATTCGCCCTTCTAATTTTTTATATCCTTTTTCCTTTGCAAACTTGCAAGCAAAAGCATACAGAGCCATCGCCGCACCGGTCATTCTATATTTTTCATCCACCGCGGCCAAATGAACAAACAAAGCCTCTTCCGAAACTTTCTTCAGCGCCAAGAACCCCACCGGCTTATCTTTGAACAACGCAACCAAAACATTATCCAGATTCGCCACATAATTTTTCAAAACCGCAGCGGCAATTTTTTTTGAACAAACCGGAGCAACATGAAAGCGCCTATCATAAACAAATGCATCTTGAGCAATTTGCAAAATCTCTTCTTTATAATCTGCGGTTTCAACAATCGGCAAACGAATATTCTTGTCTAAGTCTAAGGAACATTTATTAAGACTGATAGCCACCTTCAAAGTTCTGTCTGCAAAGAAAAATCCCTTTTGTTGCATCAAGATTTCCGTATCAGAATTTGTCGGCAACTCAACCCGCAAAAAATCCGCTTTCTGAACTTCTGGCTCATTTATATCCATATTATCATAAGTTGCCAGAACAAAATCCCCAAAGTTTGTTAACATAGCTTGCTCAACTCCGTATATAAAACTTTTCCGGCATCATTTTTAGGAATTTCTGCCAAATAATGAACATGAAAAGCCGAAAAATTCAAATGCGTTTTATTGGCAACAAAAGACTGTATTTCCTTAATCTTGGTTTCGTCCGTAATAAAGATTTCCATTGAATCGTCCTTGCCGGAACAAACACAATCAAAATCTTGATATTGCGTTTTAATCAACCTTTCCGTTTCATCTAAGTTTACACGGTTACCAAAAATTTTTAAAAATCTCTTTTTGCGACCAACAATACTATACACACCGTCTTGGTCAAATTTTGCCATATCTCCGGTTTGTAAAACACCGTGGCGTTCATCACCTTTGGCCAAATCACTTCCGTTTTCGGCATACCCCAGAGTAACATTATCGCCTTCATAAACAAGCTCACCCACCGTTTCGGGAGAAGTAATCACTTTGCCTTCGGCATCAATCAAATGAAATTTTCCGCCGGGAATAGCTATTCCCATACAACCACACTTATCCAAGGCAATCTCTGCCGGCAAATATCCCATTCTTGCAGTAGCCTCGGCTTGACCATACATTACCACAAATTCTTTGCCCTCGTTTTTTGCATATTCTGCAAATTTCTGGTGCAATATTGGTAAGATTTTTCCACCTGCTTGCGTCATAGACTTCAGATAAGGTAACTTTCTTCTGAAAAACATCAGCTTATCAAGCATCTCATAAGTATAAGGCACTCCTGCAAAAGAAGAGGCTTTTTGCTCGTTAAACAGATTCCAAAATTCGCGCTGCATCAATGTCTTATCAGTCAGAATCAAAGTCGCACCAACAGCCAAATGCGTATTAATTACCGATAAGCCATAAGTATAATTCATCGGCAAGGTTGTAATCGGCCTTTCCGAACCATCAAGATGCAAATATTCAACAATAGATTTTGTATTTGCTTCCAAATTCTTATAACTCTGCCGCACAAATTTCGGAGACCCCGTAGAACCTGAAGTTGTAATCAGAAGAGCCAATTCGTCATTTAACGGAAAAACACTTTCATCTTTGCGCTTCAATAAAGCATAGCCGCAATCCCGATAAACGACTGTTCCATCAAAATCCGCAGCCTTATTTTCCGCCAACCACAAATAATCCGGCTTATAGATTTGCAAAAATGAATCCAACAATGCCCGATCCAATTGTTCGTCTAACATCAACGGCACAATATGATGATTAAGGAAAGACGTGTATCCTAACAAAGACCCAAAGGAATTTGAACACAAACAAAAGACTAAACACCGCCGACCGACAACCTCTGCGAGCGCCTGCCCTTTCTCTTCCAATGTTGCATAAGTATATTCCGTTCCGTCTTCTACAACCGCTGCAACTCTGTCTGCGAACCGACTAAAAGTCCACACGTCTGCTCTCCTCTATCCTAAAACTTTTTCCATGCCCCGCCAAAACCAACATATCATCAGACAATGAATCAAGAAAAGGCTTTGTTTCGGTCAAATAATCTTTTTTACTTCCACCCGGAAACCGTGTGATAACCGGATATCCCAAAATTAAAGAATCACCCGTAAAGACAATTTTTTTATCCAAGACGATGCAACAGCTTCCCGGAGAATGCCCGCGACACCGCTTGCAAAAAACTTCTTTGCCTTGCCAAACAAATGAAATATTATCCTCAAAACTCTCAGCCACAACAACCGAAAACGGAAAAATCCCATCAATCAATTGCCTATATTCCTGCGCCAAATTCGTCCCGTTTTTATCATCTCTGTATTCCAAAGCCACCAAAACCAAACTTGGCTGATTTTTCCGAACATCTGACACAAATTCGGCACATTGTTTCTGGCAAATTACTTTTGTCTGATATTTTTTTTGCAGCCTTGCCACCCCAATCACATGATCAATATGCTCATGCGTCAATAAGATAGTAACTTTTTTGGGTGCTTTATCAGACAAAAAAGTCTCCAACTCAGGAGATTCATTTGGGTCAACAATCAAAGCGTCCTGATTCTCCAATAAAACATAAGAGTTTGCATCAATAAACTTTGATGCAAACTTATATATTATTAGTTCATTCAGGACAATTTTTTCCATAAGAAACAATCTATTAGAAAGTTATATCATACTTTGCCAGAATTTCTTGCCCTTTTTCAAAGCTGGACAAGTCCACAATATCATCAGGCTCCAGCATAATATCAAAGGCTTCTTCCAACTGAGCAACCAAACCCATATGTCCGACAGAATCCCAAGCCGGAATATCCTGGAACTTAAGCTTTTTAGCTGTTTCTTCATCAATTTCAAAAGCTTGGCAAAATGCTTTTGTATATTTTTCCATATTACTCATTTAACATATCTCCTTATAAGTATTTTCAATTTTTGAAGCAATTTTTTCAGGTGTCAAGCCGGCTTGATCCAACAAATACGGATAGCTGGCCGCGTGAGGATAAGCGCCATTAACCCCAATAATCAAATGTGGCGGACGCTGCTTTAATAAGGCTAACTCTTCTGCCACGGCACTTCCCAAACCACCGACAATGGAATGCTCTTCCACTGTAACAATAAGCTTATTTTTCAATACATCTTGTATAGCCTCTTTATCTAGCGGCTTAATCGTATGCATATCAACAACTTTTGCCGACACGCCATTTTGCTCCAGAATTTCAGCGGCTTTCAAAGAATTATAAACCATACTTCCGATTGCTATAATCGCCACATCTTTACCTTCTTTTAATGTGATTGCCTTACCGATTTCAAAATCAAAATCTTCTTTATAAACAATCGGATTATTCATTGTTCCAGAAAGACGAAGATAAACCGGAGCATCAATCTGAGCTGCTGCGATAGTAGCTTTAATCGTTGCAGTACAATCTGCCGGAGATAAAATAACCACATTAGGCACACTCCGCATTACGGCAACATCTTCCAAGCTCATATGCGTCGCTCCTAGAACACCGACAGACAAACCCGCCGTCAAACCGACAAGCTTAATTGGCAAATTCATATATCCCATATTCACTTTGATTTGGTCTGCACACCGCATAGAAGCAAATGTTGCATAAGTTGTAGCAAAAGGAACAAAACCCTCTTTGGCAAAACCGCCGGCAACACCGACCATATTTTGTTCTGCAATACCAAAATTAAACAAATAATCAGGATATTTTAGCTTAAATCTGTCTAAGCCCGAAAAAGTACACAAATCTGCCGTAAGCATTACAACCTTATCATTTATTTCAGGCAAGAACAAAGCAGCCTGACCAAAAGCCCCGCAAGAACCGAGCCTTGACCATATTTTTATATTCATCGGCGAATAATCAATCATTGCCAGCCTCCAATTCTGCGACAGCTTGTTCAAACAATTTTTGAGAAACCACCCCGTTGTGCCACTGCGGATTATTCTCCATAAAAGAAATACCTTTTCCTTTAACAGTCTTTGCAACAATAACCAATGGCTTAGATGATTTTTCCGTCAAAGCTTCGTGCAGAGCCTCAACATCATGGCCATTAACCTCTTTTACATTCCAACCGAATGCTGCCCATTTTTCAGCCATATTTTCCATAGAAAGAACAACTTTCGTATCTCCATCATACTGCAAACCGTTTTTATCAACAATCGCCACCAGATTATTCAAGCCAAAATGAGAAGCTGAAGCGGCTGCTTCCCAAACCGAGCCCTCATCACATTCACCATCACCCAAGACAACAAAAACTCTGGAAGACAAATTATTTTTTCTTTTTAATGCCAAAGCCGTTCCAACGCCCAAAGATAATCCCTGTCCCAAAGAGCCGGACGAAAATTCTATTCCCAATTGTTCGTTCAAAGACGGATGTGCCGCCACCTTTGAATCATTGGCTTTATAAGTTAATATATCTTCTTCCGAAAGCACACCAACTTGTTTCAGAGCCGCATACTGAGCCATCACGCCATGCCCCTTACTCATAATCAGTCGGTCTCTTGCTTCATCCTTCATATTTTGCAAATTAAATTTCATAACATCCAAATAAAGCACAGCCATAATCTCTACCAAGGATAAAGAACCGCCCATATGAGCCCCTTGAGCTCCGGCAGATAAAGCCATTTTTAGCAAGTCAATACGCATTTGCTTCAATATTTCTTTATCCATCACCTCATTCCTCCATCCACACGAATAACTTGCCCCGTAAGATATGAAGCACTATCCGAAGCTAAAAAAGCTGCTGTTTTAGCTACTTCTTCAACTGTTCCCATCCTTAACAAAGCACAATTTTCCAGCATTTTTTTGCTAAAATCATCTTTCATTTGACCGGCCATATCCGTTTCAATCAAGCCCGGAGCCAATGCATTAACCCTAATTTTCAAACGCGCAGTTTCCATCGCCAAAGTTTTGGCAAAAAAGGCCAAAGCAGCTTTTGAGGTTCCGTAAGCACATTCACCGACATTGGCATCCAATCCCAAAACCGAAGACATAAAAACAATACTTCCGCCCCCACACTTTGCCATATAGCGCAACAAAAGCTGCGTAACTTCCAATTGGGCAAAAAAGTTTACTTCAAAAATCTCTCTTATTTTTGAAACTGGGGTCATTTGGAACAAGCCGCCATGGGCCAATCCAGCAGAATTTATCAAAACATTAACCGGAATAGCTTTATCAAAAATTTTAGCTTTTACCTCGGCCTTCATAGCTTCTTTATCCGCCAAATCAAAATAAACAGGCGTAATAGATACCTGATACTTTTGAGCTACATCCAAAATCATTTGGGAAAACTCATCTGTCTCTTTACGAGCATGAGCAATAATATTTGCTCCGTTTTTAGCAAATTCTTCCAAAATTGCTTTACCGATTCCCCGATTTGTTCCGGTAATAAAAGCCGTTTTTCCCTTAAGCATTATTACCTCTTTTGAAAAACTCTATCCAATAAGCAATCTTTTGCTCTCTTGTCATTTTACTCTCAGGCGTTTTATATAAACCAATCGGAAAGACCTGAGCTTTGTCCATATTAACGACACCAAACCCCCAAGATAAACCGACACCAAATGTTGCCAAGCAAAGATTCTTAACTTTCTGCTCTGATAATTGACGACAAATATCCAATGTAACAGCGGCAGCGCCACAGTTACCATACAAAGAAAACGTTTCCGCAGACCATTTTTCTTTCGGCAACCCTGCATACATTGCAATCGTTCTGACAATCTGCTTATTTCCCTGATGAAAAGCAAAATAATCTATTTCTTCCGGCTTCCTTCCGGCATAATCCAAAATTTCTCGGATACCACGCGGTCCAATTTCCGTTGTAAACTTAAAGACATCCAGCCCTTTCATAATATCATCATAAAGCCGCCAAACATTCCCCGTCTCATCGGTTATCTCTAAATCTGCGATATCTTTGCGAATAGGCAGGTCATATCCTCCGGCCGGAGCAATCAACTTATCCCAATCTTTTCCTTGTGTTCCGGTATAAAAATAAGCCGTATTATCTTCCTCGCACCACTCTAAAAGTGTTGCCGTTCCGGCATCTCCAAACAGCATATTAGAGTTCCGATTTCTTCTATCCGAATGCAAACTTGTAATATCTCCTGCCAAGAGCAAACAATTCTTTGCCGCTCCGCCGGAAATTAAAGAATGAGCCAAAAACAAACCATGGACATAAGCAGAACAAGCCAAACCGGAAATATCAAAACAAGTGCACTCATTATTAAGTCCCAAGCGCCCTTGCAAAACACAAGCCGATGCTGGATAATGATAATCATGCGAGCTTGACACCACAATCAAAGCATCTATCAACCCCTTATCCAAATTCAACCTTTCAAACAAATCTTTAGCTGCGGCTTCACACAAATCAGCATTTGATGTTCTGTCATCAACAATATGTCTTTTTCCAAGACCCAAGATTTTTTTATTCCTCTCAAGAAGCTTCACATCATTATTGAAGAACTCTATTTCATCATCAATATTGATGTAGTTTTCAGGAACAACCGCTGTAATAGCTTTTATTTGAACATGGTTAAACTTAGACTTCGGCATACTTAAATCACTCCGCAATCAACAATATAGTTCTGTGCCGTAATCCAATGAGATTGCTCAGCTAATAAATATATAACCATATTTGCCACATCAGAAACCTCACCCAACCCCATCGGATATTTTCCTTCAGCATAAGTTCTGGCGATTTCATCCGCCATCTGCGTCTGAATCAATGTCGGAGAGACACAGTTAACCCGAATATAAGAAGGAGCCAATTCTCTGGCAATAGACTGCATTGAGGCAATTAATGCGCCTTTAGAACCGGAATATTCCGTCATTCCTGGCTCTCCTCTAACCCCTCCAGCCGAAGCCAAAATCACAATAGACGAGCCCTTACCGTTATTATTTCTTTTATCTGCAAAACCTTTCGCCATAAAAACCGGAGCAAAATAATTTATATCAAAAATTTCTTGAATCGTTTCCTTTTCAACGGCTCTCAAAGGGCGAATTCCTCCTATTCCAGCACAATATGCCAGCCCTTGAAACTTTCCATACTTTTCTTTCAAAGATTTCACATAATTTGGCAAATTTTCAATATCTTCCGCCAAATCTTTAGGCTCAATAAAAATATTTTCAGGATGCTTAGCCTTAGCTTTCATTGCAGAAAGTCTTTCCACATTTCTAGCTACAGCAATAACACTTGCGCCTAATTCATTTAACAGAAGCGCCACACCTTCACCAATTCCAGAAGATGCTCCTGTTACAATAAATCTCTGTTCTGCATTAAAAGAAATCATCTTATAATCCTGCTTTCTGTGCAATATCTGCAATTGTTAACATTTCCTTATAATCTTTCATAGTTGTCTTCACACCAAATTCTTTATCTAAAAAAGCCATTGTTGCCATAACCGCTAAAGAATCCCATTCTGCCAAATCATCTAAAGCAGTCTCATAAGACAACTCTTCATCCGTTTGCAAAACATCCTGCATTTGAGTTAAAAATTCTTGCCTATTCATTTTCTTCTCCTAGTCCACAATCTTAAATTTCTAATTAATATGAAAGGAAAGGAATTCCCAAAATACTAATTTTTGTTTTCGTCCCCTTCTTTATCTTCAACAAAGGAATCCCCAACAACACAAAGACTTTTTTATTAGCTTTTTTCTTAACATAAAAAACAGGTATTTTATTAAAAAGATAAAAAGTTTTCTTTTCACTTGGCTTTACATTATTCTGCGGCTTAATAAATTCCCATAAACTTTTTTCCACATATTGTACAACATCATCATAATCTTCAATTTTTTCATAAAAATCAAACTTGATTTTCCCGTTTTTAAACTTATCTAACTTTTGCTCAAAAAAATTATGGAAAAAATCACTATCACTATACCGCTTTTCCCAAACTGCATAATGCGTAAAATACCAATAAATTAAACCATTTTTCTTAACCCTCGGCTTTGCTAAAACATCTTCCAAATCATTCAAAGACTCACAATCAGCAATCCAGGCATTATAATTTTTACACAACGGAATAACCGGAATATCCCACAACTTTGCCATAGCCCCGGTCATAGAAATCAAATTTGCAACAGCATCTACAAACGGAAACAATGCAACAGATGCCATCGGATAATTTTGCAATTCTCCAACATAAATAAAATTCGGATACTTATGGCGATAAAACCATATAGTCGCCCAATTAAAATGATTCACACCAAAATGTCCGGTAAAAAATACCCCAACATCCGAAGGAACCCGTTCCATTACATACCGAATAACCGCATCTTCATCAGGAAAGGGAGATACACCTTCTGAATATTTCAGAGGCACAAGCGGGACCAAAATTGTCTTACGAAATTTTTTCAAATAGGGCTGCACTAATTTATCAACATTATAAAACCGTCTTAACCCTTTTTGCAGATTCTGTTTAAACCCTTCAACCTTATCGTTCTCTTCTTCTGATATTGCATAACTCTGAATATCTTTTCTGAAATGATATAAAAAACTTTTATCCAAACCCCCCATCACATCAAAATATATTGAAGTTGGTAATG
Organism: uncultured Alphaproteobacteria bacterium; assembly: GCA_944392835.1. Lineage (GTDB taxonomy): Bacteria > Pseudomonadota > Alphaproteobacteria > RF32 > CAG-239 > Scatacola_A. The sequence continues at coordinate 6,035 of CALXYB010000007.1, read as the reverse complement.
GTCTCCGAGAAAAAACTGCCCATTCATTAACAAAAATAGGAATACTCGGAAAAACTTTCCTCAAAAAATGCAAATTCAAAGGATAAGACACAACCAAATCCGGTTGCCAACCATTTAATTTTCCAAGAATTAGATTTTTAAGTTTATTTTGCTCCGCTGAAGTTAAATTATTCTCCAAATCTTTTATATAAGATTCTTGTAATGTTCTTTTCGGACTAAAACATTTCGCCAAGTCATCATCATCCATAGGAATACACTCAACTTTTTGCATAAACTTATGCAATGCTGACACATCCATTGTCGTCTTAAAAAATGGTAACGATGATTTTTGCAAAAACAAATCATACATATAGTACGCCTGAGCCGGAATAATCGCTTTAATTGAAACATCTGGATTTTCGTTTAATGCATTCACCCAAGTTTTTGCCAAACTAATAGAAATATTCCATAAAGATGAACCTTTTTTATCTACCTCATTCAATCCATCAAAATAGATTAACACCTTCATTTTACATATTCCCCTCAACATATTGCAAGTCCATTGGGGTCCCAAACTTCAAATCACAAGCTGCTTTTTGTCCCAACACTTGTTCATAAAAACGCGGATGCAACCCCACATTTGGACGAACGGAGCGAATATTTTCTGCCGTAAACACTTCCCCTTTTTTTATATCTTTTGCTACATACAAAGATCTTCCGCCCAAACGATTTGCCATATTCACCGAATAATCAACTTTTCCCAATACTTTTTCTGTCTCACGTACAGCTTGTATCATTGCCGCAAATTCTTCTTTATTCAAAGAAAAACCACTATCCGCTCCACCAAGTTTCCGATCAAGCGTAAAATGTTTTTCAATAACCTTCGCGCCCATAGCCACAGCCACTACAGGCGGAACAATACTCATTGAATGATCCGATAACCCAACTTTCACACCTTGGGAAGAGAAACGAGAAATCATATCCTGAAGCGTAAGCAAATTCATATCTTCCAATTTTGATGGATATGCTGAAGTACATTTTAGAAGTGTTATATCCGAATTTCCTACAGACTTACAAGTATCAACGGCTTCTTGCATTTCTTCCAAGGACGAAATCCCCGTAGAAATAATCATTGGCTTACCTTGTTGGGCTGCATATTTAATTAACGGAAAATCAAATGCCTCAAAACTCGCAATTTTATACATCGGAACATTAATTTTGGTAAGAAAATCAACCGCTGTAAAATCAAACGGAGTAGAGAATAAAGGGATGCCGATAGTATCTGCATAATCTTTAAGTTCTTCCTGCCATTCCCATGGTGTAAAAGCTTCCTGATAAAGTTCATACAAATATTTTCCATCCCAAAGCCCTCCTCGAACAAGAAACTCAGGATTACGACAATTTAAAGTTAATGTATCTGCAGTATATGTTTGAATCTTTACAGCATCGGCACCAATATCATACGCCGTTTTAATAATCTCTTTTGCTAACTCAATTTTACCACAATGGTTAGCCGACATTTCTGCTATAATAAAAACTTTATCCATAAATTCCTCGCTACCAATAACTTAATATTCATTTAACTGCATCGTATATTATCTTACACTGAAAGCCGAAATCTCATAAAAACTATCAATACGCTTACCTAAATCTGATTTTGTTTTCTGCCATGTCTCACAATCATAACAAATTAAAAACTCATCTTCAGTTTGCCCCACATCTTTAGCATAAAAATATTTTTTTTCCAACAAATACGTACGCTTATTAGATTTTAAAATATCAGAATTAATACGTTTCCATTTAAAATCTTCAAACACCATTTTTTGAGCATAATACATCATTGGAATACCGTAACCATTATAATTTTCATTACCAATATACGAACCAGAAACACAAATCCCGTCTTTTATACCCACAAAATTTTGATTTCCCACTGGAACACCATCCACACAAAACAAATAATACAGCTTATCTGTGCGGTTTTTCAGACTTTCAATAAAATTTAAATGGCTCTCCCACGAAATAATATCCTGATTTATCATCTTAGTTCTTATTTTATCAGAATTACGCCAATCTAAAACTAACTTTTTCTCGGCTTCACTCATTAAAACATAATTTTTAAAAAGCAACTCAGACATTACGAAAAACCTCCGTATCTTGAGCAAAATCACTCAAATTATCTTTATAATTTTTATTGGTTTCTATAGAAATCATCGCATTTTTCAATAAAAAATCTCGTTTCAAACGAGCAATATCCAACATCCCCGTTCCCAAATGAGGATGTGCATCATAAGGAGATTTCATGTCTGAAACATCTGATAGATGAAACATTTGAGGTCTAAACTTAATAAATTGAGAAATATAGCTATATGGTTCAATGCCTTGTGAGTTTGCAGAACAAATTGCATGACCAAAATCCAAACAAAAGCCACAAGAAACCAGCTCTATTATTATAGCAATTTCTTCTGGTGTTGCACCTCTGCAAAAGTGAGTTCCATTTCCTCCTGGTAAGACCACAAAAGGCTTATTCTCAATCAAAGCCCGACTTTCATTAAAAGCTGCTAGTTGGGATGCTGTTTCTTCAACATTTCCGTCAATACCACCATGAAAAATAATATACTCAGCTTTTAAAACATCTGCAAATTGTGCCGTTTGTTCATAGACATGCCGATTAAATAATCGTTTATCCGCTTGCGCCAAATTAAAACCATGAGCCGAATGAGCATTGTGCAAAATAAAAGGAATTTTTAATTTTTTCCATTCATTTAAGGTATCTAAAGTATCTGGAACAATATATAGCTCTATATAATCATAAACACTTTTGTCAAATAAGCTTTCTGCCTCTTTCAAATAAAAATCCGTATTAACAGACCATAACTTCAATCCCAATTTATGCATTATGAAGCATCCTATATTTTAATTCAGCCATATTCCAATCTTCTAATGTATCAATATCTTGAATTTGGGATTCTTTCATCTCAAAATACGCAGCCTTATTTTCCCCGCCTCCAAGAACAGACGCTTTCATATAATAAAACATTCCTACATCATGATACATTTTTCTTAAATCCTGAGAACGTTTTGCCGCACTTTCTGGTTCTCGATATTCCAAAAAGCCCTGCTGATTAATTTGTAAAGCCCGTTGTATTGGATATGAAAACTGAACGACAGGAGTTAAAGAATCGCCTTCAGAATTTTTAAAAGACTCATATGCCTCTTTTAAGACATCTGGTGTTAAAAGAGGCACACAAGGATAAATACAACAAATCTCATCAAAATGCACCCCCCTTTTAATATATTCTTGATAAACCTCCTTTAAGACATCCATAGTCGTAGCAAAGTCACTCGCCGTTTGAGGAGAACGCATAAAAGGAACTTTAGCACCAAAATTCTGAGCAACCTGAGCTATTTCTGCATCTTCTGTTGAAACCATAATTTCATCAAAAATACCTGTCTTCTTAGCCGCCTCTATTGCATAAGCCAACATTGGTTTTCCCATAAAATCTTTGATATTTTTACGGGGAATACGTTTTGATCCACCTCTTGCCGTAATAATTGCAACAACAGACATTACAAAATCTCCTTAATTCTCTTCACAATCTCAACCAAATCATCATCTGTTAATGATGGATACAATGGCAAAGAGATACAGTGCTCATAATAATTTTCTGCATTAGGATAATCTCCTTTTTTATAACCAAACTGCCTATAATAAGGTTGAGTATGAACAGGAATATAATGCACTTGTAAATTTAGCCCTTTATCTCTAGCTTTAAAATAAAAATCACGACGATTATCAACAAAAATTGGATATAAATGAAAACATGCATTAGAAAAATCTTTTTCAATGAGATGAGGAAGCTTCAACTCTTTATTATAAAAATCTACAATCTGCCGTCTTCTTGCTTTAAACTTTTCTAATTTTTTTAATTGGCTTAACCCCAGAGCTGCCTGGAAATCAGTCATTCTATAATTAAAACCTAATTCCCGCATTTCATATTCCCAGGTATTAAGCATAGCCCCGTCTTTATGTACACCATGAGCTCGAAAAGCACATAACCTATCATATAGTTCTTTACTGTTTGTTGTTACTGCTCCTCCTTCACCTGTTGTAATTGTTTTGACTGGATGAAAAGAAAAAACAGTCATATCTGAATATGCACAAGAACCAACTTTTGTACCACAGTAATCAGAACCAATCCCATGTGCAGCATCTTCTATAACTACTAGATTATGCTTTTTTGCAATTCTAGCAATCTCTCGCATATCGCAAGATTGACCAGCGAAGTGAACCGGAACTAAAACTTTTGTTTTAGGGGTAATATGCTTTTCAATTTCTTTAGCGTCAATATTTCCAGTTTCCGCATCAATATCAGCAAAAACAGGCTTAGCGCCAACAAAACAAATACAATTTGCAGAAGACAAAAAAGTATTAGGCGAAGTTATTGCTTCCTCACCTTTCTGCAAGCCAGAAGCAAGAGCAGCAATATGAAGTCCTGCTGTTGCATTAGAAACAGCAACACAATATTTTGCTCCTGTATAACAACATATTGCTTGTTCAAACTCCTTTACTTTAGGACCACAAGTCAAAAAATCACTTTTCAACACATCAACGACAGCGGCAACATCATCTTCATCAAGACATTGGCGACCATACCCATAATTAGTCCGCATTTAGTTCTCCTATTAACGCTTTCATATCATCAACAGATAACCATTGCGTATTATTTCCTGAGTTATAAGAAAAATCGTGAGGAACAGGCTTTCCCCCCAATCCTTCTGTACGCTTTTTCCACCAAAAAGCTTCTGGCTGAATCAAATAATAATCATCAAATTCCAAGGTATGGCGAGCATCTTCAACAGATATCATTTGTTCATGAATTTTTTCTCCTGGACGAATACCGCATTCATAAACATTCAGATTCTCTGCAACCGCCTTGGCTAAATCCAGCATTTTCATTGAAGGTATCTTTTTAACATAAAGTTCACCACCACGCATTTTTTCAAAAGCATTTAACACCATCCAAACAGCACTTTCCAACTTTAACCAAAAACGCGTCATTTTAAAATCTGTAATAGGTAACTGTTTTGCACCTTCCTCAACCAATTTTTGAAAGAACGGAATAACAGATCCTCTAGAACCCGCAACATTTCCATATCTTACCACAGAAAATAATGTTCTATCTTCACCGCTATAACCATTGGCTGCAACAAAGAGCTTATCAGAGCACAATTTAGTCGCCCCATAAAGATTTACCGGAGCGCAAGCTTTATCTGTAGATAATGCCACAACTTTTTCCACATTATTTTCTATAGCGGAATCAATAACATTCTGAGCACCTAAAATATTTGTCTTAACAGCTTCAAATGGATTCACTTCACAAGCAGGAACCTGTTTTAGAGCAGCAGCATGCACAACAAAATTAACATTTTTCATAGCCACTCTTAAGCGCTCTTTATCTCTTACATCGCCTAAAAAGAAATGAAGCTTTTCAATATAAGGCTTAAATTCTGGCATATTAGACATTTCAAACTGCTTAAATTCATCTCTGGAATAAATAATTATCTTTTTAACATCAGGACATTGTGTTAAAAGAGTTTTTACAAATTTCTTACCAAAAGATCCCGTGCCGCCTGTCACCAAAACGGTTTTACCAGCAAACAAATCCATATTCATTTCTCTTCCTAACTTTTTACTAATTAAAACGTCTTTTTCATTTTAACAGCCTTGTCCTGAATAAAAAAAACAAAACCATTAAGATGCACAAAAAATTAAATACAACAAAAACTAATATTAATCAAGACATCATTTATACGCATATTACGAGCAAAAATAAAACATAATTTTCATATAACTAACAACAAATAATTTGTATTGTCTTCCTACTTTAGAAAACACAATCATCTTGGAAAACTTGGTTGCGCCGAGCTGTTGTAAAACAGCCTTGGCGAAACTTAGGTTTCAAAGCGGGGCCCGTCCCCAAGAGGGCAAGCTCAAGCGCCGCCCGATTGGACCGAGCAATCATAAAAAAAACCGCTCATCTAAGAGCGGCTTT
>CALXYB010000006.1 GCA_944392835.1 uncultured Alphaproteobacteria bacterium | reverse complement strand
CCCGAAGCGAAGTTGTTGAGCCAACGGCGAAACTCACATAGCAAGACGAACCCTTGGGTGAGAACCCCCACATAAGACACAAAAAAAAACCTCCGCTACAAACGGAGGTTTCTTTTAATGGTAGGCGCGTGGGGGTTCGAACCCCAGACCCACTGATTAAGAGTCAGTTGCTCTACCAACTGAGCTACGCACCCATAACCATGGAACAAAACGGAATATAAACCGCAAAAATTTTAATTGCAACAACTTTTTTCAGTATTTTTAGCATTTTTAAAATAATTAAGCATTGACATAGAGTTAACAAAGGATTAAGTTGCTTTTTGCTTAAATTATAGATTTGTTCATATTATTAAAAATCGCAATCACTGCTTTATTCCGTTTATTTATCTATATCACCTGATGTAGTTATAAGTGGTTGCAGCTTTCGGTTTTAATAGTATGACAGCAAATTTGCCATGAGTCAGTTATTTGTCTGTGAAGATATGTAGCTGAACAAATGATTGATTTTTATTTAATTGGTTATAAAAGAAGCCCTCTGTGAAGATCGCTTCTTTTGCAAAGAATGTCATAAAAACCGAAATACCGGGAAGAGCCTTAACAGAAACTGTAAGTCATGAGAATCAAGTGGTTTACGCAAAGCCTGTAAAGGAGCTTCCCGACCAATACGAAAAAGGTGTCAGTTTTGTTTTTGTTAACCGCAAAAATAATCTGCGCCTTTTTTGCTTTTAAAAAGCTCTCAGTTAATCCTTTACAAAATCCAATTTTGCGTTAAATCTATATACATCTGATAACAAAAAGGGGATAAAATAATGAAGAAGAGATACATTTTTCTTTCTGTTTTGGTTGTAATCATAGCCGGCGTATATTTCTTTGCACCGTCTTTAGAATCAATTGTCCAGAAAATTGTTCATAAATACGGCAGCGAGATTACCGGAACTGATGTCAATTTAAAAGGCTTCAAACTTGGCCTTGCTAACGGCGAAGGAAGCATTAGCGAAATTACGGTAGGCAACCCCAAAGACTATAGCGCCAAAAACATTTTTGAGTTAGGAAATATCTATGTCAAAGTAGACATTAAGAGCCTAACCTCAGATACCATTATTATTGAAGATATTGAGGTTAGCAAACCCATTATCAATTACGAGATGTTATCGCTAACACGTAACAATATTTCAGATATTCAGGAAAACATAAACAAAAACACCGCAAAATCATCCTCAGAAAAGAAAACCGAAAAGCCTAAAAGCGAAGATGCCGCAGCATCAAAAAAAGTCGTCATCAAGAAATTAAACATTAAAGATGGCGAAATCAATGCTATTGTTGGCAAAGAAGAAGCTGTTTCAGTCAAGCTCCCAACCATCACCATGACAAACATTGGTGAGGACAAAAAAGGTGAATCTATCACGACAACCATTTCAAAGATTCTTGGTAAAATTTTATCAAGTGCATCAAGCGCCGTGGTCAATAGCAAAATTTCCGATTTGAAAGGCGTTGCCGAGAAAAATCTGGAGGATATCACAGGCGGGGTCAAAGACCGAATTAAATCCATAGGGATTTTCGGAAAATAATCTAAGATTAAGGAAACCGCCCAAAGAGGCGGTTTCCTTTTAGTCTATATATTTTTTCAAGATTTGGGGCGTAAGCAACTGCGGCAAGACAACAAAATTATCATCATCACCTTTATAATAAACATAAAGCGGAATAGAGTTTCGCCCATAAGAAGCCAAAGCCTGAGCAATATCTGCGCTTTTGTTTGTCCAATCAGCCTTAAAAGTTTGAATTTTATGCTTTTTGACCAAAGCTTCAAATTCTTCTGATTGCAAAGCGATTTTCTCATTCGCCAAACAAGTAATGCACCATTTAGCCGTAAAATCAACAAAGACCTTTTCGCCGTTTGCAACAAGTTGTTCAACTTTTGCCGCATCATATTTTTGCCACAAAATTTCGCTTGGTAAAACACCTTTGCGCTCGTTAACTTGGTTAAACAACACCCAAAACAGCCATACAACCGTCAACAATACCGGAATGGAAAAAATCTTCTTTAGAATATCCATCCACTTTCCGGGTTTAGGCAAAAACTTATGAACAAACTTTGGAAACAGTCCGGCCAAAACAAAGGGCAGGGCATAACCGACACTTAAGGCTAAAAAGACCGGATAATAAACATAAATCGGCTTTGACAAAGTATAACCGATAGCAATTCCCATAAACGGTCCCGTACACGGGCTGGCAATAAGCACGGCAAAAAAGCCCGTCATAAAAGCGTTGATTTTCTGGCGTTTGAAAGAGATTCTCCCAACCTTATTAGCAAACGGATTTTTCAGGCTAACAATATCCAACAACATCAGAAAGATGATAGAAAAAATAATAATCATAACCCCGACAAAAACCGGCGATTGCAGTTGGAAGCCCCAACCGATTTGCTCCCCCTGAGAGCGCAACCATATCAAAATTGTGGCAATCAGAAAAAAGGAGAAGACAACACCAAGAAAATACAACAGCGATTCTATTCTGGCTTTATAACGGTTATAAGACCCCTGAGCCAAAGCAATAACCTTAATAGTTAAAATCGGAAAGATACAAGGCATAAGATTAAGGATTAAGCCGCCGGCAAAAGCCATCAGCATAATCATCAAAAGGCCAAATTCATCATAATTTATCTGCTCATAGATTTGAAGATTTTGCCCTTTAGCAAAATTAAGCTCATAAGTACGAGTGCTGTTTTCTCCCGTCAATAACAAAACACCTGACATATTTTCAATTTCATTATCATCAAGCAAAATCTCGGCCGAAAGCTTACCAATCCCGTCAAAACCTATTTTTTGTTCTGCCAGATTTGATATTTTATCCTTTTGATACGGAATAAATAAAATTTGAGTAACTTTATCACTAAAATCAAATTCTTGCGCATCAATATTGAGCAACAACTTATTACCCTTAATCTCATACAAAGCACTCCATTGAGGCTTTAAGGGAAATGTTTTTTGCGCTGTGGAGCTTTCTTGAGCCCAATCTGAAGATATTTTAGGCTCAGAAGAAGAGGGGAGCTCAAAATCCAACCGCACGCTCTCCGGTACGCAAACATCTTTGCAAGCTAGCCAAGAAAGTGTTGCGGAAAATTTTTGTAAAACCCCGTTCTTAATTTTTTGAGGAACTACAATTTTGGTCTTCAGATACGCAACATTGCTAAAACCATATTGCACCATCTCTTCAAACAAAAACTTTTGTGGTGCCGAATATTCTATGTTTGTTTCTTCAAACCCTTTAGGCAAGCGCCATTTAATCTGAGTTTCCAGTCCGGCATCTCCGGGGTTGAGCCAATAAGTGTGCCAGCCGTCAAACATATCAAACCGAACAAGAACCTCAATATCTTTTCCGGCAGATAAGGTTTCATAATTAGTATATAAAGAGGCGCTGACCTTGTTCGTGCTGCCTTTCGCCGCAAGAGCAAAAGCCTCACCGCTCAAGAACAACAACGCCCAAAACAGCGCCCAAATATATACCTTTTTAGCCATTATGATTTTTCTTTTTTGCTTTAACGGCAATCACAAAATTATAATAAGCTGCGGCAATCACGCTCAAAGCCTTAACCAGACTTAAAACACCCAAGATAATGGCAATCGGCATAAACCATACGGGAATGATGCAGAGGATGATTAAAGCCACAAAAGTTTCAAAACCTTGTGCCACACCGCCCAAATAGAAAGGAGATTGACGAAGATTAAGTTTTTCCTGAGAGTTATTTTTATAAGCGACCACGGCATAAGCCAACAACGCGCAGGAAGCCGAAGTAAAGGCAAAAAGCAAAAATCCTGCGGCAACCGCGTTATCGGCAGGGTTAGCCAGAGCAAAACCAAAGATAACGCCGGCATAAAATATATAATCTAACGCCGCATCCAAGAAAATACCAAAATCCGTAACTTCCGAATGTCTGGCAATTGCACCGTCCAAAGCATCAAACGCACGGTTAATCAAGATGCAAAACAGAGCATATCCATACATCTCCATAGCCAAAAAATTAATGGCAAAAATACCGATAACAAAGCCGGAGATGGACACTAAATTGGCAGAGACACCGCTTTTGCTGAATTTTTTTCCAAGCACGTCAAAAAACTTATACAAAGCATCATAAATTTTTTTAACAAAGCCGAAAATCCGCTCAGACATCTGCTTAATCTTGAGTTTTTCCAGCCGTTCCGAAATGCGCAAAGTGTTTTTTATTGATTTAATTTTATCAAGCATAGTATAATACCTCATCAAAAATTTAACCGACTGCTAATATTTTATAATAAATTAAGTGAGTGTAAAACATAATATGAGAATTTTGCGCAACTTTTCAATCCTTTTGATTTTAGGCGGACTTATCTGGTTTTTCAGCCAAACGGGCACCCCATACCAGCTCATCAGCGGAGAGACGATGGGAACCTATTACAACATCAAAATCCGCACCCCGAGAGAAGATAAGATGCTGCCGCAAAAGATTAAACAGCGCTTGGACGAAGTTAGCCAAAAGATGTCTGTTTTTGCACCGGATTCGGAAATAAACGGCATAAACAACGCAAAAAAAGACGAGTGGCTGGACTTATCTGCAGAAATGTCTTTGCTCCTAAAAGATGCACATAAGGTATGGAAGCTAAGCAACGGCAACTTTGACCCCACGGTCGGGAAACTGGTTGATTTATGGGGATTCGGCGTATCCAAACCGCAAAACACCCCGACCAAAGAACAAATCAAAGAAGTTTTGAAATATACGGGCTTTGACAAATTAAGTTTTAATAAGGATTACACCCGCATTAAAAAGAAACATGACGACACCTATCTTAACCTGTCTGCCATTGCTAAAGGTTATGGCGTAGACAGCATTGTCCGTCTGTTGGAAGAAGAAGGTTACACGGACTTTGTGGTAGAAATTGGCGGAGAAGTAGCTGCGAGAGGCAACCGCTCTGAAGACGAAAAAGGCTGGAAAATTGGCGTTATCAGACCGGACGACACTCATGAAAATGCTTATGTTATTGCCCTGAAAGATTACGCCGTAGCCACATCCGGAGATTATCGCAATTTTTATTACAAAGAAGGTCAAAAATATGCGCACACCATCTCACCACAAACCGGCTATCCGGTCAAACATGGTCTGACTTCCGTAACGGCTTTAGCCAAAAATTGTATGGATGCAGATGCTCTGGCAACCGCAGCTATGGCTATGGGGGAAGAGAAGGCGCTTGCCTTTGCCAATAACAACAATCTGGCAATGATAATGTTTGTGCGCCAAGACAATGACGACCTCAAGGCACTCATTTCCGAAAAAGCAAAAAAACTTCTGGGAGAATAAATTTGCCATGCATTGAACACACAGCAACCGTTGTTGCCGTAAATAAAGATGCGATAACCGTGGAGCTTTTAAGCCGCTCAGCCTGTTCTGCTTGCCACTTAAAAGAAAATTGTTCAATGTCTGAAAACAAAGTTCGCCGACTTTGCATTCCTGATGTAGGAAATTATCAAATCGGACAAACGGTTAATGTTGAAATTTCCGCCATAAGCGGTTGGATTGCAGTTTTCTGGGGATATATAATGCCTCTGATATTGGTTCTGATAGCGCTTTTGTCGGCAATAAGCCTAACCGATGACGAAACAACCGCGGCTTTAAGTAGTTTGGCCGTTTTACCGCCATATTACTTTATTCTTTGGCTTTTTCGGCACAAATTTGCCAAAAAAATCAGCTTCAGAATCAAATCTTAGAGTTTTACTTGGGTGTAAGCCTAATATTTTGCTTTGTTTAGATAAAAAATGTGCTATTTTGTGAGCAATATTTTTTGCAAATGGAGAAGATTTCAGAATGTCCGGCATAATCATATCAAATATCCTGATTTTGGGCGGAACAGCTTTGATTGCTGCAATAGTCTTGTATTTTGTCGCCCAAAAGTTCAAGGTAGAGGAAAATCCTAAAATAGAACAGATAGAAGCCTTGCTCCCCGGTGCAAACTGTGGTGCTTGCGGCAAAGCGGGCTGTCATGCCTTTGCCGTTGCTTGCGCCAATAGCTCGGAAACCGAGTTTAAGGACTTGTTCTGCACGGTCGGTGGTCAAGCGGTTATGGACAAGGTTGCTTCAGAGATGGGCTATGTTGCTGCTGTTAAAGAACCTTGCGTTGCTGTTTTGAAATGTAACGGTACCTGCCAAAATGCACCGGATAAAGTCATTTATACGGGTATGAAAAGTTGTCGTATGGCCAACCGCATTTCGGTCGGACGCAGTGGCTGCCCGAACGGTTGCTTGCGCTTTGGCGATTGTGTAAAAGCTTGTCCTTTCGGTGCAATCAAAATGGACGAGGTTACGGGAATTCCTGTCGTTGACGAAAACAAATGCACTTCTTGCGGCGCTTGTGTTCGCACTTGCCCGAGAGGATTATATGAAATCAGACCCAAAAACAACGGCGTAAGAGTTTATGTGGCTTGCAGCAACACACAAAAAGGCGCTCTGGCACGCAAAAACTGCAAAGCAGCCTGCATCGGTTGCATGAAATGCAGCAAGATTTGCGAGGCTGTTAAGGTTGAAAACAATCTCTCATACATCCCGACAACGGTCTCGGCAGAAGAATTTGGCGCAAGTTTGGCTGAAAACTGCCCGACAGGAGCTATCATCTGCACCAAGAATTCATCATCCGCAGAGGTAAAAAATGAGCAATAAAACATTTCACATCGGCGGCATTCACCCCGACAAGCACAAAATCACCACCAATAAACCTATAGAAGATGCCGGTCTACCGGAGATTGCCTATATTCCGGTCAAACAACATATCGGAAGTCCGGCCAAAATCTTGGTCAGCAAGGGAGACAAAGTCAAAGTGGGAACACTTTTGGCCGATGCGGACGGAATTGTCTCGGCAGATGTTCACTCTTCAGTCTCAGGCGAAGTCTTAAAGGTAGAGGAAATTGAGGGTGAATTTGGTTATTTGGAACAAATGATAACCGTCAAAGTTGAGGGCGACGAATGGGAAGAAAGCATTGACCGTAGTCCGGATATTATAAAGGAAATTACCCTTTCACCGGAAGAGATTATTGCCAAAATCCGCGAAGCCGGAATTGTCGGTATGGGCGGAGCAGGGTACCCAACCCCGATAAAAACCACCATTCCCGAAGGCAAAAAGGTTGAATACCTGATTATCAACGGTATTGAATGCGAACCTTATCTGACTGCAGATGACCGTTTAATGGTTGAAAAAGCAGAACAAATCATTGTCGGCGCTAAAATCTTAAACAAAGTTTTAGGGATTCAAAACGCCATAATTGCGGTTGATGAAAACAAACCAAACGCCATTGAGGCTTTAAGAAAAATCACCCGTAGCTATGTCGGCGTAAATGTTCAGGTTATGCAAACCAAATATCCGCAAGGTGCGGAAAAACAACTGATTGAAGCCGTAACCGGCAGAGAAGTCCCCTCAGGCAAACTTCCCGTAGATGTCGGTTGCATTGTTCAAAATGTCGGCACGGTAAACGCTATTTATGAAGCCGTACAAAAGAACAAACCCTTGTTTGAACGTGTTGTAACCGTCAGCGGAGACGCTGCGGAAAACCCGTCAAACTTTATGGTTAGAGTAGGTACCCCTGCGTCATATCTCATAAACAAAGTCCACGGCAATCCGGCCGAGATTGGCAAAATCATCTTCGGTGGCCCGATGATGGGTACTTCGGCGGTCAACATCAATGCTCCGATAACCAAGCTCAGCTCGGGTATTTTGCTGTTTAAGGATGATCATTCCTTTAAGCCGGAAGAAACCGCTTGTATCCGTTGCGGCAAATGCGTAGATGCTTGTCCGGTAGGTTTGCGCCCATTTGCCATCGCCTCTCAGGTGAGGGAGGGCGATTATCACGAGATGAAGCAACTCCACGTCTTAGACTGCATTGAATGCGGCTCTTGTGCCTATATCTGTCCGGCACGCATTCCACTGCTAGACTATTGCAAACTCGGCAAATATGAACTTAAAAAATCAAAATAAGGCTTAGACTATGCTCAAAATTTCTACTGCACCACATATGAACTCACCGCAAGATACCAGAAGCATTATGCGCGATGTTGTCATCGCCTTAATGCCGGCTTTGGTTGCGGCTGTTCTTATTTTTGGATTAAACGCATTAACGGTTGTTTTAACAGCTGTTGCAGCTTGTGTTGCTTTTGAATATTTAACTTGCCGTTATCTCTTAAAAAGCACGCCCACGACCGGAAACTTATCCGCCGTTGTTACAGGATTGTTATTAGCCTATAACTTGCCTTCAAATATGCCGATTTGGATGATTCTGATTGGTAGTTTTGTTGCCATAGTTATAGGTAAAATGGCTTTTGGCGGCATTGGCAAAAACGTTTTCAATCCGGCACTTGTCGGCCGCGTCTTTTTGTTCATTTCTTTTCCGGTTCAGATGACCAGCTGGCCCAAGCCTGATTTCCTAAACTTTTTGAACACGGATGTTGAAACCGGAGCCACAACCTTAGGCATCTTGAAACATATAGATGCCGAAAGCTCCGCCACAAAACTGGTTGGAGGCTTGGAAAACTTGCCAGACTATGGACAAATGTTCTTAGGCTATACGGGAGGTTGTTTGGGCGAGGTTTCAGCTCTGGCCTTGTTATTAGGCTTTGCTTATTTGCTCTGGAGAAGAGTCATTGGCTGGCACATACCTTTTTACTACATTTCTACCGTATTTTTGATTACAGGTATTATGTGGCTAAATGGCAGCAATATTCAGGTTGAGCCTATAACCCAAATTTTATCGGGCGGCTTGCTGCTTGGCGCCATTTTTATGGCAACGGACTACGCCACCACACCGATGAGCCGCAAAGGCCAAATTGTTTTTGCCATCGGCTGCGGAATTTTAACGGTAATCATCCGTCGTTGGAGCGTATATCCCGAAGGTGTGTCTTTTGCAATTTTGATAATGAACGCCTTTGTACCGTTAATTGATTATTTCACGATTCCACGCGTCTTTGGCACAGGGAGAAAATAAATGGCAAAAAATCACCCCATAAAATCAAGCCTAACCAATATGATTTTAGCTCTGGTTATTGTCTGTGCCTTATCAGCTCTTATTTTGGGCTATGTTCAGCAAATAACGGCTGCACCGATTAAGGCGGTTAAAGACAATATGGAGCTCAAAGCCATCTCCGAGATTATCCCCGAAGAATTTGATAACAATCCTTTTGCCGAAAGGACATACATCACAACCTCCCATAAGAAAAAGCTGATGATGTACCCCGTCCGTCGCAACGGCAAAATTATCGCCTTAGCCATAAAGTCTTATACCAACAAAGGCTTTGGCGGCAAAATGGAGATTATGGTCGGCTTTACCTTAGATGGCAACATCAGCGGCTATAAGCTGATAGATCATAAAGAAACTCCGGGACTTGGAACAAAAGTTGCCGAAAAATCTTTTGCCGACCAATTCAAAGGCTTAAACCCGAGCAAAGTAAATTTCAAAGTAAACAAAGACGGTGGAGATATTGATGCCGTAACGGCAGCCACCATAAGCTCACGCGCAGTCATAGATGCCATCCAGCGCGCCTATGATGCATATAGCAATTTTTCAGCAGGATTATAAGATATGAGCTCACAAACTATTCAAAATCTGACCCGAGGCATTATTCGCGAAAACCCAACCTTTGTTATGCTTTTGGGTATGTGTCCGACTTTAGGCGTAACCACTTCAGCCGCCAATGGTTTGGGCATGGGCTTAGCAACCTTATTTGTGCTAATCTTGTCCAATTCGGCCATATCTTTGGTCAAAAACTTTATTCCCTCAATGGTGCGCATTCCTTGCTACATTGTCATAATTGCCTCATTTGTAACGGTTGTGGAGCTTTTGATGGCGGCATATCTGCCCGAACTCCATGCCCAATTGGGCATTTTCATTCCGCTGATTGTGGTCAACTGCATCATCTTGGGTAGAGCAGAGGCTTTTGCAGCCAAAAACAATATGTTTCAGTCCGTACTTGATGCAATCGGCATGGGCTTAGGCTTCACAATCGGCTTAACATCTCTTGGCATCGTCCGTGAGATTTTGGGCTCTTATTCTGTTTTTGGCTGGAGCTTTGCAGGCGAGGAGGCATACCCGATGCTTTTGTTCATTATGCCGCCGGGAGCATTTATTGCTTTGGCCGGTCTAATCATTCTTGTCAACAAACTGCGTGGAGTAAAATAAATGAGCTACCTTATGATTTTTATTGCCGCCATTTTCGTAAACAACATTGTTTTGTCGCAGTTTTTGGGCATTTGTCCGTTTTTGGGTGTTTCCAAGAAAATTTCTACGGCTTTGGGTATGGGATTTGCCGTAATGTTCGTTATGACACTTTCGGCAATCGTAACTTTCCTAATATATTACAAATTGTTGGTTCCGTATAACCTAACCTTCATGATAACGGTAATCTTCATTTTGGTTATAGCCTCGCTTGTTCAGATGGTTGAGATAATCTTAAAGAAGGTATCACCGGCGCTTTATCAGGCTCTGGGTATCTTCTTACCCTTAATCACCACCAACTGCGCGGTTTTAGGTGTTGCCATATTAGCCATTCAAAAGCAGTTTGGCTTGCTTTCTTCCGTATGCTATGGTCTGGCCAATGCCATGGGCTTCACCTTGGCGATTGTCCTGTTTGCCGGCTTAAGGGAGAGAATGTCCCGAACCAAACTTCCGGCTGTTATCAAAGGCACGCCGATAGCTCTTATCACAGCTGGTCTACTATCAATGGCTTTTATGGGTTTTGCCGGAATAGGGCACTAGTTTATTGCCAAAAAGAAAGGGTTTTGCTCAAAAATGAAGCAAAACCCTTTCTTTTTCATCATCTATTCCACGTGTTTACAAAACACCGCCTAATTGGAACATAATTTTCCCTCAAAGGGTAGACCTGATTATCATTATCCAAAATCATAGCCTCACCCTTGAAAGAATCAATTCGGCGCAAAATATTTTTGTTATGAGAAAAAAGCTGACGCAAAGAAGATTTCTCCACCACAGCATCTTCAAAAACATATTGCCGACCTTCACTTTCAATATCAAAAGCCGCGTCTGAGTAATAAGCACAAGAAAAAACCTCAAAACCGATGATATTATCATATTTCATCTTAGTTGTAATATCCGACAAAACAGAAAAATCAGATTTTTCCTGACCTATAACCCGAAAAACAGGCTCAGATAGCAACCAATCCTTTCTTCCATTTATGCGTACATTTTCACCGGCAAGTTTCCGACAAAACTCATCGCTCAAAACTATATCATTTTCACCCACTGGCATAAACTGCGTTCCGACAGCACGAGAACAATATACAAATGACTTAAAGCCTTTCTCTTCAATAGATTCAATCCATCTTAATCCTGAGGCATTAAACATTTGTTTTCCTTGATCAATGGAAAACTCTTTTCCAAAGATATAAGTAATAGGGTTAACCCTAGGCTTAATAACCGTCTTGTACCGCCAATAACACTTATCCCGAGCGTGAACGATGTACATACCGCCGCTTTGATACATTTTAATCACGGCATCTTTGAAAGTCCGCTGTCGGACAGCCGTGTTCAAACCATCTGCTTCCCCTATAGAATATAAGGGGACTTCAATAATACTTTTCATAAATTATATATATTTTTAGTGAATAATAGATTTTAACTATCTTCACATCAAACACATTTTGACGAAAAAATCAACATTTTTTGAGTAAATCGGCAATTTTTTGGATAATCTCTTCAAACATCTCATAAGTCAAAACACCGGTGTTAATATTATAACGAGACGTATGATAAGAGTTAACCATCAAGAGATTATGCTGAGAAAGCTGATGGACAGCCCCATGTGCAAACTTGAAAGCAGCTTTTTTATAACCTAACACACCCAAAACAGCACTATGCGCCACACTTCCCAAAGTAAGGATTATTTTAAGATTTTTCATATCTCCGATTTCCTCAATCAAGAATTTTCCGCAAGTCTTAACCTCATCACCGGTAACCTTATTTTGTGGCGGCACACAGCGCACGGAGTTTGTAATCCGCACATTCAGAAGCTCAAAGCCATCATCTTTACGTTTGGCATAATTTCCTTGCGCAAAGCCATATTTCTTGAGTATCGGATATAAGACATCTCCGGCATAATCATTGGTAAAGGGGCGGGCTGTTTGGTTTGCACCGTTAAGTCCGGGAGCCAAGCCTACGATTAAAACTTCCGCCTCAATCGGCCCAAAGGGAGGAACAGGCCCATTATAATAAGTCGGAAATTTAAGCTTATTTCCTTCCCGAAAAGCAACCAATCTTGGACACAAAGCACAATTTTTCGGCGGACAAACAAAAGGCATATTTCATCTCCTCAAAAATTTTTTTATAATTTATCAGAATTTTTTTATCTTGCACCCTTTAAATCAGATTTTTCACGAATATATACACCGCTGTAATGCATTATAGCCTTTTTATAATATGCAGAATCTGCACCTTTGCAGAAATTTAAACAAAATTTATAAATGGAGTTTTTTATTATGAAGAAAACATTACTTTTAGCCGGCGTAGCTTGTCTATTCTCGTTTGGCGCCAATGCTGCAGATTATAGCATGAAAGAACTTAAACCCTATGTAGGTTTGGATTATGTTTATACCAATGCCAATGTCAAAAAAGACACACATGTAAAAAAAGATTACAATTCATTAGCCATCAATGCTGGTATAAAAATGAACGACCACATCGGTCTTGAAGCATTCTTCCAGCAGTCTGGCGAAAGAAAATCCATGAAAGGTACAATTCATGAAATCAAATCTGAATTCTACGCTTATGGTTTAGATATGTATGGCTATATGCCCGTTGGTTGCGATGGAATGAGCCTTTTGGGATCTTTAGGTTTGGCAAACTATAATGTAAAACTCAAACATTACAGCGCTGGTAGCGAAGACAAACAGCGCATGGGCTACAGAGCAGGTATCGGTGCTCAGTATGACTTCACCGAGAACTTGGCTGGCCGTTTGATGTACAGATATTCTTATCTTGGTATGAAAGAGCTGAAGAACCTCAACGAAATCACCGCAGGTATCAGATATACTTTCTAATCAGATTCCTAAAAAAAGAGCTTTGGAGCAAATCCAAAGCTCTTTTTTGTTGTCTGCAAACAGATAATATGATAGCCTCCTCAACAAAGGAAAAAAGATGAAAAAACTGCAAAACTTAATAAACTTTTTCGGGGACATAAGAGAAGGCGAAATCTCTATTGCAGACAAAGGGTTTGACACTACTTTTCTGACTTGGCTGACAGCGCCTAAGGACTTAAACAAAAGCCTTACCTTGCAAATGGCCCTTCTTTTACCCCTGACAGATAGGGCGAAGGGACTAGCAGAAATAACTAGCGAAAACAATATATTAGAACTTTTAGAACAACTGGAGAAGAACCAAAATAACGAAGCCGATTTCGTCCGCTTCATCAACGGTCAAGAGAGTAGGGATTTTTACCCCGAATCCGCCGTTTACATTGACAAACACCGTCAAACTATTTTTAAACTTTTTAAGGAAATACATAGTCTAAAGCGCACCGGCTGGCTTAATCATAATGTAAAATATCCTGAATCCGTAGCCGAACATACTTATGCCGTAACTCTGATGACTTTGCTCCAAACGCCTCTGACAATAGACAAAGACAAAGCCATCAATATGGCCATTTTACATGATATTCAGGAAACCATGACCGGAGATTATACACCGGAAGATAATATCACCCCGCAGGAAAAATCACAAAAAGAGCTCCAAGCCATCAAAAAAATCGCAAAATCGCTAGAAAAACCCGAAATTTTTGCTCTTTTTGAAGAATTTGAGGCCAAAACAAGCAAAGAAAGCCGTTGGGTTAAGGACTTGGACCGTCTGGATGCTGTTTTGCTGGCCAGCTACTATGACCAAAAGAAACGCGCCCCTCAAACTCTTTTACCAGAATTTCACGCTTACGCCCAAAAAAGTTATATTTGTGGATATAACTTTGATTTTGTTGAAAATATTTATAAAAGCATCAACAACACTTGTGCAAATCCTGAATAAACATTGCCGTAAACAAGCTTTTCTGCTATGAGCTTAAATAAACTTAACTTTACGGAGAAGTATTATGAGAAAAAATACTGCACTTTATATCTTAGCCATCATCATCTGCTTGGCATTGGCCGCTTTTGTCTTTCACATTCCGGCACTCAAGCATTTGTTTCATAATCTATATGCTATGTTACAAAGCCCATACATCTTGGTTTCAGGTGCTGTTTGCGCCTTTTTGTTCATCAATACCAAAAATTACTGGCTCATCATTGCCGGTTGCGGCATTTTAGCATCACTAATCATCCAATTTGCCATAATCGGACATGGGGCAGGGTTATATACCTTGGCTGTACGCGCCCTGGCATTCATCTCGGTTGTATACCTGCTCAATTTGGTAAAAGTAATCTTCACAAAGTAATATTAAATAAGCCTCTCAGAGCGAGCTGAACGTATAAATACCCGAAAATTATTTCTCAGCTCGTTCTCTGAGGCCTTTTATTATCCTAATATATTGATTTTTTTATATTTCATTATAACCATATAAAAGAATAGGGTTCATAAGACCTAAAATCAAACCAATAAACAATCTGAAACAACGATAGCCAACCAACGCCACAAGAACTAGTTAAAGTAAGGATAGGTTGCAAACAAATTTTCACAAGCATTGCGTAACAGATATGAAGAGCAGCAAAAAAAAATTTCATCATAACGCTTTTTTGCTCGTTTTAATTAACCTTTGACAAAACAGCTAGCACTTTGAAAAACAAAAATTTTTGATGAGGAATGACCTTAACAATAAATACATTTGTCGCATAATATATATTATGTATAAAAAGACAGGTTTTAGGAGAGGTACATAGTTTTACAAACAAAGCTCTCAGAACGAGCTCAGCAAAATCCAACGCATATTTATACGTCAGCTCGGTAAAAACAATTCAATATTTTTTATGATAACTTTGTCAGATGCTTAACAATCAAATCTTTCATTACATTAAAGTCGCCATCAGCTTGCAGATAAAAATAAATTCCGCCGATAACTACAATCAACAAAACCATCATCGGCCAACTTAAGGACAAACCATTTTTCTCATCACAAATTTCCGGTAATGCTTCCTTATAATAAATTCCTTTCCGACCGGCATGAACATAATTTCCTTTCGGTCCCATTCCAACACGAAAACCTTTCACTCCGAAAGACAACCCAATGCCGGATTTTGAAAAATTAATTTTTAGCGGACCAAAATTAAAACCTTTTCTTAAATAGAACCCCATCTTACCATCCCCACTCTTTTAGACCGAAGCCGAAATCAGCGCCTTCGTATACTCTTCATGTGGATGCTCAAAAATCTGTTCTTTTGAGCCCATTTCCACAAATTTACCATCTTTCATAACTGCAATTCTGTCAGACATAGCCCTAACAGCCTTCATATCATGGGATATAAAGATATAGCTCAAGCCTTTATCTTTCTGAATTTTCTGTAGCAAATCAATAATTTGCGCCTGAATTGTAACATCCAAGGCTGAAGTCGGTTCGTCTAAAACCAAAATTTTTGGCTCCAGAATTAAAGCTCTCGCTATTGCAATTCTTTGCCTTTGTCCTCCCGAGAATTCATGCGGATATTTATCAAGTACATCATCACCCAACCCAACTTCTGCCAAAGCTTTTGCTGCCAAATTTCTTTTTTCTGACACAGACAACTCCGGCCTATGCACCTCCAAACCTTCTGCCACAATCTGCGCCACATTCATTCGCGGATTCAACGAATTATACGGGTCCTGAAAAACAATCTGCACACTTCTTCTAAAACATTTACTTTCTTTTTTAATTTGTTGTTTTTCTTTATTTTTTACAATAAAGCAACCTTTTGCTTTTATCAAATTAACAATTGCCATACCAAGCGTTGTTTTACCTGATCCGGACTCTCCTACAACACCTAAAGTCTCACCTTCTCGCAAATCAAAACTGATATCATCTACAGCCTTAACCTCGCTAACCACCCTTCCCCAAAAATTCTTCTTTAGCGGAAAATAAACTTTTGCGCCCTTAACTGAAAGCACAATGTTATCTTTAATATTATCATTATATTTCAATGAAGAATGAGCGTTAATTAAAGTTTTAGTGTAATTATCTTTAGGGCTGTTAAATATGCTTTCAGTGCTACCCTGCTCCACTATTTTGCCATCTTTCATAACCACAATACGATTAGCAATTTTACGTACCAAACGCAAATCATGGCTGATAAAGATAATACTCATTCCAAGCTTTTTACGCAAATCCATCAATAAATCAATAATTTGCGCCTGAATTGTAACATCTAAAGCTGTTGTTGGCTCATCTGCAATCAAGATTTTTGGCTTATTTGCAATCGCCATGGCAATCATCACACGCTGCCTCTGCCCTCCCGAGAGCTCAAACGGATAGGCTTTCATCCGCTCTTTAGCATTCTTAATTCCCGTTAACTTCAGCAGATTTAAAACTTCTTTTTTTATTTGTTTTTCAGATAGTTGACTATGCAATCTTAAAGTTTCGCCTATTTGCTTTTCTATTCTGTGCAACGGGTTTAATGAGGACATTGGTTCCTGAAAAATAAAAGCAATATCTGCTCCGCGCACCGCTTGCAAATCCTTTTCTTCAGCTCGGATAAGTTCTTTTCCGCCAAACTTAATAGAGCTTTGAGCTGAATGATAAGCCTTCGGATAAGGCAATAACCCCAAAACAGACAAGGCCGTAACCGATTTTCCGGAGCCTGACTCTCCCACAATCCCCAAGACCTCGCCTTCATTGAGCTCAAAGGAAACATCATCAACCGCAAGCTTATCCGGCCTACCGTTTTCTCCCTTAAATCCGACACTTAAATGTTGCACATCTAACAAAGACATCAGCCATTCTTCCTTGCATCAAAAGCATCTCGCACACCCTCGCCTATAAAAATAAGCAAAGTCAACAAGCTAGACAGCACAACAAAGATAGTGATTCCAATCCACGGCGCTTGCAGATTATCTTTACCTTGCCGCACCAAATCTCCCAAACTTGGATAATCCTGAGACAAACCCAAGCCCAAAAAATCAAGCGCGGTCAAAGCCACAATAGCTTCAGATAAAACAAAAGGCACAAAAGTAACCGTTGCCACCACGGCATTTGGCAAAATATGCCGAAAAATAATCCGTCCGTTACCAACCCCCAAAGCTTTTGCCGCTTTAACATATTCCAAATTTCTGGCACGCAAAAACTCCGCACGCACCATTCCGGTCAAACTCGTCCAAGAAAAAAGCATCAGGATAATGAGCAAGCTCCAAAATGTCGGCACAAAGATACTGGCAACAATAATCAAAATAAACAACTGAGGCAAAGATTCCCAAATTTCCATAAATCTTTGCATAAAAATATCAATTTTTCCGCCAAAATACCCCTGAATAGCGCCGGCCGCAATACCAATAACGGAAGAAACTGCCGTCAACAAAAATGCAAATACTACCGAAAGCCTGATACCATATAAGATTCTGGCCAAGATATCGCGTCCCTCATCATCGGTTCCAAGCCAATGTCTACTGCTCGGCGCTGCCGGTGTCGGAGAAATAAGATCATAATCTACCGTATTAAAAGAAAAAGGAATAAGCGGCATCAGCATCCACCCTTCCCGCTCAATATTCTGCTTAATATATGCATCGCGATAATCTGCAGGTGTCGGAAAATCTCCGCCAAATTCTTGTTCCGTATATTCAAATAAAATCGGAAAATAAAAATTCCCCCGATATTTCATAATCAGCGGCTTATCATTAGCAATAACTTCTGAAAACAAAGACAGTACAAATACCGCACCAAAGAGCACCAGAGAAACAAAAGCTCGTTTGTTTTTGGCAAAAGCACTTAACCGTCGTTGTGTTAACGGTGAAAAACTTTGCCAAATATACCCTTTAAGCTTTTCAAACAAAAGGCTTATTCCTTTTTCTCATCTGTTACAGATACTGGGGCTGCATCCTGTTTCATCTTTTCTTTCAAAGATTCCACCTTTTGTTCCATTTGCTCTGCCACTTCACGAGCCATCAACGGAGCTTTGCTTACGACCTTTTCGGGCTCTTCTTTCTCTACCCCCGGCTGACTTTGAACGGCCTGCTCATCTTTTACAACCTCTGTCGCATCTGCTTGCGTTTTTTGTTTTTCCACATCAACAGCTTCTGCCGAAACCTCCGTTGCAACTTGCTCCTGCATAAGCACTTCTGCTGTAGGCTCATTATGCTCAGCCTTCTCTTTGTTTTGCATCATCTCTGCCAACTGCTCTTCAGAAACTGTGTCTATATCTGATGATGTATCTTCTTTCTGCTTCGCAACAACTTCAGCCTCAAACATCTTAGCTTGTTTTTCAACTTCCTCATTTGGAGGCAACAGTTCATCAGGCAAACCTTCATTAAACATTTCGGCAGCTTCAGCTTCGGTTGGCATTTCCGCCACTTTTTCCTGTTTTAGCACTTGCTCAGGAGTTTTCTGAACCGGTAGCGGTATGATTTCCTTAACATTTTTTGCAGGTTTATTTGCTGCCGCCCAAAGATTATACCAATCATCAAAATATTTAATAGCATCTTGTGTCATCTGATTCGTAATTTGATACCTGCTCAGCATTCCCTTGAGTTCCTTTTTAGCACCGGAATGAACATTTAAATCTTTCATTTCCACACATTTACCGCGACGGAACAAATACTGATTCAAGATATCCGGAGCTTCACAAATTTCCTCTCCGACAACAAATTTCTTCTTCAACGGATCTCTGATAGCCATTGTAACTAATTTTTTATTGGTAAAATCAGCAACGAACTGACGTTCTTTAACATTCTGCAAATCATCAGCACCGCTTAACCCTTGGATAACAAGAACCGTCTCATCCAAAACTCCAGATTTTTGCAAAAAGGCCACAAATTGCTCCAATTTTCCATACAGACAAGCATTCTGGTCCAAATAAGCAGACCTCTTGCTATACAAATTTTTATTAATAACCCACGGCAAGCTCTCCATATGCAGCCATTGTGATGTTGGTTTAACCTTACAATATTCGTTATAAATAAACATATTAGACGGCAAATCCAACAAAATAAAATAAGCTTGGTTTCCTCTATCTTTTACAATATCTTTGCTTACCTGCTCCAACATTTGTGGCGTATCAACCACGTATAAATTATCTGACTTAACCCCAACCATTGGCATATTGTCAGGTCTAGCAAAAGCCTTAAGCAATTCATAAAGCGGCTTCATATTCTTAAAAAGCCCCATACTATCCAACCATTGGACAACCAATAACTGTGTTTTTTCAACTACAGACAAACGCATATTCGCAAAACTTATAGGTGAATTTACTTTTTCCACGCATCTATCCGCATTCCGAACACCATTTTTGCTACATAAGTCAATTCCTCTGGTCTTATAAGCTGAAATCTTATATTTAGCGCGCTTAAAAACCCCATAAAGCTGATTTTCGTTTAGATAAATATATTCGTCATTAAGATTCTTAAAGCTCCAATAACCATCCATCGGCACTGCTGAAGCCACAAAAGTTTCTGCCTTATCTTTGGAAAGATTATTCAAATTACGCACCGCATTCATAAATGCATCATCATTTTGTACAAAAGCATTAGGATAAAGCTTAAAACCATTCTTAGCAAAAAAACCAAGCATAATATTTTGAACTTTTTCCACCTTGCTCACATCCGAATTGGCTTCTTTCATATCATCCAAATAGCTTATTGATGCAGCATTAGGCAACATAACATAAACAAACTTTTTACCACGCTCAGCTTTAGAAAAAGCATTATCATAAACTATTTTATATTCCTGATGATTATTGCGGTTAAAATATTCATCAGCCAAAACTCCTAAAAAGACAACAAACAAGGCCCCCATAAAATAAGCTATATTCTTTTTTTCCGCCATCACAAAAAAGACATAAGCCACAACCGCAGCTGCAACGGATGCCACGACATGAGAATTTCCCATAAAACTGAGAGCTAGATCATTTCCCAAATAAGGCGCAAGCAAATATACCAAAAAAGAAGATTGATCAAACAGCGCAAATTGCTTCAAAAGCACAAAAACAAAGAATCCTACAACAGCAGATGCAACAACATTTTGCAAAAAAGATGAAAATGATATTAAAAACATCAGGCCTAAGGAAAAAGCAAATACAACACCGACAACAAACAGCACTTCAGGAGCCATTGAAAAACCGGAAGAAAAAATAGAAAAATTACCGGCACTTGCAAAAATCAAAAAGTCAATATTGATAAACAAGGCAATAATCAAAGCTTTGACCAGCCAATCAAACAAATAAACGCTAAAATCGCGTTTGGAGCCCAGACGCCGAAATTTTTGCCTTTTGCTACTACGAACAGAGATTGGAGCCGGTTCATCTACAATAATGTCTTCCATTTTTGCAACCCTCAATATTCATATTTTTGATTTACACCCAATCTAAGCACATTTTTTCTGACATTTAAAGCACAAAAACCCCAGACTTGCATAAGTCTGGGGCTTTTTTTGAACTCTAAAAAGATTATCTTGAGTAGTATTCGATAACCAGGTTCGGTTCCATAACGGCGCCATAAGGAACGTCATCAAACTTCGGAACGAAAGTATATTTAGCAGTCAGCTTTTTGCTGTCAACTTCAACATATCCCGGAACATCACGAACCGTAGACTCAACGGCAGCAATAACAATCGGGAGCTGTTTAGATTTTTCGCGAACTTCAATAACATCGCCGGCTTTAACCATATAAGAAGGAATATTAACCTTCTTGCCGTTAACCAAAATATGACCATGGTTAACAAACTGACGAGCAGCAAAAATCGTTGAAGCAAACTTAGCTTTGTAAACCAAGTTATCCAAACGAGATTCCAAAATACCGATTAAGTTCTCGGCAGCATCGCCCGTTCTTCTGATAGCTTCAACATAATATTTGTGGAATTGCTTTTCAGAAACGTTACCATAATAGGTCTTGAGCTTCTGTTTTGCGTGCAATTGCTCACCATAGTCAGTTTGTTTTTTTCTTCTCTGACCATGTTGACCCGGAGCATATTCTCTTTTATTCAACGGACTTTTCGGATCGCCCCAGATATTGCTCAAATAACGACGAGCCGGTTTTTTCTTTGCAGAAACAATACTTTTCATTAAAATTTTCCTTTTATTTATTAGCTAACATTATTGTCCCGGTAGTTTTGGTTCTTAAATGCCAAACGGGGAATTTCACCCTCATTCCCGGAAGTATGCGCAATCTAACGCAGTTTTTACATAATTTCAAGCAAAATCTTATAAATAAATATAGATTTTTTAGAATTACATAATAAAATAAGCAAAAATTCAGCAGGAACCATATAGATGTCTTATGATTTAATGTTTCAACAAGCTTTGACACTGCACGAACAAGGACGCTTTGATGAGGCGGAAAACCTTTACCGCCAAATATTGCAAACCGCCCCCAATAATCCTGATGTCCTCAATCTTTTAGGGCTTGTCGCTCAAGCCAAAGGCGTACATAATGAGGCAGTTGAACTTTTTTACCAAGCCATTCGCCAAGCCCCTGCCCACGCCCCGTTTTATTTCAACTTAGCACTGTCGTTAGATATGTGGGGCAAACCTTTTGAAGCAATAGATACTTATCAAAAAGCTCTCAGCCTAAAACCAGACATCAAAGAAGCTTGGAACAATATCGGAAATATCTATAAAAGCCTAAAAGATAATCCAAACGCAGCCTCCGCTTACCAAAAAGCCATTGCCTTGGACAAAAACTACGTTGAACCGCAAGCCAACTTAGCATACCTAAATCATGACATTCAGGCACTCACGGAGCTATGCCGAAAATATCCCGAAAACGCACAGAGTTTTTATTTCCTGGCCAATGAGTTTTATAATCAGCAAGACTATGAACAGGCTGAACAAAACATCATTCAGGCAGAAAATTGCGCACCGGCAGATGCTGATATCAAAAACTTATACGGACTTATCTTGTTAGCAAAAAAACATCCCCAAGAAGCCAAGAGCTATTTTCAAAAAGCTTTGCTACTCAACCCGCAAAATATTTCCGCACTTATTAACCTTGCTAATCAAGAAAGTGTAAATCAAGAGCTTGAAGAAGCCGAAAAGCACTACAAACGCGCTCTGGAACTCTCGCCTCAAGACCTTGACGCTCATATAAATTATGCCGATTTTTTATATCATCAGCATCGCCTACCCGAAGCTTTAGAAGAATATCGCTCTGCCGTAATTATCAACCCTGCTCAGCCCGAGATTAGCAACAATCTGGGCATAATCTTAAAAGATTTAGGCGAATATGAAGAGGCATTGGGATTATTTTTCAATGCTTTCAACCTTGCTCCACAAATAGAAGAAATTTCAGTCAATATTGCTGAAACTCTAACCCTCTTATATGCAAAAGATATTGAAACAGCAAAAAAAATTGCTCAAAATTGGTATAAACTGGCTCCAGATAACACTTTTGCCATTCATACCAAAGCAGCCCTAACAGGAGAAAAAGACATTGAGAATACTCAAATTTATGCTGAAAAGCTTTTTGACAATTTCGCTGATAATTACGAGCTGGTTCTCCAAAAGCTTGATTACGGCGTTGTCCGAAGCCTTAGAGACTTTACGGGGAATGTTCAAGGTCGTATTGTGGATTTGGGATGCGGCACGGGGCTTGCTGGCATGGTTTATAAAACCCCTTCTACCGAGCTTATCGGCGTTGATATCTCCGAAAAAATGCTCCAAAGAGCCAAAGAAAAAGGAATCTACCAAGAACTGATAAAATCCGATATTTTGTCTTATCTGCAAAACAAACCGCAGGCAGATTTGTTTATTGCCGCCGATGTCTTTAATTATATCGGCGAGCTTTTGCCAATTTTTAAGGCTGTTTTTCCGCAAAAGCTGGCCTTTTCCACCGAAAATCTGCAATCAGAGAAAGATTATGCTCTACAACCCAACGGCCGCTTTGCCCACACCCCCCAATACATTAAAGAATGTTTAGAAAAAGCAGGATATAAAGACATCAAAAGCCAGGAGACCACACTCCGCACCGAAAACGGACAAACCGTACAAGGCACCCTCTGGAAGACATGGTAATAAATATTTCTAAATTTAACCATCATTTAATCAACTTGCTTTATAATAACTTTATCAGATAAAATTGGAGAAAAGACCATGGACAAACTCAAACAATATTTTCCCCTGATGAGAAGAGCTTTTGTTTTTCTATTAGGTAGCTGGATTTTTGCTTACGGAACAGCTTCTGTCGTAACCATTTTCTGGTTAGAATCTTTTCAAAACATCAGCATTGAAGGCATCCGCAGCTATTTTCAAGACCCCTTCCCGAACATTTTTGTTTCGGCACTTAAGATGTATGTCATTGTTTACATTTTGTTTTACACCCTTCCCGACAAAATCCAAAATGCCAAAATCTGGCTCCGCGGCATTTATTTTCTGTTGTTCTACATTCTCTGCTGCCTGACATATTTTTGGATTTAAGCGAACAAGAATCAACAAAGCCCCTCAATACCTAACGGTATTTTGGGGCTTTTCTTTTTAATCTTCAAATTCCAGAACATAATCTGCGGCTGAGATTGTCTTCCAATAATGCAATCCCTGCATCCCTTTATCCAAATACATATCATAAGCAATGACCGTATCTCCAAGGGATATCTCCATAGCAGAGACGCTACTTCCGCAATACTTTCTAAACAAGGCTTTCTGAGCAAAAGGCAAAAGCCTTTTGTAATCTCCGACCAAGCGTATCATCTCCTCAATGGAAATATACTTTTTACGCTCCGGCTTCTTTTCCTTAAACAATAATCCACCGACACATTTCTGACTTTTGTCAAAAATCGGCATCAGAATAGTGTCAACCGACACTTCTTCTGAAAAATCAATTTTAATAGTATTAGTATCCATAATGCGTAATTTTATTTGACAATAATTTACTTCTCTCAGTCTTATTGTCAAGCTTTTTGTCTATTTTTTGTATTTACAACCTCAAATAAATATGATATTATCTCCTTCAAACAACGATATTATTAACCCATAAAAAATAAGAATATGGACTTAAATGAAAAAAGAGAAAAACTCTCTGAAATCAAACAAGATTTTGAGAGAAACATGGGACAAAACAGCCGCATAGAAAACATCGGTACGATGTTTTTCTTGTATTACCCTGGTGCTTGCGTTTTAAGAGACGCAGTTTACTGCGTCTCAAAACGCAACAAATTGGAGTTTGAAGCATTGAGTATGACCAGCTCATACTTTATCGGCTCCAAAGCCCATGCCGAAGCCTTACAAGATGCTCTGGGCGGAGAATGCTACCCAACCGAATATTGCTATCTTGCAAACGGAGCTCGCGAGCTCTACGCTTGGGAAGGCCCCAAACGTCAGCAACAATGTGAAGAAATCCACCGGCGTGGTTACACCTCCGAGCCGCTGGATTTAGAAGAAATTAAGATGATTTTGTTCTAAAAAATCATCTTACCACACAAAAAAGACCGCTTTTTTATTAAAAAGCGGTCTTTTTTTTATCCTTTTTAGTCCTAATTGGCCATATTTTTCAGATTATTAATAATCGTCTGCGCCGTAGATTGCGATTCCTCGCTAATCCCCGCCGCCTGCAAAGCCAATTTTTTAAGACACGTATTAACAATTTCATCCGAGGTAGCGCTCACACTTTTCGTAAACAACGTTCCGGCCTGAAACTTGCTGTTTGCCTCACTCACCATACAAGCACGCATTTTTGTTTTAGCGGAAGCATTGCTGTCCACCGTCGTAAACTTTGACAAATCGGAACATCCGGCCAAAACAGCCAACATTCCCAACAATACAATCTTTTTCATTCTAACCTCACGATTTTTGTTTTATTCGTCTAAATATATAACCCTGCCGGATTAAAAAAGAATAAATATTAAGTTTACCTTCCGACATTTTCTTTTGTTTTTTTCAAATCAGCCAATAACGAACAAGTATTATCTTTCAAGCCCAAAACCAGTCCACCCTCTGTCGTAATTGTTTTTTGGAAAGAATCAAACAGCACATTTTGCTTAGCCTGATTTTCATTTTTATATGAATATCTTGCCAAACGCCCCCTACTATCAAGAGCCACCATAAAAGCGCCGATTTTTATCATATCACCTCTGCTCACGCCAATACTTTTTCCGTTATTAACATAAGTTTTGACCACAAAGTTTTTATCCATCAAAAATTTTACATCTTTTCCCTGACTATCTTGCAAAATCAAACTATAATGTTTATCCGAATTATAATACAAAACAGCTTTATTTCCTAAAACGACCTTTTGCTTTTCGGCATCAATAATCGTTCCGTCAGTGAGCTTTTGTACTTTTCCCTTCAGACCTTGTGTTTCTGGAATTTTTTCCTCAATCTTTTCCGGATACTTAACGCTAATAATACGCCTATCTCCAAAATCCACACCAACAACTTTTCCATCAGCATGAGTAAAATAGAAAATATTTCCTTCTGGGTTTTTGATTTTAGGCATATTAGCCCTAATATTCTGCCCAACCTGAACAACCAGATTCTGAAAATCAGGCATATTGGATTGCAACGTCTCAGCAAGTTCCGTTGTAAAAAACTGATGGCTGAGACGATTACGCAAATCCCTGAAATTTTTAAGTTTTTCAGCTGTTGTTTCATCTATAACATTTTTTGCCTTCAAAAAATTTACGGCTTTCATTGCCGTCAAATTTTTGCCATGAGTCAAACAATAAAAGCTCATATAACCTTCAAGGCCTTGACTTGCTTGTAAAAAAGCATCCAAATTATTATATCCGGACAATTCTTCTTGCAAATCCGCATACTTAACCTTTGGATTATCTACGACCAAAGCCTCAGGAAACAACTTCATCACATTTTTCAGCAATTGTTCGCTTTTATCATTTTTATAGGGATAATTAAGCTCCACAACAAGTTTTTGCTCAGGATTCTTACGCGCATAATCTTTCAACCTTGCCACAAACTTAGAGTTACTTTCTTGCTCCTGTCTGCTCAAAAAATTAGGATAAATCTTTTGCAACAAACCTCTGAAGTCTTTCAGTACCGTTATATAAGACTGCGCCCGTCCAAACAAGTTTTTGCCATAAACCCGACGATAAGAAGCCAAATAAGCTTCTCTGCGCTCTGCATTTGTTTGCGATGGAAAGAAATATCCAAACTGTGTTAAAGAATCATTTTGATGATGGAGCAAATTTCGGATGTTAATATAATCTTTAAATCTCTCAGCCGAAGCAATCATTCCGTTTTTTTCTGCCGAGCCAAAAACATCTTCTTGCTTATAATTTTCCTGCAAAAAATCTCGTCCGGCTTCAGCCATACGCGCCATAACTTTAACTATCGTCGCTTCCATCGGCTTAAGATAATCTGAAGCCAAACTTTCCGTAACAATCTTAGTAATATCCTGATTTTCGTTTTCAAAATCTATTCCGCCGGAAACAATATTAAGCATTGAAGCAAATTTTTCTCTAAATTTAGGTGTTGCAAAAGCCTCACCCAAAGTCATCTCTCCACATTCAGGCGTATAAACACAACGAATATCTCCATCAATAATGAATTTTGTATCTTTTAGAAGGGTTTTAGAAAAATAAAGAGATGAATATCGCTCAACAGGATTCGGAAAAGAGAAAAACTCAGCCTTATATCCCATACCATAAGGTACGGCGACAAAATCACCTTTTCTCCCCCCACCTGTCGTAATCTGATTCAAACTAACATAGCAACAATCATCGTAGTTTTGCGGATTTTCATTTTGCAGCAAATTATCAAAATCTTCTTTTTCACCTGAGTTTGCTTGACTAAAAACCCATGGAAACATTTTAAGCTGAACGATATCGCAACCAAACTCTTCTCTAAATTTTGCATTTGCAAAAACTTCCTTAGGCACATTATGCAAGACATCATCAAACTTACGAACATAAGCGGCATATTGTCCGTAAGCCATCAGTAAATCACGTTTACTTTTCAGTTGTTTTTCGTTTAACAAACTTAAATCCTAAGAAAATTTACAGTAAAAAAAAATCGTCTTGCGACGATTTTAATGGCGGAGAGTACAGGACTCGAACCTGTGCATCCCTTTAACAGGATGACGGATTAGCAATCCGCTGCATTACCACTCTGCCAACTCTCCAATTTCGGTAACGGAGTTATATTTATATTATGTTTCCCTCAACGTCAATAGCAAAAATAATAATTCTCAACATTTTTTAATCAGCAGCCAAAATCAAAACCACAACGGAACAAAGCAGCAAAGCTGCCGCCTTAACATTCATCCGATTATAAACCATATCCGGCACCATTTTTGCCCTTATCCAATTATAGCCTGCAATCCACAAAATATAGATATAAAGCAAAGCCGCGACATAAGACGGATTAAAAGCATAATACATCGCAAAATTTTTACTGACATTACAACCGATTAAAAGCAAAAACACAGGCAAATATTTAAGATTTTGCTTTGCAACCGCTTGTTTAAGCGTTCCATCTTGACGCAAATAAACAATAAAATTGATAACTCCGGCCACCAAAGCAATCAGCAAAACATAGAAATAACTTGCCGAAACAACATCTCCCTGCCCGTAGCTCATAGCTTTTTTGTTGACGATATCGCATATTGCCCCGACCACAAGAGCCGAAATCACAAATTTCAGCGCCTGCATACTAACCTTGCTCTTGTTAAACAACCTGACGGAGACAACAATTCCCGCCAAGGCCAAAACAATAAACAAGGCCTCCATCGGCTTTTGCAAATAAACAAAAATTGTAGACGGCGCAATAATGAGCCATAAAACAAAAGTTATTCCGATAGAAAAAGGTTGCAAGGAAGTCGCCACTTCTGCGCCAAAGCGCCGCAAGGTTGCAAAGAAGCGCCCGTCAGCATAAGCCACCAAAGCCCCCTGCACCACGCACAAAGCATAAAACTCCCAATTTTCAATCGGCTCAAAGAAAAAAACAAATGGCAAAAGCATAAAGAAGACAGCCCATCCGCGATAAACCATAAACAAAGCCGCACTCATCGCCATTTTCTGATTAAGAAGAAAATAAGCCGCATTAAAAAAGCTGGTTAAGAGTGTAAACAGAACCCACATCTTATTCCATAACCATACTGATATATGTCATAAAGATAAAACCGGCAAACACCGCGAATGCAGATTTTTCGGTTTGTTTAATACCATAGGTTTCGGGCAAAATTTCGTTAATAACCACAAACAAGAGTGTTCCGCCGGCCATTGCCATTCCCAAAGGCACAATTTTATCACTCAAACCCATTGTCAACAACCCAAGCAACGCTCCCAAAGGCTGCACCATACCGATAAGCAATGCTGTTGTCGCCGCTTTGAGTTTAGAACATTTTGCCGCCACCAAAGAAATGGCTATTGTCAAACCTTCAGGAATATTATGTACGGCAATACCGATAACCAAACTATCCGGATTCATAAAGTCCTCGGCACTGTAAGCGACACCAACAGCCAAACCTTCGGGAAGTTTGTGAAGTGTGATGGCAATAATAAAGAGCCAAGCCTTTTTGAGTGTAAAATGCAAACCATGCAAACCCATATTATTATGTTCATGCGGCAAAAGGTCATTCAACAGCCAAACCAAAGCCACACCGACAAAAACAGCCCCACAGAACCAAAATCCGGCAATATGAATATCTGGATGAAAAGTCGTAATCTTATGCATGGAAGGCACCAAGAGCCCAAAGAATGAAGCTGCCAACATAACCCCAGCTGCAATATTAAGCATACAGTTAATATTGTCTTGGGTGTATTTTTTCTTCAAAAATATCATAAAACCGCCAACGCCCGTAACCAAACCGGCGACTAAAGATGCCAACAATCCTTGCATAAAAACACTGCTCATTTTTACCTACCACTTATATTTTCTTATTTTTTCCATAATGCGTTGATAATAAACTATGGTGTACTCATTTGTTACATAGTCTTTAACCTCATCAAACGCAAGCCAACCAACGGCAGAATTTTCATCTTCCTTGATACGGATTGGCTCATTTTCGTCTGCTTCCAACAAATAAACCACATTCGGGTGCAAATGCCGCGGCACAAAAACACCGCGTTTATAGTGGTTATGCACCACCATCATATTCAAATCTATTGGCACATCAAAGACCGGCTTAACATTTTTTAACCCTGTTTCTTCTTGCGTCTCTTTCAAAGCCACATGAAGCAAATCTTTGTCTCCATCCGCATGTCCGCCGACCCAAGCCCAAGTTTTATACATATTATGATAAATCATCAAAACCTTACTGCGATCTTTGTTCACAATCCACGCCGAAGAAGAAAAATGCCCGACCAAATTATCTCTATCGTAAGATTTATCGCCGAAAGCTTGCACAAATTGTACAATTTCCTTACGCTCAACTTCTTCCTCTTCATTAAAGGCTTGATAATTTTTCAAAAACTCTAAAAAATCCATATTCATTCCAAAGAAAAATCTGGGGCGGTGGAATGCCGCCCCAAGAAGATTACTTCAGCTTTTCAGCAATCATTTTGTTAACGATTCCTGGGTTTGCCTTACCTTTTGAGGCCTTCATAACCTGCCCGACAAACCATCCGGCCAATGCTGTTTTACCAGCCTTATATGCGGCAACATTATCCGGATTATCCGCAATCACTTGGTCAACAATAGCCTCAATTGCGCCGGTATCCGTAACCTGTTTAAGTCCCCTTTCCTCAACGATTTTTTCAGGCTCTTCACCTGTTTCGGCCATAATCTGGAAAACTTCCTTACCGATATTTCCCGAAATAACATTGCTGTTAATCAGGTTAACCAGTTTTCCGATATTCTCAGGCTTAATCGGGCTTTGTTCAAGCTCCAGATGGCGTGCTTTCAGCATTGCGAAGAAATCACCCATAATCCAGTTAGCTACCTTTTTGCCATCACTCCCCTGAGCTGCCTTTTCAAAGAAAGCGGCTACTTCCTTGTTTTCGCACAAAATATCAGCATCATAAGGGGTCAAGCCCATGTCTTTGATAAAACGTGCTTTTTTAGCATCGGGAAGCTCAACCATCTCTTTGCGAATATCCTCAATATATTCGTCGGTCAAGACCAAAGGCGGTAAATCCGGCTCAGGGAAATAACGATAATCATGGGCAAACTCTTTCTTGCGCATAACTTTTGTTTGTCCCGTTAATGGGTCAAACTGACGCGTCTCCTGCTCAATTTTTCCGCCGTTTTCATAAACTTCGACATGACGTTTGGCCTCGTTTTCAATGGCTGCCATCACAAATTTAACCGAGTTAACGTTTTTCATCTCGCAACGCGTTCTATAGCCTTCCTCACCGACTTTGCGAACCGAAACATTAACATCGCAACGCATAGAGCCTTCATCCATATTTCCGTCACAAGTTTCCAAATACCGAACAATAGAGCGTAGTTTTCTCAAAAAGGCACCGGCTTCTTCGGGAGAACGAAAATCAGGCTTTGTAACAATTTCCATCAAACCGACCCCTGCCCTGTTCAAGTCAATAAAGGTCTTTTTCGGGTCGATATCATGAATGGACTTTCCGGCATCCTGCTCAATATGCATACGCTCAATACCAATTTCTTTGGTTGTTCCGTCTTCCAGATTAATAAGAACTTTTCCTTCACCGACAATCGGATATTGGAATTGCGTAATCTGATAGCCCTGCGGCAAATCCGCATAAAAGTAGTTTTTGCGAGAAAATTGCGAATATTTGTTGATTTTAGCGTTTAATCCCAAACCAGTCTTAACCGCCTGATGAACACATTTTTCGTTCAAGACCGGCAACATTCCGGGCATTCCCGCATCAACAAAGGACACATGCTCATTAGCATCAGCTCCGAAAACCGTGGAGGCACCGCTGAACATCTTAGACTTAGAAATAATCTGGCAATGGATTTCCAAACCACAGATAACTTCCCATTTGTTTTCTTTTGTTTCAATAATATATCCAGCCATTTTTACTTCCTCACAAACTTAATATCTTCTTCCAAGGCCGATGCTGTTTTGAAAACCGCACCTTCGTCAAACGCTTTTCCGATAACCTGCAACCCCAAAGGCAACCCTTCGGCAGACAAACCTGCAGGCAAGCTCATGGCCGGCAACCCCGCCAAACTTATTGAAACCGTAAAGACATCGTTCAAATACATATTAATCGGATTCTCTTGCATAGACTTGTCGCCAATCGGGAAAGCAGGCGTTGGTGCCGTCGGCGTCAAAATCACGTCACATTTTTCAAAAGCCTTCATAAAGTCATCACGGATAAGGCGGCGAACTTTCTGTGCTTTCAGGTAATAAGCGTCATAATATCCGGCAGACAAAACATATGTACCAATCATAATACGACGTTTAACTTCCCGCCCAAAACCTTCCGAACGGCTGTTGATGTACATATTATCCAAATGCTCACCCGGCACACGCAAACCATAACGCAAACCATCATAACGAGCCAAATTTGAAGAAGCTTCCGCCGGAGCAATAATATAATAAGTTGCCAAAGCATACTTCGTATGTGGCAAAGATATATTAACAATCTCGGCCCCGCGTGCTTTGAGCATCTCAATACCTTTATCCCAAACAGCTGCAATTTCTGCGTTTAGTCCTTCCGGTCTATATTCTGCCGGAATACCGATTTTCATACCCTTAACATCTTGTCCCAAGAATTTTTCAAAATCAGGCACATCAACTTTTGCTGAGGTTGAATCTTTATTATCATAACCGGACATCGCCTTAAGCAAAATTGCACAATCACGAACATCTTTAGCAATCGGTCCTGCTTGGTCTAAGGATGAAGCAAAAGCCATAATACCATAGCGAGAACAACGACCATAAGTTGGTTTAATTCCCGTCACACCGCAAAAAGCTGAAGGTTGACGAATAGAACCGCCGGTATCCGTTCCCGTAGCTGCCGCACAAATATTGGCAGCAACAGCCGCAGCCGAACCTCCGGAAGAACCTCCGGCAACTAAGGACTTATCTTTACTCCAAGGGTTAACCACCGGTCCGTAATAACTTGTCTCATTACTTCCGCCCATAGCAAACTCATCCATATTAAGCTTGCCCAAGAAAGAAGCTCCGGCATCTAACAATTTTTGCGTAACCGTTGATTCATACTCCGGCACAAAACCATCTAAGATATGCGAGCAAGCCGTGGTGCGAATACCCTTGGTGCAGAACAAATCTTTAACACCAAGCGGAATACCTTCCAAAGCTCCGTTCGTGCCGTTCTTATACTTTTCATCGGAGATTTTGGCTTGTTCCAAGGCTTTCTCTGGTGTTTCCAAAACATAAGCATTAAGGTTGCGGTGGCTTTGCATCTGCTCAACATAAGCATTTGTCAGCTCCACAGAGCTAAATTCTTTACCTTTAAGCCCCTTCAAGGCTTCAGCAATTGTCAGTTTTGTTAAATCCGTCATCTTCCCTACTCCACAACCTTCGGCACAACAAAATATCCAAACTCGGACATTGGCGCATTTTTCAACACTTCTTCGGCTTTTTCACCATCATTAACCACATCTTGACGCCATTCCAAATTCGTTTGGTTAACCGAAACCAGCGGCTCCACATTATCTGTGTCAACTTCATTCAGTTGTTCAACCCAATTAAGGATTTTATTAAATTCTTCTTCAGTTTCCACAATTTTATCTTCGTCCACTCTCAGGCGTGACAAAAAAGCCACCCTTTTCACGGTTTCAGTATCAATAGCCATATTTTTTTCCTCTTAATAAACAATTTTAAACGGCGGCAACACCGTTTCATACCTCATTCTTTTCAACATATTAATATCATTGGCCTCAAAGCCAAAATCATTAACAACCTTATTAACAGAAATTTTCGGACCATTTCCGAGCATTTGAGCCAACTTTTCCTGAAAACTTCTGCGTTTTGGATAATAAGTGATGTTAAAGCGTGTTTTCGGCTCAATTCCGCCCAATTCTTTGGCTTTTGCCACAGCAGCATTAATTCCGCCCAACGCATCTACCAATTTGTTATCAACGGCGTTTTGCCCCAACCAAACTCTGCCGCGTGCCAAACGATCCATCTCATTAGGGTTAATATCCCTGATTGTTGCGGTCTTTTCCATAAAATCTTTATAAATATTATCCAAAGAGCGATTAAATATGGCTTTTTCCGCCGGTGTAAAGACGTGGTTAGAACTCAAAATTCCGGCATTTTTACCGAATTTTATCTCTCCCCAATTGATATCAAGCTTTTTCCAAAGCTCGCTCAAAACCATCTTACCACCCAAGACACCGATTGAACCGGTAATTGTAAGAGGTTCGGCAATAATATAATCTCCGGCCAAAGCCACAAAATATCCGCCCGATGCGGCATAATCCCCCATAGATACAACCACGGGAATCATTTTCTGCTTTTTTAGACGCATAATGGCATACCAAATCTCATTAGAGGCTGTATAACTTCCTCCGGGAGAATTAACACGCAAAACCAAAGCCTTAACATTTTCATCTTGCGCAATCTCATCAAGTTGCCGAGCAATTGTATCAGCACCGACAACCGCCTCGCCTTGCAACGGGCTAGACACACTCTCGCCTTCCGTAATCATCCCCTCCAAAACCATCAAAGCCACTGTCGGACGATTTTTTTTGCCTTCTTTAATACTAAGTGCATAATCCAACACATTAACCATTTCGGCATTAGTATCATTCATCACTTGCTCTATCAAATCGGGCTTGTAGGCAATTTTATCAATCAATTTCAAATCCAAAGCTTTTTCTGCCGTAATCGGAGCATCATCAACAGCCTTTTCAATTTCAGACTTTTTAATACCCCTGGCTTCAGCCATACCCTCAACCATCTTTTCAAAGATACCGCCGCCAAGCTTTTTCATCTCACTCCGATATTCTTTGCTAAATTCCTTGTTCAAAAGCGACGCAGCCGCATTTTTATATTCATGTCTGGCATAAAACTCCGGCCTTATTCCAAATTTATCCAACAGCCCTCTGACAAACGGAACTTCAATGCTCACCCCCGTAATTCCGACCTCTGTTGTCGGCTGCATCCAAATTTCATCAAAAGCCGTTGCCAAATAATATTCGCGCATACCCTGCCCAAAACTGCCGAATCCCGTTGAGTAAAGATAAGCTTTTTTACC
This sequence comes from uncultured Alphaproteobacteria bacterium, assembly GCA_944392835.1. GTDB lineage: Bacteria > Pseudomonadota > Alphaproteobacteria > RF32 > CAG-239 > Scatacola_A. The sequence continues at coordinate 53,785 of CALXYB010000006.1, read as the reverse complement.
GGTACTGCGAAAAACCTTAACTGCCTCGCGCAAATCCCCAATCTGTGCCATACCGAGTCCCGAAACACTCACATTGCCGACAAAAGCCTTCACTTTAGGGTCTAAAGCAGCCAAATTAATAGCTTTAATCAAATCATAAAAAGACAAAGAAGGAATACCGGAAAACTCCGTAAACAAATCATCACTACGCGTTTCCGGATAATTTTCATTAAAATCCACAACTAAGATAGTCTTATCCGGCACTTCAGCCGCCACAAAATCATCTTGTCTGAGCATATTCAGTACAAACAAAAGCAAAACAATAAACAACAAACCGAACAGAGCAAACGAATAGACCACCGATTTCACCAAAATTTTGGTAGCCAAAGCTTTTTTTCTGTTTGTTTTCAAGGCCGGAAAAGGCGTTTCAATCTGATTCATTTTCTCATACTTTCATAAAAAAGCCATCAGCCGACAAGGCCAATGGCTTTTAATATAAAGATTATGACTTAAAACTCAAGTTAAAATTCAGCCAAAACCTCAGCTGATTCATGAGCCTTGTCCAAAGCTACCATACCGATTGAATGGTAACCGGCATCAACGTGCAAAACTTCGCCCGTAATACCCATTCCCAAATCAGATAACAAAGCCAATGCGGCGCGACCGACTTCATCTTGCGTAACATTGCGTTTCAAAGGAGCATTGAGCTCATTCCAACGCAAAATCTTGCGGAAATCACCGATACCGGAAGCAGCCAAAGTCTTAATCGGACCGGCAGAAATAGCATTAACGCGAACATTCTGAACACCGAGGTCAACAGCAGCATAGCGAACAGCGGCATCCAAAGCGGCTTTAGCCACACCCATAATATTATAATTTGGCAAAGTTCTCTCGCCGCCCAAATAAGTCAAGGTAACAATACCTGCGCCATCATTCAAAATCGGAGCAGCGCAACGGCATGTTTCCAAGAAAGAATAGCAAGAAATATGCATTGTATTTAAGAAATTTTGCAAAGTAGTATCAATCGTCCGGCCTTTGAGCTCGTTTTTATCAGAAAAAGCAATAGCATGAACCACGAAATCAATTTTGCCCCATTTTTCGCCCAACTCTTTAAAACAAGCTTCCACACTGGCAGAGTCGGTAACATCACACTTAATCAGAGTCGGCTCAAAGTGGAGAGTTTCCGAAAGCGGCTTAACTCTTTTTTCCAAAGCCTCATTCTGGTAAGAGAAAGCAATTTGAGCGCCTTGAGCATCCAAAGCCTGAGCAATACCCCAAGCAATGGACTTATCATTAGCCAAGCCCATAATCAAACCTTTTTTACCGGCCATCAATGGTGTAGTCCCTGTCATAATATTTTCCTTTGCTTTATTAAAAAAATTAAATATATTAAAATCAAATTCTGATAGACGTTTTATTAGATTAAACATTCTTTGTAAACATTTTTTTTCAGGTAATCAGTATGTATTGGAAAACCGAACTTAAAAGCAAACTGCGCAAACACACGGAAACCATTAGAGAATTTTTGTTTTTCTTAGGCCGCCGCGCCCAAAACGACACAATTTTTCGCGTCGCCGCCTCTCTAAGCTATACTTCGCTTATCGCCATTGTTCCGCTTTTTGCCATCGGCTTATCTGTTTTCTCCGCTTTTCCTGTTTTTGATAGTGTCAAAGAACAAATCCAAGACTTTTTGCTGCGCAACTTTGTTCCAACGATTGAACAAGAGGTCAGCCAATATCTGATAGAATTCATTGACGCCTCAGCGCAACTGACCACCATCGGCGTTGTCAGTATTGCCATCACGGCCATTTTGATGCTCTCCACTATTGAAAACAGTCTGAATTTCATATTTAAAGTAACACGTCCGCGCCGCTTGACAACAAAGATTACGCTTTATTGGACGGTCATCACCTTAGGCCCCCTGCTTTTAGGCACAGCCTTCTCCATGCGCGGATACTTGTTTACCCTGCAAAAATTTATGCCGCAAGACATAGCCGCAACAGAGATTCTCATAAGCAAGCTCATCCCGTCAATGATAACAATGCTTTTGTTGGTCTTGGTATATGTTTTGGTTCCCAACAAAAAAATCAAAATCGGCAACGCTTTCGTCGGTTCTCTGGTTGCCGTTATTATGTTTGCCTTTCTCCGCAAAGGATTCGCCTATTTCATGATAAAAGCCGCAACTTACAAAACCTTGTACGGCGCTTTAGCTACCCTACCCGTCTTTCTTATCTGGATGTATCTGGCTTGGGCTGTGGTCATTTTCGGCGCTGTCGTTACCGCTGCTTTAGAGGAATATCAACAGCTTGACAAGCGCTCTCTTAAAAAAATCATCATCGCCGGCAAGCCCGAAAAACGCAAATAAAATTATTTTTACTAAAGTCAAAAAAAGTTCTTGCAAAAAGAACAAAAGTAGTACATTGTATTTTCCAAGGGATAACTGCAATGCTCAAATTGTCTTTTAAAAGAATAAGAGTGATAGTAGGAATCAGAAATTAACTAATCGTTACAGGAAGAGAGACGACATGGAAAAAGATAAAGCCCTAGACGCGGCATTAAGCCAAATTGAACGCGCTTTTGGCAAAGGCTCTATTATGCGCCTTGGTCAAAACCCGAATGTAGACATTGAAGCCATCTCAACCGGTTCCTTAGGCATAGACATTGCCTTGGGTATCGGAGGCTTGCCCAAAGGCCGTATTATTGAAATTTATGGTCCTGAGAGCTCAGGTAAAACAACTTTGGCTTTGAGCGTCATTGCACAATCCCAGAAAAAAGGCGGAACTTGCGCTTTCATTGATGCCGAACATGCTCTTGACCCATCTTATGCCAAGAAAATCGGCGTTGACATTGACAATCTGCTCATTTCTCAACCTGATGCCGGCGAACAAGCTCTTGAAATTGCTGATACCTTGGTTCGCTCCGGCGCGATTGATGTTCTGGTCGTAGACTCTGTTGCCGCGCTGGTTCCCAAAGCCGAACTTGAAGGCGAAATGGGCGATTCTCATATGGGCCTGCAAGCCAGACTAATGAGCCAAGCTTTGCGTAAATTGACCTCCACAGTTTCTCGCTCAAACACACTGATTATTTTCATCAACCAAATCCGTATGAAAATCGGTGTTATGTTTGGCAATCCCGAGACCACAACCGGCGGTAATGCACTGAAATTCTATGCATCTGTTCGCATGGACATCCGCCGCATCGGCTCCATTAAGGATAAAGAAGATGTTATCGGTAGCCAAACCAGAGTCAAAATTGTTAAGAACAAAGTTGCTCCTCCGTTCAAAATCGTTGACTTTGACATCATGTATGGCGAAGGCATCTCCAAAACAGGTGAGCTGATTGACCTCGGTGTTAAAGCCGGAATTGTTGAAAAAGCCGGTGCTTGGTTCTCTTATAAGGGAGAAAAACTCGGCCAAGGCCGTGAGAATGCCAAGCTCTTCTTAAGAGACAACCCTGCCGTTGCCGAAGAGATTGAAAATAAGATTCGCGCCGACGCAGGACATCTCACCACAGAAATGATAGGTGATGACGAACCCGAAGCCATCAACGAAGACTAAAAAAAAGAGCACCTGAAAAGGTGCTCTTTTTTTTCATATCTAAACTTAATTTCGCCAAAAACTTTTCGTAAAGATTACCAATACGGTCAAAACTTCCAAACGACCAAGCAACATTGCCAAAACCAACATATATTTAGCAAAATCAGACAGCGGCGCAAAAGTTCCGGCTGGCCCCACAATCGGACCAATTCCCGGACCTGAGTTTGTAATACAAGCAACAACGGCACTAAATGCTGTTTCAAAATCTAATCCGGTCATAGCCACCAAGATTGTAAGGACAACCAAAGTTCCCATAAATGCGCTCAAAAATACAAATACGGAAGACACAATAGAACCACCTGTGGCCAACTTACCGATTTTAATCGGCACAACCCGATTCGGCTCTGTAGCCACAATAAGAGACTGTTTCAAATAAGCCCAAACAACTTGCCATCTAAACACCTTAACAGAACCTGAAGTAGAGCCGGTACAGCCACCTGTCATTGCAAATATAATAAAGAGAGTACCGGCCAATGGCCCCCATTTCATATAATCTGTTGATACATAACCCGTTGTTGTAACAATAGAGACAATATTAAATGTAGCATATCGCAAAGACTGCCAAAAATTTTCATAAACATCATCATAAGTCAGCCATATGGCCGTAAATAAAATATAAAAGAACAAAATCTTAGTAAAAGCCACAACCTGCGTAGACCTCAGAGAATGGATTTCCCTCTTTTGCACCAATAAAATATAAAAAGTCATCGGCAAAGCGCCTAAATACATGAACAAGGTCAATATCATCTCAATGCTGACACTATCATAATAACCAACCGACGCATTTTTTGTAGCAAAACCACCTGTTGCAATAGACGACATAGCATAATTAAGCGCCTCAAAGATACTCATTCCGGCCAACCATAAGCATACGGCACAAGCAAATAACAAAAAGAAATAAACGATTAAAATTCTTTTGGCTATATAATTGAATTTTGGCATAAATTTATCATTTAAGTCAGAATTTTCACGTTGAAAAATCTGCATACCGCCAATTCCCAAAAATGGCAGCAAAGCCACGGCAAAAATAACAATACCTATTCCTCCTAAGCCATTCAGCATAGAGCGCCATAACAAAATAGATTTTGGCAAGACTTCCAAATCTTTAATAGCTGTTGCACCTGTTGTACTCAGTCCCGACATAGCTTCAAATAGAGCATCTGCAAAACCGGGAACAATCCCAAATAACATAAAAGGCAAAGCCGCCAAAAGTGTCAAAGAAACCCAGCTGATGGTTGTCAACAAATATCCTTGCTGCAAACTAATCTTTTCAATTCTTGTCCGATTTCCAAGAAACAACGAAACGCCGATAAATAAAGAAACCATAGAAGATGTAATAAACGGCGACCATTTTGCTCCGGTATAAAACATATCAATTATCGCAGGGAACAGCATCGCCACTCCCAAAACGCTAATAAGATAACCGTTAATCATCAAAACCGGCTGCCACATCTGCCCTACCCTTTATAATGCAACGTTTTTGGAAAGCCCATCATCAACCATCTTTTGGTTAATACTTTGACCATCCACCTCGCAGAGAGCTGTCGCCACTTCTTGATATGTATATGCCACAATATTACAATGAACCGTCTTACCCTTAACCATTTCTTCCAAAAACTTTTTGGCCTCAATACCTTTGGATAAATTCGGGTCAACATAAATACCATAAAGGAAAATATATGTTCCGTTAACAATCATCTCATTGGCGTTCTGAACAACAGCTGAACCGCTAATAGCAACCTGATTTTTAACATAAATTAAAGGTAATGTTTCTGAAACGACTATTTTTTTGTTTTCAGATTGAACACCAGCATCTTCCGCAACCACTTCCGTATTAACCTCTGCTTTTTCAGCTTGCATCAAAGCTTGTTCTTTCTTCGCTTCCTCAACAGAGACAACTTCTTGGTTTTCCAAAATATCAACAACTACGGGAGCAGATTTTGCTTTTTCAAACATCTGTCTGCGAATAGCTTTTTGCTTAGTCCCAACCAATTGATCAATACCTCTTTCAGGCAACATTTTGCCACCCAATTCAGGCATCAACACCTCTGTTTTTCCGACAATCGGCTTAACCTTATCCGAAACAGTTTCAGCCACAAAATTATAACCATTTTTAATTTTGTTCCAGTACCAAAGATGCACTTCCGAAGGCTTAGAGCCGATAAATGTCGGAATCAAATACATCAAAATCAGCACCGGAATAAAGATTAAAGGCTTACGAAGAGGATAAAGCAAAATCATTGCCACTCTATGCAAAAATCCCTTAAAGCCGGTCATCGGTCCAAAATAGTCGCGATTACTTCTGCGTCTCATTTTTTCTCACTTCCGTATTTATCTTTGAGTTCCTGAGTTTTTTCCGGAGAAATTCTTTCAAACAAAGCCTCTCCGACCACAAATTTATGTCCGGGCTTCAAAACCTCAATTTCCTTACTAATGTCAAAATTCTTCAATTCCGGCATATCTGCAATGCCCAACCCCAAACGAGCCAACATTTGCTCCGAAATTTTCGGCATAATCGGATAGTTCAAAATTGCAAAAATGCGAATAAGATTGATGCAAACACGCAAAATAGCGGCAGCTCTGTCTTTATCTTCCTTAATAACAGTCCACGGCTCGGTTGTAGAGATATAGTTGTTTCCCTCTACCCAAATAGCGCGCAACTCGTTCATAGCTTTGCGGAAATCCATATCTTCCATATATTTCAGATAATTATCCGTTCTTTCCTGCAAAGTTTTAATAAGCTCAAGTTCAACTTCTGTCATCTCTCCGCCGGCAGGAACTTCCTCGCCAAGCTTAGATGCAGTCATCTTCAACACGCGGGATACAAAGTTACCCAACACGCCGTTCAGGTCTTTATTAACCACACCGGAGAACAAATCAAAATCAAAAGAAGCATCTGAACCTTCGGGAATATTTGCCATCAGCCAATAACGCCAATAATCTGCCGGAAATTCCTTAACCGCATCTTCGGCAAAGATTCCTCTATTCTCGGACTTTGAGAACTTTCCGCCTTCATAAGTCAGGTAGCTCATACCTTTCAAATAATCAACCATTGTCCAGTTTTCGCCCGTACCGAGCAAAGTCGCAGGAAAAGAGATAGAATGGAACGGCACATTATCCTTGCCCATAAATTCCACATACCGAACATCTTTGACATCAAGCCACCATTCTTTCCAACTACGCTCTTCCGGTTTTTCATCAGCCCATTGTTTGGTAATGCCGATATACCCGATTGGCGCATCAAACCACACATAAAAGACCTTATTTTCAAAACCCGGACGATTAACCGGAAAACCCCATTTCAAATCACGTGTAATACAACGCTCTTGCAAACCTTCCTTAAGCCATTTTTGTGCGATAGAATAAGCCATATCCGGCCAGAAAGGCTCCTTAGACTTAACCCATGCGGCTAATTTTTCCTCAATTTTCGGCAGTTTCAGGAACAAATGCTTGGTTTCGCGAACCTCCAGATTCGTACTTCCCGAAATTGTACTGCGCGGATTAATCAGTTCGGTTGGTTCCAAAACCTTTGTGCAGTTTTCACATTGGTCACCACGCGCTTTTTCATAACCACAGTGCGGACAAGTTCCCGTAACATATCTATCCGGCAAAAAGCGCTCATCATCAATGGAATAAAGTTGCTTAATAACCCGCTCTTCAATAAAACCATTCTTGTCCAACTGGTCAAAGATATGATAAACTAGCTCTTTGTTTTGCTCACTGCTTGAGCGACCGAAACAATCAAAAGACAACTCAAAATCATCATAAGTTTTTTTGTGTCTTGCATGATATTTATCACAATAAGCCTCAACACTCATGCCTTCTTTAGCCGCACCGACCTCAGATGGAGTTCCGTGTTCATCCGTACCGCCGATATACAAAACCTCATGTCCCATCATTCGCATAAACCTTGCATAAACATCAGAAGGCAACAAGCAACCAACCATATGCCCCAAATGCGGCACACCGTTTACATAAGGCAAAGCAGACGTAATCAAAATCTTAGACATAAAGTTTTTCTCCATTATTTTTTTTTAATTTTTATGCTTATAACGCGCCGATTTTACAACAAATGCACAATTTCTCAAGCAAAAAAAGGTTGTTTCCACCCGAAAACAACCTTTTTTTTCCGAATTATATTAAGCTATTTAATCGCTTCGTTAATAATCAAACGAGCATCTTCTTCATTGAGCTCAATCGGATCAAGCTCATACAAAGACCCCATAGCTTCAAAAGAATTTTTAGCTAATTTAAGGTCATCTTCTTTTTTCAGGCCCCACTCGGAAAGTTTAAGCCCATCCATTCCGATATTTTTAATCAGCTTTTTCAAAGCCTCAATAAATGCCTCCGGAGACTTAACATTTTCTTCACCCATAGCTTTAGCCATATCCATATAGCGTTCAGCCACAACTTGTCCGCCTTTTTTCAGCATATGTGAAAAATACGGCACAGACAAAGCAATCAAACCCGCGCCATGCGGCAAAGCCGGATAATAAGCAGACAAAGCGTGCTCCATGGAATGCTCGGAAATACAACAAGACGTGCTCTCAACCATACCCGCCTGTGTGCTCGCCCAAGCCAACTCTTCGCGAGCCTGCATATCGCTGCCGTCTTTAACGGCTTTGGGCAAATATTTGGTAATGCGACGAATAGAATCTAATGCAAAAGCATCACTCGCCGGCTGAGCCGCTTTAGCCAAATATCCCTCGGCGGAATGGAAAAAGGCATCCATTCCCTGATAAGCGGTCAAAGCCGAAGGAACGGAAAGCATCAATTCAGCATCTACAATGGACAATACGGGGAACAACTCCGGAATACCATAACCGATTTTTTCATTAGTATCTGTGTTGGTAATAACCGTCCACGGATCAGATTCTGTTCCCGTACCGGCTGTTGTCGGAATGGCAATAACCGGCACAATCTTTTTTTCCGGCTTTCTGCCTTTAACATATTCCCAATAATTTCCGTCATTATGTACCATCAAGGCAATAGACTTAGCAGAATCTATGGCGCTGCCGCCGCCCAGGCCGATAACCATATCACAACCTTCTTTTCTGGCGAGCTCTGCGGCTTCCATAACATGAGCCAAAGTCGGGTTTGGCAAAACCTTGTCAAACAAAACAGATGTAGCACCGTTTTGCGCCAAATACTTTTCAACACGTTCCAAATAACCGAATTTTTTCATTGATTTTCCGTTTGTAATCACAATCAATGCTTTCTTCCCCGGCAAATTTTCCGTTGCCAATTCTTCCAATCTCCCCTTACCGAAGATAATTTTTGTCGGAATATAGTAATCAAAACGCATTTCAATTCTCCTCAATAATTATGTTTAATTATTTACCTTGACGCAAAAACTCTGGCAGTTCGGGCAAATTAGATGCTCCGGCCGCTCTTGTATGACCGCCGCCGCCCATGCTTGCTGCCAGTTTTGAAACATCAATTCCGTCCTTATAAGTATAAAAAGACAAATTCCACTTATTATTTTTGTTCATAAAGAAATTAATCCGCACATCATAATCCAACACATTTTCAATAGAATCAAAGAAGTCGGAATATCCCTGCGGCATATTGGCACAAATACATTTCAGCCCGTTAACCTCACTTTCAAAAGCAATGCTTCTGACCAAACGATAATTGCGCATCTTAATCCAAGACAAAATCGCATCACCTTTTTCCACAATAGAAGCAATATCAAGCTCATCATTGAACAACTTAACCCAAATCTCATCACCAGGCTTATTTGTTCCCAAAGACTGAAAAGCAAACTCAAACGGCCGCACTCTTGGGTCTCTTAAATCAAATACATCATTCAAACCCAAAAGCTTAACTCCTTCCGGCAAAGGTTTATCAGGATAAAAATATTCCCAACAAAGAACCATAGCCGCCGTCCCTGAACGCCTTAATCCTTTAATAGCCTCATATTCTCCGGTCTGCATCTTCTGCTCATATTCCTCAATCACCGAAGCATGATGATCAATCCACGTAATATCTTTGGTCTTGTTCAGCTCAAACATATAATCAACCGGCAGAGCATAATCGCAGATAACAATTTTATCGTGCTTTTCAATCTCCTCATACGGAATTTTCATATCGTGATTAATACCCAAGAATTCCGTTTCAGGATAAACACTGCGCACAACAGCTGCAGAACCTTTTCCGTCATGGTCTGCCAAATGATAAATACATAACATATTATTCTTTCCCTTCACTCAAACTAAAACTCAACTACCAAATTATCATACGCCGGTCGTACAAAACCTGGGGTTATTTCATTGATTTTGTCATAATCACACTCATTTGCCATATGATTGATAACCACTTTTTCCGGTTGAATCTTCTCAATCACATCCATAACCTCCTCCAGGCTGGCATGCTGAACGGCACCTTCAGGCAAAGTCAGCGGAATTACCATAAGTTTCGGCTTTTTCTTAATCATCTTATACGCACTTGAGGCCAACATCTTAAAATCAGCAATATGCACATATTCCCCGTCATCAAACACATAACCATAACATTCCGTGCAATGATTCAAAAGTTTAATCGGCACAATCCGCACACCCTTAATATAAAAGGGTTTGTTTGCTTTCACGGCATTCATCACCAAACTTGGTCTTCTGATAACATTATTGGCTGATTTTTTGGAAGCAATCAAATAGTCAAACCGATGTTCAATCTTCTTGATGGTATATTTTCCGGCATAAATATCCAAACTCTGACGGTTAATACGGTTAATCTCACGCAAATCATCAATACCATGCAAATGGTCTGCATGAGAATGAGAATAAAGCACGGCATCCACATTTCTGATATTTTGAGCAATGAGCTGCGCACGCATATCCGGCCCCGTATCAATCAAAAACTTCACACCCTTATATTCCAAATAAGTTGAAGCACGTGTGCGTGTGTTCTTAGGGTTTTCCGGATTACAACGTCCATATCCCGTTCCCAAAGAAGGCACACCGGGAGCTGCGCCCGCCCCCAAAATAATCAGCTTATTTTCCATTAAAACTCGTACCTCCCCTTATCGCTGGCTTTCCGAAACAACGAATAAAAATTATCAGAGGCAACTTGCGCCATTTTCTCAAACGGCACGCCTTTGATTTGTGCTAACTTTTCTAATGTATGCACCACAAAAGAGGATTCATTTCTGCGCCCGCGCATTGGTACCGGAGCCAAAAAAGGCGCATCTGTTTCAACCAACAGCCTATCCATCGGAACTTCCGCAAAAATATCTCTCAATTCGGCAGATTTGTTGAATGTAATAATTCCTGAAGCCGAAATATAAAACCCGATGGACAAGGCAAAATCAGCCAATTTTTTGGAAGATGAAAAACAGTGGATTTCACCGCTGAAAGCACCTTTTTTATATTCTTTCTTCAAAATCTCTATTGTATCATCATCGGCATCACGGGTGTGAATAATCAATGGCAAACCTGTTTCTCTGGCTGCCTTGATTTGTTCAACAAAAACTTTAACTTGTACGTCTTTCGGACTGTAATCGTAGTAATAATCCAACCCGCATTCACCGATGGCCACAACCTTTTTATGCCCGGCTTTGGCTATAAAATCTTCGGCCTTAATATTTTCATATTCCGCGGCATTATGCGGATGCACACCGACTGCTGTATATATAAACGGATATTTTTCCGAAATCTCCAGTTGCTTGTCCAACTCGTCTATATTGTTACCGGCATTAAGCATTGCGGTTACGCCTTTTTCGCGCGCTCTGGCCAGCATATCTTCAAAATCTTCTTCAAAATCGTTAAAATCTAAATGACAATGACTGTCTACTAACATCTTACCTTCCGTTTATATTACTTTACAAATTCCGCTGATAATATTGATAAGTGCCTGCTTCTTGTCCAGATTAAGCCGCTCCGTTTCATCAAAAATCTTCACGGCTTTTTCCCACATTTCAGCCAGTTCATCAATATTTTCACAGCCTTTCACATTTTCTGCCACAAATTTCAAAACAAGCTCCCGTGCCAAGTCATAACTATCTTCATCCGCCACGGCCGCATCACAAAAAGCCAATAAATCCGAGAGCTTATACTTGTTTTTGGCATAAATAATTTTGCACAAATCATCATAGCTCGTCAACGCCGCATTATCTGCATACAAAATCGCCTTGCCAATACTCCCCGAACTCAGCTCAGCCAAACCCTTGACAGCTTTTTCCGACAACTCCGGACGATAACGCCTGAGCAAACTTGCCACTTCATTAACCTCCAAGGGCTTAAGATTCATTTTGGCACAGCGAGACTTTATGGTTGGCAACAACTTGTTCGGATTATGGCTAATCAGCATAATCACGGTTTTTGCCGGCGGTTCTTCCAAGATTTTTAAGATAGCATTGGCTCCAGCATTGTTCAAGTCATCAACACTATCCACGATAACCACGCGCCACCCGTCATTAGAAGACTTTTTAGCCAAAAACTCGTTAATCGTACGTACATCATCAATCTTGATAATGGCGGATTTTTTCAGCCCGCGCAATTCTTCATCAGATAATTGCGCGCCGTCCTTAATCGCTTTGAGCACTTTCTTTTTGTCCGCATCCACATAATCACGTTCAATCACTTTTAAGTCAGGATGCGACCCGTTTGCTACCAATTTATAAACCGGAGAATCTGTGCTAACATCTAATGATGTATATTTTTCGCACTGCTTGTCATCAGCCGCCAACAAAAAACGTGCAAACCGAAAAGCCAAAGTCGCTTTGCCAATTCCCTCAATGCCGCACAAAAGCCATGAATTATGCAATGTTTTATTTTTCCACGCATTCAGCAAAATCTGCTCTTCTTCCCCATGTCCGAGAAGAAAACTATTGCACCTTGGCTCAATCACGCTGCTTTGTTGTTCTTCATCAGATGCCATCAGCTCAAACCAAACCTCTCAGAGATAATCCTAACCACCTCTTTGTGCTGTTCTTCAATAGTTTTGCTGGCATCAATCACCACACAACGCTCTGGCTCTTTTTTGGCAATTTCTAAGAAGCCTTGGCGCAACCGATTATGAAATTCCAAGCCCCTGCTCTCATGCCTTGTTTCTTTAACAGCCATGCCTTCGGCTTTTTTGAACGAGCGTGCCAGACCAATTTCAGGGTCCAAATCAAAAATCAAGGTCAAATCCGGCCTAAAATCTCCAACCGCGATCTTATACAAATCAGCCAAAGTCTCATAAGGAACTTTTTTATCATAGCCATAATATTGATAAGCCACGGTAGAATCTGCAAATCTATCGCTCAAGACCCAAGCACCTTGTTCAAGCAAAGGCCAAACTTTTGAAACCAGATGGACTCTTCTGTCGGCATAATAAAGCAAACATTCAGCCACGGCATCAAACTTGTCTTTATCTCCCGTAACCAGCAATTGGCGCAACTCTTGCCCAACTTCTGTTCCGCCGGGTTCTTTGGTCATTGTGTTTGCCACACCTTTTTGGCTCAAATACTCCGACAAAAGACGGAGCTGGGTAGATTTCCCCGTTCCGTCTCCGCCTTCAAAGGTAATAAAATATCCTTTGTTTTGCATTTACTCAGCCCCAAACAATAAATACTTAAGGTTCTGAATAACACGTCCGAAAAAGCCGAGCTTTTCCACACTATTTTCGGCAACCAAAGGTACGGTTTCCATATCCTGCCCGTCCAAAGAAATTTTAACCTCGCCAAGCTTATCTCCTTTGGCAACGGGAGCCACAATCGGCTTGCTGTAAACAGCCGTCATTTTTACCTTAGCAGCCTGATTTTTCTTCAAAGTGCGCTTAATTGTTTCCGGCACAATCAAATTAACTTCTTTCTGTTGACCAAAAGCAACCGGAACTTCAGCCACAACCTGATTTTGACTTAACAAATCATAGTTGTTAAACTCACGGAATCCCCATTCCATAAGGCGTTCAGCCTCTTCCGAACGCTCTTTGTTAGAGCTCAAGCCGGTCATAACCTCAATCAAACGTCTGTCGCCTTTTTTAGCGGTCGCCGCCAAACAGAATCCGGCCTCTTCCGTATGTCCTGTTTTCAAACCATCCGCATTCGGCATAGAATAAAGCAACGGATTACGGTTGCCTTGCGTAATATTATTATGCGTATAATACTTTTCCGAAAAGATATGATAAAATTCCGGAAATTCTTTAATGATGTGTTGAGATAACTTAGCCAAATCCTCAACCGACATTTTCTGGTCGGGATGCGGCAAACCCGTTGAGTTAACAAAAGAGCTGTTGTTCAAGCCAAGTTCTCTGGCTCTTTTGTTCATCATCTCGGCAAAATCATCTTCCGAACCGGCCAAATTTTCAGCCGCCACAATACAAGCATCATTACCTGACTGTATCAAAATACCTTTCAAAATATCTTCAACTCGCACCTTTTCGCCGATTTTCAGGAACATTGTAGAACCGCCGCTGGCAGCACCGCCGAGTTTCCAAGCTCTTTCACTGACCGTAAAAGTATCATCCAAAGACAAAGAGCCGTCTTTTAACTTCTCAAAAATCATATTAACGGTCATCAGCTTACTCATAGAAGCCGGCGCAACCATTTTTTCATGGTCTTTCACATACAAATATTGTCCGGTATCATAATCCATCAAAATAGCATTGCGCGCTTTGGTCTCAATCGCCCAAGCATTTCCGATACCAAGCAATATAACACCTGTTGTCAAAACCGATGCATATAATTTTTTTCTGCCAAACATTTTACTATCCTTTACTCCCAAACTTTAATCCTGAACAACTTTTGCATTATAAATACCAAAATTCTTAACTTTGGCTAATGTAACTTCAGCTTCTTCGGCATAGCTGAACGGGCCGATACGAACACGATAAAATCTATTTCCGTCAACATCCGCTTTTGCCACGTTAGCATTTCCGAACTTGCTTAATTTTGAGCTCAACTCTTCAGCCGCATCATGCTTCACAAAAGAACCCGCTTGCACAAAATAGTTCTTTTCTGCAGCCACACCGCCGGCCGCGTTATATGGGTTATCCAACCTCAGCGGCTCAAACTCGGAAAATTCCATCTTTTTAATTGGGGTCGTTTTTTTAGCAGCAACCTTAACTGGCTCAACCTTTTCTCCGGTCAATGCAGCTTTAAGCTCTTTGCTTTCCTTCTCCAGCAGTTCCACTCTGACCTTGGCTGTTCCCTTTGTTTGGAATCCGAGCAACTGAGCGCCTCTTTTGGAAATATCTATAATACGATTTTTGGCATAAGGGCCGCGGTCATTAACACGCAACACAAGCGAGCGGCCGTTTTCAAGGTTTGTAACCTTCACAATGGAAGGCAACGGAAGCGTTCTATGTGCTGCCGTTAATGTGTTCATATCATAAATTTCGCCGTTAGCGGTTTTTTTATTATGAAAATCAGAGCCATACCAAGAGGCTATACCTACTTCGGAATAATCATAATCTTCAGCCGGATAATAAGTTTTTCCCATAATTTTATAGGGGTTTCCCACCTTATAAGTTCCACCCGTACCGCTGATTGCCGCTGCCTGAGAATAACCATCCGGTCCTGATGTAGAAGCACATCCGGACAACAGAGCCAACATTCCCAAAACAGCTATATTACTTCTTAACTTCATAAAATTCCCTAAAATTCAAAATCATTCGCTATAATTTACCCTTTTTTTTTCGTTCCGTAAAGCACGATATTTCACTTGTGTAATTTTCTTTCCGGCACAGGCACCGCGAAGCCGATTGTAGGATTATAACGGTTAATTTTTTGCAAAAGCTGATAATCGGGATACCCATCTTGCGGCATATTTGCCTTTTTCTGCACTTTTTTAATCGCATTTCGGGTCTTCGTACCAAGCATTCCGTCTTCATCCAGCTTAAACCAACCGAGTTTATTAATAAAGGACTGAATTTTCAAAACATCATCCGTCTTCACCCGCACGGCCGGATTCATTACGACCGGCTTCCATTTTGCATCAGACTTAATATAATCCGCCAACATTCCAATCGCTAAAGCATAATTTTCGGAGCGATTCCAATTCATAATTTTTCTGAAATTTTCTCTGATTAAATAAGCCGCACCCTTACGTCCTTCCGGTAAAATAATTGAGACCACCTCATCATCAGGCAAATCAAGACTTTGGTTATTTTTGGTTTTAACGCCGATTTTGCGCCATTGTTTGACCGTTTTCTTTACATCTCTGCCACTTAAGGCATAATCAAAATTCCAAGGCAAGCTAACTTCTTCTCCCCAATCTTGTCCGGGCTTCCACCCCATTGATGACAAATAATTTGCCGCAGATGCAATCGCATCTTCAAAAGAGTGCCAAATATCAATTTTGCCATCACCGTTATAATCCACGGCATAAGCATTAAAAGTTGATGGCATAAACTGAAAATGTCCCATAGCCCCAGCCCAAGACCCTTCCATTTGCTTAGGTTCAACTTGCCATTTGTCAATAATCGTCAGAGCTTGAAACAATTCTTCCTTAAAAAACTTCGGCCTTCTTTTATCATAACTGAGCGTTGTTAGCGCATCAATCACTTCATAATTACCGAAATTCTGCCCAAAATTCGTTTCCATTCCCCAAAAAGCAATCAGATAATTAATCTGCACACCGTATTTTTTCTCCATATCCTTAAACAAGGGATAAAGTTGTTTGTATTTTTCGCGCGCTTTTGCCACTTTTTTGGCATTAACTACTCGGTTCAGGTATTCGGTTGAGGTTAGAACAAACTCAATTTGCTTGCGGTCAATTTTAACCACTTCTGGGTCCGGATGATAATAGTCATTTTTGCCATAAGCCAAATCTATCGTTTTTTTGGAGATTCCGCGCTCAATCATCTCTTCTTTTAAGTCATTCAGCCATTTTGTATAAACCTCTGGTGTTGCTGTTTTTTCGGCAGCACCGACCAAAGCAGGCACACATAAAGACGTTGCAAGCAGCAAAATTCCGAATTTTGTTCTCATTTTCATCCCGATATATCAATTATTTATAATAATATACAATCACAGGCTTTTAAAAACAGTTAATGTCAGATAAATTTTTATAGATAATTTGAAACTCATATTTATAATGAGTATATAAAAGCAAAAACATAACAAAAGAGAGGTTATTATGGTTGCAACACGTTCCCGCTTTCAACGCCACTTTTGGCTCTATGTCATAGCCGCCGTGGCATCTTTGGGCGGTTTATTAGCCGGTTTTGACATGGGCGTTATCTCCGGCGCGCTCTTGTTCATCAACGACACCTGGAACATGTCGGACTTCACCAAAGGCTGGGTTGTAAGCTCCGCCATCGTCGGCGCGGTTATCGGCGCGGCAGGTAATGGTTTTCTGGCAGACATTTACGGCCGCAAAAAAGTAATTATCGCCACGGCGCTTATTTTTGCGGTTGGATCAATTCTTTGCGGCATAGCACCGAGCATTGGCTGGCTGATTGCCGGACGTATGATTTTAGGACTTGCTGTTGGTATGGTTAACTTTGTCATTCCGCTTTACTTGTCGGAAATCTCGCCGCAAAAAGTCCGCGGAATGCTGGTTTCGCTTTATCAACTGGCCATCACGGCGGGAATTTTGTTCTCTTACCTCATTAACCGTATTTTTGCTTTAAGTGAAAACAACTGGCGCTGGATGTTGGGTTCAGGACTTTTCCCCGCCATCATTATGTTGATAGGCATCTGTTTTTTGGGCGACACACCGCGTTGGCTGATTAGCAAAAAACGCGATGATGAAGCCCGCAAAATTTTCAAAGATATTGACCCTGATTGCGACCCCGAACAACAAATCTGCGAAATCCGCCAAACTATTAAGCGCGCCCAAAAAGATAACGGACACGCCGCTTTCAAGCGCTGGATGCTTATGCCCGTGTTTGTCGGTGTCGGTATGATGTTTACGCAAATCTGTACCGGTATCAATACCATCATTTACTACACCACCACCATTTTCAAGGTTGCGGGCTTTTCTTCGGCTATTGGCGCGATTTATGCCACCATAGGCATTGGTTTTGTAAACTTCTTAATGACCTTTGTCGCCATCATCTTTGCTGACCGCATCGGCCGCAAACCTTTGCTCTATGCCGGCTTAAGCGGTGTAACCATTAGCTTGTTTGCTTTGGGCGCTTCCTTCTGGTTTGCTGATGCTTTGGGCGATAATCTTAAATGGATGGCTGTCGGCAGCGTTGTGGTTTATATTGCCTCTTTTGCCTTCTCACTCGGCCCGATTGGTTGGATTGTCGTTTCAGAAATCTTACCGCTCAAGATCCGCGGCTTGGCTATGAGCATTTGCACGGTTGCCAATATGGCCTTCAACTTCATTGTTGTCTTGACCTTCTTGCCGCTCATCAACAGCATCGGCGAAGCTTGGACATTCTGGATTTACGGCGTTATCGGCATTTTCTGTCTGTTCTTCACTTATTATCTGTTACCCGAAACCAAAGGCCGCTCTTTGGAACAGATAGAAAAGAATTGGGCGGAAGGTGTCCCTGCCCGTAAGTTCTAAAACAAGGCTTAAACAAAAAAAGACGTATTCTCTTCTGAGAATACGTCTTTTTTTTGCTTAGTTTTTCAAATATTATCTATCAATCTTTTCCAAAAGCACCAGCATCCTTTGTTGAAGAAGGAAAGCTTCTTCTTTGGCTGCTTCTGCATAGTATCTGCCAGTATCAGCATAAATGATACCTCGGGAAGAATTAACAATCAACCCGCAGTTGTCGTTCATACCATATTCGGCAACTTTTTCCAAACTACCGCCCTGAGCTCCGACACCGGGAACAAGCAAGAAGTGGTTAGGAACAATTTTGCGAATATCTGCCAACATTTCTGCCTGAGTTGCACCGACAACATACATCATCTTGTTCTCATCGGCCCATTGTTGAGAAGTTTTCAAAACCTTCTCAAACAACATTTCACCATTGGCATCTTCCATCAACTCAAAGTCTTCAGCGCCTTTGTTTGAGGTCAAAGCCAACAGGATAACCCATTTTCCGTTATATTTCAGGAAAGGTTCAACACTATCCATCCCCATATAAGGTGCAACGGTAACCGCATCTGCTTTGAGTGTGGAGAACATAGCTTTTGCATAACGCTCACTTGTGTTTCCGATATCACCGCGCTTGGCATCTGCAATAACCAGAATTTCAGGATACTTCTGATGAATATAATCCACCGTCTTTTTCAAGCTCATCAAGCCGTAAGCAAAACTTTCTTCATAAAATGCCAGATTCGGCTTGAAAGCCACCGCAAATTCGGCCGTTGCATCAATAATTCCCTTATTAAACGCAAAGATAGGATCTTCCTCACCCATTAAGAACTGAGGAATTTTTTGAATATCCGTATCCAGTCCCACACACAAAAAAGATTTTTTAGCAAAAATCTGTTCAACTAAATCAGAATAATTCATAAAACAAAAGTTTTTAGGTTAAACATAAAAAATCTATAATCACAAAATACAGGGACACTTATAACGCTAGTTTACAGATATTTCAAGATTTTTGTACAAATATCTTATATTCCTCGTATCAAATAACATTGATTTAAAAACAGAAAAACGACCCTAAAAGGTCGTTTTTCTTTCATTGGCGGAGAGGCAGAGATTCGAACTCTGGGAGGGCTCGCACCCTCGACGGTTTTCAAGACCGCTGCATTAAACCACTCTGCCACCTCTCCATAATCATCAACGGCAATCTGTGATTGCATAGCTTTTTTAATCAATTCGTCTTTAAACGTCAAGCATTATTTTTGATTATTGATAATAAAAATCTTCTTTATTGACTTATTGTCAAAAAAGAGCTATTTTTTGTCCAAACAAATATTAAAAAACTTCTATTATGGAAAAGAAACATATCATTGAGCTGATAAACAAATATGCTCAATATGTAGAAAAAAATCCATCAGACAGATATTATCGCCAAGTATGGATGATTTGTTGTTCTGCTTTTTTTACCAAAGCAACAATACCGGCAAAGGTTTTGCTGGAAAACATTGAAAAATTGCAAAACAATGCAACCATACTGAATCGACGACGAATATTCAGAGATGATTTAATAACGCTAAAAAGCTTTGTTGAAGACATAATTGCCAACAACTAACATCAAAAAAACAGGCCGTAATAAAAATTACCGCCTGTTTTTTTATATTTGCTTTATAATCTTTGAATCCCGCTAATTCTGTATTAGTCGCCCGCAGAGCCAAACACCTCTCCTCCTGCACCAAACCGAAAATCGGGATATGTGCGGCGAATAATAAGAATTTAGGGCGAAAACACCGCAGCGTACATAGACGTACGTGAGGATGTTTGCGTCCCGCTAATTCTGTATTAGTCGCCCACAGAGCCCGATTTTCCCCTAGCGGCGTTCAAACAACTTCTCAATATCTTTCAGCTTGAGTTCAACATAAGTCGGGCGACCATGGTTGCATTGACCGGAATGTTCGGTTTTTTCCATATCGCGTAAAAGGTGGTTCATCTCGTTAATATTAAGTTTGCGCCCTGCCCTGACCGAACCATGGCAAGCAATTGTGGCACAAATCGTATGTAGCTTGTCGGTCAGACTGAAACCTTTGCCCCATTCGGCCATTTCTCCGGCCAAATCCCGAATTAAGGCTTTGATATCACAATCGCCGATTAATGCCGGAACTTCACGCACAATAACTGCCGTAGAGCCAAACTCTTCCACCACCAAGCCAAGCTTTTGCAATTCTTCCGCCGCTTCAACAATACGCGTTTTTTCGCTGATGCTCAAATCCACAATTTCGGGAATAAGTAAAATCTGTGTTGCCACCTTATTTTCAGCCAAAAGCGAAGCTTTCAACTTTTCCATCACAATACGCTCATGCGAGGCGTGTTGGTCAATAATAACAATGCTGTCCTCGGTTTGAGAGATAATATAGGTATCATGGAATTGAGCTTTTGCTAAGCCGAGCGGTCCGACTTCCCCTTCAGCAACATTAGTCTCCGAAGAAGCTAAGGGCTCATCAACCTTAATGGAAAAGGATTTGCGCTCCAAGTCCGGCAAACAAACCTGTCGCCTCGGCTGCGGCATAACCGATTGAAAAATCGGATAATTTACCGAAACAGGCTGATGCTCGCGCAGAACTGCTGTTTCATTCTGCCCGAAAGAAGGAATATTATCTTGTACAAAAGCCGCCAAATCCAAATTATTGGCTGTTTTATGGTCGCCCAATGCCAAAGCCTGACGAATAGAACTAACCAAAAGTCCACGCACCAAAGCATTATCATAAAAGCGAACCTCAGCCTTTGCCGGATGAACATTCACATCTACATAAGCCGGATCAATATCAAAATACAAAGCCGCCATCGGATAGCGATTATGCGCCAACACATCTTGATAAGCGCCTTTTATGGCCCCCAAAAGCAACTTATCCCGCACCGGACGATTATTGACAAATAAATATTGATATAATGAATTGGATTTATTCAAGGTCGGCAAAGACACATAGCCCGTAATCCGCAAATTTTCACGCTGCGCGTTAATCAGGAGCGAATTATCACCAAATTCTCTCCCCATAACATCAGTTAAGCGTTTGAGTCTGGAATCAAACAACTCTCCTTGACAAGCATTTAGAGATACTTTTTTCTTGCCATCTTCGGTTAGATAAAAAGAGATTGTCGGATTTGCCAGCGCAATTCTGTTAAGAATATCAACACATTGCGCCGTTTCCGAAGCAGATGACTTTAAGAATTTGAGTCTCGCCGGTGCAGCATAAAACAAGTCCCGAACCTCAATACGCGTTCCGCGCGGATGCGCAGCAGGCACAACACCAGACTTTTCACCGCCGTTAACCTCAATTTTCCAAGCATTTTCAGCACCTTCGCGGCGGGAGACAATAGACATCCGCGCCACGGAAGAAATTGAGGGCAAAGCCTCTCCGCGAAACCCGAAAAAGTTGATGTTAAATAAATTATCATCCGGAAGCTTAGATGTCGCATGCCGCTCCACAGCAATCGGCAATTCATCTTTATCAATACCTTTGCCGTTGTCAGAAACAACAATCAGACTTTTACCGCCATCGGATAAAGTAACTTCAACCGATGTAGCTCCGGCATCAATAGAGTTTTCCACCAACTCCTTGACAACGGAAGCCGGCCGCTCAATAACCTCACCGGCAGCAATCTGGTTAACCAGATTATTTGGTAAAATTCTGATTGCCATTTTGTTTGTTTCTTACTTTCGCAAACGCTTAATCAACTCAATCAACGAGCCGGTTGAAGCATCATGTTTGTTTTCGGAAGAATTATTCTGCAACTCCGGCAAAATACTCAAAGCCATCTGCTTACCAAGCTCAACACCATATTGGTCAAAAGAGTTAATATTCCAAACCACACCCTGAACAAAAACCTTATGCTCATACATCGCAATCAGCATACCCAAGGTATAAGGATCAATCTTCTTAAAGACGATTGTGTTTGACGGTCTGTTCCCCTCAAAACTCTTAAACTTCTTCAGATAATTGATTTCCTCACGAGATTTTCCGGCTTTTTTAAGCTCTTCTGCCGCTTCTTTAACCGTCTTGCCACGCATTAAGGCTTCGCCTTGAGCCAACACATTTGCAACCAAAATCTCATGATGTTCACCGATTTCATTATGTGAGATTGCCGGAATAATAAAGTCCATCGGCACAATCTCTGTTCCCTGATGAATTAGCTGATAGAAAGAATGCTGAACATTCGTTCCCGCACCGCCGAACAAAACCGGTCCTGTGGCATATTTGACATATTCACCGTTAACAGCCACAAACTTACCATTGCTTTCCATATCAAGCTGTTGCAAATACATCGGCACATATTGCAAATACTGGTCATAAGGAATAACAGAGTAACGATGCACCCCGAAGAAGTTATTATACCAAATACCGAGCATTGCCAAAATCACCGGAATATTGTGCTCCAAATCCGTATTATAAAAATGCTGGTCCATCGCATTTGCACCCTCAAGCATCCGCTCAAAGTTTTCAAATCCGACCGCAATGGCAATAATCAAGCCAATCGCTGACCACATAGAATAGCGCCCGCCGACAAAATCCCAAAATTCAAACATATTCTCAGGGTTAATGCCAAACTTCTCAACTTCTTGTGTATTGGTAGACAAAGCCACAAAATGCTTGGCAACAGCATGCTCACCCAAAGCATCAACCAACCACTTGCGGCAAGTTCTGGCATTCGTCAAAGTCTCAATGGTCGTAAAGGTTTTGGATGCCACAATAAACAAAGTGGTTTCCGGGTCAATCTTATTCAACACCTCAGCGCAAGCCGTTCCGTCAATATTAGAGATAAAATAACAGTTAATATCTTTAGCCCAATATTTACGCAAAGCCTCACAAGCCATAAAAGGTCCCAAATCCGAACCGCCGATACCGATATTAACAATATTAGTCAGTTTTTTGCCCGTATATCCCTTAAACTCACCAAAACGCACAGCATCGGAAAACTTTTTCATCTTCGCCAAAACATCATTAACTTGCGGCATAACATTTTTGCCATCAACCAAAATCGGCTTATTGGAGCGGTTGCGCAAAGCCACATGGAGTACGGCGCGTTTTTCGGTAACATTGATTTTTTCTCCGGCAAACATTGCCTTAATTTTTTCTTCCAACCCGCTTTCTCTGGCCAAAGTCATCAAAAGTTTCATTGTGCGCTCGTTAATACGGTTTTTGGAATAATCCAAATACATCTGCTCCAAATTGATGCTGAACTTTTTAGCTCTGTCTTCATCAAAAGCAAACATATCCTTCATTTCCACCTTGCGAAGGTGCTTATAATGATTCTCCAGTTTTTTCCATGCTTTTGTTTTGTTTACCATCTTTTCAAACATTACTTAACTCCCTGCTTCTCAAAACTTCCGATATTAACAAACACAATCTGCTCGGGCTTAAAATATTCTTTCGCCACCCGATTAACATCATCAAGCGTAACTTGTCTCACATAAGCATTACGCTTCTGCAAAAAATCAAGTCCCAAATTGTCCTTTTGCATATAAACCAAAATGGAAGAAATCGTATCAATAGAGGCAAAACGCAGATTATATGAGGCAATCAAATAATCTTTGGCTTCATCAAGTTCTTTTTCGCTCACCCCATCTTTTGCCATTTTAGCCCATTGTTTTTTCACAATCTCAACCACGCGATTAAAATTCTCCGGCGTTGCCGAAAATCCACCACGTATCAGAGGCGCTTTGTCTTGCATACTCAAATAAGTCTCAATTCCATAAGTCAAGCCCTCGTTTTCGCGTGCTGCAACGGATAATCTGGAATTAAGCCCTGCTCCGCCCAAAATATGGTTGGCAATATATAAAGGATAAAAATCGGGATGTTGGCGTGCAATACCTTTGGTTGCAAAAGAAGATATAATCTGCGCCGAAGGCTGATTAATATTTTTAACTCTGCCGTCAAAAGTAAGCTCGGCTTCGCGAACAAACACAATCCGCCCATTCTCAGGCAAGTTTGCAAATATTTTATCAACTATTTTGCCTGCTTCTTCCTCGCTCACATCTCCGGCAATACCAATCATCAGATTGCTCCGACTGATGTGGTTTTGCACAAAATTTTGCAACTGAGCTTTGCTGATATTCTTAATAACTTTGGCATCACCAATCGGGTTTCTGGCATAAGGATGCTCGCCGAAAATCTCTTTTGCCGCAGCCAAAGCCAAAATCCCTGACGGATGTTCAACTTGGCGCTTAAGTGCAGTCAGCATCTGCGCCTTAGTACGCTGAACATCTTCCGCATCAAACTTTGGCTTGGTCAGAGCCATATTCAACAACTTAAAAGCCGTATCCATATTCTCACGTGTGGTCAGCAAACGTCCCGAAAAATCATCCATATCCACACTAAAACCCATTCCAATGGCTTTTTGTTCCAAAAGTTCCTTAAAAGCTTGGCTGTCAAGATTTCCGGCACCCTCGGTCAACAAAGCCGCAACCATCGTGCTTATACCACTTTCCTCTCCCTCATCGGTAGACAAGCCTGCATTTTTAAACAAGAAACTGATGCTTATAATCGGGTTGGTTTTGTCTTGAAACAAATAAGCCTTAATCTTCGCCTTGGGAGATGTAATCTCTTTGACCTCGGTATCAAAGCTTTTTTCTTTCAATGTCGCTTTTTCCAATATCACCCGCGGATTAAAGACAAACCAATGGTTATAGAGCCGCCAACCGCCATAAATCACCAAGGCGGCCAACAGTAACCACCACAGCCAATCATAAGAATGCGTTTTATGATAATATCTGCGCGCCATCAGTTCGCCTCCTCTGCCGGTTTAACAATTCCCGTAACACTAATTGCGCCGCCAAACAACTTTTTAGCCGCTTGCCTAACTTCTGCTGCCGAAACCTTGCGAATATTCTCAGCATGATTTTCAATCTCTTCCACAGACATTCCGACCGCGGCCATTGCCCCGACGATATAAGCAGCATCATTGGGATTATCCCGCAGATAAACTTGCCCGGCCAACATCTTTGCCTTGGTTTTCTCAATTTCTTCAATCGTAATTTCAGCCACAGCTTGTTTGATAGCCTTGTTCAAAGCAGTTTCAAAATCCTCGGTCTTAATATCTTCTTTAGGTGTTGCCGAGATACTAAAACCACCATAGCTCCTGGAAGCATAATCAGAAGAAACAGAAACCCCTAACGCCGCCTTTTCTTGCAAAACAAGCTTTTTGTAGAGCTTTGAGGTTTCACCCTCACCCAAATAAGCCGCCAAAACCATTAAAGGATAAACTTCTGTTTTATCCAAATTAACTGACGGAGCCACATAAAGTTTAACCATCCGCTCAGCCTTAATTTGCGGCAACTTCATTTCCAAACGCGCATCAAACTGTTTGTCTAGCTTCGGAAAATCTGCTTTCAAGCCAACTTTTCTGGGCTCAATCTCGCCAAAATACTTTTCTGCCAAACTTTTCGCAACTTGTGGTTCAATATCACCGGACAAAATCAAAATAGCGTTGTTAGGCGCATAATAGCTTTCATAAAAAGCCATAACATCATCTCGGTTAAGAGACATAATCTCCTCCGGTGTCCCTGAGATTGAACGCGCATACGGATGCTGCTGCCATAAAACACGCCGCAAAGCCTCTCCGAAATATGCAAAAGGATTATTTTCTACCACTTGCATCCGTTCCTGAAACACAACATCTCTCTCTTTTTTGAAAGATTTTTTAGAAAAATCAAGGTTTTCCATACGGTCGGCTTCTAAAGCCATCGCCAGTTCAAGCCTTCCGACATCCATTGTTTCATAGTAAGAAGTAAAATCCTGTGCCGTAAAAGCATTGCTGTTCCCGCCGTTTTGAGCCACAATACTGTTAAACTTAGAATCTTTAACCTTTTTTGTGCCTCTAAACATCAAATGTTCAAGCAAATGAGCGGTGCCACCTTTGCCTAAGGCCTCATCAACACTGCCCACCTTATACCATACCATCTGCCGCACAATCGGCGCTTTATGGTTGGGAATAACAATAACCTGCAAACCGTTTTTCAAGCGAAATTCGGTCATATCAAAGATTTTTGCCTCTGCTTCAGCGCAAAACAGAACAATACTCAACAATACGGCAAAGACAGAATTTTTCTTACTTTTCAGCATTCATTTCCCTAAATTCTTGTTCAAGTTTAGCTTTAATATTGGCATCTGTTTGTGCGGCATCAATCTTGGCCATCAGTTTCCGCTCAGACAAATCCATGCCTGCCATTCTCTCTTCCATATCAACCTGTTGCATACCACTCATATCATTAACCGGACGCAAATCATATTCCGGCGGCAAAGACAAAGGGGCTCTGGACATAACCATAAATTCATCCGGCGCTTGGTTAGCCAAGCCAAGCTTTCTCTTAGTTTCCGTACTGCAAGCACTCAAAACAAAAGCCACAGCCAACACAACAAAAACAGACTTTCTCATATTTTCCCCTTTTCAAACCTTACCTAAATAACAGACTTTTCTTTGTTAAACAAACTATGAACAATAATGATAATTGCACCGATACAAATAAAACTATCCGCCACATTAAATGCCGGCCAATGCGCATCGGCAATATGAAAGTCCAAGAAGTCAAAAACGGCACCGAGACGAACACGATCAATCAAATTCCCGATAGCCCCGCCGATAATAAAACCAAGAGCAGCTTGCACCAAACGGCTCGGCTCTTTTTTAAGCCACATAACCAAAAAACCGATAATGCTCAAAGCCAAAACGGAAAGCAAAAAAGCACCCCATGCCCCCATATCATTAAACATAGAGAAGCTCACCCCGGTGTTCCAGGCCTTAACCAGATTAAACCATGATGTATAAATAATCATAGCTCTGTCTTCAAGAACTTCATTAAGAATATAATACTTAGAAATCTGGTCGGCAACCAACACCAAAGCGGCCAAGCATAAACCAAAAAACACGCCGTTACTCCCCGTAGGTTAAAAAAAACAAACTCCATTATAAGCAAAAATTCGGAGATAGAAAGCTTTTAATCGGAAATATGCAGATATTTTAGAACAAAATCAGCTTAGCTAAACCTAAAAAGATAAAATAACCACCGGAATCTGTGAGAGCAATCAAAAACACACCGGAAGCAATGGCCGGATCAATTTTTAGTTTATGTAGTGTCAACGGAATAAGAATACCGGCCAAACTTGCCAAAGAAAGATTGCATAACATGGCAATAGCAATAATCAAACTTAGCTCATGCTGCGTCGGAAACATAATCCAAGTTATTATACCAATCAAGCAAGCAAACAAAAGCCCGTTTACCACACCAACCATAAACTCTTTGCCGACAGTCCTCAGTGTATTACTGGCCGTCAATTCTTTTGTTCCCAAAGCTCGTACGGCCACGGCCAAAGTTTGGTTGCCAGTTGTTCCTCCCATAGAGGCCACAATCGGCATCAACACTGCCAAAACCGAAATCTCGGCAATAATGTCTTGAAAACCTTTAACAACGGTTGAAGCCATAATCGTCGCAAACAAATTTGTAATCAACCAAATAGAACGGGATCTGAAGATTCCGAAAACTGACTTATAAACATCGCCTTCTTCCGCACCGGACAAGTGCATAATATCTTCGCCGGCTTCTTCATGCACAATGTTAACCACATCATCAATATTGATTACACCGATAAGCCGTCCCTTATTATCAACAACCGAAGCCGCCTTCCAACCATATTCGCGAAACATATGCGCAACTTCTTCTCTGTCGGTATAAACATCAACAGGAACAATCTCACAATCCATAATATTGCAAAGTTTCTCATTACCTTTAGCTCGCAAAAGCTTATCAAGCGTAATCTCACCGGTAGGATGCAGTGTCAAAGAATCTGTTAAGAAAATCGTATAAAATTCATCAGGAAGTTCTGTATCAGAGAGCAAATACTGGCGCGCTTCTTTTACCGTCCAATGGTCAGGCATACTCACAAAATTACGCACCATAATACGACCGGCAGAATCTTCGGGATAATTAAGAGAAGATTCAACCTGATATTTTAATTCAGGGTCCAATTGGTTGATGATGGATTTTTGCTCATCATCATCCATATGCTCCAAAATTTCAACCGCATCATCAGAGTCCAACTCATTAACGATATTAACCAATTGGTCTTCGTCTAAAGTCTCAATAACTTGTTCCTGAACAACATCATTAAGTTCGGGGAAAACTTCCGGATCAATATGGTCGCCCAAAATCTCAACCAATTGCCGCCGATGGTTAATATCCAAGACCTCAATCAAACGTGCCAAATCATATTCATCAAGACCTTCCACAATCTTGCGAACATGAATTTTGTCATTCTCATCCAACGCCATAATAACGGAATTAATCATCTTCTGACCAATACCGTATTGGACTTGTTGCAATTGTTTTTTACGGGTAAATTTTCTTTGTTTTTTTACTTTAGAGCCGGGTAGACGCTTTTTCGCATTTTTCTTCATTTTTCCTCCCCGACTTTCAAGGCAAACGCCTAAAAACTAAACATAGGTTCTTTTTTCTGATATGCCGATGGCAAAATCCTTAACGCAAAAAAACAAAATTCTTTGATTGATTATTGATGATTGCCTTAAATTTGGTGCGGCCGAGAAGACTCGAACTTCCATGAGCTTAGCTCATAACGACCTCAACGTTACGCGTCTACCAATTTCGCCACGGCCGCATCTCAAATAAGACAAGCACAGATTTATTCCGATTTACAAAAATAATCAAGCATTTTTTGCAAATATGTTGAAAAATTTTTTTCATCAGAGACACAAGGCACGAAAGCAAGATATGCACAAAGGAAGCATCGCGGTTCAACAAAGGTTCTCAAAGCAGCCAGTGATGCGGTCAAGCTGGCAACAGCTTGAAAAACTCGGCTGGTGGAATTTATAGAGTAATTTCTAGAGGTGATAAAAATTCTAGCGTAGATTAACCTACGTGAATTTTTATCAACCTCGTAAAATTGCTCTAGAAAACCTCCAGACGAGTTTTTACATCGGCATAGACATAATCTCTTTATAAGCCTTTATGGCTGAATCGCGTACGGCAACAACTGTCTCAAGCGCCATCTGGGCGTTGGATACGGCTAAGACTACATCTTGGATGTCTGCCTTGCCGGAAATTCCGTTTATGGCAAGCTGCTCGCTTTGTTTGGATAAGTCAACAGTGGTTGTCAGAGCTTCCTTAACCATATCCTGGAAACCTGTTTTTTCGGCAGGTTTGGGTTCAGCTGCCGGAAGTTTTGCCCCTATTCTGCCGAGAGCTTGCTGATAAGCATTAAGTGCACTGTTAATATTGTTTGTCACTGTTTTTCCCCTTTAACTTACTTCAAAACATCAAGAATACTGCTGTTCATATCACGCGCAGTTTGCATCATACTCATATTTGCTTCATAGCTGCGTTGCGCTTCTTTCATATCCATCATCTCAATCAGCGGATTAACGTTTGGCATAGCCACATATCCCTGCTCGTTTGCGGCCGGATGATTAGGCATATATTTCATTTGAAAAGCTGATTTATCCGGCACAACCTTGTCAACTTTAACCATCTGCGCGCCGGTTTCTTTATCAATATAGTTTTTGAACGTAACCACTTGGCGGCGGTACGGATCTTCGCCCGGGCGGATACCGACAGAGTCGGCATTAGCCATATTTTCGGAGATAACGCGCAAGCGCTCGGCTTGGGCTTTCATACCCGAGACGGCAATATCTGCGCTTACTGACAAATTTCCGGCCATAATCCGTTATCCCCTCTATGAGCTAGGCTCTGTGTTAGCGGTTTTGAGCATATTGCGATAAGTTGTATAAATCGTGAGCATACGATTATAATCGCCTTTAGTCTCCGCCACTTTGTTAAGCTGGTCTTCAATAATGACCCCATTACCGTCAATGGTTAAAGCATAATCGGGCTTTGGCGTATAAATCCCGTTTGAGGAGATTTTTGATGGCAAAGCGGCAAAATGCTTTTCATTAGTAACATTAACGGTAAGAGCTTTTTTGAGTTCATCTTGAAATTTGGGTTCTTCCAAATCTTTGGCAATATAACCCGGCGTATTGGAGTTTGCCAGATTCGTAGCCAAAACCTTCTGACGCTCGGTCAGATAGTTCAGCTCTTGGTTTGCCATATTAAAAATGGTCAAATTGTTCAAATCCATGCAAATTCCCCTTTTGCAATATTGTAAGGTTATGTCCCCACATAACCCAAACATGCAATAAATATGCCAAATAAAAACCCTTGCCAAATAAGCTGCCTGAAACTACAATTAAAGCAACCAACAAGGAATGGCACCATGTCTGAACAAGATAATAACAAAAAAACAACCAAAGACAACGACGCAGATATTTTGTCCACAGATTATGCTGTTGCGCTCGGCTATGACAGCAAACAAAACGCCGCACCGAAAGTTTTAGCCAAAGGCCAAGGACATATTGCGCAAAAGATTGTACAAATCGCCATTGATGAAGGCATTGAGATTCGTCAAGATGCTGATTTATTGCAGATTCTCAAAGCTGTAGATATTGATGAAGAAATTCCGGTTGAAGCTTTTGCCGCCGTTGCCGAAATCATTTCTTATGTTTATCAGGTCAACAATAAAGAATTACCCGAAAGTTAGGCCATTTTTTCAAAAATTGCCAAGAAAAACCCGTCCGTATTAGTCAAAAGTGGTGAAAAACGCAAAAATTCGGTATTTTTTGCCGGATAAGGCGCATCAATTTTTTGTTGCCAAAGTTGCTTTAAGTCAACATAGCGGACATTTTTGTGTCTTTGCGCAAAAACGGAAACAATATTTTCATCTTCATCCGGCAAAATAGAACAAGTGATATAGACGATGCGCCCGCCGACTCTCGTATTTTCCAGCGCAAATTCAAGCAGTTGAGACTGAATTTTGGTTAATTCGTTTAATTTTTCGGGCGTTAGGCGAAATTTTGCATCAGGTGATCTGCGCCAAGTTCCTGTTCCCGAGCAAGGGGCATCTATAATAAAGCGGTCATAATCTTTGCCGCTCAACTCCCGAACCGGTACCACATTTTTAATATTCAGCCTCTCTAAACGCGGTTTGATTTGTTCCAAGCGGCGCCAGTCAATATCATGCGCCTCAATTTTGCCTTTACCATTCAAGAGAGAAGCAATTGCCAAACTTTTTCCGCCTGCTCCGGCGCAATAATCAATCACTTTGTGCTCAGGCTTAACATCACACAAAATAGCCGCCAACTGCGAGGCCTCATCCTGAACCTCAACCACACCTTCTTTATAAGCAATACAGTTGTTCAGGTTCACCCTTTCGCTTGAGCGGATGCCGATAGGAGAATAAGGTGTCGGTGCAAAGAACAAACCTTCGCGCCGCAAGTCTTGCAAAACTTGCTCCCTTGAACCGGCATTGACGCGCAAATCCGCACTTGCCGGCTCGTTTAAGGATTTAAGCAACGCAACATCTTTAATTTTCGCAAATAACCACTCGGGACATTCCGATTCCACATCAAGAGGATAAACTTCTTCCTTCAAGTTTTTCATCCAGATTTTTTCTTCTTTAGTCAAAGCTGGCGGGGCATATTCCCCTGCCCCGAAAATCAAATCCAAATCTTCATCTTTCAAAAAAACGAGCAAAATCTTGCGCGCTTCTTTTGAGCCTGCCTCAAACTCAAGCCGCCGCCGATGCCTGATAATCTTCCACACGGTTTCGGTAATAAAACGTCTGTCGCCGGAGCCGATATATTTCCGCTCGCGCAAATAATTATTGATAATTCCGTCTGCTGGACTTTTATCCTTAAAAATTTCGCCAATCAGTTCCAAAACGGCATTATAGCGCGCAGCTTGTTGCATTTTTTACTCCTCAAAAATTTTCTCTACTATAAACGCCAAAGGCCTTAAAAGCAATCTGCTTTTAAGGCCTTTGAACATTATTCGTCTTCTATGGAGCGGAAATACATTGCTCTGTAAGAATGAAAATTCTCACTTTGCGATTCCGCATAGAAAGCATTTTCCAACGTGATTCCTTCATTGCAGATGACATCGCGCTCTTCAATGCGGTCTTCTTTAGCGCAAAGCTGCAGCTCATTTTTGAACCATCTTTTTTGCACCATAAAACACCTTGATTGCCGCCTAACAGTTGTATATCTGCTGAACGGATCTTTAAACGAGGTGTATTTAAGCACAAAGCGAACAAATTCACCGGCCACAATCAGCTTAACAGATGAGACCAGCCCACGAGTAATTACGTACAACTTTCCCGAAAACGGCTGATAAATACCATACATCTGCTTATCATCTTGGCGCAAAAGCAACCAAAAAACAGCATGCGTTCCATCATCTTTCAGGCAGCGAAAGTTTTGTTCAACCAAATCGTTTTTAGCAAACTTCAGCCACACAAAAGAAATTTGCTCAATCTGGTATTTTGGCTCCAATACAGGTTTCAAAACAGATAAGACTTGCTTAAGCCTGAATTTCCGAAGCACTGACAACACCGTGTCATTAAGCTCGCAAACCTCCAAAACTTTCATTGTTCTCTATTTTGAGAGGTTAAGCTAAACAACTCACTTGTCCGAAATTCCTCAGAAAACAAAAAAGCATTATTAAATGCTTCCACAAGATTGTTTTGCGAAATACTAACTGTTTTTCTGGTTGATAAGTCTTTAAGCAACTGCAAATAAGGCCGTCCTCTGAAAAATGTATGTTCCAATTGTGCCACTCTTGCATACAAACAAACACATTTATCCAAAGAAGAGTATCTCGTTTCAAAGAAGTAGCGAATATTCAACCGCAACGTAGCTTCCGAATATTCACTCTCCAAATATTCTCCTTCTTTCAGAAGATAAATCTGAGATGAATACAAGGCATAAACAGCCAAATACTTCACCCAACTATTACCTACCTCAAAGGTAAATAAGCAGGGCAAACCGCAGAAAGAGGCATAATACCGAAGTTCTTCTACAAACGGGCATTTCGGCGAAATATTAAGCCATCTTAGCTTAACATTTTTAACCCAATACCCAGCTTTTTCCAACACCGGACGACACAATTTTTCAACTTGGTTGAAATAAATTTGTCGCAAATTGAACAAATTAGCATCACTAACACTAAGCTTTCGCTTCTGAAGTTCTTCCTCAGAAAGACGAATTTTTTCTTTTTCTTTCATAATTTATCTAATTTAATAGGTTTTTCTGCCTGTTAAACTAAACTTTTTTGACAAATTTGTCAAATATTTTATCTTCTTATGAATTAACTATTGTAACATTGTCAACCAAAACCGAAGGCGAACCAACTTGCGAGCAATAAAACTCCAAATCATTACCGATAGCCCGAATATCTTTGAGCAACTGATAAATATTGCAGGAAAAAGTAAATTGCTTCAAAGGCTTGGTTACTTTGCCTTTTTCAATCACAAAACCTTCAGCCGCGGCGGAAACATCTCCCGTAACCGCATTAAAACCAACACCCAAGCCTTTAATCTTATCAATAAAGACACCATTTTCAGCCAAAGCCAAGAGTTCAGAAAAACTTGTCTCACCGTTTTTAAGGTAAAAGTTAAAGATTTTTGCGCCCTGAGCGCCACTTCCGTTACCGGTTGACGCACATTGATGCTTGTCTGCCATACTCAAACCATACAAAAATGTTTGCAAAACACCGCCTTTAACCACTTCCTTATATTTTGTCGGCACACCATCTCCGTCAAAAGCCTCGGTTGCAAAACCACCAACCAACCACGGGTCATCAACAATCGTAACCAAAGAAGAGGCGATTTGCTCGCCGATTTTCCCTTTGAGTTGCGATTTTCCGCAATCCACCTCATAAGCATCAAAAATATCAGCCATTTCACCCAAAAGTCCGGCAAATTGCTTATTTTCAAACACGACGGCAGTTTTTTGCGGCACAATCTCTGTCGGACTCAAATGCGCCAAAACTTGCTCAACCGCAGGCATAACCAAATTTTTGGGCTCAAAATCTTCCGGCTTGTCAAAACAAACAGCATGGCTAAAGGATTTCACGCCGCTTTCATCTTGCGCGCTTAGGAAAATATACGCGCTTGCCGACTTATTTTCTTCTTGCAAATCAAGCCCTAAGGAATTGCGCATAATCAGCTTATTACTTTTTTTATGAAAAGCCGTAGCAATCACTTGCTTAATCCGTTCATCAGCATCATAAGCAAGCTTTTCGGCTTTTTTCAAATAAGCCACAACGTCAAAATCTTTTAGTTTATCAGCCAAAGGCGCGTAAGGTTTGAGTTTTTTATATTCACCCTGCCCGTCATAAAAGAAAAACTTTTCATCACAATCCAAGAGTTTGGCATTAGCAATGGCCTCGCTGACAATAAAGGGAATTTCAGACGACTCAAAACATTCGGAAACAAAATGCCCGACCTTATCCCCGACTTTCACCGCCAGATTAAGCTTCTGAACTTTCGCAGCCACTTGTTTACTAACCTTTTGTTCAAAAATCTGCAGTTCAGAGCGTTCTGTTTCGGCATATTTTATCTGATATTGTTCTGCCCCTTGTTTGCGTGCTTCTACAAACAACAAATCAATAAAAGACTGTATCTCCATTATTTTTGCCCTCCGACTGCCATTTCGGAAACACGCAAAGTCGGCGTTCCGTAAGATACCGGCACCCAACCCGAAACCGAACCGCATTGACCGCCGCTCTTAATGGCGGAATCATTAGCTACCATATCAATCTTTTGCAAAATATCCGCCCCGTTACCAATCAGTTTTGCACCTTTGACCGGCTTGGTTATTTTGCCGTTCTCAATCAAATAAGCTCTGCTGACCGAAAAATTAAAATCACCTGTTTCCGTATTAACCGATCCGCCTTTAATCTGCGCGGCAAAAATACCGTTCGGCGTTGCGGCAATTATATCTTCAGGCAAGCTTTCGCCACTGACAATATAGGTATTATTCATCCGTGAAGTCGGCACAAACTCATAAGATTCGCGGCGGGAACTCCCCGTTGGCAACATATTCATCCGCCGGCCGTTAAATCTGTCCACCAAATAGCCTTTCAAAACACCTTTTTCAATCAAAACATTATGTTGGGTCTTCACACCCTCATCATCAACATTGGTTGAGCCCCATTGGTTGGGTATAGTTCCGTCATCAATCAAGGTAACAAAAGGGCTGGCAATCTTTTGCCCTAATCTGTTGCAAAAGACCGAAGCATTTTTGGCAACGGCCGTTGCTTCCAGAGAATGTCCACAAGCTTCATGGAACAAAACCCCGCCAATTTCCTTAGCCAAAACGACCGGCATTTTTCCGGCCGGACAATTTTCGGCTTTGAGCATTTCCACAGCTTCCCGCACCCTTTGTTCAGCCTCCGACCGAGCATCAATTTCATCAATCATTTCAAGACCTTGGAGGCTCCCCTTCGTCCAAAAGTTCTCAAAACATTTATCATCTTGCTCAACCTTGACCGAAAATCCCACTCTGGTTCGGATACGGCTGTCTTCCACCCACAAACCTTCGCTGTTTACCACCAAAATATCTTGCATTTTGCTGCTTTGGCTCATATCAACACGAGCCACGCGCGCATCTGCTCCATAAACATATTCGGAAAACTGCTTGAGCCAATCTGCTTTTTCTGCCGAAGTTCTGCTCAATGGCAAAATCAAACATTTATGCTTATTTTCAATCTCTTGCGAGACCAGACTCACCGAAGAAATCAACTTTTTGGATTTTATGGCGATTGCTGCTTCCATAGCGGCTTTAAGCAAACCTTCCTCACTCAGGTCATTAGTATAAGCATAGCCGCAAAAATCATCCTTAAAAACTCTGACCCCAACACCCAAACGCAAATTAGCCGAAGCACCATCAACTTTTCCATCACCGACTTTTAGAAAAGAGGAACGTGTTTTTTCGGCAAAAATCTCGGCAAAATCAGCCCCACTGTCCAGAGCTTTGAGCAAAACCCGCTCGGCCAATTTCTTTTCAAGCATATTTTTTCTCCGCTTTTTTATTTATTATTGCCGCGAAAACCAATACAAACCAAATATGTCTCCGGCGACCCCTGACGGCTGGCATCCGGCTTACAATGCCCGACTTTGGCAAAATTCTTTTTGGCATCAGCCAACAAGCCACCTTCCGCACCGCCTTGAAAAACTTTGGCAATAAAAATTCCGCCGTCAGCCAAAACTTCTTTGGCAAACTCATAAGCCGCTTCAACTAAACCGATGGTGCGCAAATGGTCTGTTTGTTGGTGTCCGGTCGTGTTTGCCGCCATATCGCTCATCACAATATCCGCCTTGCCGTTGAGCAAGGCTTTGAGCTTGTCGGCCGCATCTTCTTCCGTAAAATCTTGCTGGATAAGCGTTGCACCTTCAATCGGTTGTGTTTCCAAAATATCCATACCCACAACCTGTCCGGTACCTTTGTTGCGCATAACCGCAACTTGCGTCCAACCTCCCGGTGCGCAGCCTAAGTCAACGATTGTTTTACCTTTACCCAAAAACTTATATTTTTCATCAAGCTGAATGAGCTTAAACGCCGCTCTTGAGCGGTATCCCAAGCGTTTTGACTCTGCCACATACGGGTCGTTCAACTGCCGTTCCAACCATTTATTGGAAGACTTATCGCGATATTTTGAGGTCTTAACCCGCACGGTCAGCATATGTCTGCCGCGAACTTCTTTAGCCGATTTAGTGAGTTTTGCCATTTTCTTCCACCAATTCTTCAATAATTCCGTCTTTAGCGCTTTTCAAAGATGCCGTCAGTTTTTGAACTCCCAAGCCATCATAAATTGTCTTAAAAATAATTGTCGCCGCCTGAAAGATATAAGATCTCTTTTCACCAATATAAGGAGATTTCGCCAACTTCTCCCGTGACATAGCATTAATTTCGGAGATAACCTTGTCAAATTCCGCAACCTCAGCCACCACGCCGTCAGCGCGTTCGCGGTCATAATCACCATATTGCTTAATCCAGGAAATCAAGCGCAGCGGCGAACTTGA
Organism: uncultured Alphaproteobacteria bacterium; assembly: GCA_944392835.1. Classification (GTDB taxonomy): domain Bacteria; phylum Pseudomonadota; class Alphaproteobacteria; order RF32; family CAG-239; genus Scatacola_A. Next base: position 16,873 of record CALXYB010000006.1, on the reverse strand, counting down.
AGTCGCCACACAACAAACCTTGCCTTCATAATCGGCTAACTTACTTTTCTCACAAAAATCAGTCACATATTTTGCCACTTCCGAACGAAGTTTTGTTGCATTTTCAGGAATATATTCAGCCAAATCAAAAGCCTCTGAAGCATTACGCGCCCCCCAAGGAATAGAAACCGTATACAAAATCTTCGGATTCTGCTCATTGGTCGCTAAAGTAATTTCGGTAGAGCCTCCGCCCAAATCATACACCAAGACATAAGGCTCCCGACCTTTAACATTAACCAATGCACCTTTGAGGTTGAGGCGCGCTTCTTCATAACCGTCAATCACCTCAAGCTTAATTCCGCTCACTTCTGAAACTTTTGCCACAAATTCAGCACCATTAGATGCCATCCGACAAGCCGCCGTAGCAATCGCACGATATTTTGTAACACCCAATTTTTTCATATCTTCGGCAAATTCGCTAAAAGAACTCAGGCCTCGCTCTATTGCTTCCGGCGTAAACTTCATCTGAGCATACATTCCCTCACCCAATCTGGTGGCAATAATATTTTTATAAATTTCTTTTCCGTTTTCATCAGCAATCAACAACCGATTGGACTGTGTTCCCAAATCAATTGCGGCAAAAACATTTTGAGTCATTTTTATTTTTCCTGTTTTGTTTTAGCAAATTTTCCGGCATCCGCACCAAAACGCCTAAAAGGCGGACGAACTTTTTTCTTTTTTCCGAAATGCGGCTTATTTTGGTTGCTGTGCATTAAATCAAGCAGAATTCCTTCCCGAATACCACGATCTGCCACCGTAATCTCCTCAATCGGCCAAAAAGAGCATAAACCTTCAATAATGGCGCAACCGGCCATTGTCAAATCAGCTTTCTGAGCACCGATACACGGATGCTTTTTACGCCCTTCATCGCCCAAGCGTTTGATTTTGGTAATAGCTCTATCCACATCTTGCTTGGTAATTGATATTCCATCCACGGCCGAACGGTTATAGCGCGGCAAATTCAGATGAACCGCACCCAAAACCGTAACCGTTCCCGAAGTTCCGATAACCTGAATCTCTTGTCGCTTAATTGCTTCACTGATTTGGTGTTTTTCATCAAACTCTTTAAGCAGCTTATGCGTTCTTTCAATAATTGTATCATAAGCCAAGTTGGTCATATCTTGCGAAGGGAAAGCCTCTGACACCGTAACCACGCCATAAGGCAAAGAAACAAAACCCTCAATAAAGGTCTTGCCACTATTCGTGATACGCGCTAAAGAAATCTCCGTAGAACCGCCACCGATATCAAACACCAAAGCTCTTTTAATGCTTCTATTCAAAAGCGGAATACACCCAACAACAGCCAAACGAGACTCTTCTTTGGAAGAAATCGTTTCAATCGTCAAGCCGGTTTCTTTTTTAACCAAGTCCAAAAACTCTTTGCAGTTTTTAGCTCTTCGGCAAGCTGCCGTTGCCACAAAACGCGAACGATAAATCGGTGCATATTCCTCAATCACACCGGCACAGACTTTTAAGGCGTTAATGGTACGGCGCATTGCCGGACGGGAAAGTTCGTTATCATTGATAATTCCCTCACCCAAGCGTGTAATTTTAGAAAAAGTTTCAACAATACGAAAAGAAGCCGGTGTCGGACTGGCGATAACCAACCGGCAAGAATTTGTTCCCAAATCAATCGCCGCAAAATTTTTCTGAGCGGGTTGATCATTTTTCTTTACAACGGGGCTATGTGTGTTTTTATTATTTTTTTTATACCACTTTTGCATTAACTTTATTCAATTCTACCAAAAACTCTGCACTTCCCAAGAATATAAACCATAAATTTTTCCCATACAATAATTTTATCAGATTTTTTTACAAAAAACCCGAGCTTTCAACTCGGGTTAAATTGCTTATTCACCATAAAGTTCCTGCCTGATTTGGGTTCTTAGTTCATCAATACAAACCAAGCCTTTTTCTCTGTCTTCAAAATACCAATAAACCCATCCGTTGCAAGCCGGTGCATTTTCGGCTGCCGCTCCTACCTGATGGATAGAACCTTCCAGTTTTTCACTTTTCAAAGTTCCGTCCGAACGCACCGCCGCACAATGCTTTTTGCTGGCATCATAAAGAATATCGCCTGGGTTAAGCAACCCTCTTTCAACCACGGCACCAAACGGAATACGCGGCTGACGTTTTTTGGAGCTAAACTCTAAACAAAGCTCATTTTCAACACGCTGAACGGCATCAAGCCGCGCCTGTGCGCCTTTAACATAGGTCTTGTCTTTTTCAATACCGATAAAATTACGCCCCAATTTTTTAGCCACGGCTCCGGTTGTTCCCGTACCAAAGAACGGGTCTAACACCACATCGCCTACCTGAGATGAAGCCATAATCACCCGATAAAGCAAAGCCTCCGGCTTCTGGGTCGGATGTAATTTTCCACCATCCTCACCCTTCAGACGTTCTTTACCCGTACACAAAGGTATCTGCCAATCGCTACGCATTTGCGTATCTTCATTCAAAGCCTTCATCGCCTCATAATTAAAGGTATATTTAGCTTTTGGGTTTTTAACCGCCCAAATTAAGGTCTCATGTGCATTGGTAAATCTGGTTCCCTTAAAATTAGGCATGGGATTGGTTTTGTTCCAAATAATGTCATTTAAAATCCAAAATCCCAAATCCTGCAGAATATAACCGACACGAAAGATATTATGATAAGAGCCGATAACCCAAATAGCCCCGTCATCTTTCAAAACCCGACGAGCAGCCGTCATCCACTCGCGTGTATAATGGTCATAAGCAGCCAAACTTTCAAAACTATCCCACTCTTCATATACCCCGCTCACATTGCTGTTATCAGGGCGTGTCAGAGCTTCTCCGAGCTGCAGATTATATGGTGGGTCTGCAAAAATCAAATCAACCGAGTTAGCCTCCATCTGATTCATAACTTTGATACAGTCATCGTTAATAATCGTATTCAGAATAGTCTTTGTTTGGATACTGCTCATCTTAAAACCACTTTTCTAAGGTTATATGCTCACTCTGCTGACAGTATGCGAGATAGATGGTTATAAATTTATTAACAATAATCAAAAAAAATCTTAAGGAATCCCTTTGATTCCTTAACCTTCTAATTTTTCAAACAAAAAAAAACGACTCTGCACCAACTATGCAAAGTCGTTCTTTGTTTTAGTTTATGCCGAGGGCAAATTTTTCGCGCCCGACAAATATCTCATTAACTCTTCATCCGAGGGCAGACCATCAAACATTTCAGCCTCCAAAATCTTTCTGAAACGAGGAATTTGTTCTAACTTATCCAAGCAAAGATTCTCAATCAGAAAAACCCCAAACATCTCTTCCAAATCTTTGTCAGGAATTTTTTCTCCCACACAAGCAACACCTCTGCCACTTGCTCAGCAATCGTAATCCCTTCCAAATATTTGTATTCAAGCTTACAAAGCTGAGCAAATAAATGACCGAAAACAGGCGGATATGTTTCGCATAACTCGGGCTTCATCAAAATCCAAGAACATATATCCTGAAAATGCATCACACATTGATACATTATGGAATAATTCCAGATTTTTAAATCCTCATCATTTTTCACTTTGCCATCATCTTTTTGCCCCATAAGCTTCAGAATGGTCTCTCTCATCAAGAGCTTGTTTCCCCATTCATCTTCATGAGCAATCTGCGAGCATACGTTTTCCGCCAGCTCCGAGACCAAATATAGTCTTTTCAGAGCCTTATTCATATCATCTTGATTCATAGCATTAAAGTTTTAGAGGTTAAACAATCAAGCCTTAGGAAAGTTCTTACCATTTTTAATGGCTCTTTCCAAATGCTGTTGCATCATCTTGTCTTGTTCCTCTTGTATCATTTCTTTGACACGGGGGATTCTGGCCACGGCTTCCCACGGCTCATCAAAATCCAATGCTTCAAACCAATATAAGAGCTCATTAAACAAGCCTTCCGATAATTGACTATCGGCAATTTCTATCATATTCGCCGTTATAATCATCACATGCTTCGTATCCTCACAAGAAAGATACTTATAAGAACTTCGTAACAACACATTGAAGACATCAACCAGCATCGGCGGATTATTGCTGATTATCTGCGGCTTATACATAATCTGCCGACAAACATCAGCATATTTTACAATCTGCCGCTCCAACTCTTCCCGACACCATTTATCGGTGATATCACTGATAAAGTTCATATGAATGTCCGAAAGCAACCTGGCTAAACGTTTAATGTTTTCACTGCCTGCATGCGCTTTGTATTGAGCAAGCAAAGTTTCAATAACACTACATTCAAGATGAATCTGATTCAGAGCTTGAGTTAATTCTTTCGCGTTCATAATATCTAAAATTTAAAAACTAAATAATTCGGTTTATTTGACCGAATTATGAAGTGATTTTATTTTTTTGTCAATTTTTCTTTAAGCTTTTTGTAAAATTTCCTGAATCGGCCGATAAGACTTTCTGTGCTCCGGCGTAACTCCGTGTTGTTTTAAGCCTTCAATATGTGCTTTTGTACCATAACCGGCATTTTTTTCAAAAACATAATACGGATATTTTTGCGCCAAATCAGCCATCAAATGGTCACGATAAACTTTTGCCGCAATAGAAGCCGCGGCAATAGACATACAGCGCGCATCACCTTTGACCACGGTTTTGGTTGGGCAAGGAAAATTTTTCGGCGTTTGGTTACCATCCACAATCGCAAATTCAGGTTTAATCTTCAAATTTTCGGTAGCACGTCTCATCGCCAAGAATGTGGCTTGCAAAATATTATATTTATCAATCTCTTCAGCACTCGCCTGTCCGATTCCGATATAAATTTTGCCGAGTTTTTCTTCTTCACGAAGTTTTTCATACAAAACCTCGCGTTTTTTGGAGGATATTTTTTTAGAGTCATCAAGCCCGTCTAAGAGCTCCGAACACAAATTTTTGTCGGCAATCACCACCGCACCGGCGACAACCGGACCAGCCCAAGGTCCGCGCCCTGCCTCATCCACTCCGGCAACAATGCAATCCAAACTTTTTTCCAACTCAAAATCAGGCATTTTTTCTCCTCACTCAAAAGCTAATTTAATCAACTTCATATTTTCTGTCAATCTCCACAAAAAAAGAGGCTCATAACTGAACCTCTTCCTCAAGAAAACAATCTTTTCATTCATTTGTCAAAAATGCAGCCAAATCATGCAAAGCTCCACCGACGTGAGAAATCTGATTTTTTTCTTCAATCTGAATTTGAGCCAAAGTTTGGTTATAACCATTCGGAGAAAAAATCCGTTCAAAATCATTTCCCGAACCGGAATACTTAAACGACGAAATACGACCTTTAACCTCTCCCAAAAACATGTGTGTTTCTTGCTTCTTATCTCCGTTTGAAGGAAAAGCCAAGACCAAAACACATGTCATTACGGCATTTCTGTCATATTCATCACTTTTGCTCAAAAAATCCAAGATTTCATCCATCTGCTTATCAGCATTTTCAACATCAATACGCAGATTGAACATTTTTTGCCGTTCTGTCAAAGCATTAACTGTCAACATACAATCATCGCATAAACAACATTCTCCGGTCATATTTGCGACATCTAACGCAACCAAAGCACCGACCTGCCGAGCAACATCCCTGACATCATCCAAATTTTCAATTCCGACATCAGCAACGGAAACAACTTCTATTCCATATTTCTGCAAAACACCTCTGACTTCGTCGGTTTTTTCCTGACTCCGACTGCAAACAATAATTTTTTGTACCATAATCTATCTAAATTTTTAAATTAAACGCAGTAGCTTATTGCACTTTTCTTTCAAAAGTGCAATAGCTTTTTTGTCAAACATCCAAGAAAATAAACTAATTAATCAAGACAATAACTTGCGCCATTGCTGTTGTTTTACTATGCGATAAACTGATTTTAATATCTAAGTCAAAACCGACTTTTTTTAACAATTTTGCTTGCGGACAACCATTTGGAGCATGAAAAATTTCAATATCTAAAAAACCTATATTATTAATCCTCAAACACCCCAAAGCTTTTATAATTGCCTCTTTTCCACAAAATATAGCTGCAAAATGCTGAGTACAAATAGTCTTTTCTCTGCAATATTTTTCTTCTTCAGGCAAATAGACCAAACGTACAAATTCCGTTTTTTCTACCAACCGTTCAAAACGTCTGATTTCCTCAACATCACATCCGACCCCAAATTGCACCCTAATTTCTCCTCAGCATTATTTTTTCTTTCGTCTTCTCAACCAAATATTAAAAACAATCAAACTTCCGCCGATAACAAACAACCAAACTGCAACAGAATTAATCATTTTATCAACCAATGCATTGCTCATAAAGGCTTCCAGATGTTCCATATCATCATCAGAGGTAACATAAATCGGTTTTACTTTTCTGACCCCATCCGGACCAAAACCGAACTCCACATAGCCAAACTTTCGTATTTCAGAACGTATGGGTTGACCTGACGATGGCAACGTAACCAACGGCACACCGGCAAACTCACTTTCGGAAAAATGATGAACATGCCCCGAAATAAGCAAATTAACATTTTTCCCCGCAATAACTTTTGCAAAACGTTCTCTGGCACCATCAAACAGCCGATGCGCATTAGGCGCACGTACATTAATCGGCGGTACATGAGAGAAAATAACACAAAACTTAAATTGCGGCCTAATTTTTGTAAGTGTTTTCTCCAACCATTGCAACTGTTCTTCATCATAAAAAGAAGTAGAAGAATCTAAGCCGATAAATAACACATCTCCGTAGCTAAACCAATAATATCCTTGCCCGAACAACTCATAATACAACGATTTATCAACTTTTCCGTTAACCGAATAAATTTCATGATTACCGGGAACCGCATATAAAGGCAGATGCCCGAGTTTTTCATCAATCTCATCTGCAATCCATTTAAAATGACTCGGATTTCTATAACGAACTAAATCACCGACATACAACACAAATTTTGCTTTACTATGTCTGATTCTTTCCAAGATTCTTTCAATCGGCTCATTTCTGGCCCCTGTATCACTAACCGCAGCAAAAGAGAACTTTTGTTGACTATGAGCAAACATCTTTCCTGCCGGAGCCAAAAAACTCCGATATTTTGCATTCTCAAAAGACTCTACAACAAAGCTTCTAACAGATACCATAAACAATGCAATAAAGACAAGCCACCATCCGCAAAGCCCCAAACGTCTTTTCCACTTTCTGCTCATAAAACAACGCTACCTTATTTGTCTTCAAGCGGCAATGCAAACATCACAAAGTTTTCCAAAGCCTTCGCACCCAGTTTTTGAGATAATTTTTTAGGAATATTATTACTGATATCTGTCGCCCAACAAATATACGACCATTCTTTTTTCTGAGCAATTTTAATCAACTCAGCCATCAATGCCGGCGCAATCCATTGCTTACGATTTCTGAAATGTGGTTCAACATACATCTGACTAACCCACATCATCTCACCTTCATTAGCCAAAAAAATCGTTGAATACATAGCCATTCCAACAACTTTTTCATCCACCTCAGCAATAATAACTTTTGCTTTAGCTGGTCTTGAGAACAAATCTTTTTTTAATCTTTCAACATCCGTAAGAACCGTATTAGAACTTTTCTCCGAAACAGCCTTATTTGCTTTCAAAATAAACTCAAAATCTTCCAATTTTGCATTTCTTATAACAACGTCATTTTTAAGCATGGTTCTCTCTTCCAACTAAAATTAACACTGAATTTTTATAGCACATTTTTTTACATGTAATCAATGCCAAGTTTAGGTTATCCTTTACTAAAACAAAAAAAAGCGTTTCCCTTAAGAGAAACGCTTTTGATATAAGTCCTTCATTTTACAATTCAACCTCAACCGCAAAACGAATCTTTTCACCTTTTCTACCATAAGACGGCGGATTAGTTAAATACCCGCCTTCAAACAAATCGCCGCCGACTTTTTTCAAGGCTTCATTCAAATCATCCTTCACCGCCAAACAGCTTTCTTTTTGTTGTGGAGTCAGCACCATCCATGGTTTATCATTCAAACGCGGAAGTTTTTTAGCATAAGCCACAGCCTCTTTTAAGGTCATTCCTTGCGCTTCATCATAAATCCGCAAGATAAAAAACTTCCCACTGATACGGTATGGAACCTGCACTCCTTCAGGATTAACCGAATTAAGAGCCCTGTCCGAAAGATGAAGCCCTTCTTTTGTCTGATATAAAAGCTTACATCTTAAAACCTTACCCATCGCTAAGCTTTCAACCTCCTCTTTGGAGGGACGTGTTTCCTTCCTATTTTGCTCCAATAGTTCTTTTTTCTGAATTTTGTTTGACTCTTTTGGAGCAAACACTTTTCCAGAAATATCAACAGAAGGTGCCTCTTGTCTTGCAACTTTATCTGTCAAAACTTGCTGAGAGGATGAAGTCTCGTCTGCAGTCTCAGATACCAAAGTCTCGGAAGAAGACTGCTGCTTACGCTTGGTATATTTTCTCTTCGGTTTTTCCTCCTTTGAAGTTGTCTTAGCTCTTTTGGTATACTTTCTTTTAGGCTTAACTTCAGTTGTTTTTTCAACAGATACAGAACCTTGCTCAAACAAACTCATATCCCTTTGCAAGAGCTCCTCAAACCGTTTATTAAGCTGCTCATGTAATTCAACAACCTGCTTAAACTTACTCTGAATCTGGGGAAAATCAGCTAAGACCAACTTTTTTTCAGATACCAAAAACAACACAACCTCAAGTGTTTCATCTTTTGAAAGGCTAAGACTTGTAATCAAATCTTTAACCAACTTCGCTTTTGTTTCCATAAAATAATTATTTTAAAGGTTTATATATAATACATCTAAAATCATACCAAAAACTTTTTTGTTTTTAGCATACTAAATTTTAAATGTCTATTTTTTTGTCAAAAAATTATTTTTCGGAAGATAGCTTATTTTTAATATTTGCAATCAGCATCAAATTTTTATCAGAAGAAGCAAACACCTCATCCCAAGCATCCTCCCGAGCCGTTAAAAGCTCCGGGTGCGAACAAATATTAAGTGCTCTTGAATTTTTGGGAAGCTCACGCTTAATCGGAATAAGTTCCATTCCATTATGCTGTAAAACCGGAGCTCCTTCAATTTTTTCATATCCACAAGCTTTCCAACGGTTCAGAAGCTCTTTCTTACACATTCCGTAAACTTGCCGATACCCTTTCCGCGCCACAAACTCAAAACCCTTATTCATAATTTTGTCCGTAATATCGGATTTCCGAAACGGCCTTAACACCGCCATGCGTTCAAATTTTGTAAAATCAGCAAAATATCTTATCCGCATAGTACCAACGGCAACACCATCTACCTTTGCCAAAAGATGTGTAGAAACAAAATCATTCCCGTCAAATTCTTTTTCTTCGGGAATTTTTTGTTCTTCAACAAAAACCTTACGTCGGATTTTCATAGCCTCATCAAAATCCGCTTGTTTTTGGACAACAACTATTTCTATAGATTTTTCAGTCATAAAACCATTATAGTATTGACCAAAGACACATTAAAATATACTAATATTATAAAGAACTATATATTTTGAGACATATCAAGACAGAGATTACAAAAAATGAACATCAAACAAAAACTTTCTCTAATCAAGTGTCTGCTTTATTTTGACGCGGTTTTAAAAAACGGCAAAATTTCTAAAGTAGCCCAAGAAAATGGCATAAAACAAGCCAACCTCAGCCATCTTTTGACAGATTTTGAAAAGGCTTTTGGCATAAACCTGTTTCAAAGAAGCAACCAAGGAGTTACCCCAACTAATCAAGGCTTATTCATCGCCAAAATTGCCGATAAAATAGAAAAAAACATTCAAGAAATTGAAAAAATACTTACGCCCATCTCAAAAGCTCAAATAAACTTTTACTTAAGCCCTGAATTGGAACTAAAAAATCTGACAGAATTTGAAAACCAACACCCAACATATCAAATTCTCTCTGTTTCTTCACCTAAAGCCGCAGATATTGCAATCCTCACCCAAGAACCCTCATGGCCTTGCGAATACACCAACTTTACCACCCAAGGAAACATATCTCAAAAATTATGGTTAACTTGCCGAATGGATAAACCGCAAGCAGCTTCTTTATATGACTTTATAGTGAAGCAGTTGCTTTCTTAATATAATCAATCAGCACCCTAACCTTTTTCTGGTCCTTAACATCTTTATAAGAAACTATCCAAAACGGATGAGATAACTCAAACTTCAATTTATCCAAACAAACCAAGCTATCTTCTTTTATTCCGACACTATAAGGATGTAGAGCAATTCCAATTCCGCTTTTGGTAAGTTGCATGAGCATTGATGAAGAGTTCGTCTCTGCCACAACATAATTGCAGTTTTCTACCAACTCTCGCCATTCTTCCCAAACTTCCCGATAATTGGAACGCACGCAAAGCCGATGATTTTTCTGAACATCTTCAATATTTTTCGGATAACCAAAATCCGCTAAATATTCTCTGGAAGCAAACAAACCAAAACGCAAATTATGTTTAAACAACACCACAGCATCCGGATGAACTGGTTTTTCATACACCACAGCCAAATCCGCATCATAAAGCACAGAAGGTGATTCAATAGAACACAAAATCTCTATTCTGACATCAGGATAAAGCTGATAAAACCCAGGCAAGCAAGACGACAAATAAGCCGCCGCCAAACCGTCACTGGTCCAAAGCCGCACCGCACCGCTGATATTGTTGTTTTGAGATTTATAATTATCAATTTTGTAAACAGATTTCTCAATACCGCAACTAATTTCATACAAGTTCTTACCGGCTTCAGTCAAAATCATACGCCTGTCGCCATATTCAAACAGTTTTGTTCCGATTTTGGCTTCCAAATCTTTAACATAGCCGGATAGATTTGATTGCTTCATACCATTTTCAAGCGCAGCTGCCGTAACATTTCCTGTTTTTGCCACGGCAGCGAAGCTCAAAATTTTTCGTAATAATATTAACTTATCACCAATTCTCATCAGCTGATTATGCTCCAAAATATTTCAAAATCACATTGAGCTGTTCCACCACACAATCAAGCATCGGATCATCAATCGTCTTAATCCGTTCAATCAGCAAATTTTCTGTAGCAATTCTGGAACGAGACTTTCTTTTTTGAATCTCAATATTCAGCAAATCATCAAGCCCAACATTAAATTTTTTGGAAATTTTACAAAGCAATGCCAAATCCGGAGTAACACAACCTCTTTCCACATTAGATATCGTTCGCCAACTCACATCACAAATATTAGCAAGCTCTTCTTGCGTCATTTGTGCATTTTCGCGCAAAGAACGAACCTTTAGTCCCAAATATTTGTTCAAATCCTTTTCCATATCGCACCCTATACCACAAAATAAAACTTTTATCTATGAACTAGCTTTCATATTAGCTGCGACAGACTGAACAAAGGTTCAGAACACTTTAATCTTTACAAATCTCCTCATACACATCCCGCACATATGCCTCATACGCCACACCCAAGAAAAAATGTGTCTGCCGAAAACCTCGTTTTTTTATTTTTTGAAACAAATCATTAAAAGCTTCAGTAATTAAACGTGTCTCTCTCAAATATTCTTCATCTTCTGACATCAAAATACTCCTTATAGATAAAAATGAAATCAGAGCTACTTTATGCCAACACCTGAAAATAAACAGCGGATAATATTAGATAGTTCTTATATAATTTGAAAAGACATATTCCACAAACATTTGCTGAACACAATAAAAAAACCTCAAAGAAACATATATTAGACAAAACTATTGACTTTTGTACACAAAATAAATATGCTAAACAACAAATTTGATTATTATAAACTTCAAAACATATATTATGAACAAAATGGTCATTAAAGGTTCTCTTGTAGATATACAAGGTACCTTGCTGTTGTCTGATTTTGGGTATTCACTCAATCAGAAGCTCTATGATGCAATGATTGAGGCTATGAACGAAGGTGCAAAAATTTACATCTACAGTTGGACACCGCATCAAATGCGCGGCCTCCTAAAACAATTTGGAGTAGATGTAGAAAAATTCACCTTCATCCCCAAGGTTTCATTAAGCAATTACCAAATATTCGTAACCGGAATAGTGGTAGATAATGAAAATCCGGCCCAAAACTTTGATGCTTCCCACATCCTTCCGTGGGGAGAAAACTTTGATTTCATAAATCAAAGACAAATTCCATCAAACTTTGCTTCGGCAAAAGTAATGGAATAAGTCTTATCCTTTACACAAAAAAAGAGCGGGAAAACATCCCTGCTCTTTTTTGTTTAATAATCTAAAGGATTTCCGCCCATATCCAATCGTAACTGATATGTGTCATACAAAATCGTTTCTTTCGTAATCATATTATTCTCATTAAACTCAAAGACATCACAAACCTCAAAGGTTGTTTCACGCCCATCTTTCACAGCCCAATGATAAGTAAAATGCTTAATCAACACTGGCTTTCCTTCCGTACTCATCAGCGTATTATGCAAAATTTGATACGATTTTGCACCATCAGATAATGTGCACATTTTCTCAAAAAAGATTCTCGGCTCAATCCACCCCAATAACGGCGAATAAACTTTAGCATCTTTGGTAAAAAGATTGCATAACCCATCCAAATCATATTCAGCCAAAGCCTTCATATATTTTTTCAGAATTTCCTCATAAACTTCTTGCTTTTCCATAAAACAACTCTCTCACTTCAATCTTTTTATTTATTGAAAAACACAAGAGTTAAGATTATGTAAAGATTTATCATCTCAAAAAAAATTATTAGATAAAATTTCTCTCCACACACAAATCACCATAAAAAAACTCTCCGCTATGGGAGAGTTTTTTTATGGTGGGCCCTGCCGGACTCGAACCTGCGACCAGACCGTTATGAGCGGCCTGCTCTAACCAACTGAGCTAAGGGCCCGATGACAAAAAAGAAGATATGAAATTCGTCCGCTTAAGTCAAGCATAATTTAAAAAATAATCCTCGCAAAATTCACATTTTGCAAGGATTAAAAAATTATTGAACTTCAAAGCAAATCACTTCACTTCAAAAATCTCTCCACCACGGTAGACAAAGTGCTCTTCAGGAAATCCGGCTTCTTCCTTCATAACAAATTCATCACCGTCTTTGATTTCTGTCCACTCCAGCTCATCACCTTTTAAGTGCATCTTACAATTATGCAAGACTTTGGTTGAAAATATTTTCACATACGCCTGAGTAACAAGATGAACACCATTAGGCAACACACCATTAAATGGACACAAGAAACACGGGCATCCAACCAGATCATTATCACCACGTTTCAACCACACGAGTTTCAGATGATAAACAGTATCTGCATCTAAAACATCGCCTACTTCCATATCTTTATGATCTTGTTTTTCTACCAGCTCGTTATCCAATGGACACGCAGCGAGCATAGATTTCATTAATGCAAAAGCCTGCTGTGCAGTCTTAACTGCTAAAGTTCTTTTTTTCATAATAAATATAAATTTTTAAATTAAACAAACTCAAACCTAATTCAATAAAACTATTTTGTCAAACATTTATACAAAAAAGAGCATTTAAAGACTTTTAAAGCCTCAAATGCTCTTCTGAATAGAACTTCATTTATTCAGCAAGCTCAAAATTTCTAAGCTCCACAGACAAATTGTCGTCCTTTTGACATGCTTTCATAAAATTCTTCACCGTCTTCACCTCGTCTTCTGTCATCTCCGACTTTTTCAAACCAGACAAATATGACAATATCTCAATCTCAAAGTCATAAAAAACTTCATAAAAGTCATTCACAACTTTCTGAAACATATTCAACCAGTGCAAAGACCGTTCCTTTTCCTGTTCTGTTTTGGCTTCATCATATTCCTTACCATATCCTAAATAGATAAGATAAATAATAGAGAAAGCCTCAAGCATTTTTCCAATCGGTAATTCAACATCGCCATTGACGATATCTTTACCCAAACGCAGCGCGGCTACTGAACTTCCTCGCGCTTCTTTTAATAATTCGTCTGACTTCATAATATACAATATATAAGATTTACGTTCGGGACTATACGCTTCATAAAATATTCTGTCAAATACTTCTTATAAAAAAACCCCGCTTTTTGCAGGGCTTTTTTCATTTTTAGTTATCCAAGAAAGAACGCAACTTTCGCGACCTTGACGGATGTTTAAGTTTACGCAAAGCTTTTGCTTCAATCTGACGAATACGCTCACGCGTAACATTAAACTGCTGTCCAACCTCTTCCAAGGTGTGATCCGTATTCATACCGATACCGAAACGCATACGCAAAACACGTTCTTCTCTCGGGGTCAAGGATGACAAAATCCTCGTGCAAGTCTCTTTAAGATTAGAATGAATTGCGGAATCAAGTGGCTGCAAAGCGCTCTCATCAGCAATAAAATCGCCCAGAGAAGAATCTTCTTCATCGCCGACCGGAGCCTCCAAAGAAACCGGTTCTTTAGCAATTTTCATAACTTTACGCACTTTTTCCAAAGGCATAGACAGACGCTCGGCCAACTCTTCCGGTACAGGCTCTCTGCCCATCTCTGACAACATCTGACGAGAAGTTCTGACCAATTTGTTAATTGTCTCAATCATATGAACCGGAATACGAATAGTTCTGGCTTGGTCGGCAATAGAACGCGTAATAGCTTGTCTAATCCACCAAGTTGCATAAGTTGAGAACTTATAACCGCGGCGATATTCAAACTTATCAACGGCTTTCATCAAACCGATATTACCTTCCTGAATCAAATCCAGGAACTGCAAACCACGGTTAGTATATTTTTTGGCAATAGAAATAACCAAGCGCAAGTTAGCCTCAATCATTTCCTTCTTTGCTCTCTCAGACTCACGCTCACCTTTTTTAATAGTATCAACCATTCTGCGATATTCCGTAATCGGCAAACCGCATTCCTGAGCCATTTTAGCTACATTATCGCGCAACTCGGCAATTTCAGCGCCATACTTTTCAACAAACATCTTCCAATGTTTATCTGTTTTATGAGATATATTTTCAATCCATTTCGGATCAAGCTCTGATTTTTGATACGCAGCCAAAAAGTCTTCACGTTTAATCTTGCAGGACAACGCATAACGCAACAACTTACCTTCAAGCCCCATCAAGCGCTTGTTCAAATCATTAAGTTGCTCAACCAATTGCTCAATACGAGTTGCGTTCAAGTGAATAGAACTCATCAACTCAACCAACTCTTTTTTCACCTGCAAATATTTTTTCTCAACGCTCGGGCTGATATTTTTTCCGGCCAAGACTGCGGCAATTCGCTGACTCTGAATTTTTTTCAAATCATCATAATAGCTTGAGATTTTGTTCAAAATTTCCAAAACAGGTTGCAACAATGCCTCTTCCATAGCCGAAACAGAAGCAGCCGCTCTGCCGCCGACACCGTCTTCATCGTCATCATCATCAGAAGAAGACGCATCCTCATCCCTGTCTTCACCTAAATCAGAACTATCATCTTCATCCTCAACCTCATCATCAACGGCATCTTCCAGTTCCATATCATCATCTAGATCTTCGTCAATGTCATCAAGGTTTTCTTTGGTTTCCAACTCTTCGGCAACCTTATCCAAATCAACCGGAGCCTCATCATCTTCATAAGCCAAAGCCTCTGGATCATCGCCATACATCATTTCCAAATCAACGATATCACGAAGCTGCATCTTGCCTTCAACAAGGTCATCACGCCATCCGGCAATAGCCTTCAAGGTCATCGGGCTTTCACACAAACCGTCAATCATCACGGTTTTTCCGGCTTCAATACGCTTAGCAATAGCAATTTCGCCTTCTCTGGATAAGAGTTCAACCGTGCCCATTTCTTTCAAATACATACGCACGGGGTCGTCAGAACGTCCTAATTCTTTCTCGTCAAAATTGCCGGTCTCGTCGTAATCTTCTTCTTCCTCAATAACATCCGGCTCAAAATTATCGGCATCGGATTCAGAAATAATACTAATCCCCAAATCCGAGATTTCTGACATAATATCTTCAATCTGTTCGGAAGTTTCTCTTTCCGAAGGCAAAGCTTTATTAAGCTCCTCAACGGTTATATAGCCGCGAATCTTACCCTTATCAATAAGACGTTTTACGGCGCTGCCTAATGAATCAATCAACGGCGCGTCAGCCGCACCGCCTTCGTAATAGTCTTGATTTTCTGTATCTGACATGTCGTTCCTTAAAAAAAATTCTATTTTTTTAAACTTCAGGCCTTAACCAGACAAAAAAGCCCGAAAAACTGCTAGCTGGCACTTTTTTTAATAATTTTAAAGCTTTTTGTCAACACTTGCTTTAACACAAAAAAGAAGCCGATTCGCTGCTTGTTGCTGTCTTGTTTGGTTTTCCGCGGATTATATTACATAACATTAATTAAAATTTTGTGTATCAAGCAGTGCTTCTTTTTCTTTTTTTAACGATTCATAGTGCTTATACACATCTTCCGGAAACGACTCGGAAGTTTGAATGATTCGCAAGCACTCTCTTATCTCATTTTCCAACTGTTTGAGCTGAACCTCAATAATTTTGGTATCAATTTCCGAACGTATTTTGGGAAGATAGGGATTCTGCTGTTTAAACATATTAAGTTCCCATAGCTCAGCCAAATCCTTACCAAAACCTTTTTCTTCCAAGCACTTATACATTTCGGCAAAAGTAATTTGTTCATTTTCGGAGCAAATTTCGCTCATTTGGTCATACATCGCGCGCAAACGCTGATTATTAAAATCAAAAAAAGACATCTTTTCTTCATATTCAGCTACCAATTCAGGATAATAAACAAAAGCCGCCAACACAAACTTCAAGACCAACTCATCCAAACTGGGTTTGGGTCTTGCCACAACTGT
>CALXYB010000005.1 GCA_944392835.1 uncultured Alphaproteobacteria bacterium | reverse complement strand
GGGTATAGCTCAGCTGGGAGAGCACCTGCTTTGCAAGCAGGGGGTCAGGAGTTCGATCCTCCTTACCTCCACCAAGACTTTAAGTTTGGATAGTTATAAAACATAGTAAATAAGAAGAAGAAAAAATGAGAAAGCTATTTTAATAATAGTGAGACATTTTTTTGGAATTAGATAAGATCTAAGGAAGAAAAATTAAGTATAATGAGAATATACACCTTTTAATATGAAGATATTAGAAGCGGGTAGATTTTTGTTGAGAGTATGGATAGTTTGTCCGAGAGGGCAGATTATTTATACGTTAAAAATCAAGCGATAGGTAAGGGCATTTGGTGAATGCCTTGGCAATCAGAGGCGAAGAAGGACGTGGTACACTGCGAAAAGTTACGGGGAGTTGTGAACAAGCTTTGATCCGTGAATATCCGAATGGGGAAACCCACAGAGCAATCTGTACTGCAATATGAATACATAGTATTGCAGAGCGAACGCAGGGAACTGAAACATCTAAGTACCTGCAGGAAAGGAAATCAACCGAGACTCCGAAAGTAGTGGCGAGCGAAATCGGACCAGCCGATGGATTATGATATAAGAATCAGAATTACCTGGAAAGGTAAGCCGTAGAGGGTGATAGCCCCGTAAGAGTAGAAAGTATTATAATTCTTGAGTAAGGCGGAGCACGAGGAATTCTGTCTGAAAATGGGGAGACCACTCTCCAAGGCTAAGTACTACTGATTGACCGATAGTGAACAAGTACCGTGAGGGAAAGGTGAAAAGCACCCCTATAAGGGGAGTGAAAAAGAACCTGAAACCGGATGCCTACAAGCAGTCGGAGGGAGAACACTCCTGACGGCGTACCTTTTGTATAATGGGTCAGCGACTTAATTTATGTAGCAAGCTTAAGCCGATAGGTGTAGGCGAAGAGAAATCGAGTGTTAATAGCGCGTTAAGTTACATGAATTAGACCCGAAACCGAGTGATCTAGCCATGATCAGGTTGAAGGTTGGGTAACACCAACTGGAGGACCGAACCCACGCCTGTTGAAAAAGTCGGGGATGAATTGTGGCTAGGGGTGAAAGGCCAATCAAACTCGGAAATAGCTGGTTCTCCGCGAAAACTATTTAGGTAGTGCGGTGAGCGGACACCTTGAGGGGTAGAGCACTGGAAGAGCTAAGGGGGAGCGATCCTTACTAAACTTTACCAAACTCCGAATACTCAAGAGTGATACTCACCAGACAGACATTAGGTGCTAAGGTCTAGTGTCGAGAGGGAAAGAGCCCAGACCGTCAATTAAGGTCCCAAAATTATGGCTAAGTGGTAAAGGAAGTGAATTGTCCAAAACAGTCAGGAGGTTGGCTTAGAAGCAGCCATCCTTTAAAGAAAGCGTAATAGCTCACTGATCTAAACAAGACGTCTTGCGCCGAAGATGTAACGGGGCTAAAGCCATATACCGAAGTTGCGGATTTACACAATAGTGTGTAAGTGGTAGCGGAGCGTTCTGTAAGCCTGCGAAGGTGTTCTGTAAGGAATGCTGGAGGTATCAGAAGTGAGAATGCTGACATGAGTAGCGAAAAGAAGAGTGAGAGACTCTTCCGCTGAAAGTCCAAGGTTTCCTGCGTAAAGCTAATCTGCGCAGGGTTAGTCGGCCCCTAAGGCGAGGCAGAGATGCGTAGTTGATGGGAATCAGGTTAATATTCCTGAACCGGCTCGGAAGTGACGGATTGAGTAAATTGTAAGTTCTTATTGGATTGAGCTTGCAGTGAATTAGTCCCAGGAAATAGCCCGAGCTAAGACCGTACCCGAAACCGACACAGGTGGACAGGTAGAGAATACCAAAGCGCTTGAGAGAACTATGTTGAAGGAACTAGGCAAAATACTTGCGTAACTTCGGGATAAGCAAGCCCCATTTTAGGGCAACCTAAGGTGGGGGGCACATACTAGGGGGTAGCGACTGTTTACTAAAAACACAGGGCTCTGCTAAATTGAAAGATGAAGTATAGGGTCTGACGCCTGCCCGGTGCTGGAAGGTTAAGGAGAGATGTGCAAGCATTGAACTGAAGCCCCAGTAAACGGCGGCCGTAACTATAACGGTCCTAAGGTAGCGAAATTCCTTGTCGGGTAAGTTCCGACCTGCACGAATGGCGTAACGACTTCCCCGCTGTCTCCAACATAGGCTCAGCGAAATTGAACTCTGAGTTAAGATGCTCAGTACCCGCGGTTAGACGGAAAGACCCCGTGAACCTTTACTATAGCTTTGCAGTGGTATTAGGTAACAGATGTGTAGGATAGGTGGGATGCTATGAAGTTAAGGCGCTAGCTTTAATGGAGCAGACGTTGAAATACCACCCTTCTGTTATTTGATATCTAACCTGCTCCCGTCATCCGGGAGAGGGACCCTGCATGGTGGGTAGTTTGACTGGGGCGGTCGCCTCCCAAAGAGTAACGGAGGCGCGCAAAGGTTGGCTCAGACTGGTCGGAAATCAGTCGTCGAGTGCAATGGCATAAGCCAGCCTGACTGCGAGAGAGACATTTCGAGCAGAGACGAAAGTCGGTCATAGTGATCCGGTGGTCCCGAGTGGAAGGGCCATCGCTCAACGGATAAAAGGTACTCCGGGGATAACAGGCTGATTCCGCCCAAGAGTTCACATCGACGGCGGAGTTTGGCACCTCGATGTCGGCTCATCACATCCTGGGGCTGGAGAAGGTCCCAAGGGTTTGGCTGTTCGCCAATTAAAGTGGTACGCGAGCTGGGTTTAGAACGTCGTGAGACAGTTCGGTCCCTATCTGCCGTGGGTGTAGGATACTTGAGAGGATTTGTCCTTAGTACGAGAGGACCGGGATGAACATACCTCTGGTGTACCAGTTGTTCTGCCAAGAGCAACGCTGGGTGGCTAAGTATGGACGGGATAACCGCTGAATGCATCTAAGCGGGAAACCCACCTCAAAACAAGGTATCCCAATTAAGACCGTGGTAGACCACCACGTTGATAGGTCAGGTGTGTAAGCATAGCAATGTGTTTAGCTAACTGATACTAATAGTCTGATTGGCTTGATTCTTTAACGTATAAATAATCTGCTCCGCAGATCTTGTCTTCTTAAACGGTGATTAGATGACCTGGTGGTAATAGCAAAGGTGTCCCACCCGATCCCATTCCGAACTCGGACGTTAAACCCTTTCGCGCCCATGGTACTTTGTCTTAAGACACGGGAGAGTAGGTCGCTGCCAGGTCTTCTAATCATCGTACAAACTTCTTCTTGTTGCAAGTTTTATTTTGCTCCCCTTGCTAAGAAGTAAGGGGAGCCTTTTTTTGTTTAAACCTAAACTTTAGTATACCCGTTTGAGTTGAATTTTTTAATAATTAGTCTTGACTTATATGTGTAAAATCTAATAACATTAAAATGTACTAAGCAGAAAAAAATACAATTCTCAATTGTGAGTTTGACTAATTTTTTTTGAAGGATACGAAAATGAAAGGTACTGTAAAGTGGTTTAACACGAAAAAAGGATATGGATTTATTCAACCGGAAGATGGAAATAAAGATGTATTTGTTCATGTAACCGCTTTAGAAAAGACAGGTCTTCGTCGTTTATTTGATGGACAAGTCGTAAATTTTGAAACTTATGATGATCGTGGACGTATTGCTGCTGGTAATATCACAATAATCAACTAAAGTTTTTCTAAAAACCCCGTAGAAATTTCTACGGGGTTTTTTGTAAAAAAGCTTGATAAAAAATACAAGATAACATAAACAATGACTACAGAGTTTTATAAGAGGTAAAATAATGAACATTGTTGACGTTATCTTTCTTGCATTTGCGTTGGCTGTAGATGCTTTTATTGTTTCTTTCTCTTATGGTTTGATTTTAAAGAAAAATCGCTGGAAAAATGCCATTAGCTTAGGTCTTGCAACAGGCTTCGGACAATTTATAATGCCTGTTATCGGCTGGTATGGTACAAATATTGTGCATGGCTATATTGAAAGCATAGACCATTGGCTTGCTTTTGCCGTATTTTTGGCTTTGGGCTTAAAAGTGATTGATGAAGCCTTGAATGATGACGATAAAGCTCAAAATCTGAGCAAAGAATTAACTTTTAAAATTCTGTTGATGATTGGGCTGGCCACCAGTATAGATGCTCTGGTAACCGGAATAACGCTTTATTTTATGAAAGTTTCTATTTGGTTTGCCGCGCCGACAATCGGCATCATCACATTTATCTGTGCAGTTATCGGTTTTCAACTTAATTGCTGCTTCAAAAAAATTCCGACCAAATATATGGAGATTGCGGCCGGAATAATTTTGATTCTCTTGGGCTGCAAAGTTTTATATGAGCATTTGACCGGAGAATAAGTTAGTTTTTGTTCCAAACAATTCTAACCCGAGCCAACTCGCGCCCATCACTTTTGGCTTTAATGCTATGTAGTGATGTAAGATTGGAAATCTCAGTTTCAACCAAAATATCTTCACCATAAAGACCTTCTTTTTTGAAAGATATTTCAATCTCGGAAGGCGTATGTGTAGACCTAAATTCAATTCCGACAGCCTCAGAAGCCCAAAGCGGATAAACGGCATTGTTAACATGGTTATTGAGGTCAATGTCATCAAAGCGAATAAAAAATTCGGCTGTTTCATCAATTTTTTGCGGTTCGGGAATTTTTGCAAAATCCGTTTCAATAACGCGCTCGTCAATAACTTGATACATTGGCAAATTTTCGCGGAGTGCAACAGGTTTGCGGCGAGCAGCATCAATCAAAATCCATTGACTTGAGGCTTTGATGATAGGCTTGCCTTTGTCATCTAAAAGCAAAAATTCACGGATTGCGCCAAGTTTTTTTTCAACGGCAGGCCAAGTCAAAAGTTTGATTTTTTCGTGCATTTTAGGAAGCCGCAAAATCTGCAAATGATAATTTGAGCCAACCCAAGCCAAGCCCTTGCTCAAACAATAATCCAGCCCCAATCCTAAAGAGGTAGCGTGTTCATCTGCCGCATCTTGCAAAATATTCATTAAAGTCAACAAACGCAGATTCTCATTCCTGTCGCATTCATAAGAACTAATCAAATATTCTTTTTCATATTTTGAAATATTCATATATCCCCCTTTTACTGCGGCTCTTTGTATATAAAAGGCTCGTGATGGATTTGCGGCAAGGGCTCAGTATCGCCTCTTTTGCGGCGTTGCAAAAACATCTGAAAACGCCGCAAACAGCGTCTGTTACTGATGGTGCGTTTAAGAAAGCCCATGCCGGATGTTGCTTTTTGAAAAACTTCGGTAAGATAAGCAAAATCACCGTTATAAATAACGACCAACCACTTTGCCGGTAATTCTGAAATTTTTTCAGCTTTTTTGCCGATAAGTCGGAATATCTCATTATTCCTCGGCGTATCATCAAGCATTTTAATATTCATAAAACGAGCAAGTTCTCTAAAGTTCTCAATAACAAAAACCGGACAATGTGTTGGTATAAATATTGGGTGTGCCAAAATAAAGTTTAAGTATTCATAATCTTTCAAAAAACCGTGCCCGAAGCCCTGAAGCTCCGGAGCGGTTGTAACATCCGTGAATTTGATATTATGTGCATTTAGTTGCCCTTTAAGCGGATTAAAAAAAGTTTTGGCGGTAATAATCCCGAAACAGTTTTCGGAGTTTGCATCAAAAGCTTGGGAAACATGGTTATAAGTACCGATAACAACATAATTCTCGTCTAACGTTGCAATTTCATCCCGATTATGTGTGTAAATAACCTTGATTCTGTTTTTGGCCAGATTATCAAAAGAGATACCATAATCCATAATTCGGTTTAGATAACAGTAGAAATCCGGATTCCCGAAGAACACGACATTTTTTCTGAGTTTAAGCGCAGCCAAAAAGGCAATAATATACATTTCCGGGTGCGTTGGATAAACAGGTAAAAATATTTTGTTCTTACGGCTTTTCTTAATCAGTTGCACAAGTTTTTTAAAGGTTGTAACTTCTTTGATGGCATAGCCGTCATCATAAACACCGTAAAAATCGGCAACCGCAAATTTTATTGTGCCGGCGAGTTGCTTGAGCCGTCTTGTATTAGTAGCTCTTCTGAAATAAGTACTGCTGTCAATTTTCATATCCCCGCTATGATAAACCGTAGTATTGGGGGTTTTGATAACAAAGCCGAAACTGTCAAAACAAGTATGAGATGATGATAAAACTTCTATCTCCATAGCTCCTATTTTAATAACGTCACCGTCATCAATTATGACTTGTTTAGGGCGTTTATATTTCGGAATCTCAAATTGTTTGTACAAGTCTTCAAGAATCATAAAAGTATATTTTCCAGCATATAGCTTTGGCAAAGCATATCCGGCTTTTATGTAGTGAACAATACCGTTTAGATGGTCGGGATGTGAATGCGTAATAAAAATTGCTTCGGCGCGGTCTTTTTCCCCATTTAAGAAAATCCGAATATCCGGCACGGCCGCTGATGAATTTTTAATTCCTAAAGCTTGATGATTGTCAAATTTTCCGAGGTCAACAATAATAGTCGTGCGCCCCAAGTCTGACACATCCGTATATCTGTAAGAATGTCCGCTGATTTGGTCAATATTATTGCCGCCCAAAGGCTGCCAGTATAGTCCGTATTCTTCCAATAATTCAGTCATAAAAACAAAACCGACCTCAAATATCTTATTTAAGTTCGGTTTAGCAAATTAAACAGCTTTTAGCAATTATTTTATTCTGTTTTTCCTATATTCCTCAAGCTTTGCCTCGCGCCAAGCTTTAGCGTTCTCTCTAGCTTTGGCAACAGTTGCTTTTGCTTCGGCAATACGTTGTTCGGCAAGCTTTTTCCTATCTGCTTCTGCTTTAGCTGAAGGGGTTTTATTAACATTACCAAACAAACTTGCATTAAAATCATTATGCGCTAGCTTAACTTTTTCAAAGGCAGAAGCCAACTTGCGTTTATAACGCTGAGCTTTACTCGGCACGCTTGAGTGATAAGCCATAGCCGCCTTGACCCAATCACCCTTCTGGTCATAAAGATTGCGTAAAAACTTCGCACCATAAGCAACGTTTGTTTCCGGATCCAGAGCATCCTCAATGCTGTCAAAAGCATCTCCATGGTATGCTAGGTTGATTTGCATACATCCGACATCAATACTCTTAACACCTTGTGCTTGTAATTTTTTAACAGCTCTGACGGCTTCTTCTTTTGTTGCAAAAAATTGTCCTTTACCTTGCGCATTAATTGTCCACGGCCAAGACAAAGTCTGTTTTTTTGCTTTGTTATAACGACCGGTTTCAACGCTGGCAATAGTTGTCAATAAATGCTTTTTAATCTGAAATTGTTTTTCAATTTTTGTTGTGGCTTGCATACAAACATAAGCATCGTCAACCCGCAGATCTTGAACTTTAGCCTGCACGGGCTGAATCAACATCAGCAATAACACAAAAAACATTAAAATTTTTGATACGAAAAGTCGCATCCCTCTGCTCCCTAAAAGCGGCCACAAACATCCCTTATGCAACTCATATGCCAATTTCAGTTTGCTTAACGGCGGTAAAACTATAAAACGCTCAAAGGTTGGTTACTTTAAACATAACCAAAAATCATTAAAATATTATAACAATTTTTGGACTTACTTACAAAACTTTTCGGCTTCAGAGCCGAACTTTTTTCCAAAACAGGGAGGTTTATAACACAATTAAATTTTAAAATCCAGCAAAAATTGCGCTAATGCCTTTAAAGAGGCGCTTAAGTCTGTGCTAACTTTCTGAAAATCATTAATTTTTTTATGTGAATTTTCTTCCATATAGAGCGACCTATTGGTTTCTACCTGAAGTGTAAAGATTTTGCGCCGTGGTTGGCAGAAATTAAAGGTAATAAAGGCACCGGAATAGGGGCAATTGAAGGTCGTATGATAATTTCTTTTTTCCAATTCGTTTTTCAGAAAATTGGCCAAATCATCGGGGCAACTTTGTTCAAACAGATTCCCGAGACAAAATTCAATATTTTTACCGTCATTCATAATAGAACAAATTTTGGAAGGCATGGAGTGGCAGTCAACCAAAAGGCAAAAACCGAATTTTTTTACGCATTTATCAACGAGTTGTTGCAAACGCTTGTGATAGACATCATAAACATTCTTCAAGCGCTCACAAACTTCTTCATAGTTAAGCAAACCATCATAAATATTGTTGTTTTGAGCAGAGATTCTGTGAATCACGCCGAGTCCGACCCGACAACGCCGTCCCATAGGGGTATCTTTTTGCGGATGATTATAAAACATCGCGGGGTCAATTTCAATTTTATCGCGGTTCACGTCAACAAAAGCACGACCAATATTCATTGAAATCATAGGAATACCGGCCTCAGAGGCAGGTTTAACCAGCTCATCAACAAAGGTGTCTTCATTACTACGAAGCTCATCAAGGCTTATTTTGACGGCTTTAAGAAACTCATCAGGAAAAGTTTGTCCGCTATGCGGAACGGACAGAACCATCGGAAAATTGATTTCCGAAGTATTATATTCTTCAAAAATTTTGAGTTTTTTGTAGTTAACTTTGAAGTCTGTAATTTTCTCGCTCACGCCGTATCCTTTCGTTTAAGTGCTGAGAGAATAGCGCAAAATAATTAACTTTTTAATAATATGGAAGAAAATTAAAATTTTTTCTTGCCAAAAGAAAAGAGATAATGTAAAAACATCTTGTTTTTGACGGGTGTGTAGCTCAGCGGTATGAGCACTACGTTGACATCGTAGGGGTCACAAGTTCGATCCTTGTCACACCCACCAATTAGAAGAGCGTTCGCTAAGGCGGACGCTTTTTTTCGTATGTGTAGAGAACTTGTGACCCCTTAAAACCTAAAAATTATTTTCTATTGCCACTTTGCCAAAATATCTGTTGAGGCGGATGCCGTTAAGTCCCATCAGCGCAACAAACAAAGTCAAGAAAAGTAAAAAGTATTGTAATGTTTCAAAATTCCCATAAAGCCCGAAGACAAGAAGCATTGTATAACTAACAATACGTCCCAAGCCTAAAAACAATTCTCTGATAACAAAATATTCGTTCTTAAATTCAATAACTTCCGGAAGATTTGAGACATTAAACATATTAATGTCCACAATAACGCGCATAAACTGCGTAACAACAATAAAACAGAAGTTATAAAAAATAAAACTAATCTTGCTTGGCGCAAAAATAAAAATGAGCACCGAAGAAACGACTAAAATGGCGGCAAGAGCCAAAATCCTCACAAAATGATGATATTTGCAACAACGACCGAACCAAAAATTAAGCAAGATAGTAGCACAGTAAAAAGCGGAGCTGATTAATCCCAGATTAAAGTCTGTTTTAAACAGATAAATGGTGTAAAGCGTGATTAAAGTCCCCAAAGTTCCGTCAATCGTCATCCCTCTGCAAAACTCAATTTTGTAAAGTTGCTTAACATAGGCAAGATTTTTGGTCTTTTTCCAAAAGGTTTTAATGTTTAAAGGCGGAAGGTCTTTCCTTGCCGGCGCTTTAATTTGCCCGAATAAAACAAGCTCAATTATGGATAAAAAGGCCAAGAAGGCGATAGTCCGAAAATAAGAATCAAAAGTCAGGAAGAAGCCTAAGATAATAGGCGATGCCACGCGAATGATGTTTTTTATGCTTTCCAAATAACCCTTAAAAGCAATCATTTTAGAAGCAGGAACATTATCCGTTACAATCAGGTTAAAAGGAAAAGCCTTGCATGACATAATAATGCCGTAAACAATGCCGCAAAAAGGGATATAATGAACAACATCATCTTGCAAATAAATAAAGACCATAAAACCGATGAAGGTTGTGATAATGCCTAGTTGATACATTAAGAGCCGATTCCCGCGCTTAGTCCAGTTTCCGGTCAAATATGCCAAAAGAGCCACAAAGATATAGCAATAAAGATGATAAATACTGATGTCTGTAACATTTTCTTCCGTCTGCCGAAACAAAAAAGAAACCATAAACATCCCAAGAAAAATGTCATAAATCTTGTTTATACAATTTGTGATAACGAGTAGATAGGTATTTTTGTTTGAGGTTGTCATGGCTATTTTTAACCTTTAACTTCCTTACCTACACCTTTTTTGAACTCTAAGCGGCGTGTAATGTGGTTTAACAAGTCTTTTTCGTGTGATACGGCGATAATGGTCTTATCTCCGTAAGCCGTGAAAATAAAGTTCCAAATATTTTGCGTGGTTATCGGGTCAAGATTGGCGGTAATCTCATCTAAAACCAAAATATCTCTATCAAGCAAAAGGCCTCGCGCTAAAGAGATACGTTGCTTTTCTCCCGCTGACACCTTAACGCCTTTTTCGCCGATATCCGTATGAATATTGCCGTTCATTCGTTCTATCAACTCATTTAGACAACAACCATCAATAATCTTTTGCAGTTTTTCCGGAGCAACACGCTTTCCCATAACAATATTATCATATAAAGTCATATCAAAAAGCTCAACATCCTGCGAAATATAAGTGATATGTTCATCAAAAAACGCCGCCGGCAAATCCTTGTAATCAATATTATCAACACAAACACTTCCGCCCATAACGTGAAATTGATTGGTAAACAGATTCAAAAAGGTTGTTTTTCCTTCGCCTGATTTTCCGGTTACAGCAATATGATCTCCGGGATGAATACTAAAATCAGCAACTTTATGCGAAAAGATACTGCCGTCTTTAACATATTCAAAAGAAGTGTCAAAAAACTTGATTTCGTGCCATTTGCGAATATTGCGCTGGGCATTTGGTTCCGGAATATCTTCCCCTAAATGTTCAGCCAAAATCTTATAATCGGCTCCGGTACGCGCAAGCTCAGTCATTACCCCCATCATCTGGCTACTAAATTGTGCAATTTTGCTTTGAAGGGCGGCAATCATCACAATAACTTCGACCCCTTGACCTGTTTTGATAAACTGAAAAACATAGTAACCGATTGGAAGCAAAAACAATGTATTGATATAAATTTCAGTAAAGCCATATTGAAAAGAATTATAGTGCATCATTTTGATACCGGTTGAAAAAACTTTTGAACCGCGCTCATCTAACTTTTTATTCACAAAATTAAGCAAATTCATTTTCTTAACCGAGCGAACATTATATAAAAAATCAATAAATGCCTTTCCATAAGCAACAAAGCTCTTACTGTAGTTTTCAATATATTTAATACGCCGATTATATAAAATGCGCACAATCCATAACATAACCACCAGTGAAACACTGAAATATAAGAACAAATAAAAAGACAACGTCCAAGTATATATCAGGAAGCAAATCGCCATAACCAAGCTGCCGACATAATCATACGGCATTTTCCAGAGCCAACCTTCCAGCATTTTACAGACATTGGTTAATGCGGTGGTAAAATAACCGACACTGTTTTGTAAATGCCAGTCATACGGCTTATTAAATATTTTTCCGTAATAAATCTGACGGAGTTTAATAGGCAATATACGAGTAATTTGTTCACAAGAAAAACGCCATATAAAACGTGATACAACCATAGCAACCGCTAAGATTATCATTACATAGAAGTAGAACAATGTGCCGTCAATATTCTTTTGTGAAATTTGCTTAATCATTTCCGACAAAGCAAAAGGGCTAAAAAAGGCTATTATACCTTGCACAACACCAAATATATAACTAAAAATCAAGCGTAGTTTTAGGTCTTTAT
Organism: uncultured Alphaproteobacteria bacterium; assembly: GCA_944392835.1. Taxonomy (GTDB): domain Bacteria; phylum Pseudomonadota; class Alphaproteobacteria; order RF32; family CAG-239; genus Scatacola_A. Next base: position 108,297 of record CALXYB010000005.1, on the reverse strand, counting down.
CTGTTGCCGAAATCCAAATTAAACGAAGCGCGGTTATTAACGTCTTAAACATAACTAATCCTGATTATTGGGGTTGAATAGCGGAATATTTTCAATATCCATATCAGGATATCCTTCCGAAACCAAAAGCTCTTTCATTTCTCGTTCTGACAAAATTTGTAAGGATTGCTCTTTATCTTTAGGTTTATTGAAGCCATTTGCCACATTTGACCCATGAATAACTTGCAAACCACCTATTCCTTCTATCATTTTTGTTGGAAAATTATCTTGAACTAAACGATGATTTCCGCAATTCATAATATTTTCATTTTTTGAGGACACATAAGCTAACCCTATTGAATTTGAGGGATAATCAGAAATAACGGTTTGGAATTGATTTTTACCAATATGCGCCAATTTACGAATTCTTGGAACAGACAAAGCTGTTTCATCGACATTTTCTGCGGCTTTTCTCAAGCGGTTAATAAAATCTACCGGCAAGCCATCATCATTATCAATACGAAAAGTCAAAAGTTTTTCATTTGGCTTATCAGGAACAATATCCATTCGAGAAGTATGCTGATAAACATTCTTCAAAAAAGAATATGATTTTTCTAAATCATCAAATATTTTCTTTTTATTTTCGGGAATTGCGTCCGAATGATAAACAATGACCTGAAAATCTTTGTCTGTTTGCCCTGCTAAACTTGGAAGCGTAATACTCTTAAATAAATTCAATCTTTGTGAAAAATATGGCTCTCCAAACACATCAAAATTTTCATCAAATCTTTTAGCGGCAAAACCTGCCGGCAAAGAATAGCGTATCATTCCAACAATTTTCATTGTATAATATTCCTTAAAAACCAAACGTTTCCTTGCATAATAAGCTCGCAATAATTAAAAAATGTATAAATGAAAAATACAGAGATAAAAATTTATGCGGATTTTTTATCTGCTCTGTTGGCAAGTTTTAAGAGATATGCTAATCTGCCCTCAATAGAGAGAAAGAGACGGATAGATGATAGATTTGCACTGCCATTCCACGGCATCGGACGGTACGGATTCGCCCACAGAGATAATAAAAAAAGCCCATAAAATAGGTTTGACGGCTATTGCCTTAACAGATCATGATGTTATTGACGGTTTGGCGGAGTTTCAAGCGACCGCGGCAAACCATCCGGATTTATTGGCAATTTCGGGAACGGAATTGGCAGTAGAATGTCCCGGAGCCAGTATTGAGATTTTGGCTTTAGACATTAAAGACACCGAGCCTTTTCATATGCGCCAGAAGAAGCTTATAAGTTTCAGAGATGAGGTCTTAAAGGAACGTGTCTTTTTGCTCAATAAATTAGGGCTTGAGATAACAACGGAAGAACTTTATCTAAAAGACGATGGCTCAAAGCGCACGGTTGTCGGCCGTCCGCATATCGCGGCCTTAATGCTGAAAAAAGGTTATGTTTCATCCATTCAGGAAGCTTTTGATAAATATTTAAGGCGCGGTGCACCGGCTTATGTTCAAAAAAAGAACCCACCTTTAAGAGAAACCATAGAATTTATTGTGGAACATAACGCAATCCCATCCTTAGCCCACCCCATACACACACGCTTAAGTGATGATGATTTGTTTGAGCTTTTGAAAAAAATGAAGAATTATGGCTTGCAGGCGATGGAATGTTACCATTCGGACCAAACTGCGGCTGATACGCAAAAATATTTGCAAATGGCAAAATATTTGGGCTTGTTCTCTACCGGAGGGTCTGATTATCATGGCTCAATTCATCCGGATATTGAGCTCGGGAAAGGCAAGGGGAACTTGTCTATTCCGGATTCTTTGCTTGAGCCCTTTCTTGAAAGGCGCAAATAATGACTAAGGCCGCAGACATAATGCGCATACTGACCCAAAAGGCAGATAAGAAGCAAGCTGAAAGATTACAAAGTTTTTTCAAAACCGGCAAAGGAGAATATGCCGAAGGCGATGTTTTTTGGGGAATAAAATTACCCGAGATAAAAAAATTAGCACATCAATATGCTTCTAAACTTGATTTTGAGGATATAGAAAAACTTTTGCACCAACCATGCCATGAGGCGAGAAGTTTTGCGGTTTGTTGCTTGGTTTGGCAATATGAACATCTAGCCAAAGAACAAGCAGAAAAAAAGCAAATCACAGACTTTTATCTCAATAATCGGCACTTAATCAATAACTGGGATTTAGTTGATATTTCTGCCCACAAAATCCTTGGAGATTATGTAGCTCATACCCAAGATAAGGGCATACTCTATGCTTTGGCAGATGAAGACAATCTTTGGGCTCAGCGAATTGCCGTTGTTTCCTGTTGGTGCCTCATAAAGCAGGATAATTTTGCGGATATAAAAAATTTGGCTGTTAAATTTTTAGGTCATAAACATGACTTAATTCATAAATCAGTCGGTTGGATGTTGCGCGAAATGGGAAAACGCAATGAGAAAGAGCTATTAGCTTTTTTAGATTCCTATGCCGCATCTTTGCCGCGAACAACCTTGCGCTATGCCCTTGAGAGATTACCGGAAGAGGTCAGGCATTATTATATGAGGAAAAAACAATGAAAATAGGTGTTTTTGATTCCGGCTTAGGCGGCTTGGTCATAACCAGAGCTTTTATCAAAGCTTTGCCTGAATATGATTACGTATATTATGGTGACACCAAACACCTGCCTTATGGTGAAAAAACTTCGGGGCGTATTCTGAACTATACTTTGGAAGCCGTAAAGTTTTTAATATCTCAGGATTGCGCCATAATCATCATTGCCTGCAATACGGCGACATCTATTGCTTTGCGCTATATCCAACAGCGTTTTATTCCCGAATATGCGCCTGATGTAAAAGTTTTGGGTGTGGTTATTCCCACCGTGGAGGAAGCGCTGGAAGCACATACGGCAAAAGTCGGTGTTGTTGCGACCAATGCAACGGTACGTTCACATATTTACCAAACCGAACTTCACAAGATTCGCCCCGAGCTTGAGGTTGAAGAAATCGCCGCGCCAAAGCTTGTCCCCGCTATTGAGGATAATGATTTTGCTTTGGCCGAAGCTTTGTCCAAGGAATATGCCGCTGCTTTTTCCAATATAGACAGCCTGATTTTGGGTTGCACGCATTATCCTTTGGTCAAGGAATATTTCCGTAAAAGCTTGCCGTCCGTGCGTGTCGTTTCGCAAGATGAGCTGATGGGCGCAAAACTTGCGGATTATCTGCACCGCCACACGGAGATAAACTGCCGACTGAGCCAAAACGGAACACATAATTTTTATGTCAGCAAAATCAACAAACATTACCAGCTGCTGGCGAATATGTTGTTTCCGGGGATTGATATTCACGAGCATTAAAGAAAAAGCTCCGTTTTTAGCGGAGCTTTCATTTTAGCAAATCTGAGCAAACTCTTGTTTAAGATCTCGGTTAAATATTTCCCGAATAGTATTTTTAATGTCAGCCTTTTCATAAATAACCTTATACAGAGCCTGACAGATGGGCATATCAATACCTTCCTTGTCGGCAATCAGCTTAACCGCTTCAAGTGTAGGCACACCTTCGGCAAGTTTTCCGAAGTTTTCGCCTCTGGCAAAGCTCTCGCCAAAGCTGCGGTTATGGCTATGTTTGGAGAAGAGTGTTGCTTCATAATCGCCCAAATGAGCCAAACCATAAGCTGTATGTGGGTTGCCGCCAAAATGCCCAATAAAACGACCAACCTCAATCGGAGCTCTGGCCATCAAAGCACCTTTTAGGCCATACCACTCCAAACCATCCAAGATTCCGGCCGCCAAGCCGATAACATTCTTAAGAGCGGCGCCGATTTGGTTTCCGATAAGGTCAGAACCATAATAAAAGCGGATAAGTTCACTTTGCAGATTTTTAATCAGCATATCTTTGGTTGCCTCATCATAAGAGTCTATCACGGCGCAAGACGGAACCTTCTGCATATAATCCTGTACATGCCCCGGACCAGCCAAAACCGCAATATGAATATCTTGCTTGACTTCTTCTTTCATAATGTCATGCATAATTTTTGCGCTGGGTGTTTCAAGCCCTTTCATGGCCAATAAGAAAGTTTTGCCTGCCACATTATAACCATTAAGCTGTTTGCATAAAGAGCGGAAATGTTGGCAGCCGATAGAAACAATGATGATATCATTACCAAGCACGGCTTCAATATTGTCGTGCAAAACCATATTGTCAGATAAGCTCAAATAGGGATTTTTGCGTGTGTCGCGAAGTTCAATAAAATTCGGGGAGGTTGGAATGTCATACATATCAACCTGATCAAAATTGCAATAATTTCCGGCATACCAGCCCAAGAAAGTTCCCCAGCGACCACATCCGATTAATGAAATTTTTTTCATAAAAAGTCCTTTTGAATATTAAAATAAGAATAAGACATCTGTAACGCAAAAAAGCGTTTTTGGCAATGCAGATATCTCAAAAACGCACAAGCTTAGCCAAAAGTACGTCCGCCTTTAGCCACATTTGCGGCTGGCATATCAACAAAGTGGATATTAACGGCAGAAGCTTCACAACTAAATTTTGCCACGCAAAAATCTGTCAATACTTGAGCCAGACGAGAAATTTTGCAGCCAAAGCCGATAGATTTCATCTCAATCAACGCGCCACAGACGCTGGGTGTTCCGCCACAACAAAGATTAACATTAGAATTTATCTTGGCAACGATATAATCTTTAGGTTTGCCGAGCTCAATAGAGACTAAATCGGTCAATTCCACCAAATCCAAATCTTCAACTTGCTTCTTAGCGTTAGTATCAATGGTAATAAAAGGCATAAGCATCTCCTTTGTTTTAAGAAAACAGAATAAGCACAGCATAGCCGAACAGATATATTTGGCAACTTCAAAATGACAATTATGACGATAAATGTAACAAAAGTTTTATAATTTTTGAGCAAAATTTATGTTATATTAAAAATATAGAATATGAGTGATATCTGCCCTAATAAGGAAACGCCTGATAGAATATCAGGCGTTTCCTTTTAAACACAAGGCTTAATTTCAAGCCCCACAAGATAGATATGCACTTAGGAAGCAACGCGGTTCAACAATGATCCTCAAAGCAGCCATTGCCGCGGTCAAGCTGGCAACAGTTTGCAGCTTGTTAGAGAGAGCCTTTTTTAATATGCTGACGACCGACTATGGCGTTGATGTGGTCAAATTCCTCAAAGGAGTGGTAGGCATAATCCTGCGCTTTTTTATCGCAGTCATAAAAAACCTTGTTGGCTAATGTCTGGATAGCATTATCAATCCGCTGGAAGGCGGCATTATAGTCGGCATTGAAATTATTTTTGGTTTTTTTCTTCACAAGGTCATGGTAGGCCGCAATAACTTTCGCGGTTTCATCAGCCGCATTAGCATAGCCTTTTTCCTCAAAGTCGCGCATAATCCGCGCAGTCGTCTGGTAAAAGCATTTATTGGTTAAAATACTTCTCTGGCTTTTATTGTTACTATCAATAATCATGACATAACATCCATTTCCTTATTCCGTAACAACTGTGTAACACATCTTTTTTTAATTTGCAAGAGGTCGGCAAACAAAATGTTTACACATAAAAAGCTTGGCACAAAGCGGTTAAAAATCTGTTAACAAAAAAATCCCCCTCGTTTTGAGGGGGATTGAAAAGCAATCATAAGGCTAAATATTGCCAAACGGATTAATAACACTTTCATCCGGTTGTTTTCTCAAATCAAAGAAGTTGAGGATAACCGCCGATACATAAATAGAAGAATATGTACCGATAAGAATACCCCAAACCAGAGTGAAAGAGAAACTTCTCAAAACATCGCCACCCCAAATCAACAAAGAGATGGAAGCAAACAAAGTTGTCAAACCAGTCAAGATAGTTCTTGAGAAAATGTCATTAACACTTTTGTTCAACAAGTCATATTGCGGCATTTTCTTATACTTGCGCAGGTTTTCTCTGATACGGTCATAAGTAACCACCGTATCGTTGACCGAATAACCGGCAAGAGTCAAAATCGCCGCAACGGTTGTTAAGCTGAAGTCCATATCAAACAAGGACAACAAGCCAACCGTAATAACCACGTCATGAACCAAGCCTAAGCAAGCCCCGAGAGCAAATTGCCACTCAAAACGTACCCAAATATATGCCGTGATGGCTAAAATGGCGATGATAGAGGCAATGATACCGTCTTTTTTGAGCTCATCACCAACTTGCGGACCAACCAGCTCAACGCGGCGATATTCATAATCTGAACCGAGCGTGCTCTTAATCTCATTAACGGCGGCCATCTGCTCTTTTTCATCCAAGCCTTTAGCCTGAGCTCTAATCATAACTTCATCGCCGATTTCACCAATCGTTTGGATATTAACATCATCAAGGTCAACGTGGCTCAATTGCTCGCGCATCGCTTCAATATTAATTTTTTCGTCAGCCTTGAGCTCAATCAAAATACCGCCGGAAAAGTCAATGCCATAATTAAAACCCTTGATGGCAATGCAGCCGATAGATAGCAAGAACAAGCCGATAGAGAGCACATAAGTTAGCTTGCGCACCCCCATAAAATTAATGGATGTATCTTTGGTTACCCAACTAAAAATCTTCATCATATCTTTTTGTCCTTGTACTAGATTGGCAGCTTCTTCGGCTTATATCTGGTAAGCCAGCTGGTAATGATTAATCTTGTAACCGTAACGGATGTGAACATAGATGTTGCAATACCGATAGCCAAGGTTACGGCAAAACCTCTGACCGGACCAGTTCCGAAGTAAAACAGAACGAATGCGGCAACCAAGGTTGTCAGGTTGGAGTCCACAATTGTTCCCCAAGCTTCTTCAAAACCGGCCTCTGCGGCATCTTTGGTAGAACGTCCGTTCTTAACTTCTTCGCGCATACGCTCAAAGATAAGCACGTTTGCATCAACCGCCATACCGATTGTCAAGATAATACCTGCAATACCCGGCAAAGTTAAGGTCGCACCCATAAAGCTCAAAGCGCCGAGCATCAAAAACAGGTTCATCAAAACCGTAACGGTTGTGAAGACACCAAACAAGCCATAAGCCAAAACCATAAAGACAATAATGGCAATCAGACCGATAATGGAAGCCGTAACGCCTTCGCGGATAGAATCAGAACCCAAGCCTGCGCCGACTGTTCTTTCTTCCAAAACTTCCAAAGGAGCAGGCAGAGCGCCAGAACGCAAAAGCAAAGCCAAGTCGTTGGCCGATTCTAGCGTAAAGTTACCGGAAATGATACCGCTACCGCCCGTAATGGCGCTTTGTACAACCGGTGCTGAAATAACTTCATTATCCAAAACAATGGCTAATCTTTCGCCGATATTGTTTTTGGTTGCTTCACCGAATTTTTTACCGCCGATGGTGTTAAACTTGAAGCTGACCACAGGCTGTCCTTCTTGGAAAGCGGCCTGAGCGTCAACCAAATTTTCACCGCCGACAACCGGCTTACGGCTGATAACATAAGTTTCACCGGCTTCGCCTTTAATCAAGCGAGATGAGCTACCCAAAACACCTCTGCGTGCATCTGCGGCTGTTGAACGGCTGTCAACCATATGGAAAGACAATTTAGCGGTTTTGCCGAGCAAAGTCTTAACATATTCGGGGTTTTGCAAACCGGGCAACTGAACCACGATACGGTCGCTGCCTTGGCGCTGAATAACCGGCTCTTTGGTGCCGAGCTCATCAATACGACGACGAACAATCTCAATAGATTGGTCAACCACTTTAAGACGAAGCTCATTCAGAGCTTGGTCTGTATATTTAATGATTAACTCGCCGTCTTCGCCGTCTTCAACCACAATGCCGTTATCAATTTTTGCAAACAAGCTGCGTGCTTTGCTGCGAGAGTTCATATTATCAATTTTAACTTTGACCGATTCGCTGCCCGCATTTAAGTTCTGGTAACGAATTTTATTCTCGCGCAAAATCTGTCTGGCGGAATCTTCAACCGTAGACATTCTTTCTTTAATAACGTCATCCATCTTAACCTGCAACAAGAGGTTAGAACCGCCTTGCAAGTCAAGACCGAGGTTAACCGGCTGCCACCATTTGGGCAGGGAGGAAGTGTCCTTCATCATATTTGGCACGGCAAAGAAAATGCCGATGGCGCAAATAGCAAGAATCAGGAATATTCTGGTTCGTGATAATTTATACATCTAAAGCCTCTTAAATTATTTCTTGTGCTTTTCTTTTGTGTTGGAGTTTGCCGGTTTTGGTGCGGCATCGTTTATAACATCGCGGATTGTGGCGCGGTTAACTGTAACATTCAAACCATCGGCAATTTCAACGACCAAATCCATACCATTATCTTCAGCCTTAACGACTTTGCCGTAGATACCGCCGCCGGTGATGACTTTGTCGCCTTTTTTGATAGCCATGAGCATAGCCTCATGTTGTCTGATTTTCTTTTGTTGCGGACGAATAAGCAACACATAGAAAATCACAAAAATAAGACCCAGCTGAATCAAAGTTCCGTAAACAGAGCCCTGAGCTGCGGCCGCATCACCAGCCTGGGCAAAAGCCTCACTAATAAACATTTTTTTCTCCTACTTATTAATAAACTTTCCTGACTATACACCAAACTCCGCCTTAAACAAGAGTCTAAAGTCATTTATTTCACAAATTTTTTCATAATTTAAGTATTTAAGAGAAAAAATGCAAGTTTTGCTTTATTATGGCAGATAAGAACGAGGATTCATTGCCTTTTTACCGGAGCGAACCTCAAAATGCAGTTGAGGCGTGTTCACGCCGCCGGTAGAACCCACAGTTGCGATTTTTTCGCCACGCGCCACACGTTGACCTTTTTTCACAAAAAGCCTGTCATTATGCGCATAGGCCGTAATCCACCCATCATCATGCTTAATCAAAATCAGGTTGCCGAAACCTTTAAGCTCGTTTCCGGCATAAGCAACCACACCTTTGTCCGCAGCCTTAACATTTGTGCCGAGAGGCGCTTTGATGTTTATCCCGTCATTGGTTCGTCCTTTGCCGATAGTGCCGAAGTTTGAAATAACCGTACCTTTAACCGGCCATAAGAACTTGTTTTTGCGGTACTTTGAAACCGGTGTTGTCTTTTGGGTTGTTGTCGTTTTCTTCTTTGCGGTAGAAGTTTTTGCAGAAGTGCTAGTGCTCTTCTTCCAGCTCCAGCGGCTTGGCGTTGTTTTCTTGGCTGCCGCTTGGTAGGAGGCTGTTTCCGCGTTGCTCAGATTGCCCGGTAAGACCAATTTTTGGCCGATGGAAAGGGTGTAGGGTTCACTAAGTTTATTAACGCGGCTGAGCGAGCGCAAGTCAACGTCATATTTTTTAGAGATACTGTAAAGCGTGTCGCCTTTGGCAACGGTATGATACCTCGCCCCCGGCATCCGTAGTACGCGCCCGATGGCAAGCGTGTAAGGCGGGGTCAGGCCGTTAGCTTCAATAAGGTCGCGGATAGGTACGTTATATCGGCGCGAAATACTGTAAAGCGTGTCGCCTTTGCTGACCGTAACATAGTCGGGATGAGAGTTGAATAATTCGCTGAAATTGAGCAGCCGAATTCCACCCTGGTGGAAAGTACATCCCGAAACCAGCAACATTAAAGGCAGCAATATTATCCAAACTTTTTTGGCCATAAACAACCCTGAAAAATCGATTCTTCAAAGTTTAGTTTAGCGGCAATAATTTAATTTTTTGTGAATGCGTTTTTTTAGTCTTTGCTGTCGGAAGATTTTATGCCATATTTGTGGCTGCGTAAAGCGTTGCCGATATGGCGGCGAACACGTCCGAGCATATTATCCGCCGTGTCATTAAAGTTTTTGCGGTCGGTGTACGAGACGGCTATCATCTCGGCATTATATTGGTCAATGTTAAGCTTGCGGATTTGCTCAATGACGGCTTTGTAAAGCTTTTCGGCGGCTTGTGCGGCTTCCGAACGTTCCTCGCGGCTAAAGACCACGCCGATTTTGGTCTTGTCAAAACGCCCGACATAAGTATCTTCATTCTTAAAAGTCTTAACGCAATATTCGGCAGCATTTTTCAAAATCGTATCGCCTGTTTCAAAGCTGATACCTTTGTTGGCAAAATCATAAATATCTTTGAGCTCAATCACCAGCAGAGAGAAGGGTTGATTATAGCGTTTGGCGCGGTTAAAATCATGCTCCACGCGTTTGGTCAAGGCTTCTTCGTTCAAGATATCCGCAATCAAAAAGTCGTGGCTGGCATAGGTATTGAGCTTTTGCTTCCAGATTTTTGTTTCGGTAATATCCTCGCACAGATAGCTGATGCCCACGCATTTAAGCACTTCGTTCAAAATAGGGCGCTTGCGGCATCGTACATTAAAGAAACTGCCATCTTTTTTGCACATCAGGTTTTCCACATTAAGTGTTGCTTGATTTTTGATGAGTTGGCTCAGATTCTCTTTAAGCTTGGCAATGCGACTTTCGTTATTTTCAACCAAAGTTCCAGGCAAGGGCTTACCGATAAGTTCTTCGCTCTTAAAGCCTGTTTTTTTAAGAGTTGCCTCATTAACATAAGTGATAATAAATCAAGGTCGGTCTTAAAATACATATCGCCGCCTTCGGCTTCGTTGCGGGTTGTGGTATGTTTGTCGTTTTCAATGATTAACTCTTTGAGGTTGCGTTTTGTTTTGCGCCATGCAAGTTGCAAATAAACAATATACAGAGCCAAAACCACGCATAAGACCGACAAATAAATCATGACAAGACCTCAATCAAACAAAACCAGAGTCATATAATATCCATAAAAGGTAAAGATTCATTAAATAGAGGTTGCAATTTGACTTAAAAAACCTTAATTTTAGGAACAGATTATGGAGAATTTTAAGTATGGCAAAAGAAAAACCGGAAATCGCGGATGAAAGCGGCGATAAGTATAAGTACGGCTTTGTAACCGACATTGCGGCAGACACCGCGCCCAAAGGTCTGAATGAGGACATTATCCGCCTGATTTCTGCCAAAAAAGGCGAGCCCGAATGGTTGCTTGAATGGCGGTTAAAAGCTTTTGAGTTCTGGCAGACAATGACCGAACCGACTTGGGCAAAGCTCAAATATGATAAGATAGATTATCAGGATTTATATTACTACTCTGCGCCCAAGCAAAAAGTCCCACCGAAAAGCTTGGACGAAGTGGATAAGGAATTGCTAAAGACCTATGAAAAATTAGGCATTCCGCTCAAAGAGCAAGAGGCTTTGGCCGGCGTCGTTGCCGTAGATGCCGTGTTTGACAGCGTCTCCGTAGCCACAACTTATCGTGCTAAGCTGGCGGAAATGGGCATTATTTTTTGCTCCATTTCTGAGGCGATTAAGGAACATCCGGACTTGGTGCAAAAATACTTAGGCTCGGTTGTGCCTTATACGGACAATTTTTTTGCTTGCCTGAACTCCGCAGTCTTTACGGATGGCTCGTTTGTCTACATTCCCAAAGGCGTTCGTTGCCCGATGGAGCTTTCCACCTATTTCCGTATCAATGCCAAGAATACGGGGCAGTTTGAGCGCACTCTGATTGTGGCGGAAGATGATAGTTATGTTTCTTATCTGGAAGGCTGCACCGCGCCGCAAAGAGACGAAAACCAGCTCCATGCCGCGATAGTGGAGATTGTCGTGCTCAAAAATGCCGAGGTCAAATATTCCACCGTGCAAAACTGGTATCCCGGAGATAAAGACGGCAAAGGCGGCGTTTATAATTTTGTAACCAAGCGTGCGGCTTGCCGTGGCGAAAATTCCAAAATTTCTTGGACACAGGTTGAAACCGGTTCAGCAGTAACTTGGAAATATCCTTCTTGCGTGTTGCAAGGAGATAACTCAGTCGGCGAGTTTTACTCCGTTGCCATCACCAACAACCACCAGCAGGCAGATACCGGCACCAAGATGATTCACATCGGCAAAAACACAAGCTCTAAGATTATCTCCAAAGGTATTTCTGCCGGCTTCTCCAACCAGACCTATCGTGGTTTGGTACGAGTTGCACCCAATGCCAAAGGCGCAAGAAATTATTCGCAGTGCGATAGCTTGCTGATTGGCGAAAACTGCGGCTCGCATACCGTGCCTTATATTGAGAACCGCAACAAAACGGCGGTAATTGAGCATGAGGCCACCACCAGCAAAATCAGCGATGAACAGTTGTTTTATTGCATGCAAAGAGGCATTGGCGAGGAAGAAGCCGTAAGCTTGATTGTTAATGGCTTCTGTAAAGAAGTTATGCAGCACCTGCCGATGGAATTTGCCATAGAAGCGGCAAAGTTGATAAATATTTCCTTGGAAGGGAGTGTTGGATAATGACGAACCCGATATGTCAAAGAGCCCTAGATACTTGGGGCGAGGAAGCGCAAATGCTTATGGTCATTGAAGAAATGTCGGAGCTGACCAAAGAGATTTTGAAAAACATCAACCGCAAGAAAAACAATGTTGATGCCATAATTGAAGAAACCGCAGATGTTGAAATAATGTTGGAGCAGTTGAAAGCCAATTATGACATTGCGGAAAAAGTAGAGGAATATAAACAAAACAAGCTCAAGCTCATAGAGCAGCGGCTGAATGACTATGATAAAAAGACAGCATAAGAAAGAAGATATAATGACAAACACACCGTTATTGGAAATAGAAGATTTATATGCCCGTGTCGGCGAAAAAGAGATTATCAAAGACTTCAACCTAACAATAAATGAGGGCGAAGTTCACGCCATTATGGGACCAAACGGCGCGGGAAAATCCACGCTGTCTTATGTTTTGACCGGCAAACCGGGATATGAAGTAACTTCGGGCAAAGTTTGGTTTAAGGGCAAGGACTTACTGGCGATGTCGCCGGAAGAGCGCGCCCGCGAAGGCATTTTCTTGTGTATGCAATATCCGGTTGAAATCCCCGGTGTTCCGACCACAACTTTCTTAAAACACGCAGTTAATGCCGTACGCAAACACAGAAACGAACCCGAGCTTGACACTCTGAACTTTGTTAAGATGGTTCGCGAAGAAGGTAAGGCTTTGGGCATTGATAATGAGATGATAAAACGTCCCGTAAATGTCGGTTTTTCGGGCGGCGAGAAAAAACGTCTTGAAACCTTACAAATGTCTATTCTTAAGCCAGATTTCTCCATTTTGGACGAAGCCGATTCCGGCTTGGATATTGATGCCTTAAAAGTTGTGGCAGATGGCGTCAATGCGCTTCGGGACGGACATCGCTCTATGTTGGTCATCACCCACTATCAACGTTTGTTGAACTATATTGTGCCGGACTTCGTGCATGTTTTTGCTGATGGTCATATTGTTCGCTCGGGAGATAAAACTTTGGCTCTGGAGCTGGAAGAAAAAGGCTATGCCGAATTTGTGAAAGAGAAATAAAAATGGCGGGGCTGATACAAAATATTGCGCTTTTTGGCGAGAATATCCCATGGTTTCAGGGGTTGCGGGAAAAAGGGCTGGAAGCATTTAAACATCAAGGCGTTCCGACCGCAAAAACTGAAGCTTGGAAATATACCAAACCCAGAGACTTGAACGCTGATGACTTTGTCATGAACGAGTCAAACTTCTTGCTGGAGCTTGCGGAAGAAAAAGCAGAATGTCATTGCCACGAAAAGAGTTGTCACTGTCATGAAGACGGCTGTCATTGCCACGAGGAAGGCTGCCATTGTCAAGATGAAATAAATGTTTTAGTGGACTTGCCTTTTGAGGCTTATCAACTACATTTTTACAATGGTCAGTTTGTGCCGATATATCCGCCTTTGCCACGTGGCGTGGAAGTTATGACCTTAATGGAAGCCGTCCTCAATCAGGAAGCCAAAAACTATTTAGGCAAGCTGGTGGACTTGGCAAATTATCCTTTTGCCGCGCTCAATACGGCTTATATGGAAGAAGGTTCGTTTATCAGACTTGATAAAAATACCAAACTGGATAAGCCGATTATTATCGTAAACCATAGCGAAACAGGCGAGCAGAATCTGTTTTATAACTTGCGTAATGTTGTGGTTTTGGAAGCAGGAGCCGAAGCGGAGATAGTTGAATGGTACAAATACGCCGGCGCGGAAAAATCACGCTACTTTGCCAATATTGTTAATGAGATTTTTGTTGCCAGAGGTGCCAAGCTCAAACATTACAAATTGCAAAATGAGGCTTTCAAGGCCAACCATCTTGCCTTAAATATGGTTAATATAAAAGAAGGCGGCAAATATGAGGCTTTTTGTTTGCAGCGCGGGGCTAATATCGGGCGCAACGAAACCAAAGTCATTTTGACGGAAGAACAAGCTGAAGCAGAGGTCAATGCCGCATATATTATGCACGGTTGGGCAACTTTAGACACAACGACCGATATTGAGCACTTGGCCGAAAATACAATCTCGCACCAATTGGTTAAAGGTGTGGTCGGCGGTGATGCCAAAGGCGTTTTTCAGGGCAAGATTCATATCGCCAAACACGCCGTCAAAACCGAAGGCACACAGTTGCATAAGGCTTTGTTGTTGACCGATACGGCAGAGATTGATGTTAAGCCGGAGCTTGAGATTTTTGCAGATGATGTCAAATGTTCGCACGGCGCGGCCAGCGGCGAGTTGGATGAAGAAACGCTGTTTTATATGCAGTCGCGCGGCATCGGCCGAGAAGAAGCCAAACAGATTTTGATAGATGCATATCTGGATGACGCGGTTAATAAAATTGCGGATTCTGAGGTTCGCGATTGGTTCAAAGAGATGATTAAGGCATAAAGACGGAACAAACAAATGTATAATGTTTATGAAATACGCAAAGATTTTCCGATATTAAGCGAAAAAATAAAAGGCAAACCCAACACTTTTCTGGATTCGGCCGCCTCGGCACAAAAACCGCGGCAGGTTATTGAAAAAATGAACGAAGTTTATTTTAAGCAATATGCCAATGTGCACCGCGGGTCATATCTTTTGTCCGAAGAATCAACGGAAGAATATGAAGAAGCCCGAAGGATTGTCGCAAATTTCATCAATGCAAAATCAGATAAAGAAATTGTTTTTACCAGAAACGCCACGGAAAGCATTAACTTAGTCGCCGCTTGTTGGGGAAGAAAAAATCTGCGTTCAGGGGATGAGGTCTTAATCTCGGAAGCCGAACATCATGCCAACTTGGTCCCGTGGCAGGTTTTAAGAGATGAACTGGGCTTTACGTTAAAGATTTTTAAGATAGGCAATGACGGCAGTTATATTCATGAAGAGTTCTTAAAACAACTAAGCGATAAAACCAAGCTGGTTGCCGTAACCGGAATGTCTAATATTCTGGGCACGGTTTTTCCGCTAAAAGAGATAACCAAAGCCGCCCATCAAAAAGGTGCGCTGGTCTTGGCCGATGCTTGCCAGTTAATTGTGCATCAAAAGGTAGATGTTCAGGACATTGGCTGTGATTTTATGGCTTTTTCAGGGCATAAGACTTACGGACCTTCAGGCATAGGTGTTTTGTACGGGCGCTATGAATGTTTGGAAAAAATGCCGCCTTATCAGTTCGGTGGCGAGATGGTGGACAAGGTCAGCTATGAGCATACAACCTTTGATGTTCCGCCGGCACGTTTTGAGGCAGGAACACCTGCAATCGTGCAAGCCATCGGCATGGGCAGAGCTTTGCAATATATGCAAGATTTGGGGCAGGAGAATATTGAGGCTCATGAGGCAGAGTTGGTTGAATATACGACCACCCGCTTGGCAGAGGTCAAAGGCTTAAAAATTATCGGCACGGCAAAGGGCAAGGGCGGCGTGTTCTCGTTTAATGTTGAGGGCATTCATCCGCAGGACTTAGCTTTCATTCTGGATAAAGAAGGCGTTGCTGTGCGTACGGGGCATCATTGCGCCGAGCCATTGGTTCATCGTATGGGGTTTGAGTCGGTTGCGCGGGCTTCTTTGGGTTTATATACCACAAAAGAGGATATTGACAATTTCATCAAAGCCTTGCATAAAGCAGTCAGTTTTTTCTAAGGGATAATATAGATGTCGGAAGCAGAAGATAAAAAGTTGGATGAGCAGATTGCAAAGATAAACCAAACGGAAGCGGATTTGCTGCGTGCGCTGGATATTCAGGAGCAAATGAAAGATTTTGTCGCCAAAGCCGGACAAGAAAAGCCCAAAGATGAAAAGACGGCAACCGAGGCGGATGTTATTGAGGCTTTAAAGACGGTTTGCGACCCCGAAATTATGATAAATGTCTACGATATGGGGCTGATTTATCATATAGAAATCAGGGATAACGGCGATGTTTATATTGCGATGACTCTAACGGCACCGGGCTGCCCCGTGGCGGGGATTTTGCCGCAACAAGTGGCAGATGCGGTGGCTTTGGTGGAAGGCACGGGCAAAGTAGAAGTCCGCATTGTTTGGGAACCGGCTTGGACAATAGAACGCTTGTCGGAAGATGCCCGCGCCATGATAGAACTTTTTTAAGTTTATAGAAAATGCCGCTTGAGTTTAATATTATAAACTATAATTCTCCAGAATATCAAAAAGCACTTCGCCTAAGAGAAGATGTAATGCGGAAGCCATTAGGTCTTTTGTTGTCGGAAGAAGATGTTAAAGATGATGGTAAAAGAATACATATCGGAGGATATTATAATGATGAACTCATTTGCGGTTGTTCTTTAAGAATTATTCATCATAAAATTGCCCATATTTATAGTGTTTTTGTAAAACAAGAGCTCCAAAACAAAGGTTTCGGACAACGATTGATGGCTTATGCTGAAAACTATGCAAAATCTCAAGGAGCAAAGAGATTATATGTAGAGGGCAGAAAAGCAGCAAAAAACTTTTACCAAAAATGCGGATTTTCTTCTTGCGGTTTGGAGTATATTGATATGAATATTGTTCATCAAGATATGCGGAAGGATATTGCATAATGGCGATTTTTATTGTGTTGTTTGGCGCTTTTTCTTATGCTTTGTCCGAAATTATTTATGGTTATTTGTGTAATAACCAATTTAAGAATCCGGTTACACTTACATTCTTTGCCTCAATCATAAACTTTTTATTTTTGCCGCTTATCTTTTTTTGGGGGATGCCAAGCATCCCACCTTTAAATGTTATTCCGGCATATTTAGCTTTGGGAATAATAATGGTTTTAGTACAGATTCCGGCATATCAAGCTTTTAAGGAAAATGACACATCTGTCGTCAACTGCCTTTGGACTTTAGGAAAGGTAATTCTTCCTTTGGCGGCATTTATATTTTTGGGAGAGAAGTTAGCTTGGCAGCAATATTTAGGCTTTTTTCTAATTATTTTTTCAAATGTTTTCCTAAATTTTGATGCTTCAGCCAAATCAAAACTAAACTTAGCTTTTTTCTTAATGCTTGGCTGTTCATTATTTAACACGGCGAGTAGTGTTATTGAAAAATATATTTTAAATGAAGACACAAACTGGATTAACCTCATTGTATATGTCAATATTTTCTCAACGCTGATAACATCATTAATGTTGCTAAAAAAGAATATCAGAGTTGATATTATAAAGCATACAACAGTTTTTTCAGCTTGTTGGAAACATTTTATTGGTGCTGAGATATTGAGTTTCATAGGGCATTGTTGCGGAATTTATGCTTTGTCCGGATTACCATTGGTCGTAAAATCCGCCTTATCATCAACAGAATCAGCATTTATTTTGGTCTTAAGCCTTTTTATGATAAAAATACTAAAATTCAACCTCAAAGAGAAGGTGGAGAAAAAGGATATTTATAAAAAAATCATCTGTTTTTCGGTTGTGATAATAGGCATAATCCTTTCAGCGCAATCATAAAGCCACAAGGCGCAATTTTACTTTCCGTCATTCTGAGGAGCTTTGCTCCGAAGAATCCATAAAGACATAGGGCACGAAAGCAAGATATGCACGCTTGAAGCATCGCGGTTCAACAAAGGTCCTCAAAGCAGCCATTGATGCGGTCAAGCTGGCAACAGCTTGCGCTCAAGTGTGTCCACTTGTAGGCTAGCAGACGCGTGCGATGGTTAGGGTGTCAACTGATTTCGCACCGGCTTTTTTCATAGCTAAGGCACATTCCTTGAGGGTAGAACCCGTAGTCATCACATCATCAATCAGGACAATGCGCTTGCCTTTAAGTTTTTCGGGGTGCTTGACGCTAAATGCGCCTTTAACATTAGAGATTCTGGCATGCCCGCTAAATTGAACCTGTGGTTTGGTGCGTTTATGACGCACGACGGAAGTACAATCTACTTTTATTCCGGTTAGTTTGCCGAGCTCTGTTGCAATCAAAGCGGCTTGATTATAGCGCCTTTTGATTAATCGAGTGAAATGCAGCGGAATAGGGACGATTAAATCCACGCCTTCATCAAAAATATCTGCGCCGGCAAGCTTGAGCCATTTGGCAAAGACGGGCGCATTTTCGGTCTTGTCCATAAATTTGAAGGCCAAAATCATATTCTTGGAAGCATCATCATAGTGGATTGCCGAGCGACTGAGCCGAAAAGGGGTTTGTTTTTTGCTCAGGCAAGTTCCGCAAAGCATTTTCTTAGAGGTCGGCGCTTCATCAAACGGGTGTCCGCATTTGGCGCAATAGGGTTTTGAGATAAAGTTGATGGAGTTAAAACAATCCGCGCAAAGCCCATCGGCATTACTGACGATTTTTCCGCAGCATATACAGCGTGGCGGAAGTAAAAGGTCAATAATTTTAGTCCAAAAGCTAGGCATTTTGCGGAAAGAGTTTCATCAGTTCATCATGAATATTATTGATTTTGTTAACCATAATCATTCCGGCATCATGCATGGCATCTTGTTTATCCTGAGCCGTAACATGACCTTTGGTAATCACCTCTCCGGCATAGCCCATTTTATGTCCGAAAGGCACGGCATTTCCGGCCACAAAACCGATAACTGGTTTCTTGAACTTGAGGTTTTTATAATATTTGGCAACAGCTTCTTCATAAGTTCCGCCAAGTTGACCGATAACAACAACAGCATCCGTATTTGGGTCTGCCATAAATTTTTCAAGAGTTTCCACAAAATCAATACCGATAAGCATATCATCGCCCAAACCAATAACGGTAGATTGTCCGAGACCCGCACGTGTTGTTTCAATCACGGCTTCATAGGTCAAAGTAGAGGAGCGAGAGACAACGCCAATCCGCCCCGGATGATGAATATTTTCCGGAAAAATACCCAAACGAGCTTCCCCCGGTGTAATGATTCCAGGCGTATTCGGACCAATCAGTTTGGTTTTTGCACCGCGGAGCATTTCTTTGATTTCCAACATATCTTTAATCGGCACGCCGTCCGCAATACAAACGCAAAGGTCAAGTTCTGCTTCGGCCGCTTCGCGTACGGCATCTTTCACAAACTTTGCCGGAACAAACATAACCGAGGCGTTAGCCCCTGTTTCCTTAACCGCCTCAATGGCAGAATCAAATACCGGCACGCCAAGATGTGTTATGCCGCCTTTTCCCGGCGTAACACCGGCGACAACATTTGTACCATAATCAATAGAGCGTTTAACGTGGAAGGAAGCTTGCGTACCCGTAATACCTTGGATGAGCACTTTAGAATCTTTATTAACTAAAATAGACATCAGTCGCTCTCCTCCATAGCCTCAATCAACTTATCAACGGAATCATCCATGTCTTCGGCAATAATAATCGGGAGTTTGGAATGTTCCAAAATATCTTTGGCTTCGTCTTTGTTTGTTCCCTCAAAACGCACCACCAAAGGCACGTTTAATCCGACCTCCGAAGCGGCGGAAACAATACCGTCCGCAATAAGATTGCAACGCAAAAATCCACCGAGAATATTGATTAAGATTCCCTCAACTCTGGGGTTGGTCATAATGATTTTGATACCGGCGGCAATCTTGTCCTTGTCCACGCCGCCCTTAACGTTCAAGAAGCAAGCCGTACCGTTGTTACCTTTGGTGCGGATTAAGTCCATGGCAGCCAGAGCTATGCCGTCACCGTTAACGATACAACCGATATTCCCATCAAACTCAGAATATTGAAAACCATATTTTGTAGCTTTGAGCTCGCGGTCTTCTTCCTCATATTCATCTTGCAACATGCTGATATCTTTGTGCCGATAAAGTGCATTATTATCAAAGCTCATCTTAGCATCAAGAGCAATAATCTGTCCCGCTGTTGTTACCCCGACAGGATTAACCTCAATCATCACGGCATCATAATCCACGAAAGCCTGATGCATACCATTTATAAAAGTCTCCATATTTTTAAAGACTTTGGGGTTAAGGTGCAAAAATTCTATAACTTTTTGAATTTGCTCCGTACTTGCTCCCGTAATCAAATCCAGAGGCAAGCGCAAGATTTTTTCCGGAGCTGAGATAGCCAAGGTTGTAATATCTTCATTATTGGTATCAGCCACCAAAAGAGTGATAGCGGGAATGGTGCGGTCAATAACCAAACTGGCATAAAAATTCTTTTTGACCTTGTTATAGGCTTCAACATACACGCGCCCGACTTGTTTGCCTTTAGGGCCTGTCTGCACGGTGACCAAGGTAGAACCAAGCATTTTTTCCGCCTCTGCGGCAATATCTTTGCGGCTCTTAATGAGGCGGATTCCACCTTTGCGACCGGCTTTTTTCTCCAAAAAATAACCTTTATTGCGTGCGCCGGACTGAATTTGCGCTTTGAGCACCCAAGGGCCGCGAAAAGAAACTTTCGCAGCTGCTTTTTTGGCTTCTGTCGGCGTATAAGCAATCATTCCTTTCGGAACAACTATTCCATACTGGCGAAGAATCCTTTTTGCTTGGTACTCATGAATATTCATAGCTTATTCCTGCAAATGTTCGGCATAAAAACGAATTTTTTCAATCATGGAGAGCAAACCGTTTCGGCGGCTGGGACTTAAATGTTCTCTAAGTCCGAGTTTAGCAAAAACACCGTCTATGTCAAAGCTTAAGATTTCTGAAGCACTTTTTCCCTTAAAAATCGTTAAGACCACGGCAATCAAACCTTTAACAATAATGGCATCGCTGTCGCCCTTAAAAGAAAGTTGTCCGTCTTTGAGCTCCGGCACAAGCCAAACTTGCGACTGACAACCCATAACCTTAAACTCATCGGTCTTAAGGTTTGCGGGTAGGGGCTCCAAATTGTTTCCGAGATCAATCAGGTAGCGATATTTATCTTCCCAATCTTCTAAGAGTTCAAAATTTTCAATCAGTTCTTCTAACGTCATTCTCAGAGCCTTATTTTTCAAGTTTGCCGAATATTGCGAGCTTTGAGCCGGTCAAGCGCGCCCAAAGTCTGTCGCCGAAGGAATAATGCCACCATTCTGACGGGTAGTTAACCAAGCCGCTTTTAGATAAGGCATCACGCAAAATCTCACGATTCTTACGACCTTCCGGACTGATATTCGGACAGTCAAAATCAGCTGTTTCATCAAAACCGCGTACCATTCCGCCCATATCATATTCTTTGCCGGCATCATCAACGAGCGAAATATCAACCGAAGCCCCGGATTGGTGCCCGCTTCCTTGCCGATAAGGGTTGGCGGCAAAAACATCGCAAAGCGCAATAAACTCTTCAGAATTAACATCCATCTCGGGGTGTTTCTTTTTCTGTTCACAGACCACGCCGTCCCAGAGCTTAATTT
Source organism: uncultured Alphaproteobacteria bacterium (assembly GCA_944392835.1). GTDB lineage: Bacteria > Pseudomonadota > Alphaproteobacteria > RF32 > CAG-239 > Scatacola_A. The sequence continues at coordinate 86,780 of CALXYB010000005.1, read as the reverse complement.
GTGCTTCCATCGGCCGATAAGCCTCATATACCACAAAATGATACCCTTGCGGCAGGTGCTTCTGCGCATTTTTTAGCAGATTATAAATATAAGTTCTGATGAGTTTGATTTGCGTGAATTTAGGATTAAAAAAAATGCCGTCAGCCTCATTTATCTCCGTTAACGAAACAGGGTTCTCAATTTCGGAAATAACTAAAGGCTCCGGCAAATTTGCATCACTAAACATTTATTTTTTGCCTCTCTGACGGTTAATCAGCAAAGTTAATAGGTTTGGCATTTTTTGATAAAATGGGGATGAACGATAAAAATCTTCTTTATGTACCTCAAATACGGCGCGAGGCTCCCCGTGTCCGTAATGAGATGCAGCATTATAGCCAACTTGCTTGCCGCCGATACGCTCAATCAGTTTGCGAGAGAACTTGTTGGCCGGATGCGCGGTAATGTCTAATTTTTTATAAACCTTGAAAAAGTGGTGAACCAAACCACGCACGGCTTCGGTAGCATAACCATGCGCACCGAACTTAGGGTCAATAAAATAGCCCAAGTCGCCATAAATTTTTTTGCCGTTTTCTTCAAAGGGAAGCATATCAACCGTTGCATTACCGATTAACATACCATTTGGCAAACGCACCGCCATACGATAAGTGGAGCGGGGTTCTTGTTTGCGCTCGCGGTCGGCTTTGATTAAGAAGTCTGAAACTTTATTTCTGATAACATTATCTCTGTCGGGGGTATCTTTGTCCACCTGAAAAGTATAAAAAGGACAATAACCTTCTCCAGCGTGCAAATCAGCATTATGATTGATGTTGAATGCGATTTCCTGCAATCGGTGAAAGTCAGATGTCTTAAATTCATCAATAATCAAGCGTTCAGTCTTGATTGGAAGAAAAATTGATTCCGCCATAAAAAAATCCCCACTTTAATGTTATAAGCCTCAATAACATTAAATTGCCGAAAACACAACTTTTTTCTTCAAAAAGTAAAACAATTTAACATCTATTCTTCTTCGGCTTCCTTAATGCGCTCAATATCAGCCCCCACGCCTCTGAGCTTGTCTTCCAGCTTTTCATAACCGCGGTCAAGGTGATAAACGCGGTTAACGATTGTTTCGCCTTCGGCAGCAAGTCCCGCCAAGACTAAGGCAAAAGAGGCACGCAAATCCGTAGCCATAACCGGCGCGCCGGAGAGTTTTTTTACGCCGCGCACAATGGCAGATGCATGTCCGTGCACATTGATATTCGCGCCCATACGCATAAGCTCAGGCACATGCATGAATCTGTTTTCAAAAATCGTTTCCGTAACCATTCCTGCGCCTTCTGCAACGGTGAGCAAAGACATAAATTGCGCTTGCAAATCTGTCGGAAAGCCTGGGAAGGGTTCCGTAATAATATCTTCGCCGATAATTTTTTTGTTTGAGGCATCAACCAAAATACCTCTTTCCGTAGGGCTGACATCCACGCCCATTTTTTGCAAAATCTGCATAGGTGTTTTAAGAGTGTTAGGCTGGGCATTAATCAGCTCTATTTTTCCGCCGGTGATGGCTGCCGCCACGGCATAAGAGCCTGCTTCAATGCGGTCGGGGATAACCTTGTGCCTTGCACCATGCAGCTTTTCAACCCCCTCAATAGTTAAGATAGAAGTCCCGATTCCCGAAATTTTTGCCCCCATATTATTTAAGAGGTTAATCAAATCGCCGATTTCGGGTTCTTTTGCAGCATTTTCCAAAACCGTAATACCATCAGCTAAAACCGCAGCCATTAAAACATTACAAGTAGCCCCAACCGAAACATTTCGGAAAACGATATGCGCGCCTTTAAGCCGACCCTCAACTTCGCCATAGACATAGCCGTTGCGGATGTCAATTTTAGCGCCCATCTCTTCCATGGCAGCCAGATGGATATCCATCGGTCTTGTGCCGATGGCGCATCCCCCCGGTAAAGAGAGTTCAACTTTTCCGGCACGAGCCAACAGCGGGCCAAGCACATAGTAGGAAGCCCTCATTTTGCGCACATAGTCATAAGGAGCGGCAATGCTGGTCAGCTCTTGGGTACGATAAGAATAAGTTTTGGTCGGGTGTCCGTCAACAAAATCATCAAAAGCATCAATCTTTGTGCCAAGCTGTTCTAAAAGCAGGTTCATAGACTTAATGTCTGACAAAATCGGCATGTTTGTCAGTGTAACCGTTTCATCGGTGAGCAAGCTGGCGCAAATCAAGGGTAGGGCAGCATTTTTTGCCCCGCTGATAAAAATCTCGCCGTTCAGTTGTTTTCCGCCTCTAATCTTAATCTTGTCCATCAGTCCGAGCTTCCTTCTTTTTGAGCTTTTCACGTTCTAATTGTTGTTTTTTGCGCTTTTCCAAATTTTTTTGCAGAGCTTTGGCTTCTTTTTCAAACCTAATCTCGTTTGGTCTTTTTTTCTGTTCCATTAGCATTGTCCCGCATAAACCTTAATCTTCTGCCACTATAAACCACTTAGCAAAAAAAGCCACAAAATATTCAGCATATTGTGTAATGTTTTAAAACGACAAAGAGTGCCGCAACCACAATCGGCGACACCCTTTGTTTATGACTTCGGACACTAGAGCTCATTAATCAATGCTGTAATGTCTTCATAGTTTTCGTTGCTGCCTTTTTCTTTGACAACCGCAGAAAAGGCAGTCATTTTACCTTTAAGGTTTGCGGCTTTTTCGGAATTAGGCGTTTTCTTCAGCGCTTCCACAGCGTTGGCAAACATCCACAAGCGGAATGCAATTTCGCCTGTAGCGTTGAAATACTTGTTCTTCATAATAACAAATGTTTGAGGCATTAATCCCAAAATCTTACCTGGCCTCTCAGTAAGGGGATGTACATAATAAAAACTCTCACAAACAATATATCATAAGAGAATTTTCCAATCAATAACTATTTTGGACAAAAATGCGTAAGTCGGGTTATCCGCCGTTGTTCAAAAACAACTTTATTTTAGGCAAAAATTATTGTACAATGCAGCAGTTTCAGACAACAAAGAAAGGATTAATATGTCTAAAATTATCACGATGATTCCGGTTCGTATGGCCTCAACCCGTTTGCCGAACAAGCCTCTGTTAGATGTCAACGGCAAAACGGTTTTACAAAGAGTTTATGAAAATGTCCGCAAAGATGTCCCCGGAGATATTGTTATTGCTGCCGGAGATAAGGTTTTGGTTGAGGAAGCCGAGAAGTTTGGTGCAAAAGCCATCTTGACCGATCCAAGCCTTCCGAGCGGAACGGATCGTATCGCCGCCGCCTTAAAAGAGATTGACCCGAGCGGCACCAAATATGACATTGTTGTCAATTTTCAGGGCGATGGTTTGAATGTTGACCCTAAAGTCAACCTTTCTTTGATTGAGATGATTGAACGCACCGATTGCGATATCGCCACTTGCGGTATGGTCTTTAAGAACGAGAAAGATGTTGCCGACCCGACAATGGTCAAAATCGTTATGGGGTTAAGAGAAGGAGAGCGGGAGGCACGTTGCTTATATTTCACCCGCGCCGCCGCACCTTATATTCGCGACCCTGAGAAATGCGATAATCACGATTTCTACCATCATATCGGCATTTATGTTTATAAGGCTTCTTCTTTGCAAAAATTTGTCAGCCTTCCGGTCGGCATTTTGGAAAAGAGAGAGTCTTTGGAGCAACTCCGCGCTTTGGAAAACGGTATGAGCATTCGCGCCCGTATTGTAGACAACATTAAGCTGGTAGACCAAGCTCCGGCTGATGTTAACACACCGGAAGAATATGAAGCCGCTCTGAAGTGGATTAAATAATTTGATAAAAAAACAAAAAAAGGCACCTCAATGGTGCCTTTTTTATATAGAAAGAGCTCTGCTGTTAGAACAGCGGCTCTTTTGAAACTCTGGTCCAAACTTCGTCAGGACGAGCCATCTCTGGCAAGGTCTCCAGAAAATCGGAAAACCACATATGATTTTCCTTTAGCAAATATTCTGTCACCCCGCCTTCAATTGTCAGGATGGCTTCAATGCCCGCGCGGTGTGCGCCAAGGATATCTGTCGTACAAGTATCCCCAATCATCACAATCTTGTCTTTAGAAACCTCCGGACAGTATCGAGCAATCAGAGCTTCAAAAATACGCGGGTCTGGTTTGCCATAGTAGACAACCTGTCCGCCGAGTTCTTCATAAAGCTCTGCGATAGAGCCTTGACGAACCACAAAGCGTCCGCCTTCATTGGCACGTTTGTCTGGGTTAGCACAGACCAATGTCTTGCCGGAAGCAACCAGTTCCTTAACCATAGAAGCAAAGTCAGATAGCTCTACACTATCGTACTTTTCTCCGTCCCCATTGGTCAGCTGTGGTATTCCGCAGTAGATGAAGTCAGCTTCCTCAAGGCTGTCAACACATTGATAAGAAGAGCCGTCAAATAAGCTTGGAATTGGTTTTTCACTCTTGAAATTCGCCGTTCCGAAAACATAATATCTGTTTCCTTTAATCGGGAGCTGACCAGCCTGAATATCTTCCGCAGCATACTGTCCGGATGTAAGTAAGTCCGTATAGTCAACGCCTTTGAGTACGCCTTTTTTGGCATAACTCTTTTCGGCATTAACATTTATCGCTGTCGTGTTTGACAGAATGTAAACTTTTTTACCTTCTGCTATCCATTTTCTAAATTCTTTAAGGACAGGAATGGATATGCCCTGACCAAAGTTGAACACCCCATAGGCGTCAACAATAATAATAGTTTTATTTTCCATAATGCATAGTGTTTGCCTAAAATATACCTTATTTTTAGACAAAAATCAAGAAGATTTTGTATATAAATATTATTTAATTTTTAATCACAATCAAAGGCAGAACAAAAAGCATAGCCAACAAGCCGAAGGTAAGCTGATTTTTCCAAGTTTGTTCTTTGTAGCGAAGGGCGGACACAATCATTACCACCGGTGCGGCAATCCGCATAAAGACCGCCACAAAGGAAACCGGTAGCAAGTTGATGGAAGAATAAATAATCAAAAATTCAGAGGCCGTATAAACCACGCCGGCAAGCACCACATCTTTGTTACAAAAAATGTTATGATAGTCTTGCTTAGAGATACCGAAAACCACACAAGCCAAAAACATTGCCACGGAAGAGAAGAGCAAATGCGCATACCATCCCACCTGAGGTATAGCCAAATGGTCAAAGACACTAAATGCCGCGCCCAAAAGCGTGATGAGCATAAAGTCAATTTTACCGCGAGCCGACAAACGTTTGGCATCGCCGCGTAATACAAAAACCAACCCCAAACCGCCCAAAGCGCAAATACACATAAGCTGAAAACTTTGCAATCCTTCTTTGAAGAAGAGGTTGTTGGCCAAAGAGCCCAAAGCCATAGCCACAAATCCGAAGAACACGGAAGAAGATGTGCTTTCCCTGTTAACATCTTGCTGAAACTTAATCATTCCCCAGAGCAAAACACCTTTAAAAATGCTGAGCAACAAGAAAGGCGAGGTGCAAATTCTTTCAAAATCATCTGTCAACAAATGTCCGAAAAAAGGCCAAGAAAGCACCAAGCCGACCACCAGCCAAACACTTGTAAAAGCCGCAGATAACTCTGCCGGAAAATATTTAACACAGGGTTTGTATAAAAAGGGGCGCATCACCATAGAAAAGAATATCAAAAATCCGATAATCAGCTGGAAAGATGTCATCTCAATTGGTCCTCATAAACAGCAATTTTTTCTATAGGGTAACAGATTTATCTTAAATTACCTTTAATCAAAAACTTGATTTTTAGACAAAATTATGTTATACGAAAAACAATTTTCAGCATATTATTTAGTAATTTAATTTGAGATATTATGAAAAAGCTTTTTGTTTATGGTGCTGGACAAGTAGGTGTTCACGCCATGGTTTATGTCTTAAACGCCAAAGTTGCGGGAGCCGCTGAGGTTGTGATGTATGCACCGCATAATTCCAAACGAGTGGAAGGTGCGATAGAAGATATTCAGGATGCCCAAGCAATGACGGGGCAAAGTTCTGATTGGTATTTTCGCGCCACATCAGATGTTCGGGATATGAAAGGTTGCGATTTCGTTTTTTTCTGCGCGGGCAAATTCCCCCGCCCGGAAGAATATGCAGAAGCCGCCCAAAGGGGCATTGATGACCGTTTACTTCAGGCTGTTCAGAATATAGATATTTTGAAGCAATTTTGCCAAGAAGTCGCTCAGTTCTGCCCGCAAGCCAAAATCTTCATCATCACCAATCCGGTAGATGTCATGACCCAAATCGCGCGCGAGCAATTGCCGCAAAACGAGATTTATGGTCTTGGTTGTTATTTGGATACCGCCAGATTCCGCAGGATTATGAGTGAGCTTTTGGCAGAGAAGGGGCTATATATTGCACCTCAAAACATCAAAGCTTGGGTTTTAGGGCATCATTGCGATACGATGTTCTTGCACAGAGCAAGTCTGCCGCAGATTGATTATGTCACGGAAGAGCTTCTGGCAACCGCAATGGAAAGGACCAAGGCGCGCGGTTTGCAAATAACCCGCATCAATCAACAAGCCGAGAGCAAAAAAATCAACAATGGCTCATATTTTGCGCCGGCAATTATGATGGCAAATGTCATGATATCTTGCGCAACCCAAACAGAGCTACTGTTGCCGCTCAACCGCTATATTGGTGAGGAAGATAATCTTCCCCAAATGGCGGGAAAATCAGCGCAGCTTTTGGCAAAGATTAAAGATGGCAAAGTAACACCGCAAACTTTGCCTTTTGCTCTGACAGATGTTGAGGCAATGCAAAAAAGCCTTGCCGGACAAAGCAAATCCCGCCAAGCATTGGGGATTTGATGTCTAGGCTTCCTACAATAAAAAAAGGCACCCGAACGGTGCCTTTTTTGTTTTATTCCATTGTCGTGTTATTTTTAAGCCAGTCTTTAAGCTCTTCTAGACTATGAACTTCCGGAATCCACTTAAGGTCTTCCGGCAAGTCGGTTGTAAACTCGCAGCGATAGCGAATAGGATGAGCACCGGCATTGATTGTTGCATATTGATTATAAATTCTGTCATCAACCAAAATTGTTTCATCAGCTTTTAAGCCATATTTTTCAAAACAAGCTTTAAGCATATCTTCTTTAGCGGAATCATGCATAAATTTACCATGTTGCACGCATTCAATCGTCAAAAAGTCCGTAACCTCGCCAAGAAGCTGAGTCAAAAAGCGTTTTTTGGTTTCCACGTCAAAAGTAGCAGACATCGTAAATTGCTTGTATCCTTTATCATGAAATTCTTTTAAGGTTTCAATCACGTTTGGATAAAGCGGGCGATTAGTAAAAAACTCCGGAGAATGGCAAAAATCATAATCCATTTCAACACCGAGCTCGGGGTGGGTTTTAAGCTCCAATGCACCATATTTCGGTACAATCGGCAAAACTTTAGGTAAATCTTCCCATTTAATATTTCCATATTTAGGAGCATATTTTGGGTGTTTGGTCAAAAAATTATAATAAGCATAGTTGAGGTTGGCCAAAACGCCGTCCACATCCCAGAAGATATTTTTAATAATCATTTTGCAAGTTCTCCTCGTTAAATCCTCACAAAAGGCTATAATATAACCCCGAAAAAAGCAAGGGTTAAATTTTTATTGACAAAATAGCCAAACAAGTTAATCTGGCAACAACCAATATTTATTTTTATGAATAAGTTTATACAAGATAGGCTGGAAGCTCTAGGAGCATCCCTTATCAAAAATGAAGAGAAATTTGTAAAAGACTTCGTTTCTTTTTCTCAAGATTCGAGGTTTAGTGAAGAAAATGCAAGAAAAATAATTGCGTTTTTGACGAACCCAGCCAATTACAAGATTGGTTCTACATTGATTGCAGACGGTCTGAAAGTTAACATAGACTGGGCTGCGTTAAAGGAATACAAAGAGGTCAAACCTGAGCTTCACAAACTCTGGCACGACATCCATATCCCCACCTTTGATGAGGTTATGTTCATCATTCCGGCAGGGACGAAGATGGAAGAAATCGTAGCCTTTGATGAGAGTAAAGACATCGGCTTCTACGAACTTCCTAAGAATGCACAGCCGGAGAAGATAGAACCTTACGGGTGGATGTTTGTTCAAACCGGCATTTATCACGCACCGCTTTACGGCATTCGCGCATATCCTCAGGATTGTTTCTACGAGGAAGGTAAACAAAAAGTCGTCAAAGTCATTATTAAAATCTTAGGCGACAGGATTGTTTCTGCGAGAAAGGTAAGCAAAAAGTCATCTAAAGTCTTAGGTAACTAACAATTCACCCCCGAGAACAGTTTATCTGCTCTATCGGGGGTTTTGTTTGTTTTAATGAGAAAAGATACCAAGAATTTTAATTTCCTCTGTAAGTTGAATATCCGTTGGCAGACATTGTTAGCGGAATATGATAATGCGTATTTTCATCAATCTGGAAAACAATTTCCACATAAGGATAAATTGAAGCCATATTTTTCTTGGCAAAATAAGGCAAAGTAGCAAAATTTAGTTTGTAGATACCGAAATTATCTTTTCCTTCGGGCAAAAAATCAGCAATTCGGCCATTATTATCGGTTATGCCTTTATCAATTTCTTCCCAAATATTTGAGGCCGTGTTTAGGCGGAATAACCTAACTTCAACCCCTGCGGCAGGTTTGCCGGAGCTGATGTCCAAAATATGGGTGCTGAGCTGATATTTCACATTTTCTTTGGCCTCAACAAGGGAAGACGTTGCAATAAAAACGGCAATAAGAGGTAATATAAATTTTATCATGATATTGTCCTTTTTTAGAGGTTAATATTAATCAAGGTCTTGTGTAAGTCCGCCATATTATCAAAAACTTTGTCCGCGCCGGCAATCAGACATTTTTGCTTATATTCGTCATTGTTGTTTGCTTTTGCACCCACAAAAGCAAAAACGCGCATTCCGGCCTTTTTTCCGGCTTTGATTCCGTCAAGCGAGTCCTCAATGATAACGCAATTTTCAATCGGGGAATTCATCTTTTGAGCGGCTAAAAGAAAAATATCGGGCTCAGGTTTGCCTTTTTGCACCATATCAGCCGTAAAACAATTTGTTTTATTAAAGTACTTATCAATACCGACCGTGTGGTTTTTGGTGTCATTTTGATATTTGTTGCCGCCGGTTGCAATACATTGCTTAAAACGGCTGTCTTTAAAAATCTCTTCCACGCCGTCAGTTAAGGTTAAAAGATTTTTCATTCCGAAGTCGTGCAGGGCATTGAGCTTCTGCATAAAACTTTCATCAATTTTAAGGTTAGGGAAATGTTGCTCCAAGCGTTTGGCTTTGTCTTTTTCAGAGATACCGATAAGGAGGGCCCTTTTTTCTTCCTCAGAGAGCCTGATTTTCTTTTCACTCAGCAAGAGTTTTTGCCAATTATCGGCCCAAATCCCGTCGCTGTCGCAAATCACTCCGTCAAAATCCCAAATAATCAGCATGTTTTGTCCTCAATATATTAACTGTAATGGATTTTATGGCATAATCAGACATTTTCAAGCAAAAAGGAAATAAAACTTGCTTTTTTTGATAAAGTTTTTATAAAAAAAGCATAAGAAAAAATTATGATGTCAAACTTCAAAATTATATTTTTATGGAAGATTTTATAAAAGACGCAAAATTTTTGTTTGAGGTGAAATATAACTGTTCACCGGAAGAATATGGCTATCCCGTGATTGATGTTTGCCAAAAACAACGCGCTTATTTGTACGGAAAAGATGAAGAAGCCGTGAAGGCATATAAAAAAGGCTCAAACCTGATGAGAAACAGCCTTATGTTGGGTATAATAGGTTGCCTTGCCGTATTATTTGTTTTTGCCGCTTGGTATATTTTCTATAATGACAAAGTAATTCATCCGCTCTCAATAGGAGCTCTGGCAATAGGTGTCGTTGACTTTTTCGGCGTGCTAATAGCCTATTTTCGTTGCCGAAAATATGAAAAAGCACATAGGGGAAAAGTAATATTCTTGAACTATTGATTGGTCAAACAAACATTAATAAAAAAGCTGAGCTTCCCCTCAGCCTTTTTTCATATTGCATAACCGATTTCGTCATTGATGTTTGGCTGGAGCTGTGTTAATCTTGAATAAACTGTTTCAGACACAAAGGGGAAAAGAATGCTGGAAAAATTTTTATTCAGAAATGAATCAAGCTTACCGGCAAAATTATTGTTGGTTTATATTCTGTCAGCCTTAATAATAGCATCATCCAACGGCGGCTATTTCCTTGTATCACCGTTAATGAAGGTTATTACTGACGGATATAGTCTTGAACCATTTCTATATAGTTTGTTTTCCGCTAGTGTTATTTATGGAGTTTATTTCTATATTGCCGGCAAATTTTTGCCTCCAAAAACCAATATTATTTTAATTTATGTTTGCCTGCTTCTTTCCTCAGTATTTACTACCATATATTTATGGATGCATATAGAAAGAGGCTGGCAGATATTGGTCTTTTATTTCGCACTGATGTTTTATTTCAATAGATATACCCTAATCTCAAGTCTGATGTTGTTAATATACATAATCATTAAAGCTCCTCAAGTAAAAACACAAAAAAAAGACATCAAACCAGACCGATATGGAGTAATTAAAGTAGCGGCAGCTTTTATCTATTTATGTCTAGCCGCAGGCGTCCCACATTTTCTAAGATACCAAAATATTACCATTCTTGAAAAAGCTTCCCGAGATACAAAACAAACATATTTGTATGATTGCGTACCTGAAGAAGATATATTAATGACAAAAGAATGTGTAGACGCAGCCATAACAAAGAAAAATAATAGCTTTAATGAAAAGTGGAAAAATTTTGTGAACAAAATTAAGAACCCCAAAGGAGTAAATTGGCAGACAGAAGCTTTTTATAATAAAAATTTTATAGCTAAAACGCCCAAAATTATAGATAACTTTATCAGTATTAAACAATGTTATCCTATTGATAAATGTAAGTTTTCTTCAAAATATGTTTCTGCAGATAAAGGACTGCGATACGATGATTATCAAAATAGTAAGATACGAACAGATAGTCTAGCTTATTCTTTTTATGCAAAATATGATAATAAAAAACCAATGCTGGTTCATATAAAAGATAAGAATTATTATAGATATAATATCAAACAATATATTGAGAGTAAGAGTGGAGGAAAAAATGATGTCATTCTTTCTCAAACAAACGGAATAGAGGAAGTTTGGGCCGTCGGCTTGGAATATATCCCTTTAGTAAATGATAATTATTTCATCATTATCAGCATACCAAGATACGTAGAAAAAGAAAAAAATAAGCATGGAGAATATATTTTTGAATACCGGAATGGTTATAAATTTTATACTTCTTGCAAAGGAAAAGATTGTTATGCCCAAGACTTGGAAATAAGTTTAGATAGTCGTAAAGACCCATCACAAATTCAGATTAATTTTGGCGGAAAAGTTTATGAAATTGAAATAGATTCAGCCCAAAACCAATAAGATGTATTTTTCTGATTTCATCATTGATGTTTGGCTGGAGCTGTGTTAATCCTGAATAAACTGTTTCAGATATAAAGGAGTATTAAGAATGACGGATGATAAGGGTTTTATTTGTTTGCGCAACGGCAAGGTAGAATGCAAAATCTCTCTTTGGGGCGGCAACTTATTGTCTTATCGCCCGATTTCTGAAGCTCAAGATGTCTTTTGGCTTGGTGATTTGAACAAATTTGACAATATTCAGGCCATCCGCGGTGGCATTCCGGTCTGTTGGCCGCGCTTTGCCGAAGAAAAATTAAATGACCGCCATCCGCGCCACGGCTTTGCCCGCTTGTCTATATGGAGCTTGCAAAAAGTAAATGTTGATGAGAACAAAATAGAAGCCGAGCTCGCCTTAAAGCCCGAGGCAAAATATAATCTCAAAGCCGAAGTAAAACTTCTTATCAAAATCACCGACAAACTGGAATATTCCTTAGAAACAACCAATAACGCCGATGAAGAATTTGTTTTTTCCGAGGCTTTGCACGCATATTTCAATGTCAGTGCCTTTGACAAGGTAGAAATTCAAGGCTTGGCGGGACATAGTTATAAAAACTCTCTGGATGGCAATTTTTATATGCAGGAAGGAGATTTGCGGATAACGGGCGAGTTTGACTCCATTTTCCAAAACCAAACCCAACCGATAAAAATCATTGATTCCGGCTATAAGCGTATAATCTCGCTTGAAAAACAAGGGTCAAACACTACGGTTGTCTGGAACCCGAACAAGGACTTAGCCGAGATGAGCCAAGGACAATACAAAACCTTTGTCTGCGTAGAGCCTTCAAACGTGGGTGATTATTGCGTCAAACTCGCGCCCCACGCCAAACACACCATCTCCGCCACAATTGCCACGCAAAAGTTAGGCTAATTTACTATAAAACAAACCCTCTTTGATTTTGGTCAAAGAGGGTTTTTGTAAAGAGCCGGTTATTTCAATAGCGATATAATTTGCGGAATAATGAGTACCGTAAACACCGATACAAAAATGGCAAACATATTAGCGCAAGCATTAAAAAATATAACACCGCCTCCGCTCCAATACATAACATATAAAAATGCAGCCAGAAAGAGCCACACGGCCAAATTCCACCATCGGCTCACAATCCATTTGGATTTAGGCTCACAATCCTTACGTATTCGCTCATAAATCCAACCACATAATACCGCAACAAGCAAATAGAACGCGGCCGTAAATCCACTGGAAAAAAAGTAAGGAAATTTGTCGTCCGGAAAGATTGTTTATAAACCTCCGGCCAAGCAGAGTTAATACTAATCGGATTTGATACAAATACCGAAAAAGCAATGATAACACCCAAACTGATAATCCAAAAATAAGCCTTTTTAAAAAACTTATGAATTGGAAAAGACATTCCCACGGCAACAATGCCGGTTAACACCAAAGTAGCAACTAATTCTTTCATATAAAATAATTTTTTTAAGAGTTTAACAAAATCAGATAATCAGTTGATGGCAAAGATTGTCTTTGTTTTCTTATCAAAGAAAACAAATGGAATAATGCCTTCCTGATACGGAGCAGAAAAAGATACTCTTGCTAAAGCCACTTCCCAGAGAACAACAAAGCTTCTTGCAAATTCTTCCCCTCCTTTGGTTGAAACAGTAACAAAACTGTTTCCTTCGTCCCGAAAAGAGACTCTGTTTATAGAAACATTTGTACGATTAATTGCATCTGCAATAATGCCTTTGAAAGCCGTATGAATATATTCTTGTTCCAAAGCATATATTTCAGGCAGATTTTGTTTAACTTCTTCAATAAGCCTAACTAACTCATTTTTAGGAATATTGTGATATGCGCAGTCCATCATTTCCGTAATGCTGTGCTCCTTAGTATAAGGCACAAATATTTCGGATTGCCCATAATCAATATAACCGAAACCAATTTTTAGGTTGTCAGAATAATACAGAGAACATTTTTCAAAAAACAGTTCCTTGAACTTTTTTTGACCTTCTTCAAACTTGTCCATATTCAAAATAATTTTAAGATTTATAACATAAGTATCTTTTTAATATACGATAAGCCAACAAAAGTAAATAAAAAACACATAATTAAAAAAGCCTCCGATAAGGGAGGCTTTAAAAAGTAAGTATCTTAGTGAATTTTAATTTGTGTGTTTGTACAATTTTCGTTTGAAACCGTACCCATAAAAGCATTCATATGTAATTGGCATTTTTCAACAATAAGACCATTATTTCCATCAGAAGAGATTGAAGTAACAAATGGTCCAGCATTGGTACAAGCGCTTATAGTTAAGCTTAAAAGCGCTAAAAGCACAAATTTTTTCATCTTAGTCCTCCATAAAATTAAATTTTCTATCTTCTGTGATAGATATTATAAATTTATATATAAAAAATAATTAACAGCTTCAGTAATATAAAAGAGGTTAAGTCAGTAGGGTAACATTACCATCAAAAAAGCCTCCATAATGGGAGGCCTTTTTTAATGGTGCGCGATATTGTGCAGTTATCGGACTAAAAACCATGATGAGTTTAAGATTTTGAGTAAGAAAATGTCTAGCTAGGAATAAAAAAACAGCGTTTTTATGAGATAATGCCCATAAAAACGCTATTTTTTTTATTTTTTACTTACAAGGGAAGCTATCCCAACCGTAAGCAGTGGCAGTAGGTATGGCCACCAATGGTACCATCCTTCGAATTCATAAACCCTAAGACTATTGTCATCGGGTTCGAATGCGAAATTCCCCCCCCATCCGGAAATGAGAAGGAATACCCCCCATACCAGAGTACAGATAAGAGTAATCTGCACTATATCTTTTTTTGACTCTGAGGTATATAATCCCACAAGAGTTAATAAAGATATGGATATGGCGGATAGCCAAACTCCCGCGATACCGGCATAATCTACGATTACTGCGTTCACAATTAGTCCCAATAATGCCAGTAACACTTCAACTACGCCCTTTGATTTCTGATTTTCCATAATTATAATTTTTTATAAAAAAACATAAGATGAATCCAATTAACTTTTTGTTGTTTCTCTGAAATAAATAAGCTTACATATCTTGGAATTAAAACCAAATCTATCGATTCAGCGAATGTTGGCACATTCTCATCAAAATAACGCAAACAAATTTACTCCAGCAACTCAAAGTAATTAAAAAAAACACCTTAAAGTTTTTTTTTGTTAATGCATACTAATATCTTTACAAAAATAATTATAGCATATTTTACATCTCGTTTCAATACATTATAAACTCGAGAAAAGGCATTAAAACTACAATCTTCAGTAAAACCTATAAAGAAAGGTACATATATCTAAATAGAATACAAAATCCGATAATTATCTCAAAACTATCAAATTAAAAACCGTGCAAATCGGACTCTCTGAAAGCCATGGAAAACATACAAAAAAAGCACCTATAACGGTGCATTATCAAAAATGGTGCCGCTGGCAAGCTTGTGTGCGCGGCAAAGCCACTGCGCAAACCAAAAGGTTCTCGCTTCGCTCGCTCTCCTTCGCCAAACTTCGCTTGGCTCTGTCGCCGGACTTGCTTATGCCCCCGCAAGTCCGCCTCTGCAACATAACCATTAAAAAAACCTCCACAAAGGGAGGCTTTTTTAATGGTGCGAGATACTATGCAATTATCGGACTAATTTTTATGATGATTTTAAGCTTTTGAGTAAGAAAATTGAGCCGTTTTACTCTTTGTCCTGAAAAAACAAGGGAAAATTTGTATATCTCTTTAACGAATTACCATTTTGTTGTATGAATTCCCATGAGGATTTATAATCTCCAGATACCTCATATTTTTTTATTTGTTGCAATAAATAACCAGACGTTTCATCACATAAATCTGCGAATTCATTTGATTTATCTTCTTTTTGCTCCTCTGTTAAGTTTTGACACCCCCATAATACATGGTCTAGGTTGCATGACATAAAATATATCATATATGGTATATTTCTGATGCTGTGCGTCAAAATCAACTTCTGCAAGTTTTGTCTTTTACGTAAATTTCTGTCAATAGCCTCTTGTTGACACTTATATGTTATGTTGTTTTCTGAATAATAAAAATTAGCAACGTTGGGATCCTCTAAAATAGATTGATTTTCAATAAATACTCCATCTGTGTCCACAATATGGATGATTTTTTTGATATCTTTAATTTTATAGCGATATTTATCTATAGTTCTATTACAAATATCATTTATATGTGTAATAATATTTCTTGGATTTACCTTTTTATCTGATGTTATATCTCCATGACAAATGTGGAATTTTACCATGTTGTCATCAAAATATTGAGATAATGAACCTAATGAAATTTCATCACTAGTTCCTTCAACAATAACTAAAATAACATTTTTACTTTTGGTCATTTATAACAACCTTTGCAGCATTTCTAAATGCTCTAGTTATTTTTATGTTGTCTGTTTTTTCATACAATATCTCATCTTGTCCATCTAACGAAATAGCTCTCAAATAAACATCTCGCAAATTATTATTCTTTTTTATCTTAGAAAGTTTTATATATCTGTTTTGAGGGTTTGTGGTTGAAAAAATAACATTGTTGTTTTTTAAAACCTCAAGAGGCCGTAAATTATGAGATGTAAAGATTAATTGTCCTTTTGCTCCATCGCTAAATATTCCAAGTAACTCTCCCAACAAATATTCGTAAATCCCCGCATCCAATTCGTCGATAGCCAAACAAACGTCAGAAGAATTATATGCACTAATTAATGCATTTAAAATGGATATAATTTTAATAATTCCTTCAGATTCATATCGAATTGGAATTGATATACCATTACGGGTAGACAATAAATCAATTTTTCTTCCTTCTTTTCCATTTTCTAGTATTTGTTCGCCGTAATCCTTAATATTTAACTCCAATCCTGGAATAATTTGTTTAATAACAATATTTTCTTGATCTATAATATGTTTTAATATATCAAATTTTTCATTGTCTAGCAAATTGGGTTCCCTAAAAGTAATTACCAAATCACCCTTTGCAATTTTTTCATTATCGTTCATTTTGAAAGCAACAGGCAATAAGAAATCAGCTCCAATGACAGCTGAATGAGAATTTCTTAACACAAATAAATTCATAGAGGAATAATAATGTAGTGCATATATGATTTTGAATAAATCATTAAGTTCATCATCAATATCTAAAACATCTTTATTTTTTTCCATAACCCTTTGATATATTTTGTGGCTGTCTAAACCAAAGATATATGAACATTTGTTTTTTTCTGCCATCTTTTTGGCTACTATTAAATCTATTGCAATATCCTTATCTTTAGAAACAAACTCATCGTATCTAATCTTTGGTAAAAATGTTTCGTTTTGTTTTTTATATTCTATCAAGCGTTTTGTTGATTTTTTACCAGATTTTACTGTAGATGAAGTAATTGTTTCATTCTGAATCCAGTAGTCATTATCTTGATTCTTTTCAAAAGTAATTTGATAAACGGCATCATACATAATATCAGAATATTTTACGGAAAATAAAATTTCAATTTTAGCAACCTGTTGGTCACAAGATATATAATTAATAAAATCCTGGTCTAAAGATTGTCCGGATAATAGTACTTGAATATAATGTAGGGCATCTATTATAGCCGTTTTACCAGAGCCATTTTGTCCATATATTCCAACAATATCAGCAGAACAAGTTTGTTCATTGGAGAAATTAGATATTTCTATTTCTCCGCAACCAACATTTTTAAAATTTTGTAATTTTATGTTTTTTATACGAACTTTTGCATCTCTCATAGTAATCTCCTTTGTATAATATAAAATATTTTTTTATATTTTCAATAGAAAAAATAAAAATAGGAACATTTTGTATCTTTTTTTGCTTTTTGTTTCAATTTGTAGAATGTTTTATAATGTAGATTTGATAATCATATAGTATTAAATGAATGAGAGATGAAGATTTATGTCTTTGTCTCTCTATTTTAATATCGGGCAGCCATATCCATACCGGAATATCGCGGTAGCCGTACCCATTATGGGAGTAGCTATATGGCGGAATATATACCGTATCCCATGCCGGTATATTCTATATTTTAGGCAAAGCCGTATATAGGCGGGTAAAAAATCCCTTACGCGTAGTAAATTTTTAGGAGTGTCTTTTTCAGTAATATTTTAACTTCTGCAAATTTTTACAAAAGTTGACTAACTGACATTAATGACACTTAGTTGATTTTAACCTTTGACATTCAGATGTTAAAAGTTCGTGACGTTAACGACAATAACTTTTTTGTAACCTCATTCCAAACGAGAATTAGGTTAAGTCATTATTTTTATGTGATTTTATACATATATGTCATAAAAAATAAAAATGTAAAACCAAAAAATTTTTATCTTTAAGAAATTTCATCATTAGATTTTGTGAAAAAAACAATTCTATATAGATGTATCATTAACCGAATAACTAAGATCCATCATAATCTAGTTTAACTGTTTTAGCAGTCGGGATACGAGGAAGCTTAAAATGCGTCCTTTGTCAGAAATATACTTAAAATAAATTATAAATAAATGAATTAAAACAAACAAAAATAATAACTTAATTAAAAAATAAATACTAATTGGATAATAAAAATGAATAAAAACACAATACAAACACTTATAAAAATTATCAAAAGAATGTATTATATCCTCACAAGTTTATATAATTCACATAGACAAGAAAACACAAACATAGAGATATGTAAAACAGTTACTGGACTTATAAATGATGAATTTTTGATCAACCTAAACCAAATAAAAATACTGAATCCTACGGTCAAAAAATAGACTCTTATGTAAAATCAATATATTCTGATAAAAAACATTTAACTCCAAATATTATAAGAAAAATACTTAATGAATGGATTGCTCAAGAATATAATCCAACACATTTTTTAACTGTACAACTACCAGATAATCAAAAAACTAAGGATTTATATATTTCCATTAATCATTTAAGAAACATTATGAAAGCATTTGAAAAGAGTTTAATGAATAATTGGAATAGACATCACTTGCGTTTTATAGCTATTGCAGAGAATGGAACGAGTAGTAATTGGCATTTTCATATATTATTTAATCAAAGAAACTTTACAGAAGAAGAGTTACAAAATGCTATTCTAAAAGCAAACATAAGAGAAAAATTACCTTCTTATAGTCTTGAATTAAAACAGATACAAAATAATTTATTGGAAGTTGTTTCATATTGTACTAAAGAAATTAAAATACATTGGAATAAAAAATTTAATAGTAAAAGTATTATTTTTTCTGAAGACTTATTTAATATCTATAAATAAAAAGTAACTTCTTGTTATATACAGCAGGAAGTTAAATCCTAAAAAACATCATAATGGAAGTTTTACCGTTTACAAATCCCAAAATACACGACAATACATTTAAATCAGATTCTTTGAATAGTTATAACACATTGTAAATAGGTATTATTATGTTTATACATTACAAATCTTTTTATTAATTAGCTTTCATTTTCAACTTCAGTTCATCCCATGTTGAATTAAAATTTTTATACTTAAACAATTTACATAACATTTGATCAATAAATTCAATCTGTAAAGGAGTATTAGTTTTAAGGCGATTTAATATATCTAATATTTCAAATTCTTTAATCTTTTGTTGACTTTTATTTTGTTCCAATTTTGCTAATTCGTATTCATTCTGTGTTTTATCTAATAAATATATAGCCTCAGGAAATTTATTGATTAAATTTTCTTCCATTGTCCAAAGTGATGATATCAGTTTAATTTCATCATTGTAATGTATTTTACAAAAGAAAGAGCTGCTTAAAAGTCCTGAATAATTTACTAGATAACTTCTTATAGAATTTTCTTTGATTGATTTAGTGTAGTTGTCGTAATACTTTACCAATCCAAGTATTGAAATTTTTCCTTCAACAATATCTTTTTGCTCAGGAATATCTTTAATAAAGCGATTTAATAAACCGTATAAACTAACACATTTTATTCCTAAAGATATTATAATTTTTTCTTTTTCATAAAAATAAAAAATCAATGAAGAAAAAAGAGATATCAGAGAACTTCCGAATACTCCCAAGCAAATATTACAATAAAAATTCCATGAAGCATTGGTTGAAAAATATGCTGATAGCAATAAACTAGCAATCGACATAGCTAAAAATATATAAGTACTATTGCGGTAGACTTTCATTTTACACCTTTTTGTATAATTTCTTTATAATAACAATATTATACCTACTTTCCTTACTATTTTAAATTATACACATTGTAAATATTGAAAATGCATATATGATTTAGTTAATATTAGATATTGTTATATTTAATGTTATTATATTTCCTATATTGTGGATAGCTATATTATCAAAATTAACCATGTTAATTACAAGAATTTTTTGATAAATATTAAATAAAAAGATTACAATCGGAAAATTTTATATATGATTTTTTTTCATTTTATCATGATATAAAAAACACAACCTCATTCCGATTGAAAATTAGGTTAATTATTTGAAATTTCATAAATATCTTGTAAAATCATATCACATATCTTCATAAACAACCCGTGGATAACCGAATTTGATAAAAGTAATAAAACCTATACAAAATAAAACGATTGTATCCACGGGTTAAAAAATGAGATGTTTAAAATAACTTATTGTCGTTGATGTTAAGAAGTTAAAATATCATATTTTATACGGATACAAAAATATATTGATTTTATTATAACTAAAATATAGTCTAACACTAAATATCATTGTATAAATTAAGAGGTTGCAATGTTTCATTTTACTCTTTTTAGTAAGATAACTGTTGTTCTAACAGTGTTTTATGTTTTGTTTGCCATACTTGTATCTTGCGACGATGGATTTGACATTGAGACCTTTATATATTGGTTATTTCCGTTAATAACAGTATTAAGCCTGTTATGGATATTGGGCAAAGAAAAAATAGTAAACTATCTAAAAGCCATTAAGAGCTCTTTTTCTAATATTCTAATACCAAATTATTTTCAATTAGCAGGCTGCATAACAAGAAAAGTTTTTATTATACACTCTTTAATCCTATTATTGCTATCCTCATGTATTATGGGAGTATTGATATTGTATAAATGCTTATTGGGTATTTATATATTAAGTGTAGTTTGTATATTTATATTTAGTATTTTAGCAATCAAACGAATACATGATACAGGAAATTCAGCATACCAATATCTAGTGCTATCTATAATAGCACCTCTAGCTACCCTCTTTGCAATAAAAGATGAAGAAATTTCAGTAATTGCTAATATCGGAACGTTATGTGGTTTTTATCTATTCATATATACTTTCTGCATTGCTTTTATTGGTTCAAAAAATTCTAAAAATAGAGTGAAATATAAATATGAAAAAATATTGTTTATATTTGGAATTTGTATTTATATAATTATGGCAATTCTATCTTATCAAAATACACAAACACAAATTAAAAGATATAATTATACATCTACAGAAACTAGATATGTGCCTCATAATAATTACAATCAACTTCAAGATATAGATAGTTGGGAAAAGCTATCTCCTGAAGATGAATATTTTCTTCTAGGGACTGGATCAGTTAAACCTTATACTGATTAATGTTTTATATTACAAACCTTATTGTTTTAATATTCGTGAGATAACATAATCGTCATAACTCGGTTTGTTATATTTGGATTACATGGATTTTCTGAATAAAATCGATAATTTTTATCATAATAATCAATTTTCCAATAAATTTGTTCTCCTTTATAATAAAAACTGCCAAAATCGTGTTCGTTATATGGATCGTTTGCTTTGGTGAAATTATTAAAACATCTAACTTGATTTAATATTTCAGCTTTTTCATTAGTTGGTTTAAAACAAATACCATGGCTAAGAATTACTCTTCCACCGCTAAAGCTCCTTCTAAAGTGGTCATTTAATGTTTTGATATCAGTCATTAGTTTACACTTTCGATGAGTTTATTTGATATCAAAAACATTTTAAAACGTCTCAAGGCTTGTCTAACTGAAGAATGACTTCTTTTACCATAACTTGATTTTTTACCGTTAATTTCATATTCAGGTAAAATCAAAGCAATATTTTCAACCAAATGAGACAAAGTGTAACCTTCAGTACGACATAATCTTTCAATTCTTCCTTGATAATCAAAAGCGGTGGTAGGTCTGTAATTATTATTTAACAACCAATTTTCAAATTCTTTCAACATAGCAAATCTCCTTATAAATGAACAATCTCAGTCATAACAGCACAGCCTCTTGCTTTTTCAGCTGCACAAGCATCCATTGCTTCGGATAAGGACCAATAAATAGTAGGTAACAAGATACCATTGACTTTAATTTGATACATAGCATTTCCTTTCATAAATAGTTGTTTTACTCACTAACTATTTAAATCATGCCGTGTATTTTCTAATTCGGGAGCCCCTTATTTTCTACTTTCTGGTAACATTTTGCTACGATTAAATTTTTTTCGTTTCCTGTTTTACTTATTTTTTTAATCCCGACATATAATTATTATGACTGATACATTTAATGAAATAAAAGAAGAATTAAAGATTTATTATCCCGATTTTACGGATGATGAATTAACTGAAATGACTAACAAATTAATCCGTTTTTTCTATTTAGGAGCAAAGGCAGTTTATCATGCAAAGCAATCTGAAAAACAATTAACGGACATCAACGACACCAAATCAACTTGAATATTCCCAACCTCTGTAAATTTCAGCAGAGGTTATTTTTTTAACTTCGTGACGTTAACGACAATAACTTTTTATAACCTCGTTCCAATTGGGAATTAGGTTAACATTTTGAAATATCAGTAATTTGTTAGTAAAAAAATTGCAAAAATCTGAAAATAACTGCGTACTTTCCCAAAATAACACGACATAATAACATTATCGGACTAATTTTAAGGAGTAATATCATGTCTAAAAGAAATAAATATCAAAATATTGCAGATGAAGAATGTAAACAAGCCGTTATATTTGCTCGAGTTTCATCGGAAGAACAAAAGAAAGGAGCTTCCATTGATGCACAACTTAAAACGGTTATTGATTATTGTAATAATCACAAATTTAAGATTCTAGAGAAATTCTCTATTGTTGAAAGTTCAACGCGAGGCGGTCGTTTAAAATTCTATGAAATGCTGGAATTTGTTAAACAACAAAAACACAAAACCGCTATTGTTGTAAATTGTGTAGATAGATTGCAGCGAGGATACAAGGAATGTGTTGAACTAGATGATTTAAGAAAACAAGGCAGAATAGAGATACATTTTTATAAAGAAGGTTTTCATTTACATAAAGACAGTACCTCTTCTGATATATTGCGTTGGGACATGGGAGTGTTATCCGCTAAAATGTATGTCGGGTCGCTGCGTGATAATGTTATCAGAAGTCAGGAATATAAAAGAGAAAACGGACAATGGCAATCTTGTGCTCCGGTCGGTTATTTAAATATATCCAAAACCAAAACGACTCCGGCAGATATTATCATTGACCCCGACCGTGCGCCAAAGGTTAAGAGATTGTTTGAAGAATATGCCAAAGGTGGACGAACCTTGCAAGATATTACCAATCTAGCCAGAACCTTAGGATTATCTTCAAAAATGTGTCGTGTAAATAAAACAATCAGTCGAGCTCAAGTTCAAAACATACTGAAAAACACTTTTTACATTGGATATTTCACGCAAAAAGGCAAAGTTTATAAACATCCTTATCCTTTATTTATAGATAAAGAATTGTTTCAAATTGTCCAAGATACAATGGCAGGAAGAAAACGAGCACCAAGTAAATTATATTATGGTGATAAACAATATATTTTTACAGGTTTAGTCAGATGTGGTTGTTGTGGTAGTTTAATGACTTGTGAAACTAAAGTAAAAGACGATAAACATTCTTACAATTATTTAAAATGCAACAAATTACGTTCCAAATGTTCACAAAAACCAATCAATGAAGCAAAAATCTTACAACAACTTGAACAAGAATTGTCATTACCTATGAACATTAGTGACACTATGTTAAACAATATTAAGGCAGAAGTAAAAAAGCAACTCAAAGCCGAAAATATCAATACAACCAATCTCAAACGAGACATTACCATTAAATTAAATGAGCTTGATGAAGAAGCAAAAAACCTATTTCGTGGCTATATGAAAGGTAAATGCGATGAAAAAATGTATAATGAATTAAAAACTGAAATTGAAATGGAAAAAGAAAAACTACAAAAAGATATGGATAAATACCTTGAGATTGATGCTGAAACTGATGAAATACTAGCAAATATCGCGGAAATAGCAGCAAATGTAGGAAAATTCTTAAAAAGTCCGATTATTTCTGAAAAAAGAGACATTTTGAAATTAATATTATCGGACTGCAAAACTGAAGGAAAAAATATAGCGTTTTCAATAGTTAAGCCATTTGATGAACTACTAAAAACGCCAGAAACTGATAAATGGTGCCGCTGGCAAGAATCGGACTTGCGACCCCGTCATTACCAATGACGTGCTCTACCACTGAGCTACAGCGGCGACAACTGAAAGTGAACATACAGACTATAAACATAAAAATCAAGTATATTTTTTAATTTTTGTAAAAAAAATTTGTATCTGTTTATATAGATATTAAATTTTAGTGCAAAAATAAAAAATTAGTTTAAGATAAAAACAAATAATTTTTATTAGAAAGGCCAAAACAATGCAGATAAATAAAACCGCAATCAAAGACAAAATTCGCTCATATTTTGCCGAGCCGCAAGGCAAAGCGCGTATGGCTTGCGAAGTTTTTTCCGTCCTCTTGGGCTTATCCGGCATTCTAATGATTATTGCCGCCGTTGCTTCTGGCTCTGTTTTAGGTTTAGTAGGGGCTTTGGTTGCAACGCCGTTGTTGGTTATTTTGCCTTTTTACTTTTATCATTTTTTCAAAACCATGCTACAAGGTGTTGCCAACAAACAATTCCGCCGTTTAGAGCGCAATCGCCAGGTTGAAGAATATGATACTTTGCCTTTTCGTCGCACTTTTCGCGGAATGGCCTTTTATCTAACCTCTTTTATTTTGGTTATCACTCTTTTGATGGGCTTTTTGACCAAGAGTTATGATATTTTATTTGAGGCGGCCTTAATCTTGCCGTTGCTCTATCTTATGCGCCGTGGCTATCGCTGGATATTCGTTTTTGCAATCATCTGGTGGACTTTTGAAAAAGGTCTGCAACTCTATGTTGCTCCAAGCGGTGCTTCTGTTGCCAGTATATTGGTTTGGTGGGCCGTCGTAACCTACATTTACTTGCAAGCTTATAAGGTTGAAAAAGCGCGTGCCAAGTTACCTAATATTCCACACAAGCCCTGGCTTAAAGATTTGGGCTTGGCCTTGGGAGGGTTTATCTTTCTTTCAGCATTACTTTATGCCCTGATTTATTAAATTGCATAAGTTTTCGCTGGTATTTTAAAAATTTATTGTTATCTTACACTCGGTATGTAGGAAGGAGTAAACTATGAAAAAAATTGTGTATGTGTTGTCTTTGTTGTTCATATTATCAGCCTGTGGCAATGATAATACAACCTTTGTTGATAATGCCTATAAATTGCGCAATGCTAAGAATGGCGCAGAAATAACTTTAGGTTTTGATGGTGAAGAAAACCGTTATTTCGGCAGAGCAGCTATTAATCGTTATTTCGGTACCTATAAAACGGAAGGAAACAAATTAACTTTAGGCATGTCCGGTTCAACCATGATGGCCGGTCCGGAGCCGTTGATGGCGGCAGAAAGAGATTATCTGCAATTTTTGCCTCAAGTTGCAACTTATCGCTTAGACGGCAATCGCTTGATTTTGAGCAAGGCCAACGGCGAAAGCTTGGTCTTTGAAATAATCGGCAGAGCCTCATCTTTGAAATAAACCATAAAAAAGCAAGGCAAGGTCCTTGCTTTTTTTGTGCTTGCAGAGGGGCTGATTTTGTGGTATAACAATCTTGCTAAAAGAGATTATTAACCCATAAAATTATATAATATGTGCCATTCAACAACACATAAGGTAATCCGCTTTGGGCTAATCCAGAGGGATTATCAAATTAAGATTGATGAAAATTTCTTGTGTGTAGGAGATGCCGTAAAGGCAGCTCGCGGGAATGATGATTACTTCGGTGTCATAACCCGTATTTTTCGCACAGACGGAACAGTCTTTAGCGAAAAGTACCTAATAAAAAATTCCAAGCATGAGGAGTTTATAAAAAGCACCAAAAAGAAAAGAAGCACAAGTAGTTATTCAACTATGAACTTCTAAATCTTTAAGAAAAAAAGAACTTCGCGCTTTTAGGCCCGAAGTTCTTTTGCTTTTTAAAGCTTTGTTTATTCAAACGGATTTAAGCCTTTGCCAAAAACGGCATCTTTCAAGCGTTTGAGTGTGGCTTGTGCCGTCGGGCGAGCTTTGCTTGCGCCTTCTTGCAACATTTCCTCAACCTCATCAAAATGCGCCATATAATAATTGTATTTTTCACGCGCATCTTTAATTTCATTAATCACGGCATCCAACAACATATTTTTGATATGTCCGTAACCGAGCTTGCCTTGGCGTAATCCGTCGCCCATCTCCTTAAGCTGCTCTTCCGTCGCGATGGACTTATAAATTTCATAAACCAAAATCTCATCTGGATTCTTGGGCTCTTCCATCGGACGAGAATCTGTCTTGATGGAAAAAATAGCTTTTTTAATGGCTTTGTCATCATCAAATAACGGAATAACATTTCCGTAAGATTTGCTCATTTTGCGTCCGTCAATTCCGGGAACAACGGCAACATGCTCATCAATATAATAAGTCGGCAGATGCAGCAACTTGCAGTTATAATGTGCATTAATTGCGCCGGCAATATCACGCGCAATTTCCACATGTTGAACTTGGTCCTTGCCGACCGGAACAATATCGGTATTGAAAGCCAAAATATCCGTAGCCATAAGGGTCGGGTAGGTATAAAGCCCCATATTGATACCGTCATCGTCAGGTTTCTGGGCCTCGCGATTCTTATCAACCGCAGCTTTATAAGCGTGAGCCTTGTTCATAAAACCTTTAGGTGTGTAGGCGTACAAAATGGTTGTGATTTCGTGGATTTCGGGAATATCTGATTGCCGATAAAAGATGGATTGCTTGGGGTCAAGCCCTCCGGCCAGATAGATACAAGCGATTTCTTTGAGTTTTTGGCTCAAGATATTGGGGTCTTTTTCGGCATTGATGGCATGGTAGTCGGCAATAAACATATAATGCTTGCCGCCGTTTGCCAAAGCCTCGTGTCCGAGCTTAATAGCAGGCTTAATTGCACCGAGATAATTCCCAAGATGAGGGGTTCCGGTCGGCTTAACACCGGTCAAAATCACTTTTTTTTCAAACATTTTATATCCATTCTTGAAATTTGTGTTGTAATTATTTGTAAAATTGATACTCTACTTGCTGGTTAAAATCAATTAAAAACTATAAATTTAGGACAGAATAAAATGTTGGATATTAAATATATTGCCGAACACCCCGAAGAGATTAAATCGGGTATGGCGAAAAAAGGTTATACCAAAGAAATGCTTGATGTTGATGCTTTGATTGCGTTGTATAAAGATATTGCCGCATTAAAAACCTCATCACAAGCTCTGTCCGAAGAAAAAAACAAACTCAGCAACTCCATCAAAACGGCTTCTGCGGAAGAACGTCCCGCCATTATCGCCAAGAGTAAGTCTATTGGTGAGGAGTTGAAGGTTGAGCAAGAAAAACTGGCGGTTGAACAAGCCAAATATGATGATATGATGTTGCGTATGCCCAATATGCCGAGCCCGGAAAGTCCGGTCGGCAAGGATGACAGCGAGAATGTCGTTCGCCGCAAGGTTGGCACCCCGCGCACCTTTGACTTCACCCCGCGCGACCATGTCGAGCTTATGGAGCTAAATGATTGGAGCGAACTTGAACGTATTACCAAAGTTTGCGGTTCACGCACTTATGCCATCAAGAATGAACTGGCCAGATTGGAGTTGGCTATCCATCTGTTGGTTATGGACAAACTGGCGGATAATGGCTTTACGGTAATTAACGTGCCGTCTTTGTCAAAGGAAAAACCCTTATATGGTCAGGGTTATTTGCCTTTCTCCAGAGATGAAATCTATTATATGCCGCAAGATGATATTTATTTGTCCGGTACTGCGGAGTTGATTTTGAACTCTTTGCGCGCCGATGAGTTGTTAAATGAAAATGAATTGCCGATTCTCTATGCCGGCTTCTCTCCTTGTTTCCGTCGTGAGGCCGGTGCGGCAGGTAAAGACACCCGCGGCTTGACCCGTGTGCATCAGTTTATGAAAACCGAGCAGTTTGTTATTTGCAAAAATGACATTGCCGAAAGCGAAAAATGGCACCAAAAGCTTTTGGCAATTTCGGAAGAAGTTCTGCAGGATTTGGAATTGCCTTATCAGGTTTTGGAAGTTTGCACCGGAGATATGGGTGCGCCGAAATATCGTCAATATGACCTTGAGGCTTGGGTTCCGACCCAAAATTGCTATCGCGAAACCCACAGTTGCTCCAATATTACGGATTGGCAGGCACGCCGCACCAACTTGCGTTATCGTGATAACACGGACGGCAAAGTTAAATATGCTTTCACATTGAACAACACCGGTATTGCTACGCCGCGCGCTTTGGTCCCGTTCTTGGAGAACCATCAGCAGGCAGATGGCACGGTGCGCATTCCCGAAAAACTTCAACCCTATATGGGCGGCAAGAAGTTTATCGGTAAGAATGCTCGTTAAATTTTTTAAGAAAGAAATTAAGTCCGGTTTTGCCGGACTTAATTTTTGGAAGAACAAATGAATAATGCACTGAAAATAATAGAATTTATGAAAATCGCCGAGCAGCTCTGCTTGGTTGAAAGAGATAATCTGATGAGCTCCGGCCGACAGGAAACCGATGCCGACCATATCTTCAAGCTGGCTTTTTTGGTGCTGATGGTTCAGCCTTATTTGAAGCATCCGGCAGATTATGGCAAAATGTTGGAGCTGGCGCTGGTGCATGATTTGGTAGAGGCGCGTTCGGGCGATTATTCTCTTTCCGCACAAATGGCAGACCCAAGCTTAAGAGCCCAAAAGAAAGCAAAAGAGCGGAAGGCTGCTTTGTATTATCAAGAGATTTTACCCCCGCCCTTGAATGACAAGATATATGACCTATTTATGGAATATGAAACCAGACAAACCCGCGAAGCCAAGCTTGTTTGGGCTTTGGACAAGTTAGAAGCCAATCTTCAGGCCAACCGTTTTCATGACGGCGATGTTCGCTATTGGGCCGAATGTGAGAATGGCAATATTTATTATCAAATGGCCGTAACCAAAAAAACGCAGATTAAAGATTTGGATGAAGAAATCATCTCCGAGCTGGAAGAAGCAATCATTAAACTATCAGAGGAAAACATCAAAAAATGCAACATCAGCCTTTGCCGATAGATAAAGTAAAATTAGTTATTTTTGACTGGGACAATACTTTGGCGGAAACGCGCACGCCCCTGACCTTTGCCGTTAATCAGATTCTTAAAGACTATGGTATGCCTGATTGGGAGGAGGTCAAAAAGCTACGGGACACAAACTTGTCCTTTAGGGATAATTTTCCGCGTATTTTTGGAAGCAAAGCTGAAGAGGCATATAAAAAATATGCAGAAGTTTATTTACAGAACGTCAAAAACTTAATCAGCAGTTTTAAGGGGACGCAAGAGGTTTTGAACTGGCTGAAAGCTCATGGGATAAAAATCGCCATAATGACCAACAAGGACCGCCGCTTGCTGGAATATGAACTGCCTTTGTTGTTTGAGCCCAAGCTTTTTGACCGTATTGTTTGCGGACATGAGGCTCCGCGGGATAAACCTTATCCCGACCATGCGCAATATACGATTCACGGCCTTTTGCCGGAAGAAGTAGTTTCGCCCGAAACGGTTTGGGTGGTGGGCGACAGCCCGCAAGACAGTATGTGTGCTTGCGGTGCAGGTGTTTTGCCGATTCGTGTCGGACACCCGATATGGGGAGATGAAGAAAAATATGCAAAAAACATCATTCATTATAACTCTTTTGAGGATTTTTACGCTGATTTGAGCAAGAAGTAAGGCAAGGTTAGCAAAATTTTAAGCAGATTGCTTGTAGATTTGAGGCAAGAAAATTCAACAGATTTGAGGACCGCAATATGAGCATAAACGAAGATCCGGACAACGACAACCAACGCATAGCCAACTATGTTATCATTGGCATTTTGGTCGTTGCTTTTTTGGGGCTGAATTGGTGGAGCCTCCGTACTTATCTTTCCTCAAATTCTAAGACAATCAATGATTTTCAAATTTCGGAGGACGAAATGCCCAACACCAGAGAACCGGCCGTGGCCGGAATATTCTACGCCTCGGAGCTAAAGCAGTTGGATAAAGAGGTTGAACACTATTTAGCGGCACAATATCGCCCCGGCACTGCTCGTCCCGAGATTTTGATTGTGCCGCACGCCGGCTATGTTTACTCTGCGCCCGTTGCCGCGCAGGCTTACCTGCAACTCCAAAACTATGCGGATAACATTAAAAATGTGATTCTGGTCGGACCTTCACACCGCGTGGCTTTTAACGGAATTGCCGCCCCGCAAGCAGATGAGTTTAAAACACCTTTAGGTAATGTAAAAGTTAATCAAAAAATGTTGGCGCAAATGGTTGAAAAAAATCCGGAGGTTCGTTTTTTTGATGCCGCGCATAAACAAGAACATAGCTTAGAAGTGCAGTTGCCTTTTTTGCAAAAGGTCTTAAACAAGTTTCAGATTGTGCCGCTGGTTTACGGCAATGTTGCACCGGAGGCTTTGGCAAAGGTGCTTGAACCTTATGTAACCGACAAAAATACGGTTATCATCATTTCGGCGGATTTATCTCACTATTTTGACTACGAAACCGCTCGCGGAATGGATGAAAAAACCGCAGAACTGATTGAACAAAACCGCCCCGAGCTGGAAAATCATATGTCTTGCGGCGCAACGGGTATCAATGCCGTTTTGCTTTTAGCTCAGAGCAAACATTTGCGTCCCGAAACTTTGGAGCTGGCCAACTCCGGAGATACGGCGGGAGACAAAGATAGTGTAGTCGGCTATGGGGCTTGGGCTTTTATGGAAGAGCAAAAAGCGAAGCCGGAACCTAAAGACAGATTAGATGTTGAGCTGCAAAACCTGCAAGACTTTGCCAGATTCTATGGCAAAGATTTATACAAGATAGCCAAGCAGGCCTTAAGCGAGGCGGTGGAGCACAACAAAAGATTTAAGCCTTCCCGAAGCGATTGGCCGGACAGAGTTTTTGACAAAGGCGCAGCTTTTGTAACGCTGACAATAAACGGCAAGCTCCGCGGTTGTATCGGCACGGTTGTTCCGCATCAGGCGGTTGGGTTAGATGTTGCGGACAATGCTTATGATGCGGCCATGAGTGATACGCGTTTTACGCCCGTCAAGCCGGAAGAGTTAGAGCAAATTTCCATCAGCATTTCGTTGTTAACAGACTATGACGCGGTCAATTTTTCAAGCGAAGAAGACTTGCTTTCTAAAATCCGCCCCGGAATTGATGGTTTGATAATAAGAGACGGCGACAGACAAGGGCTGTTTTTGCCCTCGGTCTGGGAGCAACTCCCCGATAAAAGAGAGTTTTTGAACAATTTGAAAATAAAAGCAGGCCTAAGCCCGAGCTATTGGTCGGACAATATCAAGGTCTATCGTTTTAGAACGCTGGAGATAAAGAATGAAAATTAACGGATATGAACTCAACGTCAGTGAAGAATTTTTGGATGATATTTTTGCCAACAAAACCAGAGAAGTAAAGCTGGTTGATAAGAGCTTTGCCGGTTATCAGGCTTTGACCGAAGGCAACAAAAAAGCATTGGAACATTTGGTTGCCGCCGCCAAAATTTTTGATGATGTGGCGATGGAGCAAGACCACGAGATGAATCTGCCGATGAAAAAAGCCTTGGAAGAAGCCGCCCAAAACAGCACGCATGCCGCCAAGGCCTTAAAGCTGTTTATGTCTTTTCACGGTGTTGAGGGACACAACGGCATAGACTTGGAGCCGATTGAGATTTTTAAGGGAATAAAAGGTTCCAAAGGGCGCAATTTTTATCCCGCGGATTTAGGCGTAGAAGAATTTCATCAAATCATTGCCCGAATGATAAATGAGGGTAAGATTGATGAGGTCAAAAAGATTTTGAGCGTGCGCACCATGGTTCGGCGCAATGGTAAGGACTTGAAGGCCATAGATTATACCGAATATTTTGCCGATGCCTTTTCTAAGGTAGCCAACGAATTGGAAGTTGCCGCGCATTATACCACGGATGAGGATTTCAAGGATTATTTAGGTTGGCAGGCGCAGGCTTTGCTGCAAAACAACGAAGATATGGACATGTTGGCCGACAAGCATTGGGCTGTTTTGCAAAATAATAATCAGCTTGAGTTCACTTTAGGCCGCGAGAGCTATGATGATGAACTGACCGCCACCATTTATGACAATAAGGAGCTGATGGAACTTATCAATCAGCATAATATTGAGGTCAACCCGAAAGATATGTTGGGCGTGAGGGTCGGCATCATCAACAAAGAAGGCACGGAGCTGATTTTGAAGTTTAAGGAGCATATGCCGGAGCTGGCCAAATTGATGCCTTTTGCCACGAGTTACCACCAGAGCATATCCGATGGCGAGGAACTGAAGCA
Organism: uncultured Alphaproteobacteria bacterium; assembly: GCA_944392835.1. Classification (GTDB taxonomy): domain Bacteria; phylum Pseudomonadota; class Alphaproteobacteria; order RF32; family CAG-239; genus Scatacola_A. Next base: position 54,565 of record CALXYB010000005.1, on the reverse strand, counting down.
AACAATGGTAGATGTGGACTTGGTTGCCTTAACCGGAGATTATGCACAGTGCCGCGGAGCTATAACTACGGCGCAAAACCTGCCGAATAATGACAAATTGGCAATAAAGACCGGCGGCGGTCGCCGCAATGCTTATCATCGTCAGGTTCGCCAATCCATAGACAAGGAGCGGAATAAGAAGCTGCTGGATAAACTGGTTGCGCCCGAGCTGCACAAATATTTTGACTTGGAAGCAGACCATCTCTTTGTCATCGGGCACGAAAACGGCCATTCTTTAGGTCCAGATAATGACTATCAGCGCGCTTTGGGCGTTCATCGCAGCACGGTGGAGGAAGAAAAAGCCGATACGGTTTCAATCGCCTTTATGCCGGAATATGTCAAGGCCGGCGTGATAGATGAGGAAACGCTGAAGAAAATATACACGACTTGGGTCGTTTATCGGTTGTTCTTAAAGGCTCAACCTTTGGAAGCGCACCGTGTCGGCGAGCTGATTCATTTTAACTTTATGCATGATAACGGCGCATTTTACTTTGATGAAAACCATAAGCTACATATCAATTTTGAGAAGTTTCATGACGTGGTTTATGCGATGTTAGAAGAAACCATAGCCGTCCAGCTTTCCAAATCTTCGCAAAAAGCCAAAGAGTTTATTGACCGTTACACGACTTGGGGCAAAGATTCTCAGCATATTGCCGAAGTTCAGAAAGAACTTGGAGTAAAGAATTATATTGTGATTAAGGACTTTTTCTAAAATGTATTACAGCTTTTTTGAGATTTTTTCTATCGGTGTCGGTCCGTCAAGCTCACACACGGTCGGACCGATGCGTGCGGCCAAGCGCTATATAGACAATCTGCATCAAAAGGAACTGTTTAATAAGGTTGAGAGGGTAGAGGCTGTTCTTTACGGCTCTCTAGCCTTAACCGGTTTCGGACACGGCACGGTCAAAGCGATTGTGTATGGCTTGATGGGCTTGGAGGCGGAAGCCATAGACCCGGAAAAACCTTATGTTGCAGCTGTTGAACGCGATAAAATCTTACACTTGGGGCAAGAGAGAGCCATAGCTTTTGATATCAATAAAGATGTCATTTTTGAAAAAGAAACCTTTTTGCCGGAACATTCTAACGGTATGCGCTTCAAAAGCTATGATAGAGATGGCAATATTTTGTTGGAGGAAGTTTATTTTTCGGTCGGCGGCGGCACAATCGCTCGTCAGGACGAGATTGCGCGGCGCGTAGAAAGACAACCCTATAATGTTCCCTATGATTACAGTTCGGCAGAAGAGCTTTTGGCAATTTGCGAAAAAGAAAATCTTTCCATTGCCGATGTCGTGATGATAAATGAAACGACTTTGCGCTCGCATGATGAAGTTATGGCAGGCATCGCCAAAATCCGCCGTGTTATGCAAAACTCCATAGACAGAGGGATGAAAGCAAAAGGAACACTCCCCGGCGGCTTAAACATTCCGCGCCGCGCTCATGAGATATACGAGCGTTTGGAACAAAAATTCCGCGATAACGATTATGATCCCTTGTTGATGGTTGATTGGATAAATCTGTGGGGCTTTGCCGTAGCGGAAGAAAACGCCACCGGCGGACAAATCGTAACCGCCCCAACAATGGGTTCGGCAGGTATAATGCCTGCGGTTTTGCGCTATTTTGAGCGCTTTGCCTCACATAAATCTAACAATGATGTAGAAACAGGGGTTGTCAAATATTTGCTGACCGCATCGGGAATTTGCAGTTTATATCGTTCCAATGCTTCCATATCCGGAGCAGAGGTTGGCTGCCAAGGAGAGGTTGGCGTTGCTTGCTCAATGGCTGCGGCAGGTTTGGTTGCGGCAATGGGCGGAAGTTATAAGCAAGTTGAAAATGCCGCGGAGATTGCGATGGAACACAACCTTGGTCTAACCTGCGACCCGATTGGCGGCTTGGTCCAGATACCTTGTATTGAACGCAATGCGATGGGTGCAGTTAAGGCGGTTAATTCTGCCCGCATAGCTATGAAGGGGGATGGCACACACTATGTACCCTTAGATGATGTCATTAAAACCATGTTGGACACCGGTCGTGATATGAACAACAAGTATAAAGAAACCTCATTAGGCGGCTTGGCTGTAAATGTTCCAAACTGCTAAGGCAGAAAAACTTGCAGAATTTTCTTGCTAAACTTGGGATTTTGGCTTTTAATCAAAAGCAAGATAAGTAAGCGGAGTTCTGAGAGATGATAAAAAAGTTGCTTGACGGCGAGATAGACTTAAAAGACACCTTCTGGAAGTTTGGTGTTGTTGGCCTGATTTTTATGAATATGTTAGTTCGTATTTTTGGATCTATGTTGGCACAAAAACTCAACGGTCTAACTCTTCTGAATTATTACAGTACCTACTTTAATCCATTGAAGATGGATAGTGGAATGGTTCTTTGGACGGTCGTTTACCTTGTAACCATAGGTATTATGCTTTTTTACTGTGTTGTTTTGATTTTAGGGACCTGGCGTTCTTCGGCACAATATGACAGGAGTATCTGGCTACGCCATGTTGCAAGGTTCCTGATTGTAATTATGGTGTTCTACTCTGTTCGTTCAATATTTTAAGGATTTGTCTTATGAAAAAATTATTGCTGTTGGTTTGTTTCTTTTTTCTGTTTGGTTGTACAATAGGAGAGTTTCCTGAAAACCGCAACCGCCTGCATGAAATGGGTAGGGATTCAAGCCTCTGCGAACAGCATCCTGACCGTTGTGTCAATGGCGTTCCATGGTAAGTTGCTTTTGGAGCACAAATAACATTAGAGTTAAGCTACTTTTTTTAATTTTTTGTCTGTGCAATTTACTAATTCTCTAGGTAAAGAATACATATTTTTTTCAGCATCTAGCCTTTTTAATGCTATTTCTATGGCTTTTTCAGAATTATCAATACCAATCCATCGTCTAGATAGTTGTTCTGCTGCTAACAAGGTAGTTCCAGAACCGCAAAAGAAATCCATAACTAGACTATTTTCATTTGATGATGTCTTGATAATTTGTTTAAGCAAATTAATATTTTTTTCTGTCGGATATTCAGGATATTGAGGATCTTTATAATCCCAAATGTCTTGAACTTTCTTTCCTAATTTTTCATCAGCATAAATTATACGTCTAGGAACTCCTGTGCTACTCCACTCTATTAACCCTTGTTGATCTAATTTTTCTAGTTCTTCAGGAGAACACCTCCAATGCCGACCTTTAGGGGGCAGCATTCCTTTGAAAGCTTGGGAAGTTACACCATTTAGTGTTTCTCCAGGAGCATGTAGAGGAACTGTTGTATAATTTCTACCATCTTTTACTTTTTTATATAATTTATTTATATCATCTTGAGAATATTGCGTATAGCACTCATTCCAAATATTGTTTTTTGTTTTAGAATAAAATAAAATTAAATCCTTAATGTTACCATATGCTTTTCTTTTAAAATTTTTAGGATTGCATTTTATTCTTGTAATGTCATTCCTAAAGTTATCCGCTCCGAAAATTTCATCCATTATAAGTTTGATATAATGTCCGACTTTATAATCAATATGTAAATATATAGAGCCAATATCAGATAAAAGTTCTTTAGCTAAAACCAAACGTTCTCTTATAAATTCAATAAATTCATCACCTATAAGAGTATCATAATATGCTATATCACTATTATTTCCCATACTAATTGTTTGCGCTCTATCAACGTCAGCTCTAAAAACAGTGTTTGTTGAAAATGGAGGGTCAATATAAATTAAGTCAACCTGCCCCTTCATATTATATTGATGCAATAAAGCTTTCATTATATAGAAATTATCACCATAAAAAAGCTTGTTTGTATTTTCAGAAAAATTTGGTAGAAAATATTTTTCTTCTTTTTTTAATATTTCATCTTCTGTTTTTTTATTATTGTACGTTATTATCATCTTTTTTCCTAAGCAACAGAGTATAAAAACTCATTAAGTACAAGGGCGCTTAATATATTATAATCACTATAGGTCTTAGTAATTGATTTATATAATTTGTTATTGCCGGGAATATATAATACACCATCAAGGATGGCAACAGTAATAGCGTCGATTCCAGAATCAGTAATTGTGTCTATGGCATCATTAAATTGTGCATTTTGATGCCCTCCAAAATCAGTAAGAAACTTCGCCTCACCTATAATAAATTTTCCATTAAATCTAGCAACAAAGTCTAAACCTTTATTTCTTTTATAATTTACGTTTGCCCGAGCCCAAGTCATCATTTCAGAATCACTTGCGGATAAGACAGCATTGCAGTCCGAAGTACAAAAATCATGAACCCCCATTACCGGAACTCCAAGATGGCCAGCATTAATCCATCTTTTAAAAAGAGGTCCAATCTGTCTATTTGTTTCTTTAGGTTCGCTACATTTTTCATATAATTTATCTAGCCCTAAACCATAAAGCCTACCCGCTAGTCGGTTAACAGTTTCTGGATTTCTAGCTAAAGCGTTTTTATCTTTTTTTAAATAAGCGACATAAGAATCTTTAATTGGAAACAAATTAAAATGTAATAATGTCTCCAGTAATTTTTGATTATTTTTTTCTCTGAAATACTTTACAACATCAGCCCACTGCTCTCTATCAATATCGCGGATTCCATCAGGAATAGTTGGGTAAATTTTGAATAATTCATCCAAATAATTTCTTTGATTTGCATATTCAATACTTAAGTGTGTCCAATAGTTCATCAAAAAAAACCTCACAGAAAGCCTAAAAACATAAATTGTTTATAACTTTAACGTTCAACCTACCAAAATATAAAAAAGTCAAAAGTTACTTATATCCAAATTTTCTCTACATGCAATTTAATCAATATTAACGACAATGCCTTGATTAAGAATAAACTCCGGTGTTTTGCCGTTAAATGCGTTATATTTCTTCATCAAAGCCTCAGCCTCGGGATCGCGTTTGGGCTGAGCCATGTGATGATTAACGCTTTTTGTCTTAGCCGGTTGTGCCTCAGATTGTGCTTCTGTTTGCTTTTCGGCAACCGGTGCGCTTTTGGCAGCTTCTTGTTCTTTGGCTTTGTCTACCTTAATCTCTTGTGGTGCTTTCAAAATCTTATCCAGCACATCTTGCGTTTCGCGAGAGCGTCTGTTCGTGTAAACAATATTTTGTTTGTCAGCAGGCAACATTTCCAAAATCTTTTCCAGATTCGTCAGCTGTTTTTGTTTCTTAATCAGGTTAATATCATCTACAACCAAAATATTGGTATTAGACAAGTCAACTCTGCCTTCTGCAGCCACATCCAAGAGCAAATCCGGTGAGCCGATAATCACATTGGCTTCATTATCAACATTTTCATCGCGGTCTTTAATCGTTGCCTCGTTGATTTCATGATATTTATTAAACACAGCCAAACTATCGGATACTTTAACCGATTGCGTGGAATCCGGCGTAATGATGAGTATATTTTTACCCAGACTTTCAGTGTTGGCATTATTTGTGCTAATAATGTCAATTAGAGGAAAAACATAAGACATTGTCTTGCCGCAACCTGCCGGTGCGATTGTAAACACGTCTTTCCCTTGCAAAATGGAGGGAATAACATCGCTCTGAACGGTTGTCGGTTCCTTAATGCCGAACTCCTCAATTGCCTGAATGGTTTTTTCGCTCAAACCCAAATCTGCAAAATTCATTGTACTTCTTCTCTTTAAATATTGGTTTATATTATTTTTCTAGATACTATGTATTTTATAAAGCCTAGTCAACCCCAAAAGAAAATAAGGAATGATAAGATGTTGATGAACAGACAAGATTCTCTTTTATTAGTCATAGATGTGCAGGAACGTTTGGCTCCGGCGATGGATAATCCCAGACAAGTTATAAGTAATGGAGCAAAACTGATTGGTGTCGCTAAAGCCATGAATGTTCCATTCATCATAACCGAGCAATATCCGCAAGGTTTGGGACAAACCATGGTGGATATTCGCCAGGAAGCAGGTGAGGGAGCGGCTTATTATGCCAAAATACATTTTTCTTGCGCCAAAGAAGAAAAAATTATGTCAGCCATCAAGGCAAGCGGCAAAAAACAAATCATCTTAGCCGGAGCCGAAACGCATATTTGCTTGCTCCAAACCGCGATGGACTTGCAAAAACAAGGTTATGAGGTTTTTGTGGTTTCCAATGCTTGTTCCTCAAGAGATGCTACGCAAAATATGATGGCCTTGCAGCGTCTGGCTCATAACAATATAGATATTGTAACCTCGGAGATGGTTATTTTTGAGTGGTTGGAAAAAGCCGGCACGGACGAGTTCAAACAAATCGTCAGCCAATATGTCAAATAATAAAAAAGGCTTCCGGTGAGGAAGCCCTTTTTTATAAAACTTAGCCAACGCGGCCATAGCTGTCTTCATAACGGATGATGTCGTTTTCATCCAGAGTTTCGCCGGTCTGTACCTCAATAAACTCCATATTCTTGTCTGTATTATTTTGAATACGGTGCTTCATTTTAACCGGGATAAAGACGTTTTCGCCGGCTTTCTTAACTATTTTTTCTTCGCCCAAGGTAACAACGGCTTCACCGGAGACAATAATCCAGTGCTCGTTGCGGAAGTTGTGTGATTGCAAAGAAAGGATATTTCCGGGAGTTACGCAGATTCTCTTAACGCAAAAACCTTCGCCGGAATCCAAAACTTCCCAAGTGCCCCAAGGGCGGTTGTCATGGTCGCCTTTTTTGTAATTATTGGCCATTTTTTTACTCCTTAAACAAAGTTTATACTTGATGAAAACGAATATAGGCAATATAACTAAAAGCGCAAGAAATAATTTTTTTAAGATGGAACAACTCTGATGCAATCACCCGCCATAAATCAGGCAATGGATATCTTAAAACTTCTTCGTCAGGTTACCGAAGGTCAGGACGAAGTTCCGGTCAAGCTGGCTAAAATCACGCGAATAATAGCTGAAAAAATGGAGGCAGATGCCGCCGCTTGTTATGTCGCGGTTGATGATAGCTATCTGGAGTTGTTTTCTTCCTTTGGTTTTAATGATGATGTTGCGCATAAAGTAACCATTCGTTATGGTGAAGGTCTGGTCGGAGAAGTGGCTAAAACCAACCGTTCTTTAGCCGTATCTGATGCTTGGGCACATCCAAAATTTTCATACAAACCGGAGTTGGGCGAAGAAGAATATAAGTCGTTTCTGGGGGTTCCGCTGGTGCGTTGGAACCGCTCAATCGGTGTGATTACGCTGCAAAACAAGCAAGTCCATGAATATTCGCGCCTGGAGATAGAAATTCTTGAAACCGTGGCAATGGTCTTGTCCGAGACGGTTGCTTCAGAGGAGATGACGGAATATAAAAAAGACCTGATTAAAGCCAGAGGTCTAACGACAAGAGAGCGCGTTAAGGGGCTGAGCCTAAGCAAAGGTTATGGCTTGGGCAAGGCGGTTGTGCATCGCCGCCGTCAAATGGTTAGCAAAATCTTTGCCGAAGATAAGGAAGGCGAGCTGCATCGTTTAGAGACTGCTTATAAGCAGATGAACGAGGACTTAGACAAGAAGTTTGCATCCACACAGCTTGGTATCGGCGAACATGTAGATATTCTTGACACCTACCGAATGTTTGCCAAAGACAAAGGCTGGTATAAAAAGATAGAAGACAATGTCAAAAGTGGTTTGACGGCGGAAGCTGCGGTTGAACGAGCTTATGAAGATATGTGGAACCGCCTGTCCGGTACCAATGATCAATACTTAAAAGAGCGTCTGCATGACCTGCGCGATGTGGCAGACCGTTTGCAGTCTTATTTGAGTGGCGATTTTAAGGAAGTCAGCGAAATCAGCAATTGGAGCGATATTATTGTTGTTGCCCAAACAATGGGTCCGGCAGACTTAATGGATTATGATTATCACAAGATTCGCGGCCTTATCATAGAGGAAGGCACGCCGACCATGCATGTCGCCATTGTGGCCAAGGCCTTAAACATTCCGGTTATTGCCAAGATCAAAGGCTTGTTTGATGAGGTCAAGACCGGAGAACTTATCGCCATAGACGGCAACGAAGGCTACGTATATATCAATCCCTTGCCGGCCACGCAAGAAAAGTTTAAGGCCAAGATAGCCGAGAAGGAAAAACTCTTGGCGCGTTTGGCGGAGCTAAGCAAGCTGCCGTCCAAAACTCTGGATGGTGTGCGTATTGGGCACTACATCAATGTCGGTTTAGCCTTTGACTTGGACTATATTGAAAGCACAAATTGCGACGGTGTCGGCTTATATCGTACCGAGATTCCTTTTATGACCTCAGACGTTATGCCCGATGTTGAGCGCCAAGTCGGTTTTTATAAGGAACTGATGGACAGGGCTGGCAAACGTAAGGTTATTTTCCGGAGCTTAGATGTCGGCTCGGACAAATTATTGCCCTATTGGAGCAATATGAGCGAGGAAAATCCGGCAATCGGCTGGCGCTCCATTCGCATATCTTTGGATAGACGCGCTATTTTGCGTAAGCAGGTCAGAGCTTTTTTAAGAGCCGCTGTGGGCAAAGAGCTGAATGTAATGTTTCCGATGATATCCGATGTCTCGGAGTTTGAGGAAGCCAAAGAAACCTTGATGATAGAACTTGAGAAAGAGAAGCGCCGCAACCAACCTATCCCCTCAAAAGTCAATGTCGGCTTAATGATAGAAGTTCCTTCCATTGTTTTTCAGCTAGAAGATGTCTTAAAACAAGCTGATTTCATATCCATCGGCACCAATGATCTAGCGCAATTTACCTTTGCTTGTGATAGAGGCAATCCAAGGCTGACCGAGCGTTATGATGTTTTGTCCGCGCCGTTTTTGAAGATGATGGGAGATATTGTCGCCAAAGCAAATGCAGCCGGAGTCTATTGCTCTGTTTGCGGCGAGATGGCGAGTAATCCGGTTGAGGCAATGGTGCTTTTAGGCTTAGGCTATCGCAATTTATCATCTTCCGGTGCATCTTATGGTCGTGTAAAATCTATGATACGTTCGGTGAACATAGAAGAGGTTACAGATTATGTAAAAACCCTCTTAAAATCGCAAAAAAGGACTTTACGTCCACAATTATTAGCTTATGCTTATGACCATGGTATTGAAATTTACTAAAAATTATGATTGAATATCCAAAGTTAATTTTTTGAACAAAGGGCACAGACGTGAAAAAAGAGAATAAAACCAAATCCGAAGATATGGCAAAAGCTGCAGAGCCGATTGCTGATGTTGAGAAAGAGGAAAAAGAGATTCAGGTTAATCAGGACAAAGTTGGCTCCTTGATGCATGAAGCTCGTCTTAAAAAAGGTCTGAAAATTACGGATGCCTCTAAAGAATTATGTATTCGCGCCTCCTATCTGGAAGCAATAGAGGCCGGCAATTATGACGAGATTCCCGAACCGCCATATGGTATTGGTTTTATCCGTTCTTATGCAGATTATCTGGGCTTAAATGCAGCGCGTATGGTGCAGCTGTTTAAAGAAGAAACCGATGCCGCCTCCAAAAACAGCGATTATTATGTTATGGAGCCGCAAACAGAGGCTAATGCGCCCAATAAGAAGTCTTTGATGATAAGTTTATTGGCAATCATCGTGGTTTATGTCGGCTGGTATATATACAATCAAAGCCAAAACAAAACAGAAGAAGTTGCCCAATCTCAGGAATATAGTGCAGAGATGTCTGAACCTGCAGAAAACTATCCGCTCCAAGTTGAGGATTTTGTCTCAGTTGAGGAGAGCGGTGTTGAATTGCCTGCCGCGGAGGAAGTTGAAGAACAGGTCCCGGTTGTTGATGTGGCTCCTGTTGCAGACGGCGAGAGTGGAAATGTTACCGTAAGTGAGGAGAGCTTCGTTCCCGAGACTTCTCAGCCAACGGAAACTAAGGTTAAAGAAGCCAAAGCAGAGCCGGAAGTCAAGGCAGAGGAAGCTAAAACTGAAAAACAAGACATAAAAGAAAAGCAAGAAGTAAAGGAAGAGGTAAAAAAGGAAGCCAAAACAGTTACTTCAAGTAAAAAGCCAGGTTCTCGCGTAATGGTAAAAATCAAAGGCGGTGAAAACTGGGTTGAGGTTAGAGATACCAACAAGCTTTACATCAGCAAGGTTTTAAAAGACGGAGATGTATATGAGGTTCCGGCCGGAGAAGGCATGATTTTGTCTGTCGGCAGATATGAAGGTGCGGAAGTTTACGTTGACGGCAAGTTAACCGAAGTTGTCAAACCCAACAAAAAAACAGGTATCGCCTTAGACCCGTTTTTAGATTCCGCTAACCATTAGCGCAAATTTCATAGAACAGAAAATAGCAGGTATTTTTGCGCCTGCTGTTTTCTTTTTTTTGTTTATAAGAAAAAATTTTTTAATAGAGGTAAAAATGGCAAAGTTACAAAATGTTAGAGGAACATACGACTTATACGGCGAAGCCAAACGCAAAATGAAAAAGGTTACGTCTGTAGGTTCTGAAGTCGTAGAAAAATATGGTTTTGAAGAAATTGAAACCCCGATTTTTGAGTTTACGGAAGTATTCTCAAGAAATTTGGGCGAAACCTCAGATGTCGTAACCAAAGAGATGTATTGCTTTGAGGACAGAGGAGGCGAGAGCCTGACCTTGCGCCCTGAGGGAACGGCGGGCATCGTTCGCTCCTTCATCTCGGAGGGAATGCAGCAAAATCTGCCGGTTAAGTTATATTACAGCGGCCCGATGTTCAGATATGAGCGTCCGCAAAAAGGTCGCCAGCGTCAGTTCACACAGTTTGGTTGCGAGCTTTTGGGTGTTGAAACACCGCAAGCCGATATTGAGGTTATTTCAATGGCCTATGAGTTTTTGGAAAAGCTTGGTCTGTCCGGTTCCGTAACGGTAGAGATTAACTCTTTGGGCGACAAGGAAAGCCGCGATGCTTATCGTGAAAAGTTGGTGGCGTATCTCCGTGGACATTATGATGAGTTGTCTGAAGACAGCAAGGCCAGATTGGAAAGAAACCCGCTTCGCGTTTTGGATTCTAAAGAAGAATGTGATAAAGCCGTTGTTGAGGGTGCGCCTTTGTATAAAGATAGCTTGAATGAAGCATCTGCCGCATTTTTCAATGCTGTTCTGAAAGGCTTGGATAATCTGGGCATCAAATATAAGGTAAATGACCGTTTGGTCAGAGGTTTGGACTATTATTCGCACACGGTTTTTGAGCTCGTAACCGACAAACTAGGTGCGCAAGGCACGGTTTTGGCCGGTGGCCGTTATGATGGCTTGGTTGAACAGATGGGCGGCGGCAAAGTTGCCGGTATCGGCTGGGCTTGCGGCGTAGAGCGTTTGAGTATGCTCTTGGAGGCAGATGTTTCCTTGCCACGTCCGATAGCGGTTATTCCCGTTGGCGAAGATGTTAATGATAAGGCAATAGAGATAGCCTACAAGCTTCGTTATGCCGGCTTTAGGGTAGAACACAGCTACAATGGCAATCTAAAAAAACGTATGATGAAAGCCAACAAGGTTAATGCCATTAAAGCGGTAATCATCGGTACGGATGAGTTGGCCAAAGGCGAAGTAACCTTGAAGGATTTGGACAGCGGCGCACAGAAAAATGTTGCCTTAGATAAAATTGTTGAGGAATTAAGATAATGAGTTTTGCAGAAAAATTAGCCAATGTTGTCAACCGACATGATGAGATTCAGTCGCTGTTGTCTTCGCCGGATGTCAGCGCGGAAGATTTGGTGCGGATGAATAAAGAAATGTCGGAGTTGACACCTGTTGTTGAGGCAATCCAGAATTATAATCATGCTGAAAGCAATATGAACGATGCCAAAGCAATGATGGAAGACGATTCTTTGGATAAAGAAATGCGCGATATGGCAGAGGCGGAATATTATGAGCTCAAAGAAAAACTTCCCGAAATGGAAAAAGAGATAAAAATTTTGCTCCTGCCCAAAGAGCAAGATGATGAGAAAAACGCCATTCTGGAAGTCAGAGCCGGCACGGGCGGTGATGAAGCCGCTTTGTTTGCCGCAGTTTTGTTTGAGATGTATCAACGCTATTCACAAAAAATGGGGTGGAAGTTTGAGATTTTGGATGCCGATGAAAACTCTCTCGGCGGTTATAAGGAAGCATCGGCAAAGATTACGGGTAAAGATGTTTTTGCTAAATTGAAGTTTGAATCAGGCGCACATCGTGTTCAACGTGTTCCCGTAACCGAATCTCAGGGGCGTGTTCACACTTCCGCGGCAACCGTAGCAGTTTTGCCGGAGATTGAAGAGGTTGATATGTATATCAATCCGGCAGATTTAAAGATTGATGTTTACAGAGCATCAGGCGCGGGCGGACAACACGTAAACCGTACGGAATCAGCTGTGCGCATTACGCATATCCCGACCGGCGTTGTTGTACAATGTCAGGACGACCGTTCGCAATACAAGAACAAAGAAAAAGCGATGAACCACTTGCGCGCCAAGTTGTATGACTTGCAAAAAACGACCATAGACAAGGAATATTCTGAACGCCGTAAGTTGCAGGTTGGTTCGGGCGACCGTTCGGAGAGAATAAGAACCTATAACTATCCGCAAGGCCGCGTAACCGACCACCGTATTAACCTGACTTTGTATAAGTTGGATGAGGTTGTCTCCGGCGATGCTTTGGGCGAGATTATAGACGCTTTGGTCACGGAAGATCAGGCACAAAGATTATCCGAGCTGGATTAAAAAAACAAAAGCCCCGATTTTTTTCGGGGCTTTGTTGTTTTAATTTGTCTATGGATGATATTTTTTGATTGAGTCTAAAGGACAAAGTTTTTATAATCAGCTCCAGATTAATCTGTAAGGGAAATAAATGCCGGAGCCAAAATTTGTACATTTGCGCGTGCATACCGCTTATTCGTTGTCGGAAGGCGCGATTAAGGTTCCGTCCCTTGTGCCCAAACTCAAAGATATGGGCTTTCCGGCCATAGCCGTAACCGATACGGCAAATATGTTTGGCGCTAAGGCTTTGTCCCATTTTGCCGCCGATTGCGGCATTAAGCCGATTCTTGGTTGCCAGTTTTATATCCGCAACAGTGATGCTGATGATGTCTTAAAGTCCAAAGGCCGTACAATAGAGCCGGACAAGATTGTCTTATTGGTCAAAAACGAAGAGGGCTATCATAACATTATGAAGCTGATGAAGCTCTCATATTTGGACAACCCCGAATATAATGAAAAACCGCAGCTCAAGCTTTCGGACTTGGAAGGACGAAGCGCTGGTTTGATAGCCTTGACCGGCGGCGTTGAGGGTACGGTCGGACGTTTGTTGTTAGAAAACCGCAAAGACGAAGCGGAAGAATTTTTGCTCAAATTGAAAGAATATTTTCCCGATTCTCTTTATGTTGAGATTATGCGCATCGGCTTAGAAGCGGAACACAAGACGGAAGAAGATTTTATCAATTTGGCATATAAGCACAATCTGCCTCTGGTTGCCACCAATGAAGCCTTTTTCCTGACGGCGGATATGTATGAGGCGCATGATGCTTTGGTTTGTATTGCGGCCGGAGAATATGTCGCCAATGAGAACCGCAAAAAGTTCTCGCCCAACAACCGCTTGCGCTCCCCGGAGGAGATGATAGAGCTTTTTAAAGACTTGCCGGAGGCGGTTAACAATACGGTAGTCATAGCCGAGCGTTGCAGCTTTTTGTCGGAAAAAGTTCAGCCTTTGTTGCCGATATTTGAGTGTCCCGATGGCAAAACCCAAGATGAGTTCATCACCGAAGAAGCCTATAAAGGCTTAAAAGAGCGTATGGAAGCTCAAGTTTACTTTGAGGGGATGACCGCCGAGCAGAAAAAAGAGATTGATGAAAAATATTATGCCAGATTAGATTATGAATTAAGCGTCATTAAAAAGATGGGCTTCCCCGGCTATTTCTTAATCGTGTCGGATTTCATCCGTTGGTCTAAGGGGCATGGTGTGCCGGTTGGTCCGGGGCGTGGTTCGGGTGCGGGTTCTATCACCGCTTGGTCACTAAAGGTAACCGACCTTGATCCGATTAAGTTGGACTTGCTGTTTGAGCGCTTTTTGAACCCCGAACGTGTAAATATGCCGGACTTCGACGTTGACTTCTGTCAGGAAAACCGCGGCAAGACGATTGAATATGTGCAAAACAAATATGGTTTTGACCATGTGGCGCAAATCATCACCTATGGCAAACTCCAAGCCAAAAACGTCATCCGCGATGTCGCCCGTGTTTTGCAAATGCCCTATTCTCAGGCAGATAAGTTAAGCAAAATGATTCCCCCCGGCGTTCAGGGTAAGAACCCCACATTGCAGGAGTCTCTGGACCAAGTTCCCGAGTTAGAGGAGATGCGCCAGAACGACCCGCAGGTCAACAAGCTGTTTGATATCGGTATGAAGTTGGAAGGCTTGTATCGCCAGTCTGGTGTGCATGCTGCCGGCGTGGTAATTGGCGACCGTCCTTTGGACCAGCTCGTGCCTTTGTATAAAGACCCTCGGGCAGATATGCCGGTAACACAATATGATATGAAATATGTTGAAGAAACCGGCTTAATTAAGTTTGACTTTTTGGGCTTAAAGACCCTAACCGTCATTCAGCGCGCGGTTGACTGGATTAAGAAGATAAAGGGCATTGAGCTGGATATGGACAATGTGCCATTAGATGACAAGCCGACTTATGAACTGTTGCAAAGCGGTAATACCGCGGCAGTGTTCCAGTTTGAATCTGCCGGTATGCAGGATGTTCATAAGCAAATCAAGCCTGACCGTTTTGAGGACCTCATCGCTATTGTTTCTTTGTATCGCCCCGGCCCGATGGATAACATCCCGAGCTATATTAAGCGTAAGCACGGCGAAGAAGAGATTACTTACCTGCATCCGATGCTGGAACCGATTTTGAAAGAAACCTACGGTATTATGATTTACCAAGAGCAGGTTATGAACATCGCTCGTGCTTTAGGTGGTTACACCATGGGCGGTGCGGATAAGCTGCGTAAGGTCATGGGTAAAAAAATGCGCGATGAAATTCCAAAACAACGCAAAATGTTTATGGAAGGCGCGATTAAAAACGGCATTGAAGAAGGAACAGCCGGAGCGATTTTTGACCAGATGGAAAAATTTGCGTCTTATGGTTTCAACAAGTCGCACGCTGCGGCCTATTCGCTGATTTCGTACCAGACGGCATATTTGAAGGCGCATTATCCGGTAGAATTTATGTGCGCGGTAATGTCTTTGGATATTACCAACACGGAAAAATTGCTTTTCTTTAAGGACGAATGCAAAAAGCTTGGTTTCAAGGTCCTAAAGCCGGATATTAACCATTCTGGTTCAGATTTTGTGGTAGAAGACGGCAATATCCGCTATGCACTCGGTGCGGTCAAAGGCGTGGGCGAAGCCAATATGCGGGCGATTGTTGCCGAAAGAGAAGCCCATGGTCCGTATAAAGATATTTCAGACTTCATTCACCGTACGGATATCAAGCAGATTAACCGCCGCCAGTTGGAACAATTGATAAAAGCCGGAGCTTTTGACTGCTTGGAGAAGAACCGTGGACGTTTGTTTGCCAATGTTGAAACCATTTTGCGTCATATTGCCTCATCTTCGGAACTCAAGACCAGCGAGCAGGCCTCTTTGTTTGGCAATGAAGAATTACACGCTAAGGTCAAATTGGCTGAAAAGCCGGATTGGCCGGAGCTTGAGAAATTAAGACTTGAGGCGGAAGCCATCGGTTTTTACCTTTCAGCCCACCCCTTGGATAGTTATGGCCGAGGGATAGAGCGCTTAGGTGTCAAGAATTGCAGCGAGATTTTCCGCAACATCCGTGTCGGAGATAGCATCAGAGCCAAAGTTGCGGGTTGTGTAAACGGTTTTCAAAAGCGTGTCAGCAAAACCGGCAACAAGTATGCTTTTCTGGAATTATCGGATGCCAGCGGCAGTTTTGAGGGAATATTATTCTCTGAGGGATTGGCTCGTTATGAAGATATTATATCTTCGGGTTTGCCTTTGTTTGCCAGCATAACCATAGACAAACAATCGGAAGAAGCCAACCCGAGAGTAATGTTTAATGTGATAGAAACCTTGGATAAAGCCATTTCAGAAGTTGCCAATGGTTTGGAGATTTGTGTCAATGATGTTACGGCGGTTCCCGGTCTGCACGAGATTTTGAAAAAAGACCACAACGGCCGCAACAAAATATATATTAAGCCGGATAATAAGGAATGGGATGTCCGCATTGAGTTGGCCGGCGGCTTTGCCTTTGCGGATCCTGAGTTTTTGAGCAAAATTCGTGCGCTTCCGGGCGTAACCACCATAAAGGAAATATAGCCATGAAAGATTTTATTGCAAAGATAAATCAGTTTAAGCAAAAGTTTTCTGAAAGCCCCAAAACCACAGAACCTCAGAAAGCCGAATTATGCGTTCATATTCCTTTCAGTAAGTTAATTTTTGCGCCTTTCGGCATTTTAACCAACCAATTTGGCAGCTTATTTAGATTAAGCGCACTTTTTGGTTTTGTCTTGAGCCTTGTCAGCATTATTTTGGGCTTTGCCGGCATTTGCTTTACATCATATCGTGAAGCATATTTCTTCTGTTCGGATTCCAACTTTATCTATATACTAGCCCTATTGTTGAAAATCTTTTTGGTTTCAATGTTCTTAGCGCGCTGGTATGATATCGCATTTCTGAAAAAGAGCTATGATTTAAGAAATATTTTATTGCCCACCAAGCGGGATTTTGCTCTAACCGGCGGCATAATTTTGTTTTTACTACTGAACTTAACGCCTATTTTGTCTTTTTATCTTTTGTATATGAGAGTTCCTAATCCGGATTGGGTGGTTGAGGTTCTTTACTTTGCCTGTGTGTCCGTTGGTTTTCTGGTTCCGTTTATCTTGATGCGTTTTTATGCTCTTCCGGCAGCCTTTTTGTCCGGTCAAAAGCTTCCGAGCTTTTCATACTTGTGGCAGCGCTCCAAAGGCAATAATTTAGGCATTATTTTAGCTCTGTTTTTAATCATGATTGTTATGTCATTTTTTGCACTTTACTACCAGAGAGCCGTATTAGCAATAGAGCCGGAATATGTCAATTGGAGTGGCACGGTTTTGGATTATGCCTATAACCTGATTATGCTGATGCTTTTCAGTTTAGTAATAAATCATTGCTGGCTTCAAAAAGAATTTTTATTGGGAGAAAATAATGGAACAAGAACAGATACCGCAAATTAAACTTCCTTTTGGGGAATGTGCTCGCCGTAGCTTTTTATATATTTTTACCAATTTCAATGCGTTTACAAAACTCGCATCTGTTTGGTTTTTAATCCTTATTTATGAGGTTGCTGTGGGCTTTCCGTCTCTTTGTGGGTTGGAAGGAGAAATATGCCCATCCAAAGGTTATCAAAATCTTTCTGTTGTAATTATGTATTTAGCCTCTATTTCCATAGCTGTAGGTTTTAGCCGCCAAATCATTTTGAAAGAAGAGAGAAAGTATTTTAGCTTCTCTTTTGGTTGGAGAGAAATTAAATACTTGGGGTACAATTTATTATTATTTTTGTTGGTAGCAATCCCGGCGGGAATTATAGTCGGTATGTTAAAGTCATTTGGCGTTAAAGGAGGTATGCTACTTTTATCTACAGGCGTTGTTTCTTTGTTTTTTGCCATAAACTTTGCGCGGTGCTTTATAATTCTTCCGGCAATAGCTGTAGATGATAAAGATTTAACGATGGAAAAAGCGTTTAAGCTCACCAAAGGGAATGCCAATAAAATATTTTGGGGACAAGTTTTATTAAGAGTGCCTTTGGTAATCGCGGTACTAATATTAACAACCATGTATGAGATGATGGAGTTTGAAGGGCTTGTATCTAAGTTTATTATGTCTGCACTTTTAATCGGGCTATCATATTTTGACGCAGCGCTGAAGGCTTCTTTTTATAGCCACGTGTACCAATATTTCACATATTTTTGGCACCACCAAGAGCAGCTAAGCAAGGATTAAAAAACTTCTACCGTGATTCTGAGGGACTTTGTCCCGAAGAATCCATAAAAGTCATAGGGCACGAAAGCAAGATATGCACGCCGGAAGCATCGCGGTTCAACAATGGTTCGCGCCACAGCCATTGTCGCGGTCAAGCTGACAACAGCTTGAAGCATCGCGGTTCAACAAAGGTTCGCGCCACAGCCATTGTCGCGGTCAAGCTGGCAACAGCTTGAAGCATCGCGGTTCAACAATGGTTCGCGCCACAGCCATTGTCGCGGTCAAGCTGACAACAGCTTGAGAGCAAGTTTTTCTGCCTCAATCAAGCGATAATTATCCTTAATATTCGGGTTTAGCGGATATTTCGTGGAGATATCCAAAGCAAAGATATTGGCTTGTTGCGCATAAAAATCTCTGCCTAAGCTCAAAGTTGCGGCATTATCAATCAGATAATCACGAAAAGCGAGAGCATCTTTAATATTGTTTTTCATCAAGCCGCTTCTTTTGGCAAAAATCCCCGTATAAGCAAAGATAACATAAATCATCGCCAGCAGAACAAGAGCAGCAAAGGAACTGATATAGACGCTAAGCATCATAAGCGAGAAAAGGATGATTAAGGCCGCAAAAATTTTAGCCATCCACCCCCAAAGAGGAGACTTAAATTTAAGTTGCAAAATCCAGACATAAAAAGCCATCGTAACGCTGCAAGCCAGCTCAATGGAAAAGATTTGTCCGAAATTAACTGCTAGGAGGGCAATCGCGGCTTCGGAGAGCAGAAGCATGCCGATACTGAAAAACAAATAACCGGCGCTGAGCTTGAGCGAAACACTTTTGAAGTTTTGAAGAGTGTTTTTCTCAATCAGCCTAAAGGCGCGCTTAAATTTAAGCTGAGTTTGCTTGTTAACCTTAATGACAGATTCTTTTCCGGGAAACAAATTGCCAAGAGCCTTGCGTTCAGTTCGGCTCAAGGCGCTGAGGTTGTCGGTTTTTTTAATCAACATAATCTCATTTTCGCTTTCCTGAATATCAATAATATTTTTGCGGAAGAGCTCCAACAAATAAGCCGTAAAGGAAACCTTATCAAACACGCCTTTAATCAGGTATCGCAACATCGGAGCCGTGCGTCGCATTCCGGTTTTAAGTTTGGAGCGTCCGGCACTGATATAGCGCCAAGAGATAATATAAGAGATTAAGATAGCCGCCAAACCGAACAAGGCAAATAAGATATCGCCATAATCACTTACAAACCAAGAAAACCTCTTGCCGAAATCAGGAACAAGCAACTCGTTTTTGGGCAAAGCTACGATAAGGTGCATACCTTCACCGATAAAGAGCGGCACTTCTGAAACAAAGCCCAAAGTATTATCCGCACCTTTGGTTACAAAAGCATTTTCAGAAGTCAACTGACCGGGATAACCGATAAAAATATTTTGGCTGATGGGAGCTTGCGTGCCGGGCAGGCTGACAGATGCTCCGGCGTTTGTAATCACTAAGTTCCACGAACTTCCCGTAACATCCCAGTAAAATTCGTTAAAATCATCATAAGTCCAAAGCTGCCGATCTATCAGGTAAGCAAAATTATAAGTATAAATTCCGGGCTGAAGAGTATATTTATCTTTGGGCTTTAAGACAATTTTGTCGCCGACTTCTTCGGCCTTATAAGGAATTTCCTGCCCGTTGATGGTAACGGAGAGCAAGGAAAAATCAATTTTGTGGCGTTCATTTAAGCGCGAAACCGAATATTTCGGAAGCACGCGAGACAAACCGTTTTTAAGTTTTTCACCATTTGCAATAACCGTAATCGTTTCGTTGATACCAATCAAGCCGTTAGGCATAATTTCAATCTTGCTGAATAAATACGGAATATGTTCTCTTGCCGGCACCAAGGTTTGAGCGCCGTTTGGCAGCTCTACATTAACGACCGGAAAATCAGGAGCTTCCCATTGTTTTTTTTGCTCCTCAACGGAAGGCTGGTCATTAATATAGTAATAAACATCATCATAAGGCTGTTCGGATGTTCCGCTCGTATCTGTTGCGGATATACGCTTCATCGCATTATCATAAATTTTTTCAAAGGTAGATTTTTTACTTTCCTTAAGCATATTGATGTATTCTGCACTATGTTGTACATCAAGGGACTTCATGGCATTTAAGTCTTCGTTTTCATCAAGTTTTGTAATCACAACGGTTTTCATTCTTTCTTTGATGAAAGCATCCATTTCAGCCGGATTCTCGCCTGTTGGGATTCTCGGGTCAATAATCGGCTCATTATCAACCGGGGCTTGAGCTTCCCGGGCGCGAAGTTCTTCGGCATTATTTATTTCTGTGGTTGCAGCCCAAAGATTGGAGCTCAAAAAAACAAGACTGAAACAAACGGCAAGAAAAAGTTTTTTCATAACTTAAAAACCTTTGTTAACAAATAAAACATATCTGTTAGTATAAACTGCAGTTATTAAGAAAAGAATAAATTTTTATAAGGAGTTTTTACCATGAATGACCAAATCGCCGCCATTATTCTGGGAGCAGGCAAGGGAACCCGTATGAAGTCAGACTTACCCAAAGTTATGATGCCTTTGGGCGGAAAACCGATGATTCGCCACCCGATAGACACTTTGGAAGAAATGGGGGTTAAAAAGATTGTGGTCGTAACCGCGCCTGATGGAGATATGGTTCGCAAGGAAGTTGCACCCCACCAAAGCTGCATTCAGGAAAAACAGCTTGGCACAGGGCACGCTGTCTTGGCTGCCAAGGATTTGATGAAAGGCTTTGAAGGTCAAATTTTGGTAATCTTTGGCGATAATCCTATTTTTACTAAAGAAACTTACCAAACAGCGGCAAATAAGGTTAAAGAAGGTTACGCTGTTGTTGTTTTAGGCTTCCGCCCTGAAGACCCGGCACGTTATGGCCGTCTGGTAATGAAAAATGGTGAACTGCAAAAAATTGTTGAGTTTAAGGACGCAACGGAAGAAGAAAAAGCCATTGATTTGTGCAATTCCGGTTGCATGTGTTTTGACGGCAAAACCATGTTTGATATTTTGGAAGCCATAGGCAATGAAAATGCCGCCGGTGAGTATTATTTAACAGATGCAATAGCTATTGCCAGAAGCAAAGGCTTAAAATGCACGGTTGTTGAGTGCTCTCCCGAAGAAGTTGCCGGAGCCAATACCTTGGAAGAGTTAGCCTTGCTTGAAAGTTATTTGAAAAAAAGAAAAGGAAAATAATGCGTTTCATCAAGCATCATTGGTTCGGCTTAATAATATCTTTGTTTATGCTGGCATATTTGCAGGTGTTTGTTTTGGTTCTGTTTGCGCCAAGGTATGATGAGCAAAAAAGAGGCTTCATTCCCTGTACGGAGATAATGGCAGAGGAACTCATCTTTTGCGACAATAGTCCTTGGTGTATGCTCAAGACCATAGGCAAAAACACTTGGTGTGACACAAAAGTTGTTGCCAGAGGCATTGGTCAATGGCTAAAAGGCGAGCAAAAAACACCTTGGGCAAATTATATTTTTGAACCCCAATTACCGCAACAAAACACCGAAACGGAAGTGGAGGCAGAAGAGAGCCTGCAAGAGTTTTATGAGCAAACACCGGATATTGAGGCCTCCATGCAAAACTTGCGCAAATTAAATCGCGAGCTTGAAGAGAAAATAAAAAAACAGGAAGAAAAGGAAAAGTCAGAATATGAGCAACAACAATAATCTTCCCGCCTGGGATTTGTCTGATATGTACAAAGGCATGGATGACCCCAAAATCAATGCCGATTTGGAAAAACTGAAAAAAACAGCCATCTCATTTGCCAAAAAATATAAAGGCAAACTGGAAAAACTGAAGGC
Source organism: uncultured Alphaproteobacteria bacterium (assembly GCA_944392835.1). Taxonomy (GTDB): domain Bacteria; phylum Pseudomonadota; class Alphaproteobacteria; order RF32; family CAG-239; genus Scatacola_A. The sequence continues at coordinate 32,844 of CALXYB010000005.1, read as the reverse complement.
CGAAGAATTTTTGGATGCTTTAAAGGCAGAAGAAAAAATGTCTGTAATGGGCGGCGTTTTGGGCGAGTTTGCTTATCTTAATATGGTAACGCAGATGAAGAATAAAGAGGCGATGGCTTTTTATCAAAACATCAGTGAGAAATTGACAGATTACAGCAAGCCGACCATCTTTTTCAGCTTGGAGATAAACCGCCTGCCGGAAGCCAAAATCAAGGAATGGCTGAAGAATGAAAAAGTTGCTTTTTATAAACCTTGGTTGGACAAAGTCAGACGTTTTAAGAAATATGAGCTGTCTGAGGCGGTTGAAGAGATTTTGCACGAAAAATCCGTAACCTCGGGTTCGGCTTGGGTGCGCTTGTATGAAGAAACTTCATCAAGATTGGTGTTTACGGTAGACGGCAAACAATATAACGATGCCGAAATCAGCAAGTTGCTGTTAAACAAAGATCCCAAGATTCGCGAAAAAGCGGGCAAGGAATTAAATCGTGTTTGCAAGGAAAATGCGCCGCTGTTTACCATGATTTATAATATGGTGATTAAGGATAAAGCGATAGAAGATGACAAGCGCGGATTCGCTCGTCCGGTTTCGGAACGCAACTTGGCCGAGAATGTCAAGGATTCCACGGTTGATGTTCTGGCTCAGACGGTAAGAGAAAAATATAAGGATATCGCGCACCGCTTTTATAAACTGAAAGCCAAATGGCTGGGCGTTGAGAAAATTCAGTATTGGGATCGTAATGCGCCTCTGCCTTTCAGTGATGATGCCGAATATTCTTGGAAGCAAAGCGTAAAGATTGTCTTGGATGCTTATAAAGAATTTTCACCGAAGTTGTATAATGTAGCCAAGGACTTTTTTGATAATAATTGGATAGACGTTCCGCCGCGCGATGGCAAGAGAAGCGGGGCTTTCTGCGCTTCCGCAACTTCCAAACACCATCCCTATTTGCTGCTCAACTTCGCCGGCAAACAGAATGATGTTTTGACCTTGGCGCATGAGTTAGGGCACGGCTGCCATCATCAGCTTCGTACCAAAAATGGCGATTTGAACGAATATAGCCGTATGACCTCAGAAGAAGTTGCGTCTGTTTTCGGCGAGATGATAACCTTCCAGTCCTTATTGCGCAATCTGGATGATGATAAAGCCAAGTTGTGCCTAATTGCCGGCAAGGTGAATGATATGATAAATACGGCGATTCGCCAGATAGCTTTTCACTTTTTTGAAACCCGTTGCCACGAGGAAAGAAAAGACGGCGAGCTTTCGGAAGACCGCATCTGCCAAATCTGGCTGGAAGAAATGCGCAATAGTCTGGGACGTTATGTAAATGTTGATGAAAACAGCGCCTATATCTGGATGCAGGTCGGCCATTTCTTCTTCTTGCCGTTTTATGTCTATGCTTATTCCTTTGCGGATTGTCTGGTCAATTCGTTGTATCAGGTCAGCCAAGAAGGCAAGGTCAAAGATTTTGCCGACAAATATCTGGATATGTTGAGCAAAACAGCAATCACGGATTATGACAAATTGCTCAAACCTTTCGGCCTAAACCCGAATGATGCTGATTTTTGGAACAAGGGTCTGAGCCTGATTTCTGGCTATATAGACCAGCTTGAAGCCTTGGATAAAAAACTGAAGTTGTAAACAAAAGCCCCGCTCTTTGGCGGGGCTTAGAATTTTAAAAAGCCGCTTGGCAATAAGCACCTGCAGAACCACTCTCTATACTATCAGAACAACTACCAATACCGTTACCACACATATGACACCTTCCACCAGAGGCATGATAAACAGCACAGCCATCAAAATATGCATTTCCACTATTCATAAATGTATAAGTGCCAAAAGAAGCCAATTGCCAAATATAACCGGTACCAGTAGTCAAAGTTGTACAATAGTTTTGAACTGTTTCTAATTTTCCAGTTCCGGCAGTAACGACCATAATACCATGCCGTCCACTACTATCAACACTAACTATTTTTCCTACCCCCACACCATCTTTTCCGATATAAGTATCACCAATTTTATATATCTTTGATGTTTCCACATCGCTTGGGCAATAAACCTTTGTTGTATCCAACGGACATTTAAGGATGGTTTTGCCAGCGCAAGCCGTTGTTGTTTTGGTATAACCAAGGTCAGCGCAAGAAGGTGTCTTGATACAAGTCTGCGCCCAAACCGGTGCAACACTCATCAAGCCCAAACCCCAAGCAAACGCTATTTGTGATATTATATTTGACTTCTTCATTGTCTTTCTCCTTATATCTTAGTCCTTGTTCCTAGCGCCCACCGAAGATACATTTCAGGTCGCCGTTGCACCAATAATTATTTAAGTCAATCTCTCCGGAATCACATTCTTCTACACAAGCCTTGCAGTTTAGAAACATCTGTTGTTGTCCGCTCCAGCATTCGGTCGTGCCGATTTCGCCTCCGCAGTCGCAAACTGAGAAGCCCAAACATTCCTTAACCTTGCGTTTGTATTTCATCACCCCGCAGCTATTGCAGGCTTCACCGTCCACTTCATAGCCTTGTGCCGTGGCTTCCTCATAGCTATATTCAAACCCGTCACAAGGGTTGCATTCACATTTTTGGTAAGATGAGTTATAGGAACAAACTTGTCCGGGGTCTAAGATTTTTCCGTCTTCACAACTACTGTGATAACCTTCATCTTCACAAGCTTCTTCGGAAGGAATACATTTTTTATAAGAACTGTCATAATCACAACTCTGATCAGGGTCTAGGACCATATTTCCCGAACAAGTTTTATAATAGTTGTCTTGTTTGCAAAGCTCTTCATAAGACTTACATCCGCTATAATAACCGTTATCATAAGGACAAACACCCGTAGCAGCTGAACCTGCTGGACAAGATGTAATGGTATAGCCTTCATTTTGGCATTGTTTGTCCGTATCAATTTCAAAACCACCATCTCCGTTGTTTCCGCCACCAGAACCATTATTATCGGCATTACCGCCGCCTCCGCCGGAAGACCCTTTACTAAAATGTCCGTCATCGCCACAATTACCGGCTCCCATAAAACAAACACCGGCAAGTTTGTAAGATTTATCTAATTGGGCAAAAGAGGCCGCAGACTTTGTTGATGGTGTGGATGTGTATGTATGTGTATTGATAAAGTTTGAGATAAGCTTATCCGAAACGGTTAAAGCATTAGCGTTTCCAGAAAGCGAAACAGCGCTCAATAGAGCCGCGATAAAGAGATAACGAGTATCAGACATAGCACACCTCAAACAATAATCAAGAAACAAAGCCTGCGGTTAAAATAAGGTATGCGTCAAAGAGAGGCGGAAGCAAGAAGCATCACGCCGACAACAACACACCTATTGAATATAAGAATATACTAATTTGAGGGATGAGTCAACTATTAATGAGACTACAATTTTTTTTGTCTACCATTAATGAGCCTACATAAAATTTTTTTGGCTAAAAAACATAAGGCACGAAAGATAGATATGCACTTAGGAAGCAACGCGGTTCAACAATGGTTCTCAAAGCAACCAGTGAGCGCTCAAGTGCGTCCACTTGAACAGCTTGTTAGTTCTGTTCTATAGGCAAATAAATTGTAAAGGTTGTTCCGTTATAAGAAGTAGAATTAACGGTCAGGTTTCCTTTGTGGCGCAGGATAATATGCTTAGCAATAGCAAGACCAAGGCCGGTTCCTTTAATATTAAGGTCTTTATGTTCTTGCAAACGATAGAAGCGCTCGGTAAGGCGAGCCAAATTTTCTGGTGAAATTTTTGGCCCTTTATTATTAACGGATATGGCAACAGCTTTACCTTTGGCAACCTTAAAGCTTTTAGAAAGAGGAATTTTCTCTGCCATGCAAGCTGTTATGGTAACATCACTTTGGCTGAGCCCATATTTAATAGCATTATCCGTCAGGTTTTGAATAACTTGTTTGACTTGTCGGCTGTCGGCAATAATCTCTTTAGGAACATCTTTTTCAATGTCCGTTTTAATATTTATTTCGCGTTCTTTTGCTTTAAGAGACAAAGCCTGAGCTACTTCCGTAATCAATTTTTTTACATTTGTGGGTTCATCCGGTTTCTGGTCTTGGCTCATCTCAATTTTTGATAAAGAAAGTAGGTTTTCAATCAAAGCCGACATATATTCAGCCTGCTCACTCATAATTTTTAAGAATTTTTCTCTGGCTTCTTCATCGTCTTTGGCGGAGGTTTGCAGGGTTTCAATAAAACCCGAGATGATTGAAAGCGGGGTTCTAAGCTCGTGGCTTGCATTAGCCACAAAGTCAGACTGCATTTTTTCAATTTTCATTGCTTTAGTCATATCATAAAGGGAGATAACCGCCACAGCACGCCCTTTAGAAAGCCAAGGAAGTTGTTTGATATGGGCATAAAGCTTTTGCGGGTCTTCTTTTTTTGAAGCAGCCGGAGCATAAAAGATAAGGTTTTCGGCTTTGCTTTGTTTGTTTAAGACTTTTGAGACAGCCTCAATAAAATTATTAGCCTTAAAGATGGCCTCAACATTTTTTTCGGTAATATTGTTTCCCAAAAGGTTTCGGGCAGAGAGGTTAGCCCCGAGAATATTTCCGGCTCTGTCAATCATCAAAATCGGGTCGGGCAGGGAGTCAAGCACGGCTGTGTCAGACATGGTTTGCGCTTCCAAGAGATCGGTCTTATGTGCCCAAAACTGGTGCATAGCATTAACGGCATCAACAATTTCTTTAGCTTCTTTTTCAGAAAGCGTCATAAGTTTTTCGTCAAAATCTTCACCGCGGGAAAGCGTGGTAATATATTTTTTGAGCTGCTGGAGTTCAAACGTAATCGGAAACAAAAACACAATATTAAAAAAGATAATTGTAGCATAAGAGATAACAGCCAAAGTCGGCGTAATCAACCGAAGCGCCACCAGCATAATAAATACCAAAGCAGAAGGCAAAGACAAGAACAATACACGGTCAACAAATTGGGTGTTTTTTTCAATATTAAAAATTTTGCTGTGCTTTCCAAACATGGCATAATGTCCCATAAGTTGCAAAAAAAGATAGACGAGCGCCGAAATTAAGCTATTATACTGAAACTAATGCAAAGAGGTTTAAATAGGCTTAAAATTTTAGAAAAATGACTGAAAATAATACGACTGCTTTAACGCCGATGATGGCGCAGTATCTTGAGATTAAAAACGCACATCAAGATTATCTTTTATTTTACCGTATGGGCGATTTTTACGAGCTTTTTTTTGATGACGCGGTTGTCGCATCAAAGGCTTTGGATATAGCCTTAACCAAAAGGGGTAAATTGGATAATCAAGATGTCCCGATGTGCGGCGTGCCTTTTCATGCCTATGAGAGTTATTTGTCAAAGCTCATTCGTCAGGGGTTCAAAGTGGCGATATGCGAACAGACGGAAGACCCGAAAGAAGCCAAAAAACGCGGTTCAAAGTCTTGCGTCCGGCGAGAGGTCATTCGTCTGGTAACGGCAGGAACTTTAACCGAAGACAATTTGTTGGATGCCCGCAAGAACAACTATCTTTTAAGCATTGTTAAAAACGGAGAAAGCTTAGGGCTTTCGTGGTTGGATTTGTCCACCGGCGATTTTTATACGCAGGAACAAACCGTTACCCCGCAGAATGAGGCTATGCTTTTGGGCTCTTCTTTGGCAAGGTTAATGCCGGTTGAAATAATTGTATCAGATACTTTTTTGCAAAAGCCAAATATCTTTTCTTTGTTAAACGAATATCGGGAGAAGCTGACGGTTTTGCCTCAGGCAAGGTTTAATGCTGCCAATGCCGAAAAACGTTTATTGGATGTTTTTAAGGTCAATACGTTAGATTCCTTTGGCAGTTTCAGCCGAGCGGAAGTAACGGCGGCAGGAATTGTGCTGGATTATGTGGAGAACACGCAAAAAGGCAAAGCCCCAAGGATTGAGCGTCCGATTAAAGTTTATGTCAATCAGGTTATGGAGATAGACGGTGCCACCAGACGCAATCTGGAGCTCTTGGAATCTATGATTGGCGATAAAGGCGCGTCGTTGTTGTCGGTTATTGACCGCACGGTAACCGGAGCCGGAGCCAGATTGCTGGCCAACCGTGTTGCCAACCCCTTGCTTGATATAACAGAAATCAATCATCGTTTGGATGTTATAGAATTTTTTAATGATAATCCGCGGATTCGGGAAGATTTAAGGGCTCTACTCAAATCTTGTCCTGATGTAGAACGTGCTGTATCAAGATTGACCTTGGGTCGCGGCGGCCCAAGAGATTTAGCCAATATTAAAACGACGTTGTCAGCCATTCCGCAAATCAAAAATATTTTGTCGGCAGTTGGGGCAGATGCTCTGCTGGAAAAACTGCCCGATGCCCTGAAGAATATTGTAGATAAGCTGGGCTATCATGCTAGCTTGGTTACAACCTTAGACAAGGCATTGGAAGAAGAATTGCCTTTGTTGGCAAGAGACGGCGGCTTTGTAAAGAAAGGCTATTATCCGCCCTTAGATGAAATCAAGGAGATTAAAGACGATAGCCACAAACTGATATTAGACCTTCAGAACAAATATGCCGAAAGCACGGGCATTGCAAATTTGAAAATAAAATACAACAATGTCATTGGCTATTTTATTGAGGTACAAAGCAAGTTTGCAACTGAGATGTTGGAGAATAAAGAGTTCATTCATCGTCAGTCGGTTTTGAACGCTTCGCGCTTTACCACGGTTGAGCTGTCGGATCTGGAGAACAAAATTCGTGGTGCGGCGGATAAGGCTCTGGCGATGGAAATTGAGATATTCAACAATCTGGTTGAGGATGTCGCCGTTGCTTCGGAAGACATTTCTCGCACGGCAAAAGCCTTAGCCGAGCTGGATGTCGGCGCGGCCTTGTCTGATTTGGCCGTTGAGAAGAACTATTGCCGCCCTGTTTTGGACAATTCTTTGGTCTTTGAGGTAGAGGAGGGCAGACATCCCGTTGTAGAGCAGTCCATTGAAAAGGAGAATGCCGGAGCTTTTGTCGGCAATGATTGCTCTTTAAGCGATGATACTTCACTGATTTGGCTTATAACCGGACCGAATATGGCAGGTAAGTCAACTTTTTTGCGGCAAAATGCCATTATTGCGGTTATGGCGCAAATGGGCTCTTTCGTGCCTTGTAAGAGCGCACGGATTGGCGTGATTGACAAGATTTTTTCTCGTGTCGGTGCCTCAGATGACTTAGCGCGCGGCCGCTCTACTTTTATGGTTGAGATGGTAGAAACCGCAAGCATTTTGAATCAGGCAGATGAACGCTCCTTTGTCATCTTGGATGAAATCGGGCGCGGAACAGCCACCTTTGACGGCTTGTCCATTGCTTGGGCGGTGGTAGAACACTTGCATGAGAAGAACAAATGCCGCGCCTTATTTGCCACCCACTATCATGAGCTGACCTCTTTGACGGCAAAGCTGAATAAGATGTCCTTGCATTGTATGAAAATCAAGGAGTTCAACGACGAGGTTGTCTTCTTGCATGAGGTTATCCCCGGAGCAGCCGACCGTTCTTACGGTATTCATGTTGCCAAGCTTGCGGGCTTGCCGACAGTGGTCATTAAAAGAGCTGAGCAAGTTCTGGATGCCTTGGAGCATGATAAAAAGAACAAGAAGATGAACGATTTGGCGGATGACTTACCCTTGTTTGCTGCTTTGCAGAAAAAGGTAGCCCAAGAAGAGGTTAAGCATAGCTCTGCAGCGGAAGATGCCTTAAAAGCGCTTAATCCTGATGAAATGACCCCGAAGGAAGCCTTAGAAAAGCTTTATGAACTCAAAGCTCTTGTTTAGATAAACATTGACAAAAGAGAAAATTTGCGCCACTCTCCCGCTCAGAGTGATTAAGTATTCTATTGTATAATTTTAAACCTTATTTTGTATGGAAACGAAAAATAAAATCATTCGCTATTCAGAAAGTTTCAGAACAGATAGCGAGATTAAAGAACCATGGCATTATAAAAGCCTGGAAAGAACTATTGACGGCGCTTATGTCGTACCTAAAGTTTACGTCCCTCTTCATCGGTATTTCGGTCAACGAATTACCCAAAAGGAGGCGGAAGCAATCTCAGCGGAATATGGCCTGAACTTTCCGAACTGCGAAGAGATAGAGATGCTTAAAGTTGCTTACAGTGCTACGAAATCACAGTTTTCTGAGATTCCGGAATATACGGATTGTTGGACTTCGGATACCGCCGCAAGGGATGAAGCGGAAAGAAAATTCCTGATTTTGTTCTGCTATGAAGCCGGAGCCGTAAAACTCATTAAGCATCGCTATGCGCTGATAGATGAAAAAGAATTATACCAATATGTTTTGGGTGTTTGGTTAAGACCGGCGCCGGAGTTGCTCTTAGGAGATAAATCTTCCAATCTTTTTCAAACCCAAGAACACGACTTATTTTTGCAAAAAGAGCAAAAACTCAGCTATGTTGGCAGGTGTAAAGAAATTTGGTATGATGAAATCATTTTGAGCAGCACAGGGCTTTATCAATATGCAAACGGCGAAATGCGTTGTCTGGTAAAAGTTGATGAAAGTCGCGAAGAGTATAATAACTCCAACTCGGGTCATCAGGAATGGGTTGTTTTGGAAGGAATAATGCCAAACGGCGAGGTCATTTGCAGCTTCAAAACCTATGACTGGTGCGATGACGGCGAACAAACAAACGAAAATGCTGTTGAAAAGCGTTTCCGCAAGGATGAACAAGGCTTATATCAGCTTTGTAAGTAAGAAAAAACTGGTTTTAAGGAAAGCTCCCGAAATTTTTTCGCGGAGCTTTTCTTGTAAATAATGAAAATTGTGCAAAAACAACAAGTTGATAGACGGTATTATAATACCGCTAAATAAATATTTGAAAAATATGAGTTTTTTATTGTTGACAATAGAATTTTATCCTGTATATTCAACACGAATTTAACAACCATCTTTATAAGAGAGATAAATATGAACACTTATGCAACAAAACCGTCTGACATTGAAAGAAAATGGTATGTCGTTGACGCTGAAGGTGTTGTCTTGGGTCGTATGGCTGCTCAGATTGCCAAGATCTTGCAAGGCAAGAACAAACCTTCTTATGTTCCGAACCTGGACTGCGGCGACTATGTTATCGTTATCAATGCCGACAAAGTAAAATTAACCGGCAAGAAATTGACCGCAAAGAAATATTTTAAGCATACCGGTTGGATTGGCGGTATCAAAGAAACGACAGCTGGCAAGTTGTTAGATGGTCGTTTCCCGGAAAGAGTTGTTGAGAAAGCCGTTGAGCGTATGATTTCTCGCAACCCGATGGGCCGTCAGCAGATGACCAAGTTGAAAGTTTATGCAGGCAGCGAGCATCCGCATACCGCTCAGAACCCTGAGGTTTTGGACATCGCTTCTTGGAATGAAAAGAACAAAAGGAGCGCATTATAATGGCTGAGAAATTAGAATCTTTGAACGAAATTAAGGCTGCTACAGCTGAAGTTAAAGCTGCCAGAAAGCCCAACCGTGATAAGCAGGGCCGTTCTTATGCAACAGGTAAAAGAAAAGACGCTGTTGCTCGTGTATGGGTAAAACCCGGTAAAGGCAACATCACGATTAATGACAAATCCATTGATCAATATTTTGCTCGCCCGGTTTTGAAGATGATCATCAACCAGCCGTTTGAAGTTGCTAACCGCGTTAACGAATTTGACGTAGTTTGCACCGTAAAAGGCGGTGGCTTGTCTGGTCAGGCCGGTGCTATCAAACACGGTATTGCCAAAGCCTTGAACGAATACGAGCCGGAGCTCCGCGCAGTATTGAAGAAAGCCGGATTCTTGACCCGTGATGACAGAACAGTTGAGCGTAAGAAATACGGTCGTGCGAAAGCTCGTCGTTCTTACCAATTCTCTAAACGTTAATCGTTCGGAACATTTTTTCAAAAAAGGGGTGCAAATTCGCACCTCTTTTTTTTGTGCCTTGTCTTCAATTTTAGACAAAATTTTAATTCTGGACACTCTGCCAAAAATATGCTACCTTAGTGCTTGTAAATGATGATTATTCTGGGCTGATGTATTTTTGTGAAACAAATAAAATTATACATATATGAAAACAAAAAAATTTTGGGTGTTGATGACGCTTTGCGCTTTGGCATCCTGTGTCCTGGCACAAAACAAAGTGGACAAGTTCTTTGGCAACCTCAACGGAGCTGTCCAAATTTATGAACGCTACGAAGGGCTGTACAAAAGAGTTTACCGTATGCGCCCCAAAAAGGTTAGCGATTACGGAACAATTGTACATCACCCCTTCGCACGGCCGCTCAAGAGCTTGACCTGGTCAAGTTTGCAGGTTGAGCGCCAAGGACCTTACCTCTATGTTTGGGAGGTAGAAAACGGTAAGTTTGCCCTTCGCGGCAGACATGCTCTCACCGTAAGCCAGAGCAAGACGTATAATTGCTATATCCTTCGCGGTCAAAGCTTATACCACTACAATGTCGTAGTGGTTGTTTTGGCCAAAAAAGGATATGTATACCTCAAGGACGACAATGGTCGCACCCTTGAGAGCTATACTTTCGCAGACAGATAAGAAGGGGGCTTCGGCTCCCTTTTTTGTTTGCTATATTTTAAGATTTATCGGCATATATTAAAAAAATAAAAATAAGGAACAAAACCGATGAAATGTCAGGAATTTGATTTAAACCATGCCCTCGGGGTCAAGATTTTTGAAGAAATCCGTTTAGACGGAATGGTCTTGGAAAAAGGCCGCACCCTAAACGAGGAAGACATAATCCAACTCAAGCTCAGCGGCATAGCCACGGTCTATGGCGCAGTTATGGATGAAAGCGACCTGACATTGGAAGCAGCCTTAGGCATCGTTGCCGCCAAGCTCTGCGGTAAAAATACGGCCTATGCGGTCGGAGAGCAGGGAATATGCAAAATCACCGCCGCCGCGGATGGTATCTTCTTGTGTGCGGACGATAGGGTTGCCAAGTTCAACCGCCAATCGCATAACCTCATCTTAAACACGGTTCAGCCTTATAGCTTTGTCAAGGCAGGGGAGATAATCGCTGAGCTTGAGCTTACCACGCCTTTGGCAGAGCAAAAAGCCGTGGATGACATTTTGTTCAGCTTGTCGGGAAATATAGATTTATTGCAAATTGCCGAACAAAAAAAACGCCGCACCGCGCTGATTTATACCAATTTTTATAACGATTCGGCAGAAACTGCTCATTTTACAAATGTCGTTCGCAAGTTGGTTGAAAAATTCTCGCCTCTTGAGTTGGATTATGTTTCGGAATATAACGCCGTACATACGGCGGAATCCGTAGCAGATGCCATTGAAAAAGCCATTGCGGACAAGAATGATGTTATCTTTATTTTAGCCGGACAAAAGAGCAATTATAAAGATGATGTTATCCCGACCGCCATTAAGAGTTTCGCAGACGAAATCGTCAATTTGAGCATACCGCAAGTCAGAGTTTCAGATTTGATTATTGCGCATAAACGCGGACAAAAAATCATCAATCTGCCGTTCCATTTTGATAGCGTAGATTCACCTTTGGCTGAACATTATATCAAACTGGCGATTGTCAATGACAAACTCAATGAATATGACTTTGCCCGCCCGCAAAATGTGTTGCTGGATAATGGTGGTAAATTAACTGAGCAAGAAAAAGAAAAACTTATGACTGCAGGACAAAGCGGCTCCAGAGGCAAAGCAGGCATAGCGGCGATTGTTTTGGCTGCAGGTGTTGGCAGTCGTGCCGGCCGCAACAAATTGCTGGTAGAAGACGCGGAAGGCAAACCTCTGTTTTTGAAAGCGGTTGAAGCCGCCATCAAATCCAAAGCCAATCCCGTCTTTGTCGTAACCGGCAATCAGGCCGCAGTTATGGAAGAATTTTTGGAAGATATAGATGTCAATATCTTGTATAATCCGGCATATCGTTCAGGGGTCAAGACCTCATTGAATTTGGGCTTAAAGTCCGTTCCTGCTTTTTGCGATGGTGTGTTGATTTTGCCGGCAGATATGCCCAATATTGATGCCAAATTTATAGACAAGCTGATAGCCGCATTTAAGAAAGGTCAGGAGAAACAACTTTGTATGGCCTCATGGAAAGGCGTAAAACATAATCCGATAATCTGGAGCAAAGCGCTTTACGGCGTTGCCGATTTAGTTCCGGAAAACGCCGACCTCCGTCCTGTTTTTATGGAACACGAGGATTACACTACTTTGGTAGAAGCCCCCTCTGCCGAAACCCTATGGGACGTAACCTTTGTCAGCGATATTGAAAAACTAAACAAAGGTAACAATTAAAGGTGCTCTGTTATTAAAAAGAGCATTGTACACCATCTTAGCCGAACCATAAAAAACATTTCTTACAGTACCGCAAGAATTTGGAAGCTTTTGCCGGAGCAATTTAGATTATTTGTAAAGTTCTTCCGTAACTTTTTTAGCTGTCTCCAGATAATGCGCGGAGGTTTCTGGTGTTCCGTGATAAGCCAAAGAGAAGTTATTAACGAGAAAACCATAAGGATTAAGGATACCATCATCGCGGCGGATGAAGGGAATTTTAACATAGCTGATGCGCATGGTCGCGCGCCAGATATTGATGATGGGGTAGTCATATTCCGGCAAATAATCAAGAGTCTTAAACTGAACTTGCCACAGACCTTTTGCCAGCGGTTTAATCCATTCTATTTCCACATCGCGTTGCAAAGATTTTTCGCGGAATTGCATAATATTATTTTGAACATCATTTTTAGCAAAATCATCATAGACATCGCGCGCGGAATACCAATACAAGATATTACCTTTAGCCCAGCGAGAAACGAGCTCATCATAGTCAGAAGTAACGATATAGCGAAGCATAATATATTCGGTAATATGTTCTTCGGTAATAAGGTCGCTGACGGGAAAGTTGATTTCGGCGGGTTGGACTTGTTCAAGCATACTAAAATATTTATTGATTTGAAACAAGCGCGGATAAACAGTTCTTTGTGGCAATAAGAGGTAGATAGTTGCGGCCAACATCATATTGAAGCTGATGCTGAGACAAGAGATAATGACCAACATACGCGAAGTCCACAAATAGCGGCGTTCAGGCATAGCCTCCACATGCACACGCTCGGGGTACAAGCCAAGCTCATCGGGACTTTGTTTTTCCTTATATTTAAAAATAGTATTAAATATCTCAGACATACTGCTCATCAGCCTTAATAATTAACTCAACATTATTTTATACATGAAAGTTGAATAAAAGCAAATAAATACTGTTCAGATTCAAAATATTGATATAAAGATAAAATAGAAGCTTTATATTCAGAGGGTATAAAGTGAATGAATATACGCGTATATTAAGGATTTTGGAAATATGAAGAAGTCAGTGTTTGCTTTTCTGGGGGCGGTGTTGATGCTTGTCTCCTGCAACAAGACCACGCCGGACAATCGTCCATCTCCGGCATATTATACGGACTGGGACAGAGCCATCCGTGTGGATGTGGATATGCAGAATATGTTTGTGCGCAGCCCGCGCAAGATAGAAAAGCCGATTGATATGTATATGGCAATGGCCTTGGCTTTAAAATACAATTATTCGCGCCGTATGGTCAGCTATGAACAAAGCTTGATAAAGGCTGGCGAAAATGTATCACACTTGCCTGAAATTATGAGCAATGCCGGTTATGTTAACACCAATAGCTCTTCAAACTTGAGTCCTGATTTGAAGGTTGCATGGAACATTTTGGATATTTCCACCATATATTATCAAACGCAAGATCCCTCTTATGCAAAATCAATTTCTTTTGAGCAGAGCCGCAAAGTAATACATAACATTTTGCAAGAAACCCGCACGCTTTATTGGAAAACCTTGGAGGCGCAAAAGCTCCTGCCGCAGATTGACGGTATGATTGAATATATGACTCTGCAGGTTGATGATATGAATGTTGCCGCCAAAGAGCTGGCAAGAGAAGGAAAAAGTCCGGACAGAACCGCTCTGGTCAAGAAGAGAAAATATATGGAAGCGGTTAAAAATCTTTCTATGTTAAAGAGAGATATGGAAACTGCCGAGGTCAGATTGGCAAGCTTAATGGGCTTCCATCCATCAACGGAATACAAGCTTGTCGGTCCGGAATATGGCAACTTTGAACTCCCGTCTTTAAAGACGGATTTGGCTCAGCTGGAATGGTTAGCTTTAACCAATCGTCCGGAACTCAGAGTGCAGGATTTGTTTACGAATGCCGATGAGCTAAAGATTCGCATTAAGGGTTTTGAAGACCCGTCTTTAAGCAAATATCGCAATGACCCGAACTATTACAATCGCTTGTGGTCTAAGAAGGCGAGGGAAGTTGGTTTGAGCGTTTTTGAAAACACCAAAAACCTTTCAGCCAATGATTTGAAGTCTTTGCGCCGTCAGCGGATGACAACCTTGATTTTGAGTCAAGTATATGTTTCTTGGGCACAATATATGTCATCTGTTGAGGACTATCAAATCAGCCAAGAGATAGCCAACACCTCAGAAAACATTGCGGAAGATACCACGCTTGAAAACGGTAGCAAAGCTGAAAAGAGTCAGCTGGAAGCTGCTCGTGCGATTGAGGATGAGGCAAGTGCTTTTGCTGCTTATACGGATGTTCAGGAGTCTTTGGGTAACTTATATGCCACCATCGGCTTAGATGCATTACCGTACTTTATGTTGGAAGAAAAACCCTCCAAGATAGCCGTATATTTGCGCAATGTTTTGGAAAAATGGCGGCAAGGCGAATTTTTGCCGGATAACAGACCATATTTGCTGGATGTCCCGAGCAAGCGTCCGCCGGTCAATTTGTCATCATCTAGGTTAATGCCGGATTTGAAACTTGAGACCGGACAAAGAATCTATATTGAGATTCCGCAAGCCATTTTTGACAAGATGGATTTGGAAGGCAAAGTAACCACCAAAGCAGGTTTGATTGACGATTCTCCCTTGCCGAAATGGCTGAAGTTTAATGAGGATACTCATACTTTTGAGGGTGTTGCAATGCCGTCAGATGTCGGTGAATATAAGATTAAGGTTTATATCACGGATGAAAGAGGCAACCTCGGCTATTTGGTCTTCAAGATTCAAATAGAGTCGGTATATGTTCCTTCGATTCGCGTCAAGGGGCTGACGGACGGAAGAAAAGCAACGGTGCTTAAACGTTGTATTGGACCGCAGTGCTCGGATGAATATATAGAAGAAACAGTGGTCGGTGAAGAAGTAGAAGTTGGTGCTGGACGCTGATTCTGAAGCTAAAGAATCCAAAAAAACAGAGTCTCCGAATAAGGAGGCTCTTTTTTTTGTCTTTTCTCCAAGAATCTGTGGAAAAACCTGTGAATTATAGATATTTAAAATATTAAGTAAAAACAATAGGATATAATGACATTTGATTCTTAAAAAAAATTATCCACTTACCTCAAAAAAATTTTTATATGAAATATAATGACATAGCTCTGTCAATACCCAAAAATAAGTTTAAAGGGCTTGTTATAAGCGAGCATATCAAGCAATATGAAATCATAAATTTTATGGGATTCTGCCCCCCTGTAAAATAAAAAAATCAAAAATCAAAAAAATATTTGTGCATACAATATATAGGCTGTTTACAAATTTTTAATACTATATATTGTATAACAATATCAGCTTTGATAAAATAAATTAAACATTAATAAACCCCGTATTCTAAAAGAAGGATTTAAGTAGGATATGTCTGAGAATCAATACCAAACGGCGCTCGCAAATGAGACTATCGCCATTGAATCGGTTACCAAAAGAGATGGCACATTGGCGCCTTTTGACAGCAACCGCATTTATAACGCAATTTTGAAAGCCGGCAACAGCACCGGTGAGTTTAGTGAGCAGGAAGCGTGGTTGCTGACTGGTCAAGTTTTGAAAGTTTTGAAACATAAGTTTTCGGAAACACTGCCCTCTATTGAGCAGATTCAAGATATTGTAGAACAGGTATTGATTTCAGCTAACTATTTTGCCACAGCTAAAGCCTACATTTTGTATCGCGACCAACGCAATCGTTCTCGTGGTGACAAAAAGGTAATGGTTGACGTTGAGAGCTCCATCAACGAATATTTGGAAAAATTGGACTGGCGTGTTAACGCAAACGCCAACCAAGGTTATTCAAACGGTGGTTTGATACTAAACGTTTCCGGTAAGGTAACGGCCAACTATTGGTTAAGCCATGTTTATCCGGCAGAAGTTGGTGAAGCTCACCGCAATGGCGACATCCATATTCACGACTTGGATATGTTGGCAGCTTATTGCGCCGGTTGGTCTTTGAAAAACTTGCTGCACGAAGGTTTCAACGGTGTTCCGGGTAAGACCGAAGCCGGTCCGGCAAAACACTTGTCTGCAGCTGTTGGTCAAATGGTCAACTTTATGGGGACATTGCAAAACGAGTGGGCAGGCGCTCAGGCATTTTCATCTGTTGATACTTACTTGGCTCCTTATGTTCGTGTTGACAAACTTTCATATGAACAAGTTGAGCAAGCATTTCAGGAACTGATTTATAACTTAAACGTTCCTTCTCGTTGGGGTTCTCAAACACCGTTTACCAACTTCACCTTTGACTGGGTATGCCCTGAAGATTTGCGTGATAAACATCCGATTATCGCCGGTGTTGAGCAGCCGTTTACTTATGGCGACCTCAAAGAGGAAATGCACATGATTAACAAGGCCTATATCACAATTATGATGAAAGGTGATATTAAAGGTCGTCCGTTCACTTTCCCGATTCCGACTTATAACATGACACCGGATTTCCCTTGGGAAGATGAAAACACAGAACTTTTGTTTGAAATGACAGCAAAATATGGTTTGCCTTATTTCCAAAACTTCATCAACTCAGTATTAAAACCCGGTCAGATTCGTTCTATGTGCTGCCGTTTGCAGCTTGACTTGCGTGAACTCTTGGCCAGAGGTAATGGTTTGTTTGGTTCGGCAGAGCAAACAGGTTCTATCGGTGTTATCACCTTCAACTGTGCGCGTTTGGGTTATGTTTACAAAGGCAATGAGGAAGGTTTGTTTGCCCGCGTAGATGAGTTGATGAACATTGCTCGCACCTCTTTGGAGATTAAGCGTAAAGTTATCCAACGCCTGATTGACAATGGTTTGTTCCCCTTCACCAAGCGTTATCTGGGCACATTGCGCAACCACTTCTCCACCATTGGTGTTAACGGTATCAATGAAATGATTAGAAACTTCACCAATGATGAGCACAACATTGCTGACCAATGGGGACAAGCATTCGCCGAGAAGTTCTTGGATTACATCCGTGCCCGCATGGTCAAGATTCAGGAAGAAACCGGTCATATGTATAACCTTGAAGCCACCCCGGCAGAAAGCGCAACTTACCGCTTTGCTCGTGAAGACAAAAAACGCTTCAAAGGCATCATTCAAGCCGGAACGGAAGAGAACCCCTATTATACCAACTCCTCACAGTTGCCGGTTGGTTACACCGATGACCCGTTTGAGGCTTTGGATTTGCAATCAAATCTGCAAACCAAATATACTGGCGGAACAGTTCTCCACCTGTATATGGGACAGCGGATTTCCTCGGCCAAAGTTTGCCGCGACATTGTCCGCAAAGTTTTGACCAACTATCGTTTACCGTACGTTACCATCACCCCGACCTTCTCCATTTGCCCCAAGCATGGATATATTTCGGGAGAACACAAATACTGCCCAATCTGTGACGAAGAGAAGAAAGCAGAAAAAAGAGCCGCAGCTTCCAGAAAAGAAGTTGCATAGAGTAAAAAAATTAACCTTGGAGACAGAAAAGATGACAACAATTAATTTTGAAGATATTAAATTAGCCGATGAAGAAAGACAGCCTTGCGAAGTTTGGACCCGTGTTATGGGATATTTCCGTCCGGTATCTGAATTTAACAAAGGCAAGAAGTCGGAATTTTACTCTCGCGTATGCTTCTCAGAAAGCAAAGCTGTTTGCGGCGGTTGCTGCGACCACATGGACATTGCGGCTGAATAATATTCAGACAGTTTTATTGCAATGAGTGCAAAAATTAACGTCGGCGGTGTTGAAACTTTCAGCACCGTCGATTTTCCTGAGCATATGGCAGCTGTCGTTTTCCTGCAGGGATGTCCGTGGCGTTGTCCTTTTTGCCACAACGCATCTTTGCAACCCATAGATTCGGCAACGGATTTTGTTTGGGAAAAGTTTTTGGATTTCTTAGGAAAGCGCCAAGGCATTTTGGACGCAGTTGTTTTCAGCGGCGGAGAGCCTTTAGTGCAAAACAGCTTAGGAGATGCCATAGATGATGTAAAAGCTATGGGCTATAAGGTTGCTTTGCATACAGGCGGCTATCGTCCGGAGGCTTTCCAAAAAGTCTTACCAAAGCTTGATTGGGTAGGCTTTGATATAAAAGCCCCTCTGACAGCGGAAGGTTATAAAAAATCTACCGGTGGCTATGACAAAATTGAGCATGTGCGCAAAAGTCTGGAGCTATTGATTGAAAGTGGTGTGGATTTTGAATGCCGTACAACCTGCGACCCCAGAGTTTTAGATATTGCAGATATCTATACCATTGCGGATAACTTGTCATCAATGGGTGTAAAGACATATAGGCTGCAACGATATCGTCAGGTTGAAGGGGATAACACCCCGGATTCCGAATGTGAAAAATTTTTCACGGATAAGGCTTTGGAAGAATATCTACACAAGAAGTTCTCAGATTTTGCTTTTCGTTCATAAGAAAAACGGCACGTTAGAGTGCCGTTTTTTTTGCCCCAATATTGACAAAAAAAGAAATTTATGCGCATAGTACTCAAACACTTTTTTTATTATTTTAAACATTTTAATACTTTTTAATACTTTACTATTATGAGAAAAATAGGATTTTACGCCGGATCATTTTCTCCGGTAACCCGAGGACATTTAGGAATCATCTGTGAAGCACTTAATGATTATGATCAGGTCATTGTCGGTGTAGGTGTTAATGAAGGCAAGCAACAGCTTTATTTGCCGGAAGAAAGAGCTGAGATGGTGCACAAATCTTTGGATGATTTGTTGTTTGAGTACGAATATCGCGATTTAATCGGGATAAAATATTCTCGTTCGGAACTACAAGCGTTAGAACGTCTGGCCAACACCCCTGATTGCGTAAAAGTTATCTCCTACAAAGGATTAACTGTTGATGAAGCATTAAAGCAAGGAGCCACTTCGCTGATAAGAGGGGAGCGCATTGTCGGCGACCACGACAGTGAGATGCAAACCTCGATTCTAAACAAGCAAATCTTGGAAGTTCGCAAAGCCTCACTGAATATGGCAACCATACCGGTACCACGTGAAGACATGACCTACATTTCCTCCTCAAATGTACGTACCTTATTTGGGCTTAATGAATATATTGCCGCTGAGCGATATATAACATCAAGCGTTCATGCTTATCTGGTAGGCAAGAAACTGTCAGAAAAATATGTTGATTTACTCAAAAGATGCGATGTCTCCAAAATCAACAGCATAAAAAATTACAGCAACTTAGTAAAAACATATAACAAGCGTAGACACCACAGTATGTCGCATATTGGCTATATGTTTAACTACTTACAGATTGCTGAGAATTTGGAATATGCCCAAACAGAAAACAAAGAGCTGCTTGCCATAGCCATATTTTATCATGACTTTGTCAATGAAGGCAAAGAAGATGATGAAAAAGCATCTTGCGCAGCCCTGAAAGACGCCGGACTAAGCACCAATCTGCGTGCCGAAATCGAAAAGCTGATTATGGCAACCAAACATGGTGCTCTGCCGGAAGAAATGTCTTTTGAGATGAAGCTGATTCACGACTTAGATTTAGCCGTCTTGGGAGATACGACAAATTATGGACATTACGCAGCCAATATCCGCTGGGAATATGGCAAATACGATGATGAAGCTTATAAAAAAGGCAGAATAGATGTCTTGAAAAAACTTCTTTCATCAGAGCCATTGTTCTTGTTGCCGGAATTTGCAAAATTGTTTGAAGAAGATGCCCGCGCCAATATGCAAAAAGAGATTTCTTACTGGCAGAGCAGATAATAATGCTAAAATCCTAACAAAAACAGGCCCGTTAAAAGAAACGGACCTATTTTTTTATGCTTTTTTCTTAAATTTTGGCTTTCTCTTAGGTTTCACAAGAGAAGATTTGACAGAAGTTTTAGCTACAGGCTTTTTGTTTTGGAGTTTTTTGAGGCGCTTTTTATTAACCGAAAACCCAAAACCGCCAAGGTTGCGTCCCAGCGTATAATAATGCCCGTGAGAATAAGCCACCAAGCCGGCTTTTTCCAAATCAAGATGACCTTTGTCGTCAATAAATTTTTCATCCACATTCACGGCCACAATTTCAGCCACAAACATATCATGCGAGCCAAGAGACGTAATATCCTTGACCTTGCATTCCAAAGAGAGTGGACTTTCCAAAACCTGGGGCGCGGAGATTTTAGAACAGGCGGCAGGAGTAAGGTGCATAGCGGCAAATTTATCCGTATCACGACCGGACTTCACTCCGCAATAATCCGCCGCCTCGACCAAAGACAAGGTCGTCAGGTTGATGACAAATTCGCCGCTTTGCTTAATCAGAGCGTGAGAGAAGCGGCTCGGGCGGATAGAAACATAAGTCATCGAAGGCTCGCTGTTAATAATACCTGTCCAAGCAGCCGTCATCACGTTTGGTTTATCAACTGTTCCGCAAGAGATTAAAGCCGGCGGCACGGGAGCAAGGAGGGTTCCTGCTTTCCAAGTAATTTTGCTCATAATGAGACCTTTCAAAAATTTTATTCATTCTGAAAATGAATGTAGCAAATTTGTGATATAAATAACAACATAAAATATTAGACAAAAAACAATTTTTATGCTATAGAGTGGTGGTTTTGAAAATATAAGGATAAATCAAATGCAATTAAAAAGCCTTATGCCGGATATTTATAAGCTCATTCCTTACGACTATGCCGCAATCCGCAAACCAGAATACGACCGATTGTTGGATTTGTATATGAGCAAGGCTAAGGCTTCCAAGCAACCTGTTTTTGTACAGGTCAGCGGCATCCCCGGCGCCGGCAAAAGCACATTTTGCGCGCATAACAAATGGAATAAGGATAAATTATTCATCAGTTTTGACGCGATTATGAACAGCCTTCCGGCATATCAGCTTGATTCTTATCGTTTGGGTCTGGCAGAGAGTTTCAAGAAATGGGAGCTTCCGGCGCGTATCATCGGCTATGAGCTTTTGCGCCGTGCCATAAAAGCGCGTTCAGACATATATCTGGAGCATAGCGGTGTAAATTCAGCGCATATTCAACTGGTTGAGAGCTTAAGAAAACAAGGCTACCAAACCGAGGTGCATTTCATCTTGTGCGGTTTGGCGGAAGCTCAGTCGCGCGCTCAGGAACGAGAAAAAATCATTCACCGCCACACCCCGCCGGAGCTGATTGCCGAACGCTACAATCTGGTCAATACTTATCTTACAACTTATGCCGACAAGCTGGATAGATTATATGTCTATGAAAGTGCGAATAACCAGTTTACCCTTTGTCGCAACTATCAAAAAGGCATTTTGCTTCCCTAAGCATTTCCTCTCAATAAGACCTCAGATTTGACAACTTTTGTCCATTTTTCGTCTTGACCCCTCAGGCGAATTGTGGTATTTTAATGACGTTTAAAACCTATTATTAAGACAATTATGTTGAAAGAGTTTCTTCTTTCATATTTGGGTTTTAATTCTTTTGAATTTTCCGAGACATTAAATATTTTTTATTAATTTAAATCCCTGATTTATGAAAGATTTGAAAAGACCTTGCTACGTGCAGGTTGTTGCCGACTTATTGAACGGTATTAAAAAGAGTTATCCTGAATTTGCAGCCCGCAAACATCCGGCGGAAGATGAAACCATTTGGAAGCTCTACGCCCAAATGGCAATTAATGTCAATCGTCTCCAAGGACATCCTAATGTAAAGAAGGAATATACCCGCCAGATGATAGAGTTCATTCGTCATCCGGGTGCGGAATCCTACAAGCCATTACTTGAATTAGGAAAAAAACTGGGTGTTGAACATCCGGCTTTGCAAATCACACAGGAGATAGCTGAAGCCGCCCGCCACAAGATTCCAAACTACCATCTGACTGAAAAAGAAGAAAACGTCATTCTGGAAGCAGAAGAATACGGACGCGGCAAACCGGGATTGCTGTTGGAATACGATAGCAAATTTGGCAAAAAACAAGTCATTTCCATTGACTACCGCCAAATTCCGGCGAACAAGGACGGTCGGATAGACGTGGTGCTGGTTTATTCCGGACATCAGCAAACGGCTCATAAGGCGACAGAGCTGATGTATAGGTATTTGAAGAACAATAGTCATTTTCCTGATTTTGTCTTCAATATTGGCTTTGAGGATAACCAAAATATGACGGACTTCAATCCGTCATTCAAATATCGTCAACGTTCCGAGGCCGACACCTACGCCAATGAAGAAGTGGCGATGGGCTTGCCAAAGAGTTACGTCCGCAAACTCTGGCTGGATCCAACCGACACAGATACCTGGCAGAATATTAAGGTTGTTGCTTCTCTCAAACGCCGGTTTGGGATAGAAAAATGTAACCTGATTATTGTCGGCTATCCGGTTTACCAGTTGCGTACTGCAACAGAGTTCGCTTGGGGGCTGGAACACGCAGATGATGCGCCGGACTGCAACATTATCATTGCTGACATTCCGCCCAAAAAGAAAGGAATGGCTACAATGAGCGAAGCTGCCGGAAAAGATTACGATGAATATCGTATCCTTTCCTATGACCAGCCGCTGTACCAGTTAGGCGACCTGAGCCTTGCCAACTGCTGCGCCCATATTCATCTGCGCACGGAAGGCGAAGACCAAATCCGCTATAAGTTCCCGTGGCTCGGCGAATATCCGGAAGCATTCAAAGAATTAGCCGTAATGTTTATGGCTTATTCTTACCCGAACGTAACCCGCGACCTTTGCGGAGACGACGAGGACGTTGCCGGTGTCATGAAAATACTTCGTTACTTGCAACTTTGCGAGTACGATAAAGGAATGAGCGGAAAAGCAATGGATGAGCAGGAAGACTGGTACGTCCGCCAAACTATTTCTATGCTTCAGCATAAAGGTCTGACTGGTAAAGCCATCATAGGCGACACACGCTATATGGACAAGCAGGAGGCTGAAGAAGCTATTCTGGCTTACCAAGACCTCCGCGCCGCTGAATAAGCAGAAACTCTAAACCATAAAAACCGACCGTTATCATAACGGCCGGTTTTTTGTTTGACTTAAAATAAACAATAAAAAAACCTCCTTGAAGGAGGCTTTTTTCAAAATGGTGCGCCAGGCCGGAAACTTACCGATATCTTCCAAATCCCTTGAACAGCTTGGCTTTGCTTAAATTTTAAAACCAAATTTTCACAAATGCTATACACTTTGCTATACAATTTTCTCATATTTTGCATTTTAAACCGAAAAAATTAAAAAATACACGCTTTTTTGCTTAAATTTGGCAAAAAAAATTATTATTTGCCTTATAAACAATAACACCTCATAGTTTTTTCCAAACTATCTTTATCACATAAAATGCAACCTTTTAGATTGCCCGAACGCAAAGAAAATCTAGCTGCGGCAATTTGATAAGGTAAAATTTTGATATTAGTAGAAATATAAACCGGCTAATTTTCTGACCTTCCATATCGCCTCAAATGATGATTGTAACCGAGAACAGCCCATTTTATCATACCGTTTGCTTAAATTCTCTCCAGTCTTTAATCGGATTTTCGGAGAATGTAACATTATCAAGAGCCTTAAAATGTTCATATCCGCAATGAATCTTTAAGGCTTCTTCCGGTCGCAAACTATAAATAAAATCAGTACCTTTGGTTTCCAAAACAAAGTAAAGTT
Organism: uncultured Alphaproteobacteria bacterium; assembly: GCA_944392835.1. GTDB lineage: Bacteria > Pseudomonadota > Alphaproteobacteria > RF32 > CAG-239 > Scatacola_A. The sequence continues at coordinate 8,995 of CALXYB010000005.1, read as the reverse complement.
TCTGTTCGCCGTTCTTTTCCAAATAAACCGCCCAATCGGGGTTATAGGGTCCGATAGGTGTTTCAATGGTAAAGCGGCTCGGAATTTTGAAAAACATCTTAACATCAGGATCATTATCAAGAGCAACGGCAAATTTATTTTCAACGCTACTGTCATAAATCACATAATCATATATGCTGTTTTCCACCGCCACCGCGTTTTTATCAAGGTTGGCAATAAGTTCGGAACTATCAAAAATCTCTTGAATATAATATTCCTCACCGGCAAGTTTTACATATTTAATACCGTCAATAGCCAATTTGTGGCGGTTTCGTTTAATAATTTCCAAAGTCTTTTCGTAAAACTCTTGCGGATTTTTGAGGAAGTCAGCTCCACGGCCGCTTTCTTGAATAATTTTATTGATGGTTGAGCGTTTTAATAAGGTTTTTATGGATATCAACCTTAAAATATCGGGTAAAACATCATAGTTTCGTTCTAAATTGGTTGAAACCATGGCTCTTTCAATATGTGAAACGCCGGATTTTTGAATTTCAATATCAGCAGTCTGACTAATTAATCGGGCGGTAGATATAGCCGGCATTTCTTTTAAGTCTTTAATACAGTTAGCCACTAAGACATCTAAGTCAAAATTAACCCGATAAGTTGTTTTTTGCTTGATTTTATTCCAAAGCTCCAAAAATTCGGGGCTGATTATGGCTTGCTTTTTCAGTCGAACCGTAACTTCTTTACTTGCGTCTCGGATAATTGTCTTGGTATCGGCTTTATTTAAGGCCTGCAACATCGCTCTTTGAGCCGCTTTAGAATACCTTTCGTTCAAATTAAGTGTTCCTGCGGCAAGCTGAGCTTTCATTGTATCTTTGATTTTGCCGTTTTTATCAATAACCTTGCTTTCTTTCAGGTCTTCAATCATTTGAGCGGCTTCGTGATAATCAATAACTTTTTTCTCAACGACTTTTTCGGTATAAGTTTTGCTGGCCAGAGCCGCAACCGAAACCGTTTTTTCTTTCTTTATGGTTTTGACAACTTCTTGTTTTATAGCCTCGGGAATACTCGTCAGTTGAATTTCTTCCGGAGCCACTTCATTTTTGAGAGAGCCTTGTTCATCAATAACGCCGGATTTTTGTAAATCTTCAATCACAATCGTTGCAATCTCGGGCGAAATTTCTTTTTGAACTTCTTTTTCCTCATCATAAGTCAAGCCAATCAGCATACTCAATTCAAGTACGCCAAACTTAACGCCGGTTTCAGTTTCAATTTCGGTTTGCAGTTTTTGAGCAAACTCGGCAAAACTCTCATTTGCCACCACGTGCAGAATGTTGATGTCTTTATCTTCAATACGTTCACCATTTTGATTAACGCATAATCTCAAACCACGTCCGACTTTTTGACGACAGGTAAACACGGATTTTTGGTCAATAAGTGTGCAAACCTGAAAGACATTCGGGTTATCCCAACCTTCCTTCAGGGCAGAGTGAGAAAAGATAAACCTTAACGGACAATCAAAAGACAACAACCACTCTTTGTCTTTCATAATGGTATTGTATGTATCATCATCTGCAAGCGTGTCGCCTTTGGTGTCTTTATATTTTCCTTTTTTATCTTGTGAGAAATAGCCGTTATGAGCTTTTGTAACATCTGTATTAAACTTTTCTTTCAAAACGGCATATTTAGGTTTAGCCATCAGTTCGTTGTAACATTCTTCAAACATCTGGGCATAAATTCCTTTGCCGCCGTCTTCCGTTCGATATTTTTTAACCTCATCAATAAAGAACAACGACAAAACCTTAACCCCTTTATCAAAATAGCGTACTTCTTTATCTAAATGCGTTTTTATGGTGTGGTAGATTTGAGCTCGTTTTATCACATTTTCATCAACGGAACCAATCGCTTTTCCAAGATTAACCGTTTCTGCATTAGAAAACTCAATACATTCATACCCTGGAGTGCAATCAATACCGGAAACGACATATTCTTCATAAAGTTCGCGGTGTCCGGAGAGAATAAACAAGTCATCATTCGGCTTAACCGTAATTGTCTTACGGCTAACCAGCCCCTCTTTATTTTCAACGTCTATCTCTATCTTGGCGGTAAATCCGTTGGCATTAGACACAGCCTTCAGAGCAATATAGGGCTTGTTTGAATCATTAAGAATTGAATTGGAAATCACGCTGATTTGTTTGACTAAGCCCATTTGGTAAGCATCAACTGGAGTCAAACGATAAACCAGATTTTGCTTTTCTCGGTGCGTTGCCGAATATCTCAAGACACAAAGCGGATTAAGCGAAGCAATCGCCTCTTTGGCTTTTGGTGTATTATCAACACTTTGCGGCTCATCAATAATCACCACCGGATTAGTGTTTTGAATATAATGCATTGCCGTTTCGCCGTTTAATTTGTCTTGTTCCTGATTAATGACATTTTCGGCTTTTTTGAACGCGTCAATATTGATAATCATAATCTCAATATTATCAGAAGTTGCAAAACTCTTAACGGCATTGAGTTTGGCAGAATTATAAATAAAGTAGTGATACGGACGATTATATTGGTTTTTGAAATAATCTTCGGTAACTTGCAAAGACTTATAAACACCTTCACGAATAGCCACACTCGGCACAACAATAATAAATTTTGTAAATCCGTAAAGATTGTTCAACTCTAATATGGTTTTGGTATATACAAAAGTCTTTCCGGTACCGGTTTCCATTTCAACGGAGATAGGAAAAGCCTGAGCTGAATCAATTTCGGTTTGAGGCAAAGCATGAGCCTTTTGCACGGCGTTTAAGTTTTCTTGTAATGTTTTGGCATCAATCAAAAGACGGTTGCCTAAGCCAAATTCGTTTTCAAGCAAATTATATTGAGCCGAATTATCCGAGATGGAAAAAGTCGTATTCGCCTTTTCTTGCCCTTTGAAAAGCCTTGCCACCGTTTCCACGGCATCATTTTGAAAATCTTGATTCTTAAACTTTAGTTTCATTTGCTATCCTTGAATTCTTCATTTTTTGGAGATACATCTATAGTATTAGGATGAGCTTGATATTGATTTGCAAACGCACTACCAATTTGAGACATAGCTCCCTCTGCTTGAGCCGCACCAATTTTTTGATGAATGTATTTAACTCTATCTAAATTTACATAATCTTGCATATTTCGATATACAGAAGTTGTCATATTATCTTTTAATATATTTTGTTTCAGTACTTTATATTCATCTTTTAAAATACTAATTTTGGCATTATTACATACAACTTCTTGGTCTTTTATTATTGTTTTTTCAGGAATATTGACAATTTCAGCTTCAAAATTGTAGCGAACTTGTTCGTTTGCCGATGTTAAGTAGTCTATTGTACAATCAAAATTTAAAATTGTTTGATTGTTTTTATCCAACTCTTCCCAAAGTTTATCTCTTTGTTCTGTATTATGCATTCTTACGATAATTTCTTCATTTCCTCTTAATAAATTTACAAAATTTGAGAAATGATCTTCTATTTTTGCATCGGAACTTGTCTTTAATATTGTTTTTATATCTAATTTTACTGAATGTATATCTTTTTTGCTTTCATTTTTTATAGAAAATAAGCGATTATTTTGGATGTTTCTTTTTTCATTATCATCAAAAAAATCAAAACCGTCTTTATCAGATGAAACGAGTAATACTCTATCTCGAATATTAAAAAGAATAAGTTCCTCAATAATTCCAAAAAAACTTCCCATTTTAATGGTAGGCTTAATGATTACCATATTATCTCGTTTATTTTGATAATCTTTATCCCTTTCATACAATTCAACGGTCTTTTTATTAGTGTACCAAACCGCAATATAAGTCATTGCCGCAGTTAATATTCCAGCCAAGATAGTAGCACCAACGGTCCACCAATCTGTTACCGCCTCGATTATTATTTCCGTATCTTTTGCATCCATATTTCTCAATCCTTTTATTGTAAAACTATGCTTCCATATTCATTCTAATATGTATCAAATTTATTAAATTTAACACTCTGAAAAAAAGATATTCTTTTGTTGCATCATTCTTTAACTCTTTCTTGCCTTTTTCAGAATGTCTAATTTTATAATTATTTCCAATATGAGTTAAATCTTGCAGTTCTTTATAAAAAAACAAATCCGTCGTTGAGCATTTTTCAGCTGATGTATTAGTAATTTCATCAGATATTTTAGAAACAATATTCATTACAGATGTTTTTTTATCTTTATCAAATGAAGATTTAATCCGCTCATACACATCCCATATTTTTTCAACAGCTAACTGTAAATTATTATTTAAATAAAGATTGCGAGCTAATTCAAGATCATTGTTTAATATATTATCATCTGTAATAATTTTTTTGTTAAATAATAATGATGTATTAATATCTAAATCAAAAACATCTTTTAAATCTTCAAATTCATCTTCTTGACAAGATGATGAAAGTAATTCTTTTAGTTGTAGTTTAGCTTTTTCTATATCAACAATCTTTTCGTTTTCTTCTTTTGGATTTTCAACAAAATACTTTTTTTTAAAAAGACATCTGATAACATTATATAAGTCATCTAAAGACATATCTTCAAGCTGTTTTGCTACCCAAAATCTTCTTGTTGAACCATCGTGTTTTAAATTAGGATATCCAGATTCTTCAAAAAATCGACTTATTTGAGTTGACTTTCTATAAGGGAAAAAGTCTGTATCTCCTACAACCATCGCTCCAAGGCATACAAAAAAATCAATATTATTATTTTTAGCTTTTAATAATTTCTTTTTATATAAATCTTGTGGAGTGTGAGGTATCGATAAATCTAAAATTTTTTCTTCATACATCCTAAGCAATTTGTTAATATCGTATGCAGATATTTCTTCAGGAGGTGTTTGATTCCAAGGAATCTCCCATTCTTCCCATTGATATAAATATTCTAACTTAAGAATTTTATTTTTAAGATTTATTGGTGCATCTTTGGCTAAATCTGATTTAAGTTTAGCAAATATATTTTTATCCTGTTCATTAGCTGAATTACTTAACATTCGCCTTAATTGCTCAATAGCTTGTTGAGCGTTAACTATATTCATAGCATTTCTCTCCCTACAACAGCTCTATTTCAATACCTTTGTCTTTACTGATGTAATATGCGTTAGAGAGGGCAACGTCATCTTTGAAAGCATTTTCAGCGGCAACAATTTTGGCAGGAGCCAAATCACACATTGCGGTTATGTCTTCCGGTGTAATTCCGCCGTTTGATTTATCCAAGCAGACCAAAACCAAACCATCTTCCCCGATTGAATATACCTTTCTGCCATTTACTTGAGTTTCAAAAATCTTGTAAGTAACCGGAATACCGAGTTTTAACATAACCTCATAAACAACATCTAATTCTGTTCGGTCTGTTTTGATACTTTCAACCATATTGTTCATACGAGTAAACAAATCTTGGGTGTTATTATCTAAAATCGGCGTATCGTCCCATTTTACGAGATTTGAAGTATCTAATTTGAAAACCTTAAATCCCGTATCAAGTAATTTTTGATTTTCTCCATTTTGAGAAAAAGTTTTCGTTTGATTATTTTTATACGTTGCTTCGCATCCACTACCTAAATCGAACGAACTAACTATACCCAAATTTACCAAATCCGGAGATGCACCAGATTTTTGAGATATTTTGGACATTTCTTCGGCTTTAATCTTAGCTCCGGCACGGCGGATACGTTCTTTACCGATTTCACAAATATTTTTATAACCGGCTTTATAAGCTTCGGATTTTTCATCAGTCAACTCCGGCAACTGCACCATAATAAATTGGCGATTGCCACCGTCTTCGGCATTAAGTTGCATAACAGCATGAGCGGTGGTAGCTGAACCAGAGAAAAAATCCAAAATGATATCAGAATCTTTTGTTGAAGATTCTAAAAATTCGCGTAAAAGCTCAATAGGCTTAGGATTTTCAAAAATATCTTTTTTCCCGAATAAATCCGTTAAGACATTTGACCCATCTCCTGTATTAGCCACATCATACAAAATGCTTCGTTTTTTTAATATTTTAACTTGATTATCAAAATATTCTTTTTCGTAAGGAACCCATTTATCGGCTTTTCTTTCCCAATAAATCAAATTTGCTGATTTTAATTCTTCCATTCTGTCTTTCCCCACTCTCCAACGACCATCATTACCGTCTGGAGCAATGGGATATACATTTTCGCCATCTGGAGCAACAAGCGGAAAATACATAGAAGGTCTATCTTCTCGCCTTGCAGTATTTCCCCATTTTGCCAATTTTGTAATTTTAAAATTGCCGATATCATCTTTTTTATTATATTGAGTAATACTTCTTTGTTCTATTTTATCAATCCAATCTAATAATTCAGTCTTTCGATAAACAACAATATATTCGTGTTCTATTGCAAAATAATCTTTCGCTTGACCACCACCATCTTTCTTTCGCCAAATAAACGAGCCGATAAAATTTTCTTCACCAAAAACCTCATTACAAACTTTTTTAAGGTTCTCAACCTCTCTTTCATCAATAGAAATAAAAATCACACCGTCATCACGGAGCAAATTAGCCGCCAAACGCAATCTGGGATACATCATATTCAACCAGTTTGTGTGATATCTGCCCATAGTTTCGGGGTTAGATTTAGTTGTTTGCGATGTAATTTCCTTATATTTTGCCAAAGGGTCTTTAAAATCATCTTCATAAACAAAGTCATTACCGGTATTATACGGCGGATCTATATAAATCATCTTAACCTTGCGATAATAAGCATTTTGCAAGAGCTTCAGGACTTCTAAATTATCACCCTCAATATACAGATTATTGGTATTTTCAAAATCCACACTTTCTTGCACACATGGGCGGAGAGTTCCTGTTGAACGCTTACCGGCAATTTTATAGCACTCGGATTTTCCTTTCCATTCAAACTTGTATTTCTCAAAATCGTTGTCTATATATTCACCACACAACGACAACAACTTATCTATATCCAGTTTGCCTTCACTAAAACATTGCGGAAACACGGCTTTTAATTTTTCTTTATCAACCGCCTCAATATCCAAACTTTTGCCGTCAACCTTTGTAATATCCAACTTCTGTGCCATAAATCCACCTTATAATCATTATAAAATATTTTTAATATTTTACGTCTTACTACACAAAAAGCAAGACAAACGAGCAGCTTATGGGCAGTTTTTGTTTATGAAAGCACTTCTTGTATAAACTTTTTAATCTATGATTTTCTCTAACTTACAAAGGCAATATTGAAAGATTATCTTGTAACAAATTATAAAAACAAGACCGGAATTAAAAATCTTCATCTGCATCGTTATAAAACGGACCACTATTAAACCTATCCATTGTATTAAGTTGATACAAAGATTCTTTTATAGTTTGAAGCTCTGTTTCACGCTCTTTGTCAAAAACAAGTATGTCTTCAATGATTTTTTTAGAATTTTCATAGACATTTTTGTATTGTTTTTTATCAAAATCATAAACTGAAAGTGCAAAAAATGCTTCTGTATACCTTTTTTCTTCGGCTATATCTATATTATTTTCAAGTAAATTTAAGAAATTTGTCAAATGAGATTGTTGGTTAATATGAATTGGTTGATAGTTTGTTGGGTAAACCACATTTCTTTCTTCATTATTGCTAAAATCATAATGCTGTTCACTACAATATTTATCAAGAGCCTTTACATAGCTATGATATTGATTGATGTGTTGTTGTAACTCTGTATCAATTTTATGTTTATAGTTTTCTATTATATAAGTTAGCATTAAATATGTGGGGGAAACTACGTCAGGGTCATGGGATTTGAAAACGACATTCAAATCTTGGCAGATATGCAATACGTCTCTTGCACTGAGATGAAATATCTTGGACATCAAATTAAATGTATCGAGAAATTTATTTATTTTGCTTTTTCTAGTGTATTGCCAAATTTTTCTAACTTTAAAATATCTACCCCATTCCAAACTCTTAGCTAAGTATCTTATTAATTCTGAAATATCTGGAGCAGGCAAATAGAATTTAAAATCTATAATTTTAGCAAGAAAATCCTCACCATTCTTATTTCCATAAATAACTTCAACGGCAGATTTAAGCTGTTCTTCATCAACAGCTAGTACAAAAATACACCCATTAACATCAAACAAGTGTTTGATATATTCTAAAAATTTTATTGCATATGCAGGACTACATCTGTCCAAATCATCAATAAAGATAACCAATTTATGATTTTCTTGTTTATTAATAATCTTTTTTAAGGCTTCTTTCAGCTTTAAAATTTGTTCTTTCTTCTTTTTTTCATTCTTTACCTGTTCAATAAAGATATTTTTGCACTCAGCTTTACCTTTAACAAGATTATAGCTTTCTTTTACTTTCTTGGTTCCTTTGGTAATAAAACGAGCTACTATCCCGGCAGCCGGAGAAACAAAATTAAAACAATGCCCCATTATGTCTGGGTTCAATAAAACTTCGTCGGTAAATACCCCTGCCGCACTTTCAATTAACTCTTTCCAAGATGCATCATCTAAACCAAGTTCATCAAAACTTGCAATAAACGACATCAAAGGATTATCGGCTACATCATTTTCCCAAGCATTATAATAAAGTGTTTTGTACCCATTGTCTTCTAAATATTTTTTCCACAAATCAATAAAAAAAGTTTTCCCTCCACCGTATGGTGCGGAAACGGTCATAACAAAATTCTCTTCAGATAAGTTGTCAAGAAGTTTTGTGAGTGGTTGTAAGTGTTTAGATCTGTTTAATTTATCTTCTGTACAGTTTAATTTCATTTTGTGATCTCCGATTATTACTAAATAGATAATCACATGAAAATATCTTTCGCAAGTCAGAAAATTATTTTACCAAAACAATATTCCGTCCATAAATTAGTAATCCCGTCCAAATCGTAGCAAAATGTCATCAAGTTTGTGTGTTTTAGGGGCTCGCGGATGGGAAAATATACCGCATAATATAAATAGTTAATGAGCAAAACACTATTTATGAAAGGAA
>CALXYB010000004.1 GCA_944392835.1 uncultured Alphaproteobacteria bacterium | reverse complement strand
CTGTTATACGGACAAACCCCCTCAGGAACCTGAACGGAGTTACAGTTATTTAAGATAAAACCTTCATTTTTACATTGTGCGGCGGTGTCTAAAGTATAGTCATCATCACCGGAACCATAACCTGCATTATCATTACAATCACCAACGCCCAAAAAACAAACACGGGCAGTTTTGTATGCCTTATCCAAATTCGTAAACTGAAGAGAAAGTTCCGGACTAAGTGTTCTTGTCAATGAATCTGACGACAAATCTGAGGTAACACCAATCTTCGGTATCAGGATAAAAGCTGTACCTGAGAGTAAGGATAATTGTAAAACTGATTTCTTCATAGTATCACCTCACAACAAAATTAATACCGCAGCTACAATAAAAGGTGAGGTGAGATAAAAGACAACAAGAGTATATACTCAAGTTTTATACCAACTACTGTTGTTAATGTATAACACTAACAATTATCCACACCTACCAAGTTAATGATACGCTAAATTTTTTTAAAAGTCAAATACTAATAAAAAGTGTATTATTCAAAATTTAATATAATCAAAGGATTAACATAAAAATTAATGGTTATATATGCTAAGATATATAAGAAAAGAAAAAGCCCTTTCAAGGAAAAGGGCTTAGTAAAAGTATTATTTTGAATGGTATTTATCTTTTTCAGCATAAGGATTACCGGTTTTTCTGACTGTAACCCTAAGCGGAATACCACCCAAATCAAACGTCTCACGCAGATTATTCATCAAGTAACGCAAATAAGCATCGGGTAAACCTTCAGGGTTGCTTGAGAATATATAAAATGCCGGAGGCCTGGTTTTTGCTTGCGTAATATAACGCAACTTAATACGTCTTTTATTTTTGCCAAGCGGTGGCGGATAGTTATCAATCATATCCGCAAACCATTTGTTTAACGGTGCAGTTGGAATTCTAGTATTCCATCTATCATAAACCTTAAACACCGCACTCATCAACTTATCCAAATTCTCTCCCTTTAATGCAGAGATAGTGACGGTTGGCACACCTTCAACCTGCGTTAAGGATGTTTGCAGTTTGTCATTGAGTTTTTGTAAAGCTTCTTTGCGGTTTGCTATATCCCATTTATTAACGGCAATCACCAAAGTGCGCCCTTCATCAATCACTTGTCTGGCAATGGTTAAGTCTTGCTTATCCAATACGGCATCGGCATCCAAGACCAAAACCACAACTTGCGCCATAAACGCCGCATGTTTTGTGCTGGCTGCAGACATTTTCTCCAAAGAATCCTCTATTTTAGAATGTCTTCTCAAACCGGCAGTATCAACAAGCTTAATTTTGCGGCCTTTCCATTCCCAATCAACGGATATGGCATCACGCGTAACACCGGCTTCGGACCCCGTTAGCATTCTCTCATCTTTAAGCAGGGCATTCATCAATGTGGATTTTCCGACATTCGGTCTGCCGACAATAGCTAACTGAATGGGACGAGACTTAACTTTTTCGTCTTCAGAACCCTCTTCACTCAAAACATCATTTTTGTTTTCTGTTTTTGCTTCGGCCTTTTTATCATGGGGCTTGAGCATATCATACAAATCTAACAATCCCAATCCGTGCTCGGCAGAAAAAGGTACAGGCTCGCCCAAACCGAGTTTATAAGCTTCATGAATACTGTCCTCTTGGAGCTTACCTTCGCATTTGTTGGCTAATAAGATAACTGGTTTGCCGCTTTGGCGAACCAAATTTGCAAAAAATTCGTCATAAGGCTGAATTCCATCTCTGGCATCAAACAAGAACAAACAGACATCAGCCTCTTTGATAGCTTTTTCGGTCTGTTGCCACATTCTTTTTTCCAGACTGTCCTCTTTAGAATATTCAAATCCCGCGGTATCAATAATTTTCATATTAATATCGCGTAGCTTTGCGTCAGCTTCCTTGCGGTCGCGTGTAACACCTGGCTGGTCATGAACGATAGCAATTTTGCGCCCGGCCAAACGATTAAATAATGTAGATTTTCCGACATTCGGTCTGCCGACAATAGCTACTTTTAGTGTCATTTTTTATTCCTATTTATAAGCCGTTAGGTCTGCATCTTCCGTAGCAAACACAGCTGTCTGTCTAACTACGATAGGTGAGGTTGAAACGCCATCGGCAAGTTCAATATAGCCAAGCAACTTTCCAGTATAAGGAGAAACAGCAAAAACATGTCCGTTAGAGGTCGGAACCAACAATCTGTTTCCTGTCAAAACTGGGCCGCTAGCTGTAACTCCAACTCTTTCTTCTTTTGTGTCTCCGAGCGGAATTTGTGTATTCCATACAATTTTTCCAGTTGCGTTCTCTATCGCAAATAAATCATAATTATTGCTCAGTACAAACATAAACTTTCCGGCTATCCAAGGCTGATTGGTACTACCAATCTCTCTTTCCCAAATTCTGGCTCCTGAACGCAAATCAATAGCAACCAAAATATTGTTATTGCCGACAGCATAAACAACCGTACCGTCAATAACAGGGTTTGCCTTAATGGCATTAATATTTGCCGGCGAGTTTACACGTTTTTTGGAAACTAAAATGTCAGACCACAAAGCAGAACCCGTACTTGCCTTAAAGGCGCGGAGTTCGCCGTTGGAGAAAGCTGCTACAATAGTATCTTGTTGTGGACTGTAAGCTGGACTGGCCCCGCCAACCAAAGTCGTTTCTTCGGAAGGAGATTTATAATCCCACAAAACAGAACCATCTACACCGTTTAGGGCAATGAGTTTATTATTTATCGTCTGAACAAAAAGCACACCTCTTTCGGCTGTTGGTGCGATTCTGATAGGTAGCCCCGTATCATAGCGCCACAACATTTTTCCCGTAACCATATCTATGGCAAAAACCGTACCAAAACCTGTCGTGGCATAAACCTTCTTATCAAACACAGCTAATCCAGCACCCTTAAGAGAGGTGCTAATATCGTCTTTAACCAAAGGTTTCAAACGTCTTTCCCAAATTTTTCTGCCGTCATCAAGACGAAAGGCGTTGACAATTCCGTCTGCATCAATCGTAAACACAGCTTTGTGAGCCGAAACCGGAGCTGCAATCAAGAAGTCTCTTTTAGAAGCACCTTCACCAAAGCAGGAATCCCAAAGTTCCTTAAGCTTGCTGCCGGAGGCTAAATGTCCCATCATGTGGGTTGAATTGCCGCCACTCTGCGACCAAGAAGTATTGATATATGGAGCGGGCAAAACAATCTTAACTTCATCAGGTGCATAATCTGGTTGCAAGGCAGTCTCACCGTCTAAAACCGAAATTCTTTCACCATCTAGTGAGATTTTTTCTTTCTCAAACATACTGCATCCGCAAAGTGCAGCCACAGCCGCAACTGTCAGCAAAGACCTCATCTTTAAAAACTGCATGACCTTCTCCATATTTAAAACTTATTCAGCCTCGTCTAAAACTGATAACATATCCTGAACGCGCATTTTTAATGCTTCGGGCAAGTTTGGTGTGTTTAACAGTTCGCGATAAAGAGTGCGAGCGGCATCAATATTTCCCTCCCGAATAGCAGCCATAGCCATCATTTCTTTAGCGATGTTGGCCCAACTTCCGTTTTCTTCAATCAAAGGCTTCAATAAAGCCTCTATCTCCTCATAGGAACCGCTGTCCAGTTTATAAGAAGCTAATTTAATAGCGGAGACATCACGCAACTTTTTGTTAATGCTCTTGTCAGCCACAATTTCTTCTAAGATGTCAACCGCTTCATCTGTTTTCCCTTGTTCAAACAAAATGTTTGCCGTTTGGAGCTTGGCTACATTGCTATAAATATTGCCGCCGGTTTGTTCCATCTTTTCCAAGACCTCAAGGCTCTCATCATATTTTCCCTGATTCTCAAGGTTAAGAGCATAAGCATAAGTATCAGACCAAGTTTCGCTCCGCGTTCTTTGCCAATTCTTAAATCCTTCATAACTAACGGCTGCCAAAAGAGCCAACACAACCAAAAGGATAATATATATGCCATATTTTTCCCACATTTGTTTGAGGTTATCATTTTTAACCTCTTCACTAACCTCACGAATAAAAGCTTCCTGTTCGTCGGTATCAACTTCTTTTTTCATAATGTTTTATTCCTTTGCAATATTTAAGCTAAATCTATTTATAACCCAAAAGCGCAGATTGGCAACCAAATATTCAAAAACTTGACAATTTTTAGCTGTTTACGACCTCATTAATAAGAAACTTCTTAACCCAACGCAAGTCTTCAACCGGAATTTTTTTACCAAACACAGCGGTTCTCTCGTCAGAGATAATGGAAAGATAATATCTTCCTGTTGCCGGATTAACAGTAACATCAACAGCCTCAATGTCTTTTTTCTTAATTTCAGTATTTTTACGAGAAAAGAGCATGAATTTATGGACAAGGACGATTTTATCTTTTTTGACCACAATTTTATCTTTACGGAAAAGCACAAAGATAGAAGCCATAATTACTAAGACTCCGATAATATAAAGCCCAAAAACAAAACCTTTAGAAAAATGTTCAACCGTAGAGTTATGATGATAAGCGGCACAAAGCAAAATGCTCCCCAAAACAAGTAAACCCAAACCGATAAGAATATTATAAGCATCCCAAAAGATTTTGCGTGCCTTGATTACGGTTTTGTCTCTTTTCCGCACATAAGCAATAGAAGGAGGTAAAGGGTCTCTTTCATTAAAATTATTAATATACTTGCCCTCCTTAATCATTTCTTTGATGGATTTATCAAGATCACAAACTTCACGTTTAACCTCGCCCTCATCAGTCAGAATAATTGTCGGCATATTTAGCTTTTTAGCATAATACTCCCAGATTTTGCGAATATTTTTGCTTTTGGTTGAGATATATAAAGGAGCCGTTTTTTTTGGGTTTTTATGATAAAGCTCAATAATATATTTATTCTTGTTCATAAATCCGAACTGAAAAAACTCAATACGGAAACGTACACCTTCATAGTTCTCAAGCGATTCTTTAATAGATTTTTTTGCACCGAATACCGGACGAGATATAATCTGAATCTTTTTGCCGTCAAAAAATATCTTTTTGTAGCGAATATAAGAAAAAAGCAAAGATACCACAATTCCTAATCCGATAAGGATGATAACGATATCAAAAAAGGTCGGATTCATAAAAGGTTGATAGATGACATCTTCGTCTTCGGGTATAAAATCAAAATCGGTTTTGCTGTGATTTAATCCGTTAAACAGTTCAACAATGCCGAGAAGGACCAAAATCAGGCCGAAAATAATACCGGGATATAAAATCTGCAAAGCGATTCTATCCGACTTTTTAGTTGGGAGTTTATCCAGATTAAGAGCAAAGCTGTGGCTATAGTGATTTGGTGCAGATTCTGTCATTATACTCAATCCTTTTACATAAAGATGCTTTTCTTGCTCACCTATGCTATATTATTTTTTTCAAATAATCATCCTTTTTTTACAAAAAATACGGAAAGCTTTAATTTATTTTAACAATATACCTATAATATAATTCGGAAAAAGAAATTTTTTATTGGGGTGATGTGATGAGTAGTATAGACATATTCAGTTCAGGAACCAATCTTCTAATAACTTTGGTTGCTTTTGCTGTCTTAGCTTTTTCAGTGTGTTTTAGTGGCCAAGGAATTAAGATAGGTAAGGGCATACGCTACTTATTTATAGGATTGGTTTTAGAATTTGTCGGCGGTTGGTTCGGTTATAAGATGAGTGATTATGTCCAGCTGGGCATATCCATTAATATCTTAGCCTTTTTAGAATTGTTTATTTTGCTCTTATCCATGATGTTTTTGGCATTATCGGCATCTCAGCTCTTGGTGTCCAACATTCCAGATACTCCAATTATCGGAGCAATCACCGCGTTAGGACTTGTGTCTATTTTATATTTCTGTCTGATAGCTCAAGATGGTGTTATGGTTTCTTATATGCGCCAGATTTTCCCATTAACGGGCTTTGCCTATATCTCAACAAGTTTTTGGTCTCAAAGCGGACACAAAAACAAAACAGGTTTTTTGCTTGGCGGCCTTTTAACCGCAGGCGTAACGGTTATGCTGATTTGTCGGCTTTTAGGTATTGCAACTGAACTTATTTCCTCTATGTGGTATGTATCTGCTTTTGTTTATGCAGGTTTGGCCGTAGCATTATTAATAATTAAAGTAGATTTTTTGAATAAAAAGTTGGAAGATAAAGATACCGAGATAGAGAAATATAACAAAAGAATAGAAGAAATTATTAAATTATCTCCGTTCCCGATTATCATTTCACGCTTAAGCGATGACAGACTCATTTTAGCCAATAACAATGCCATCAAACTTTTCGGTATTCAGCCTTCAGAACTTGAACGTTATCGTTTGAAAGATTTCTTTGCCGATTCTGAAAATCGCAGGCTGTTAACAGAGCGTCTGGAACAAGAAAAAGTTGTTCAGGATTTTGAGATTTTGGTTAAAACCTCAACCGGAAGCACTCCTTTCTGGCTTTTGGCTTCGGCAAATATTATTGACTATAACTACGATATTGCTCTTTATGCTGCATTTCAAGATATCACATCGCGCAAAAATCGTGAGGTTCTTCTTAAAAATCAAGCTATTCGTGATCCTCTGACCTCATTATATAATCGTCGTTATTTTGAAGAGGAGGTAACCAAGCGCATCTCTCTTGCAAGAATGAAGGGCGGTTGCTATTCTGTCTTTATGATAGACGCGGATAAGTTCAAAAATGTTAATGATACTTACGGTCATAAAGTTGGAGATAAGGTTTTGATAGAACTTTCCTCAACAGCAGAAAGAGCTCTGCGTGATTGTGATATTGTAGCCAGATATGGTGGCGAAGAATTTGTTTGCTATTTATCCGATGTCGGTCCGGAAAAAGCACAAATTGTAGCCAATCGTCTGCGCGAGACAATCTCTAAAATTGTTGTCTATTCAGATGAAGGTAAACCATTTAACTTCACGGTAAGTATAGGTATTTCATCTTCAGACATCTCAGATAATATAGATACGTTGATTAAAACGGCGGACGAAGCACTGTACAGAGCTAAAGAAAATGGTCGTAACCGTTGCGAACTTTTTACAAAGGCAGACTTTGCTAAATTTAATAGCAGTGCGGAAACACCACATAAAGATGAAGCAAGTCAACTTCACCCCGTTTTTGAAAAAGAGGCAGCAGAGGAAATATCCTTGTTGGATGGTATCGGAGCCAATCATATTGCAGAAAACAATACTAACATAGAGGAGCAAAAAACACCTCAAACCCAAGAGCAAAACAAACCGCAAGATGATTACATTCCAATATTAGGTCTTGATGATGAGGATATGAAATAAACAATGCTCTGCCCATATGCTGATATATGTGGCGGTTGCCTAAATCGCCAGCTTTCACAAGAACAATACCGCGAAAATAAAATTTCGGCGGTTAAAAAGCTTTTGTCGCAAATCAAAGCAGAGCGCATAAGCTTCGGTGAACCCATTTTTGTGTCGGACGGCACACGGCGCCGAGCCTCCATGGCTTTTGCGAGAAGAAAAGGTAAGGTCATTTTAGGTTTTAATGAGGCCGCAAGCAAAAACATTGTGGACTGCGAAACCTGTGCTTTGCTAACCCCAAAGCTCAATGAGGCATTGCCCTTTGTTCGTAAACTTTTGGAAGAAGTCTGTGCCATCCCGTTCAGCTCAAAGAAAAAAGGCAAGAAAGTAGTTCAAACCTTTCTTGAAGGCGGAGATATTTGGCTTTGTGAGGCGGATAATGGCATAGATATTGTGCTGGAGTTTGAAAATAAGCCGGAACTTGGGCACAGAATGGCTATTTTTGAGCAGGCACAAACTGCGGATAATGTCATCCGAATTTCACACAGACAACGCGCCGATGCTGAGGCCGAGCCGATTGTAGAAAAATCAGCGCCTTATATCAAAATAGCCGATACTTTTGTATATATTCCGGCCGGAACATTTTTGCAGCCATCTAGAGAAGGCGAGCAAGCTTTGGTTTCATTGGTTTTAAAATATCTTGGCGAGACCACAGGTAAAATTGCAGACTTATTTTGCGGTGTCGGTACATTTTCCTACCCTTTGGCGCGAAATACCAAAAATAAGATTATCGCTGTAGATTCTTCGGAAAGATTACTGGATGGTTTTCGTCGTAGCGTGAATAAAAATATGATTTCAAACATTGAAATCATAACCAAAAACCTTTTCAA
Source organism: uncultured Alphaproteobacteria bacterium (assembly GCA_944392835.1). Taxonomy (GTDB): domain Bacteria; phylum Pseudomonadota; class Alphaproteobacteria; order RF32; family CAG-239; genus Scatacola_A. The sequence continues at coordinate 194,080 of CALXYB010000004.1, read as the reverse complement.
ATATCCGCTGGACGTAAAAGAGCTGCAAGGCTTTTCGGCGGTGGTGTTTGACCCGCCGCGAGCAGGAGCCGCAGCTCAGGTGGCTGAATTGGCGGCCTTGCCCTTTAATGAGAGGCCGGAGAAAGTTATTGCCGTTTCCTGCAATCCCGGGACCTTTGTTAATGATGCCAATAAGTTGATTGAAGGTGGATATAAACTTGTAGAAATAACTATCGTTGATCAATTTACTTATTCTAACCACAGCGAGCTGGTTGCGCTGTTTACAAAATAAAAGCCCTCGTATATAGTAAACAAAAAACTGACGGAAAGAAAAATGCGTAGCCGAATTCTTGTTTTATTTTTTGTTTTTTGTGTGGCGGCTTGCCGTTTGGGCGGAGATGGCGGAAAAATGTGTCCGCGGGTGAATATTCCGCGCGATTCTTCGTATTTAACACAAATAGTCAATTACCGTGAGGAATTTCAAATTTCGCTCATCGGTTATGAAGGTCATTGCTATTTTGACACCAGAGTTAACCGCGACAAAGCGGTCATCAATCCCGTGTTTAAAATCAAACGCCTGCGGAAAAGTGATGAAACGGACGTCCACTTTGCTTACTATACCGAAACAATAAAAGGTCCTCCGGCATATTTGGGTAAAAAGACTTATTACTTGTCTGTAACTATTCCCGAAAACGAGAAGGAATTAATCTATACGGCGGATTCGGTTGAGGTCAAAATCCCGCCGGAAATGAAATATGAATTTGACATCAATCTCGGGCTGTATATCACGCCGGAAGAAGCCAAATACAATCAACGCACATTTGACATAGATTATCGCTATGTTGATGAATAATTAAGGAGCATAAAAGAATGACATTTTTGCAAAACCACAAACTTTCTGATATGGCAAATGCCATTAGGTTTTTGAGCGCGGATGCAATTGAAAAATCAAAATCAGGCCACCCCGGCATGCCCTTGGGTATGGCAGATGTTGCCACGGTTTTGTTTACAAAGTTTATGAAAATAAACCCGAGCGAGCCGCGTTGGTTTGACCGCGACCGCTTTGTTTTGTCAGCCGGCCATGGTTCTATGCTGATGTATTCTTTGCTCTATCTTTTGGGTTATAAGGATATTAACGTTGATGATTTGCGCAACTTCCGCCAACTTGGCGCCAAGACGGCAGGACACCCGGAATATGGCCACTTAGCCGGAATTGATATGACAACTGGTCCGTTGGGGCAGGGAATTTCGTCAGCTGTTGGTATGGCTTTGGCTGAAAGAATAATCAATGCCAAGTTTGGCGATGATTTATGCGCGCACTATACTTATGTTATCAACGGCGATGGTTGCTTGATGGAAGGTATTTCCGAAGAGGCAATTTCACTGGCCGGACATTTACGTTTGAATAAGTTGATTGTGCTCTGGGATAACAATAATATCACCATAGACGGCACGGTAGATAAAGCAAACTCAACCAATCAGATTATGCGCTTTCAGGCTGTAGGCTGGAATACCATTGAGATAGACGGCCACAACTATGAGCAGATTGAAAAAGCCATTGCTCAGGCGCAGAAGTCTGACAAACCGACCCTGATTGCTTGCAAGACCAAGATTGGTTTTGGTGCACCGACCAAGTGCGGAACTTCAAAGTGCCATGGTTCTCCTTTGGGAGCGGAAGAGCTTGCGGCAATGCGTCAGAACTTAAATTGGAATTATGAGCCTTTTGAAGTTCCGGAAGATATTTTGAACGCATGGCGAGAAGCCGGCAAAAGAAATGAAGAGGCATATAAGGCTTGGGATAAAAAAGCTCAAGCTGCCGGCAAAGAATTTTTGGATTATATCAATGACCGCTTGCCCAAAAATTGGGATAAGGATTTGAATGAGTTGAAGAAGAAATCCATTGCCGAAGGCACAAAAGTTGCCACAAGAAAGGCTTCACAGCTTTGCTTGCAGGCGATTGTGCCAAACATTCCGCAAATCATCGGCGGTTCGGCAGACTTGGCCGCATCTAACCTGACTTTTGTAGAGGGAATGAAAACCGTAACCCGAGAGGACTATAACGGCAATAACATAATGTATGGCATCAGAGAGCACGCTATGGGAGCCATAATGAACGGTTTGGCTTTGCACGGCGGCGCAATTCCTTACGGTGGAACATTCTTCGTATTTTCGGATTATATGCGTCCGGCTATGCGCTTGGCAGCGTTAATGGGCTTGCGTGTGGTTTATGTCTTAACGCATGATTCTATCGGTGTCGGCGAAGACGGCCCGACACATCAGCCGATTGAACATTTGGCATCTTATCGCTGTATGCCTAATATCTTAACTTTCCGTCCTTGCGATGTTGTTGAAACGGCGGAAGCATGGCAGCTCGCACTGGAAGAAGAACACACGCCGAGCATCTTGGCTTTGACACGTCAGGGCTTGCCGATGTTAAGAGATTCTGCCGAGCTGAATATGACGGCACGCGGCGGCTATATCATCCGTGGCGATAAAAAGAAGCGTCAGGCTACCTTGATTGCCACGGGGTCAGAGGTTTCTTTGGCTGTTGCCGCAATGGAGAAGTTGAAAGAAGAGGGGATAGAAGTTGCGGTTGTTTCTATGCCTTGCACGGAGTTGTTTGACAAACAGCCGATAGATTATCAGGAAGAAATTCTGGGTACGGCACCGCGTATAGCAATCGAGGCCGCATCTAAGTTTGGCTGGGAAAAATATGTCGGCTTGCATGGTGATATCATCGGTATGGATGGCTTTGGCGCATCCGGTCCGGCAGAACAATTGTATGATTACTTCGGCATCACTCTGGAAGAAGTCGTAGACAGTGTCAAAAACTTGCTGAAGAAATAATACCTAATATATAAAACAAAACCTTCTTTTATCAGAAGATAGAAGAAGGTTTTGTTTTATATGGAGTTAATATTCTAAAACAGGGAAAATATAATACTCTCTAACTTTCCAAAAAGTATCGTCTATTCCGTGGTCAACATATGCGCTGCTATAACTGGATACCCAGATATAACCTTCATCAATCTCTGTTGAAGAGGGAGTAGTTAGACGTGTAATATCACTATAAGTAGATAAATTTAAGACACTTACGGTGTTTCGTATTTCTACAAGATTATTGTAGATATTGCTTAATATTCCGGCAGCAGGCAAACACCATTTTCCTTTTGTCTCGGGTGTCGGCGCATAATTTCTTGCCCCCCATGCCGCAGGATATTTGCTTTTATCACCAAAAGAGGTTATTTTATCAGTATTCCCGCAACTGTCAAAATCAGCAATGGCATACGTCTCAGATAAATCAGGTAAGGTTGGAATATTTACGTTCTCTGTAGACCACATCAAACGAGATAAATAATTGATTGAAACAATTTGCCCATGCTTTCCGCCATCGGTAACATAAACAACAATACCCAAAACGGTTTTATCTTTATTATGATTATCGGCAGCCACACAAGTATTATCACTATAATAAATGTATCCGATTTGGCAAACAGGCCCGCTGGGAACACAAAGATCATTGTCCCGTTTATAACCGTCATTGCATAACCAAGAAGAACATTTAGACGAACAATCTGAATAGTAAGAAGAACATGTTGCATTAGCAGGTACAGAAACCGGAGTTCTATTTCTACAGTTATCTGGGTATGCAATTTGGCACTTAGATGTACAGTCAGCCCAATAAACTTGACATCCGTAAGGAGCTGCAACAGCGTTTCTGTTATCACAATTGTTGGTTTTGCAAGTCTGGCACTTAGATTGACAGTCGCCAAAATAAGAAGCACAACCATACTGACAAGTTACGGCAGTACGATTCCTGCAGTTATCATTATAGGCTGTTTTGCATTTTGAAGCACAGTCAGACCAATATTCAGCACAGCCATAAGGCGTTGAGACGGAAGTTCTATTTCGACAATTATCTGAATAAGCTTTTTGGCAAACGGCGGAACAAGGAGAAGAATAGTAAGTTTCGCAGCCATAAGCTCCCGAACTAACACCGTTTGGACAAACACAGCTAGTATATTTTCCATCACAAGATGAGCCGGAAAGAGAACGAGGAGAAGTACAATTTGATGAAGTATAAATATATTCGGGTTTGCAGGCGCAAGATTGATATTTTCCGCCGCAACTTGCTCCTGAGCCGACCTTATTGCTAGGACAAGAGATAAGGTTTGTATCGCAAGTGCAAGAGGCATATTTTCCGTCGCAACTCGCACCCTCTCCAATTTGTCCGGCAGGACAAGCTACCAAATTAGAAGAGCATTGGCACCCCAAAATATATGATTTGTTATAAGGACAATAAGATTTTGGAGTTTGGACCGAGCTACAATTATTTAAGACAAAGCCCTCATTTTTACATTGAGCCGCAGTATCAAGATTATAATTTTCATCTCCCTTACCGAAACCGCCATCATCACAGTCGCCAAATCCAAGAAAACAAATGGATGCGGTTTTATATGTTTTGTTAGTTTCTGCATAAGTAGAAAGTCCTTGGAACAAAACATTATCAGATTTTGGCCATGAAAGAATATCTGATGCCAGTAACAAATCGGTTTTAGCTAAAGCACTTCCGCCAAGTAAACAAAATAACAACCATGACTTCTTCATAGCCAGTCTCCCACACACAAGTTCTAAAAAGCCAGTTTGTCGCACAAATCAGATACAACATTTATTTTGACCGAATCTTTAAGATGGGAGGGAACATCAACATCCGATGTCGATGAGTTAACAACACCGCCGGTGCTGGATCTATAAATAACAACGCTATCAGCGCAAACATTAATTGTCCCGCCCAGCATATATAAATCAGCTTTTTTACCCTGCATATTAAGATTGGTTACGCCGCCTCTAACAACCATACCGCCAAGACCTGTTGTTTTGGAGAAGCCGGAAATTTTTGTTGTTCCATTTTGAACATCAATATATCCCAATTCTTTATTTGTAGCGCTTGTAACACCTCCTGAAACCATTTTAATAGAGTTATTTCCGTTAAATATGGCTCTATCGCCAACAGCATGTTGCGTTTCTATTGTAACATTTTCTAAAATAACATTGGAATCTGCGTAAGTACTCCGTGTGATTCCTCTGTTATATTCAGTACCGGCATCATAAACCGGACAAGGATTTTCATCATAAGGCAAAGAAGATACTCTACTTACAATTTTTGAGTTTTTAATTGTAAGTTTACTGCCTAAACTACCGTTATAGAAATCATAACCGGAAGGGGAATCAAAAGTAAATGTATGCCCGTTACCGTTAATTATCATATTTACAGCGCCATACCAGTTGTCGCTATTATAAATTACTTCATTACCGCAGTTCATATCAGCAGAAACATTAATAGTAATATCGTTTGGCGTATCTTTTCTATCATAGATTGCTGACATAGCAATATTATGACAAGTCTGATCCCCGGTAGAGCACAATCTGTAAGTGTTCTTACCGTTGGAAATTGAATTCTTTTCAATAAAAAGTTGAGCGTGAGCTGTAAAATCTTTTACCGGACCGGGACAATATTGTTCCGAAATAGCATAAGGTTGACCAGCTTTATAAACTAAATTTCCTGTCCAAAGCAAAGTTTTGCAATCACTGTATTTGTTATTGCAAACTTTTGAACAATGATAATAACTATCAGTTGGGCAGTTTGAGTCATCATAAACATAGTTGGTCCCACAAGTCTGTGTACAAATTCCGTCTTTAAGCTCATATCCTGAAGCACATTTCCATTCGGAACACTTTGAAGAACAGTCAGAAAAATAGGTAGAGCATGTTGCGTTTGCCGGAACGGTAACTTCCGTACGGTTGCGACAGTTGTCTTTATAAGGAGTTTCGCATTTTGTCGGACAATCGTCATAATATTTCATACAACCATAGGTCTGAGAGTTGTTGTCGGTTCTGCTGTGGCAATTATCAGGATAAGCCACCTTGCAGACAGAAGAGCAAGGAGAAGCATAATATTCTTTACATCCGAATTCTCCTTCATCAACCCCTTTGGGGCAAGAACATTCCGTATATTTTCCGTCGCAGGAAGAACCGGAAAGCGAACGCGGAGAGATACAGTTTGATGATGTATATTGATATTCTGCTTTGCAAACACAAGTTTCATATTTTCCGCCGCAGCTTACGCCGGAGCCTGTTTTGTTGCTTGGACAAGAGATAAGATTCGGGTCGCATTTACAAGAAGCATATTTTCCTTCGCAAGCATCTCCTTCACCAACTTGTCCTGCCGGACAAGAAATAAGGTTAGAGGCGCATTTACACCCGCTTATATAAGATTTATCATAAGGACAATAGGCTGTAGGTGTTTGGACACTATTACAATTATTTTTAACATAACCTTCATTGATACATTGTGTTTCAGAATCAACATCATAACCGCCGTCCCCGTCAATAGAGCCGAAACCGCCGTCGCCGCAATCTCCGGCACCCAAGAAGCAAACGCCGGCGAGTTTAAGTCCTGAAGAAGAGGATATGGGCTTTAACTCAATAGGTGTGTTGTGTGTATGTGAAGAAAAGTTGGGAGCGGCTATGGCAACAGCCGGTACCACAAGTAAAGTAACAGTAGATAAGAGCAAGTTCCGCATAGCAAATCTCCCAATAATTCGAAGTTAAAGTCCATATCTGAATATTAGGATACACTGATTTGCACAAAGAGTCAACTATTAATGAGACTACAATTTTTTTTGTCTACCATTAATGAGCCTACATAAAATTTTTTTGGCTAAAAATTAAGCCCCTAAATCTCGGGGCCTTTGCCTATCGTGATTTTTGCTTGATAAAATGAGCGTTTCTTTGTGGAATAATGATAGTATCTTCGCCTTTTACTTTTCGTGCCTCTGCTGCTTGAACATATTCTGTAGCTTTAAGTGCTTTCTTATAAAGTTGGTATCCTTCCCGAAAAGAAGTCTTGCATAAATTACGCAAGTTTTCTTTAAAATTATCGGATATATCAATATCTTGATCCATAAATTTTACAAAGTTAACATTTACCGATTTATATATGCCATCTTTATCTTTAATCGGAATATTAAAAGAATAGCACAAATTAAGTCTTTTGAGGTACTCTTCGTTATGTTTTCTTGTAATATTTTTTCCTTCTACTCTTTCCCTGAGCCTATAGAAAAAAGATTTATTGTACCAAGTTTTAGTCATTTGCATATGAGCTTTTTCATAATAATTTTGTAACGTTTCTTGCCAATGCTTTTTTGAGCCATTCATAATTAGCGCCAACTCTGTGCTTGTCGGGATTTGGGTAATATCAGGTTTAATCCGCCCTTCTTTGATGGCGTCAGTATAAAATTTAAAATTCCCCTTAAAGACGCTTAAATCATTCGTCTCCAAATATTGCTGCCTAAAGTCCAAAAGTTGGGAAATTGTGGCAGAAATTTCGTCATGACAACATATTTTAGCAAATTGAAAAACCCCAATACCAAAAGCTTTAAGCCCGATTTCATCATTAAAACTATGCGTAACTTCATGAATAATTGTAGATTTTATTCTTTTTTTATTATTAAACTTTTGCGCTAAAAGCTTTTGCGCTTTTTGTTGGGTTGGGGACATACCTGTTGTATCAACCACAAAATGTTTAAGCGAAATTGCTTTTACTTCGGAGACATACCCACCAAAGGTATGAAAAGCTCGTTTAAGATATGCGGTATCTATAACAACAGTATCCACATTATACTTAACCGGCGTATAATTTTCGGAAGCTTTGGTTAATAAGACTGTTTTACCGGCACTTTTTGCCGATATATTAAGCTCGGTATTATTAAGAGGAAATTTTGTTTTATAATCAACGGGAGAAGTTCCCTGAGGACTGTTAAGCACAGTATTACAAAACAAAGCAAATACAGAACCGACAACGATGCCGTCAGCAAGCCGTCGCAGATTCTTTTTGTGCAAGCCTCTGCTGGGGGTCTTATTTAAATTTTTCTTAGGCTCGTTTTCCATAACACCTAAATAATAACATAATAAAAGTTTTTCGCCAATAAATTAAAAATAAAAAATTAATTTATCTTAAACATAATTTATGTTAAATAGACCTTAAGAGGAAAAATAGATGAAAGTATTGGTCCAAAGAGTAAAAAAGTCATCCGTGGAAGTAGACGGAAAAATAGTATCATCAATTCAAAAAGGTTTACTTGTTTTCATTGGCGTAGAAAAAGGTGATACACAGTCTCAGGCTGACTATTTAGCAAATAAAGTTTCAAACTTGCGCATTTTTGAAGATGAAAATGGCAAAATGAATCTATCTGTTCTGGATATTAAAGGAGAGTTGATAGTTGTTTCTCAGTTTACTTTGGCCGGAGACTGCTCGCGCGGAAATCGCCCGGGTTTTGATTATGCCGCACGACCGGAAGATGCAAAACCTTTATATGAATATTTTTCAGATTGTTTGCGCGCCAAAGGATTGCATGTCGGAAACGGTATTTTTCAGGCAGATATGCAAGTATCTTTGATTAATGATGGGCCGGTAACTTTTATGTTGGAGAAAAAATAAGATGGCAGATACACAAAGCACCTTACCTCAACCATTACACAATTCCGCAGGTAGCGTAGCCCCCCAAAAACCGACAGAATTTTCAGGCTTTTTACGGTTGCTGTCTGTCCAATCTTATGAAGACAGAGCCCAAATAGAAAGTTATGAACGCCAAGTCTATGAGCTATTGCGTAGTGCTCCACAAAATCTGGATGGATTGACCGTTTTTTTACGAATAGAATTAATGCTTGGAAATCATCAAAAAGCCAAATCTGTTGCATATCGCATTTGGGAAATCGGTGGAACAATGAAGCCGGAAATTGAAAGAGTTTATATTAACGATTTACTCAATTTAGGTTTGATAGAAATGGCTTCAATTTTGCTCAAACCTTATTTTGAGAAAATGACGGATTATATCAATGATTACGGACATTTATTTCTAAAATATGCCATAGCTTCAGGGCAGGTTATGGTGTTGGAAAAAGTCGCTTCTCAGCTGATGTCGGCCGGAGCCAAAAAAGCCCTGACAGATTTTACGGCTGTTTATCGTTATCTCAACTACACCGAAACATTTAAAGGGATTCAACGGCGTGTCTTGGATATGGTAAAAGACACACTCTGTGCCTATGAGTTTAATATTTATACGGATAGAGGATTCACCGATTTAGAAATTCTGCTTTATGTCGGTAAAGAAATACTAGACTACCGCAAACTTAAAGATAACTTAGATATCCAAGTTTCTGCAGTTTGTGCCGCCAAAGGAACAAAGAAGCTTAACAATTTAAGCTTTGCAGTATTACCCATAAGCTCTTACGCAACACCGCTTATTTAGCTGTCGGCGTAATAATTTCCGGCAAAGCTTTATCCGGCCTTCTGCGGCGCTCGGCTTGGTTGACTTTATCTTTTATCTTTTCTCCTGCCGCAGCAAATAGCTTTTTTAAAAGCTTGGCAGCAACTTCTTGCTCGTTTTCACCGTTGTTAAACAAAACAAAGCGGTTTTGGTGCTCTATGGCTGAAGCTTTTTCATCCGGAAATTCAGCCTCAACCGAAACTACCATCTGCAACCTGTTTGTGCTGGAATTTATTGGGTCAACTTTGGCGCGCAAAACTTTGGTTTTTATAATATAGTCAGCCAGATCTTTTTTATCAGTAATCAAATAATCATTATCATTTTCAAACATCTCGCGCAAAACTTGAGCATGAGCATCTGAGGTGGTCTTATCAAAAAACTCCGTTGGGGCAATATAAATCAAACCCCGATTATCATCAATCAGAGGAGAATTCTCTCCAGTAGTCAAAGGTAGAACTTGAGCTTTTTCTTCAGCCTCAAGAGGAACAGCCTCTGTTTGAGAAAGTGGTGCTTTATGTTTTTCAATAACGGCCTCATCTGAGGGAGGAATAACAGCTGCAGGTGTATTGGGTAACTCCGAATAACTGTTGTTCACGTCATTAACAATTTCGGTCATCGATTCCTGATTGTTCATGTCCGAAGCAGAAGATGCTTTTTCCTGTTCGGTAACTGCCTGCAAAATATTATCAAGGTTGATATATCCGCTGACCTCAACGCACAATTCATCATCTGTTTGTTTTGTGGTCTTAGCTGTCATATCCTCAATAGCATTGTCAACCAAGCCATAGACTAACACATTATAGTCATGTTCGTTCATGCCATCACGAAAAGAACTAACTTCGTTTATGCTATTGACAGCGAAAAAACTCGCCTTATCCGTAACCCTGACACGTACGGTAGATTTTGCCTCATTTGCGTTAAAATTTTCGCAAGCAGTACCTTTAATCGGAATAGCACCATTATCTGCCGAGACAACAGCCTCCTCGGCCAAAACGATTTTGGTCGTCAAACAACAAAATAAACCAATGCCATAAAAAATAAGTTTCATTTACCACCAGCTTTTATCATCATTTTGGAGCTGACGGATGGTTTCCGTCCATTCATTAATTTTATTGTTGTCTTTGTCATTTAAGACAATTTTATACTCAATAATCGGAGATTCCGAATTCTGAGTCTGAATTTCCTTAATTTGTGTTTCTAAGTAATAATCAGCATCGTTGAGATTGTTAACTACGATATAAGTACGTGAGCCTTCAATAATTTGTTTTGTTGTGTCTTTGGCATAATACAAACCATCAGGCAAAGTCTTACTGAGCTTCTTAAATTCCGTAATATAGAGCTTGGGTGCGGGATTATTTTCATAAATTTCAGCGCTATGGTCTAACATCTTATTAACCGAACGCGTAGCAGCCAAAGCATAAACCTCAGGCATCAACATATCATTTGTCTGTTCATAGGCATAAGGGCTGTCAATGACAAACACCGGTTCTTTTTTCGGGCCAAAGATTGTCCCCTCACAGGCAACAAGACTCAAAGCAACGGGCAAAAGTAACAATTTTTTCATGGATTACATATCCTCATTAAACTCATTTGCCTTCACTATATAAGCTTTTTTCTTATTTTAACATAAGTTTTTAAAGTTATTCACTAATTGCAATTTATAAAATAATCGTTTAGATTAACCAATATCATTTATCTTAACACCATGGTCTATAAAATGAAACATTTGCTTTTCTGCTTGCTTTCGGTGGCTTTTTTAAGCTCTTGTGCGACCCCTACGGTGCGCCGTCCCACCATTCCCACAGTCAATAGTTATGATATGAAAGATGTGCGCAAAGAACTTCGTCGTTATTATTACCAGCTTTCAACAGAACGTCGTCAGCGTTTGGGAGAAATAGCATACAACCTTCGCAAATCAACCGGACAAGAAATGTGTGATCGCAAACTTTTGGCCGATATCGGTGTTGATTTTATGCGCATAAATCGTCTGAATGTTTGGAAATGGAGCGGCTACTACGACATCTTGAAAGAAGAACATGATGATACCCAATCCATCTATAACCGAAAAACCGGAGAAGTTTGGATTGAAGGTGTTTACAAAAATTCCGCGGCAGATAAAGCAGGTCTGAAAAGGGGCGATAGACTGGTAAGCATTAACGGAATGCTCGTTTCTGAAGAAGATGATAATAATGAGGTTTTTAATGTCATTTATGAACAGATGTATAAAAGCGGCAATGGTCTTCCGATAGAACTGGAAGTAGAGCGTAACGGAAAAATCAAAAAGTTTTCTTTTCAGCCGGATATGGTCTGTCCTTACTATATAGGTGTAAATGACACAGCCCCAGAGCTTAATGCTTATGCTACCGGGGATAGCATCATAATGACGGCAAGATTGATGGATTATGTTTCTGATGATACGGCTTTGGCTGCGGTGGTTGCTCACGAGCTGGCGCACAATGTCTTAGGACATAGAGAGGCCGGAGAAACCAATATGACAATCGGTATCTTAATTGGTGCTGCTATAGATTTATCTTTGGGTGGAGATGGCAGTGCAACAGATACTGCGGCATCTATCGGCTGGAATGCTTACTCCCAAGAATTTGAAATGGAGGCAGATTATGTCGGCCTCTATCTTTTAGCCAGAGCCGGATATGATTATCACAAAGCCGGAGATATGCAAAAACTTTTAGGCGCACTGAGCCCGATGGATATTTATGTTTACGAATCAGACAGTACACATCCGTCTTCCTCGGTGCGTTTAGCTTTAGCCCGAGAAACAGCTAAAGAAATAGATATGAAATTGGCTTTAGGGGATAAACGTTCGGATCTGGTTCCGGATTTTAAGAAAACGAACAAACACCTGAAAGATAAAACAGACATCACAAAGGAAGAAAGTTTATGGTAATTACGTATTCTATTATCTTAATTGGTCTATTGGCCTTGATTCGCCCGTTGCAAAAAAACAGCTTTTACATTTTGCATGCCGCTTTAGTTATTTTAACAGCATATTATATAGAAACGCACTATTTTAGGGCCTCTGTCTTTGGCGCAAAAACGTTGCTTTTGTTTGTTGTTTTCCAGTTCGTTTTCATAAATTTGGTAACAATTTTAGCCTACTGGGTGGACAAGCGTGCGGCGATAAGAGGAGCTTGGCGCGTGCCCGAAATCAACTTACATACGTTAGAGTTTTTGGGCGGTTGGAGCGGAGCCTTGCTGGCACAAAGACTGTTTCATCACAAAAACAAAAAACGCAGTTACCAATCCATGTTTTGGTTTATACTGTTCATGCAGGCAGCGGCGGTTTACGTGATATTAAAGTATTTGGGGCTGTTGTAGGTTTGGGCTTGCATAAATTGAGCTTTATGATTAAGATACGTCAGAATTTTATAACAACGTGGAAATAATTATGGCAGAAAAACTAATACCCGAAGGAAAAGAAATAAATTTTTCGCAGCATTATAAAAAAATGTGGCCGTTTGTGAAGCCTTATTGGGGAAGGGCTCTTATTGGTTTGTTGCTGTGTATTCCGATAGGAGCTTTGGACTCTGTAGTTGCTTGGGCCTTAAAGCCTTATATGGATTTGGTTTTGGTAGATAAAACTGACCAATCTCCGGCCTATATTCCGTTGTTGATTGTTGCTTTTACCACAGTACAAGGCTTTTTGAATTATGCAGCGACCTATTTGAATACTTGGGTCGGAACAAAAATAAATCACGACCTCAAAAGAGCTTTGTTTAAAAAACTGGTTAGCTTGGATATTTCTTTTTATGACAAAAACAACTCAGGCTACATAATGCAACGCTTTTCAAGTGATGCAGATATGGCTTGTACGGGCTTGTTGGATAATCTGAAACTCTTTGTTTCCAGACTTTTCTCATCACTTTCTTTAATTTGTGTGCTGATATATAATTCTTGGCAACTATCTATCATTGCAATTGTTGTTTTGATTTGCGCCCTAATGCCTTTAGCCTCAGTTAAACGCCGCATTAAATACATCGTGCTGAAGAATGTTACGGAAGCCTCAAAAATATTTACGAATTATAACGAGACCTATTCCGGAGCTAAGACAATCTATTCTTATAACCAACAACAAAAGATTTATAATAAATTTGATAACACCTTGCGCACGATTTTCAAGTTAACAATGAAGATGATTCAGCGCACGGCTTGGATGACCCCGTTAATGCACGTGATTGTTTCTGTAGGTATCGGCGGTGTCATTGGTTATGGTAGCTATTTGATTGTTAACGGCACAATTACCAGCGGTAACTTTGTTTCTTTTATCACAGCTTTGGTAATGTTATATACGCCGATAAAAAGTATCGGTAAAAACTTTAACAATGTTCAGGTCTCATTCTTGGCAATTGAGCGTGTTCTGGATATTTTAGATATTACCCCTGAAATTAAAAATAAGAAAAATGCCAAAGACTTAAAGCAAATTAAAAAAGATATTTGTTTTGAAGATGTTTGCTTTGAGTATATTGCAGACACACCGGTATTAAAAAATATCAATCTCAAAGTAAAAGCCGGTACAACAACGGCTATTGTCGGAAATTCCGGCGGCGGAAAAACCACATTAGTTAACTTGTTGCCGCGTTTTTATGATGTCAAATCAGGAGCGATAAGAATTGATGGCGAGGATATCCGTAATCTGAGCCTGGAATCTTTGCGCGATAACATAGCTGTCGTTTTTCAGGACAACTTTTTGTTTGAGGGAACAATCCGCGATAATATTATCATAGGCAAAGAAAATGCCACACAAGAAGAGATTGAAAAAGCTCTCAAAATGGCATACTTAGATGATTTTGTGGAAGGCCTTGAAAACGGTATTGATACCGAAATCGGCGAGAGAGGAGCCATGCTTTCCGGCGGACAACGCCAAAGGTTGGCCATTGCGCGCGCCTTTGTAAAAAATGCACCAATCGTCATCTTAGATGAGGCAACTTCTGCCTTGGATAATAAGGCAGAAGCGGTCGTTCAAAAAGCTATAGATAACCTGATGAAAGATCGTACGGTATTTGTTATTGCACACCGTTTGTCAACGGTTCAGAACGCGGACAAAATCGTGGTTGTAAATGATGGTCAGGTTGTTGAAGAAGGCACACATGAGAGCTTGCTGAATATTGAGAACGGTGCATATAAGGCATTGTATAATGCCCAGTTCAAAAAGAAAGCAGCTTAAATATTAGCGCAAATATTCTTTGCCCTTATAAAATTTAAGAATAGAGCTTTTAACCTCATTAAGTGTTTTCTGCAAGTCTTCTTTGTCATAGTGAAAATAAGCCGAAACAGCTTCTTCATCACGTTTGGCAAAGAGGTTTTTATCAAGCTGTTTCAATAAATCTATTGTGCTTTGCGAGATAAAGTTTTCTTTGCTTTGTTTGAACATAAGGTTAGTAGTTTTACCATTAATTTCATGTTCGGCACAAACTTGCATAAAATCCTCAAAAATCTGTTCGGCCTTTTGGTTGGAGGCTAAAGTTCCTTTGCGGCAAAGAACAAAGGCTTGCACGCGCCCCTGCATATAATCGCAATCTGCTTTAGCATTAAACAAGTCTTGAACGCAATCGGCAATCAAGGCCGCTTCGCCATTAGAAATTTCAAGATTATCCGGTTTAATCAGCTTGTCGCGCAAAGCTTTTTTATAAAGAATAAATTTGTCATCAATAAGGTTAATATCGCGGTTTTTCAGATAATCTGCGCGTTGTTCAATAAGTTCTTCTGCCAAGCCGGATTTAATAAAGGCATCATGCACTTGCAAAATGCGAATAACATCCAATGTGGCCAAATCAGCCATAGTTAAACCCTTTTTGCGGCATCTTTCAATAAGCGTATGTTGCCAAAGCTCACGGCGAAGAGCTTTTTCAATCTTGGGTGTGCTATTATAATCTTCGTCCAGAATTGCCTGATAATCCGTAGCATTATTGCCCATTTGGGTTGCGTCCGCTTCAAATACAAAGACCTGAATCATATTAGGCAGATTTTCTGAGCGCATATGAAATTGAGTCGGCTGCAGATGTTTTTCCACCATAGTATTATTTGCATAGAGCGGAACAAAAGCACCATCTGCATTTTTGGTCGCGGTAACCTTAACTTTTGCAACAGAAACGGAAACCGGAGCAATATTTTTTTCTGAGCAATATTTTGAGGCAATATCATTAAGGCGCACTTCAAGCAAATTTTGCTTAAAGTCATCTTGGGAAGCATGTACGGTATTTAGACTGTAAACGGAAGCATATTTAGGAGAGGATGAAATTTTGTTTGCATCCAAATTTTGCCGCCATAAAGCAGAGCCAAGCGCAGACGCAAGCTTAAGCTTATTTGAAGATTGAGTGATTCTCTGCGTTTGCGGCAATATTATTCTCCCCTAACTGAATAATTATCCTGCAAAACATTGTTTATTATACCATATTTTGCTGATGAAAGCAAGCAAGAGCTTGGAAAGGGAAGATTTCCACGCGAGCTAAGAAAAATCTTGCAAAAGTTGGGCAACAGTCTATATTACGACATAGCAAAAATTAAACAGATAAGGAGAAAACTATGCCTTTAGTAACAATGCGTCAGATTCTTGACCATGCCGCCGAGAACAATTATGGTGTTCCGGCATTTAACATTAACGATATGGAGCAGGTTCTGGCTGTTTTGCAGGCTGCAAAAAAAGTCAATGCCCCGGTTATTTTGCAAACCTCAACCGGCGCACGCAAATTCGCCGGAGACCCGATGATTCGTCATATGGTTGCTGCCGGAATTGAGATGTTCCCTGAACTTCCGATTTGTATTCACCAAGACCACGGTTCTTCAGTTAACATCTGCCAATCAGCCATTGTTAATGGCTATTCTTCCGTAATGATGGATGGTTCTTTGGAAGCAGACGGCAAAACTCCGTCTTCTTATGAATATAATGTTAAAGTAACGCGCGAAGTTGTTGCCCGTGCGCATGCCGTTGGCGCTTCTGTTGAAGGTGAGTTAGGCGTTATCGGCTCTTTGGAAACCGGTAAAGGCGACAAGGAAGATGGTCATGGTGCCGAAGGCGTAATTGATAAGAAGCGTTTGGTAACCGACCCCGAGGAAGCTAAGAGATTCGTTGAAGATACTCATGTTGATGCTCTAGCTGTTGCCGTTGGCACATCTCATGGTGCTTATAAGTTCACCCGTAAGCCTGATGGTGAAATTTTGGCAATTGATGTTATTGAGAAGATTCATAAAGTATTGCCGAATACGCATATGGTTATGCATGGTTCATCTTCTGTTCCGCAAGAACTGCAAGATTTGATTAATGCTTACGGCGGCGCTATTCCGCAGACTTATGGTGTTCCGGTAGAAGAGATTGTCAGAGGCATTAAGTCCGGCGTTCGCAAAGTAAACGTAGATACGGACTGCCGTATGGCTATCACAGGTGCTATCCGCAAGATTTTTGCCGAGAACCCGAAAGAGTTTGACCCGCGCAAATATCTCAAACCCGCAATTGAAGAGATGCAGAAAGTCTGCGAAGCTCGTTACATTGCATTCGGTGCGGCTGGTCATGCAGATGGCATTAAGGTTATGCCGATGTCTGTTATGGCAAAACGCTATGCTGACGGCGAAATCTAAGATTTTATAATCTTTAAAATCAAGAACCTGCAAATCTTTGTGGATTTGCAGGTTCTCTTTTTTTCCCGAACACTCTTTACATTTATTTGGAGTTTAGTCTGGTGTTCAGAAAAATCCCTTCACGAAAATTTGCTTAAGAACTATAGCGTCATAAGAGTGCATGCGAACGCATTATATAATATCCGAACGGAATAATAGAAAACTTTACTTTTTTGACTAATTTGTCATTACATTGACAAATTTTCCGCAAAATGTCAACCGAAGATTTTTAAGATTAAGCTAACCAACGGTAATATAATAATATTTTTTTTGAAATACTTTTTGCTGGTAATTCCCGAATCTCTGGTTTATGATTTAAAAAAACAAGAGAGGAGTAAGGACAATGGTTTTAATCGCCCCAAGTATGCTTTCGGCAGATTTTTCGGCTCTGCGCAAGGATTTGGAAGAGGTAGAACAAGCAGGAGCAGACCTCATCCATTGGGATATTATGGATGGTCATTATGTTCCGAATTTAACCTTCGGTGCCGGAGTCGTTAAGCAACTGCGCCCCTATAGCAAACTCCCCTTTGATGTTCATTTAATGGTAACTAACCCTGATGATATGATTTCTTGGTTTGCAGAAGCCGGCGCAGATATCATCACGGTCCATGCAGAAGTTTGCCCGCATTTGGACAGAACCTTGGATGTCATTCGTGCAACGGGCTGTCAGGCTGGTGTTTCACTCAATCCTTCCACACCGGAAGATGTCTTGAACTATGTCTTGGATAAAACAGATGTCATTTTGGTTATGACAGTTAATCCGGGCTTTGGCGGACAAGTCTTTTTGGACAGCCAGTTGGAAAAGATTCGCCGTATTAAAGCGATGATAGGTGATAGAGATATCAAAATAGAGGTAGACGGCGGCATAAACCCGATGACGGCGGCAGAGTGCATTTCTGTCGGCGCGGATATTTTGGTTGCCGGAACATCGGTTTTTGCCGGGCGTAATTTCCGCAAAAACATAGAAGCTTTAAGGTAATTTTAAGACAAAGAGAATAAACTCTTTAGCAAAAGAATTTTGTGCGTTTGGAGAAAAGTCATGGCATTGGTAATGGTCATAGAAGATGAGGAAGCCTTAGCTTTGCTCTTGAAATATAATCTGGAAAAAGAAGGTTACGAGGTTGTCTGGGAGCCGCGTGGTAACAAGGCTTTGGCGGAGATTGAACGCCATTGTCCCTCAGTCATTTTGTTGGATTGGATGTTGCCGGAGATTTCTGGTGTTGAAATCTGCAAACTTGTGCGCAGCAAGCCGGACATTAAAAATATTCCGATTATAATGCTCACAGCCAAAGGTGAGGAGGAAGACAAAATCAAAGGTCTTTCCGCCGGTGCGGATGACTATGTAACCAAACCTTTTTCAGTGCCTGAGTTAATGGCAAGAGTCAAAGCAAACTTGCGCCGCGCGCCGGAACTGATTAAGCAAAAAGAGTTTGTTTTTGAAGATATCCGTATGGATTTGGTAGAAAAGAAGGTCTTCCGCGGCGAGAACTATATTCACCTTGGTCCGACGGAGTTTCGTCTGCTCAGGATGTTAATGGAAACCCCGGGAAAAGTTTTTTCGCGTGAGATTTTGCTCAAAACTGTATGGGGAGATAATATTTATGTGGAGTCGCGTACGGTAGATGTTCATATCAGACGCTTGCGCAAATCCTTAAACCAATATGGTCCGGACTATATCCGCACGGTTCGCGCCACGGGCTATTCCATAGACACCAAGCCTTCAGACGCGGAGGAAGAACCAGCGCCGGAAACGGAAGAGGAAGAATAAAAAATAAATCATCATCAAAGCGGAGTATAAAGCTCCGCTTTTTTACGGTGCTTTTGCGAAAATGGTTGCTTTTTGTCTAAAACAATGCTAAAACAAAATCAAATCCATATTTTTATCTGAGAGTTAAAAAAACCGTATATATTAATCCCTAAATTCTACAATTATGAAGAATTTGCTTAAATTTTCAGTAACTTGGAGGCGTGTAGATGATAGACATCTCATCCTCAAGTTGGTGGAAGCGGATTCAATAGAATCACGCGTGAAGCCGGAAGAGGAAACCCTTGAGGCTTTTGCCGAAGGTCTTGAAACATTAAGCTTCGTGCTGGAAGAAAAAGATAGTGAACTTCGCCGCGGCGAAGTCGTTACACTAGAATTTGTCGGAAACGACCTCAAATATATTTATATTAGGGGGAAGAAGTTTCTGATAATTCGCTGTAACGAGGCAGAGCTCTATCTTTTGAAACCGGTTCAGACGGTCAAAGGTATTGAGCATTTGCCGGAAGTATTCCAGCATCGTATTAAGATGTTGGCGGAATATGCCGGTCCGGACTTCCTCAGTTGGGACTTACAGCAGGAAATCCAAGGTTGTGAACTGGCCGTGGCTGTTTACAACCGGATTATTGTCAGTGACCATCTGCTGACAGAAGCAGATTTTGCCAATCTGGGCAAGCTCTTGGGCGAAGACTACAAATTTGTCGGCTCTGTGCCTGCAAATTTTGCCTTGGCGATGGCTTTTGCATTAGAAAGTTGTTTACCGGGGTTGCTGCAGGCAACAGGCAAGGAGCTGGTTAAAAAATTGGCAACTTGCGCCGTAATGTATCTGCCCATCTGTGGTGATACAGCCGGTATGCATTACTGCCCCAATAGGCAAGATGTTCTTTCTTATGTCAAAACTCAAAGTTTTTAGGTTATGAAAAGTCCTGACGTAATAATAAAGAGGGTCATCAAGACCAAGAAAAGTTACAAAGTGGATTTCGGCGATGATGAAATTCAGTTTGAACTGCCTAAGGAGTGTTTTGAGCATAAGAAACCGCCTCGTGTCGGAGATACGTTTCGGTTGGAGCAAAAAAGAGTTGAGGGAAGGCTCGTGTCCTCAATTTTCATCAATAACGAGCAAGTTCTATAGTTAGGTTTGTAATTGAAAAACGTAGACCGCATGGCTTGAGAAAGTCGTGCGGTTTTGCTTTTTAAATAAAAACTTGATTTTTGTCCATTTTGTGCTAAAAGATAACTATAAAAATAAGAATTGTAGATATTATTTCTCTGTGAAGAGAAATTGAGATAAGTTTCTTTCTCTTAACCCTTTTCTTTTCTCTGCAAGGAGCAAAGAAATATTTTAAGGTGTTTTCCCCGCTTTTCTCTGTGAAGAGCGAAGCGGTTTTTAAGTTGATTGTTTAATTATTTTAATACAAGCATATGGAAACAAAAAAATTTCAAGGCTTAAAGATAGCCAATGTCAAAAAGCGTTTAGCTTCTTATCGGTTGCAAATGACGGATAATTCGGTCTTAGACATTCCGCGGATAGAGCTAGGTGGTTTTATTCCTCAAAAAGGAATGACGGTTCGCTATCAGTTTTATCTTGGTATTGTTTTGCAAAAGGTGGAGTTTGACGGCAAGGTTGTTATCAATCGCATCACCTCAGACCTCATGCGACAGTTGGACTTACTGAACGACATCCTAGAAAAAGATTCCAGACATGAGCTGATGAAGGAGAAAGACCCGCTGGTGGATCGTTTGCCTGAGACTATGAGAACAAGGACTTTCCTGCTTTTGGAAATCGGCAAAAAATTATGCCAACAGGAAAATCTGGACGATGCCATTTCTTACAAGGTTGCACGTAGTTCATTAGAAGATGTAATTTCGTATGAGCTCGCACGCAGTTCTCTAGCAGCAGCGCTTGGTAGCCTAGGCTTGGAATATATAAAAAAATTCCGCAAGCTGGACTTAGAAAGACAACAGGCTGTTTTGATGTGTAAGGCAGAAGAAAAGTTTATTGCCGACATCATCCTTTTGGCGGAGGCCTATGCCAAAGACTTGGAAAACAACATCATCAACCTCAAGTCTCAAAATATTGAGGATTCCGAAGTCTTAAAAGTCGGAAGTTGCTTTTTGAATATTGATTCTGAAATATTGCAAAAGGCAACGGAGGACTACCTGAAATAAAGCAAGGAATAACAAAAGACACCTCGTTTTTGCCATAAGGCAAAGCGGGGTGTCTTTTTTTGGTCTTGATATTTGCCCCATAAACTCTTAAATTTATGGGGAGAAAAGAGAGGCTGAAAATGGACAATTTACCCGAACTGCACGACATTCATATCCCCGAAGGGGTTTCGGCTTTTCCTCCGGCTTATGGCTGGTGGGTTTTATTGCTTTCAATTTTGGCAATATATGTATTGCTGCGCTTATTTGCCTTACTGCGTCGCAAGAGCAAAAAACGCTATGCTTTGCGATTGTTAAAGGATATCTTAAGCGATTCTCCCATTACCGCGGCAGCGCAAATGTCGGAGGTTTTGCGCCGTATCTGTGTTTATAAATATCCCGAAGCTGCAGCCTCAAGCAGCAAAGCCTGGCTTGACTTTCTAAACCTTCACAGCAAGAAGAAACTTGGTGGCAAAGCGGCGGATTTGCTGCTCAATGCGCCCTATATTCCGCAGACCACCAAAACTTATGGCAAGCAGGAAGCAGATGAGTTAAAAGCTTTTTGCCAAGCTTGGATAGGAGAAAATTTATGAACCATTTTGCTTATCCTGAGTTCTTTTGGCTTTTGCTTTTGCCTTTTTTGATTCGCGCGCTTTTGCCAGCGGCCAAAGGTTTGCACGGCGATGCTTTGCGCGTGCCTTTTGTCGGAGATATTACCAAAATCAGCCTAAAATCAGGTGGCCTTTGGGGGCTCTCAGCCGATTCTGAACACAAAATTTCCTTAAAATTGATTTTGCTTTATATTATATGGGCTTTGTTGGTAACTGCTGCAGCGCGCCCCCAATGGGTCGGCGAGCCGGTGCGTATCAAAAATTATAGCCGCGATATCTTGATGGTAACGGATATTTCCAACTCTATGTTGGAAGCAGATTTCAGCTTGCGTGGCCGCCGCATAGACCGTATGACCGCGGTCAAACTCGTTGCCTCAGACTTCATCAAAAAACGCACGGACGACCGCATTGGGCTAATTTTGTTTGGCACGAGAGCATATCTGCAAGCCCCCGTAACTTATGACAAGAAGTCGGTTGAAGAGATTTTGAAAAACGCAGACCCCGGAATGGCCGGAGATTCAACCGCCATCGGCGATGCTTTGGGCTTGGCGCTCAAAACCCTTAAGGATAGTCCAGATAAAGACAAAAAGGTCATTATTTTATTGACTGATGGCGAAAATAATGACGGTGCGTTGTCTTTGCCTCAAGCCATCAATCTGGCCAAAGACGAAGGTGTTAAGGTCTATACCATCGGTGTCGGGAGCGATATGACCCAAACTTTCTTTGGGCTAATGGGACGGCGTTCAGGGTTAGATGAAGAGAGCTTGCAAAAGATTGCCGAAGAAACCAAAGGCACTTATTTCCGCGCCAAGGACACAGGAGCTTTGATGCGTGTTTATGAAGCGATAGACAAACTTGAGCCGAGCCAAAACGAGGATCAGTTTGTGCAAGAAACGAAGGAACTATATTATCTTCCGTTGCTGATGGCTTTGCTCTTGGCAAGTATTCTTATTTTTCAGACAAGGAGGGCAGCATAATGGAAGAATTTATCCGCGATTTTCACTTTTTGCGCCCGTGGTTTTTGCTCTTACTGCTTTTGCCGATATTATTTTATTGGAAGTTTTTTAAGGGCTTCAATAACAAATCGTCATGGGAGCGGGTTTGCGATAAGAGGCTTTTGGAGTTCTTGCTCATCAAAGGCAGCTCGGCCCAACGAAAGACGGTTGTTTACTTGGCTTTCATAGGTTTTGTCGGTGCGGTTTTGGCGCTTTCTGGTCCTACCTGGCAAAAGAAGGAGGTGCCGGACTTATCGCCTGAAAACCCCGTCATGTTATTGTTGAATATGTCCACAGATATGGCCGCCAAAGACATCACGCCCAACCGCTTGGCAAGGGCAAAATATGATATTTCAGATTTGCTCAAACTCTTGCAAAACACCCAAGTCGGCATGACGGTTTATAGCCGCGAACCTTTTATGATATCTCCCATCACCGAAGATGTTGAGCTGGTTGAAAACTTGCTCCCGTCCATAGTGTTTAACATCATGCCCACCAACGGCGACCGTCTGGACAGAGCCATAGCCTTGGCGGTAGAAAAATTTAAGAACGCCCAGTATCAAAGCGGCAATATTGTTATTTTTACCTCAGATGTCGGCGAGCGTTTTGATTTGGCATTGGAAGAGGCGGAGAAAGCTAAATCCGCGGGCTATGTTCTAAGTGTTGTTGCCGAAACTTCCAAAGTTCCGGAGAAGTTGGAACTCATAGCCAAAGCCGGCGGCGGTATATGCGTTAAAGGCAGTACGCAAGGTATAAAAGAGATTGCAGCCGAGATAGAAAAGACCATCAGCGATGAGCTCAAATTAAGCGAGAATTTGCGTTCAAGCTGGGATGATTTTGGTTATTATCTGTTAGTCTTGCCGTTGTTGTGTTGCTTATATTTCTTCCGCAAGGGGATTTTGGTTGCGGTGTTTGTTTTGGGCGGCATCTCTTCGGCTCAGGCAGGCTTTTTCTTAAATGCCGACCAAGAGGGCTTAAAGGCTTATCAAGCGGGAGATTATCCGACCGCCGCGCAAAAATTTGAGGATAAACTTTGGCAAGCCGCCGCTCTGTACAAGGCCGGAGATTATGATAAGGCTTATGAAGCATATTCGGCTTTTAATGATACGGAAGGCTTGTACAATCAGGGCAATGCCTTGGCTAAAGGTGGCAAAATAGAGGAAGCCATAAAAAAATATGAGCAGGTTTTGCAACAAGAGCCCAATCATGAGGATGCCAAGTTTAATCTGGAATACCTGAAAAAAGAGCAACAGCAACAACAGCAGAATCAGCAAAATCAGGACAAGCAGGATAAAGAGGAGAACCAACAGCAAAATCAGAATGAGCAAAATTCTGATAAGAACAATCAGCAAAACCAAAAAAATTCTGACCAACAGCAGTCTTCCGGCAATGAGCAAAATCAGCAAAACGAACAACAGCAAGATGAGCAGAGCGGAGGTGAGCAGCAGAATGAGCAAAATCAGCCGCAACCGGCACAAGGCGAGCAAGACAAGGAAGAGGGCAAACAACAGGGCTTGAACGAGCAGGAACAAACCGGCGAGCAAAAAGCCGACAAAAAGCCCGAGCAGCAGGAGGCTCAAGCCCAAGCGTCCGAAGTCAAGGAAGATGACAAACAAGACAAATATGATGAAAAGGTGCAGGCGCGTGCTCAGCAATATCGGGATATCCCCGAAGATACGGGCGGACTTCTCCGCGCCTTTATTCAAAAAGAATACAGAAAAAACAGATATAAGGAATAAAAAATATGAAGAAGATTATAAGCATTTTAGTTTTTAGCATATTTTTTTGCACGGAAGTTTGGGCGCAGACTTTGGTTGCCAAAACCAGCCGCACGGACTTGCCCGAGGGCGAAGCCTTTTTGCTTACCTTAGATTATGACGGCAACGACAGCGCCGCCCCCGAGCTTAATGTTTTGGATAAAGATTTTACGGTTTATTCGGTAACCAACTCTTACCAAACCAACATCATCAACGGTCAGGTTTCACAACGCCGCCAGTGGCAAATCGGGCTTTTGCCTAAGGCCGTGGCTGGCACAAGCTTAACCATTCCGTCCATAAAATTGGGCAACACGCAAAGCAACCCGATTCAGATTCGCATTTTAGATGCGCAGTCTCTGGCAAACCCCAATAATTCTAACAATCCCAATTATCAAGAGCCGAGAAAAGGTCCGCGCTTTGCCGTCCGTGGCGAGGTGGATAACCAAACCCCCTATGTCCAACAACAAGTAAACTATACTTTGACCTTGCTTGATGCCGGAGGCCTGCAAGGCGGCGCACCGGAAGTTGTGGATGAGGGTAAGAATGACTGGCTGATAAGAAGTTTGGGCGAGCCCGAAGTCAGCAGCAAAATCGTAAATGGCCGAAGCCTGCGCGAAATCAAGTTCCATTATGCGATGTTCCCGCAAAAAAGCGGCTTGCTGAAAACCCCGGTTTTTCGTTTTAATGGTTATTATCTAACCCAAAATAGCCGCGGGGCAGACCCGTTTGATGACTTTTTCGGTGGTTCGTTTTTTGACTCGGGCATCGGTTTTGGTGGAATGTTTGCCACCAGAAATCCGGTTGTCTTAAACACCAAGCCCATAGACATAGAGGTCAAGCCCGTCCCGGCAGAAAACAAGGGGAGCTGGTGGCTTCCGGCGGAGAATGTTCGCCTCTATGCGGAATGGAACCCCAAGCAACCAACCTTTAAAGTCGGCGAGGCGGTCAGCCGCACGATTTATCTGAAAGCTGTCGGTGTATTGGAGAGCCAGTTGCCGGATGTTGATTTTGTTGCAGCAAACGGACTAAGACAATATCCCGAAAAGCCTGAGGCTCAAAACGGCATAGAACATGGTCAGGTCGTTGGTGTTAAAAAAATCACCAATGTATATATTCCTGATAAATCGGGCAATATAACCGTTCCGGAAGTTTCGGTAAACTGGTTTAATGTCAAAACCGGAAAAATGGAAAGAGCCGTTTTGCCCGCGGTCAATATAAATGTGCAGGCCGGAAACCAAATTGAGCCACAAAAGGCAATGCCTGCGGCACCTGTCATAAATGAGCCGGAGCAAATAGCCGCCCCGCAAGCAGAAAAGCAAAATCCAATGCCGATGAGCGCGGAAAACCGCCCGACCAGCAATCCGTGGAATATATACACGCTTTTGTTGGCTTTTGTTATGGGTATGCTGATAAGCTGGTTTTTGTTCCGCCGGCCGGCAAAATCGGTTAACGGCGAGACAAAGCCGAATTTGAAAGAGGCGCACAAAGGAGTCATCCGCGCGGCTAAGGAAAACAACTTCCGCGCTTTGAGAGATGCTTTGCTGATTTGGGCACAGCAAAAGTTCAAAAATCATCGCATAAATAATCTGAATGATGTTATCAAAGCCGTCAACTTCAAGGACTTTGAAAAGCAGGCAGAGATTATCACCGCGGAGCTTTACGGCAGCGGCGGCAAAGATTGGAATGCCGATGCTTTTATCAAAATCTTTGAAAAAGCCGATGCAAAGAGGACAAGTGCAACAGAAGATGACAAACCTCTTCCCAAGCTCTACAAAAATTAAGGATGATGCCGCCCTTCGGGGCGGTTTTTTGTTTGAGAAAAAAAGGCTAAAAGCGGAGCTTAGATTTTATTTGTTCATAGGTGTAATAATCTGAAATTTTGCCTTGAAGCAGGTAGGATGGTGTTGTGGAGAATATGGCTTTGGCGGCTTTCAAAATATCTTCGGCACAAACGGCATTGATTTTTTCAATTTGTTTTTCAAGCTGCTGCAATTTTCCGAAATTAATCAGCTGTTCCGCCGCAAGCTCAATGCTTTCCTCGTTATCTTCGGCTTTTTTGGTCAAAGCCACAATCAGTTGCCTTTTCGCACGCGCCAATTCTTTTTCGGTAACAGGCTGTGTGGCCATTTTTTGAATCTCAGCCAGTACAATGTCCAAAATTGGATTAATATTTTGCGCCTGAGCCGCCGCCGTAATCGCCACATAGCCGACATCCGTTTCATCTACGATAGATGTGCTGATGTCATAAACCAAAGCGCGCTTGATTCTGACCTCAGTATTCAGGCGGGAAACCTCTTCACCGCCCAAAATCTGCATCGCCAGATATTTGGCTTCTTTTTTTAAGTCCTCATCTTCTGCCAAAAGGTCAAATCCGAGCTCAAATTTTACCTCTGGTTCATGAGGTTTAATATGCCTGAACCCGCCGATATATTTTTGCGCCGGTCTTTCGGTTTTTATTCCGCTTGGGATATTGCCAAAATATTTTTGTGCCAAAGCCACAAGTTCTTGGTGTTCAAAATTTCCGGAAGCCGACAAAATCAGATTTTTGCCGCAATAACAATTTTTGCGCCAATCTTCAAGCTCTTCCTTGCCGATTTTTTCAAGAATTTTGCTTTGGCCCAAAATATCTCTGCCAAGTGCTTGGTCTCCGTAAACAATTTGCGAAAAAGCATCATTAAAAAAGTCATCATTATCATTTTCATCTTCATACATTTCCTGAAAAATGACTTGCCTTTCGCTGTTAATATTCTCTTCCGTAAAAGTAGAGTTACGCAAAATATCAGCCAAGAGCTCAAGAGCGGCTTCTTTGTCCTCAATCAACACTTCTATAGAAAAAGCCATACAGTCCATATCTGTCCAAGCATTGGACTTTCCGCCCATATCGGCAATTTTTTCATTAATCTCCAGTTCGGAGCGGGTTGTCGTGCCCTTAAAAGTCATATGCTCGCAAAAATGCGCAATACCGTTAAGCTCTTTGGGTTCAACTCTGGAGCCGCAACGACACCAAACCCCGACATTAAACATTTTTGTCGCGGTGTTTTTTTGAGAAACGACACTCAAACCATTATCCAATATTGTCAAATCAGCCGACATCAGCTCCAACTTACTCCAAAATTTTATTTTCCGATTATCGGCGCAAACGGGCATTTGTCAACATAAAAATCCTTGCTTTTATGGCTTTTTGATGACATATTGAAACAAATTTTTTTAACATAAGAGATTAAAACAATGGCACTGAAATATGAAGTTTTGAAAACCGATGGCAAAGCCCGCCGCGGTCGTTTGCACACCAAACATGGCACAATTGAAACACCGGCTTTTATGCCGGTCGGAACTTGCGGCACGGTCAAGGCGATGATGCCGGAATCCGTTGCGGCAACAGGGGCTGAGATTTTGCTCGGCAACACCTATCATTTAATGCTTCGTCCGGGGGCTGATTTGGTAGAAAAAATGGGCGGTCTGCACAAGTTTATGAACTGGAATAAGCCAATCTTAACCGATTCCGGCGGTTTTCAGGTTATGAGCCTGACCGGCTTGCGCAAGCTGACCGAAGAA
The DNA here is from genome assembly GCA_944392835.1 of uncultured Alphaproteobacteria bacterium. Lineage (GTDB taxonomy): Bacteria > Pseudomonadota > Alphaproteobacteria > RF32 > CAG-239 > Scatacola_A. The sequence goes on along the minus strand of CALXYB010000004.1, from coordinate 166,318 downwards.
GGTGTTACCTTCAGCTCACACGTTGACGGCAAAAAGTTTTTCCTAAGCCCTGAGGTATCAATGAAGATTCAGCACAAGCTGGATTCAAATATCACTATGTGCTTGGATGAATGTGTCAAACTTCCCGCCCCGCATAATGTGGTTAAAAAATCTGTTGAGATGTCTATGCGTTGGGCAAAGCGCAGCAAGGATGCTTTTGTTGACCGCGAAGGCTATGGCATTTTTGGCATTCAGCAAGGCGGTGATTATGAGGACTTGCGCGCTTGGTCGGCGGAAGAACTCAAAAAAATAGGCTTTGACGGCTATGCCATCGGCGGTTTGGCGGTAGGAGAAGGTCAGGAAACAATGTTTAAGGTTTTGGACTATGCGCCGGGGATGTTGCCGTCAGATAAGCCGCGTTATCTGATGGGAGTCGGCAGACCGGACGATATTGTCGGCGCAGTTTTACGCGGTGTGGATATGTTTGACTGTGTTATGCCGACCAGAAGCGGCCGCACGGCACAAGCCTTTACCGCCAGAGGTCCGATAAACATTCGCAACGCCCGCCATCGTGAAGATCCGCGCCCCTTGGAAGCAGAGTGCGATTGCCCGCTTTGCCGCAATTATTCAAGAGCATATATTCATCATCTGCAAAAGTGTAATGAAGTTCTTGCCGTAATGTTATTGACTTGGCATAATATTCGCTATTATCAACGCTTGATGCAAGGTTTGAGGTCTGCGATAGAAGAAGGCCGCTTAAATGAATTTGTAGCCGAGTTCTACCGCCTACAGTCAATGGGAGATATTGAGGAGATATAAGTTATGGTTGAGTTTAGCGGTGCGCGCCACGATGAAATGTTGGACTCTTTTGCTGAGCAAAACAAGCAAGAGGGCTTGAGAGTTTTTGTTGCCGGTGGCAGCCGTCCGGGAACAGACCCTGTTTATGTGGAAGAAGCATATAATCTCGGCCGCCAGATTATCAAAATGGATTTCAAACTTGATTTCGGCTTGTCCAATGCCGGAATTATGGGAGCGGTTGCTCGCGGCGTGATGGATGGCTGGAACAAAAAACAAAGTAAAGATAAGGACTATCCTATTCAAGCCGTAACGACACAAGAATATTATGACCTTTATCCGCGAGATGATGAGCTTATTTCACAGATTGAGAACCTGATTGTGGCCAAAACCTTGGAAGAACGCAAACAAAAACTCTTGGATGCGGACTTTGTGGTCTTTGCCCCCGGCGGTGTCGGAACTCTGGATGAGTTGGCTTATGACTGTGTGGCCATGCAAGATGGTTTTTTGCAACCCAAACCCTTTATTTTGTACAATATTAACGGCTATTTTCACCATTTGTTGGAATATATGAAGTCTTTGGCGCAAGAAGGTTTTTCAGATCCCATACCTTTTATTGTTGCCGAAAACAGTGATGAAGTCGGCATTGTGTTCCGTCTTTTGAAGTTGCGTTATAAAAAAGGTTCAACGCCGGCTGAGGCTTATGCCAATACACGCCAGCTTATTTATGAACTGCCCTATTTCATCAAGAAAAAAGTTAACAGCTCTATCTTTGTTGAGCATATTATTGAAGAGATGGAGCGTATCACTAAAGAAGGCAGCGAGGAAGAGAAAGCCGAGCTTGCCAAAGAGATTGAAACGGCATATCTGGAAAAAGAGATTGAGCGTATGTATGAGCGTTTGGCCAAAACAGGTCGAGATACTTCTATTGTCAGCGACAAACTGACCAAACTCAAAAAACGCAAAGCTTCAAAATAAACTTTTGCGCCGGAGCATAAGATGACAACATCTGTCTGGAAGTTTTTGTGGAAATATCTTTCCAAGCTCAAAGTTTTGTTCTTTGGGGTGTTGTTATCCGTGCTTGCCGGCGAGTTTTTTGTGCGCTTGTCTTTGTATTATGCCTCAAAGATTGTAGATGTTTTGGCATCAACCGGCCCGAAAGATGTTTTGTTATGGAGCGGCTTAGGACTGGCTGGTTTGGCTTCGCTTTTTTTGCTGCTCAAAGGTCTGCTGCTCAATGTGCTTATTTTCATTGAGGCCAGATTCTTGCCAGTTTATATGAGCCGTATCTCCAAGGACTTGTTTAACTACGCGCATCGCCATTCAACAGCTTTTTTTGCAGAAGAAATGGCCGGCAATATATCCGGCAAGATTAAAACGATTATTGATGACAGTTACAACATTTATTATACCATTCTTTGGGGCTTTATCTCGCCAAGCATTGCCGTCATAATTAGTTTTGCGTTTATTTTTGACATCAATGTCAGTTTGGCTATGGTTATGTTGGGGCTTAATTTTTTGCTCATTTGGGCCTTGTATGTCTTGAGCCGCAAGCTCGCGCCTTATTCGGAAGCGCGTGCCAAGCTGATGTCTGAGGCCAACGGTGTTTTGGTGGACAGCATAAGCAATGCCAGCTTGGTCAAAAACTTCAGCAATTTTTTGTATGAGAAAAAGCACTATTTCAGCTTTGTGCGCAAAGCCGCTATTGCGGATAGAATGGAAAACAAACAATTTGGCTATTTGTTCATCGCTCAAGGCGTGCTGAGAGCTTTGTTGCAAGCGGTGTTTTATGCACTGCCCGTGTGGTATTGGTATCGGGACAAAATCAATGTCGGGCAGTTTGTGCTGATTCAGTCCTTAATTGCGGTTTTGTGTAATATTTATAATATGTTGTCTATGAACTTTATCAGCTTTTTCAGGCTTTATGGCGGGATTAAAGATGGTTTAAAACTTTTGTCACGCCCCTTTGAGGTGGTAGATATTCCGAATGCCCGCCGCCTGAAAGTCAAAGCGGGACAAATAGATTTTAAGAATGTGGATTATCATTATAAATATTCCGAAGCCTTGTTTAAGGAATTTAACTTGCACATCAACGCCGGCGAAAAAATCGGCTTGGTCGGGCGCTCCGGCTCGGGCAAATCAACACTCATAAAGCTCTTGTCGCGATATTATGACATTCAGGGCGGAAGTATATGTATTGATGAGCAAAATATTGCCGAAGTAACTCAAAAGAGCTTGCGCGCCGCGATTGCGCTCATTCCGCAAGATCCGTCTTTGTTCAACCGTACGATTATGGAGAACATTCGTTACGGCAAGCTCCGCGCCACGGATGAGGAAGTCTATGCGGCCGCCAAAAAAGCCTATATTCACGACTTTATTATGTCTTTGCCGGAAGGCTATAAGTCAAAAGTCGGGGAAAGGGGCGTTATGCTCTCGGGCGGTGAGCGACAGAGGATAGCCATTGCCCGCGCCATTTTGAAAGATGCACCGATTTTGATTTTGGATGAGGCCACTTCCGCCTTAGACAGCGAGAGCGAAAAATATATTCAGGCCTCCATTCGCGAGCTGATGAAAAACAAAACCGTCATCGCCATTGCGCACCGCCTTTCCACCCTAAAAGAGATGGATAAAATCATTGTGATGGATAAAGGCAAGATTATAGAGAGTGGCACACATACCGAGCTTTTGCGTAAAAAAGGCTTGTATCACGGCTTTTATGATATGCAGTCGCAAGGCTTTATCAATATGAACTCTGCGCCAAAGGAGGACAAATGCTAAACATAATCTGGGTTGCTTTTTTCATTTCGGCTTTTTTGATGGCCTTGTATCGGGCTTTGTTTTTGGGCGATGGTCTGGTTTGGACGGAGTTGGTCAATGCGGTTTTTGTGTCTTCCAAAACAGCTTTCTCAATCGCACTTAATCTGACCGGAATCTTGTGCTTTTGGCTGGGGTTGTTGAAAGTTGCCGAAGCCTCGGGCATAACGCAGCTTTTGGCCAAAGCCTTATACCCGTTGTTTAAGCGTATTATGCCCTCTGTTCCGGAAAATAGTCCGGCTTTGTCCTCCATGATAATGAACATTGCCGCCAATATGTTGGGGCTGGACAATGCCGCAACTCCGATGGGCTTGAAGGCGATGGAGCAACTGCAGACCCTCAACCCCAAAAAAGATACGGCATCAGATGCGCAAGTTTTGTTTATGGTTATCAATACTTCGGCCGTAACGCTTATTCCCATCACGATTTTAATGTATCGGGCAGAGTTGGGCGCAAGCAATCCGAGCGCGGTGTTTATGCCCATTTTATTTGCCACTTCGCTGTCGACTTTAAGCGGATTTTTGGCTGTGGCTTGGGTGCAAAGGCTCAATATCTTCAATCGTGTGGTTATGAGCTATTTGTTGGGTTTTGTTGCTTTTATTGGTGCCGTTGCTTGGTATTTTGAAAGCCTGCCTTTAGAGGAAAGATTACAGATGTCTGCCGCTTGGGGCAATTTTATCTTGTTTGCTTTCATCATCAGCTTCATCACCGCAGGCATAATCCGCAAGGTTAATGTTTATGAGACCTTTATCCAAGGAGCCAAAGAGGGTTTTGATATTGCGGTCAGAATAATCCCTTATCTGGTGGCGATGTTGGTGGCTATCGCAGTGTTAAGAGCCTCGGGTGTTTTGAATATTATTGTTTTGGGCTTTGAAAACTTTTTTAATTTTATCGGTATAAATACCGACTTCGTGCCTGCATTGCCGACAGCCATTTTGAAACCCTTGTCAGGCAGCGGCGCCCGCGCGATGATGATTGAAACCATGCAAACCTATGGCGCGGATAGTTTTCCGGCATTTGTTTCGGCGGTGGTTCAGGGCTCAACCGAAACCACGTTTTATGTCTTGGCAGTTTATTTCGGCGCGGTCAAAATCACCAAAATCCGCAGTGCTTTGCCTTGCTCGCTCTTGGCAGATTTTGTCGGCATAACCTCCGCCATCATCCTGGCTTATTTGTTTTATTAGGAATAAGGTTCAACTATGAATAAAAAAATAGAAGAGATAAAACAATTTTTTGCTTATTATTGCTCGTTTGAAGGGATATATAAGCGTATCCCTTTCTGGGGCGCATTGATTTTCGGAAGCCTTGTTTTTTATGTTTTCTCTCAAATTCCGGTGCCTTATTTTGATGTTGTCGGCTGGTTAGGTTATTTTTATATTGCCTTGAGTGCTTATCAAAAAAGATGTCGGGATTTGCACATAAAAGGCTCTTGGATGATAGCCGTTGTTTCCGTCTTCTTCATATATATGGCAATAACTCACCCTCTTGGGATAGATAAGAGCGAGTTTTTCTTGCCGATTTCGCAAATCATCTTGTTTGTATATTTATGCGTATATCTTTATGCGCAATTTATGCCGGGGAAAGAAGAGACGGATGAGCATTTGACTAGCCCGTTGCTCAAACATCCCAAAGCCTATTTTGCTTTTTGCCTTCTCCTCTTTCTGCTCGGGCGGGGTGTAATGTTTTATTTGGGGGCTTAGCTGTTTTTCTCAAACCAGAGGGTGGATTTTTGCGGGCTGTTCATCAGCCAGAGTTCGTTAAACCTAGACTGATATTTTTGCACAACTTCGGGTTCTTGGTGCAGAAACAGGCAGTTTTCGCTGTTTTTGTGCGTGGCGGCGTTGGTCCAGTTGAACGAGCCGGTGAAGACAACCTTGCCGTCAAAAATCGCAAATTTGTTATGTTCTAATTTGTTTTTGCTGTGAACCTTAATCTCAATCCCGAAATCATATAAATCCCTAACGCCGGAAGATTTGCCCGAAGCCTGAAGTTTGTCGGTCAAAATCCGTATATTAACCTTGCGCTTGTGGGCGTTTTTCAGGGCTTGCATAATCGGCGTGTTATTGATGGCATAAACCGCAACATCAATATAATCTTGGCTTTCGTCTATCAGTTTGACCAATTTTTGCTCACAGTCTAAAGAAGGGGAAAAAGCAACATCAATATTCGTTTCGGCAACTACCGACAGCGGCCAAAACAGCGTAAATAAAATAGTTCCGACTAAGGTTTTTTTCATCTTTTGCTCTCCTTGTTTATAAAGAAAAACCACCTTGTGATTAAAGGTGGTCGGGAGAGTTCGTAAATCATACAGCTAGGAATGACTCTCTCAGCCTTTGGGTAAACCCTGAACATACGCTGAAAGCTCCCCGACCATTTCTAGTCAGGGATATATTCATTCTCAGCCAAAAAACGACTGTGAATTGACGGTGCATATCCAAACACCGCTAGCTGTTAGAGCTTACGACAGCTCCCGCACCACTTTTTCTGGTGCTGAGTTTGAGCCCTTTGCCCAAACCTGCATAGGATTATAAAAGATTATTCTTAATTTTCAATAAAGAAAAAATCCGAAGATTTAGGAACCTTCGGATTTTCAAACTTAAAGATTAAGATTTTTAAGCCACCTTAATCAAACCATGTTTTTTCTTGCCCTGAGAGAGCTTGACTTGTCCGTCAACCACATCAGCAGCCGACAAAACATAATTCTCATCACTGACAACTTTGTCATTGATTTTCAGACCGGCTTGCTTAATCAGGCGGCGCGCTTCACCTTTGCTGGCAACAAAGCCGATTTGCAAAAACGCGTCCAAAACACTAAGTCCATCCACCGAAGCCTTTTCAATGCTCGGCAAATCGCCGCCGGCTTGTCCCATCTCAAAAGTCTTAACGGCGGTGTCCTGCGCGGTTTGTGCCTCTTCAAGACCGCGGCAGATTTTTGTTGCCTCAAAGGCCAAAATCTTTTTGGCTTCGTTAATTTCTTTGTCTTGCAGGCTTTCCAAACGGCGGATTTCATCCATCGGCAGGTCGGTATAAATACGCAAACATTTTCCGACTTCAGCATCGCCGATATTTCTGAAATATTGATAATAGTCATAAGAAGGCAGTTTTTCCTCATTAATCCAAACCGCATTACCCTCGGATTTTCCCATCTTCTTGCCGTTTGAGTCGGTAATAATCGGGCTGGTGAAACCAAAAAGCTCCACATCATAGCGGCGGCGGCCGAGTTCCGTGCCGGAAGTAATGTTGCCCCATTGGTCAGAACCGGCAATCTGCGCACGGCAACCATATTTGTTATAAAGCACGCAGAAGTCATAACCTTGCAGCAACATATAATTGAACTCAAGGAAGGACATCGGTTGTTCGCGTTCCAAACGAGTTTTAACGCTATCCATGGTCAGCATACGGTTAACCGAATAACAAGTTCCGATATCGCGCAAAAAGGCAAGGTAGTTGATGTCCTTAAACCAATCCCAGTTATCAACCATAATCGCGTCATTTTTGCCTTCGCCAAACTTCAAAAACTTGCTGAAAGATTTTTTCAGACCTTTGATGTTGTTTTGCAAAGTTTCCTCATCCAAAAACGGACGAAGTTTGTCTTTGCCGGAAGGGTCGCCGATGCGTGCGGTTGCGCCACCGACCAGCGTAATCGGCTTATGCCCGCATTTCTGGAACCAACGCATCATCATCAAGGGCACAATATGCCCGACATGCAAGCTGTCTCCGGTCGGATCCGAACCCAGATAACCGACGGCAGGTTTTCCGGCTTTTTCGCATTCGTAGAGGTAGGTGTCAAAACCATCCTCATTAGTGCATTGGTTGTAAAAACCACGTTCCGCCATCAGGTTAAAAAATTCGGATTTAAATTTGCTCATTTTCCCTTTCCTTGTTATTATTAAAATATAAACATTAGCGTAATTTTAAGGAATATTAGCATATAAATAAAATAGTGCAACAACGGAGGTGAATTTTTTTCAATATGGATATCATCAGACCACTTAACGCTTTGGGTATGAGCAGCGGAACCGCCCTGGACGGTGTGGATGTCGCCCTGATTAAGACCGATGGGGTAGATGTCTTTGAGTTCGGCTTGTCGCAAAATGTGCCCTATGATGATGACTTAAGGGAAAAAATTCGTTCCGTTCTTGGCAAAAAGCCGGACACGCCGGAAAATGAGGCTGCTATTCGCGAGACGGAAGCGGCGCTGACCTCTTTTCATGCCGAAATCGCCAATGAGATAATCGCCGCCCAAGATGAAAAAGTTGATATTATCGGCTTTGAGGGACACAATATTTTGTTAGACCCTAAGAACCATTATGTCTGCCAAATCGGCGATGGCAAACGCCTTGCCGAACTCACCCAGACCAAAGTTGTCAACCATTTCCAGAATGCCGACTTGCTTGCCGGCGGGCAGGGCGGACCTTTAGTGCCCATTTATTATCAATCTCTCTGCGCGGATATGGGCAAGCCTTTGGCTGTGGTAAACATTGGGGGCTGTTCAAATATAACTTGGATTGGCTCCATCGGCGATATGATAGCCTTTGACTGCGGACCGGGGAACGCCGCCATCAATGATTGGGTCTTAAAACACGGCGGAATGCATATGGACTATAACGGCAAGTTAGCCATCACGGGCAAGGTTAATGAGCAGATTGTAGCTTCTATGATGCGGCATAAGTTTTTTGCTCAATATCCGCCCAAAGCTGCCGACCGCACGATTTTTTATGAAAAATTGGAACATCTGGAAGGCTTGAGTTTGGAAGACGGCGCAGCCACGGCAACCGCTTTTATTGCCGAGGCAATAGCTTATTCCTTGTTGCTCTATCTGCCGGAAATTCCGGCCAAATTGCTGGTTTGCGGCGGCGGAGCCAAAAATCCGACCTTGGTTCGCTTTTTGCGCCAACGCCTGCCGGATATCAATATTACCACCGCGGCGGAAGAAGGCTTTGATGTCAACGCCTTGGAGGCGCAAGCCTTTGCTTATCTGGCCGCGCGCCGCTTGTATCATCTTCCCGCCACTTTCCCGACCACCACGGGCGTTGCCGAACCGATGGTCTGCGGCCAAATCTCCGAACCATAAAATTTTTGCCCAAAAATATTTTTTGTCTAGACATTAGGCTTGAGCTGTAATACATTCACAAAAAATAACTATAATTTTGCGAATGTATTTAAATATTTAAGTATTATGAAAACAAAAAAATTTTTGCTGAGAGCTTTCGGGATGATTGTTCTCATTTTGTCTTTGGTTTCGTGTGGTCAAGAGTACGAAATTCAGGAAATTACTGATGATACCACGATGAATCTTGGTTGGGAATATTCTGATAAAAATTACGTAGATAATATTGATATCTACTATACAGATATCAGAATGAAGCTAGCCTTAACCCGAGAAAATATTTTAGGGTATTCCAAAACGTTCATCTTGCCGCGCAATTGTCGCTATTGCATTTATCAAGACAGCATTGTCATCACAACGGCAAATGCCCACAAACTGAAAATAAATTTTTGGAAAGATAAACAAGAAAAAAAATAAAAATTAAAAGCTTATGAAAAAGTTTATTTTAGCGGTGTTGTTTACAACTTTTGCCGCAGCGCTTAATGCGCAGGTTTTTAGGTCTATAACTGACATTGATGATGATGACCGAGGTGTGGAAATTTCAGCAGTTGCTTATTTATGTGAAGCAGAGACACGCTACGGAGCGCAAATCGGTTATGAAATTAATCCATTAACGGCTTATCTTGAGGCCACATATTTTTCGGAAACTTTGGGAGAAAAATATAAACACCTCAAGTACAAAGCGCCCTCATTTCGTATCGGAATGGACTATGGTTTTTTAGAGGGGAGTTTCATAACTGTTTTTACAGGAGCTTATGTCGGCATAACGCCATATTCTACGGAATATACCGAAAAGGACCACAACATTTATGTTCCATCAAAACATAAGGTAAAAGTCCATGAAAACGGTTTTATCGTAGGTTGGCGGTTAGGCGCAAAATTGCATCTTGGACCTAACGTGTTTTTTAAAGCCGCGCTTTTTGCCAACACGACCAACTGGAACCGAAGCATAGGCAAATATGTTGCCAAGGATGCGCGAGATGTCGGCGACATTGGTTTAAACATTGCTTTCGGCGCAAGATTCTGAAAAAAATTTTTTAACGCCTCTTTTCCTCTGGGAATAGGGGCGTTTTTTTTTGTGCTTTTTAGTGATAATTAATGTTTGACTCGTCGGTTTTCTTGTATTAAATTCATTGCAGTTTTAACAAGTTTCTTTAGAAAAAAATGCATAACTTTATAATACATTCCATAATTTCCATTATTATCCCTTAGGGGATGGCATTTTTTCATACATATTTCATTTACATTAAATAAAGTGCTTTCAAGCACATCTGCGTTACAATAATTCAAGAAAATTAAGGTGTTTACGACATGACTAAACATTATAAAGAAGTTAAGGCTAAGGCCGACTTTGTAGAGATAGAAAAAGAAGTCCTCAAGTTTTGGGAAGAGGACAAAACCTTTGAAAAATCCGTGCACAACCGTGATGGCGCGGCAGAGTTCGTTTTTTATGACGGACCTCCGTTTGCCAACGGCACACCGCACTATGGACATATTATGGTTTCTTACGTTAAGGATGTTGTTGCCCGCTATCAGACTATGAACGGCAAAAAAGTAGAACGCCGCTTGGGCTGGGACTGTCACGGTTTGCCGGCCGAAATGTCCGCTGAAAAACAGCTGGGTGTTTCCGGCAGAAAACAGATTGAGGAATATGGCGTTGAGAAGTTTAATGACTTTTGCCGTTCCGATGTCTTGAAGTATTCCGGCATTTGGGTAGAGATGTTTAAGCGCATCGGCCGCTGGGTGGACTTCAGCCATGACTATAAGACCATGGACTTGCCTTTTATGGAAAGCGTGATTAACAATTTCAAACAGCTCTATGAAAAAGGTTTGGTTTATGAAGATTATCGTGTTTTGCCATATTCTTGGGCAGCAGAAACACCTTTGTCAAACTTTGAGGTCAACCAAGGTTATCAGGACAAAACCGACAATGCCATAACCGTAATGTTCACGCTTGAAAACGGAATGAAGATGTTGGTCTGGACCACCACACCTTGGACCTTGCCTTCAAACCTGATGTTGGCTGTCGGCAAAGACATTGATTATGCCGTAATGGAAGAAGACGGTCAGAAATATATTTTAGCACAAGCTTTGCTCGGACGTTATAAAAAACAGTTGGAGCACGCTGCACAAGTTGGCACAATGAAAGGTAGCGAGCTTGTTGGGCTGAGTTATGAACCGATGTTCCCTTACTTCAAACACCTCAAGGACAAAGGCGCATTTAAGGTTCTTTCTGGTGAGTTCGTTTCCACCGAAGACGGTACGGGTATTGTTCACATCGCCCCCGGTTTCGGTCAGGACGACTTTGATGCTTGCCGCGCTTATGACGAGAATTTCCCTGTTGTTTGCCCGGTTGATGAAGCCGGTAAGTTCACTTCCGAAGTTCCTGATTATCAGGGCAAGCAGGTCTTTGAGACCAATGAGCCGATTATGCAGCTCTTAAAAGAGAAGGGCATCTTGGTCAAAAAAGAGCAATATACACACTCTTATCCTTTCTGCTGGCGTACCGATACACCGCTGATTTATAAGGCAATGTCCAGCTGGTTTGTTAAGGTAACCGACTTCAGAGATGAGATGGTTAAAAACAATCAGCAGATTAACTGGGTTCCGGAACATATTAAAGACGGACGTTTCGGCAAATGGCTTGAAGGTGCAAGAGATTGGTCAATTTCGCGCAACCGTTTCTGGGGTACGCCGATTCCCGTATGGAAATCTGACAATCCGCAGTTCCCGAGGATTGATGTCTTTGGTTCTGTTGCCGAGATTAAGGAAAAAACCGGCATAGAAGTAACCAACTTGCACAAGCCTTATATTGATGATGTTGTTTACAAAAACCCGGATGACCCCTCCGGCAAAACCATGATGCGCCGTGTCGGCGATGTCTTTGACTGCTGGTTTGAATCCGGCTCAATGCCTTATGCTCAGGTTCATTATCCTTTTGATAACAAGGAATGGTTTGAGAACCATTTTCCGGCAGATTTCATTGTTGAGGCTATGGATCAGACCCGCGGTTGGTTCTATACCTTGACGGTTTTGTCAACGGCTTTGCATAATAAGCCGGCATTCAAAAACTGCATTTGTACGGGCTTGCTGATGGCAGAAGGCGGACAAAAGCTTTCCAAACGCCTGAAGAATTATCCTGACCCGAACGAAGTTTTGGATTCTATTGGCTCAGACGCTCTGCGTTGGTTCTTGGTTTCTTCTCCGGTATTAAAAGGCGGAAATTTGGCCGTAGATAAAGAAGGTAAGGAGATTTCCAAGGCCGCCCGCGTCGCACAAATCCCGATGTGGAACGCTTATTACTTCTTCACGCTTTATGCTAATGCCGAAGGTTATGCGGCCAAAGAAGTCAGTTCTTCAAGCGAGGCGATAGATAATTATATCTTGTCCAAGCTCAAACGCTTAAGCCAGATTGTTAAACAAGGTCTTGATACTTATGATGTTGCTTTGTCTTGCAACGAGATAGCTTCCTTTATGGAGATTTTGAACAACTGGTATATCCGCCGCACGCGTGACCGTTTCTGGGCGGGAGACAAACAAGCCTTTGATGTCTTGTACACGGTTTTGGTAAACTTGAGCAAGATTATGGCACCGTTAATGCCTTTCTTGTGCGAATATGTCTACAAAAACCTCACCAATGGCGAGAGCGTTCATTTAACCGATTATCCGATGTTGGAAAACATTGAGCTGGATGAAACTCTGGTTGATGAGATGGACTTCTTGCAAGACCTGTGCTCGGCCGGTAAATTTATCCGTGAGGAAAAGAACCTGCGCAACCGTTTGCCTTTGGCAAGTTTGACGGTGGTTGGAGATAATCTTGGCTTCTTAAATGAGCAGTATAAAGACATCCTCAAAGATGAGCTGAACGTTAAGGAAGTTAAGATAGACAACAACTTGGCAGCTTATGCTACAAAGACGGTTTATTTATATACACCTTTGCTCGGCAAAGCTTTGGGTAAAGATATGGGACCAGTTATGGGAGCCTATAAGCAAGGCAAATGGGAACTGAATGCAGATGGCACCTTGTCTATTGCCGGACAAACCCTAACCACGGATTTATTTGAAGTTCGTCTGGATATGAAGGAAGGCGTAGCCGGTAAAGCTTTTGCAGATAATAAGGCTGTTGTAACGCTGGATACGAACGTAACCGATGCGCTCAAACGTGAGGGAATGGCCAGAGACTTTGTTCGTTTGGTTCAAACCCTGCGTAAGGATAAAGACTTTAACATTTCTGACCGCATTGAACTTTGCTATACGACGAATGATGCTGAGTTGAGCAAAGCTCTGGAAGAAAACAAAGCCTATGTTGCCGAGCAGGTCTTGGCGGTTAAGGTCAGCGACAGTTGTGCTAATGGTACTAAGGCAGATATTGAAGGTGCCTCAATCACTTTTGATGCCAAAGTAACCGACGCCAAAGTTGCTTAAAGCAAAATCAACAAAAAGAGCCGCCTGGAAAAGCGGCTCTTTTAGTTTATCTACCGAGTGCGTTTTTCTGTTGACTTGTAAAGTTAAAGTGCTATTCCAAAGTCAAATTCAAAAGGAGCAAAAACATGTTTGGCGAGTTTAATTGGCATCATTTCATCAGTGCATTTGTAGTATTGTTTGCCGTAATTGATATTACAGGCAATATTCCGGTTATTTTAACCTTAAAAAAGCGTGGCAAAAAGATAAATGCCTTAAAAGGTGCACTTTTATCGTTGATAATGTTCTTTCTGTTTTTCTATGTCGGAGAGGCATTTCTCAACCTTTTTGGGGTAGATATTTCTTCCTTCGCTGTTGCCGGTTCATTCATTATTTTCATCGTTGCAATGGAGATGATTTTGGATATTGAGATTTTCCGCGATCAGCCGGATACCCCGAAAGATGCGACTTTTGTTCCCGTTGTTTTTCCATTGATTGCCGGCGCGGGAGCATTGACCACATTGCTTTCCATTCGTTCCCAATATAGTGATATCAGCATTTTAGCTGCGGTTATTGCTAATATGGTCATAGTTTATCTGGTTTTAAAACTGACTAAAAAGATTGAAAGCATATTGGGAAGAGGCTTCATATATATGATTCAAAAGTTTTTCGGAATTATCTTACTTGCCATATCGGTAAAGTTGTTTATGGCCAATATTACACGTTTGTTAGCGCAGTTAAACTAATTTAGCGCAAATTAACCATATATTATGAAACTTCTGTTACATTAAACGAAAATTATGGACAAAATAGCTATTTTGTGCTATTCTGTCCATAAATAATCTGCAGGAGCGGTGTGATGCAACAGGACTTAAATGTAATAAATCGGGAAAGTATAGGAATTTTACGCGATTTAGACCCGAAAATTAAAGCCGAAATGGAGATGCTGTCTCAGGCATACCCGAGCCGTATGATGACAGCTGAGGACAGGGTAAAATTTGATGCTGAAAATTTACCCAAATATAGCGAAGCCCTAAAAAATGTCAGCGATGAAACCTTGTTGGTTTATATGTCCGGTTGGGCGGGAATAGATAAATCAATAAGCGATAACAAGCTTCTGGAAAAAGAGATAACACGCCGCATAAAAGAAGCGGCCAATGGCAACCAAGACGTGATGAAAGGCAAGTATTTTGAAACTTTGCTTTATCTGACCACGGACGGTAGAAAAACTTCCAATCAGTTTTATACAGATACACATAGCATTCGTGAAAATAACGAATATATCGCAGCGAACCAAGGACGCATCAAAGCTGAGGATATCAAAACCTATAACTTTAATCAGTCTGTAGAACTGAATGATGTCCAAGCTCAAGCGCTCAACAATTATAGAAATTTTCAATCTCAAAATAGCAATTCGAATTCAGGAGACAGAACCATGGCAAATGATGTTAATTTGGGTACCTACCACGACCTTTTCTTTAAACTTGGCGGCTGTGATAAAACTGCAGATGAGTTTTCGGAGCTGTCAGAGCAAAAAGAGATTGAGGCAATCAAAGAAAAATACGCACAATGGGTTGCTAAATATATCAATGTGGATGAAAAGAATCCGCCGGAAGAAGGTCTGCCAAATGATATTGAGGCTGAGAACAGGTATTTTGCTAAGAGAGAAGAAGAAGTAGCCAATGCACCGGAGGCAGACAAAGCCCAAAAACGTCAAGACTTAAATAAGGAATATGACAAGGCTGGTTGGAAAAAAATACAAGTAGGGATTGCTCCTGAGCATAGTTCAATGGTTTTGAAAACCTACCATTACAACCCCAATGACCCCGAATATAAGGATAAATCTGAGGATGAACTACGCACCATGTTTACCGAAAGACTGAGAAAGGACATGGAAAACCAGGATAAACCTAAAGATAATAATCCCATGAATGTTCAGGAAGGACAGGAGAATACAGGTACTCCAACCAACCAAGACGAGCATCAAGATGAACATCAGGATGAGTGGAAAGCGGATAAAGAAAAATTTTGGAAGGAACATTGCGGAGAACGCGAACAAGAATGTGAGAGAGACCCTGAAGACAAAGAAGGCTTGAGCTTAAACATCAGCAAAGAGGGCAAAAAGCTTGGTTCTGTTCGCTATTCAGACTCAAAGCATGCCAGCATTTCCGGTGAAAACGGCAAAACGGCTGATTATTCGGTTTTCTTAGGTATCGTTAAAGATGCCAAACGCAACAATCAAGCCATCAATTTTTCGGGAGAAATGTCGCCTGAATTTGCTGCCAAATTAAAACTTGCTTGTGAGGAATTGGGCGTTCAATATCAGAATGCGCCGAAAGGCAAGATTGATGCCAATAGTTTTGCAGACCAACTGAGTGATGAATCCAAGAAAAAACTGGAAGAATATAATAATAAACAAGATTATGAAAAGTACTTGGAACAATTCAAAAAAGATTTAGCCAAAGGCGACGGAATAAATTTGTCCGGCATAAAAGATGAGAAAGAAAAAATTGTTGCTTATGCCGCAGCAATGGTTGCAATAGGCAGCAGTATGGATTTAGATAAAAAAAACAATAAAGAAAAAATAACAGCTTATCAGGATGTTGCAGCAAAAGAGATTGAAGGAGCTCCGGATAAGAGAATTGATTTTGAAGAAAAAATTGCGGCAAAAGATGAAAATGGAATGCTCAAAAAAGATGAAAATGGCAAGGTTGTAATGGAAGATAATCCATACTATGAAGCCGTTAAGGATTTGCCGCAAGAGGCCAGAGCAGCCTTGATTGGACATAACCAAGGCATCCGTCAACAACAAGTTGAAGCTGCAAGAGGCAGACTTTCAAATGAAGATCTAAGAAAGCGAGAAAACGAAGATATTCGCCGAAATGCTTTCCGCGACAATAATCATCAATATGATGAAAGCAGCACCTTCAATACCAAGGCGGATAGAGAAGCTCGCCAAGCTGCAATGCAAAGATATTGGGAAAACCGAAGAACTAATGGTTAAAAAATAAAAAGCCTCTCGCCAGAGGGGCTTTTTTTATGTAAAAATATTGCAGTTTGCTAATTTTTTGCTAAAATAATAAAGCATCAAACGGCGGAGGAATAAATGGCTGAAACAACTTACAATTGGCAAACAATGAGTTACACGGAGCTTAGCTTTTTAGATAAGCACCTAGATTCTTCTTTGCCGGAACAAGCTGAACTCCGCGGACAGCTACATGCCTATACAGCTGGCAGAGTTAAGGATTTTGCCGAAGGCACCAAACTTATTCAAAACGCGGCTGAATACAAATTAATATATAATCTGATTAACGATGCTTCTTTAAATGGTTCGGAGGCAGATGGCGGCAAAACGGCCACAGAGGCATTGCTTGCTTTTGGTCAAGTTAAAGGATTTAAAAATACGCTTAGCGGCGAGTTGGATATTTATGATCCCCGCTGTGGAATGACGGCAGATGAATTTAAGGCGGCAATGCTTAAGCCTGTGCATGAAAATCATATTGATTTCAAGCCGGATGGTACATCAGGGCAAGAAGTTGGCGATAAAAAAGAGATTTCTGCGCCCGGTCTCTCGCAAGCAGCTGCAGAAAAAATGCAAGAGCAAATGTCTCAAATCTTAAATGCGCATAAGATGGACGCTGAAGCCGTACAATCTATGCAGGAAGATATGGCCAAACAAGCAGAAGCAGGAAACGCTAAAGCCCCATTCAATGCGCCTGAAACGCAGGCAGAAAAGACCAATGAAGAAAAAGAGCTAGATAAAGGCAAAACAGACGAAAACACGCTTGGTTCAGACTTGGCTGAAAAACAGCTTGAAATCCGTGCCCTATCAGGTAATAGTGCCGAAAGCAACTATAATCGTCAATTAAGTGAAGCAATGTTAACCAAAGAACTGGCAGAAACCACACAAGATGCATCTGAGTGGAAAGAATTTGCCGCTGCAAATATGGTTTTGGCAGAAACGGTTGTAGAAGAAAAAGCAATTGTTACCAAAATTTTTGAAGGTGTTAAAGAGCAAGAGCAAAATGACTATTCAGCAATTGTTGAGCGGCCAGCAGAAGATTTAATTTTGGTTGGTCAACGTAAAAAGGAAAGAGTTTATCAGGAAAAAGAAGAAGAAAAAATCAACAACAAAGCAAATAAGCAAGAAGAAAAAAAGCTATCATTAAAGCCCAAAAATATACTTACCAAAGAAAGCCTTAAGAAACAAGATCCTCAGAAAGAAAAACAGGAAACCGAGAAAGAGCCAGATTTAAATATCTTTCGTCAGATATTTAAGATGGCCAAGAAGAGAAAAATAAACAAAGTAAAAATAGGTGAAGATTTATCAACTGAGGCTAAAGAAAAAGCCGCAGCCGCCGCAGCTATAGAAAAAATGAAAATTGCAGGAAGTAAGCCCAAAGAAATCAATCTGAAAAAGCCGTATATTAAAAAACTTCCTCCGGCAGAGAAAAAAGAAATTCGCAAATACAATTATAACAACATGAACGAGGAAGAGCGCAAGGAATATAAACGCAAGCAAAAGCTTTTGCGCAAGACGGGGCGAGTAAAAACAGCTAAAGATAAAAATATCCAGCCCCCACAAAATACTTTTATTAATGAAAACAGTGCTGAGCTTCAGGCGGGTGTAACCGGAAGAATGGTACAGCAAAATACCCGAGATGGTGGTCGGGAATAATTCGGGTATTCCTGTAATATAAAATAAATATTAAGATTTCCATATTAAAATCAATAACAAAAAAGAAAAACGACAATAAATTTGACAAAATTTATTGAAATTTCCGTATTTTTGTACTAAAATAAGCTTAGTATGAAATATAAAGAGGGCAAAAAAATGGTGGATGAAGCAAAACCTCAGACAGTAGACACAAAAGAGCAGACATTGAAACGTGCTATAGAGCTTGTTAATCAAGGGTTGGATAATCTTAGCACTGAGGATCTGAGCAAAATATACAATATCTTAAAAGCACATAACGGAGAAATGAGCCCGGCAGGTGAAGCTTTTACTAAGCTTGATGCTTTTGCTCAGCAAAAAACACAAGATTTCGCTTCAGGTAAAGAGAATTGTGCCCCGGAAGAGCTGGAAGGAATGAAAGCTCTTGCGCAAGAAGTTGCTTCGGTTCATAAATCAACCGCCAACCAAGGTCAGACAACACAAAGGGTAGTGCAAGAGCAACAAGATTTTGATGCCAAAAACAAATTAACGCATTTAACCCCTGATTTTGCCAAGACCCTAGACAAAAATATTGCCGAGATGGATGCCCTCATTGCCGGCAAGGATTTATTGGCACAAACTGCAGATAAGAAACTGGAACATCCTGAGCTTGCAAGCTTTGCCGCATTTTTTGATAATATTGACCTTACCCAAGATAAAGACGGCATCAAGGACAAGGAAGAGCTCCGCAAAGAGATGCTTGAAATGGCCATTATGCAGGCGGAAGCAGAATTGGCTGTTTTGCCCGAGTTTGCAAAACTAAGTGCGAATGAAAAGAAAGAAAAATTATTCAAATTTATTGGCGTTCATGCGGATGCTCTTGCTTTAGAGACCATAAAAGCCCAACTGATTGCCGAGTTTAAGGAAGCCAATGCCGGCTTATTATCTCACAAAGAAAATCTGACGGAAGAAGAGAAAAAAGAGCTGGAAGAAAAGACCAAAGAATTTCAGGATGAAGCAAACAAAAGAGTTCAAGGTTATATTAATCGCCATTATCCGTCAAAGCATTATAACGTGGATAATCAGGTTGCAACAGTTGTCTTAATCACCAACAGCCGCGGGCAAGTTGCCATCAATAATCGTATTGCCGAAAAGACAGGCAGCAAAACCTTAAAAGAGCGCGCGCTTGCTTTTGATAAAAGGATGAAGGAAAAACATCCGAAACTTTACCAAGCTGCAAAGAAAAGTATGCTTTCTTTGGCTGTCGGCTCTACATTTGGCAGCGTTGGTTTAGCTTGCTTGGCTGGCTATAATACCTATAAACTCTACAAAGAACAGCAGAAAAAGTACAAAGAAAGCGGATTTAAGGGAACTTATATAGAATACTTAAAGAAGAACCCGAAAGAAGCAGTAGCCCTGATTACATCAGGAACGCTGACCGCCGTATCCGCAACTTTTGGCGGATTGGATGTTGCAGAACATGGCTGGAATGCAGTAGGCTTTGTTGGCAAAGCAATCGGAGATACGGCAGCCGCTAAAGCCGGAAACAGACTTTTAAAAGCAGCAATAAGAGGCGGAATTTCGGTAACATCAGGTTTGACAAATGCCGGAATGGATTTCCGAGCAGCCCTGAATACGCAGGACAAAGCGCAACGCAAAAAGCTATATAAACAGGCGGCCATCACAGCCGGAGCCTCAATCCTTGGTGGAGCCGTAGGTGTACTGAGTGCAGAATACGGAGATAAAGTATTTGGGTGGTTCAAAGGCAAATTTTCAAGCAATGATACCGGAGTTGACGGCATAACCGGAGCGGCGCCCAAAGCAGATGTTATCAATGCGCAAACTCAGGGCAGAACACCGGATTTCTCCAACTTGAAAGGCAACGAATTGGATGCCAAACTGCATGAATTAGGCGTAAATCCAAAAGTTTATGAAAATATGTCGCCGATGCAAAAAGAAATGCTCTTACACAAGCGAGTTGAAGAGCTGGGCGATTTAGCCAAAGAAACACCGGCAGGAGCAAAAACACCTGAAAATTCAGCAGACAGAGGGGCGGATACGGGGCACGTAACGGAATCTCAGCTAAAAAATATGTTAAACCGCAATGCTGAGCGCCACCCGGGTGTTGATATGAAAAAAATTTATAGCCAACTGAAAGCTGCCGGCATAAAAAATCCAGAAGAGAGCTTTTATAAGTTGGAGCAAGCTCGCCTGTTGGCGCCGAATGATAAGATAATGACGGTTGAAGGCACCAACATTCGTTCTACAATGGAGCGTGTACTTAAAGGTGAGGCTTTGAGTAAGGCAGATATGGAAATTATCAATCGATCTTCCGCCAATGTAGATAATACAGGTCACTATTTAAATGATGTTCGTTCACAAGGAGGCACCGGCTATTCATATCGTCCGAATGGTAAAGTTATTACACCGGAAAATGAAGGTGTAGCCAAAGGGGATGGCCAGCAGAATATAGAGGATCAAAGGGATTCATCTGGCAGAGGTGGTAAGGCAAATCCAAGTCAAGCTCCGAAAAACGGACAAGATAACAATGCCAATCCAGCAGAGAATCCGCAAGGAGGAAAAGACAATACTCCGGAAGAAAAAACGAATCCGAAAAAGAATCCTCAGGGAGAAAAGGTAGAAAAACAAGGGGATAACAATCAGGGTACATCGCCGGTACAAGAACAAGATGAAAATAGCCCTTATGCTATTCATGAAGGTGATGGCAAAGATTTAATTAAGGCCAAGCAAGAAGCAGCCCGTGCGGAAGCCGCTTGGAAAGCAGCTGTAGAGAGAGTAAAACTTACAGGAAAATCCGTAGATGAGTTCAAAAGTTTGCCGTTAACCGATGCCAAAAGGGTTGAAGCAGAGTTTAAACATGCTGAGGCAATGAAAGATGAAGTTAAAAAGCAAATGGAATTTTCCAAAAAGGAAATCAAATTAGCCAAAGCAGAAAGAGATCAAATTGGCAGAGCAATTGAAGGTCGTAAAAATATGGAAGCCCGAATGGCCGAAATAAAAGAAGAACTTAAGCGTAACGGATTGGATCAAACCAAAGCTCCGGAAATGACCGGTAATTATGGCGAGGACAAAAGAGCCGTCCGAGCATATTATAAAGAAGCTTTAGCAAACAGAAAAAATCATAAAGAGGTTATGGAACTTCTTCAAGAAAGAGATATTTTGCTTAAGGAAATAAACAGACAGGGGCCGCTGTCTCTAATGGAAGAAAAGTATGAGGCTGCAGACTCAAGATATGATGAGCTCAACCGTCGCGAGCAATATCGCCAAAACCAAGAAAGAGAAGAAGCAGAGCAAAGAGTAGAAAACACTTCCAATCAAGCGCGGTCGGAAACTGAGCAAAAAACGCAAGACGTATTTTCTGGAATGCCGGACATTGAAAAAGAGGTATTTTCCCGTATGTCGCAATATGAGACAACAAATTTGTCTACGGCAGAAAAACTTAATAACGGAGAACTATTTGGTCTTAAGGACAAATTAGGCAATAACCAATATGTCGGCGTAGATGAATCCGGCCACGCTTTCAAAATAACGGAGATAACCAACGCCGGTCCGGGGATTGACATTATGGGACGTTATCTGAAAATTGAGGTCGGCAAGGATCATCCGATGTACCAAGACTTAAACAGTCAAGATCCCTTAAGAAGAACGATGGCTCAGGAGAATTTTTATAATAATTTCCATGAGAAATGTATAAATAAAGACTTCACCACCGTTAAGCCCATAATGACAGCAGGCTATGCCAATGTGAAAGATTCTGAAGGAAGATAAATAATTTTCAAAAAAATAGCCTAATTTGACAAAAAGGTATTGAAAAAAACAAAATTTGTGCTATAATGCCTTAAAATTTGTGAATAAAATAAGGAGTTTAGAGATATGAACGCTCAAGAAGCAGCCAAAAAAGTTAATTCCGGCATGAACAATTTAAGCCTTGCCGAGTTAATGGAAGTTTACGCCGTATTGAAGACGGACGAAAACAGCGCTGGCTTGTTCAAATTAGTTAATGGCTTTGCCAAAGGACGCTTATCTTCCTACGCACGTAGCTCTGCAGATTTTCAAGCCAATATGAGTTTGGAAGAAGCAAGTGCTTTGCGTGAGTTGGCAGAAGAAGTTGGTTTTGACGCGAATGATAATTTAACGGCTGATGGTAAAAAAGCCCTTGAGATTGCTGCACGTGTATCTAAACATGCCAGAGACAAAGAAGTCGCAAAAATTGTTGAGGCAAAACAAAAAGAGCAGGGCAATAAAAAAGCTCCGGAAACAAAAACAGAAAGCATTCCTTTAACGGAAGAACAAATCCGCTATCTGGATAAACACGGCATTTTGCACAATGGTACTTTGGAGAGTATTTCTTGGACCAAAGACAAAGACGAGGCAATGAAGATTTTATCCGAAGCAAATGTTGCCCCCAAAGATGCCCCAAAAGCACCGATTGCAGAAGTAAAAGATGAGCCTAAAGATACTCCGATTGCGGTTAATGAAACGGATAATCTCAAAGGTGTAGATATTGCCAAAAACATGCAACAACTTGAGATGTTGTCATCTTCAATTAATCCTTTGGATGAAAAAGATAAAACTTTTGCAGATTCTCGCGCATCATTGAATGTTTTGGATGTCTATGACGAACAAGGCAACAAGCATGATGTTCGTTCTGAGCTGGTAGAACAAGCCAAGCTCAAGACCGAAGCTGAAATGATGGACAGCAAAAAGGTTACCAAGGAAGAATATGTTGACCGCTTGAAGTTCAACATTGATACAGCAGTATATTCCATTGTTACCGGTAATGCGATTAACTTCAGCAACTATACCGGCAACAAGGAACATTTGCGCCAAGTTCTGCAAAACAAGATTGATACCTATGTCAATGCGGAAGGCAAGAAGCCGAGCAAAGCCCATGTTCGTTTGGAGAGCGTTTTAGGCTTTATGGCAACGGAATCTGCTCGTATAGATTCTAAAGTTGAGAAGATAGAAAGAGCTTTTGGTAGCTTGCCCGTAATCCAAAAGTTTAAAGCAAAGATAAGAAGTTTTGACGAACGCTGCGAGAAGAAATTCGGACCCAAAACTTGGGGCTTTGTCCGCGGAGCCGCATTGATGGCTGAAAAAGCAGCTCCGGCTATCGGTATGGCATTTGTCGCCGGTTTTGGTGGTCCGTTGGGTATGGCCGCTTATGGTGCTTATGTTCTCAAAAAACATGTTGTTCCTTTTACCAATAAATATATGGAACAACCGAAAGAGGAACGCACCAGCTTCCGCAAGTTTGTAAAGCAAAACAAAAAAGAAGCTGCTTTGGCTGGTTTGTTTACGGCTTCATCATTGTTGAGTTTTGGTGCCGCAGGTTTAGGTGCTCTTACCCATATTGGTGATGCGCAAACCGTTGCTCAAGCAACAATGTTAACTCAGCACACCAGCGCAGCTAAAATGGGCATTTCCGGCGCAGCGATGTTAACGCGCAGTGCCACCAGTGTTTATGAGGCTCAAAAAGCCGGAGACACCAAAGAACGCAATCGTCGCTTGTTGATTGGTTTGGGTTCAGCGGCAGCTTTCGCCGGAGGTGTTTGGGCAAGAGATTTGCTTGGTAAATGGTTAGGTGAGGGAAAAGAAGATGCAAACTCAACTCCGACCTCAGACAAACCCAACCCGGCAACAGATCATAGTGTTGAAGATGGCCAGAGCGATGTTGTAACCATAAATGGTAATGATGGCGCAGACAATAATGCGTCTCCTCAAAATCCGGAAGGAACAGGACCTGATGTCATTGTTCAGTATGATGACTTCTATCATGGACCGGAAGTTGAAGCTAAGAGCCACGAGAGTGTTATCAGATTGCTGACCAACTCTCAGGTAAGTCGCTCTGAGGCAACGCTTAAGGCCGAGATGATGATTTATCGTGTCGGACATATGGATGAGCAAATCAGGCAAGCTTTCCCGAATGCTTCAGATGCGCAAATTGCTCATGCTATTCTTTTGCGTGCGGCAGATGTTCGCAAAGGTGATGCTGATGAGCTGTTGAGAGCCTTGTTAGGTGATGAAAATTGTCGTAAGCTGACAATGGAACAGCAGATTACGGAAATCCACAAAGGTTTGACGGGTTATAACTATGGTCAACGCTCAGATCTAAGATTTGGTTATAGTTTAGATCCAAATTATGTTGGTATCAACACACGTTCACGTTTCTTGTTGGATGATTGTGAGAGCGAACGTTTGGTTGACCGCATTGGTGGTGAAAAACCGATAGAAAGCACACCTGTTGAAAATAAAGTAGGAACAGAACCTGCTGTTCAAAACCCAACCCTCCAACCGGATGATCCGACACCTGCCAGCAAGGAAGTGGAGGAAAGAACAACTCCAGAGGAAGAAAAGACAGAGCCGGCACCAGAACCGAAACAGCCGACTTCTTATAAAGCAGGTAAGCCGTTTGAGGGTAAAGATACGCTTGCCGGTGGTCGTGACCAAATCAACCGTTTGGCAGAGTTAGGTGTTGTTCAACATTCAGACGGTAAGTTCCGTTATGTTGACTATGGCGAACACTACAAAATTCTTCGTAAATTAGGTTATGAAGATGCCAGAGCTCAAGAGGTTGTAAACAACCGAATTGCGGTAGAGCAACAAGAGCTTAAAAACATGAATGTTCATAGCAGATAAGCAAAAAAAGAACCGACTGAAAAGTCGGTTCTTTTTTTTATTTTCCAATATATTTTCTAATATATCTTGTGTTCTTGCCGATACGCGACAAAATCTCATAGCTGATTGTCCCGGCATCTCGTCCCATATCATCCAGAGTATAATAGTCAGACAGAATTTCCGCCATATCGCCGACCTGCAGATTTTCAACATTAGTAACATCACAGATAATATTATCCATAGAGAGCCTGCCGATAATCCGCGCTTCGTTAATCCGCCCGCAGATGTTGAAAAATACTTTGCCCACATTAGAAAGCGAGCGTGGAATACCATCACCATAGCCGATGGAGACAATAGCCAACTTGCGGTCTTCGGTCGCGCGATAAGTCGCTGAATATCCGACAAAATCGCCTTTGGGCAAATTAGCAATTTGCAAAACCGGAGCTTTGACCTCAATCACGCTCTTCATCTGGTTTTCGCGATAAGGCGCTGTGTTGATACCATACATAGCGGCACCCAAACGAACCATATCCCATTGATAATCCGGCCCCAAAAATGTTCCGTCCGAGGCAGAGAGCGTGGCAGGAATTTTGGGAAAATATTTAGCTTTCAGGCGGCGGAAGTTGTCCAACTGATGTTGGTTCATAAAATGCTCTTTGGCATCGGCGCAAGCCAAATGCGATAAGACCATACCAAATTCTTTTTTGTCTGTGGGCGAGAGTTTGGCTAAATCGCTTTCTCTGAAGCCGAGACGGTTCAAGCCTGTTTCAATCTGAATAACCGGTTTTATTCCCTCAATTTTATTTTGCTTCCACCATTCAAACATTTCCGGCGAGCCGATAACCGGTGTTAATTTGCATTTTCTAAAAGAATCAATACTGTCCTCGCCGATACCTTGCAAAACAAAGATATTGGCTTCAGGAACGAATTTTCTGATTCTCTCACCCTCAATGCCGTGAGCCACAAAGAAGTTTTGGCAACCGGCATCATTATAAAGCTTTTGGGCGACAACTTCGGCGCTTAAGCCATAGGCATCATCTTTGACCACGGCAGCAGCTTCCGCATGAGCCGAAATTTTTTTGAGTTGCTTATAGTTATCCAACAGATTGTTGAGATTAATTTCCAAAATTGGTCTTGTCAAAATAGGCATGGCTATCTATTATCCTAAATAAGTTAAAAACAAAGAGTTTCTTATATGCAATTTATTGACACGCACATACATTTGCAAGATTTTAAGTCAAACTGTGCAACGGATATTATCAATCAGGCGCAGAATCAAGGTGTAAAAAGGCTTATTTGCGTGTCATCTGTTGCGGCAGATTGGGCAAAAGTAGCGGAAATGGCAACAAAATTTGCGCCTTTTGTCATTCCGGCCTTTGGCTTGCATCCATGGTATGTTGAAGAAGCGGAAGATAATTGGGCGCAAAAACTTGAGAGCTATTTGCAAGCTTTCCCGAAGGCTTTGATAGGCGAGTGCGGATTAGATAAGTTAAAAAATCCAAATTTTGAGAAACAGGG
The DNA here is from genome assembly GCA_944392835.1 of uncultured Alphaproteobacteria bacterium. GTDB lineage: Bacteria > Pseudomonadota > Alphaproteobacteria > RF32 > CAG-239 > Scatacola_A. The sequence continues at coordinate 140,408 of CALXYB010000004.1, read as the reverse complement.
AGAAGTTTTTGCTCAACAGATAGATTTAGCCAAAAAATATGCTCGCCCGCTGATAATCCATGCGGTTAAAGCAGAAGAATGGCTGAATGAATTTTGGAAAAAATTACCCGAGAGTTTTGTTTTTCACTCTTTTACAAGCTCGGCGGAGTTAGCGCAAAAAGTCATTAAGAATGGCGGCTTGTTGGGGTTTAATTTTTCGCTGTTAAGAAGCAAAAATATGGAAAAGTTGCTTTCAGCTTTGCCGGCTGATAAGATATTGTTGGAAACGGACGGTCCATATCAAGGTCCCACCAAAGGCGAAGAGGTTTTGCCAACAATGTTGCCTGAACTTTTGGTTGAGATTGCTGCCATAAGAGGTGAAGACAAGGAAGCTTTGGCAATGCGAATTTATCAAAATTCGGAGGAGTTTATAAATTTTGGAAAATAGAAGATTTTTAAGAACGGAAGCCCTGCTCGGCAAAGCGGGAATGAACCGGTTAAAAAACGCCAAAGCAATGATTATCGGCTTAGGCGCGGTCGGAGGTTATGTTTTGGAGGCTTTAGCCAGAGCAGGGGTGGGACATTTGGTTTTGGTTGATTTTGATGTCTTTGATGAAAGCAACATCAACCGCCAGATTTTGGCCTTGAGTTCCACCATCGGCCGCAAAAAGACCGAAGTCGCCAAGGAAAGGGTGTTGGAGATAAATCCAGATTGCGATGTCAAAATCATAGAAACCTTTGTCAATGCGGATACCTTGCCGGAACTCTTAACCGAGCCCGTTGATTATGTGGTTGATGCCATAGATGCGCTAAACCCCAAATGTTGTCTGATGGAAGCCTTGTATAATAAACAAATTCCGTTTATCTCTTCTATGGGAGCGGCGCTAAAGACCGATGCTTCTTGCATCGCTGTTCGCCGTTTGGACAAGACCGAAAATTGCAGTCTGGCGCGTTTTGTTCGCAAAAGGCTAAAGCGCAGAGGAGTAGATATAAAAAAGATTACCTGCGTTGCCTCAAACGAACAGACCGACTTGCCCGAAACCGCAATTTTTGATGATGAAGAGAATGAAGCAAATCCCGTTGTAAGCGGCGGCAAAAACGGAAGACAACGGCATACGATGGGCTCCCTGCCAACCATTACGGCAATCTTTGGCTTGATGATAGCCAATGAGGTTATTAAAAATATAGCAACGAAAGAATAGAAAAAATGCAACAAACACCAAAATCTTTAAGGTTACATATTGCTTTGCTTGGTCGTGTAAATGCCGGAAAATCAAGCTTTTTGAATCTGGTAACAGGACAAGATGTTTCCATAACTTCAAATATTGCAGGCACCACAACAGATGTGGTGGAAAAAACGCAAGAGCTTTTGCCCATAGGTTCGGTTGTTTGGTTGGATACGGCAGGCTTTGGAGATGAAACTTCTTTAGCCGCAGAACGCCTAGCAAAGACCAAGCGCGTGTTGGATAGGGCAGATGTGGCAGTTTTGGTCTGCGAAGGAGATAAAATAGGCCAAGAAGAGGAAGAGATTATCAAAGAGGCAGAGGCGCGTAAGCTGCCGCTCATAAAGGTTTATAACAAGAGCGATTTATATGCTTGCCCCGATGACGGCATCAAAGTAACCTCAACCGACAAATCCGGCAGAGATAGAGTATTAACCGAGCTTAAAGCCGAATTGATTAAAGTTGTGCCGGAAGATTTTATTAAAACCCCGCCGGTATTGGGCGATTTGGTTGCACCGCATTCAACCGTTATTATGCTTATCCCGATAGATTATGAAGCGCCCAAAGGCCGCTTGATAATGCCACAGGTTCAAGCCATTCGCGATGCTTTAGACCATGACTTGACAGTCGTTGTTGTCAAGGAAACGGATTATGCCGCCGCATTGGAAAATATGAAAACACCGCCCTCCTTGGTCGTTTGCGATTCGCAGGTGGTAGATAAAATGGTTCAAGAAACCCCAAAGAATATTAAATGCACAACCTTTTCTACGCTTTTTGCCCGCCTAAAAGGCGATATTGTCAAGCTGGTGGAAGGTGCAGGAACAATAAGCAAACTAAAAGACGGCGATAAGGTCTTGATAGCGGAATCATGTACGCATCATGCAGTTGAGGATGATATCGGTCGGGTCAAAATTCCGCGCTGGCTAAAACAGAAGACGAATGCTGATTTACAGATAGACCATGTTGCCGGCTGCGACTTTCCGAACAATTTGTCAGAATATAAGTTGGTTGTGCAATGTGGCGGTTGTATGAATAATCGGCGAGAGATTTTGTCGCGTATAAACAAATGCGAAAAAGCCGAAGTTCCCATCACCAATTACGGTATCTGCATTTCGGAATTAAAAGGTGTTTTGGAAAGAGTTTTGGAACCCTTGCCGGAGGCTCTGGAAGCTTACCGTCGCATAAAAAAATAGCCTGAAAAATTTACCGAAAATAAAACATTTTATATTAGGGTTAAAATCAAGGTAAAACAGCTTGCTATTGCCGTTTTTTTGAGCTAATGTTTGACAAAACGACAAAGCCGAAACTATGTGGATTTTTAAATAATGATTAAGATGATAAAACCTGTTGTCAATATCTCTAAGGTAATTGAGCCTTTTGAGGCGGTTGTTGTCGGCCTTTTCGGCGTTTTGTATGACGGCAAAAACTTCAGGTCCGAAGCCATTGAAGCATTAAAAAGCTTAAAACGCAGTGGCAGAAAAATTGTCTTGCTGAGCAACACTTCTTTGCGCGTTCAACAAGTTGTCAGGTTGTTAAATGACAATAAAATTCCCGTAATGGTTTTTGATGCCATTGTAACCGCGGGCGAGCTTTTGCATTACAAGCTTAAAGCTAAGACAGATATGTTCAAGGGCTTGGGTTTGACTTATGTCAACATCGGCGGTGCGCAGGGCTTGGGTGTCTTTTCCGGGCTGGATTATCTGCCTGTGGATGATTTAGGCCGAGCCGATTTTATGTTTATAGGCTCTTGCAAAACCCCAACGGATTTGGTGGAGAATTATCTGCCTGTTTTGGAACACGCCGCCAGTTTGAATATGCCGCTGGTTTGTGCCGGTAATGATACCTCTAGTTATATGAATGGAGAAATCAGTTTGGCCCCCGGCGCTGTTGCCGAGCAATATGCTGTTTTAGGCGGACGGATTATCACTGTCGGTAAACCTGATGTTCGGGTTATGGATTATGCTTTGGAATGTTTGGAAGGGATAGACCGCTCCAAGGTTCTGCTGGTTGGAGATAATCTGGCAACAGATATTAAAGGCGCAAATCTCTCCCAAATATCATCGGCTTTAACAACCAAAGCCGTCCATGTAAATTTCTTAGGCGAAGGCTATATTCCGGACGTTGCCAAAACCAGAGAATTAGCCACAAATTTTGACGCTTTTCCTGATTTCATCATTTCTAATTTGCGGTGGTAAGATGAAAAAGCTTGTGTTCATCTTTGCGTTTTTGTTTTTAGGCATATATTTTGCCAATATCATATATACGGATTCGCAAGAAGAAAAAGCCAGACAAGAAAAAATATTACGCAAGCCTTTCATAGATAAGGAAGAGATGAACAGATTCTTGCCGGTTTGGTCAGAATATTTGGCAAGCGATGTAAGCAAAATCGGTGCAAAACAAATTTCGCTGACAATGGGCAAAGCTTCTGAAAAATTTCCGCTCCAAACCATTCGTTGGTTAAAGGACAGAGGGTGGAACGCAGATAGGTTTTTTTATGTTGAACAGCGCCTAAAAGCCATTGTGAAATCAGCTTTTATGCAAGAGCATATTAAGGCAACAGTTCATGTTTTGGAAACAGGCGGTGTTTCGGGCGTGGATGGGGTAACGGTTCAGCGGATGATAGATGACCAAAAACAACGCATAAATGTTGAGCAAATAACCCCCGGAGAGTTGGATATGGTTATGCCGGACTTAATCTTAATCAGCGATATCTTGGACGGCAGCAGACCCTATTCATCATTTAAGTAGCAAGGTACAAATGTCAGAAGGTCTTCAAATAGGCGAACATATATATAACAATGCACCTTGCGGTAACAAAAAAGATTTTTCAAGTTTTACGGATTTAGAAGAACTTTTTTCAAGCATTCCGGCTGAGGTGCAAAAACTTTGGCCTCTGGACTTGTCGGATATGGGCTACAAGACCCGCTACGAGCAAGCACAAATCAGCTCGGAACAAATGGGTTTTGTTCAAAATATTTTGTTAAAAGCGCAAGTTTTTAATGCGGAGGAAAATTACATTCTGAAACTAAAACTAAGTTTTGAGGATGATAAATTAAAGCTCACCCACGAGAGTATGTTGCAGAAAAAAGGCCTAAGTGGCAACAATTTTGCCAACAGTATAATGAAGCAGAGCCAAAAGTTCTTAACCGCTTATGACAAAACACGCACCGGCTTAAAGAAAGATGATGTTTCAGAGATTGTTTTGCAAGCACGCTCTGCGGCAAAGTCGCGTCCCGCGCTTCGTGGTGGTTATGTCTGGGCCAATCAGGGCTTTGACTTTGCCACAAAAACTGAACAATTAAGTATGCGCCGCGCATTTAAGAAGTTTTTGAGCGCTTATGGGGTCAATATGTCGGATAAAGATTTGAACAGATTTACCAAGCCTTGCCATTTTGCGGCTTTTGGCTGTGGTGTTCCGGCAGAAGATGCAGCCGGTCATAAGCTGCATTTAGGAAAGGCGTTTATGCTGGAGCAAAGCTGGCAAGCAAAATGGACAACCGCCCAACCGCAAGCGGAAGAAAAACGCTATGCCTTAGCCTATAACCAAAAAGGAATTTTGCCGACTTCGCGCCGCCGCAAAGCCATAGCCAAACTAAGCAAAAGCTATCATGCCATCTTGCGCAAATATTATGAACACTATGCCAGCAAACGCTCACAGGTTTCAACTTTGGGCGCATACAAGCGGCTTATGATGCAAAAATTTAAACAACTAGTCGGCATTGCAGGTCGCTGATTTTAAGCGCCGATACTTTCGCGCAACATCTCAATTTCAAGCCATTGGTTTTCAGCTTTCTCAAGCTCTGTCTTAAGCTGTTCTAGTTTTTGTGTCAGCTCGTCAAATTTTTGCGGATTTTCGGTGTAAAGCGCGCTATCGGACAAAGCTTCTTCAGTTTGGCAGATTTCTTTTTCCATCTTGCTGATTTGCTCGGGCAAAACCTCCAGCAAGCGCTGCTGATTATAGCTTAGTTTGCCGCTTTTCTTTGGTGCGGTTTTGGCTGTTTCAGCTTTTGGGGTGTCGGTCTTTTTGTTTTCTTTTTTTGCTTGCGGCTTGTTTTTGAGCTTTTCCAAAAGTTCGCTATAGCTTCCCGCATGCTCTGAGACGGTTCCGTCCCCCGGCATATAGATAACGGAAGTAACCACGCGGTCAATAAAGTCTCTGTCATGGCTGACCAGAAGGATTGTTCCTTCATACTCGTCCAAAACTTCTTGCAGAAGGTCAAGCGTATCCATATCCAAGTCGTTGGTCGGCTCGTCCAAGACCAAAAAGTTTGATGGTTGTGCCAAGGCAACGGCTAGCATCAGACGGTTTTTTTCACCGCCGGACAAGGCCGAGACGGGGCATTGTGCTTGGTCGGGGCGGAACAAAAAGTCCTTAAGATAAGCCACCACATGGCGGTATGAGCCGCGCACAAAAATATGGTCGCCTTCGTTGCAAAGCGTTTTCCAAAGAGTTTTTTTGGGGTCAAGTGTGATACGATTTTGGTCAAAATAAGCTTCTTCCAAATTTTTGCCGATTCTCACAAAACCGCTATCAGGTTCCAAGCGTTTGGTCAAAAGTTTGATGAGGGTGGTTTTGCCCGCGCCGTTTGGTCCGACAATCCCGATTTTGTTGCCCTTAATCACGCGGGTTGAAAAATCTTTGACAATCACTCTGTCGCCAAAAGCTTTGCAAATATGTTTGGCTTCAATAACCATTTTGGAGCGCAAAGCGCCTTCTTCCACTTCCAGCTTAACCGAGCCGATTTGCTTGATTTGCTCGCGTCTTTCTTGCCTAAGCTGTTGCAAGCGGCGAAGTCTGCCTTGGTTGCGTTTGCGGCGAGCCGTAACCCCTTTGTGCAACCATTCGGTTTCTTCCTCAATTTTTTTGTTTAGATATTTTTGCTCAATAATCTCTTGGTCAATAACTTGCTCTTGCCATTCTTCAAAGAACTTAAAGCCTTTGTTGTTACGGCGCAAGATTCCGCGGTCTAACCAGAAAGTAGTTTGAGAAGTGTTGCTCAAAAACATTCTGTCATGGCTGATGAGGATGACCGCCCCGCGAAATTCAGCAATAATTTTTTCAAGTTTTTCAATTGTTGGCATATCCAAATGGTTGGTGGGCTCATCAAGGAGCAAAATATCCGGATCATTGATTAAAGCTTTGGCCAGAGCTGCTTTTTTGCGCTCTCCGCCGGAGGATTCCTCGGGTTTTTGCTTTTCTCTGATGTCAAATTGCGCAATCAGCATATCTACCTTAAATTCTTGCGAGCGCTCATTTTCAGACAAACCGGAGAGCACCACATCGCGCAAAGTTGCAAAACCGGAGAAGTCAGGGTCTTGGGGCATATATGAAACCTTAACGCCGGGCTGAACAAAGATTTCGCCGGCATCAGGCTCAATCTCTTGAGCAATGACTTTAAGCAAGGTAGATTTTCCGGAGCCGTTTCTGCCGACCAAAGAGATTTTGTCGCCTCGGTTGATATAAAGGTCAACATCCGTAAACAAGGCATTTTCGCCAAAGGAGAGCTTAGCGCCTTTAATGGTTAAAATCGGGGGTTCAAACATAGCTTATATATTTTCCTCAACGAGCTGAGTTCCCTCAATTTGCCACTCAATACCTTTAGCGGCCCATAGGAACAAATCGCCGATTTTTTCTTCTTTCAGCCCGCTTTGCGTTCCGATTTTATAGATTGTTTGGATTTCATCATCAGTCAACTCATGGTCAGCCAGAGCAAGAAGAATCATCTCGCGCAAGATAAAGCGTTTAACTTTAATATCTCCGATTCCCTTAATATCTTTGGCAAGCTCATCGGGAGTCTTAACTTTTTTGGCGCTACGAGCATCTTTTTTGCTCAGGCCTATTTCGGCCATCTGCGCTTCCATATATTCTTTTTTTGCTTCTGTTTTAGATGTCCCGATATTTAAGACAAAAGCAAGCGCTTCCAAATAAACGTTTTTTTCCTCAACAGATAAATCACGACTGAAAAACAGCATAAAGTCCTCACTAAAAAATCTTTTTCCTTAAAATACTTATACATTAAAAATAAAGATTTGCAAAAAGAAATAAATCAATTATATAATACAGCGAAAAAGAAATAATCAAACTCTCGTAGGAGCTTTAGAACGATGCCATTAAAAATAGAACTTAAACCGCATGAAAGTATCATTATAGGCGAGTCTCTCATCACCAATGACGGTGAGCGCACCCGTTTTTATATTGAAGGTAATGTTCCGATACTACGAGAGAAGTTTATTTTGCGCGAGAAAGAGGCAAATACGCCGTCAAAGAGGGTATATTTTGTTGTGCAACAAATGTATTTAGCCAAGGATTCGACTCCTTTGCACCCCATATACTTGGAATATGTGCGTGATTTGCAGTCTGCTGCGCCGAGTCTGATACCGTTTATTGCACCGATAAACGAGAATATTATCAACAATGATTTCTATTCGGCCATCAAAAATGCAGCAGTCTTAGTAAAAAAAGAAGAAGAATTTTTTGGCAAGCTATAAAATTGGTGTAAAATCAACCAGTTAAGCGTTAATGCTTTGTTTAGATTTCTGCCTTAGGATAATTCCATTAGTCAATTAAAGTATTGAATAGGTGCTTTTTTTGTGCTACAATAAATTCTGTAGTTCCCAGTAGGGAGCCACAGATAAAAAATGTGTTCAAAAGTATTTTGGAGAAAGACCATGGCAGATATATCATTAACCGCAAGTATGCGTTCCAATTTGTTGTCATTGCAACAAACACAAAGTTTGATGGATATGACACAAGAAAGACTTTCTACAGGTAAGAAAGTAAACTCAGCTATTGATAACCCGTCATCATACTACACAGCGCAGTCCTTGACCAACCGCGCAAGCGACTTGAGCTCATTGTTGGATAGTATGGGTCAAGCCGTACAAACGATTCAGGCGGCGAACGAAGGTATTGAAGCAATTACCGAATTTGCAAATCAAGCAAAGGCTATTGCAACCTCAGCTAATGATACCTCAAAAGTATCAGATGTAGAAAACTATATGGCGCAGTTTGATGAAATTATGAGACAAATTGACGGTATCGCCAAAGACTCTGGCTATAAAGGTGTAAACCTTTTGGAAGAAGGTCAGGAATTGAAAGTTGTTTTCAACGAAGACCGTTCATCTTCCTTGACCGTAAGTGGTAAAGATGCTTCTACAGCCGGATTGGAATTGGGTGATTCCAGCGCTTGGGTTGAAACTAAGACCGCTACACAGTTTAGCACAACAGGAGAAGCTAGCGAAGGCGACTATAAATATAATGGTAAAGATGTATATAAAGTAACAGCTGACTATGATGGAAGCGGTGGCACCCCCGTTGATTTGAATGAATTAATAGAGGCAGGAACTTTGGTGAAAGTTGCCGAAGTTAATGAAGGCACTACTGATAAATTTAGCCTTATAAACAAAGCCGAAATTAACAATTCTATTACGGCAGTAGAAGATGCGATTTCCAAACTTCGTAATATGGCATCCGTATTTGGTAACAACTACTCTATCGTAGAGAGTCGTGAAGAATTCACCGAGAACTTGATTAACGTTCTTGAGGAAGGTGCAGATAAATTGACCTTGGCGGATATGAACGAAGAGTCGGCTAATATGTTGGCTCTGCAGACCAGACAGCAGTTGGCTATTAACTCCTTGAGTTTAGCGTCTCAGGCTGCACAGTCTGTATTGAGCTTGTTCTAATCAGAACAGAGGGTATAACAAAGAAAGGGCGGAGACAAATCTCCGCCCTTTCTTTTGTGGTTTATTTGTGCGTTATAGATAATTTGGCATAGTATTTGCATTTATATCTTCACAAAGCAATGAGAAAAAATTTTTTTCAGGCTTTATAAGCGGATAGTTATATACCGACAAATTTTTAGGTGTTGACAATTATTAAGAAATGGTAAAAAATTTTTTCAATACTTGAGATGAGTTTTGGTGCTCCGACACGGCAAAATGGTTCTCCCGTAACGGTAAAAAGCAAGGCTTATCAAGGATTAACAGAAGATTGGAGAAAACTATGGCAGATATTTCATTAACAGCAAGTATGCGTTCTAACCTGCTTTCCTTGCAGCAGACCCAGGACTTAATGGATATGACTCAGGAGCGGTTATCCACAGGTAAAAAAGTAAACTCAGCAATTGATAACCCGTCATCATACTACACAGCACAGTCTTTGACCAACCGTGCAAACGACTTAAATGCTTTGTTGGATAGTATGGGACAAGGTATTCAAACCATTCAGGCAGCCAACGAAGGTATTGAGGCAATTACGGATTTCGTACAGCAAGCCAAGGCTATTGCAAACACGGCTCGTGATAATGCAACAATCAAAGGTGCGTTGTCTTCCGGTACTTATACAGCCGCTGCTGATACTCAAGATTTAACGGTATCTATTGAGGGAATGGCCGATCAAGATATTGAAGTGGCTTTGGCGGCAGCAGACACTCTGGAGCAAGCAGCTACAAAAATCGCCGCTGCTTTGAATGCTGATACGACTGGTGTTCTTGATGCTGAAGGAGAAGAAATCAAAGGATTCACCGCAACGGTTGAAAACGGACAAATCAGAATCAGCAATGATAAAGGTGTTGTAGCCAAGATTAGCGGTACAATTTCCGGCATCACTTTTGATGGCGAAATCGGTAACACCACACGTCAGAGTTCAATGTCTCAATACAACGAAATCTTGAGCCAGATTGACCAACTGGCCAAAGACTCTGGCTACAAAGGTGTAAACCTCTTGCAGGGCAATGACCTCAAGGTTGTTTTCAATGAAGACCGTTCTTCATACCTGACAATTAAAGGTACCTTTGCAGATACATCAGACGAAGGTTTAAATATTTCTCGCGCAGCGAAATGGAACAATCCGGACAATGTTGCAATTGATGCCAGCATTGATGAGTTAGATGCGGCTATTACTCAGTTGCGTAATATGGCTTCTGAGTTCGGTAACAACTACTCTATCGTTGAAAACCGCGAGAACTTTACCGAGAGTCTGATTAACGTTCTTGAAGAAGGTTCAGATAAGTTGACCTTGGCTGATATGAACGAAGAGTCGGCTAATATGTTGGCTCTGCAGACCAGACAGCAGTTGGCTATTAACTCCTTGAGTTTGGCATCACAAGCTGCTCAGTCTGTATTGAAATTGTTCTAATCAGAGCACAAAAAACAACAAGAAAGGCGGGATTTTTCCCGCCTTTCTTTGTATTAGGGAAAATTAAGATTTTATTTAGTATTTAGACTTAGAATAGCTCCATTAGTCAATAAGGTATTGAATAAGTACTTTTTTTGTGCTATAATAAATTCTGTAGTTCCCAGTAGGGGGCCGCAGATGAAAAATGTGTTCAAAAGTATTTTGGAGAAAAGCCATGGCAGATATATCATTAACCGCAAGCATGCGTTCAAACTTGTTGTCTTTGCAACAGACCCAAAGCTTGATGGATATGACACAAGAAAGACTTTCTACAGGTAAGAAAGTAAACTCAGCGATAGATAACCCGTCATCATACTATACAGCGCAGTCCTTGACCAACCGTGCAAGCGACTTGAGCTCATTGTTGGATAGTATGGGACAAGCCGTACAAACGATTCAGGCAGCCAACGAAGGTATTGAGGCAATTACGGAATTTGCTAACCAAGCAAAGGCTATTGCAACCTCAGCTAATGATACCTCAAAAGTATCAGATGTAGAAAACTATATGGCTCAGTTTGACGAGATTATGAGACAAATTGACGGTATCGCCAAAGACTCTGGCTACAAAGGTGTCAACCTTTTGGAAGCTGATCAGGAATTAAAGGTAGTCTTCAACGAAGACCGTTCATCTTCTTTGACCGTAAGCGGTAAAGATGCTTCTACCGCCGGTTTGAAGTTGGGTGATGCAAGCGGCTGGGTAACTGAAACCCCTCAAACGGACGCAGATCAGTTTGCTGTTTCAACCGCATATACAAAAGGTGATTATGTTACAAAAGGCACTGGGGCAACGGAAACGGTATATCAAGTAGCAAAAGATATAGCAAATACAAATGATAAAGATTTTGATACTTTGGTTAAAGAAGGTGTATTGGTTGCAACGGACTATACCACAACAGCAGCAAACGAATTTACCTTGAAAGAAATTGAGAAAGACAAAATCAATAAATCTATTACGGCAGTAGAAGATGCAATTTCCAAACTTCGTAATATGGCTTCAGTATTTGGTAACAACTACTCAATCGTAGAGAGTCGTGAAGAGTTCACCGAGAACTTGATTAACGTTCTTGAAGAAGGCGCAGACAAGTTGACCTTGGCTGATATGAACGAAGAGTCGGCAAATATGTTGGCTCTGCAAACCAGACAGCAGTTGGCTATTAACTCCTTGAGTTTGGCATCACAGGCTGCTCAGTCTGTATTGAGCTTGTTCTAAAGCCGATTCGTAAAATAATAAAAAAGGCGGGATTTTCCCGTCTTTTTTTATTACAGAAAAATTTTTTTTATACTTTATATAATAGGTTATATAAATACGTTAAAAGTCCAAATTTTATTAAGAATTTATTTAGTGTTTTTACCTAATATAGGGACAAGTTAGTCAACAAAGTATTGAGATAATACTTCGTTTGTGCTAAAATAAAACCTGTAATGTCAGTAAGACATCGCAGACAAAAATGTGTTCAAAAGTATTTTGGAGAAAAGCCATGGCAGATATATCATTAACCGCAAGTATGCGTTCAAACTTGTTGTCTTTGCAACAGACCCAAAGCTTGATGGATATGACCCAAGAAAGACTTTCTACAGGTAAGAAAGTAAACTCAGCGATAGATAACCCGTCATCATACTACACAGCGCAGTCCTTGACCAACCGTGCAAGCGACTTGAGCTCATTGTTGGATAGTATGGGCCAGGCCGTACAAACCATTCAGGCAGCCAACGAAGGTATTGAGGCAATTACGGAATTTGCTAACCAAGCAAAGGCTATTGCAACCTCAGCAAACGATACCTCAAAAAATTCTGAAGTAGAAAACTATATGACACAGTTTGATGAGATTCTAAAACAGATTGATGGTATTGCCAAAGACTCTGGCTACAAAGGCGTAAACCTTTTGGAAGCAGGTCAGGAATTGAAGGTTGTATTTAACGAAGACCGTTCATCTTCTTTGACTGTAAGCGGTAAAGATGCTTCTACTGCCGGTTTGAAGTTAAGCTCTTCCAGCAGCTGGATTAAGAAAACAGCAAATACTGCTGCAAACCAATTTAATGTTTCAACTGAATACACTAAGGGTGCCTATGTAACAAAATCAAATGGCGCATCAGAAACCGTATATCAAGTAACTTCAGATATTGCGAATAGTAACGCAAAAGATTTTGATACTTTGGTTAAAGAAGGTGTATTGGTTGCAACGGAATATACTACAACATCAGCTAATAAGTTCACCTTAAAGACAATTGAAAAAGCTGAAATCAACAAGTCTATTGAAGCCGTAGAAAACGCAGTATCTCAGCTTCGTAATATGGCATCGGTATTTGGTAACAACTACTCAATTGTTGAAGGCCGTGAAGAGTTCACCGAGAACTTGATTAACGTTCTTGAAGAAGGTGCAGATAAGTTGACCTTGGCTGATATGAACGAAGAGTCAGCTAATATGTTGGCTCTGCAGACCAGACAGCAGTTGGCTATTAACTCCTTGAGTTTGGCATCACAAGCTGCTCAGTCTGTATTGAGCTTGTTCTAATCAGAGCACGAGAAAACAATAAGAAAGGCGGGTTTCCCCCCGCCTTTTTTGTTGCGTTTAAATGCGATTCTTTTTATACTAAATAAGTTAAGAAGAGAATAGAAAGATAAGACAATGCTAACGGATGTAGAATTTGGCAAAAAAATATACCAAGAACTTTGTGAGGAGTTTGGTAACAATTTTTTGTTTTCTTCAGGGGCATCTGTTTTTGCACAAAATATAACGGCAAAAGATATTGTTAAATTAAGCTCCGAAGAGATTGAAGCTATCCAAAAGGAATATGACAAAGAAAATTGTCGCGAAATTTTTCAAGCTTATATTGCGCGTAAAATCAATCAAGAAGAAACACAGTTTTTACTCAATTATTACCGAGACGGAATGAAAGCCTACCGTGAAGTATATCGGGCATTATATGAGATATACGGTATTCCGGAAAAAATTGCTTGCATGAACCCGCTGAACGGCGAGCTTGAGATGCATATACAAAAGATTCCGCATGTAGATGCCAAGAAGAATAAGATTATTACAGTCAGAGAAAATGTTGTAACCAATTATAGCCTGAAGGAAGTTACGCCATTTACTTGTATGCGTTTGGAATACAGAGATACGGAGAATAATCCGGTTTACGTTATCCTGCCGGTAATGAAAAAAGCCAAAAGAGCTATTGAGAAAATTCAAGATTACCGCAATGAAGAAATGGAAGATGTTAAAAGAATTAATGAATCCTACAAACAACATAATGACTTAGAGCGTCTGCAAAAAGAGCTTTCAGTGGTAAAAAAAACAATGCAGCGCATAAATGATATTTTGCGCCTGACAATTACGCGCAAATATTATACCGGTGTGAGCCGTACCAGAAACACTCTGACCAATGCTCCGAACTTAGGCATAAATCCAGCGGAAACGCGTAGCTTGTTTTATGACAATGATATGAGAAATTGTGCCCAACTCAAAAAGAACGGCAAAAACTATTATGATGACAAGCTTTTTATGCACTTGCCTTTAGAAAACGGCGGGGAGTTAAAGGCTGAGCTGCAGCTCAAAATAGATATTTTTTATCGTGCAGATTTACAAACGCATTTATTATATGAGCAGCAACGCGCATTAGAAGAAAATTTACATGCGGAAAAAGAGAAAATGTCTGCACAGGAAGTTCAGCGCACCGAATATAAAATTAATCTGCTGAAAAAAAGTATCCAGAAGATTAATAAACAAGCCAACCATGAATACAATATGATGGTCTTAGAAAAAGTTCGCTGGTTGGAAGACGGATATAGAGCATTGCGTATTCCGCCGGACTATAAGGACGGAACTTACAAAGCCTGCCACGACTTAATCAAAAGTTGTTATATGGTTCGTCCGCATAAAATTTTTGATGTTGAAAAAGAGTTTGATCCCAAGGAAAAGGACAACACAATAGTAGCCGCGCGCGGGAACTATGACCTAAATAGTATTTTTGAAATATCCAAACGCTACCGTAAAACCATTTCGCTAAAATATTCGCCATTGCATGACAAGGTGGATATTACGGGGCAAGATGAAACTTACCCAAACTATATTTCGGGCAAAAAATACAATCCCCGCTATGATAAAAGCGATTGGGATAACTATGGTAAGGCACGCAAATTCAGAGCAGATATGAACCAAAACATCTATCGTGGAAGTTATGATGATAAATATTGGCAGGATTATGCCGCTGCCGAAAATGAGGTTGCAAAACAAGAAAAAAAATTGACGCAGCGCCAAATAAGAATGTATCATAAAAGCATAAGTCAGAAAAGGAAGAAAATAGAAATTCCGTTGTCGGGACGCACTGCAGAAAGATAAGGGGGAAAGATGCGTATTTTTGTTTTGTTGTTTGCCGCAATTTGGGGTGTAACGGAATGTGCTTATGCGCAGGTGCCGTCTGTCTCTGCCAAAAAAGCTGCTCCGCAATTAAGCTTGACGGATACGGTTAAAAAAATAAACAGCGGAGACGAAAAAACAGAAGACATCGCCGCAACGCCAGCAGAAACAGAAGCAGATGATAAAGGCATTTTTTCTTTTATGAATTTTTCTTTTTCAAAAAAGGAAGATACACATAAAGTTTATGCTCGTCCGAATGAAAAGAAAGAAACTTTTGTTCAGCGCATAACCCGCCAAGCAGAAGAAGGAGATGTTAATGCTCAGCTAACCTTGGGTTATATGTACCTTTATGGTGAAGAGGGCGTAGATATAGATTATGACAAAGCTTTCCGTTATTATAATATGGCAGCAGCTCAAAAAGACAACGTCGCTATCAATAACTTAGGAAGTTTGTATTACAGCGGAATAGGCACGGAAAAAGACTTTTTGAAAGCTGTAACCTTGTTTGACGAAGCCGCCAAATTAGGCAATGTTGAAGCGGCAGTTAATTTGGCTTTCATCTACTTAAGCGGTTCAAACATTGGCAAAAACAGCCAGGCAGCTATGGAGTTGTTTAAGAAGGCGGCAGAAAAAGGCAATCCGACAGCTAAGTTTATGTTGGGTTATGCATATTATAAAGGTTTTATCTATCCGCAAGATTATGGTAAGGCTGTTAAGCTCATTCGCGAAGCCGCCAACGCAGAATATGCCGAAGCACAATATATGATGGCAGTCTTGTATCTGAACGGTCATGGTATTACCAAAAACTATGGTAATGCGGTTAAGTTTTTGCGTTTAGCAGTCAATCAGGGTAACGTAGATGCCATGATGGAACTCGGCGATATTTTGGCATTGGGTACAGCTTATCCAAAAGATGTTTATAGAGCTCATGTTTTGTTTAACATCGCTGCGGTAAGAGGCGCACCGAAAGCAGCTGAAAAACGAGATGCCATAGAAAAAGTAATGAAGATAGAGGAGCTTTTGCAAGCTCAGGCGGAAGCTGAAAAATATGTTGAGCAACCCTCAGATTTAACCTCCTATGTCAAACAAACTTTCGGCAACGATGTCCGCAAATATGTTGATGAGAATATGAAAAATATGAGTTTCCAACGCCGCAAATAAATAGGAATATATGATGAATCAACAAGAGTTGAGAGAAAAGTTTGCCAAGTCAGGCGTAGAGTTTCTGGATGTTGACACGGTTTATTTCAGAGAAGATACAGAGATAGCCGCAGGTACATTGGTTGAGCCCTTTGTTGTTTTTGGTGAAAAAGTCAAAATCGGCAAAGGTTGCACAATTAAGGCTTTTTCGCACTTGGAAGATGTTATTATAGAAGATAATTGTATCATCGGACCTTTTGCCAGAATAAGAGGCGGTTCGCATATTGCAAGCAACGCAGGTGTCGGAAATTTTGTTGAGGTTGTTCGCTCAACCATAGGCAGCAAAACAGCCGCTTGGCATCTAAATTATATTGCCGATGCCGAGATAGAAGAGAATGTTGAGATTGGTGGCGGCTTGGTTATCAGTAATTATGATGGTTTCAATAAGCACAAAACCAAGATAGCCAAAAACAGTTTTGTCGGCGCAAACACCACACTAATTTCTCCCGCCAATGTAGGTGAGGGCGCCATGGTCGCCGCCGGAAGCGTTATCTCCGGAGATATTGAAGAAGATGCTTTAGTCATTGAACGCAGTCCGCTAATAAAGAAGCCCCATGGAGCTTCAAGATATATGCAAAAAAAGAAATCTTAAAACATACAAACAAAAAAGCCCCGTCAAACGACGGGGCTTTTTTTTATTAATCATAAGTACAACAAGATGAATTAAATCCTCCGAATGATGGGCAACAAGTACAGGTAAATGTTGGACAATCATTATAAGCACAATCTTGTCCGTCATAATCAACACAAGGATTACAGCTTGTGCACTGTCCACAAGAACCGTAAGAAGCACATCCTCCAGGACAGTTAACTCCAGTTACTCCGGCACAAGGATCAGAGTTACACTCCGTGCATTTACCGCAAGAGTTGGTCGTCTTACATCCCAGACTACCGCAAGAAAGCGAAGAAACATCGCAGTCGGGGTTTCCGTTACAGCTTGTACATTCGCCGCAAGAACCGTAAGAAGCGCATCCGTAAGAGCAACTTACGCCGGTTACACCCTCACAAGGATCATCCGGTTCATCAGGTTCTTGGTTACAGCTTGTGCAAACAGAAGAACAACAAGATGTTGAGGAGGAGTAGCTGGCACAGCCGGCAGAACCGCAGTTGACGGAAGTCGGACAACTAACACCTTCGCATGGATCAGATGGTGGCGTGGGGTTACAGCTTGTACATTGACCGCAAGAGCCATAAGACGCACAACCATTTGAGCAACTTAAACCACTGACATCTGCGCAAGGATCTGTTTCAATTTTATCACAAGGAACAGAACAATATCCGCTGCGATAATCTCCATAACATGGTCCATAATCACTACCGCAAGAGTATGGGAAGTGGTCGCTTTCACAATAAACACTACAACGAGAACTATCAGCCGGACAAGTTGAGCCCTCACAATATTGCCATGTACCGCCACATTCGTAATAACCGGCGCAAGGATCACAATCTTTTTCCTTATAACAAGTGTCGCCACATTCGTTAGTGGTAGTGTCATAGCATTCGGAAGTTGGAGAAGATGTATAACCCGAAGGACAAGATGAGTTACATTTTTTACAAGATTGTCCGCATTCGTTAGTACCCACGGATGTTCCTGTATAGGATGTGCTGGAACCAGAGGGACAAGTAGTATTGCAGTTGTAACAAGTTGTGCCACATTCGGTGGTTGAAGCATAAGAACCGGTATAAGATTTAGAACCGGATGGGCAACTATCAGAACAACATTGTTTGCAGTCATCACCACAAGCATTTTCACCAACCACGGCTCCGGTACAGTCTTTTGAAGAGTTAGTAGGGCAATTTTCAGCCAAACACTTACCATAAGAGGCATTATAAGGGCAAGATCTATCCATACAATAACCGGAAGAGCAAGTGTTGACAAAGCCCTCATTAGTACATTGTTTGATAGTATCTACGGCGTAACCGTCATCACCATCAATAGAGCCAAAACCACCGTCGCCACAGTCGCCATACCCCAAAAAACAAACAGAGGCAACTTTAAAAGCTTTGTCTAGTTTAGCAAATTCAAAGGAGAGCTCCGGTTTGGGTGTGTATGTTAGTGTGTGTGTAGAGATATCGGAGGTAAAAGCTAAATTCGGCAACATCAGAGCCGTTCCCGAAAGTAAAGAGATAAGTAAAACAGATTTCTTCATAGTATCACCTCACGACAAAATTAAAACCGAAGCTCATAATAAAGATGAGTGAGGATAAAAGATGAAAGAATGTATGTATGTATGACAAAAAGCACAGCATTCAGCGCATAGAGAGACTACGCTTAAGAAACATCTGTTAATCCACACCTATCAAAGATTAGAATAAACTAATTTGCGGGAAGAGTCAACTATTAATGAGGCTACAATTTTTTTTGTCTACCATTAATGAGCCTACATAAAATTTTTTTGGCTAAAAATTAAGCCCCATCATTTGATGGGGCTTTTCTAAAAGAATAATCAGCTTTTTATTCGTGCTTATGCGGCATCTCGGCTTCTTTGACCAAAGCAGCGATAAAGTCATCAAGTTTGACTGTTTCTTGCTTCTCGGAGCCTAGGCGACGAACCGTAACCGTACCGTTTTCTTTTTCCTTAGCACCGACAACGGCAATAACCGGAATCTTGGCAACAGAATGTTCACGAATTTTGTAGTTAATCTTTTCGTTACGCAAATCTGTTTTGGCATACAAGCCTGCTTCTTGAAGTTTCTTAGCAACTTCCTCTGCATAATCATCAATTTCGCTGACAATCGGGCAAACCACAACTTGCTCCGGCGACAACCATAAAGGCAACTTACCGGCATAGTTTTCAATCAAGATACCCAAGAAACGTTCAATAGAACCAAACAAAGCACGGTGCAACATAACCGGTTGATGCTTTTCACCATCTTCACCGATATACGAGATATCAAAGCGTTGCGGCAAGTTCATATCCATCTGTACCGTACCGCATTGCCACTCACGACCGATGGCATCACGCAAAATAAATTCCAGCTTGGGACCGTAGAAAGCACCTTCGCCTTCATTAATTTCATATTTATAACCATTATGTTCCAAAGCGTTAGCCAAAGCTTTTTCGGAGATATCCCAAATCTCATCTGAACCGATACGATAAATGCTGTCCGGACGAGTAGAAAGATAAATCTTAACATCTTCAAAACCAAAGTCTTTATAGATGTCCAAAATCAGCTTAATTGTCTTAACGCATTCTTCTTCCATTTGCTCGGGTGTGCAGAAGATATGCGCATCATCTTGCGTAAACTCACGTACACGCATCAAGCCCATCAAAGAACCAGATGCCTCATAGCGGTTTACCATACCAAACTCAGCTACGCGTAACGGCAAATCGCGATAAGATTTAATACCTTGTTTATAAACCAACAAGCCGCCGGGGCAGTTCATCGGCTTAACACAAAATTGCTTCTCATCTTCTGTTTTGCCGGAATAGTTATGAGCACCATACTTGTCCCAGTGTCCGGAAATCTCCCACAAAACACGGTCCATAATACGCGGTGTTGCAATCTCAATATAACCGTTGTGCTCTTGGCGGTTACGCATGTATTCAATCAATTTGCGATAGATTTTGTAACCTTTATCATGCCAGAAAACGGCACCCGGAGCATATTCCGGTTCAAAGTGGAACAAATCCATCTCTTTGCCGAGCTTGCGGTGATCGCGTTTTTCGGCTTCTTCCAACATTTCCAAATAAGCCTTGAGGTCTTTTTTGTCAGCCCAAGCCGTTGCATAAATACGCTGCAACATTTCTTTGGTGGAATCTCCGCGCCAATAAGCACCGGCAACTTTCATCAATTTGAAAGCATCACCGATTTTGCCGGTAGAAGGCACATGCGGACCACGGCAAAGGTCAGTAAACGTACCTTGGCGATATAAAGAAATCGTTTCATCTTCCGGCAGGTCTTCAATAATCTCAGCCTTATAAAATTCACCGTTGTTTCTGAAGAATTTGATAGCCTCGTTGCGTGGCATGATAATGCGTTCTAATTTTTCATCGCGCTTAACAATCTCGTGCATTTTGGCTTCAATTTTTTCAAAATCTTCGGTCGTGAAGGGTTCTTTGCGCGCAAAGTCATAATAAAAACCGTTCTCAATAGCGGGGCCGATTGTAACCTGAACATCCGGCCAAAGCTCCTTAACAGCTTGAGCCATAACATGTGAACAAGAGTGGCGCAAGATGTGCAAGCCTTCCTTATCCTTACCGGTGATAATAGTCACGGTTGCGTCGGTAGTGATGGGAGTGCTTAAATCTTGTGTTTTGCCGTTCACGGTGATAGCTAAAGCAGCTTTTGCCAAATTGGGACTAATCTTATTTGCAATGTCAAAACCATTGACACCGCTTTCCATCTCTAAAATACTACCGTCAGGTAATTTTATCGCAACCATTTTAAAATTTTCCTTTTACTTAAATTAATCATTTTTATTATCAGAAGCTACAAGCTCCTCATAAACCTTGGTAGTTTTATCACACATAATTTCTTTTGTGAAGTTGTCTTTTACGTTTTTTATGGCCGCTTTGGCAATTTTTTCTTCCTCGCTTTCCGAGAGGGAGAGAGCCCAATCAATGGCCTCTGCCAAAGAAGCCGCATTATTGTTGTAAAAGAGCTTGCCGGTTTGTCCGTCAACAATACTGTCAAGTGAGCCGCCATGGTTTGATGCAACAACGATTTTACCCATAGCTTGCCCCTCAATGGCAATACGTCCAAAGGCTTCGGGTTCAATAGCCGTAGACAAGATGACGTTAGAAACCATCATCAAAGCAGGCATATCCAAAACCTTGCCAAAGATAGCAACCCGATTCTCCAAATTATATTTTTTAATCAGACTTTTGAGCTCGTTAACATATTCTTCGCGGCCTTGCTCGTCGCCGGCAATAATACAATAATAATTTTGATTTTTAACCTTAGACAAGGCCTCAATCAAAAGATGTTGTCCCTTCCAGCGTGTAATTCTGCCGCCCAAGAGCAAAACTTTTTTATCATCGGGAATATTATAATCCTGAACGGTCTTAATCATTCTCTCGGAAGTAACAGCTTCGGGAGAAAATTTTTCGGTATTAACACAACGATGAACAAGCCGGATTTTATCCTCAGAGATTTTATAGTTTGCCAGAATATGGCGTTTAATGTGTTCTGAGATGGCAATAACTTTTTCACCATAAGTCATTACGCGGTTATAGAGCTTTTTCAACCCCCAAGGGCCGAGACCATAAGTGCCGTGAAAAGTTGTCATATAATGTACGCCGGCTTTTTTTGCAGCCCAATAAGCGCTCCAAGCCGGAGCCCGAGAGCGAGCATGAACGATGTTAATACCTTTCTCCTTGATGAACTTTGCCAATTCATTAGCATTTTTACGCATTTTGAAAATATTTTTGGTCTTAAGCGGCAAGGTCAGATGCTCAACCTTCATTCGCTCCAAATCATAAACCAGTCTGCCGCCTTGAGAGGCAACATAATTTGTAATGCCTTTTTTTTGCAGGCCTCCGGCAATTTCAATTGTCCCGATTTCTACACCGCCCATTTCAAGTTCAGGCAAAACCTGTAAAACAACAGGCTCTTGTTCAAACTGCTTAACCATTTCTGTAAAACATCCTCTAAAATTTGCGGCAACACACAAGCCGTATTTCTTTTCTTCAACTGACTTTATAATGATTTTTGTTTTCCGCAAAGCAAAATTTGCAAAATTATCCCCACAAAGGGACAATTTTGAGTATAAAAACTAAGCTTTGAAGGGGCTAGTAAATGCCTTTGTTAATCGGGTCGTCTTGCAAGACACCTTGCGGCCGATAAACATAGATGTTTGTAACGCTTGGGAGGTTATATGTCCTGTGCCAATACCCTCTGTCTTCCATGCACATTCTATACTTTCTGGGACTGGAATCAGAATCGTTTCGTAAACTATTAACAACTAGAGGCATGGCTCCCGGATAAGGAACATAGCTTGCCCAAATACCTTTTTCGGCATGCCAATCAGCCCGAATATTCATTTTAACTTCTTCTGAAAAGAACCAAGAACGAACGTCGGGCAAAAGTTTAAAGTCCTCTGCTTGGCGCATACACTCGGAGTGGTCTCGCGCAAATTTCTGCACGCCGGTATTCTCTCTTTCCCAGTGATAAATAACCTGTCCGTCACCATCCTGAAACAAAGTACAAGAAGAGGCGAACAACAAAGCTCCGAAAGTTGCAATAATTTTATTCATTTTAAAAGTCCAAATTAGCATAATGTTTTGCCGGTAAAATACCTTTGATATTGTCCTTCAAAATCTCTTTAAAGCTTGGTCTGGATTTGATTTTAGAATACCAAAGTTTGGCATTCTTATAACCTTCCCATGGAATATCGCCCAAATAATCCAAAACGGACAAATGTGCAGCAGCCGTAATGTCAGCCAAAGAAAAATCATCTCCGGCAAGATAGTTTCTTCTCTCGGCAAGCCAATCAATATATTCCAGGTGAAAGTTAAGGTTGTTCATCCCGATTTTCAATATCTTAGAATCCGGAGGATTGCCAAAACCGAAACGTTTATGTATTTTTTCCTGAACGATATTGCGGTTGACTTCTTTTAAGAATTTTACATCAAACCACTCCATTAAACGTCTGACTTCAGCCTTTTGTTTGGCATCTGAAGGCATAAGTTTAATCTCACGGTTAACCTCTTCCAAAAACTCGGTAATGGCATAATTCCCGGCAATGACGTTGCCGTCAAATACAAAAACGGGCAACTCGCCTGACGGATTAAGCTTATATAAATCCTGAGAAGGTTTCCATGGTTCTTCTTCCTTTAGGACAAACAGCATTCTTTTTTCGGCCATAATAATCCGAATTTTACGAGACGCAGCCGATGCGGGATGATGAATCAGAAGTACCATATTTTACCGCTTTCTGTTAGAGTTTAAGTTGATGATAATTTAGACAATAAGTTACCAAAGGTCAAGACAGCGATAATATTTTTACTTAAGATTATTTCTTTTTCCTGGTGGAACGACCATTATCATGGTGTTGGGTTGTTCTTGGATGGCTGTCTCATTAATGTCGGGCAATTTTTTGTCGCTGCTGAAAGATGGAGGCACAACGCCAACAGTGTCTTTTTGGACCTTGTTGACCATATCAATCAGGGTTTGTTCAATTTTTTTTCTGGTCTCGGGTCTCTCCATAAAGGCTGTAAAAGTTTTAGATAAAAACTTTTTATGTGGAGACATTTTAGAAATACCGATAAACAAGGGCATATCCCAAATAGCTTGCTTAGAAAAACTGATTTTATCATAAATGCCGAGTTTCATGGCTTCAATCATGCTGAAATATCTGCTACCGATAATATAGTCAACTTTTCCGGCAAAAAGCAGCTCATACATATCAAGAGTTTTATCAAATTTTTTTACATTATATTGTTTTAGCTGCTGCGCAACATGCTCACTTAAATGTTCATGAGAGCTCATAGCGCCTTGAAGTTTTTTTAGGTCGGCCCGAGATTTAACCTCGCTAATCCTTTGTGGAAGCATAATGGCAACGATGGGGTTGTTGACAGCGGCCGGAAATACATATTCCAAGCCCATATACATAGGTGTTTCATGATACATTCCGAGCAACATGTCAATTTCACCGCGCCGCACGTCGCGAACTAAGGTAGAATAGTTCTTGGTGATGATATAGTTTACTTCAAAATTTTGTTTTTCGGCATATTGTCTGATGATGGGGTCAAAAACAGTTGAAAAACTGTCTCTGTAGGGCGGGTCTGCATAATGTCCGAATGGCGGATAATCCAGAAAAGCAGCAATTTTAAGTTCTTGCTGAATACGATTTTTTTCTTTTTTCAACTCAACCATTTGGGCTGACACTGTATTAATAAATAAAATAGCGCCCAAGAGAAAAAATAAGAAAGTTTTAAGGTGTTTTATCATTATGACTGCCATAAAAAAATTGTATTATGTTGAAAACTATTCTAAAATATAACACAATGTTAACTAAATTTGATTAAAAAGACTTTAATTAAAACTAAAGCAGAGTGTCAAAAATGAATGAATCGCAGAAATATTCCGCAAACGAAGTGTCATCAATGCAGCAAAATGAGCTTGAAAGTAGAGCTTTTATCAGAACTGCCTCAGCGCTAAATATGATAAAAGAGCATTGGGAGGAGAAAAAGTCTGAACTTCCCGAGGCTTTAGATAAGAATCGCCGCCTATGGACGATTATTGCTAGTGCTATGCAGGAACAAGATTGTCCGCAACCGCCGGAGATTCGCCAAAACATCATCAATTTGGCAATGTTTGTTTTTCAGCGTACTGTTAAAGTTTTAGCAGAGCCGTCTCCGGATAGCTTAAATGCCTTGATTAATATTAATATGAATATTGCCAAGGGACTGGCTGGTAAACAAGCGGATGAGGGGGAGCTATCATCAGGATCTTAAAGTAATAGCTTTTTAGCTGGGAGCTCATTTAGAGCTCCTTTTTTTGCCTTCGTTTTTTTTGGCACGTTATTTGCATTAAAAATGGCAAGGCAAAATTTTTTATAAGGATTTTCTGTCATGGAATTAAACGAGATTAAAAACCAACTGGCAAACCTGATGAGCTTTAGCAGAGTAAATTTGTCATCGGGAGTGGAGGGTGATGCTTTTGCAGAGTTGCTGAATAAAACATCTTCGGCAGAAAAGTCTCCTGCGCAAGAGGTCGCTCGTGAGAACAAGGCAGAAAAAGATATTCGTCCGAATGATAAGAAAGAGCGTGTTGAGAACAAAACTTCTTCTTCCGAGGATAAAAAACGTCCGGAGGCTAATGATAATCGTGCGGAGCAAAAAACGGATTCGGTAGAAAACGAAAAGCCTGAAGCTTCGCGTCAAGATACAGATAAAAATATGTCTAAGGACGATAATGTATCTCAAGATGCTTCGGTGGCTAAGGAAGGTAATGAAGTATCTCAAGGCGCTGCAGAAGAAGGCGCACAAACAGAAAAAAGCGAAAAAGCAGCAAATCAAATTGTGGTTCCTTTGGCTGATTTGTCTATGATGGGCATAATTAATGTTGTTAACCCTGAAAGCGGAGAGCTGGTACAGATGACGGGAGCCGAGCTGGCTGCACAGCTTGCCGGAGATGACACTTTGCAGGTTATGATGACAATGCCGCAAGAAGGCGGAGAGCCTGTGTTTACAATAGTTCCGTTGGAAGCTGAGGCTAAAGCTCAAATGCCGACGACCTCAGAGGCTGATGGCGTTTTGGATGTTAGTAATTTTGTTGCTGCAACAGATGATGATGTTGCAAAGCTAAATATGGAAGAGATTAAAGCTCAGCTTCAAGATAAAGGCTTAAGGAAAGATGTAGCTGCGCAAGAAGCTGTTTTAGAGGAAGTTGAAGGACAAAAAATTAGTGAGCAAGCAGCTAAACTTTCAGAAGTTATTGGCAAAGAAGTAAGCAAAGCTGAAATTAAGGTTTCTGTTAAAGAGGAAAAAATTTCCCAGTTGAGCAGTAATGATTTATTGGCGGGAACAAATAGTACATCCGATTCTGTTGCTTTGCAGGCCCAAACAACAACGATGCCCGATGATGTTGCCGTTAAAGATTTGAATATGATGCCGACATTTAATGTTGCTTCTTCTAATGTGACAGAGGTAAGTGCGGGCAGTGTATCGCAAGTCGCTGCAGTGGAAGCAAATTCAAGCAATCTAAATACAGCGGTTGTTGCCGGAAGCGAATTTGTTAAGGCGGCAAAAGCAGATGCTTCCGCAGAGAGCAATCAAACCTCTTTCCGTGATATTTATAAAGGAATGAGTAAAGAAATTGTAGACCAAGTAAAAGTAAATATCACCAAATCTGCCGTCAAAGGTATTGATAAGATAGATATTTCCTTAAAGCCTGTTGATTTGGGACATATTGAGGTCAAAATGCAAATCGGCAAAGACGGCAAATTGCAGGCACATATTATTTCCAGCCGCCCCGAGACCATGGAAGTTCTCCAAAAGGAGATGCAAACTTTGGAAAAGGCATTTAACGATGCCGGTTTCCAAACCGATGAAGGCTCTCTGAGCTTTAGCTTCAGAGGAGGCAATCAAGCCAACCAGAATCAAGAACATGATAACGGTTTGCGCAACTTCATCGGCGATATTTTTGAGAAAGAGGCAAGTAATGACCTCTTGGCCGGAGATGCTTTCCAGAATCAGTCCTGGAACGGAACAACCGGTCTTAACATCAGAGTTTAAGGGGGAAGAACAATGACAGACGTAAACGCATTAAACGGTTACACTCAGACAGGGACGACAAATACCAATACCGCCTCTCAGAATCTGTCGGCGGATATGAACACCTTTCTGACTTTGTTAACCACACAGTTAAAATATCAAGATCCATTGGATCCGATGGATACGGCCGAGTTCACCAACCAATTGGTTCAATATTCAAGCGTTGAACAAGCCATCCAAACCAATGAGAAATTGGATAACTTGTTGAGTATGAATATTGCAAACCTTGGAGCGCAAGCTGTTTCTTATATCGGCAAAGTGGCTCAGGTTATGGGTAACGTAATGCCTTTGGAAGGCGGTAAAGCCAAAGCAACTTATACTTTGGATAAAAATGTTGTGAATACAACGATTGTCGTCAAAGACATGAATGGCAATATCGTTTATTCGGAACAAGGAAAAATGACATCCGGAACACATGAGTTCACATGGAATGGTAAAGATTCTAACGGCAACCAGCTAGAAGACGGGGCCTACAAAATTGAGGTTACAACTAAAGTAGCAAGCGGCGAAACGGCAGCTAACGTTGTAACCACTGTATTCGGTCGCGTAACCGGCGTTGCCAGCGACTCAAGCGGTGTTTATGTCGGCTTGGGCGATGCCGTAACGGCAGCTTTGGGAGATATCCTGACAGTCCGTAATGATGATTATTTTAACAAAGATGACGGCGCAACCGGCGGAGAAGGAACCGACGGCGGCGACGAGAATACAACCCCTCCGGAAGAAGGGGGAGACGAGGACAGCGTACTGGAAACAGCGGCGGCAGTTCTCGGTCGGGCCGCAGGTGAGGCAGCAAAAGCCGCAACTTTCGGTTTGATATAATAAAACTTTAGGAGAGAGAAAATGAGTATTTTTGGTGCAATGCAATCCGGTATTTCGGCTTTGGCCTCCCAGTCCAGTTCAATGGGAGCCATTTCCGACAATATCGCCAACGTAAACACCATAGGTTATAAGAACAACTCTGTTGCTTTTTCAACCTTGGTAACCAAACAAACATCATCAAGCCTGTATTCACCGGGTGGTGTACAATCGGGACCGAAGCAAAGCGTCAGTGCGCAAGGTTTGCTTTCGGCAACTTCAAATTCTACCGATGTTGCCATCAGTGGTTCTGGTTTCTTTGTTGTAAACCAGGCTGCCAATCCGGGCGAAGGCGACTTGTGGGCTTATACCAGAGCCGGAAGCTTTTCGGTTGACCAAAACGGTTATTTAAAAAACACCGGCGGTTATTATGCGCAAGCATGGTCTTTGTTGCCCTGGGATGGCAATCCGAATGCAACGGTCGTTGACGTAAACGGCATCAAATATATGAAAGCTTACTATGATGCATCCGGAAACACGGTTTATATCAATGACAACATTATTGATGGTAAGAATTTGCGTCCGGTTAACTTATCCAATATTGGCGGAACGGCAACCCCGACCCACCAAATCAGTTTGGGAGCAAACTTGCCGTCGTCAGACCCGATTTATGACCCGACCAATGCTGCTGCAGGTGGTAAGCGCAAAGTTTCTGCCTTGATTTATGACAGCTTGGGCAATGCCAGCAATATGAGCTTGGAATATACAAAGACAAGTTCTAACGGTTGGTCTATGGGGGCTTCTGTTCCGAGCGGTGCGGCCAGCGTAACCCTGTATGGCGGCAGAGAAACAGCTGCGGATACGAACCAAGATGTTTACTATGCAGCAGGACAATTGGAGTTTACAAAGATTCCTGAAAACGGCTCAAGCATAGCCATCACCGATGCCGGTACCAATACAACCTACAACTTCATTTTTACCAATGGTACTGCAACGATTCCGCCAGATGCCAGAAACAATAAATATATTGCCGTAGATATTTCAACCGGTATCATTACCACGAGCGATTTTACCAAAGCTTTTGAAACGGCAATCAAAAACAGCATGCCCTCAGCAAACCGCTTTACGGCAGACGGCAGCACAATTCAAATTGTTCAGTCTGTAGCAGGTGCCGAGCTGACGATTGATGCCAGCAAGACCTTGGCTTGTGTTCAAAGCGCAACCAATCCGGCACAAGATACGGGTATTCCGACAGGTGTATTTACCATTCAGGCTATTGATAATGATATCAAAAATACGGCACGCATTGACTTCACGTCAACTAAAGCTGCTGATTATCTGAACAAAACCATTACGCTTGATGGTAAAACCTACCATTTCGTAAATACGGATACACCGGATGATCCAGATGCCGGAGACTACTATGTCAACATCAAGGATGCCATCAGTGGTAGAAAAGTTGATGTCGCCAAAATGATGAATATTTTTGGCGGTAAGCTCAACACCACGGCAACCGAGCCTTCTCGTTTTGTTATCAGTGGTTCATCTTTGGAAATTTTGCCGAGTTCAACCGGTGGTGATATTGCGATAGATACCACAGATTTGGGAACAGCAATCTCAGGTATTGTCAGAGACAAAGATACCAATGCTTGGAAGTCTATCCGAAATACAACGGCAACTCTGGCTAACGAATTTACGGTAAACGGCACAGAGGTTGAGCAAGGCGCTGTTGTTCCGGCTGTTCGCTTCAATGCCGATGGTACACCAAAATACTTTTATGTAGATGAAATGGCTATTGAATGGTCAAACGGTGCCCAGAATATGGATGGAGATCCGGACAATGGTACACGTATCACTCTTGATATGGGTAATGTCGGAACTAATGATGGTTTAACCAACTTATCCGGCGATTTCTTAACCAACTACATCAATCAAGACGGTGCAAAGTTTGGTAGCTATACCGGTGTAAGCATCAGTGAAGATGGTGTTGTAACAGCGTTGTTTGATAACGGTGAAACTCGTCCGATTGCCATTCTTCCTTTGGCTACCTTTGCTAATGCGGAAGGTATGGATGCCTTAACCGGTAACACCTGGATTGAAACAGATGCCTCCGGTCAGGCGATGTTAAGACAGGCCGGAACCAACGGCGCGGGTGAGATTACGGCTTATTCGTTAGAGTCCTCAAACGTTGACTTGGCAACAGAGTTTTCTAACATGATTGTAACCCAAAGAGCTTATTCTGCCGCAACCAAGATTATTACTACGGCCGATGAGATGTTGGATGAACTCACCCGTATGACATAGAATTAAGAATAATTCTAAAACAAAAATTTCTCCCCTAAAGAAAGACCGCCAGAAGGCGGTCTTTTTCTACATTTAAAAACAAAGCCTTGTGAATATATGTTAATTAATCGTTTTAATCTGAAAAAAATTAAGCTAATACATAAAATAAATGGGGAAATATATAGTTATTTATAAATAGATTGGGGAATCTGGTGAATAATTTTATACAGAATATCAAGAACTTGTCGCCTGGACGCTTGGCTTCAATAGCTGCAGTTGCGATATTTTTGATAAGTTTTTTTGTTTATTTGGCAACAAAACTCAATACCGGTGATTATGCAATTTTATATACCGATTTGGAAATGGAGGATGCCAAACAGATAGTTCAGCACCTAGAGACCGCCAATATAAAATATCGTCTAACCAAAAATGGTACAGAAATTTTGGTTCCGCAAGAGGTCGTAAACAAAATGCGCATTGATACGGCAGACTTGGCAATGGCTTCCAAAGGTTCCAATGTAGGATATGAAATTTTTGACCATACGGATGCACTGGGTTCAACCAATTTTGTTCAGAATGTGAACCTAATCAGAGCCTTGGAGGGTGAGCTGGCGCGGACGATTCGTTCTGTAGATCACATCAAATCAGCCAGAGTACATTTAGTTTTACCAAAAAGAGAGATGTTTTCTCGTGAGGAGCAGATTCCGACGGCATCTGTGGTGATTAAGACCGATGGCGGACAGTTAAGCCTTGAAAACATCCGCTCTATCCAGCAGCTTGTTTCTGCCGCAGTTCCGAAGCTTGATGTTAAAAATGTTTCAATTGTAGATAGCAGCGGCAATTTGTTGACAAATGATTTTGAAGATGAAGAGGCTGTCAAAGTTGCTAATAACGAGGCTTTGCGTTTGGAACAAGAGCGCAAAATGTCACAACAGGTTCAAAATTTATTGGAAAAGAGTATCGGAGAAGGTAAGGTCAGAGCTCAAGTAAATCTGGAGATGGATTTTGACCAAGTTGTAACGAATGAAGAGATTTATGATCCGGATTCTCAAGTCGTTCGTTCTCAAGCAACGGTTACGGATAATTCCACCAGCAATGAAATGGAACAACCTGTCAGTGTTGCGCAAAATATTCCCAACGGAGATGTCATAACTGACGGAAGCGGTACAGTAAGCCAAAAATCCCGTATGGAAGAAACCATAAATTATGAAATATCCAAGATAGTTCGTAACAAAGTTAAAAATAGCGGAACAATCAAAAGACTGGGCGTTGCAGTTGTTGTTGACGGTGTTTATGAACGCAACAGCGAGGGAAAATTGGTTTACAGAAGTCGTTCGCCGGAGGAAATGGAACAGATTCGTTCTCTGGTGAAGTCAGCTGTAGGCTTTGATGCCGAGCGAGGAGATTTGGTTGAGGTCGCCAATATGCAGTTTGCTTCTAATAGGCCTGAAATTGAGGTGGCTGAAGAAACTCTGATTATGGGCTTTACCAAGGATGAGTTAATTCGTGTGGCTGAAGGCATTGGTGTAGCAATCGTAGCAATTTTGGTTATTCTGCTGGTTATCCGTCCGTTGATTAACAACGCCTTTGACAATAGCCCCAATGGAGAAGGTCATTTGTTAGGGGATAATGCGGAAGAAGATAATTTGCTCTTGTCCAACTTCTTAAATGAAGAAGATAGCGAGATAGATGAGCTTATTAATATGAACAAGATTGACGGCCGAATTAAGGCATCATCAATTAAGAAAATTAATGACATTGTTGAAAAGAACCCGGATGCGGCAGTCAATATTATCCGCGGTTGGCTTTACTCCAATGATGGCAATTAAGGTTGGAATGTTACCATGAAGCAAAATGTAATAGATGATTATAACTTACTATCAGGTCAGCAAAAAGCGGCGATATTGATGATGTCTTTAGATGAAGACAAGTCAGCCCAAATTTTTGCTCTGATGGATGATGAAGAGATAAAAGAGTTATCCGTCATAATGGCTAGCTTAGGCAAAGTCAATTCCAATGTTGTTGAGCAGTTATTCCAAGAGTTTACGGAAAAATCAAACAATACAGGAGCTTTGATTGGTACCTTTGAAAGTACGGAGCGCCTGCTTTCCAAAACCCTGGATAAAGATCGTGTTGCAGCCATTATGGAAGAAATCAGCGGTCCGGCCGGACGTACGATGTGGGATAAGCTGGGCAATGTAAATGAACATGTTTTGGCCAACTATTTGAAGAACGAATATCCGCAAACGATTGCCGTAATCTTATCAAAAATCAAGGCCGAGCATGCGGCAAAGGTTATTGCCTTGTTGCCAGAAAACTTTGCGATGGAAATTGTTATGCGCATGCTGCGAATGGATTCCGTACAAAAAGAAGTTTTGGACGGCTTGGAAAAAACTTTGCGTAAAGAGTTTATGTCCAACCTGTCTAAGTCCACAAGACGCGATTCTCATGAACTTATTGCGGATATTTTCAACTCTTTGGACCGCAATACGGAAGGTCGTTTTATGGAAGCTTTGGAGGAAAGAAACAGAGAGAGTGCGGAACGCGTCAAATCTCTTATGTTTACGTTTGAGGACTTGGTTCGTGTCGATTCGCAAGGTATTCAGGTGCTGTTGCGTAACATTGATAAAGACAAGCTTGCAATTGCCTTGAAAGGTGCTTCAGACACCATCAAAGATTTGTTCTTCAACAATATGTCTTCGCGTGCTGGTAAGATTATTAAGGAAGATATGGAGGCGATGGGACCTGTCCGTCTGCGTGATGTTGAAGAAGCTCAGCAATACATTGTTACCACGACCAAAGAGCTTTCCAATGCCGGCGAGATAGTCATCAGCGAAGGCAAAGAGAACGACGAGTTGATTTATTAATGGATAATCGGCGATGGTGGAGCTCAAGAAATTTTTGTTTGATAATTTTGTCATAGAAGACAAGAAAAAAATAAAGTCCGAGCCGGAAGAACCGAAAGAGCCGGAAGAGGAAATTTTACCTGAACAAGAAGTTGAGGTTGAGCCTATTGTCGTTGAGCCGGAGCCCGTCGTTGAAGAAGTGGAGCCCGAGCCGGAAGTTATTACCTTTAGCGAGGAAGAAGTTGCCGAAAAAGTAAAAGAAGCAGAGAAAGAGGCTTATGAAAGGGGCCTGAAGGCAGCGCAAGAAAGCATAGAGCAAAGTCAAAAAGAGCTATTAGAAAGCATAAATAATAAGCTCATAGCGTTAATTGCAAATACCATAAAAGCAGAAGAAACCGCTGAGCAAGAAGCTTTTGTTTTGGCCAGAGCCGTGGTTGATAAATTGGTTCCGGGGTTGAATGAGGAGCATGCGGCAGAGATAGTTAATAAGTTTATTGCCGATAATTTCAACAGTTTTAAGAATGAATCAAAATTATCTTTCTATATTCATCCCGATATTATATCATATGCGCAAGAGACAATAGCCAAACTGGCCAATAGTTATGACTTTGAAGGCAAAATAGCCCTGCATAAAGACGCAAGTTTAGAGAAAGCAGATTGCCGGATTGAATGGGAAAACGGTGGCGTTGAACGAAATTCGGCAGAGCTTGGTGAAAGAGTTAAAAATTTGTTGGCAGAAGAACCTGAAGGGAACAAAAACAATGAGTGAAAATTTGGAGTTGGATGAGTTGAGCGAAAGCGCCGGTATGGATGATGAGCCCATACTCAAAAGAGACAATCTGGATGATAATTTTGACATTCCAAGTTCCGCCAGCGATTTGGAAGCGGTTTATGAGATTCCGGTAAAAGTATCAGCCATTTTGGGCAAAACCAAGATGAAGGTCAGTCAGTTGTTGAAGCTTAACAAGGGTGCAATTATAGAGCTGGATCGCAAAGTCGGTGAAGCGATAGATATTTATGTGAACAACAATCTGGTAGCCAGAGGCGAGGTTGTTGTGGTTGATGATAAGTTAGGCATCACCATGACCGAAATTGTCAAATCGGTAACCAAATAGGATAAGACAAAATGGAATTACTGATTGTCGGAACATTAGACGGACAAATCGGCGCGGCGAGCAAAATCGCCATAGCGCAAGGCGGGCATGTGTCTCTGGCCGACAAAATTGAAAATGCATTGGATATTTTGCGCTCCGGCAAAAACATAGAGCTGGTAATGATAGATGTCAAACTTGATATTCATAAGTTTATCTCAAGTTTGGAGAATGAGCGTATAAATGTTTTGGTTGTTGCGGCGGGCGTTTCCAATGATCCGACCTTGGCGGTTAACGCGATTAAGGCCGGTGCGAAAGAGTATATTCCTTTGCCTCCCGACCCAGAGCTTATCGGTGCGGTTTTAGCTGCCGCCACAAGAGAAAATCACGCACTGATATATGGCGATAAGAAAACTGAGCAGGTTTTAAAACTAGCCAAACAGATTGCGCCGTCTGAGGCCAATGTTTTGCTAACGGGAGAGTCTGGTACAGGTAAAGAAATTTTTTCGCGTTTTGTGCATGATAATTCCAAAAGAGCAAATAAAAAATTTGTTGCAGTAAACTGCGCAGCCATACCGGAAACTTTGTTGGAATCAGAGCTTTTTGGTTACGAGAAAGGCGCGTTTACGGGAGCGGTTGCACGGCGTATCGGCAAGTTTGAGGAAGCCTCCGGCGGAACATTGTTGTTAGATGAAATTTCCGAGATGGATATCAGGATTCAGGCAAAACTGTTGAGAGCCATTCAGGAAAAAGAGATAGACCGCATTGGCGGTAAAGCCCCCATAAAAGTAGATACAAGAATTATTGCCACCTCAAACCGCAACTTGGATGAGGCTGTTAAGAACGGAACTTTCAGGCAAGATTTATATTATCGTTTGAATGTGGTAAATATAAATATTCCGCCATTAAGAGAGCGTGTGGATGATATCATTGTTTTAGCCAAGCACTTTGTTAAAAAATATTCCGAGCTCAATGACATTGAGATAAAGCCGATAGCCAAATCAGCCGAGGAAAAATTGCTTAACTATCTGTGGCCGGGTAATGTGCGCGAACTGGAAAATACAATACATAGAGCCGTATTGTTGAGCACAGGCAAAGAGATTGATGATAACGCAATCATTTTGGATTCTCCGGATTCGGTTATAAACAAATCTGAAGGCGAAGTTATGTCTGGAGCAGAGTTTGTCGGCAATACGGTAGCAAATATGGAGCGCAATTTAATAATTGATACTCTGAAACACACGATGGGCAACAGGACGGTTGCAGCAAATATTTTGGGAATATCAATTCGCACTTTGCGTAACAAGCTCAAGCAATATGAAAATGAAGGCTTTAGCATTCCCGAAAATTAGATAGGTAAACAAGACAAACATGGCAAAGAAACCGCAAAATAATGCAGCAATGTTCGGCGGCAAATCTTTCAAAGATTTGCTGATATCTTCTACAAAGAGAGGAGATATTTTGTTTGCATTCGGTATTGTCTTGATGTTGGTTATCTTGATTTTGCCGATGCCAGCCTGGCTGTTGGATATTGCGCTGGCATTATCCATCACAATGGCTTGTATGGTTTTGATGACAGCCATTTTTATTGAAAAGCCGACCGAGTTTAGTGCTTTCCCTTTAGTCTTGTTGATTACGACAATGTATCGTTTGGCGCTGAACCTGGCATCAACACGCTTGATTCTATCGCGAGGCCATTTAGGTCCCAGTGCTGCCGGTGAAGTTATTGAGGCTTTCGGTGGCTTCATTATGGGTAACAGCTTTGTAATTGGCGTTATTGTTTTTGCCATTTTGGTCATCGTAAACTTTGTCGTTATTACCAAAGGTTCGGGACGTATTGCGGAAGTTGCCGCTCGTTTTGCTTTGGATGCAATGCCCGGTAAACAAATGGCCATAGACGCAGATTTATCATCAGGCCTGATTACGGAAGAAGAGGCGCGTTCTCGCCGTGAAGATTTAGCTAAAGAAAGTTCATTTTACGGAGCAATGGACGGTGCTTCAAAATTCGTTCGCGGTGATGCGATAGCTGGTTTAATCATTACTCTGATTAACATTGTTGCCGGTATAATTATCGGTATGGTCCAAAATGATTTAAGTTTTTCCGAAGCTGCCGAGACTTATACACGTTTGACGGTTGGTGATGGTTTGGTTGCCCAAGTCCCTGCGCTGATTATTTCTGTTGCTGCCGGTATCTTGGTTTCTAAAGCCGGTATGACCGATGCTACGGACAAAGTTTTATTTGACCAATTAGCCAACTATCCAAAAGCTTTGGGCATGTCATCATTCTTGGCTTTGGCTTTGGGAATGTTGCCCGGAACACCTGCTTTCCCGTTCGTGCTGTTGGCCGCCCTGACCGGAGGCACGGCTTATTACTTGAACAAGCAGCAACAAGAAGCCGCAGCACAAGCTCAAGCTGTTATGGAACAGGAGAAAAAGCAAGGAGCCGCAACGAAAGCAGCAGATGAGCCGATAGCCAATGCTTTAAGAATAGACTTAATCCGTCTTGAGATAGGCTATGGTCTGTTACCGCTGATAAATGAGGAAAGCAACCGCAAATTAACAGACCAGATTAAGGCCTTGCGCCGCGCTTTGGCATCAGAGTTAGGCTTTGTTATGCCCTCCATTCGTATTCAGGATAATATGCAGTTGGAAGCGAATGAGTATAATATTTACATCAAGGAAGTTAAGGCCGGCAAAGGCGAGCTTCGTCCGACCCAGCTTTTGGTAATGGACCCGAGAGGCGAGCCGATAACTCTTCCTGGCGAGAGCACAACCGAGCCGACTTTTGGCTTAAAAGCTATGTGGGTTGACCAGTCTTATAGAGAAGAGGCAATGTTCAGGGGCTATACGGTGGTTGATCCGGCAACGGTTGTTACCACACATATTACTGAGTTGGTTAAAGATAATATGCCTGAGCTTCTGTCTTATGCCGAAACTCAAAAATTGCTGGATGAAATGGATAAAGACCAGCAAAAGTTGGTCAAGGAACTTATTCCGAGCAAAGTCAGCCTTGGCGCTGTTCAGCGTATTTTGCAAAATCTGTTGCAGGAAAGAGTTTCTATCAGAGATTTACCGACTATTTTGGAAGGAATATCCGAGGCTGTATCTACCACGCGTTCGCTGATGATGATAACCGAACATGTAAGAACGCGTTTGGCAAGACAATTGTCCAATGCCAATACCAATGAGTTTGGCGTTATTCCGCTGGTAACTTTGTCGCCGGAATGGGAAAAAGCCTTTGCGGAATCCATCATCGGCGAGGGTGATGAAAGACAACTGGCGATGGCTCCGACTGCCTTGCAAAGTTTTATAACCAAAGTGCGCAATGTTTTGGAAGATTTGGCAGTTAAAGGAGAAACGGCCGTATTATTGACCAGTCCGGCGATTCGCCCATTTGTTCGCTCCATCATTGAGCGTTTTAGACCATTAACGGTCGTTATGTCTCAAAACGAGATTCACCCCAAAGCCAAGATTAAAACTGTTGGGCAGATTTAAGGAGATAGGTTGTGCGTATTAAGAAAATCACAGCCCCCGATATGCCTACCGCTTTGTCTGTCATCAGAGAGACTTTGGGCGCAGACGCCGTCATCATTTCAGAAGAACATAATGCACAAGGCGAGATTGAGCTGACCGTTGCGCTGGAGGAAGCGGAAGAAATTTCTTTTGACAAAGAAGAAAAGACCGAGGTCAGACAAGCCAAATGGAAATATGATGACGATGCTTTGCGCGAGAGCTTAGATTATCATTGTTTGCTGGATGTGGTTAAGGAGCGGATTTTGGCACGTTGCCGCAAGCTTGCCGCCGAAGAAAATATCCGTGGTGATAAGGAGTTATTGACGCAGTGCTTTGCAAAGATGTTTAAGTTTCATGATGTTTTGGATTGCAAACAGCCGGTCAAGATGTTTATGGGTGTTCCGGGGTCAGGAAAATCAACAGCCATAGCCAAGGTCGCCACACAGGCCAAACTGCAAAAACTGAGCGCCTGCATTATCTCAACGGACAATGTCCGAGCCGGAGCCAATAGTCAACTGCAAGCTTTTGCAGATATTTTGGGAACAAATTTTCGTTTTGTAAAAACCCCGCGCGGCTTATATGATATGGTGGAAGAAGCCAAACAAAAATATACTCTGGTTTTGATAGATACACCGGGGATTAATCCTTTTCAGGCCGAAGAAGTTGAAAAAGTCAGCCTACTGACCGAGGCTGTACGCGCGGATGTGATATTAACGATGGATGCCGGCAAAAATACGATGGAAGCGGTAGAAATAGCAGATGTTTTTGCCGAAATCGGCGCAAAATATTTGTTGCCGACAAGACTGGATTTAACGCGCCGTATTGGTACTTTGCTGTCGGTTGCCGCTTGTTGTGATTTCGGCTTTTGCGGTGCAAGTGTCAGCTCAAGCATAGCCAAAGGCTTGTCTAAGGTAGATAATGCCTCTCTGGCCAAATTGGTTTTGTCCTGAACTAAGGGAGAAAGAAGATGGAAGAAAAAGAACAGGAAGAATTACGGATAATGCCGCGAGGCGGAATGCCGCGAGTTGCGCGCAAAGGCCGTAATATGATAGCTGTCGCTTCCGGCAAAGGAGGTGTTGGCAAAACTTGGTTTTCCATCACTTTGGCCCACGCGCTGAGCGGTTTAAGACAAAAGACACTTTTGTTTGACGGCGACTTAGGCTTGGCAAATATAGACATACAATTGGGACTGATGGTTAAGGATGATTTAGGTAGCGTTATCAGCGGAGCCAAGACGCTTAACCAGGTAGTGCATCATTGCGACAAAACACATTTTGACATTATCGCCGGCCGCTCCGGTTCGGCGGGCTTAGCATCTATGCCGATAGGAAGGCTGCAGATTTTAGGTGAAGATTTGTCGCTTTTGGCCTCAAATTATAACAAGGTTATTTTGGATATGGGTGCGGGCGTAGAAAAACCCGTGCGCATTTTGTCCGGCATGGCAGAGAAGATTATTGTGCTTTGTACAAGTGAGCCAACCTCTTTAACCGATGCCTATGCTTTTATTAAAATAATGGCAATGCAATATCCGAAATGCAATTTAAATATTGTAATAAATCAGGCCAATTCGGTAAGAGAAGGGCAGCGCACTTATGATACTTTGCTCAAGGCTTGCCGCAATTTTTTGAAAATCTCACCGGAGCTGTTAGGTATCATTAGACATGATACCAGAGTGCGCGATTCTATTCGCAACCAAACCCCGCTGATAAACCGTTATCCGACCTCAGAAGCTGCGGAAGATGTTATAGAAATAGCAAGGAAATTGATAGATGAGTAATGTTATTCCGCCCCTGAACACGCCGCAAATAAGCACGCCGACAACAGACAAACCCATCACCGGCAGCATAGAAAATTTGGGCGGACAGCTAGGCGGAGAAAGTATTACCATAGGGCAAAGCGCAATGCTGGAAGTTTTATCTTCCGCTAAGCAAAATGCTTTGAAAAACTTTTCGGGAACCATCAGCCTAACCATCAATAACCAACTCATAAAAATTCCCGTTGAGCTAAAATTGGATACACCGATAAAACTTCCCTCAGCTTTGCCGACGGATAATTTGGAACTAAAATTGCAGCCGCAAAAAGACGGAACAATTGCCGTTAAACTCGTGTCGGTAAACAACGAAAATCCGACAAAATTTATTGTACCTCAGGCCGAAAATTTGCCTAAAGGTGAAATGGCTCAAGCCATTATTAAGGATACAAATGCCAAACTTCCACCAATGGAAGCCACACCTTTAAGAGCGGAAAATGTACTTGAAAAAATGGCAACGGAGTTAAAAATTCCGCAAGCCAAAATTCAACCCTTGCTACAAGAATTTGCCAATCTGTCCTCACGTGTCTCTGTCAGCTTGCAACCGCAACAGACATTAGAAACTTCCGAGCCGAATTTAAAGCCGCAAGTCGTAAATATTCATAACATATTGCACTCATTCGGCGAGGGAAAAATTAGTCTGCAAGATGCCGTAGGTCAGATTAAAACGGAACTAAGCAGCTTGAAAGGTCAGACCTTTGTTGTTCCGTCAGATGTTAGACCGGATAATGGTATGGTCTTGCTCAAAACCCCTTTGGCAGAGCTTCCGCTGAATAATCCGCCCAAGCTCGGCAATGGTCTGCCTTTGTTGTTGGAGATAGAGGGCTTTGAGGAGGTTTTGCCCAAATTAACCGAGGCTTTAACCGAACAAACCGCAGTTGCGCATAATGCTGCCAAAAATGCCGTGCCGGATAATATAATGAAGATTCTAAAGCCTCTGATTAACGCCGGACAGCAGGAATTAGCAGCGGCAGTATTAAATAAAATTCCTGAGCCGTCATCTCCGAAGATGTTAGCCAATATGGTGTCATATATCAAAGCCGGAAGTGAACATAATTTAAGCAAATGGTTGGGAGCAGAGATTGTTGATAAGTTGAGCGCCACCAAAGAGGGCAGAGAGGTAGTTGCGAAACTTGGGACGATGTTTGTATCATCCAATCAGGATGGTATAAATTGGCGGATTATGGAAGTCCCCGTGCTTAATGGTCAGACAATAAATAAAATCAGAATAGCTGTTAAAAAAATTCTGGATGAGGAAGAAAAGAAAAAACGCAAAGAAAACAGATTATATGGCACACGTTTTGTGGTGGATACCAACTTCAGCCGTTTGGGTTCTTTTCAGTTTGATGGTTTTGCCTTAGCTAAAGATAAAAGGTTTGACTTGGTGATAAGAACCGAGCGAGAGATAGATTCTGACTTCTGTGCCAATATTATGCGTTTGTTTAAGAATACTTTGTATGAAGAAGGCTATTCAGGTAATGTTAAGATTAATGTTAAAGAAAAGTTTATTAAAATATGCGAAGATAACGCCGAAAATGAAATTTTAGCAGACGGAATTTATATATGAGCAAGACTGAGAACAAAACATTTTCTTTTGACCCCTTAGGCTATTATGCTATTTTGGGAGTAGCTTACAATGCCGGAGAAGAGGAGATAAAACAAAATTACCGTGAGCAAGCCAAAGTTTTGCACCCAGACCGTAACCCTGATGAAAATGCTTTGGAGAAGTTTCAAAAATTATCTGTTGCTTACGATGTTTTGAAAGACGAAACTTCGCGCCTGATATATGACTTAATGGCGCAGGCTCACCCGAAAGAAAGCTTTCCGGACATCAATGCCTTAAAGGCATATAAAAATCGCAGCGGGGAAGAAGATGTAACTGTCCGAGCTTTGGTGTTAAGACAAGTAACAGGAAAGATTTTTAAGTTTTCTGATGTTGAAAATTATGAAATCTGCAATTTCAAGGAAGCGCAGACCGCAGTTTTATTAGCCTCGGTTTCAAACTGGTTCTTGGGTTGGTGGCACCCGAAGGCTTTGGGAAAAAATCTGCAGGCCTTAATAGAAAATATTAAAGGGATAAATACCAATCGTCAGGATAACTTCACGCTTTTAACGCATAATGCTGTGGCTTATTGGGAAGACGGCAAAAAAGAGCAGGCGTTGCTGTCGGCTTTACAGGCCGGATATTATGCCAATACTTATCAGAAAGGCTTGCTGAATAAGTTTATTGCAATGCTTAATATTCGCACATCAGCAAAGCTTCCTTTATGGAATTGGGGCAAATTAAAAGCCTTGCAGCTGGTTATTCCGGCCGTGCTGGTTTTGGCTGTTTTACTGTCTTTAACCAGCCGTGTAATGACAGATTCTGAGTTAACAAAATACTTTGCCAAGAAGAATGAGATAACCTATTTTCAGCAAGTCCAGTTCCGCACCGGCGGAGAAACGGTTGATGATATGGTGGTCGGAAGAATAATAGATTTACCTGCAGACCCGCAAGATACAAGACTATTATATCATACCAAAGCCGAAACCAAAGCCATGCACGGTCCCTCAGATGACTTTGATGTTATGGCAACCTTAAAACCAAGGCAAACCGTACGTATGACGGGCTACACACCGGATAATATCTGGTATCGTGTGCAGATAGACAATGGCGAAATGGGTTTTGTTAGAGCCGAATTCTTGGCAAAAGGTGTTGGAGCAAAAATCCCTGACGGCAGCAAGATTTATACCGGACCGGAACTCTGATAATCTTGTGTATAAAGGAAGATGTTTTGTCTATTTCGGCTTGACAGAAAATATCACCGTACTATATTCAGCAATACAAAAGCTATTATTAGAGATAAATTTTAGACTAAAATCTTATTTCAAAAACCTGAAAATAGCGAAAAAAGATTGTTGAACTTTTAAAATAAAATTGTATGGAAACAAAAAAATTTTCCTTGAACGGTGGTCTGATTACATCAACAGACAATGTACCGAGAGTTCTTTATGCTGCAACTCGCCGTGGTTCTGCTGAGGTCTACGGACGTTATGAAGTTGGAAAAAGTTATGTAGCCAAAGTTGAAGACGGCAAACCTCAGTTTCCGATTTTCAGCGCGGAAGAAAAAGACAAAATCAAAGTCGTCTGCCAAGGCGATTTGAAGTTGGAAGATGGAAAATATTACGAGTTCTTGCTTATCAAAGTAATGCTCGGATTCTGTCGGAAGCTGGAAAAAATCAAGTTTCGTGCTATTCGCGAGGTTTTACCGGACGAATGGGAAGAGAAGTAAGATTAACTTAAACAAAAAAGCTTTTCATTGGCCAAACACCTTTGAAAAGCTTTTTTATTTTTATAAACATAAAGAACCTAAAGTTTAATCTGAGTAACGGATTTTGCCAGACCTGTAGCATCATCGGTTTCAACAAAAATCCCAAACAAAGTACCTTTCCCCTTGGCCGGAACAAGGCGGCCGCCTGTATAACGGCGGTTAAGGCGGTTAATGGGCTCCTCAACTTCAAATCCCAGAACAGACTCATAATCGCCGCACATTCCGACATCCGTAATATAAGCGGTTCCTTTAGGAAGGATTCTGGCATCAGCCGTAGGCACATGCGTATGTGTGCCGGCAACGATGGAAACGCGTCCATCCAGAAAATAACCCATAGCCAGTTTTTCAGAAGTTGCTTCAGCATGAATATCAACCAAGATAGCTGCAATATTTTTACCGAGAGTATAGTTTTTCAAAAGTTTTTCAATCGCTTGTGCCGGACAATCCACGGCTTCCATAAACAAGCGTCCTAAAACTTGTGCAACCAAGATTTTTTTGCCATTGGCAAGCTCAATTTCAATAGCCCCGCGCCCCGGTAAATCTTCGGGATAGTTTAGCGGACGCACAATTTTTTTGCAGTCATTAAGAAAAGGGATTATATCTCGTTGTTGCCAAACATGGTTTCCCGTAACCAAGGCATCAACACCTTTATCCAAAAAGTCGCGGCAGATTCCGGGGCTGACCCCAAATCCATGAGCCGCATTTTCCACATTAACCACAATCACATCGGGTTTATAGATTTCACGAAGTTCAGGCAGATTATTAAGAACAGCTTCACGTCCTGCTCTTCCGACGACATCACCGCAATAAATGATTTTCACTTAAACAAACTTTCAAAATATTTTAAAACGCAAAAATCCCGCAACGGGATTTATAAAAAACTGGAGGGGCCGTCTCAGCCGTATAATGACATTCTTATCGAACCGCTTCTCACAAAGTGGGTGCCATTTAATTAAACCAGGGTTTAAACAGTGACAGCTCCCTAAATAAAAATGTTGGCTCGGAAGATCTGCGGAAACTACGTACCGGACAGCTCGCCTCCTATGCCGCTAGCTTACAATGATTCTATTTGATTTGCAACAAAATTTATCTGCTTTGTAATCTTATCCAGAGCCTCAGCCGTAAGCTTATCTGTTTCAAGGAGTCGCTGCTTATCAAAGGCCGCGGGCGAGGGGGATTGAACAGCTGTCGGAGCCGGATTTCCCTTACGCAATTCGGACAATTCGTCAGCCAAAAGCAACCCGACCATTGCAAGCAGCATATTTTCATTGACCTGACCGCTAGCTTCAGTTAAGAGCTTTGCTTTTTCATCCAGCATACGAGCAAGCTGTAAGATGCGAACTTCCTGCCCGTCTTCACAGGCAACGGCATATTCGCGAGAATTAATTGTTATTGTTACTTGAGCCATTGTTTTCCAATACGTTGTCCAGTTTCAAAATAATCTCGTCCATTTGTCCGATGATGTTGGCTGAATTTTCTTTCAAAAAAGCAATTTTATCTTCGCTTTCTTTGAGTTTGCCTTCACAATTTTTCTTTTGCAAAGCAAGCTCTTCTTTTTTTAAGGAAAGTGAAGAACTAAGCTTGTCCAAAGCCTCGCAGAGAGAGGCAAGAGCATCTGCCGTCATCGGCAAATCGGAATTTTTAACGTCCATAATCAAAATTCTCTTTCTTTTACAAGATTCTTTAAGTATATTGAAGAGCATATTATAACATAAAAAATCAATTACAAGCGGCAAACGAAATTATGCAAAAGTTTATTATCACAATCACCGAAGAAAATGATGAGCTGATTCAAGATTCTGCCATAGAATGTTACCTTTTAACATCAAGTTTGAGCAAGAAGTTTATGTCAGACTTTGCTAAAAAAGCGGCCCGAGCTCAAAAGTTGGTTTTGGTACAAGGTGAAAATGCACCGGCTTTGAGTAAAGAATTGGGACTGGATGGTTTTGTCTTGGATGTGTCTCACGCAGAAAAAATAAAAGCCGAATATGAAAAAGCCAAAAAAGCGGCCGGGAGTGATAAGGTTTCGGGTTTAATCGTGCGCAACCGCCGCCACGAGGCGATGATAGCCAGCGAATGCGAGCCGGATTTCATAATCTTTCAGGCTTGGAAAGAAGGACTGGAACATACCCGAGAACTTGTATCTTGGTATTCTGAGTTGTTTTTAATTCAATCTGCGATTCTCTGTGAAGAAGGCGTGGATTTTGAAAACTTAAATGCCGATATTGTAATATTAAATGACAAGTCATATAAGATTTTTGTTGCTAAAAAGCAAAGATTAGATTAACTTGCCCTTAATCATTTCATTTCAAAAATTGTAAATATGGAGAATAAATATGAAACAGTTAGCAGGATCAATCAGAATTGGTTGGGTAATTGAATACAAAGGTAAACCCTGGACAGTCGTAAAGGCTATGCATATTAAACCGGGTAAAGGCGGTGCATTTATGCAAGTTGAACTGAAGTCTGTTGAAGAAGGTACCAAAACCAACGAACGTTTCAGAACTGAAGATAACGTAGAAAAACTGATGGTTGAAGAAAGAGATTGCCAATTCTTGTTTGAAGACAGCAATGGCTTGACCTTTATGGAAAGCGATACTTTTGACCAATTCACAATGCCGGCTGATATCTTAGGCGATTCTCGTCCGTTTATGACGGAAGGTATGGCTGTTCATGTAGACTTCATTGAAGGTCGTCCGATTTCTGTTGAACTTCCCTTGCAGGTAACTTGCGAAGTTGTTGAAACAGAGCCTGTTGTTAAAGGTCAAACCGCAGCTTCTTCTTATAAACCGGCTATCTTGGACAATGGTGTTCGTTGTATGGTTCCCCCCTTCATCAATACCGGAGACAAAATTGTTGTCGGTACCGCTGAAGCTAACTATGTAGAGAGAGCAAAATAACATGTCATATCTTTCACCTTTTATGACGCAGTTAATCTCTGCCGTGAAGAAAGCGTCTGGTTCTTTGAACCGCGACTTCAGCGAGATAGAACAACTGCAATCCTCGGTCAAAGGGTATAAAGAATTTGTCATTATGTCCTACGGCA
This sequence comes from uncultured Alphaproteobacteria bacterium, assembly GCA_944392835.1. Lineage (GTDB taxonomy): Bacteria > Pseudomonadota > Alphaproteobacteria > RF32 > CAG-239 > Scatacola_A. Next base: position 95,552 of record CALXYB010000004.1, on the reverse strand, counting down.
AGGTAGAACGTGCGCTTAGAACCGAATTGGCAAAAATCAGACCGGATTATCCGATAGCTATAGATGGCTTACCCAAACCGCAAGGTCCATACTTTATCGTTTCACCGATTGATGGCTTGAGCAACTTTGCTCATGGTGTTGCGCATTTTGCTGTTTCTGTTGCTGTTTTTGAGAATAATACCATAACGGCAGCTGTGGTTTATAATCCGGCCTCAGATGAAATGTACTTTGCGGAGAAAGGTAAGGGAGCTTATAAAGAAGGCTTCCGCAATCATGAAAGACTTCGCGTTTCTGCGCGCAAGGATGTTGCTGATGCGCTCATCTCTACCTTGGTAAATTATAAAAAGACAGCCTCAGAATATCTGAAGTTGCATGAAAAAATTGTCAAGGCTGCAGACAATGTTCGTGTTTTGGGCGCAGTTTCCTTGGATTTGGCTTATGTCGCCGCTGGTAAGTTGGATGGTACGGTAAGCTTAGGTAACAAGTTTTCGGAGATTGCCGCCGGTCTGCTTTTGGTTAAAGAAGCAGGCGGATATATTTTGGACATAAATCAGAAGGATAACCGCACAGAACAGTTGAATCTTGTTTTGGAGAGCGGTAACCTGATAGCAACCAACGCCGAACTTTCCAAAAAGGTATATGACTTGGTGCACTGATTTAATTTTTATTATGGGGAAGAGCAATGCGTAAAATTTTGGTTTTGGCAGCAAGTGTTCTGTTTTGTAGCACAATGGCAAGACAAACACTCGCCGCAGATGATGTTTATGTTGACCTTTCGGTTCTGGATGAAATCGGTGGTAATAATTCATCTTCAGCTTACGGAAAACCGGAGCCGTTCTTCCCCGTAATCAGAAATACGCCGCAGTTTCCGATAGTAAAAAAAGCTGAGCCAAAACCGACAAAGGTTAGCAAGAAGGCAGAGAAAAAGAAAACTGTCAAAAAAGCTAAACCTCAAAAGAAGATAGAAAAGAAAAAAGCTGAGAAGGTTATTATACCGGAAAAGCCAAAAGAGATAATGCCAGAGACTGTTAAGCCGGAAGCTGCACAACAAAAGGAGCCGGTAGCAGAAAAACAGGCAGAAAAAACTCTAGCATCGCAGCCACAGACAATACCGGAAAACAATGCAGAAGTAAAACTTCCTGAAGCAAAAGCTGCGCCGCAGGCAGAAGTTGCCCCTCAAGCGGAAACACAGGCTATGCCGTTTAAGGTTGAAAAAACGACTCCGGCTGAAACAATAACTCCGGCTCCGGTTAAAGAGGTTGTAGCCGAGCCTGTAGAACCAGCCAAAGAACCGACAGCCGAAAATGAGCAACCAGAAGTTCAACAAACACAGTCGGCGGAAGAAAAAACGGTTGAACCACTGCTTCCCGTGGCCGGTTCCTTGGCTTCTGAGCCAGAGAAAAATATAGAGAAAGTAAAGAGAGAAATCATCTTTGCCGAAGGATCATATGAGTTGGATGATGTGGCTAAAGAAAAGATTGATGCCATAATAGCATCTTTTGATGATGCCAAAGCCAACAAAATCGCCATTATGGCTTATAACTATGACAATGGCGAAGATGTTTTCCGTAAAAAAAGACAGAGCTTAAACCGTGCGATAGAAATTCGTTCATATCTTTTGAATAAAGGATATAAGAATTTCAGCATCAAAGTCATCAATATTACGGATGATGCAGCTCAGGGAAATGTTGTTGAAATAGACGAGCTTAAATAAAAAATTTAAAAATATGTAAATTAATGCTTGCCTAATTTGTAACTCTAATGTATAAGAGCACTAAATTTATGTGTCATAAATTCAGTTTTTGGAGAAAATAAGATGAAAAAAGGTATTCATCCTGATTATCACGAGATTACATATGTGATGACAGATGGTTCAGAATTCAAAACCAGATCTACTTGGGGTAAAGCTGGTGATAAGATGACTTTGGAATTGGATCCGAAGTCTCATCCGGCTTGGACAGGTATTCACCGTATGGTAGATAGCGGCGGTCAAGTATCAAAGTTCAACAGCAAGTTTGCTGCATTTGGCTTGAAGCCGGATACATCCGTAAAATAATTTTACGACGGTTTAATCTTTATTAACCTGCGATTGAGTATAATCAACGCAGGTTTTTTTATATTTTACGAGAAGAATCATGGTCAAAATATCGCATTACGAAATATACACAGACAGAGGAGATGGCTGGAAATTGGAAGACCGTTTTTCCAGTGATCAGCGCTATGAGGCCATGCGCATAGCCAAAGAGCGAGAAGCAGAAAAAGTTTCGGTAAAGCTTTTGAAGGAAGACTTTGATATTCAGGACAATTCATATATTGAGACAGTGGAATATGTAAGCCTTGCCGGTAAAAAGGGAAAAACAGGCTCGGATTATTCATTGAAAGGAGGCTTGTCAGCATCCAGAAGCGGTGAATATAACATAGAAACACAAGAACCGGCAGGTCCCGTAAACGGCCAAAATGTGATAACGGCTATATTCAAGTTGGTTGCGATAATCGTATTTTGCCTTATTTCAGCCAATATTTTGGTAACATTATTAATCCCGGTCATAGAAATTACGGTTCCGGAGAAATTACGACAAACCGTAATGTTTTTAACTTTTTTTATTTTATTTTTGTTGTTTGCCGTGCCTTTGGTCTTAAGAAAAGTTCCATGGTATGTTTTTTCATCAAATAAAGTCCGCCGCAAAAAAATAATTCATGAGAAAAAATTTTTTGATAAAGCCGACGCGATTATTCAGATATATAATTTAAATGATAGTTACGAACCGACTTTAGCCCCTGCATTTCCGGAAGCTCCTGCAGAGTTTAAGCGTAGCATAGTGGATTATATGAGCCAAATAATCTCCAATCTGGATGGCGAGGTTAATATCAGTGATAACTTTAACCGCTTAGGCGTAAAATTGATAATTTATGGCGGCGTATTAGAATTGTCCCGATACAATGGGTTAAGCATAACCCATGCCAACTCTATGTTGCATGAAGCCTTTGGTATTTTAGATGGCGATATTGCAGATGTGGAAGCCTTTTATGAAGCCAAAAAAACCTATAAAGATAATAAAGTTGCCGTATTTTTAACAGGTGTTGGAGCTTACTTAATGGCACAACTGTTGACCAACAAGCCATTAGATACACATGTGCTCAAAAAAACATTTGCTAAATGGGAGGCCTTAAATAAATATATCGTTGCAGATAACCGTATTTCAACAAAGAAGGAAAAACAACCTTCAGAGCCGGATATATTGCTAAAATGCTTTGTGGGAATAGAAAATAGAGTCCGTTTTTATGAAAATGACCAACCTGGAGATAAGGAAGATTTCGCTCGTATTAAGTCGGAAGTAAGCAATATTATTGCAGATTTATCAGACAAATATGATGGAGAAAATGTAAAAGAAGATAATTATATTACCTCAATAGAATTTACAAAGCTCAACAATGCAGCACATTTTGCCTTGGAATTTTTTAAGAACATATCCGTATATGAAGATAAACTGAACAATACGAATTTAATTGTTGCTGACAAGTGCTGTATTTTATCAGTGCCCCCAGAACAAGAAGAAAAAATGGCACTATATTTGCAAGATGTATTAGAGCAGACCTTTGATAACGAAATTATTGTTAATGAAGAGGTCCAAAAACAACTTCAGGGCGAAAAATACGAGTTTGAGTTTTTGGGCGAAAAAGTCTTAAACAAAACCGGCGCTTCTGAGGCTTTGTATAAAATGGCAGAGCAATAAAACCATTAAAATGTTGTTATAAATGTTTTTTTATGGTAACATATAAAATGGGTTATTAAGGAGTAAAACAATGGCAACAACCGTTAGTACAACAATACCTGCAGATAGCAGTAACTTAGGTTACTGGGAAAAAACTGTTACCGATATGAATAATATTGACGAGACATTTGCCAATGCTCGTGATTTAGGTTACACGCGCCTAAACTATGCGCGCGTAAGTGTTGTCGGCAAATTGTCCGAAAGCTACGACAGTGTTGATATGTACAAAATTCAGCTGCAGTCAAATGGTGTTGTTTCTTTGTCAATCAAGGGCGGTAATGCTGAGAAAGATAAGGTTTTGGACCTTTCAAAATATGAGCAAAAGCTGGATGAATTAAAGCAAATTACCGACCCTGAAGGCTGGGCTAAGGAACAAGCTGAAAAGCTGGAGGCGGAAGCTAACAAAGACTGGATGGCCGAACTTGCTCCGGGATTAAAGGTTGAGGTATATACATTAAAAAAGAATGGCCAAGAAGTCTTGATTGGGGACAGCTCCGCCGAGAAAGGAACAGAAACAAGAGACAATATTGATGCTATGTTCCAAGGCGAATATAAAGCCAAGAAAGACACAATGCTTTATATCAAAATTACAAGAGACGACACGGTTGGCAAAAATGATGAGTTGGCCTATGTTATGCAGATTCAGCAAGGCGAAAAGTATGTGCATGACTATGTTTCCAAAGAGAGCTTATCAGAAGATTCTACAAATAAAACGGAAACAAAGATTCCTTTAACGCAAACCAGTGCCAGCGGTAGCTTATCAAGTGTAAACGCCCTGCAAATTCAGGCTAGTAAATATGAAGCTACAGCTCAAATGCTGCAGGTCGGATATCAGAATATGGCAAGTATTTTAAGCAAGAAATGATTAATTTAGCAAAAAAAACTTGTATAATACCTAAACATTCTCTATTCTCTGGAATAGAGAATGTTTTTTATGTAAGAATAATAAGAAAGGATAATTAAGATGACAGCGCCTTTGATGCCGAAAGCAACAGCCGTATGGTTGGTTGAAAATACAACCTTGACATTTCGTCAGATTGCGGAGTTTTGTGAGCTTCACGAGCTTGAAATTCAGGCTATTGCAGACGGTGATGTGGCTTTTAATATTTTAGGTGTCAGCCCTATTGAAACAGGTCAGCTGACGATTGAAGAAATCAGACGTTGCGAGGGCGATAGAAAAGCTCTGCTTCAGGCCAACGAACTTGAGCGCAATGTTAAGGCCAAAAACGCCAAAGCAAAAAAAATGCTTTCTCCGTCCCAGCGGAGCGATAAGCCCTGTGCTGTTTTGTGGATTTTGAAAAACTGTCCCGAAATTATCGATTCGCAAATTTGCAAACTTATCGGAACAACAAAACCGACAATAGAATCTATTCGTAACGGTACACATAAGGATATGGCAAATATCAGAGCCAAAAATCCGGTAGCTGTGGGGCTTTGTTCTGAAAAGGACTTGGATAAAGCAATCAGTATTTCTAAAGCTCGTGCAGAAAAGAAAGAGAAACCGGTAAAGACTAAAAAAACGCCGGCAAAGAAAGAAAAAACTGCTAAAGCAACAAAAGAAAAGAAAGTAAAAGAGCCGAAAGCAAAGAAAGAAAAAAAGGCTCCAGCTAAAAAAGCCAAAAAGGCATAAGTAGAAAAAGCCCCTGCAAACGGGGCTTTTTTTATTCTGATGTAGGATAGAGACCAAACTTATCTGTTACAACCAAACGTTCATTAGTACTCATTTTCATCAGGTCAAATGCCACGCGCGGATTTTCGGGAAGTTTGCCGCTTTTGGCAATCTCTTTTAAGTCATTAATATAGTCGTCATATTTCTGTTTATATTCGGGAATTTGGGCTAATTCGTTTTTATCATATTCTATATAGGGACTTTCAGTTTGTTGAGGCAAAGTAGCTTGCTCAACTGTTTTTGCAACATCTTGCTCAGGTGCTTTAATAACTTTTATAACCTGCTCAGGCTCAGAATTTGGGCGAATGGCTTTAGGTAAAGGAGCTTCCGGATAATAATTAAATTCGGGCAACTTTTCCGTATAATCCAAATCTTCTTCGGGAATAAAAAAATTAGGCTTGAGTTGCTTGCGTACGTAGCGCCCGGGCTGAGCAGCCTGAGCCAGCAAACTAAAAGCAAAAATGGCACTTACAGCCGAAAAAAGAAATAGTTTTTGCATAATCTCAACTCTATGTTAAGAAATCTCATATAACATATCTTACATGAAAAAACTTTTTTTTATATTAACATTTTTAGTCTTGATGCTCTGCAACGTTCAAAAATCAGTTGCTGCGGGGACTGATGTTTGTGCCTCATTAACAACCATACCCGAAATAGAGTTTACCACATCTTATGGTAAACTAAAATATGATTATAGCTACAATCTGCAAGAGCTCACAAATTTAGGAAGAAAGTATAATATTGTAGAGCAGGGGCTTTTTGCTTCAGGTTTGGCGATTGTAAGTGTTAATTGGGAAGTATCATTAAACACCATCAGCAAAATAATAGATGATACGAATATTTGTGTTGTTCCGACCAGTTTAAATGTTTTTATTGGTTATCAAGATCCAACCATATACATATCCAACCAGCTTCAAGCAGGGAGTTGCGAATATAATGTGGTGGTTAGACATGAACAAACACATCATCAGATAAACGCAGCAGCACTGGAATATTTTATTCCCTCCTTGCGTCGTTCGGTTGAAAAAATAGCAAAAGATATTAAACCCTACAAAATAGATACACCGTCAAAAATAGATGAGGCTACGAATAAACTGACGGAAATGTATATCGCACAAATAGAGCCGTTAATAAATCATTTTAAAAACGAACTGATGCAAGAACAAAGCAAATTAGATAACCAAATGAATTATGCTATGGAAAGCAACCTTTGCCGCCGTTTTAATGCGAAGCAGAAACGCTAGCGTCAGGCTGTTCAATCTTGGGTAAATATTCTTCCAAAAAGCTATTGATTCCCTTATAAGCTTCATCAATATAAGTTTTGTCTTTAGCCGAATTTGCGTTGTAATAGATTCTGACCGTGGTCATACCAAGCTCTTTGGCAAACTCCAGATTAGAATAGCTGTCATCCACAAAAACGCAATTTTTGGGGTCAACATTAATTTTTTGGCAAAGCTTTGCATAAACATCGGAACTTTCGTTTTTCTTCACGGTTCCAAAATCTTCTACGGAATAGAAACGCCCTTTGAAAAAGTCATATAAACCAATATGTTTCAAGATTTTTTCACACACATCTCTTGTACTGGTAGAAAAGATATATTGACGGTTGGGAAGGCGTTCAAGCTTTTCTAACAAATGTTCATAAGGAACGATAGGTGTGATTGGCTTGCGTTTATGATAAGCCTGAAACATAGCTTCGGGATCAATACCATATTGCTTAACAAAAATCTCTCCGCCGTCACGATAAGTCATATAGGACTCTTTAACCTTCGCTTTAGCTTCCGCTAAATCAAGCGGAATACCTAAATCTTTAACGGCAGCAATGGCTGTCGCCTCATCAAGCATATCGGCAAATTCAGGCGTAATGCGATACAAGGTATTGTCCAAATCCCAAATGATAACTTTTCCGGCAAGAGTCACTTTCTTTATCTCCAAAATATTCTTTACCAAACCCAACAATACTAGCATATAAGCAGCTTTCGTCAACACCAAAAATAAGCAGGCAGAATGTTTAAAGCCATATCTTGAATAAGTAGGTTTGAAGCATATATCAATAACCGTAGGACTAAAGAATAAATTAAAATAAAGGGAAAAATAATGAAAAAAGTTTTAGCAATGTTAGGTATTTCGGCTTTTGCTTTGGCAGCGTGCAATAGTCATCATGCAAATGCGCAATCTCAAATGTCTGGGACATCAGCTAATGCCGATTCGGCAGATGTTATGGTCGTTGAGGAAGCTTATGAAGCCGTTGTAGCAACACCGGCAGATGCTCAACCATCTGCAACATCAAACAACAATACCAATAATATGCCGACCTCAGCGTCAGATAATAATCCGACAATGGTAACAGAAAGCGTATCCGAAACTGTTACGCCAGATAGCGTTTCGTACGAAGTGGATGAAATGGCAGATTAAACACAAAAAAAAGCCCCATTTTTATGGGGCTTTTTGCTAGAAGTTTTCCATAGCATAAACGTCTTTAACAACCCAAGAGCCGCTCTTGTTGCTTAGGACATAAATAATGTTGCCTTCGCATAGGCCAAACCACATGCCATTGCAGGTGCTTTCAGTATAGACTTCAATCATATTAGCATCAATGGGTTTGATTTTGGTAATCTTGAAGCTCATCTCAGTTGGGCGTTGTAAACTTTCATCATCCATAAAAACAAATTTAGGCAACTTATTTTTTGCACATTCGCTGTCTTTGAAGTTAAGCGTGCATTTCATATAAAGATCAATAGCACAAACAATATCACTGCCTTTATCACAACCTTTTTGCGTTTTGCCAAGCTTGTAGGCGTAAGTTACTTCTTCAAATTTTATATCAAAATTAGGTTGCACAACAATTTGTTCACCCTCTTCCAAAGCTTTTTCCAAAGGAACATTCTCTGGGTTTTGTGCTTGTTCATCTTTTTTGTCGGAGCAAGCAGCAACAAATGTAAGCAAAGCAAGAATCATCCATAATTTTTTCATCATATCTCTCCTGAGCTTAGAATGTATAACGAACACCGGCAGAATATTCCATCATATGGTCAATTTCTTCAATTTGGTTAAGGTTAACATATCTTGCAATCATACGCAGACTCCAATTTTGGTCAACATTAACCAACGCGCCGACACCGGCACGCCAACCAATACCATGGTCGCGCTGTTTTTTTGCAAAAGAAGCGTCTTTAACAAAAGTATATTCACCGACGCCGGCTGTTCCAAGCAAATTAAAAGTTTCGCCACAACCTAACGGCAAATATCCATACAAGTCCAAACCATAAGCCTGGAAGGAAGATTTGCTTTTATCCAATCCCGAACGTGTTTTATAGCTATCTGAGATTTGATAAAACATCTCCGTTCCGAAAAAGCGGTTATACATTGTACCAACATTAACGGAGGCAGAATTATAATGAGGGCGGAGATGTTTGGCGGTAGTATCACTATAAGAATAATCTAAACCGACATAAGGCAAATATTCGCCGTCTCTGGCGGCACGAGCTGAAGTTGCCGCAACAAGAGAAGCAACAAGAGCAAGAGAAAAAATCTTTTTCATGTACAAAAATCCTGATATAGTTTCTAAACTACCCTCTAATATAACGAAGATTTAAGAAAAATAAAGTAATTTAAAACAGTTGTTTATGATAAATTTGTTGAGCGAAAAACAGTTTGGTGCTATAACTAAAAAGATATAAGGAGGCAAGGATGAGGTTTTGCGGAAACGAAAAGGGAGCAACGATGGTTGAAGTCATCATGACACTAGGTGTTATTGGTGCTTTTGGCGTCAGCATTGCGACCTTGGTAACCTCAATGTACGACCGCTATCGTGTTAGCCGCGTCGGAGGCCAGATAGAAGAGCTCAAAAAGACCATAAACAACCGCTATGTTGCAGATGGGCAATATACAAATGCCTCTATAGCCACGCTCATAGATGAAGAATTGGCTCCCAAAGATATGGTGAATGGGAAAAAACTATACCATTCTTATAAAGGAGAAGTAACCCTTAAAGGTGGCGCCGACAGTTATGAGATAACTTTTGCCGATATTCCTCAAAAAATTTGTATAGAGCTCGGAATTATGAATTGGACAGTAGACAATAGCTCGGATTTGGTTAGTCTGAATATAAACGGTAAAGACTTCAAATGGCCATGGGTGGCTGGAACATCCTATAATTTACCAGCCCAGATGCCGGAGGTTTCGGCATCCTGCAAAGAGGGTGATGAAAATATAATAAAATGGACCTTTCAGTAACGGAGAGCAAAAGTGATAAAAGTTAATGATGTCAATAAAACGAACGATTTGAATAATGCTGCTAAGACCAAAAAGGCAAGCGGAGGTGAAAGCTTTTCTCTGTATCTGAAAGAGACAATGAAGCCGGCATCCAATCCGGTGGGGGGTACTGCGGGGATAGCCGTTGCCGATGCTATTTTTGCTGCGCAAATGGTAGATGGCGAAGAAGAAAAAGCAAAGCGCAAGCAAATGCTCAAACGCGGCAATACTTTGCTTGAAAAGCTTGAAGAAATAAGAGACGGCTTGCTGATGGGCTATATTTCTAAGGATAAATTGATAGAAATATCCCGCTATGTGAAAGAAACCAAAATAAACACCGCAGATGAAAGATTAGCAGAGTTAATCGGCGAAATTGAGCTGCGAGTGGAGGTTGAGTTAGCAAAACTGATGAAATAACTGTGGCTTATTCGTTTTTTTGCTTGCAGTTCATGATTGAAATCTGTATTTTGCTTGCTAGATAAAGAACCTCGCTAATAACAATAAATCCAAGGAGACCGAAAATGGATAGCGAAATCATTCTTCCTCCCGACTACAAACCTTCAGCTGATGAAGAGTATATGAACGAATATCAGATTGAGTATTTTCGTCAGAAACTTTTGAGCTGGAAAAAATCTCTTTTGGAACAATCCAAAGACACATTGGAAGACTTACGTCAGGGAGGCTTAAACCAGCCGGACCAGTTAGATAGAGCATCGCTGGAAACAGACAAGGCTCTGGACTTGCGCACTAAAGACCGTGCACGTAAGCTGATTTCTAAGATTAACGATGCTTTGAAGCGTATTGAAGATGGCGTATACGGTTATTGTGAAGAAACCGGTGAGCCGATTGGCATTGAGCGCTTGGAAGCTCGTCCGGTGGCCACACTTTCAATTGAGGCTCAGGAACGCCACGAAAGAATGGAAAAAACCTACGACGACGAAGCCTAAGCGATGATACAGCCGCAAGAAAAAGACTTCATTCTGGCTTCGGGCTCTCCGCAACGCTGCGAGCTTTTGGCGCAAATGGGCTTTTTGCCCAAGCAAATTCGCCCGGCAGATATTGACGAGAGCGAAAAAAAATATGAGACGGCCACAGCTTATGTAAAGCGGATGGCCTTAGAGAAAGCCCGACGTATTGCCGGGCTTTTTCCGCAAGAAAATATTTTGGCTTGCGACACGGTTGTCGTTGTCGGAACCGCCATTTTGCACAAAGCCCACAGTGAAGAAGAACAAACCAAGGTTATGGAAAAACTCTCGGGCAAGGCACATCGGGTCATCAGCTCTGTTTGCGTCATAGCCAAAGACGGGCGGGTTGCTCAGCGCACCGTTTCAACGCGGATTTTGATGAAAAAGCTCACCCCCGTAGAGATTAAGGCTTATGTTGAAAGCCACAACTGGGAAGGAGCTTGCGGTTATAAAATTGAAGATATGGACTGTTATGTCAAAAAAATAATCGGTTCTTACTCAGGCGTCATCGGTTTGCCTTTATATGAAACCAGAAACTTGTTGAATGGGATAGGTATAAAATGAATACAGATGTAATCGTTTATGAAAAAAAGAATAATCTGACCCGTATTGCCATGCTTGGCGCAGGCGAGTTGCAAGAGATTGAGTTTGTCAAAGAAAATCAGGCCGCGGAAGGCAACATCTATCTGGGCAAGATAACTCATAAGCTGGATTTGGCGCATGATAAGGTCGGTTTTTTTGTAGATATTGCCGATGGTAAAGATGCCTTTCTGAATGCTGAGGAAGCAGGACTGAATGAAGCCAATATGACGGAAGGCCAAAGTCTGGTTGTTCAGGTTGCACAAGAGCAACGCGCCGAGAAGGGCGCAAAGGTTGTCCGCTCCATTCAGATTGTCGGTCCGCATTTGGTCTATTGCCCTTATCGTTTGCATGTGGATGCCTCTCCGCGCATTGAGGATAAGGAAAAACTGGCGGAATATAAGGAAAAAGTTATTGAGAACACAACCGGACAGGAAGGTTGGATTCTGCGCACATCTTCGGTAGAAGTTCCGTTTGATGTCTTGGCCGAAGAGATGAAGTCATTGCGAGAGATATATGAGGGTGTTCGCATCAAAGCCCGCAATGCCAAGGCTCCTGCTTTACTCTATGCCAAAGCAGACCCTCTGGCAGAATATATTATGCGCTCACAGCCGGCTTTGACCAAGGTTGTCGTGAACAATCATAATGTTGAAAACGAGCTGAAGGAAGCTTTTAAAGGCGAGTTTGCTGTAGAATATATGGCGGAGCCTTTTGCCGAATATGGTCTGGAAGAGGCGATTTCTGAGGCTTTGCAAAAGACGGTTCGTTTAAAGAGCGGCGGTCGCATTCATATTGAGGAGACCAGAGCTTGCGTTGCCATAGATGTAGACAGCGGCGATGACAAATCTAACGGCTCCATCACAAGGTTAAATTCAGAGGCTGCGGTAGAAATTGCACACCAGATTCGCCTGCGCAACTTGTCGGGCAAGATTATTGTAGATTTTGCCGGCTCTTCGGAATACAAGTTTTTGAAGCCGGTTATTGAGGAGCTGGAAAATGCTTTGGCGGAAGATCCGCACCGTGCAAGGGTTTTGGGCTTGAGCCGTGGCGGCAATGTGGAGATTCAGCGCGTTCGCCGCCGTCCGACCCTTTCGGATGTCTTGACCACCGAATGTGAAACTTGTCAGGGCACGGGGAGGGTTGCCAAATGAGCGAAGTTGTCAAAACCTATCGCTGCCCCATATGCAAAAAAATAGCTCCAGCGGGAAAATATAAACCTTTTTGCTCCAAACGCTGTGCAGACATAGACTTAGGTAATTGGTTTAACGAGAGTTACCGCATTCCGGCAGAAGAGCTGGACGAAGAGGACTATGAGGAGCTTGAAAAAGAGCTTGAAAAGCAAAAAGCAGATACGGAAGAATAACCAAAACCCCTCGCATAACCGCGAGGGGTTTTTGCAAAATATAAAGCTATTGATATTGCTCAATTGTTTTAATAATCTCTGAATTATCTGTGATACGAGCAATATCAAGTAGTGTTTTATTGTTTATTTTATAAGATGCATCTGTACCATATTCTAAAAGAAGTTTTACAATATCTGCACGTCCTTCCATAATGGCATGATGTATGGGCATAAGCCCGTTTTTACTTTTAAAATTAACATCAGCACCGTGATTGAGCATAAACTTAATTGTGTTATAATCACTTTTTGCATAGGATATTGCCGCCAGTAAAGGAGAAACACGCATAAAGCTTTGATTAATATCAAATCCTTGATTTAAGATTTCTTGCATTTGCAAAATATCATTTTTTTCAGCTGCTTCCACAAAATTTCCCCAGTCGCTGTAAATATAATAAAAAATATTCCATATCAAAACAACAGCCACAATTAAGCCGCCCAGAATAAGTCCGAAATATTTGAAAAACTTTTTCATAGAAGATACTCCGTCATCTCAAAGATAGCTGTATTTTAGCTAAATCAAGATAATATTTGGTTAAAACTCAGACTGATGTTTTAATAGATTTTGCCAGGGGCTCATAACCATTTTCAACCAAATATTTTCTTGTCTGAAAAGTGGTTTTAGGACCGAGTTTTCCATCAATATCAAGAGGGGGAATAGCTCCTAAAATATTCAAACTTTTTTGTAAAGCCTTAACCCCATCATTGGATGAATTGTTGTCAATAAGAGTCAGTTGTTCAGACAAATTTTGCAGACTATTTTCTATTGTATTACCATCTTTTGCCAACAGGGGCTTTTTATGTTGAGAACTGAGCTTAGTATTTGTTGTAATCTGCCTTCCTGTAGCATCTCTTTTAACGGGAGCCGTTCCGTAAATATTGTCGTACCAAGAAGAAATTTTATCATTTATCTGTTTTCCTAAGGAAACATCATCATTATCAAACATAGCAAATTTCTTAGCTTTAAGAATATCATCACTGTCAAGATTCTGAATAGGATTTAATAAAATATCCAGTTCAGGACGATAGTTTTGAGTAAAACTATTCATATATTCTTTGCTCCGCTCAGAATGCTGTTTCTCTTTTTTAGATTTGTTTTGATAAGGTGTAAGTTCCCGTAAATATTTATGATACTCTGGAATTATCTCAGGAGCTTTTTCTTGAGCCTTTTCTAAATATTTTTCCTTTTCTTTATCAGAAATCAAAGGAGAGGTAGCTTTTTCAAAATCTTTTTCTGTACGATTTAAGTTGTCTAAAGATTTTTTTATATCAAATAATTTAAAAAACATTTTTTTTCTCCATAAAAAAAAGCGCAATAATTATTGCGCTTAGTTAAAATTTATTAATTTTGTTGATACTATAGCAAATCGTAAATGTTTTTTTTGCTCTTAAGTATATTTCGTATCTCATTAATATCGCCATCAGAACAAAATCCTTGATTTATTAGAGCATCTAAAACTCTATTATCAGTTTTTTTTGTGTCAGCATATTTAATGGCACGGGCAAAATAAACATAATTAGACTTATTTTGTTCTCCGATTAAAATTTTATCAGATGGAATCATCATAATAATTTCGGGTTGGTCAGTAGCAATAGCAAGATCTGTTATTGTCATTCCCTTAGCTAAGACATCAAGATTAGCTCCTTTTTCTATCAAAAATTTGGCAATTTCAGGTTTTTTAATGAATATGGCCAACTGGAGCGGCGTATTTCCGCCATGGAGCGGACTATCAATATCAATATTGTTTTTTAAGAAAAAATCTATGACGTCAATCGGGTTTGGCGCATTAATTAAAGCTGCTTCAAAATGGTTAGTTTTATAATAAAAATCACTTTTAGTAATATTCATTGGATTATAACCATTTTCTAGCATATCAGACATTGTTTGAATGTCGCCGTTATCTGCGGCTTGATTAAATTTCCACCAAGACCAATAAGAAATGTTAAAAACAAGATTAGCCAAAAGCCAAACAATAAAACAGCCGCCCAGAATAAGTCCGAAATATTTGAAAAACTTTTTCATAGAAGATACTCCGTCATCTCAAAGATAGCTGTATTTTAGCTAAATCAAGATAATATTTGGTTAAAAAAACCGCCTGATAAAGGCGGTTTTTAAATACACTAAGAGCAAGTGACAAAAAAACAATAACAAAAATTTTTCAAATTGTAAAGGATTATATTCCTAAAATATCCTTACCTTCCGTAAGAAGCCTCAATAATCCGATTCCGTCTTTGTTCATCAAGGTCATAATTCGCCTTAATATTCAGTTGCGGCGCGATGGTTGAAATAATCTTTCCGGCAGTCGGAACCGTATTCCAACCGGAAGTAACAAAGCCCCAAGTATCTTTGGTAGCTTTAGGCTCATCCATCATCAGGAACAAGGCATATTGCGGATTGGAGGCCGGAAAAGTAGCCAAGAAAGAAGTCATAACTTTTTTGTTGATATATTTGCCGTCTACCAGTTTGTTGGCTGTTCCGGTCTTGCCGGCGACTTCATACCCCAAAACATTGGCGCGTTTGCCGGAACCTTCCACAACAACGCCGCGAAGCAATTGGCGCATTTCTTTGGATGTATTGAAGGAAACGACACGATGGCTCAATGTATTCTTATTGTCCTTTATAAGTGTCGGTTCATGATAAATTCCGCCGTTGATAACACCGGCAAAAGCGCTGACTAAGTGCAACGGCGTAATTGAGATACCGTAGCCGTAGCCAATGGTTGCCGTTGTTTCTTCGCCCCAGCGTTTAGGTACAAGAGGATAGCCTTTTTCGGCCACTTCAATGCTTTTGATTGGTTCAAAGAAGCCAAGATTTTTTAGAAAGTTTTGCTGCTCTTTTTTGCCGACTTTCAAGGCAATTTGCGCCGAGCCGATATTGGAGGAGTAAATCAAGACTTCTTGCAAGGTCAGCCACCGATTTTCGCCGCGATAATCTTTGATGGTGTTGTAGCGGAGTTTTAAGGGCTTGGTTGCGTCAAAACTATCAGCCATTTTTACTTTCCCGCTTTCCAGACCAAGTGCGGCATTAAAAATCTTCAAAACCGACCCCGGTTCATAAACACCTTTTGTCGCAAAATTAAATTGTGCGCGCGGTGTCTTATAATTATTAAGGTTCGGGTCATAGTCAGGCAAAGAAATCATAGAGATAATTTCGCCATTCTCAACATCCATCAGGATAGCGGCGGCACCATCTGCGCTGAATTTTTCAACGGCGGCGGCGAGTTCGTTGCGAATAGTGTCCTGAATACCGGCATCAATGGTCAGCTGCAGCGGAATATCAGATTCCGTTAAGCGTTCATCAAGTTTCTTTTCAAGGCCGGATATTCCCTTGTTATCAATATTCGTGTTGCCCAAGATATGAGCAAAGAGATTTTTGTGCGGATAAATACGTTTTTCGCCGTCTTCAAAATCCAACCCCGGAATACCCAAATAATTGATTTGATATTGTTGCGAAGGGGAAAGGTTGCGTTTGATATAAACAAAACTGCCTCTGCGCTGGAGCTTTGATAAAATATCTTCATAGCGCATATCAGGAAAAATCCGGCTCAATTCGGCGGCGGCTTTTTTGGCGTTCAGAATTTTTTTAGGATTAGCGTAAAGGTTAACCGTGGGGAGAGATGTTGCAATGATTGTGCCGTTGCGGTCAAGAATATCTGCGCGTTTAATGGGGTTTGCCGCATAGGCGCGAATGGTGTCGGATTCATCGGCAGTTTGGGTTTCTGTGTTGTTGGGTGTAATGCATACATTGAATAATCTAACGCCGATAACCGCATACACCAACAAAAACATCAGGGTTGCAAAAGCGACACGATTCTTACAGGTGGAAAGAGGGTCTTTCTCACAAGTATAATTATTAAAAGAAAAACTCTTATCAATCTTAATTTCCTGACCTGGAAGATAAAAATTCTTCTCCTCGCGGCCGGAAAAATACTTTCCCCACATATTCTCGCTTCTGCCTTATAATTTAATTATCGTTGAGCCTTGACCAGACGTTTAAGTTGTCTGTTTTTCTCAGCCTGATTACTGATATTTTGACGAGCCAACAGCTTTCTGCCTGATTCGCCCGATTCATAATTAAATGGTAACGCAGAATAGTTAATAATTTGTTCAGCCTTAAGCTGATTTAGCGCAATATGTTTGGTTGCCAAAGAACGAAGTCTTGCCGGATTATTCAAATGGCTCCATTCTGCCTTAAGAATATGAATAGTTTTAACGTCTTCTTCAATATTGCGATTGATGCTGGCAAGTTCTTTTTCCAGATTCTGTACCTGATTTTTCATCACGAACATTCCGAAACCGACCAAGCATGTAAGGGCAACCCAAAGTCCTAACGTTGCTGTTTTTGTACTATTCATTATCGCATTCCTTTCCTGGGTAAGCGGGTTAAAATTACTTTTTGACGGCGCAGCGCAATTTTGCCGAACGAGCTCTTTTATTGCTTTCCGTCTCTTCTTGACTTGGTGCAACCGCTTTAGAGCATTCAGCGAGGCAAGCGCTGTCATCTTTGGGCAAAACCTCCGGCATATAGCGAGATACACCGGCATTTTTGCCGCTTTGTTCTTTGAAAAAGCATTTGACAATCCTGTCTTCCAACGAGTGGAAAGTAACCACGACCAAGCGGCCGCGAGAGGAAAGAAGGTCAACGGCGCCTTCCAAACCGTTTTCAAGCTCCTCCAGCTCATTATTGACCACAATCCGCAGAGCCTGAAAAGTTCTGGTCGCCGGATCAATATTGTTGTTAGGGATTTTATGAATAACTTTGTAGATAATTTCAGCCAATTCTTTAGTTGTTTCAATCGGCTTAAGACGGCGATATTCTGCTATTTTTGCCGCAATCTGGCGAGACTTGCGCTCTTCGCCGTATTTGTAAATCAAATCAGCCAATTCTTTTTCAGATGTTTCGTTGACAATATCTGCGGCAGTACGACCGGAGCAGGACATCCGCATATCAAGCGGCGCATCTTTGGCAAAAGAGAAGCCTCTTTGTGCCTCATCCAACTGCATAGATGATACGCCGATATCAAAAACCGCACCGTTCATCGGCTGAGCAATAAGGTCTTTGATATTGCCGAAAGTTCCTTGTCTAAACTCAAAACGAGAGCCGAATTTTTGTTTGAGCTCTTCAACTCTGGGCAAAACCGTCGGGTCGCGGTCAATGGCGATAACTTTGCAATCGGCAGAATTCAAAATAGCTTCGGTATAACCGCCGTTGCCAAAAGTTGCGTCAACATAAACCTCACCGTCTTTGGGAGACAGATATTCCAAAACTTCTTTCAGCATAACCGGAATATGTTTGGGCTGACTGTTCATTATTCGCCCTCCGTCTTGCGAGTGAGGGTCGGTCTGTTTTTCAAGACCTCAGCCCGAATGCGTGCTTCTTCTTTTTCCCAGTTTTCAGGGTTCCAAATCTGGAATTTGCGTCCTTTACCGACAAAGACGGCTGTGTCGGTAATGTTAGCGTGTTTAAGAAGCTTTTCGGTGAGCATAATGCGTCCGGTTGAATCGAAGGTAAATCTTTTGGCATCACCGAAAATAAGGTTTGTAAGGTTATCTTGGGTTTCGGAGAAAAAGTCCGTAGCGTTTTCAATCTCTGTGGCAAGCTTGTCCAACAGTTCTTCGGTGCAGCCCTCAATGCAGGGTGCGGTAAGACTGCGGTAGCAAACAATCTCGGTTGATAATTCTTTAACGATTGCGCGATAGTCTGAAGGCAAGGAAACGCGCCCCTTGGCGTCCACCTTGTTAAAAATCGTATCCATAAAGAGAAAAGTTTTTCTCAATTTTAGAATCCTTCAAACCCATTAACCCTATACCTTATGGTATATCATGGGTTTTTATGGGTTTCAATGGGAAAATTTAGTATTTTGTTAACTGTTCATGTTTTGTTCTGAGTGAAATTATTGTGATTCTCGCCAATCTGGCTCTGGGCTTGGTGTAAGAAAGAATAATTTTTTGGGGATAAAAAATAACATTTTTTTAGCCCTTGTTTAAATCTAGATTTCTGTTTATTTTGTCTATTTACACCCCTTGGAAAATATGATATTCTGATAACTGTTAAAATATTAAATGTATCTTGCTTGAGGATGGGCTCTTGAGTGTAGATGAACTAAATGCCCGATTATTAGTATGGAAAATTTTAATAAGGTATTCCGCACTGCGGACAACGTGGTATTTACTAGAGTTAGTGCTAAAGAAGCAGAGACATTTGTAGGAAACTACATAACAGTGATTGACGGAAAAGCCATCGCTGTTGTGGACGGAAAAGAAGTAGAAATGCCGAAATCATTATTTAATGAGATAGGTGTGCAGTACTTCTTTGTAGACTACAAAGAGCACGGCAAAAAGATGCTGCGAAAACACGGTGTTTACGCTGCTGTAAAAACGGAGAAAATCCGCGTGTGGCGGAATGTAAAGCCGGGAGAAAAGCTGACGACTGTGATTGATGGTTATGTTGAGCACGAAATAGAGCTTGACGAAACCAAGGTTGCAGCTCAAAACGTCATAAAGAATGAGTATTATGCCATTCCCAAAGACGTGCTGGCAAAAAAATATGAGTTCTCCCATTCAGAGTTTGACTACGACGTATATGTTCCGAAAGGAAATGTAACGTCATATTGGGTCTACTCCGATGTAAACACCTTCGGAGTGCTCTGGGGTGGACTTGAATTTTTAACCACACCAATGATAAATATTACAGACTTAAACGACGTTTATGGCTGTAATTATATTGTTTGGTGGGGAAACGACGGAAAGCTGGCCTCTTATAAAGTTCTGGGCTACTTCTCGGCAGAAAAATCAGAATTTTATGACGACCAGATGGGCAAACCCAAATCGGTCGCTCAAACAACATTCCAGCCGCCACGCGTTGCATAATGCAAGTGGTTGGAATCACAAAGAAGGGCTCTCGGGAGAGAGCTCTTTTTTTTTGTTAAAATTGCTCAATCTTTTCATAAAGCACTTGCAATAATTTTGAGCTGCGTTTAATCTACCAAGAACAGGCGACCGGATAGCTGCTTTGCGGAAAGGAAAATCCGCCAAAGAGGAAAGTCCGGGCTTCAAGGAAACAAGATACCGGATAACGTCCGGCCGGAGAAATCCGAGGGAAAGTGCCGCAGAAATATACCGCCTTTTTTTGAAAAGGTAAGGTTGAAAAGGCGAGGTAAGAGCTCACCGCAAAATCGGCAACGGTTTTGGCAAGGTAAACCCTATCTGAAGCAAGACCAAGTTAGGAGGGCTGAGGCTTTATGCCTTGGTTATACGGAGGGTTTCCACTCTGCTCCAGAGGTAGGTCGCGTTGAGCCGTGTAGTAATATTCGGCCAAGATGAATAGCTATCGCGCCGCAAGGCGTACAGAACCCGGCTTATAGGTCGCCTGAAAAGTTTTTTGTTCATAAGGAGTTGCATATGCAGACGACTATATCAAAATCAGTTCAACTAAACGGCATCGGTCTTCATTCCGGCTGTAACGTCACTATGTCAATTCTTCCCGCGCCGGCCAATACGGGAATAGTTTTTCGCCGTGTTGATTTGCCAAACAAACCAGAGATTAAGGCCTTGTACAGCAATGTTGTTAATACTCAGAATTGCACTTGCTTGGGCGATGCTGAAGGCAATCTGGTTTCCACCATTGAGCATGTAATGGCGGCTTTATATGTTAAGGGCATAGATAATGCGCTGATAGAAGTCAATAATCAGGAGCTCCCGATTATGGACGGTAGCGGTAAAATGTTTTTTGATGCCTTAAAGGAAGTTGAACTTAGGGATTTGAGCGCCCCGCGTATGTATCTCAAAGTTAAAAAGGAAGTTTCTTTTACGGATAAAAACGGCAATACGGCAACCTTAAAACCGGCCGACAAATTTGCCGTAAATTTTGAGATAGAATTTCCGTCTCAGATTGTCGGACATCAGAAGTTCTCGGGCGAGATTACGCCGGAGGTTTTTGAACAAAAAATTGCGCCTTGCCGCACTTTTTGTGAAAAATATCAGGTGGATTATCTTCAATCCATCGGTCTGGCTAAGGGTGGCAGCTTGGATAATGCGGTGGTTTTGGATGGCGAGCAGATTTTAAACCCCGGTGGTTTTCGTGTCAAAAACGAATGTGTCAACCATAAGGTTATGGATGCTATTGGCGATTTGTTCACTTCCGGACATCGTATTTTGGGCGAATTAACCGCTTCCAAAACCGGACATTTTCATAACAACGAACTCTTAAAACTTTTGTTCGCTGACAAATCTAATTATGAATTGGTATAAGGATGAGAGAATGAAAAAGTTAAAACTTTTTTTGGTCTGCATTTTTTGTTTGGGCTTAACGGTCGGTTGCTCTTCCACCAAAGAGGCGGAAAAAACGCAAACCGCGGAGGAGTTATACAATCAGGCGCATGATGACCTGGACAAGACCTCTTATAAAAAAGCCGCCGAAACTTTTGAAAAAGTTGAGCTGGAATATCCTTATTCCAAATGGGCAACCAAAGCCAAAATTATGGGAGCTTATGCTTATTACAAAGACCAAAAATATGATGACGCTATTTTAAGTCTGGACCGTTTCATCAAATTTCACCCCGGCAACAAAGACATCGCCTATGCTTATTATCTGAAAGCCCTTTGCTACTATGAACAAATCACCGGCGTTGAAAAAGACCAAGAAAACACACGGCTGGCTCTGCAGGCTTTGCGTCAGGTTATCACACGTTTCCCGAATACCGAATATGCTAAGGATGCCGCACTCAAGCTGGAGCTGACTTATGACCACTTGGCCGGTAAAGAGATGGAGGTCGGACGTTATTATCTCAAGCAGGGCAACTATCTTTCCGCTTTGAACAGATTTTCGGTCGTGGTCAATGATTATCAGATGACCTCGCATATTGAGGAAGCCTTGTATCGTCAGGTAGAGATTTATACGATTTTGGGGTTAAACAAAGAGGCCAATCAGGCTTATCGGGTTTTGGAATATAACTATCCCAAGAGCAAATGGACCAAAGCCGCCCGCAAGGTGCTGAAAATAAAATAAGGTAAACAATGCTTCAATCGCTCTCAATTCGCAACGTGGTTTTAATAGACAAGCTGGATTTGGACTTCAAATCCGGCTTAAGCGTTTTGACGGGTGAAACCGGCGCCGGAAAATCCATTTTGTTGGATTCACTTGGGTTGGTGCTTGGCAATCGGGCGGAAACTTCGCTCATTCGCCAAGGCGAGGACAAGTTGAGCGTAACCGCCACTTTTGAGGTGAAGGATAAGAATAATCCGCTTTTTGCGCTGTGTGAGGAGTACGAGCTGGAGGCGGATGAAGAGATAACCATCAAGAGAAGCCTGAATAAAGACGGCAAGGGCAAAATATTTTTCAACGACCAACCCATAAGCGCCAAACTCTTAAAAGAGTTGGGCAAATATCTGGTGGAGGTTCATGGGCAGTTTGACAATCAAGGTTTGCTCAATCCCGCCAATCATCGTGATGTTTTGGACGCTTATGCCGGATATAAAAATCTTTTGGCAGAGGTAAAAGAAAAATTTGCAAACTACAAAAAAGCCAAAGCCGCAAGGTTAGAGGCGGAGAATAATGTTGCCAAAGCCAAAAGCGATGAAGATGCTTTGCGCCATTGGGTAGATGAGCTGGAAAAACTAAACCCCGAAAAAGGCGAAGAAGAGAGCCTGAGCAAAAAGCGTCTGGAAATGATGAATGCCGAAAAAATCATTGAGAGCTTGAGCTATGCTTACGGTGCTCTGACCCAAGGCGCGGATGTGCAGTCAGCCATACGTCAGGCGCAATCAGCCATGGACAAGGCCAATAGCTTGGTAGAAGGCAAATATGATGACATTGTCAATATGCTGGAGCAAGCTTTGATAGATGTGAACGAGGCCGTCAACGAGTTGGAGGAGGCTTCACAAAACGTGAGCTTAAACCAAAGCGAGCTGGAAAATATTGAAAGCCGCTTGTTTGCTTTAAGAGGTTTGGCGCGCAAACATCAAACCACCATTGATGACTTGCCGGATGTCTTGGCCGATTTTAAGCAGAAATTGGCAACCATAGAGCTGGGCGAGGAGGGCATAAACGAACTCCGCCGCGCCGAAGAACAAGCTAAGACAGATTATATTAAGTCGGCAACGGAATTAAGCTCGCGCCGCAAGGCTGTAGCATTGCAGTTGGATAATCAGGTTATGGCCGAGTTGCCGCCGTTAAAAATGGAAAAAGCCCGCTTTGTAACCATTGTTGAAAAATTAGACGAGAGCGCTTGGAACGAGAGCGGTTTTGATAATGTTTATTTCACGGTTGCCACCAACCCGAACTCGCCGCAAGGCCCGATTAACAAAATAGCCTCCGGCGGTGAGCTGGCCAGATTTATGTTGGCCTTAAAGGTTAACTTGGCACAAAGCTCATCGGTTTCTACCATGATTTTTGATGAGGTTGACGCCGGTGTCGGCGGAGCCACGGCTCAGGCAGTGGGCGAAAGGTTGGCCCGCTTGGCGCATGATGTTCAGGTTTTGGTTGTAACCCATTCTCCGCAAGTCGCCTCACGCGGCAATCATCACTTTAAGGTGGAGAAAAACACGGTTGATAATGTAACCACCACCAAAGTTCGCGAACTAAACGACATTGAACGGCATGAGGAAATTGCCCGTATGCTTGCCGGAGAGAAAATCACCGACGAAGCAAGAGCGGCAGCCAGAGTTTTAATCGGTGCATAGGTCTTGCATTAAAGGGCAAATTGCCTTATATCAATCTCAAATATTATCATTTTATAAATAAATTTATGCTATTTTCACATTAAATTCAGATTCTTATAAGAAAGAGGAAAAGTACATGACAAAAGTTGCAGTTGTCGGCGTAATGGAAAGTGTCGGCAGAGAAATTTTGAGCTTCTTGGAAGCAGATGGTATTAAAGCAAAAGATGTTTTTGCGTTGGAGCCCAAATGCCCGATGGGTAATCAGGTATCTTACGGCGAAGATGATGAGTTAGATGTCTTAAACTTGGATGATTTTGATTTTTCTAAGACCGATGTTGCTATTTTTGCAGGCAATGCGGAGACCTCCAAACGTTTTGTAAAAAAAGCGGCGCAGCATGCCAAGGTCATAGATTGCACTGATGCCTTTTTTGCCGAGCCGGATGTTCCGATGATTATTGCCGGTTTGAATGATGAACAAATCGCTTCCGCTAAGCACAATATTGTGTCCTTGCCTTCGGCGATGGTAACTCAAATGCTTTTGCCGATAGAAAAGGTTATCAAGAACAACAAAATAAAGCGTATTGTCGTTTCGGCATATATTTCCGCTTCGGTTTATGGTAAGGACGGAATGGATGAATTGTTTAACCAAACCCGCAAAATTTTTATGAACGAAACTTTGGTTGACGACCAACAAGTTTTCCATAAACAAATTGCTTTTAATGTCATTCCGCAAGTCGGCGAGTTCATCGGCGAAGAAACACAGTGCGAATGGTCAATGAATGCCGAAACCAAAAAGATTTTGGGCGGAGATATTAAGGTTCACGCCAATTGCGCGATTGTTCCGGCATTTATCGGTGCGGCACAGTTTGTAAATGTGGAATGCGAACAAGATGTAGATGTAGACGCTGTTCGTGGCGATATGAAGTCAGCCAAAGGCATAGTTGTTTTTGACAAGAATGTAGAAGGCGGTTATGTCAGCTTGACCGATGTTCAGGGTGAAGACGAGATTTATGTCAGCCGCCTGCGTCAGGATGCCTCGGTTGAAAACGGTTTCAGCTTTTGGTCAGTTGCGGACAACTTGCGTGTCGGCGTTGCAAAAAATGCTTTTGAAATAATGAAACAAATCTTGGCAGAAAAGAACTAAACCCTATTAAAGGACCCCTCTGATGAAAAAACTGTTAAGTCTTTTACTTGTTGCTCTATTGGTTAATGTTTCCGGAGTATTTGCCGCGGACAAAACTTCGGTTGACGCCGTAACCGAACTGGTGGATGTCTACAATACACCGGAAATAAACTATCCCAAAACAAGTAAAAAACTGCAACAGATAGAGGAAATGCTTAAAAGCGGTCAGGTTTCCATTAAGCAGATGTCTGAGGAAGTCAGCTTTTTGGATGAAACCAGAGGGAAACTTATGGTCGCCCGCAAGAGCATAGAACAAGAATTGACCTTCGTTCAAAAGAGAATAGAGGCTTTAGGTACAGCGCCGGAGGATGGCAGTCAAGAATTAAAAGTCATTGCTCAGAAAAGAGAGGAGTTTGGCAAAGAGGAAGCCTATCAAAAGGGTAAACTTGCGGAAGCAGATGTCTTGCTGACCAAAATAGATGAACTGAATGCGCTAATATTAGACATCCGTAACAAGGAGCTTTTGGGTAGTTTGCTAACCAAACAGACACCGCTTTATTATCCGAGTGTTTTGTTGGGGGCATCCAAGCAGTTCGTTGAATTTGTTTTTGATATTATACGTTCACCTGTTTCATGGTACGGAGAACTCAATGCCGAGCAGCGCGAATTTGTTAAGTCAAACATTATTC
The DNA here is from genome assembly GCA_944392835.1 of uncultured Alphaproteobacteria bacterium. Classification (GTDB taxonomy): domain Bacteria; phylum Pseudomonadota; class Alphaproteobacteria; order RF32; family CAG-239; genus Scatacola_A. Next base: position 70,442 of record CALXYB010000004.1, on the reverse strand, counting down.
CGGTCGGTTTTACGGTGCTGTTTTCTTTGTGGTTTGGTATTTGGTTACGTTTATTCATTATGCGCCGTTTTGGTTACAAGAAAGAAGATGAACACCCGAGATACGGCAAAAAAGTTTTTGCGGCTGTTTTTGTGGCTATCGCTTATGGCGTTATTCCGTCCTCAATCATCATAGGTTTTCTGGTATGGATAATTAGTACCAAGGTTTTGACTATTGGTTTTTTTGGTCTGACATTAGCCAGCTTTTTGTATTATTCTTTGTTTGTTATTATGGCTGCGGCATTTTCGCGCGTAACTTTTGCCCCATATAATGAAAAATGGCGCTTGGTAAATATCAGCAATGACAAAGCCAAACGCATAACCAAAGCCTTATATTTCAGTGCCTATTCCATCGGTATTGCCTCATTTCTGGAGCATGTTGCCGTAACAGCCAATTATGGTTTGGAGCTAAACTATTTCATAACCGTATTATCAAGCGCTGTGAAGGCTTTCTGCATTATCTTGATTGTTAAAAGAGTCATCTGGGATGATGAGATGGTGCAAGATGATATTGCCGATGAAACATCAGAAACGGAAGAAGACGAGGGATTAAGTCCCGCATTTAAAATTACGTTTTTTGTATCATTGTTCGCAGCCGGTGTCTTTTTAATAGCTGTCGTCGGATATCCAAAACTCTCGGCCTTCATTTTAGACCGCTCTATTTTAACAGCCATCGTCATAGGATTTTTTATCGTTTTGCGCAAAGCTTTATCAGAGGTTATGCATCGTGTTTTGATGTTGCGCTTTTGGGTTAAGACATTTAAGATGCGTCGGCGTATGCTTTCCAAAATAGACTTTTGGATGAGCCTGATAATAGACCCGATGATGGTTTTGTTAGTGGCTTTTGTATTGCTGTCGCTCTGGGGTGTCTCAACGGATTTATTGTTGCGTAGTATCAAAAAACTGTTTTTTGGTTTTCAGGTCGGTGGGGTCAATATATCCTTAATTGCCATAATCTTCGCTATTTTGGCATTTCTTATCTCTTTGGCAGCCGTCAAAGCATTAAGAGGGCGTTTGGTTAATAACGTTCTCTCAAAGATGGATATTGATGATGGTATCAAGCATTCATTGTCGTCAGGTTTTAGCTTTGTTGGCTTTATTCTGGCAGCCATTATAGCCATTACCGTGATGGGCGGCAACTTATCCAATCTGGCCTTGATTGCATCAGCCTTATCCGTTGGTATCGGTTTTGGTTTGCAGAACGTAATTAACAACTTTGTATCAGGCATTATCATTTTGTTTGAGCGTCCGTTCAAGGTTGGCGATTGGGTAATCGTAAACAACGAGGAAGGCCGGATTAAGCAGATAAACATTCGCTCAACCGAGATAGAAACTTTCAAGAAGACAAGTATCATCATACCGAATGCGACGCTGATTTCAAATTCCGTAACAAACTTGACCCATGGCAATAACTGGTCGCGTCAGTCTGTAACGGTAGGCGTTGCTTATGGTACGGATGTTGATAAGGTAAAGCAGATTTTGTTGGAATGTGCAGCCAAATGCAAATATGTTTTGAAAAACCCTGCGCCTTATGTCTTGTTTAAGGATTTTGGTCCCTCTAGCTTAGACTTTGAGGTCAGATGTTATACCAATGATATCTGGAATGGTTGGATAATCCCGAGTGATCTAAGAACCGAGATTAACAAGCGGTTTATAGAAGAGGGAATAGAAATACCGTTCCAGCAGATGGTTATTCACCAAGGCGAGAAGGTTGCACCGGAAGAGCAGTTCTACGCGAAAAGAAAAGTTAAGAAAGAAGAAAAGTAATGCTTGCAAAATAAAAAAAGCGTGATAAAAGAATAAGCGTTGCCGGTTTAGCTCAGTTGGTAGAGCAACGCATTCGTAATGCGTGGGTCGGTAGTTCGAGTCTACTAACCGGCACCATTAAAAAATCCTCCCTAGCGGAGGCTTTTTTAATGGTGATGATAATAAAGACAGCTCGAACTGCCGAAGGTAGTTTGAGTTACTAACCGCACAAAGCTAAAAAATGCCCCTGATGGTGCTTTTTTTTATGGTGATGATAATAAAGACAGCTTGAACTACCGAAGGTAGTTGTTAGCAAGCAGATATAATACATACTATAAAAAATTACCATGTCTGAGTATTAAGTAAATTTGATATTTCTTCAGCACCACTAAAAGAATTCTTTTTTAATATATCAGTTAAATCAAATATTTTTTTACCGCGTAGAGGGTTCGGGGTTATTTTTTTAAAAGAGGTTGCATAAAACTTATCAACAAAAAAGAATCTATGAGAAGCACTGATAAGATCATAATTATAATTGAAAGCATCCTTTATTGCTAAAATACAATTTTTTTTCATTTCGTCTGTGATTATTCCATCTTCAACTTCAATATTAATGTCATGAATATCAAGATTTTGCGAAGCTTTATTTTTCACAGAAATTATTGCTCGGCAAATGATTTTACCAATAGCTTGAATTGATTTCATATGATATAAGCCTAAATAATTACAACGGGAATATCCGCGTTCTGCATTATCATAATATAAATTTAATTCAATATTTTTAGCAATTGTATCACCGACAGGACGGACAACCATTTTATTTTCAGAATTTGTCAGTAAATCATTATAGCTACAGCAATTTTCATAATCATTTACAATATCTAAAAAGTCATAATCTCTTATTTCATCTAAAATATTTTTAATTTTGCTTATATATTCGGAAAAAGTAAGATGTATATATTTTATTTTAAGGTTATTTTGTTTTATATAATTTTGAATTTCATTTTTAATTTTGGGCTTCAATATATTAGGGTCAAGTGTTAGAAGTAATTTATAATCCTCATTTTGAAAAGATGATAAGTGCCTGACAAGCTGATCTATATTAAATTGATTATATAATTTTGTTTCAATAACAATCTTAAAGCTAGGTTGTGATATAACAGCATCAGGAATACTATTTATATTTTGAACTTGCATATCGCAAATAGGTTCAAAACTTTTATCTTCTTCAAATAAATCCAAAAGGAAATCATAAAATTTGGTATGAGAATACGCATAAAGTCGTGATATAAGAAGCATTGCATTTGCAGTTTCAACATTCTCTTTTTGGTGGTAACGCTGAAAATAATGTGTGAGCATTTTAATATTCCCTTAATAAAACTTCATATGTCGTAGGGTAAAATCTTTTTCTTGTATTTGCAATAAAAAAAGCTCTGAAAACCGAAGCTTTCAGAGCCAGGAGTTTAAACGTTAAGATAGGAAACATATGTAATATCCGAGGCCGAGGTAAAAGCCGAAGATATATTCACCCCAGTTCCATCCCTCTTTGCCTAAAGGATAATACTTTTCTGCTATGGAACCAAGCCAATAGCAAGGCCCCATACCGAGCCCCCAAAACATAAAGCTCACGGATTGAGCGGCAAGCCCCATCAAAAAAGTCAGAATAAGACCTGTCAAACAAGTTCCGACAAAGCCGAATATTTTGGGATATTCGCGCAAGTAGACCATATTTCCTTTAATGGAAATATGCAGCGGAAGGAGCAAATCATCAATCAATTCGCATTCCTTATCAACATTATGGTCAACATCCTTGCCGTTATAAATGCGTGAGACATAAACACCCCAGCCATAAAGTTGATAACCGGCATAAGCAGCCACAAATGCAGTTAAGGCCAAATCAAGAGAGAAGCCTTCCGCCAAACAAATAATAATACTGAAGAAGACCGCGTACCAAATTTTGTTAAGCGGCAATTTTTTGTCGCCGAAACGCAATCCGCCGCGGACTCTCCACAGAAAGGAAGAGATAAATGTCACCAATACAATATACATTCAAGATGTCCTTTTTACAATTAAAGACAGAATTGTATATAGCATATAAAATTTAAGTTGTCAAGGATAAAATTCCTATTTTAGGATAAAAAGCCTTGACAAAGATTGTTTTTTGTAGTAAGAGTAAAATATCACTAACCATAACTGTAACCATAAAGCGGCGGATTCTTCCGCTGTTTTTTTGTAACGAGGCAGGCTATAAAGCCTGCAATTTTTTTAGGAACAACAATGCAAAAGATAATTTTAATTTTAGCCGCTTCAGCTCTCATTTGTTTTTTATTTTACAAATTAGGTCAGGGGCGATGTCAGGTTGAAACATTAATCAAAGAAAAGGAGGTCATCAGATATGTTGAAAAGCAAAAATCGTATATTTATTCTCGTCCTAATGCCAATCGTGCTGAGTTGCTTGAGCTCATGCGCCACAACAAATTATAATCTATGCCCGCAATATCCGGTTGCGGGAGAAAAGGTGGCATCAGAGCTAGAGCAGATTCCCGCGCAAAATTTGGAAGCAACTTGGGAGTGGCTGGGCAGAATCAACAAGTTGCGCCAAGAACTGGAAATTTGTCGTTATTCTTCCTGATTGAAAAAACAATGATGATGATTATCTGTATGGCTGAGATTAAAAGGAGGAAAAGATGAAAAGACTATTTCTTGTTTGTGGCGCGATTTTGTTATTACAAGCTTGCGCGACAGAAGCCAAATATGATAAAAAGTTGCAGTCTATGGTTGGCAAAACAGAAGCTCAGTTAATATCGGAATGGGGCGCACCGAGTGCTGCCAAAATTTTGAACAACGGCGAGCAAGTCATAACCTATACTCAGGCCAATGATATGTATGTCCCCTCAGAATATTATATCTATAATACAACAGGAGCAGAACCGAGCGAAACCGTATTATATTCGCCTTTTATGAATGACTATGACTTTGGTCCCTACAGCCAGACTTTCGGCTATGAAGTTGAAGAGGTTTGCCAAACATCATTTTACATCAAAGACGGCATTGTCAGCGGTTGGAAGTGGAAAGGAAATAATTGCGTATCTAACTAGTTTTCAACAAATTAAAGCAAGCAGCCAAGGAGTCGTACTTGGCTGCTTTTTTATGAGTTAAAATATCATTAAAAGAGATGAAAATAAAAAAAATTAAAGATAAGCTCAAAACAAATTTCCGTAACCAATTTTTAACTTAAATATGTTGCAATTTTTCCATACCGCACAAAAGTGCCGGAGTCATAAATTTTTAAGGATATGGAAAAAACAATGGGCTTATTTTTAGACTTAACCAACAAGATTAAAAACTCCGGTTTTCTGATTCTCTGTGTGATGCTGTTTTTTTATTTTAGCTTTTATACCATCAATGGTGAGCGCGGCTTGCTTAAATATATGTATTTGAGCAAAGAGATTGCTTACGCCAAGGATATTGCGGCACAATATAGTGCGCAAAAACAAAAGTTGGAAGCCAAAGTCCGTTTGCTTTCATCATCTAGCTTGGACTTGGATATGCTAGATGAAAGAGCCCGCGTAGTTCTAAATTTTGCCGGCGATGATGAGTTTGTCATTTTAGATGATTTTGAAAATAATTAGCTCTATAAAATTAAGCATTTTCAATATGTAAGTGCCTGTTTTGGGATAACTGGGCAAAAAAAGCTGTATTTTTAAATTTAATTTGCTATACCTAATAAGGCTAAATTGGTTAACCAACAATTTAATGTCTCGGAATATCCGAGCAGGAAGTTTTATGAATATAGGAAACGATAGCACACCGCCGCATATGCAATATACGGAAAAAAAGCCGTTATTCTCGGAAAAAGAGATTATTTTCCGAGGTTCCGGCTGTGCCAAAGTGTGGAAAATTTCTTCTCGTGCGCAAGTTATCATTTTCGCCTCTTTGCTGTTAGTTGCCTTGTGGTGTTTTTATTCATATTACTTATACAACAAGTCAGGTCATATTATTTCCTATAAAGAGCAAGAGCTTGATGCCACGCGAGATGCCTATGTTGAGCTGATGACGGACTTTGTTGCTTTACACAAAAACATCGGCGCAATGATAAGTTCCATTGATGACGGCAAGAATAAAGATAACAAAAAGTTTGACCAATACAAACGTCAGGCTCAATTAGTTGAAGATAAGATTAAACAAATTACTAATGAGAAAGATTGGTTGAATTCTGAAACGCTTTCAGAGCGTGCCTCATTAAGTGAAGCTTTACTTCAAAGAGATATTGTCGCGTCGGAAAGAGATGCCTTAAAAAAGCAAATTGATGAGTTGGAAGAAACCATCAAGGACATCAAAAAGGCTGAGATGGAGGTTTTGGAACGTATAGATGGCGTTGCAGATAAAGAAATGAGCAAGATAAAATCGGCCATCAATTCCATCAATCAGGCATTAAAGAGTAAGGGATTGTATTTTAATGCTTTAGCCAACTCCAAGAGAAAAAACAATAGTGGCGGCCCCTATGTTCCGGATAGGCAAAATATGGCAAATGATAAAAAATTAGATGACAAGATTTCCGCCATTTTTAAAAATTACGATGATTTAGACTATTACAAAGAAGTTGTACAATATATTCCAATGGGAAAACCCGTATGGAGCTATTGGGTAACTTCGCAGTATGGTTCTCGTTCAGATCCGTTTAATGGCAAGCGCGCGCGTCATAAAGGCATGGATTTGGCCAGCCGCACGGGAAATAAGATTAAGGTTAAGGCCAAAGGCAAAGTAACCAGAGCGGAGTTTGCTGGAGGTTATGGAAACCTTGTGGTTGTTGATCATGGCAACGGTTTCCAGACAAAATATGCACATATGCATAAAATCTATGTTAAAAAAGGCCAATATGTGGAGTATGATGACACATTAGGAGAGGTTGGCAGCACCGGACGTTCAACCGGTCCGCATCTACATTACGAAGTTTTGTATATGGGTAAGAATGTTGATCCGATGCCGTTCTTGAAAGCTAAAATATCTTAAGGGAAGAAAACAATGTTTAAAAAATTGAAACGAATTGCTTATTTGAAATTTGCTCGCAAATTAAATAACGCGCCGTCAGTTCCCGTGCCCAGCATCATTAGTGAAAACACCAAAGTAACGGGAGATATTATCAGCACCGGCATTATTCATATAGACGGTCGTGTTGAAGGAGACATCTCTTGTGAGGAATTAGTAATAGGTCTTAAAGGAATGGTTGTTGGTTCTGTTAATGCCAATAATTTGCATTTATATGGTCAGTTGCAAGGCAAAGCGGTTGTAGACAAGCTTTTTGTTGCCAAGACAGCGAAGTTATTGGGAGATGCAACACATAACCAGATTGCGATAGAGCCGGGGGCTTATATTGATGGTCATTGTATCAGAGCCGGAGCACCGATTCCGGCAGAGCAAGCAAAGCCGGATTTAATGATAACGGATGCTCATGAAAAACCATCAAAGAAAGCAGCTAATAATTAATTAAAAGCCCTCAGAAATGAGGGCTTTTTTAGAATTTCTAAAATTATACAAAAAAATATATACCTTCATTAATAGTAGACAAAAAAATTGTAGTCTCATTAATAGTTGACTCATTTCGCAAATCAGTGTATCTTTATATTTGTAGGTGTGATGTGATTAGCGCTTGTCCGCAGTTCTCTTGGCTGCGGTTCTTTGCTATATATCTTTGCGCACACCTTAAGTCTTCCGCAGGCTTTGTTCTTAATGATTATTGTTTGAGGTGTGTGATGTCTGATATTCGTTATTTTTCTGCTTCAGCTATCCTGAGTTTGGGATTGTTCTCTGCTCCGGCTGCGGCTTTAACATCTTCAGTGCTTACCCCTTCAAACATAATCCTTACACACATATATACATCCACAACTTTAACAAAGCCTGCGTCCTCTTTCGCTCAACTAGATAAATCTTATAAACTTGCCGGGGTCTGTTTCTTAGGAACAGGGCGATGCTCTGATATCTCTTTTGGCAGCGGCGACCAAGATTATACTTTAGATACGGCTGAACAATGTAAAAATGAAGGTTATAAAATAACTTCTTGTGTATTGCCTTCCTATCTCTATGACCAATGTCCGTACAATGACAAATATTATAAATCTTGCCAAACTGATACGGACAGAGCTTGTAAAGAAGCCGGTTATGATACTTCTTGCGAAGACGGATATGTTAAAGATGAAGCTCAAATTTGTCCTTATAACAGCTCTTATTACAAATGCAAATGTAACCCTTGCGACGGATATACTTATACCTATTCCGAAGCAACCGCTTCCGGCTATGTCGCAGACGGAAGCTGCAATAATTGTGGCACAACAAAATACAAACGCAAAGAAAATCCTTGTTCGGGATATCTGACTTGCGAATGCGGCGGCGAAATCGGTACTTCTACCTGCATAAGCGGAACAAAAACTAAATATAAAGTATGCAAAACTTGTTGTGAATACAGATGTTCTCAACCAACTTGCCCAACCGGTTATATTTGCGAAAAAGAAGCTTGTTCCAACAAATATTGTATAACAGGCTGTGCCGTTGATTATACCGATTGGTGCGCCGTACCTATAACCGATTGCGGTGCTTTGGGATATAACAAGACTGCAGACCAATGCCCCAATGGCTATCTCAAATGTCCTTACGGCGAAACCGTCTTCTGCCCGACAGAAACAAAGTGCACCATAGGCGATATTTATTATTCGGACAATACTTGCTCCAGTGCCGATAATTATAACAGTTCTAAAACCGTGCTAGGTGTTGTGGTTTATGTTACCGATAATGGCAAACATGGGCAAATTATGGCACCTTGGCCGATAGATGCAAATGGTAATAAAACGAGTAATACAACAATGATATGGGGAGCAGATAGAACGGATATTTCTGGTTTACCAAATTATACAGTATCTTCAGCTACAACAGATTATAACAGTTGCAGTAATACGGATGAGATAGTTGCGGCAGGAGACGCTAATACATATCCGGCAGCTTGGGCTACACGAAAATATGCACCAACACCTGAAACGGCAGGGAAATGGTGTCTGCCGGCAGCGGGAATTATGACAAATATTTATAATAACAAAACAGCTATCCAGACTGCGATATCTAAGGTAGGAGGGGTAGAGTTTCCAAATTGTTGTACATGGTCTTCGTCGGAGTTTAACAACAATGATGCTTGGACTTCAAATCTTAACACCAATTATGGTCTACACGGTACCTACGCTAAGGACAGTAACTATTTTTACGTTCGCCCCGTTTGGGAATTTTAGGAAGGAGAGGAAAGATGAAAAAAGTATTTCTGATGATAACCGTATCTTTGTTCTCCATTGAGGCAAATTCTGCGACGCAAGAATGTATTGATGCACCGGATTGTGCGGAACTTGGTTATACGCAAACAGAGCAAGAATGTCCAAACGGAGCAGTTAAGTGTCCGTGGAATACAGGCTTGGTTTTTTGTGGTTGCGGAGAAGATTATCAATATAGCTGTGATGGCGTAAATGAGAGAGAGGGCTCTGATAAATGCGGTGATTATTATGCCTCTTGCAACTGTGCCAGCGGCTATGAATGGAAAGAAAGAAGTTGTGTATTATCTCGTCCGAAATGCAATATCGGAGATATATTTTATACAGATAATACTTGCGTTTCGGCGGCCAACCATAATAGCTCCAAAACCGCTCTTGGTGTGGTTGTCTATGTAAATCCGGATGGTATCGGCGGACAGATAATGGCAAAGGCACCAATTAATGAAAACGGTAAAGAAATTTCATTAGCCGTTACGACCTCTATAAATTGGTGTAATAATTATAGTGGAGATATACCTAATTTAGATTCATATACTGTCTTCACTGTTGAAACAGATTATAACAGTTGTAGTAATACAGATAAAATTGTTGCGGCTGGAAATGATACAATCTTTCCGGCAGCTTGGGCAGCACGAAAATATGCGCCGACACCTGAAACAGCCGGAAAATGGTGTTTGCCTTCGGCTGGAACACTAAGCCGGGCGGCTAAAATAAATTCATTGGACACAACATTAATGAAAATTGGTGGTTATAGATTTAAAGTTATAGATACAAAATATTGGACATCAACCAGAAATTCCGGAAATTTAGTTTATTATGGAGATTGGAATTCTGAAGAATGGAGTATAGGCACGTGTAGTAGAACACTTACATTTTGGGATGGAATATACGTTCGCCCTGTGCTGGAATTTTAGAAAAGGAGAAGGAAGATGAGAAAAGTATTTTTGATATTAGGCGTGTCTTTGTTCTCCTTGGAAGCTGCGGCAACGACTTGTACGCCGACATCGGATTGTGCTTCTTTGGGATATAAATATTCTTTGGAAGAATGCGGAAATATGGCGGTTAAATGCCCAAACGGCGAAGGATATTACTGCCCTAATCCTCTTTCTTTTTGTAGTATTGGTGATATTTATTATTCCGACAAAACCTGTTCTAGCGCAGATAACTATGACAGCTCAAAAACCGTTCTTGGTATTGTGGTTTATGTCACCAATAGTGGTAGACATGGGCAAATTATGGCTCCCAAGCGCATTAGTCTTAATAGTGTAAAATGGGGAATGACTCCTGCGTTATTTGCACTATATCCGGGTGCTCCAAATTATACAGAACAAAACGATGCTGAACAAGATTACGATAGTTGTGGTAATACCGACTTTTACATGAACTTGAAGGGCATAACGCTCCAACCAACAGCGGCTGAAACAGCAAGAAACTATGCTCCGACACCGGAAACAACAGGTAAATGGTGTTTACCGGCAGCAGGTATATTTGTAAATATAGCCAATAATAAAGCTGCGATCTTACCTGCGGTAAACAAATTAGGTGATAGTAATGTATTTACATATGCGTGGTCGTCAACAATATATGTTACTTTTGACAGCAATGGATATTATCAAAAAGAATATGCATGGTATTATGATACACTGGAAAAATTGTCATTAGGATTATCTCAAAATTCTTATTACATATATCCTGTGCTGGAGTTTTAGATTTTCCTAATTTTCCTGTCTTTCTGAGGGTTCATTATCTTCTGTCATCCTCGTGCTTGACATGAGGATCTAGGATACAAGGCACTCAAGCAAGATATGCACGCAGGAAGCAACGCGATATAACAATGGTTCGTACCGCAGCCAGTGAGCGCTCAAGTGCGTCCACTTGTCAAGCTGGCAACAGCTTGTCATTTTCCTTGATTATATTTTCAAATTATGTATAACAAAAGGAAAATGAGGAAAGAAAATGGCTAAGAAAGTATCAAAATCTGATTTTATTTCTACGGGGTTGGTTGCGCAAAACCGCCGTGCAAATTTTGATTATCAGATAGACAAGGTTTATATTGCGGGGCTGGAGCTGACCGGAACGGAAGTCAAGTCCTTGCGCCTTGGTCATGCCAATATTAATGATGCTTACGGCATTGAGAAAAACGGCGAGCTTTTTATCTCCAATATGTTTATTGCCGAATATGCCAACAAAGGCTATGAGAGCCACGCTGAAAAACGTGACCGTAAGTTGCTGTTGTTGCATAAAGAGATTTGCGAAATTATCTCGGAACTTTCGCGTAAGGGGTCAACGCTCGTGGCGATGAAGTTGTTTTTTAATGACAAGGGAAGAGCCAAGTTGGAAGTTGGTCTCGGCCGCGGCAAAAAGAACTATGATAAGAGAGAGACAATCAAAGACCGTGATTGGAACAGAGATAAAAAACGTATTTTAATAAATGCCAATCACTAGGCTTTAAGCCGCTTTTGCCTGAAGAATTTTTTTAAGATTTCCCCGCATTCTTCTTCCATAATTCCACCAATGACATTAGGTTTGTGGTGGCAGGTCGGAGCATCATAAAAACGCACGCCGTTTGCAACTGCGCCCCCCTTGGTGTCATAAGCCCCGAAATAAAGTGTTTTAATCCGCGCCATAGAGATTGCTGCCGCGCACATTGTGCAGGGTTCAAGAGTTACGTATAAATCCATATCTCTGAGCCGATTAACCCCTAATTTTTCGCAGGCGCGGCGAATAGCCAAAACCTCGGCATGGGCGGTGGCATCGCAGCCATGTTCGCTTAAGTTATAAGCCTCGCTGATAATCTCGCCCGTTTCGGGATTAACCACAATCGCCCCGATTGGCACTTCATCTGCGGCATAAGCCTGTTGAGCCAAAGTCAGACAATATTGCATATATTCTTGCGGGGTCATAATTCCTCTTTGCATTTTTAATTTAATCCGTTTATATAATAACAAAGGTTTCAGATAAGGAAAGACAAAAAATGAGCGAAAGACTGGCAAAATTTATGGCGCGTTCGGGCGTATGCTCGCGCCGTCAGGCAGAGGAATATATCCGGCAAAAACGCGTAAGCGTTAATGGTGAAATAATCGATTCTCCGGCTTTTAATGTTGAGGGAAGTGAGAAAATTTTGTTTGACGGCGAAAAACTTCCGGCCATAGAGACCACAAGGCTCTGGCTTTATTATAAACCGGTCGGGTTGGTAACCACGCATAAGGATAATCAAAACCGCCCCACGGTTTTTGACAGCCTGCCTCCTTTTATGCCTAGGGTTATTTCCGTTGGAAGATTAGACCTAAATTCAGAAGGTTTGTTGTTGCTCACCAACAATGGCGAACTCTCACGCAAATTGGAATTACCCGAGAATGGTTGGAGCCGCCGTTATAAGGTTAAAGTCCATGGTTTTATTGATACCCAAAAACTAGCTTCATTGGAAAAAGGCGCAACGGTTGACGGCATAAATTACGGCCCTGTCAAAGCCGAGATTGAAACACAAAAAGGCACCAATGCTTGGCTAATAATAACCTTGAGCGAGGGCAAAAATAGAGAGATTCGCAAACTGATGAAATCTATCGGTTTAGATGTTGCGCGATTGATTCGTTTGTCTTATGGTCCGTTCCAATTAGGAGCTCTCAAAAAAGGCGAGGTTAAAGAAGTTCCGGGCAAAGTTTTGCAAGAGCAGTTGGGGAGCAAGTTCAAGTTATGAGAATAATCGGCGGTGCATATCGCGGCAAAAATTTATATTCTCCGCAAAACGAAGGCGTTCGCCCAACGGCAGACCGCGCGCGTGAAGCTGTCTTTAATATCCTAAATTCCAAGCTTGATAATGCTTGGGCGGAATATGATGTCTTGGATGTTTTTACCGGTACGGGTGCACTTGGCTTGGAAGCTTTGTCGCGAGGCGCAAAATCGGTGGCTTTGTTGGATATAAACTTGCAAACCGCCAAACGTAATGCCGCGCTTTTCCCCAAGGAAAAAGAGAAGATTAAACTTATTTCCGCAGATGCCGCAAATTTGCCGCCGGCTCAAAAAACATATAATCTGGTTTTTATGGACGCTCCTTATAACAAAGGCCTGAGTGCTGCAGCCTTAAAGTCTTTGTCAGAAAGAGGCTGGTTAGCCCCCAATGCTTGGGTTCTGGTAGAGCTGGAAAAGAATGAAAATTTAGAAGACATACCTTGTTTTGAACAGGTTGATGAACGCCGCTATGGCTTAGCCAGAGTAATTTTTTTCCGATTCCGGATAAAATAAATTGCATTAAAAATATTGTCATCTTTTTCGGTTGTGCTATTATCCCTTTCCGAAAAGGAGAAAGCAAATGCCGCAGGAAAAATCAGCAGACTTGCAAAAACAAATTGATGATATTGACCTCAAACTCTACAACCTTCTTATTCATAGAACCGAGTTGGTTGAACGCCAATTAGATAATACCATAGAAAATTCTTTGGGCAAAGAAGCCGCCGCTATTAAAAATCTGCTGAAACTTCATCGCGGAAATTTTCCCCGTTACGTTATTGCCAAAATCTGGCGCGAGATTTTAAGCGCGAGCGCTTGCCTGAAAGAAAAACCCAAACTCTCCGTTTTAGAAACCGATTCTTGTACGGGACTGATTAACATTGTGCAAGAACACTTAGGCAGCTATGCCGAATATGTAACAAGAGGCTCTTTCGGTCAGGTTATGAATGTTGTAACCAACCACGAGGCTCAGTTTGGCATTATTCCTTGCGATAACCACGAAATGAACTTAAAACCATGGTGGAGCGGTTTCTCTTCTACGGCAGATGGCTTGAAGATTATTGCAAAATTGCCGTTTCTAAGAAGAAAAGAAAATCCGATTAAAGAACAGGATATTTATGTTGTGGCACAAGTTCACCCAACCCCAAGCGGCGATGATATCAGCTTGTTAGGTATTGAGGTTAACAATGATGTCAGTGTCTCCACGATTATTGAAACCTTGGAAAACTCAGGGCTTTCTCATGCCAAAATCCGCTTGTCCGCAAAAGTAGATGACGAAAACAAGTCTTACTTAGTTGAGGTAGACGGCTTCTTAAAACCCAATGATGAGAAGCTGAAGCCGGCGCGCAAAACTTTCAACAATATCAATATTGTCGGTTCTTACGCACGTTCTATTGAGCTTTAAGTTAGAAAGTTTTAAGCGGAATATTTTCAATCAAAATCTGGTTAGAGTTAATGTTAATCGGTGTTGTAACCGTATAATATTTATCATCCGGATTAAGTTTGAACGACTTATTGTTCAAAAGGATTTTTGCCACAAAAATACCTTTTCTTTCCAAAAAGTTGTCTTGCAACATATCCATCGTTTCTTCCAAACCTTTGGAGGAAGTATTAAGGTGCAAAACCGGCTCAGACTTGTCATTAAAATAAAGGTCTCCATGTGCAACCAGAGTTAACGGAGCCCATTCAACAATAAGTTTTTTAATATCAATTACGCCGCCCAAACGCATCCACGCAGCCAGAGTTTCATTATAAGTCTGCTTGGCACTCATCATTCCGATGATATTGGCATTAGTGTAAATACGGTTAATCTTTTTGCGCAAAGGAAAATCAATTTGTCCAGAAATTTTAGCCCCTTTAATTTCAATATGATTTTCAAAAAAAGGTGTCAATTCGCTAATGTTCAAGGGAGCCATCCTTTGAGAAGCCAAACGGAAAGAATCAACGGTAACCAGGTCTTGAATATTCCACCCTGTACCTTCAACATCAGCGCTTTTAAGACCAAGCTCTCTGTCAAATGTCAGGTCTATATTTAGGACGGGAATATCTGCCGGATAAATTTTGCCCCCAAAAGTAAAACTTTGTTCGCGGGCTGTTTTAAGTTCAATATGCCCGCAGTCAAATAAATCCATATCAATTTCAAACTCTTCGGTTTTCCATTCCTTACTGCCGTCCAAAGCATAGATTCTAAAGTTTGAAAACTTGACCGGAGCAAAGAGCGGAAAAGATGAGGTTTCGGCCTTGTCATAAGCTATATCCCAACCAGCATTTAACAAGGATTCCTGAATTTTAAGAATCTCCTTGTTGATGAGGTTGAGACCGAAAGAACGTTGCATAAAAGCAAAAATACACAAAAGTACGAACACAAAAGCCGCCACAAAAGAAGCAATAGTACTTGTGCGTGGAAAAACTTTTGATAAAAACTTGGGCTTAAACATAGCGGCTTATCCTGCATTGACTTTAGTGTACGGATATTTTTCCAAGGCTTCTTTGTTAAGTTCTGCACATTTTGCTTCAATTCTTTTTTCAAGTTCTGCCATAAAAGCTTTTTTATCTGCACCTGCTTTCATCGGCTCCATAAATTCAATAACAGCCGTGCCGGGATAACGCAGAAAAGAATTTTTTGCCCAAAAGAGGCCTGTGGTTAAAGCTACCGGAATAACCGGAGCATCAAGCTGTTCGGCAATAAACAAAAGTCCGGGCTTGTAACCTTTGGTCGTTCCTGGCTTGCAACGTGTCCCTTCCGGAAAGATAATGATGGGCCGACCTTTGCTCATTCTGTCTTTGGCCTCTTTCATCATTCCTTTCATGGCAGAGCCCCCGGCTGCGCGGTTGACCGGAATCATACCGTAAAAATGCTGAGCCCAACCAAAAATCGGAATATAAGTCAGTTCTTTTTTCAAGATAAACACGGCTTTTTTAATAAACATAGACATACAATAAGTTTCCAAAGCAGATTCGTGTTTGGAGGCATAAATAACGCCTTCTTGTTTCATAAATTCTTTACCGCGGATTTCAATTTTAAGTCCGGCAAAAAGACGCAGGAAAAACATTGTCACGGGAATCATAAAATAGTTCCAGAAATAAACGGTGGATTTTCTGGAAAACAACCCCATAAGGCTGGAAACCACACAGCCAAACAGCAAACAGCCATAAACAAAAATATTAGCCAGAGTTGAACGAATATAAATCATGCTAGTTCCCTTTTAATTTATTCCTGACATAAACATACAAAAATTTGTTATATTCTGATGCAAGGAGACAAAAACTCCCTTTATTCTTCCACCATTTAGGAGATACATTCTCCGAATAAACCGGATGAATAATGATGAGCATTTTGGGGTTCAGCGCCCGAAACTCTTCCAGACTCCGCGGAATATGATAATTTGACGTAACCAACCGAATGGATTTTACTTTGTTTTTCTTAATCCACTCATTTGTTTCAATGGCATTTTCTACGGTGTTAGTTGATTTATCTTCCATTTCAATCTTGCCTTTAGGGGGCATATTAACTTTCTGAATACGGCTGATTTCTTTGAGCGAAGTATCTTTTTGCACGCCGGAGATAAACATTTTTTTAGCCAAACCTTTGTCCATCATCTGCGCAGCCTCGGCAATACGATTTTTCCCTCCCGTTAAGGCCACGATAGCATCTGTTTTGGTCTGCGTATCAATTTTGTAGTTGTTGATATTATAGTTGAAAGCCAAAAAACCGGCAATCCAACAAGCAATCCCCAAAATTGTTATGTAGAAGAAAAACTTTTTCATTACATCATCTTTTCCAAAGTCTTTTTAACTGTCCAATAGGCTGTAAACATCGCAATCAATGAGGCAAAAATCGGCAAACAGAGAATAGCTCCCCAAGCCGTAACCGAGAGGGTGGCATCGCTGATAATACCGCCTTCAATCTGCTCCGCCAAACGAGCGATAGCAAAGATAGAGGGAATAGCAAAAATTAAACCGATAACCCCGCCGATAAAGCCAAGTTGTGCCGTACGTCTGGCATATTGTTGCGCCACATAAGCATCTTTTGCCCCCATCAGGTGCAAAATCTCAATAATATAGCTGTGTAGTCCGAGGCTGGTTTTTGTAGAATAAAAGATAGCGCCAGATGTAACCACAATCACCAACAACAAAACGCTCATAGCCATCATCTTCAAGCCATCAGCAAACTTGATAAGTTTGTTGAGCCAAAGTTTGTGGTTATCCAAAGAGGCTTGCGGAGACACTTCCGCCAATTTTTCAGCCAAAGTCATAAAATCAATTTCTGCACCTTTTTTCAAGCGCACATCAATCAAGCGCGGCACGGGCAAATCTTTAATATTCACGCCATCGCCAAGCCAAGGCTTAATCAGCTCGGAAAGCTGTTCGTCATTTAACGGTGTAACTTTTTCAACTTCGTTCATGCTTTCCAAATATTTGACGGCGCGAGCTTGGTGGTCAAGCGTGTCTTCCAAAGCTTTTTCTTTATTAACATTATTAACCGGCATAATCTGCACGGTCAAAGAGCCGAGAATACTTTGATTCCAGTTTAACAACATAGAGTTAATAGACATAACTCCGGCCAAAGTAACGGCAAATAAGAACACAGCAATAGAAATCATCACTTTCAGGAACAAAGTAGAACTATCCTCATTGAGCGGAAGTTCCTGCTTGCGGGTAATAATGGCAGCCTGATTACTCATATTTGCCCTCCGAAACGAGAAGATGAGGGATACAAAATATGCAGATTATGATTTTGCAAATGCAACCTCGGATAATTAAAGTCATTGATGAGCTTTTCAGAGTGTGTGGCAATAACCACGGTTGTTCCGAGCTTATTAAGCTCCACAAACAGCTTCATCAGCTTTGGGGCAATATCATTGTCCACGTTGCCCGTCGGTTCGTCAGCCAGCAAAAGTTCCGGCCGGTTAATAACGGCGCGTGCAATGGCGATTCGTTGTTTTTCACCGCCGGAAAGCGTTGCCGGAGTATCCAACATATGTTTATCCAACTCCACCCATTGCAAGAGTTCTTTCACTCTTTTGCGCACTTCGCGCTCATCCATGCCGCAAACACGCAAAGGCAAAGCCACATTATCAAAAGCGGATAGGTGGTCCAGAAGCCTGAAGTCTTGGAAAACTACGCCGATTTTACGCCTAAGCATGGAAAGACTGTCGCGGTTGGTAAAATTAACATTTTTGCCAAAGACATTAACGATTCCCCGACTTGGTTTTTGAGCCAAATACATCATGCTGAGCAAAGAAGTTTTACCCGCGCCGCTTTTTCCCGTCAAAAAGTGGAAAGAACCTTTTTTAAGAGAGAGCTTAACATCGCTCAAAATCTCCGGCCCTTGTCCGTAACGAATACCCACATTTTGCATCTCAATCACGGGCGGAATATTATTGCTTTCTGGTCTGGACAATTTAAATGACTCCCTAACAATCTTTTCCCATAGGATAAAACAATATAATATTTAATAAAGTATTTTTTTTCTTTGATTAAATGCTTTTTATGCATATAGTTTATGCAAAGAGGTACTAAAATGCTAATCCGTTGTCCAAAATGTAATGTCAGTTATGATATCGGCACTGCCACAATTCCGGAAGAAGGGCGCAAAATGCGTTGCTCCCAATGTGGAGAAATATGGCTTTGTTTGCCGCAAGATTTGTTTGAAGCCCCGAAAGAAGAGCCGATTCAGGTAGAGGATCCGGAGCCATCAGCTGCAGAAGAAAAGCAAGAAGATGTAGCAATCCCTGAAGAAAATACGGATGAAAAGCCAGAGCCGACGGAAGAAAAAAAAGAAGAAAAGGAAGAATTACCTGCCGGCAAAAAAGAGATGCAAGAGATTTTTGCACGTTTGGAGACACAGACGGAAAACCTTTTTCAGTATGAAAAGAATCTTCCCGCACATATCAAACTTTGGCATCAAATCAAGCAGATTTTGGGCTTGCAACGTCGTCGCAACCGCCAAATTTTGAGCGGGATTTCCGTAATTTTGGTTTTGTTGCTTTTGTTTTATCTTCGCTATGACATTGTGCGCTTAGCTCCTTTTATGGAAAAAGTTTATGCCGCAGTGGGCATAGAAAGTGTCATTGTCGGCGAGGGGCTGGAATTTCAGAATATTACGCGCAATGAATATGAAGAAGATTATATTAACAAAATGGAGATTCGCGGCTTCATCACCAATATCACGGACAAAACCTTAAATATTCCAAATATGCGAATAGAATTGCTGGATAAGAATGCTCAACCCCTGCAAGTAATTTACCAAGAACCACCGGTTCGTCGTATAATAGCCGGAAGCAAAGTTGCATTTCAGGTGATTGTAACCAAACCCTCAACTTTTTCAAAGTTTGTTTACATGACATTCACGCGGGAACAACCGAAAGAAACCCTCAAAGCGGTCAACATCCGCCCCGATGATGTTTAATAAAAAAGCCCTCAGAAATGAGGGCTTTAGTTTTAGGCCTTGAGCATAACCTCCGGGGCTTTGATGCCGAGTAGGTAAAGCAACAAAGTTAAGATATCTCGCGTTAATTTAGCCAGTTTTAAGCGGCCGGCTGCAACAGCCTCATTTTCCTCATTCATAATCGGAGAGGCATTATAAAAACTGCTAAATACTTGTGCTAAAGTATACGCATAGTCAGAAATGATACTTGGCTCTTTATCAGCCTCGGCACGCAGAATAACATTATTCAGTTGTGCCAATTTCAAAGCCAATTCTCTTTCCTCATTATTGCTGATAACAATATCACCAAGTGCTATACCTTTTTCTTTAGCTTTACGCAAAATAGAATTGATACGAGCGATGGCATACTGAATATAAGGTCCGGTTTTGCCCTCAAACTTTGCAAAATCCTCCAACTCAAACACATATCCGGCAGAGATGGTGTTTTTAAGGTCTTGGAATTTGATAGCGCCGATGGCAATTTCGCTGACCAGATTCTCAATATAAGCGGCATCATAGCCATCTGTGTCTTCAGGCTTAGGCATCGATTCGCGAACTTTGTCCTTAGACATCTCAATCAAATCTTCCAAGTTCATCACACCGCCGTCACGAGTCTTGAAAGGTTTGCCATCTGCGCCGTTCACCGTTCCGAAGCCGATATGCAAAAACTTAACATTTGGGGCAATCCCGAGTTTTTCGGCAACTTCAAAAACCTGCTCAAAATGCAAAGATTGACGCTTGTCAACGACATAAATAATCTCATCAGCCTTGAGGTCGTCATAACGCATTTTAATTGTGGCAATATCCGTAATCTGATAACCGAAACCACCGTCGCTCTTAATCAAAATAACCGGAGGTTTGGGTTTGTTTCCTTCTTCCAACCGCACGATTAAAGCGCCGTCATCAAGTTCGGCAAGGCCTTTTTCTTTGGCAAGTTTCACAATCTCGGAGCTGGCTTCATGTGCATCGCTTTCACCAAGCCAAAGGTCAAAATGAGCCTCAAGCGCATCATAGTTTTTCTTAACGGCATTTACCGAAACTTCGCGCAAATGTTTCCATGCTTTACGATATTCCGGATTACCATCCTGCAAAGCGGCCGTAATCTGCCGCGCCGTTTCCTTAGCGGCTTCGTCTTCTTTGCAACGGATATTAGCTTTCTTATAAAAAGCGCTTATGGCTTCAATATCATAAGTCTGAACTTTATCCAAATTTCCGTCTTGATTAATGATTTCAGCCAAAATCATACCCATAGGCGTTCCCCAGTCGCCGAAATGCACATCAGAGATAACCTCGTTTCCGTAAAACTTTTCAATACGTCTGATAGATTCGCCGATAACAGCCGAGCGTAAATGCCCCACATGGAGCGCCTTGGCCACATTCGGTCCGCCGAAATCCATTACGATTTTTTTTGGGGTATTTGTTTTCTCGCAGCCGAAACGTTCATCACCGGCCATAGCATTAAGCTCTTGAGCAATAAACTCATTTTTGAGTGAAATATTGATAAATCCCGGTCCATCAACAGAGATTTTTACAATATCAGCATCTTTTTCCAACTCGGAGGCAATAAGAGTTGCGATCTCGCGTGGATTTTTACGCAAAGGTTTTGCCAAAGCCAAGGCCCCGTTGCATTGAAAATCGCTTAAGTCCGGACGATCAGAGATTTTAACAACGGCAAATTTCACATCTAAACCATTTTTTTCAAAAATAGCGCAGAGTTTTTGATTAAGAATTTTTTCTAACGATTGAGCCATAACATTTCATCCTGAAAAATAGTCGTTTCGTGCGACACTTTATATAAAAAATATATGTATTACAAGAGAAAAAGACAGTCCCTTTAGCGAACACATTTAAAATACACATGGTTCGGAATAAGCAGTCTGCAAGTAAAAGATGTCATCTTTGTCGGTACGGCATGTGTTCCGGTTCTGTGCTTAACGCATTCTTCATCGGCCAGCTTTTTGACTTCTTCATAGGTTGTTGTCCAGCCATTGTAGCACACGGCCGGTTCTTCAGGTGTTGATTCTCCGACATAGAGTTTGCTCATATCTCGCACCCCCGCATTACGCTGCCTGTCAATAAAGGGAGGAAAAATACTGCAGGCGCTAAGCAAGAGCCAAGAAGCAAAAGCAAATCCGAATTTAACCCTAGACAATTTAAAAAACTCCATTACATTAAACGCATCTAAACAACATATATACGAAGAAGAATAAAATGGAAAGTCAAAACAAATACATTGGTGATGAAAGTTTTAAAAAGTTTTTAGAGCATTATGCTTGTCCGAGCTCTTTAGCAGTGGTTAAGATGAAGTTTGCGGGAGCTATTTGCAGTCCGAACATGGATTTACGCCCGACCGATGTCATATCTTCTTTTTGGGAGCAAGGGAAAGCACCGCGCTTGGAAACCAAGAATGAAGCCGAGTTGTTTTTCAAGTTTTTTATGGGCTTGTGGGATGAAGTGTTTGAGCAAGTCAAATCCAACAAGATAAAGTTGCCGCATACCAAGCTGTCCGGCAAAGAAGATATCCTCAGAGCCTGCGCCGAGCGTTTTGAAGAGGTTGAATGCGGTTATGTTGAGGGCTTTTGGGGCGGTAAGGATGACTTCAAATTGCCTGCCTTCGTTGCGGAGATGATAGACTCTTTAACTGAATTATCAGGTGTTTACAATACCTTGGCGAAAAAACTTGACAAGGCGGAAAATCTGGACGAGATTTTAAACACTTTCCGCTACACCGACAAAATGGTGGAAAAAGCTATAAGTTTTATTATTGAAAACTCGGTCTTACCGAGGATAGAAAGCTTGCAGAGAGTAATGAATTAACAGCAAAAGGAATTATGTTATGGAAATGATGGAAGGTCTTTTGACCCGTCGCTCGGTACGCAAATACACGGACCAAAAGATAGATAAAGCCACATTAACCGAAATCATCAAAGCCGCGCAATATGCGCCGACCGCGCACAACCGCCAACCTTGGGAGTTTTTGGTTGTTGATGATAAAGAAATTTTAGCCAATCTGCGCCACATCCAACGTTGGACATCTTTTGCCAAAGATGCGGCTTGCGTTGTTTTTGTTTTAGGCGATGTTGAACAATCTTTCAACCGCAACAAAGACAATGAGAAATGGAGCTTTGTGGATGTAGATTGCGCCATAGCCACGGAGAACCTTATGTTGGCAGCTTGGTCCAAAGGCATAGGTACTTGCTATTGCGGTGCCGCCCCGATGCAAAAAGTTGTAGATGACTTGAAGGAATATCTGCATTTGCCGGACAATATCCGCCCCTTTGCCATTGTGACGATGGGTTATCCGGCAGAAACACCTAAACAACCGGAAGGTCGTTTTAAGGAAGAAAAAATCCATTGGGGAAAATACTAAGAGTTTAAGAGCCGCGGGATTCTGCCGCGGCTTTTGTATTATTGTTTGATAATTTAAAAATTGCTTGAAAAAAATCAATTAAGTGCTACATTAGCACCGAATTAAACAAACAAGTGGGAGCAAGGTTCTCTTGCGCCTACATTCTAACTAAGGAAGGAAAAATAATATGACAATTCGCGTCGGTATTAACGGATTTGGCCGTATCGGTCGCTTGGTTTTCCGTGCCGCTCAGGAAAGAAATGACATTGAAATCGTCGGCATCAATGACTTGATTGATGTTGAATATATGGCTTATATGCTGCGCTATGACACAATGCATGGTCAGTTCAAAGGCTCTATTGAAATCAAAGACGGCAAGCTGGTTGTAAACGGCAAAGCCATCCGCGTTACAGCAGAAAAGAACCCTGCTGATTTGAAGTGGAACGAAGTCGGCGCAGAATATGTTGTTGAATCTACAGGCTTGTTCTTGACCAAAGAAAAAGCTCAAGGTCATATTGATGCCGGTGCAAAATATGTTGTTATGTCTGCTCCGTCTAAGGACGACACACCGATGTTTGTTTGCGGTGTAAACACCGATTCTTATGTTAAAGGCACACAGTTTGTATCCAATGCTTCTTGCACCACAAACTGCTTGGCTCCGATTGCTAAAGTTTTGAACGACAAGTTCGGCATTGTTGATGGTTTGATGACCACTGTTCACTCAACCACAGCTACACAAAAGACTGTTGACGGCCCGTCCATGAAGGACTGGAGAGGCGGTCGTGCTGCTTCCGGCAACATCATCCCGTCTTCAACAGGTGCTGCTAAGGCTGTTGGTAAAGTTATCCCGAGCTTGAACGGCAAGTTGACCGGTATGTCTTTCCGCGTACCGACATTGGATGTTTCTGTTGTTGACTTGACAGCAAATCTTGCAAAGCCGACAACTTATGAAGAAATCTGCAAAGCCATGAAAGAAGCTTCTGAAGGCGAACTCAAAGGCATTTTGGGTTACACCGAAGATCAAGTTGTTTCTTCTGACTTCTTGGGCGATGCTCGTACATCTATCTTTGATGCCAAAGCCGGTATTCAGTTGACTCCGACTTTTGTAAAAGTTGTTAGCTGGTATGACAATGAGTGGGGTTATTCTAACAAGGTTCTTGACCTCGTAGCCCACATGGCAAAAGTAAACGGATAATCAAAAATAAAACAAACCCTCTTGGTGGACCAAGGGGGTTTTGTTTTTTGTAAAGGAAAAACAAATGGAATACAAAACAATAGATGATTTAGGCAATTTGAGCGGCAAGGTTGTTATGCTCCGCGCAGACTTGAACGTGCCTATGGATGAAAACTTTCACGTAACCAACACCGCGCGCATTGACCGCACTGTTCCGACCGTTAAGGAACTGATGAGCAAAGGCGCAAAAGTTGTTGTTATCAGCCACTTTGGTCGTCCGGAAGGCAAAGGCGATATGAAAAACTCTCTAAGCCACATTGTAAAAGATATGGAAAAAGCTTTGGGTCACAAAGTTGTATTTGTTGATGACTGCATTGGCGAAAAAGTTGAAGCAGCTATTAAGAATATGAAGGCTGATGAAGTTTTGCTCCTTGAGAACCTTCGTTTTTATAATGAAGAGAAAAAAGGCGATGAAAAATTTGCCGAAGAATTGGTAAAGCCGGCTGATATTTATGTATCCGATGCTTTTTCAACAGCTCACCGTGCCCATGCCTCAATGGTTCCAGCAGCCAAATTGCGTCCGGCAGCTATGGGTCGTTTGATGGAAGAAGAAGTTAAGGCTTTGTCCAACGGCTTGAACAACCCGACCCGTCCTTTGATGGCTGTTGTCGGTGGTTCCAAAGTTTCCACAAAGCTTGACTTGTTGAACAACTTGGTTAAGAAAGTTGACAAATTGGTCATCTCCGGCGGTATGGCTCATACCTTTATGAAAGCCAGCGGCATTGATACCGTTAATGAGGCCAACTCTTTGGTTCAGATGGATATGATTGACACAGCAAAAGAGATTATGAAAGTAGCCAAAGAAAACAATTGCGAAATCATTTTGCCGAAAGATGTTGTTGTATCTAAGGAATTTAAGGCTGAAGCCGAGCACAAGACCGTAGAGTTGGATAGCATTCCGGCTGAAGGTTGGATTTTGATGGATGTTGGCGAAAAGACCATTGCTGCAATCAACCAGAAGTTGGATGAATGCAAAACTTTGGTTTGGAACGGACCTTTGGGCGTATTTGAATTAAAGCCTTTTGACAACGCCACCAACAAAGTTGCTCAGCATGCCGCAGACTTGACCAAAGCCGGAAAACTGATGACAGTTGCCGGTGGTGGTGATACAGTTTCTGCTCTGGACAACGCAGGTGTTGCAGACAAGTTCAGCTACATCTCAACAGCGGGCGGTGCTTTCTTGGAATGGATGGAAGGCAAAGAGCTCCCCGGAGTTGTTGTTCTGAAGAAATAATCAGATAACAAAATCAACAAAACCCCTCCGCTTTTCGGAGGGGTTAATTTATATTTTTAGCAATCATAAAGATAACCATATATACATTCTCCGCTATTACTATTGCATCCTGCACTGCCATAACCTTCTGGTATTGGTAAACAGTCTGCAGAACTTTTACAGCCACTATAAGAATATCCCCAACCAGTACATTTACAGCTTTCATATCCGCCATAGCAAGTTTTAGTACCGCATTCATTTTTTTGTGAAGAAGGACATCCGCCGGGGTGAGTCGTGCTCATACCGGAAGGGCAATCTTCGCTGCATTTTCGGCAAGCCTGACCGCATTCATTATAACCAACAATAGTTCCGCTATAAGATGTAGAACTCCCTGATGGACAAGCCTTATTGCATTTATAACAGGTATTTCCACATTCAGTTCGACCAGCTGCAGAGCCGGTATAATTTTTGCCGGTTCCCGAAGGGCAAGTATCATCGCAACATTTTTTGCAACTCTTAAACTTTTGAGTAGAGCCGCTATAGCAGACTGCAGAACCGACTTCGCCGCCGCATTCGCAAGTTGTGTAACCGGAGCAGGGGTTTTCCTTGCGCTTATATTTTATTTCAGAACAGCTTTGGCAGCTTCCGTCGGCAACATAACCTTGGGCTGTAGCTTGTGCATAGGTATAAGTATAACCCGAGCAGGGGTTGCATTTACATTTTTTGTAGTTAGCATCATAAGAGCAGGTTGTGTCAACAACCATACCGGAAGAACATTGGGTTTCGGTAAAGCCGGTTTCATTACAAGCTCTGGGTCTGTCTTCTACACATTTAGCAAAATATTTATCATTATAAGGACATTGACCGGATGGATAAGCAGGTAAGGAGCAAGCAGTAACTGAATACCCCTCGTTTTGGCATTGTTTAGTCGTGTCTACGACATAACCATCATCACCGTCAATAGAACCGAAACCGCCGTCACTGCAGTCGCCTGAACCTAAGAAACAAACGGATGCGAGTTTAATGCCCGAAGAAGAGGATATGGGCTTTAACTCAATAGGTGTGGTGTGTGTATGTGAAGAAAAGTCGGGAGCGGCTAAGGCAACTGCCGGCACCACGAGTAAAGTAACAGTAGATAAAAGCAAGTTTCGCATAGCCAGTCTCCCAATAATTCTAAAGTTAAAGTCCATATCTGAATATTAGGATATACTGATTTGGCGAAAGAGTCAACTATTAATGAGACTACAATTTTTTTTGTCTACCATTAATGAGCCTACATAAAATTTTTTTGTCATCTTTTATTAAAATTTAATTTTTATGTGCTACCTCTTAAAATAAGAGATAATGTAAATATTTTTTTGACAAAAATATTGATTTTTTGGAAAAATCTGTTAAGATAAAAACAATAGTAAGTTTATATAAAGAGGTTCATTATGGCTGATGATGAAGAGAAAAAACCCTTAAAACACTTTAAGTTTAAAGAGTTTTCGGTCTTGGATAGCGATTTAACGGTAGATGAAATCCGCCAACGCTTTGCGAAAAAACAAAAAGAATTAGACGAAAACATCAAGACAAACAACCAAAAACTGGTTGACTTGAAAGCCGATAATGACCGTGAACGTGCAGATTTAAAGGAACAGCAGGAAGATCTGAGTAAGGACCCGCAAGCATATCATTCCAAGATGAAGCGTCGTTATGATGGCGAGATAGCCTCATTGGATGCCGAATTTCTTGACAAAAGCAATCCGGAATATGCACGCCGCTTGGATGTAATAAACGCCAGATATGAACATGCCTTAGATGAAAAATTGCTCAAATCCAGCCCGAATGACTATGTTAATAAGGTAATGGATAATATTGAGGGCTCAAGAGAAAAAATGCTTAAAGATGAGAGCCTTCTGGAAGCAAAAAACAAAGCTGAAAATGAAAAGCTTAACGATTCTTCCGCCGTCTTAAAAAAGCAACAAGCCCTTTTGGAAAAAAATCCGGAATTATATGCCAAACTTTACAATATTATGGATCGTTCTCCGGAGTATGAGGATAAAACGAAAAATCCCGTTGTTGCCATTAAGGAAGATGGCAAAGGTCAGCCTTGTTTGTCAGTAATTTTGCGTGAAGCCCGCATCCCCGGTGGCTTCATCATCACCGATGGCAAAGTCAACTTCAGCGAGCAAAATATCAATATTATGACCGTTGAGACTATGCGCCATATAATAGACTATCTGGACCGCCGCGGAATTAAAGGAATAGAGCTTCCCTCAGATATTAACGAAAGATTGCATAATTTGTATGAGGAAGCAGACAAAGCTAATCGTGAGGCAGAAGAGCAAAACAGAGCAAACGAGCCGGAAAATCCGGAAGAAGAAAATGCTCCTTTGCAGCCGTTGCCTGAAAATGAGAATGGAGAGCCTCCTGCGCCTTTATCATCTTCTGGAGGTTATACCAACCAAGATGCAAGAGATTTTGCAAATGATTTTGGTCCGAGAGAAACGGTTGTAGCCGCTCAAACATACAAGTTAGACTATGGTAAAACTGAAAAAGATATTGAAAACTGGATTTTGGGCTCTAAGGGTCTGCACAAGAAAAAGGGCTGGAACGCGTTTAAGACATATAAAAGCGGTGGTTGGACCTGCTGGAGCTTGTATGACCAAGGCAATGTCAATAATCCGGACTTAGACGGTAAGGTGGATAAAGAAGGCTATATGAAAGTAAAATATGCCTTCAAGCTGTATTCTCGTGTTAAAAAAGATGATAAAGGCAACCCAAGACTTGAGGTTCGTTATGCTATGCCAAACGGCAAAAAGATTAGCGAAGATTACGCTGAAGGTATGATGCATATTTTCAAAGGTGCGGGCATCACGCACCTCAATTATCCGGACGGTCTGCCGGAATCAGATGAAAGTTCATTCCGTATTGTAGCTGCGGCCGTAGGTATTGTGCCAATGCTTAAAAACTTAAATGAGTACAAAGTCAAAAAGATGCTGGAAAAGGCCGAGGCAAAATTAGGCCCGAAAGATTTGTTGGAATATAAGTTGAAATTAGCTAACTGGATGGAAGAATGTGCTTTGGAAGATTGTGCCAAATCTGGTAAAGACTTTGAAGAGCACAGAAATGCAACCTTCATCAACTCTCTTAAAGCCGAATATGATTATCAACCTTTCCGTGATATGTATGAAAAAGGCGGTGGTATTCGTAAGGTTTTGGAAGATACAGTAAAAGCCAATGAAGAAAACGATAAAGATGGCCTGATTAAGGTTGTCGGAGCTTCTGCAGCAGCAAAAGATTTATTTGAGATCTATAAAGAATTTGAGGTAGATAAAACAAAAGAAAATAATTCTGCTGAAGCCGTCATTGCGGCTATTGCTCAAAAGATTCAACACCCCAATCCAGAGCAGCTTAAACAAGACTTTTTGCATAATATGGCGCAAGACAAAAAATTAGAAGGAAAAACTTTTAACTTTAATAAGTCCTTCCGCGAAATGACACCGAACGAAGTCGGAGCTCTTATGAAGGCCATGCTTCCGCAAGAAGAAAAGTTGGCTAAGGATAAAATAGATGCAAAATTCAAGAAAAGTATTGAAATCACCAACAGTGGTGGTATTGGCGATAAGGAAAGTACTATTACCAATGATATGCGTCGTATGGCCCGTGAAAACATCACTAATATTGATGGCGAGTTAAAAGATGCTGGTGTTAAAGGTATTTATACCGTACCGATGGGATATGCCGAATATGACTATAGCGAGTTGCGTCAGAAATATCCGAAGAAAAAAGGTGCAAACGCCAACGCCAGAGCTTATGATGATGACGACTACGAGCGTTAATAAGTAAGAATAAAAAAATCCCCTTCCGAAGAAGGGGATTTTTTTGATGTATTGTTTTAATCCACGGGCTTGATATGCCAAATATTTTTCGCATATTCCATAACCGCGCGGTCGCTTGAAAAGTAGCCGATTTTAGCCACATTCATCAGCGCTTTCTTGGCCCATTTCTGCGGGCTGGTATAGTCTTTTTCAGCATCATGCAGAGCTTTGTTAAAGGTTTCCAAATCAGCCAAGAGGAAGTAATAGTCGCGGTTTAAGAGCTCTTCGTAAATCACCTTAAACAGCAAGACATAATCCTTCTCGCAGAACATATTAGAGTTGATGGCATTCAAGATTCTGCGCAGATATTCAGATTTTTCATAATATGCACGCGGATTATAGGCGTTATTTTTGCGCATTTCTTGAATTTGCTCTTCTCTAAGGCCGAATAAATAGAAGTTTTCGGCACCGACCGCTTCACGTATTTCAATATTCGCGCCATCATAAGTACCAACGGTCAAAGCTCCGTTTAAGGCAAACTTCATATTACCTGTTCCGGAAGCCTCAAAACCGGCAGTTGAGCTCTGAATACTGACATCAGCAGCCGGAATAAGAACCTCGGCCAAAGATACTTTGTAGTCAGGAATAAAGACAACCTTAATCATATCATTGACGCGCGGGTCATTGTTGACGACATCGGCCACATTATTAATCAGTTTAATAATGAGCTTAGCAAAGTTATAAGATGGTGCAGCTTTTCCCGCAAAGATATAGGTTTTTGCAACAGGCGGCCGTGCATTGTCTTTAATGATAGCCAGATAATCGCCGATAACCTGCAAAATGGTCATAAGCTGACGTTTATATTCATGGATACGTTTGGCGTGAACAATAAACATACTGTCAGGGTTAACCATAATACCTGAAGTTTTGAATATTTTTTGAGCCAAGCGGGCTTTATTTTGTTTTTTAATATCCATAAATTGTTGCAAGAATTTTTTGTCTGTAGCATAGTCTGTAAGTTGTTCAAGCAAATCAAGATTTGTAATCCAATCTTCTCCGATTTTGCTGGAGATTAGGTCAGAAAGGGCTGTATTTGCGTGCAACAACCAACGGCGCGGCGTAATACCATTCGTAACATTGGAAAATTTTTCCGGCCAAAGCTCATAAAATTCAGGAACCAAAGAAGTCTTAATCAGCTCAGAGTGAATTTTAGCCACACCATTAACTGAGAAAGAGCCGACAATAGAAAGGTTAGCCATCCGAATAATTTGGTTGTCGCCTTCTCCGCTAACGATAGAAACTTTACCGAGCTTTTCAGAATCATTGCCAAATTTTTCGCGAGCAAATTCCATAAAACGGCGGTTAATTTCATAAATAATTTGCAAGTGCCGCGGCAAAATTTTGCCCACAATGCGAGACGGCCAAGTTTCCAAGGCTTCCGGCAATAACGTGTGGTTGGTATAAGCAAAGATTCTGGTCGTAATATCCCAAGCTGTATCCCATTCTTGACCATGAACATCCATCAATAAACGCATCATCTCAGGGATGGCAAGGGCAGGGTGCGTATCGTTAAGTTGGCAAACAACATAGTCAGGCATTTTGGTAAAATCGTTGCTCTTTTCCAAAAAGCGCCGAATAATGTCTTGAATTGCGCAAGAAACAAAGAAATATTGTTGAACAAAGCGCAAAGCTTTGCCGGATTCAACAGCATCTGATGGGTAAAGAACTTTGGATATGGTTTCGGTCTGGATTTTTTCCTTAACCGCTTCCATATAACCACCCTCGTTAAAGATATTGATATCCAGCTCATCGTCAGTTTTGGCAGAAAAGAGACGAAGATAGTTAACGGATTTTCCGTCATATCCAACAATCGGAAAGTCATAGGGAACACCATAGATTTTTTGTGTGTTCATCCAGATAAAGCTATCTTGTCCGTTCGCTGCTTTAAAAGTTTCAACCTCACCGTTGATAGGAATTTCAACGGTTCTGTCCGGACGAGAAAACTGCCACGGAGAGTCTTCACCGAGCCAGCTGTCCGCTTGTTCAATTTGGTATCCGTTTTCAAATTTTTGCTTAAACAAACCGAACTGATAGTTGATGCCGTAACCAAAGCCCGGGATACCGAGAGATGCCATAGAGTCTAGATAGCAAGCAGCCAAGCGTCCCAAACCGCCGTTACCCAAAGCGGGGTCATATTCCGTATCAAAGATTTCCTGCAAGGTAATATCAGGCATACCATCAATTTTTATGCTTTTTAAGATATTAAACAAACCCAAGCTATGCAGGTTATTCTCAAGCGAACGACCGATAAGATACTCAATTGAGAGATAATAGATTCTTTTAGAGTTAACTTTATTATAGCGAGCCATTGTTTCATACATTTTATCCATGGCGAACTCGCGCACCGCCAAAGCAATGGCGTTCAGCGCTTCATCTTTATTGATTTCGCTGGTTCTTTTACCGATAAAATATTTAATATAATGCTCAATAGACAGCTTGAGTCTGGCCTTGTCAATTTCGCTGATGATTGCAGATTCTTTTTTGCTCAAAGTTTTTCCCCTAAAAGTTAATCTTCATCTTTTATAACATACCGTTTTATCCCGAGCCTAAGACAAATTGTTTGAAATATGGTTAATAATATATAACATTTATGAAAGTAAAATAAATTGTAATTATGAGTTTTTTAAGATTTGTCGTTGCAAAATAAGAATAATTTTATATACTCCGAAATAAAATAAGTCTGAATTTACGAGGTGAATTAGATGAAAAAAAGATTTTTGTCTGCTTTAATGCTTGCTACGGCTTTAACCACCGGAACAGCAAAAGCAGAAACGATATTTGAGGCATTAAGTACAGCCTATGACACAAACCCGACCCTGCAGGCACAGAGGGCATATTTACGTTCGGTAGATGAAAATGTTGCCATTGCAAAGTCAGGCTTCCGTCCGAATATTTATTTAACGGGCGGATATTCTGATTCGGATATTCACAATAACAATGCTCCGAACCAAGAAGGCGGCGATACTCTTTCCGCAGGAGCAGTTATCAGTCAACCTTTGTTTAACGGCTTTTCAACGGTAAATACGGTAAAATCCGCAGATAGTATGGTTAGGGCTGAACAAAACAATTTGTACAATGTTGAACAAAGCGTTTTTTTGGAAGCCTCAACAGCTTATTTGGATGTTGTAAGAGATGAAGCAATTGTTGATTTGCAAAAAAACAACGAAAAACTTTTGAAAAAACGTTTGGATGAAACAAAAGAGCGCTTTAATGTCGGCGAAGTAACCAGAACAGACGTTTCTCAAGCGCAAGCCCGTTATTCTCAGGCTAAAGCCGACCGTATCGCATCGGAAGGAAATCTACAGGCTTCTAAAGCCATTTATGCAAGAGTTATCGGACAAGCGCCGAAAGATGTTTCAACCCCGAAAAACTTAAACGATTTTATTCCGGCATCTTTTGAGGAAGCTTTGGAATATACGAAGGCCAACAACTATTCCATTCGTTATGCCAAAGATTTGCTCAACTCCAGAACGTACAATGTTGCAGCCAACAACGGTGCTTTATTGCCGTCAATAACCTTGGACGGTTCCGCGACCACCAGCAAAGGTGATGCTTCAAACAATGGTCTCTACAACAGAGATACCAAAGTTGATGAAGTTCAATGGGGCGTTAATATGAACATTCCGTTGTACACAGCGGGCGAAACCAGAGCCAAAATTCGCCAAAGCAAATATCAGAAATGGCAAGCTCAAGAGTTGGTTTTGGAAGCCGAGCGTCAGGCAATTTCAGATGTAACCAGTGCTTGGGAGCTGATGACCTCCAATCGTGCACAAATAAAGTCAATTCAAGACCAAGTTAAAGCCAACGAAATCGCCTTAGACGGTGTTCAAAAAGAAGAGGCTCTGGGTAACCGCACGATTTTGGATGTTTTGGATGCCTATCAAGAGCTCTTAAACTCCAATGTTAATGAGGTTAAGGCTCGTCGTGATTACTATGTTGCGGCAATGCAAGTATTGCTCTCTATGGGTAAGCTGACAGCTCAAAACTTAAAACTTGATGTTGAGGTCTATAACCCAAAAAAGTTTTATAAAGAAACAAGAGATAAATGGTTGTCATTATCCATTGATTAATAAAAATAATTCTGATAACCTGCTAAATAGTTTGTTGTGCATTATTTAGGAAATTGAAAAATGGCAGAAGAAACAGAGGCGCAAGAAGACTTGTCGGTAGAGGACATTTTATCTTCCATCAAAGACATCTTAATGGAAGATAATGCCGAACAACAAAAAATTGTTCACCAAGAAGAACCCGAAACAACTTCAGAATATGAGCAACAGGAAGAAGAGAAGTCTGCTACAGCAGAAGAGACTGCGGACGATGTCCTAACTCTTTCTCCTTCCATGATTGTTGAACCGAGTCTCTCAACAGCAGACCTCCAGCCTGAAGAAAAAAAGGTTGAAGACGCGGACCCTTTAGATCTTGACTTTGAAAGAGAGTTTGACAGCTTACCGGCCGAGCCTGTCCTTGATGACGTTGAAGTCAAGAGTGAAGAAGGCCATTCTGATGCAATAGATGAAGAACCGGTTGATTTAACCGAAATTTCAGAAGTTGAAGATTCAGCTATAGAGCATAACGGAACGCTGGAAGAACTTGAAAAAATGGTGGCAGATGTAGAAGCTGAGCCGATTTTTTCTAGCGAGGACGATGCTTCAAATCAGGAAAATTTTACAGATGCCGAAGGTGATTTTTCCTTAGATAATTTGGTGGATGATGACACGCTCAATGCCATTCTGAACAACCAACCGGAAGACCCTCAACCGGAGGATTTGGTTGAGCCGACGGATAATGTTTACGAGACGGCAGTAGAAGAAGAAAAAATAATTCCACAACCGGAAATAAAACCAGAGATAAAAGACGAGCCGGTTGTTGAGCAAGAAGTTCTTGAGGTTGAACCTTCTGCCGTTGATATCAAGGAAGTATCTGAGCTTAAAGAAGAACCCATTAAAGAAAAAACAGTAGAAGAGGTTGAAGAGCAAGAAGATACAGCCGATATTTCCGCCGGAATTATTAGCAATTTTGCCAAGATGTTTGCCGAGCAACAGAAGCAGAAACAAGAGCCAGAAAATAAGGAAGAAGTCAAAAGTCATCTGACGGAAGAAGCAATGTCTCATATAGAACTAGGCAATGGCTCTTTGACCATAGAGGCTCTGGTTAGAGATGTTATTAACGGTATTGTAGAAAAAAATCTGAGCAAAGATTATGACTTTTCAGCCATAGCCGCAGCAGAAATTGCGCGCCAGACCAAAAGTTGGTTGAATGCTCATCTGCCTGAGATTGTTGAGGCTGAGGTTAAAAAAGAGATTGAACGAGTGATGGCAAAGGTCAGTTCCTAAAGAGCCAGTTCTTGAACCGACCTTAATCATTTGACTGCCCCCAAGCTAAACCTTGAGGGCTTTTTGCGGTATTTTATGATATAAATTTTTGCCAAACCAAGTTGGCATAAAACTAAAGGAAAAGAAATGTTAGAAAAGAACTATAACCCGAAAGATTTTGAAGAAAAAATTTATGCATCATGGGAACAAAATGGCGATTTTAAGCCCGATATGAGCAAAAACGCAGAGGCTTTTGCGATTGTTATTCCGCCACCGAACGTAACTGGTGTTTTGCATATGGGACACGCGTTGGATGACACCCTGCAAGATATTCTGATAAGATATAATCGTATGCTCGGCAAAAAAGTTTTGTGGCAGCCGGGAACAGACCATGCAGGTATCGCAACCCAAATGGTTGTTGAGCGTAATTTGGCCAAAGAAGGCATAACACGCCATGATTTGGGCAGAGAAAAATTTATTGAAACTGTTTGGAAATGGAAAGAGCAAAGCGGTGGCACAATTTGTAAACAATTGCGTCGTTTGGGGGCAAGCTGCGATTGGAGCCGCGAGCGCTTTACGATGGATGAAGGATTAAGCCGCGCAGTTCGCAAGATTTTTGTAAACTTGTACAAAGATGGCTTGATTTATAAGGCCAAAAAACTGGTTAACTGGGACTCTAAGTTTATGACAGCAGTTTCGGACTTGGAAGTTGTCCAGAAAGAAACAGTTGGTAAAATGTATTACTACAAATACCCGATTGAAGGCGAAGCGGGTGAATATATCCACATCGCCACCACCAGACCGGAGACAATGTTTGGTGATACGGCCGTTGCTGTCTCTAAAGAGAACGAGAAGTTAAAACATCTGATTGGTAAGAACGCAATTTTGCCGATTGTAAACCGTCCGATTCCGATTATCGGCGATGAGCATGCTGACCCGGAGAAAGGAACAGGTGCGGTAAAAATAACGCCGGCACATGACTTCAATGACTTTGAGGTTGGCAAGCGCCATAATCTGCCGCTGATAAACATTCTCAATCCGGATGCAACCTTGAATGAAAACACGCCTTTTGCTGGCCTGGACACACAAACAGCCAGAAAGAAAACGATTGAGAAACTGGAAGAATTGGGCTTGATGGAAAAAATTGAGGATCACCCGATGGTTATTCCTTATGGCGACCGCTCAAATGTTGTCATTGAGCCGATGTTGACCGACCAGTGGTTTGTTGATGCGCCAAAATTGGCCGTTAAAGCGATTGAAGCCGTAGAAAAAGGCGATATGGAGTTTGTTCCGAAGTCTTATGAAAAGACCTATTTTGAGTGGATGCGCAACATTCAGCCTTGGTGTATTTCTCGCCAGCTCTGGTGGGGACATCAAATGCCGATTTGGTATGGTCCGGATGGTGAAATCTTCTGTGAAGAGAACGCAGAGGAAGCACAAGCCGCTGCAGACAAGCATTATGGTAAGCATGTTGAACTCACAAGGGAAACCGATGTTTTGGATACTTGGTTCTCATCTGGTTTGTGGGCATTTTCAACGCTGGGCTGGCCGGATAAAACAGAATATTTGGATACATTTTATCCCACTTCTGTATTGGTAACGGGCTTTGACATCATCTTCTTCTGGGTTGCCAGAATGATGATGATGAGTATGTATATGATGAAGAGAGTTCCGTTTAAGAAATGCTATATCCATGGCTTGGTTCGCGATGAGCAAGGCCGCAAGATGTCCAAGTCTAAAGGCAACACGGTTGACCCGATGGATACGATTGAAAAATACGGCGCAGACGCTTTGCGCTTCTTTATGGCTGCAATGGAAACTCAGGGCAGAGACATCAATATGAGTGAAAATCGCATAGCCGGCTATCGTAACTTTGCAACCAAATTGTGGAATGCAGCGCGTTTTGGCGAGATGAACGAGGTATCTTTGCCGAAAGACTTTGACGAGACCAAGGTTAAGAGTGCCGTCAATAAATGGATTATTGCTAAAGCCAAGCAGGCCACCAAAGAAGTAACGGATAACCTGAATGCTTTCCGTTTCTCAGATGCGGCCAATGCGGTTTACCAGTTTGTTTGGGGTTCATTCTGCGACTGGTATATTGAGATGATTAAGCCGATTTTGTATGGTAACAATGAAGAAGAGAAGCAAGAAACCAAAGCCTCCTTTGCTTGGGTATTGAAGCGTATTTTGGTTATCTTGCATCCGTTTATGCCGTTTATCACGACAGAATTATGGAATAATCTGGTTAAGGAAGAAACCGGCCTCATCAAATATCCTTGGCCGCAGGCAGAAGAGATTGACACAGCAGCCTTAAATGACATTGATTGGGTCATTGACTTCATTACGGCTATCCGTTCGCTGCGTGCAGAGATGAACTTGCCGGCAGGTGCAAAGTTGAACGTATATTTGAAAGATGCGAATACGGCCTCTTGCAAAAATATGGAAACTTTCCGCCAGATTATCTGCTCTTTGGCACGTCTTGAAAAGCTGGAAAGCTTTGGCAAGGATGCCGAAATCAGCAAAGATATGGTTCAAAGCGTTTTCAAAGAAGCATCTATCTTGCTACCGTTGAAGGGTGTTGTTGACTTCGCGGCAGAGAAAGAGCGCCTGCAAAAAGAGCTGGAAGGTTTGAACAAAAATCTGGAAGGCTATGCAAAGAAATTAGGCAATGCCAACTTTGTTGAGAGAGCTCCGGCAGCAGTAGTTGAAGAAGAAAAACGCCGTCAGGCTGAGGCTTTGGAGAGCAAAGCAAAGATTGAAGCCGCTCTGGAAAGAATTGCCGGTTTCTAAGATAAGGCAGAGTAAAGAAAAAAGCGTTTCCTTATTTGGAAACGCTTTTTTTAGGTGTAGTTTCAACCCAAAGCTTGGTTAAGAACTTCATAAAATCAATGACAAAAATCATACCGATAAAGTTCAAATACAAGTTCAGAGCTGTTTGGACAACAAGCTGATTAACTTCTTTTTCTTTTAAGCCAATGCCCGAGGGAAGCTTTTTGCGCAATTGGAACACGTCAAAGATGTTTATTTTGACATAAATAAGTGCCACAATAGCAAAGACAATAAACATCGGTATTGGTTGCCCGCTGAGTATTGCAAAACTGCTGACGATTAAGGCGCAAATAGCAACAATTAGAAACATTCCGAAAGCCAAATTATTAAAACTTCCGCCGTGTTCAACCATAAGTCCTTTACGGATGGAGTAAACAAACAACCCCACAGCCGCAATCATTGCGCAGATAACCACCCATAAATTTGTGTGTGCCACAATCCAAAACAAAGGGAGAGATGTCGTTAGGACAATAAGCCCAAAAAACAAGCCAAAAGGAATTTTGGCAAGGATTGCTGTCTTAAAATAAGCTAAGAGAGCAGGTAAAGTGAGCATCATCCAAACCCAAGTTTGAGCAAAATCTGAGTTTTTAACTTCGTCGCCGATGTAATAGTAGCACAAGGCGGTAATAATAATGGTTAATACGAAAGCGCTAGCGGCCAAAGCAACGGCTTTCATCAGATACTGAAATCGTTGTCGCTTAAAGACAAATATAAAAGTTTCCATAAAAATAAAGAATTAATATATATTTTTTTAGGCTTAAATATTTAGCAAAACCCAAAGAAATAAGCAAGTAAAATTTTTCTTTATTTTTGTCCAAAAATGTGTTATCTTGACACAAATTAACGGAGAAATAAAAGATGATTGATGATGACTATTGGCTGGACTGGACACCCGAGAATGCCGATGAACTTGCCGCGACCATAATAGCGGAAGAGAAAGAAGGAAAATGTCCGAGCGCAAATAAGCGGGCCATTTTTATGTTTGGCATGCCCGGAGCCGGAAAATCACATTATATAGAGGAGTTAAAAAAGCAAAATCCATCAATGCTCAAACTTTCCGTGGATGAGATTTTTATGCGTTGCCCGCATTTTGATAAGGTTGTAAAACCGCAACGCTTTAATCATCATGAAGATGCTTTTACGGATAATGATTTCATAGAGTTTGGTGGGGATGTAATAGGTTATGCAATTGAGCGCTTAAAGAAAGAACCCTATGATTTGGTCATAGACGGAATGGGCGGCAATATGCTTATGAAGATGTGTAACTACCTTCACAACAACGCTTATGATACCCAAGTTGTTATTGCCGCTGTCCCCAAAAGAATAATGGATATGAATATGCTGACGCGTTTTATCGGAACCCGTAAAGGAAAAGAAAAACATTTTTCGTTCAATCTTATGCGCTCTCAAAGTATTGTTGAGAGCTATGCACGTAATATCAACTTATTAGAAAGAAACGGTTTTAATTTGCAGATTGTCAATCCGATAAGCAAAAAAGTTTTATATCCGAAAAAAACAGTCAAAGCCGCAAATGCATTTTTGCACGAGTTTTCGCGCCCTCTGAGCAAGAGGGAAACGCAAGAGCTCCAACGCCGTTACGAACTTTTGCGCCCCATAGCCGATAAGTTGGAAAACGAAATTGAGCGCCGCCAGCTCCGCAATGCGCTAAATTGCTGTTTGCGTCCATTTACAGCCCCGAATTATAAAATACCCGAGCGTTAAGAAAAGATTCATCAAAATCGCATATAACACAAATAAGGCTTTATTTTTGTCTAAAATTAGGCTAATATAAATAAAAAGGATGATGCAAAGGCGATTTACCATGAACGAGCAAGAAAAAGAAATTTTCCGCCTCTCTTATTTGTCTGAAAGCAAAAAGACAAAAATATTCACGCAGATAATCAAGGACTTAATAAATAATAATCCCTCAGCCCAACCGAGCGAAAATCCGCAGATGACGGTTGTTATGGGTTTTCCCGGTTCCGGCAAAAGCTCTTATGCCGCCAAAAACCATCAAAACGCCATCCGTTTGGGCAAAGACGATATGTTGGCCTATCATCCAAACTTATTTAAGCTCAATGAGCTAGCTCCCGTGAAGCTCAACTCCAAAAATCCCGATGCCTATGATGCCGGACAAATAACTAATGCAGATGGAGAAAAAGAGAGCTTAGTTGAAAATTTTGCCGAAGAAGCCTTTTGGGTGGCTTTAGATTTTTGCCAAAATCAGGGCTATGATGTTGTGGTTGACGGTTTGCCCTCGGAAGAGATGTTGGATATTGCCGAAGAAGCCAAGGAACAAGGCTATCAGGTTGACTTTGTGGTGCCGGTTGTCCCCAAACGTTTGCTGGAGATAAATGTTGCCTCGCGCTATGAGCAAGGTCAAAAGAATTTTGCCGAGGCGCAAAAAGGTTTGCGTAAGGCTAGTGCAGAGGCTGTGCCGCATCCTTATACCAAAATGCGCTTAGCTCCGGAAGACATCCGCGAAGCCGGACACGTTATCCGCGAGGCAGAAAATTTAGGCTACCCGCTGAAAGTTATTAACCCGCTGAGCGGCCAAAGACTAAATGACAATCAGCCCGCAGACATTGCTTTAATAAGCGAGCTGAGCCGCCCGCTTAATGAAAAAGAGCAAGAATATGCGCAAAACAAACTTCAAACTTTGCGCGCTCAGCAGGAGAAAAGGGGCGCTTCCCGCTATGATCGTTATGTCGTAGCCGCTATGGAGAGAGATTAATGGATAAATTGGATTATGAAAAAATCAGTGCCTATGCGCAAAAGTTTAATGAATGGAAGAAAGAGTTTTTTCCCAACCAAGAATATGCTTGCCGAAACGAGGCTTGCAGTGCTTTTGCCTATACCTTATCGCAAGCGGCAAGGCGCGATTTCGGCATAGAGCCGCAAAACATCTGGTGTTATAAATCTAATATGAGTGAAGATTTATTTGCTGAGATGAAAAATAATGCCCCAACAGCTCTGAAAGCTGTTTCCAACAAGTCCCAAATGTCAGATATCATTGTTGCGCGTGTCCCGGGGAACAATGCCTCCGGCGTTGATTATCTGATGTGGCGGGAACATCATGTTGCCATGTGTCTTGATTTGCCGATATATCAAAACAGCAACAAAACCGAACGCTTGGTTTTTGACCCCGTTCTTTTTTCCGAGCCGGTAAGAGAAAAAGATTGGATCTTGGCTCTGAACACAAATCAGTCATACACACAGGTAACTCAGGCAGAAAAAGAAAATAAGGAATTAAGTTTGAAAGCAAAGCTGATGTTGAAGAACATCAGCTTAGATAGGCCGGTAAATTTGCTGAAATCTCCGCTGATGATTTTAGCCAACCGAGAAAGACGACAACAAGCCACACAAGCGGCACGGTTGTCTTCATCAAAAGAAAAATAACCATAAAAAAACCGCCCCGAGAGGGACGGTTTTTTTGTAACTGGAATAAATCTTATTTATTTTTCAAAATAGATTTACCGGCATAGATAGCCATATCACCCAATTCTTCCTCAATGCGGATGAGTTGGTTGTACTTAGCCATACGGTCTGTACGAGACATAGAACCGGTCTTAATCTGACCGCAGTTAGTAGCAACAGCGATATCAGCGATGGTTGTGTCTTCGGTTTCGCCGGAACGGTGAGACAAAACAGCAGTATATTTGTTGCGTTGAGCCAAATCAACAGCCTGCATTGTTTCTGTCAAAGAACCAATCTGGTTAACCTTAACCAAGATAGAGTTAGCAACACCTTTTTCAATACCCATAGCCAAACGTTTCGGGTTTGTAACGAACAAGTCATCACCAACCAACTGAACTTTGTCGCCAATAGCTTTGGTGAGCATTGCCCAACCTTCCCAGTCATCTTCAGCCATACCGTCTTCAATAGAGAAGATTGGGAACTTAGCGCAAAGGTCTTTGTAGAAGTCAACCATCTGAGCGCTGGTATAAGACTTGCCTTCACCCTTCATTTCATACTTGCCGTTCTCATAGAACTCGGAAGAAGCAGCATCAATAGCCAAAACAACATCATCACCGGGTTTATAACCAGCATCTTTGATGGAATTAACGATGAAGGTCAAAGCCTCTTCAGCAGACTTCAGATTCGGAGCAAAACCGCCTTCATCACCAACATTGGTGTTATGACCGGCAGCTTTGAGATTTTTCTTCAAAGTATGGAAGATTTCAGCGCCCATACGAACAGCTTCTTTAACAGAAGAAGCGGAAACCGGCATAATCATAAATTCTTGAATATCAATCGGGTTATCAGCGTGCTGACCACCGTTAACGATGTTCATCATCGGAACAGGCAAGGTACGAGCCATAGTGCCGCCCAAATAACGATACAAGGGCAAGCCGGCTTCTTCAGCCTGAGCTTTAGCAACAGCGAGAGAAACGGCCAAAATAGCGTTAGCGCCGAGTTTACCTTTGTTTTCAGTGCCATCAAGTTCAATCATGGTTCTGTCAATTTCAATCTGGTCTTCAGCGTCCAAGCCGGCCAAAGCATCATAGATAGCATCATTAACATTAGCAACGGCCTTCTCAACACCTTTGCCACCAAAGCGTTTTTTGTCGCCATCACGGAGCTCAACAGCCTCGTGAACACCAGTAGAAGCACCGGACGGAACGGCAGCGCGGCCAAAAGCGCCGGATTGCAAAACGACATCAGCTTCAACAGTCGGATTTCCGCGAGAGTCCAAAATTTCTCTAGCATGAATATCTATAATAGCACTCATTTATTTCTCCTTAAGTGATTTAAAATTCTGTAGGTACAATAGGGTTATTTTGCCTCTAATGTCAAGATAAACTATTCCTTATACATCCGTTTCTTTCAAGATTTTAAAGAATTATTATTGTCAAATACAAATAATAAGCTAATATAACGAAAGTAAAACAAGTAAAGGGAGGGACAATGTTCTCGGAAAAATGGCATAAACGTTTTATGGAGGTAGCCGAGCTCGTAGCTACTTGGTCAAAAGACCCGTCCACCAAAGTCGGTGCGATTGTGGTCGGCCCTGACAGAGAAATTCGTTCCACCGGCTACAACGGTTTGGTCAGAGGCGTTGACGACAACAAACCGGAGCGTCTGGAGCGCCCCACGAAGTATGACTTTTTTGAGCATGCCGAGCGCAATGCCGTGTACAACGCTTGTTTAATCGGCGCATCGTTAAAGGGGTGTGTAATATATGTAACCTCCATGCCTTGTCCCGACTGCGCCCGCGCCATCATACAATCAGGCATAAAAATGGTTGTAACCTACAAACCCGAGTTTGATGAAAATGCTCCGAAAAGCACATGGAGGGACAAACTCATTTACTCGGAAGAAATGTTTAAAGAAGCAGGGATAGAATATATCCTCTTTCCGCCTAAAAAAT
The DNA here is from genome assembly GCA_944392835.1 of uncultured Alphaproteobacteria bacterium. Lineage (GTDB taxonomy): Bacteria > Pseudomonadota > Alphaproteobacteria > RF32 > CAG-239 > Scatacola_A. The sequence continues at coordinate 28,024 of CALXYB010000004.1, read as the reverse complement.
AAACATTCGGACTTTGGACTAGAATTTAATCGGACTATCGGACTTTAAGAACTTGGAAGTGTTGTTGAGCAATACTTTGGTCAGGTATTATATGATTTTGTGTTACAAAGACACCAAAGGAGAATAAAATGAAAATTCTGATAGCGGACGATCATGCGCTTTTTAGAGATGGTTTGGGAATGCGTCTGGAGCAGCTTTACCCAAACATGATAATTTTGCAGGCCTCTAATTTTGGACAGGTGCTAAAAATTCTGGAAGAGGATAAACAGATAGACCTCATAATTTTAGATTTAGATATGCCGGATATGTCATGGGAGACAGGTCTTACCGCCATCCGCCAAAAAGCCAAGGATACCAGATTTGTGGTTATCTCCGCATCAGAAGATATCAGAAATATTCGTAAGGCCCTAAATGAAGGCGCTTGCGGCTATATACCCAAACGCTCAGAGCCAAAGATATTAAGCCGTGCATTGCAATTGATTTTGGATGGAGGTACCTACCTCCCGCCGGAATTACTGAGCGCAACAACACCTACAGAAAACAAAAGCGAGGCAAAGAGCAAAAATAAAACCTTAACGGCAAGACAAATGCAAGTGTTAAAGCTCATAGCCCAAGGCTTGTCCAACAAACAGATAGCCTATGAAATGGGTGTATCGGAAGCAACGGTGAAGTTGCATATCAATGCTTTGCTACGAGCCATCGGCGTAACCAATCGCACCCAAGCGGTTATCACCGCCCAAAAAATGGGACTGATATAGAACAAAGCCCTCTGAAAAGAGGGCTTGATTTTTAGAAGCGAGCTTCACATACAAAAGCGCAGTTTTGATCAGATTTACATCTGTAATCAGAATATTGAAAACAGGCTGTGGTTGCATCTCCATGAAATTTTTTGGAGTAATTGTTTCCATATATACCACAAATAGCCTCTCCTCCACCAAGAGCCCAATCTAAGCCTCCGGCATTTTTATTGTTACAAGTAGTTTGCGCGTATTCTAACGTGCCACTGCCTCCGGAAATTGCAATTAGACCATGTCAGCCGTCATCGGTAATTTGTACAACTTTTCCGATACCAATACCATTACTGTCTACATAAGTATCGCCTACTTTGTATATCTTAGAGGCTCCAGTGCCTCCAATAACCGAAGGATCAACGCAAAGCCCTTCAGCATTCAGAGTATATTGGCTTCGACATTTTGAGCAAGTCCAACAACCGTTAGCATCTTTTGTGCTGTATCTTTCAACGCCCGAATAAGCATTACTTCCTGTACAGCCATCAACATTTTCGCCATATCTTAAGTCAGGGCAACAACCGGAAACAGGAGATAAGTGTGAACTTCCGCTGCATTTTTGGCATTTTGCACAATTCGGATTCAAAGTATCATAAACTAATCTTGCATTATCACCGGTACAATAAGGAATAATCTTCTCAATTTCTGAATATCCGGAAGAACAAACGCCGTTTTGTCGAGCATCGGCGCAATAAAGTTTGCTCTCATCCATCGGGCATTTCAGGGTAACTTTATTGGCACAATCCTCAGCTGTCTTGTTATATCCCAAACTTTCGCAACTTGGCGGCATCTCGCAAGTCGTCGTTATTGTGCTTTCACCGCCACCAGATTCTCCACTTATCAATGTCTGCGCATTTGCCTTTGTCATAAAGGAGAAAGTCAACAGCATTGTCGTCATCATCAATATTCTATTGTTAAATTTTATCATTTCTTTTCTCCTTCATCACATTGTGGTACAATTACCATTTTCATCTAAGCTATATTGGCTTCGGCATTTTGAGCAAGTCCAACAACCGTTAGCATCTTGTGTGCTGTATCTTTCAACGCCCGAATAATCATTACTTCCTGTACAGCCATCAACATTTTCGCCATATCCTAAGTCAGGGCAACAACCCGCCACCGCAGAAAAATGTCCGACTTTTCCGCAAGACTTACATTTAGCGCATTTCAGAGTTGAATCCGAAAATACAAGTTCTGTATTTGCTCCTTTGCAATAAGGTTCTATAATGTCAATATCGGCATAACCGGCCGGACAGGATGTAAGCAATTTTCCTTCTTCGCAATAAACCTTACCTTTGTTCAAAGGGCAACGCACCATAGATTTTCCGTTGCACTGAGCCTCAGATTTCGTAAAGCCGAGTTCTTCGCAAGTGGGCAATCTAGTACAAGTTTGCGCTTGGGCAACCGCACTCCATCCCAAGGATAATCCGACAAATCCCATCAACAAATACTTATTCATCTTCACCCTCCTCCCTTTTCTAGGGTTTGAAAAAACATTTCAAAGCGCCATTGCACCAATAATCATTAAGGTCATATTCTCCGGTCGGGCATTCTGTTTTGCAGCTTTTGCAACTCAAGAACATCTGTTGTTCACCGCTCCAGCATTCAACCGTGCCGATTTCGCCGCCGCAGTCGCAAACCGAGAAGCCCAAACATTCCTTAACCTTGCGTTTGTATTTCATCACCCCGCAACTATTGCAGCCTTCACCGTCCACTTCATAGCCTTGTGCGGTGGCTTCCTCATAGCTGTATTCAAACCCGTCACAAGGGTTACATTCACATTTTTGGTAAGATGAGTTATAGGAACAAACTTGTCCGGGGTCTAAGATTTTTCCGTCTTCACAACTGCTTTGATAACCGTCATCTTCACAAGCTTCTTCGGAAGGAATACATTTTTTATAAGAACTGTCATAATCACAACTCTGGTCAGGATCTAGTACCATATTTCCCGAACAAGTCTTATAATAGTTGTCTTGTTTGCAAAGCTCTTCATAAGACTTACATCCGCTGTAATAACCGTTATCATAAGGACAAACACCCGTAGCAGCTGAACCTGCTGGACAAGATGTAATGGTATAGCCTTCATTTTGGCATTGTTTGTCCGTATCAATTTCAAAATCATCGCCGCCGTTACCGCCGCCACCGCCGGAAGACCCTTTGTTATAAAAACCATCATCCCCACAACTGCCAAAGCCCATAAAACAAACACCGGCAAGTTTGTAGGATTTATCTAATTGGGCAAAAGAGGCCGCAGACTTTGTTGATGGTGTGGATGTGTATGTATGTGTATTGATAAAGTTTGAGATAAGCTTATCCGAAACGGTTAAAGCATTAGCGTTTCCAGAAAGCGAAACAGCGCTCAATAGAGCCGCGATAAAGAGATAACGAGTATCAGACATAGCACACCTCAAACAATAATCAAGAAACAAAGCCTGCGGTTAAAATAAGGTATGCGTCAAAGAGAGGCGGAAGCAAGAAGCATCACGCCGACAACAACACACCTATTGAATATAAGAATATACTAATTTGAGGGATGAGTCAACTATTAATGAGGCTACAATTTTTTTTGTCTACCATTAATGAGACTACATAAATTTTTCGCAAAAAAAACATAAGGCACAAAAGATAGATATGCACAAAGGAAGCATCGCGGTTCAACAATGGTCACCCAAGCAGCAATTGCCGCGGTCAAGCTGGCAACAGCTCGTCATTCTGAGGAGTGAAACGACGAAGAATCCATAAAGACATAGGGCACGAAAGATAGATATGCACTTAGGAAGCAACGCGGTATAACAAAGGTTCGCGCCACAGCCAATGAGGCGGTCAAGCTGGCAACAGCTTGCGCTCAAGGGCGGCCCCTTGTCAAGCTGGCAACAGCTTGTGGCAACAGTTTGTGTTAGTGATAGGTACGCATTAATCCGGCTAAAACACCTTGTACCCGAACACGTTGAGCGGGAAGACGGCGAGGTTGATAAGCACTGTTGCAGGGAATGAGTACGACCTCATTTCCTTCTTTGCGCAGAATTTTGAGGGTTGCCTCACTTTCATCAACCAAAGCGACAACAATTTCACCATTATTGGCAGTGTCTGCTTTTTTGATGATGACAGTATCCCCATCCAAAATTCCGGCCTCAACCATAGAGTCGCCCTCAATGGTCAGGGCATAAAACTGTCCGCGATTAACCATTTCAAAGGGAACGGAGATTTGCTCACTTTCGTTAGCAATAGCCTCAATCGGAGTTCCGGCCGCAATTTTGCCGTAAAGAGGAATTTGTGCGGCGCTGTTTTGCAAGGCAATTTCGCGTTTTTTTTCTTCTTCAATAATTGCCTTGGGTTTAAATTTAGGGAGACGGATAACTTCAAGTGCACGAGCTTTATGCGGAAGTTTGCGAATAAACTCACGCTCCACCAAAGCTTCAATCAAAGCATGAATGCCTGACTTAGACTTTAGGCCGACTGCGGCTTTCATTTCTTCAAAAGAAGGGGAACAACCAGTTTCTTTCAATACCTTATTAATAAACATCAAAAGCTGATATTGTTTTTGAGTAAGCATAGTCAAACCCCTTAGAAAAAAAGTAGAACACTCTACAAAATGTTCTACTTTAGTTCTTTTCTTCTGTCAAGGGGTTTTTATCCGCGCCCTTTTTTCTCCTTAACTTTTTTCATCATCTGAGGCGGTATTTTAGCAATCTTAATTTTTTCAGGCTTATGAGCCACCAAAGTGCTAACCGGCGTAAAAGGAGTCATTTCTTTAAGAGAGTTACGAAGTTCAGCAGTTTTTTTCAGATGCTTTTCGCGCTCTTTATGAATTTTACCCATAACATCTTCAAATTTTTGCCAATCAAGAGCAAGACGGCACTCTTCGGTATAGCGAGATTTCAGCCCCCATTTTTCTTTTCTGACTTCATACGATTGTTTGATAATATCAGCTGTTGTAACCTGACGTTTATGTTTGGAAGCTTCAGCTTTTGCTCTGGCGAGAGCTTGCTTATAAATAGCGCTGATAACTTTAGGCGAGGGGCTTTGGTTAGCTGCGGACATAACCGTTCCCAAAAAGACCTTGCCGCGCTTGTCAAAATCCAACCCGTCAATTTGGCGCAAAGCCTCATAAACCGGCTCATATTTAACAATCCGCATATATTCATCCATTTTGTGGCGGAAGTCTTTTGTTTTGGATAAGTCGCCGAACATTTTAGTAAAGGCAGAGTTCCTGCGGGTGGCTTCAGTTTTCCCTAAAGCAGCAAGTTTGGGATAATCTTTGGCAACGCCTTTCCAGACGGTCTTATCCTTGTCTTTCATTCCAAATAAAAAAGTTTGCATTGTTCCGCCGATATCCATTTGATATAAGCCCAAATATTGGCGAACACCTTTACTGTTTTTGCCCATAATGTAAGGATCCATGCCGGATTCAAACAAATGTCCCAAATCGGGAGCATCCATCTCAGCAAACTTCATATTTACGCCTTTATACTTATCTCCGGCTTTAACATTTAAGGATTTTGTCGCATCGGCAAAAGTTATGGTTTTATCATCATTAACAACAGAGCTCACATCTGTATGCATTTCGCTGTGAGCATCGTCTCTGTCAGTCTTTGGTAAGGTAGAGGATTCGGCCGCAGTGGAAGAAAGAGCAAACAAGCCAACACCGGCCAAAGTCTTATACTTTGCCGGAATTTTTTTAACACTATCCACAAATTTATGCCACAATCCAAAAGATGCGTCCTTGGCACCTTGTTCTAAATCTTTTTTCATCTTTATCTCCGTTTATTCTATTACAATATAGTATTTTTCTTTGCCCTCGTCCAGCATCTTTTGTAAATTTTCTTGAAAAAATATTCGCTAAAGTTTATAGTTTGCACAAAACGTAAATAAAAATCAAAAAATAGGAACAAAAATGACAATTGAAACCAATATTCATCGTGAGTCCCGCTTGGCTAAATTAAAGACCTTGCAGGAAAAAGGGTATAACCCATATCCTTACCGTTTTCGTCCCAATGCTTTTGCCGCAGACTTGCAGGAAAAATATAAGGACTTGGAAGCCGGAGTTGATACGGAAGACAGAGTTACCATTGCCGGCCGCGCTATGGCTGTACGCAATAACGGAATGTTTATTGATGTTAAGGATATGAGTGGCAAAATTCAGGCCTTCTGTCATAAAAACCACTTGAGCGAAGAAGATCTTGAGCGCCTCAAATGTTTGGATGTTGGAGATATGGTCGGTATCTCGGGGTATATTCGTCGTACACCGCGCGGAGAACTCTCTATTGCCGCAGAAAAGTTTGATATCATTTCAAAATCTCTGCAAACCTTGCCGGAGAAGTTCCATGGCTTAACGGATATTGATGCTCGCTATCGTCAGCGCTATGTTGACTTCATTATGAATGACGACAGTAAAGAAATTTATAAAAAGCGTTGTCAGATAACTTCGGCCATCCGCCGCTGGTTTGAAGAAAATAATTTCCTTGAGGTTGAAACCCCGATGCTTCACCCGATTATGGGCGGTGCAAATGCAAAACCGTTCATCACGCACCACAATACATTGGATATGGATTTATACTTGCGTATTGCTCCTGAGTTGTATTTGAAGCGCTTGGTTGTCGGTGGCTTTGACCGCGTATTTGAAATCGGCCGCAACTTCCGCAACGAAGGCATTGATAAAAGCCACAACCCAGAGTTCACGGGCTTGGAGGCTTATCAGGCTTATGCGGATTATAATGATATGGCCGATTTGTTTGCAGACCTGATTCCTTATGTCGCGGAGAAAGTTCTTGGCACAAAAGTTATCAAGTTTGGTGAGCATGAGATTGACTTGTCCAAAGGTTTTGCCCGCAAATCCATTGTAGATTTGGTTAAAGAATATGCCGGCATTGACCTAATGCAGGCTGAAACCTTAGAAGAAGCTAAAGAAATGGCAAAATCAGCAGGCGTAGATGCTTCATCTTGCACTTGCTGGGGTAAAGTTGTGCAGGAAGTTTTTGATGAAAAAGTTGAACATAATTTAATCCAGCCGATTCTGGTGATGGATATGCCGCGAGATGTTTCGCCTTTGGCTAAGACACATCGCTCCAATCCGCGCTTGGTAGAGCATTTTGATGCCTATATTGCCGGAATGGAAATAGGCTGTGCTTATTCTGAGTTATCCAACCCTCTGGAGCAAAAGGAACGTTTTGATGCTCAGTGCGCCGCACGTGAGGCCGGAGACGATGAGGCTCAGATGCTGGACGAAGATTATGTCATCGCCTTGGAAAATGGTTTGCCGCCGACCGGCGGAATGGGTATGGGTATTGACCGTCTGGCAATTTTGTTGACAGGAGCTGATACCATCCGTGATGTAATCGCTTTCCCGACCTTGCGTAAGAAAGACTAAAACTTGACCAAAGCCGCAAAAAAAATAAAGCGTAAAAAGAAAAATTCTCCCCGTCGGTTAAAATGGCCGACGGCGAGAGTTTTTTTTGTCTTTGCTGCTTTGTTGGTAGCGGTCTTTGCTGCAGAAATTTCCTTTTATAGCAGATACAGAAATAAAAATTTAAGAGGTCATGCACCTGAAGCAGTTTTGGTCTTGGAAGAGGCTAAGCCGATAGATAAAATGGTGGAGCAAGCTTTGTGTTATCGCCCAAGTCTGCAACAAAGTTTATCTCCGCAAAGAGATGATGATTTTCTGTATAACGATTCTCCAGAAAACGTAAATATTGCGACGGCAGAAGAGGTAGATGCCGAGTATCTGTCGCAAGTTTTGTTTATGGATGAGGAAGCAACGGACATTTCTTATCAAATAGCCGGAATGGTGGATGATGGTGTATCTACCGGAGTACAAGCCCCAAAAGATGTCTGGAATGAATTACAACATTTGGAAAGAGATGATGTTCCCGAGCATAAGTCATATGAGCTTTATGAGGAGGATTTGCCAGAAAACGAAGTAAAAGATGAGTTTTCAGTCCCTGCGGTCAAACATCATCGTAAAAGCATAAAGAATATGCATGTTGATTTGAGCCGCAAGCCTTACTATTTCGGGGATAAGCCCGTGATTGCCGTTATCATTGACGATATGGGTATCAATCATCGCCGCACGGCAGATATCAGCAGTTTGAATGCGCCGCTGACATCATCTTTTTTGACCTATGGAACAGGTTTGGCAAAACAGGTAAAAAGAGCGAGCCAAGCCGGTCATGAGATAATGATACACGTTCCGATGGAACCCAAAAGCAAAGCCAATTTAGCGCCGGATACCCTAACCACTCAAATGAGTGAAGCGGACATTAAGAGCGAATTGGGTAAAATGCTGAGTAAGTTTAAGAATGTCCGTGGTATCAATAATCACATGGGCTCAGAGTTTACGGAAGACAAGCAAAGAATGAATTATGTTATGGATGTCTTGAAAGAGCATAATATGTTTTTTGTAGATTCTAAGACATCAGCAAAATCTGTCGGAAGAAGTGTAGCTAAGGACAAAAGGGTTGCTTATGCACACCGCCATGTCTTTTTGGACAATGAAAATAAGGTTGATTATATCAACAGGCAGTTAAGGGCAGCGGAAAGAATAGCTCGCAAAAATGGCTATGCTGTGGCGATAGGACACCCGAAAAGCGCTACTTTTAAGGCATTAAAAGAGTGGTTGCCAAGCTTAAAAGAGAAGAATATCAAATTGGTGCATATGAGCGAGATAGTTAAGGTTTTAAACCCGCAATTAAGAGCTTCATTTGAAGAAAATTCAGCAGAATAAAAAAAAGTTTAAAATTTTTAAAAATATCTCTTGACCTAAACGATATTTGCATATATACAAACGATAGTTTTTGCAAAAGCACGCAAAAATGTCCTAACGGTCCCATCGTCTAATGGTTAGGACACCACCCTTTCACGGTGGCGATACGAGTTCGAATCTCGTTGGGATCACCAATTCAAACGGCAGGTATAAAAACTGCCGTTTTTCTTTTATAAATCAAGCACTTAACCGAGTTCGAATGTTTGTTTTTTGAAAATTGCGTTTTGGGAGAATTTTCCGAACTCGTTTGAGGATAATCCTTTGTTTTTCAATAAGTTAAATGAGTTTGAATCTCGTTAGGTCTTGGGATTGACTTTTAATTATGAATCGGATTTGAAATTTGTGATGATGAAAGTTTTTGACGTTGACGATGATTTATTTTTGCTCTTAAATTTTTTTCTGCTTAAACAACATCTCTTCAAAAAAAAGCCATTTTTTAACTAGCCCTTATAACGCGTGAGATAGAAAATGACTCCAGCCTTTTTTAGTAGGCTATGTTTTTACAACCTATGATATAGCTAAGTCAAAGGTTATTCTTATATATTTTGGGCTTTACGTTTTCTTAAATCTCGATAATATAAGATAAAATTAGGAGTTTTTTTATGATTGGCTTGGAAGAAAATTTTAGAAAATGGTTATCCGAAAATCGTAAAGACAGTACCATTGATACTTATATTCGTCGGATAATAACTCTTTGTAAGAAAAATTTTGTTCAAGAAAATTTTCATTTTAACAATAACTATTTGGGCTTTTTAGCTGAAAATTTAATGCCGTTGCTTATCAAATCCTATGAATTATCTAATAAAGAATATTATATAGATAGAGTAACAATATGGCATGCGTTGGATTATTTTTCGCGAATTTTCGAAGCTATAAATACATCAAGACACTTAAATAATAACCAGACTGTAAAATTATATTTTTATTGTTATGAAGGTGATTTTCAGATTGATTCGGTTAGTTTTGAAAATCTTCGTGATTATGTTCAACTGTTTAATTCGTTTTGTTATAAAAGAGATAGACAGTCAATACATCCTTTCTCTGAAGAAATCCAAAACTTTTTAAGTAAAATAGAAAAAATTATTGTTGAAAATCATATAAAGATTTCGTCCGTATATGACGCTGCATTACATATTATATACCCTTACCAAAGCGCTAAGTTAGAAAAAACGGCTTTAGTCCATTATTGCAACTTTTTGTATACTCAAACAAGATCAACACAATATGATTATCGAAGTAATACGTTTATAAATTTAGTAAGAACTCAAAATCCTGCAAAAGAACCTAAAAATTATGATATAGTTCATGAGGTTACAGGAAATCGTCCCATGGAAATTGCTGTTAAAACTGATTTAGCCCTTAGATATGATGATCCTGAATATACTTTAACCATACGTAACTTGGCTGAAATTTTCAATATTTCTGAAACATCTGGTATTAATTTATTAGAAAAATACAAAAAAAGTTATCCACATAAAACGGTACTTCAATCATATTATAGTATAAGTGCCACCAATGAGTGCCTAAAACAATATTATTATAAAATTTTAAAACCTCATTCTGACGTTAATTACGAAAAAAAAGGATACATTAATTGGTGTAATCGTCAAACAGCCTTAGCCATATTAAACATACGTCAAAAGGCGTTTTACTCACATATTGGCGAAACAAGCGAATTGATGAAAAACTGGAGAAGTTGTAGCCATATTGAATATTCCCCTCAGGCTCCTCAATATTATATACCTGATTTGGAATACTTAGCTGAACTTCCTGAGATTAAGAGAATAAGTCGCTATAAAAATCGCAAAAACAAATAGTTACAAACAAAAACCGTCATTTTGAGTGTTTTTACATAAATTTCTTTTTCCTTTTATTCTTTTCTTATCAGCAAAAAAGCTGAGATATCAAGCGAAGGCTAAAATAGCTGGGAAGGTATAACGCCATAAGGAAAGGATAAAAAGATATGGCAAAAGAAAAATTAAAAACCGTAGCCAACCAAAACGGTGAAATTTTACAAAACGCATCCGGTGCAGATTTTCAGGCTGGATATAGTGAAGTAACAGAGACACGGGGTCAAAGCAGTGTACTTGAAACAATGCTTGACCGGGCAGATGTATTCAGAAAACAACAAGCTCAAAACGATAATAACGGTGATGATAACGGCGGTGATTATCCGGGACCTGCAAATTTTGGGTGTCCTGCTGTCTTTGAGAATACTACTGATGATGAAGATAACCTGCCTCAAGTCTATATTGATATCGACGAAGTATCCAAACGTACGCATATCGAAAAGAATGAACTTGTGGCTTTGTGTGAAGGGACTGCCCAAAATGTCGCCATTCCTACTGATTTGGCTTCATTAAATGGTTTTATCACGGTTAATCAGGGAGCAGCAAGTACCGCCGGAAAATTGGCAAAGAGAAAAATTTTACCGCCAGAGGCAAGGGCTTATTTCTTAAAAAAAGCTCAAGAATATGGTTATCTTTGGCTTAAAGGTGAAGTTCAACTTGGGAATGAAATTCGTGCAATTATCACTCGCAAAGGCAAAAGGACAGATTTAAAAGTGGCAAGTGACAATCAGCCCAAAATTAACAAAGCCAATTTTGATGGGGTAATGACTGAATTGCGCTCCAAAAAAGAAATTTTGAGAGATGATTACGGAATCGGGAATACTCAAGCCAGACAATTAACTCGTTTGACAGATTATTTGGTGGAAAGGGAATTGAAGTATGCACTTGCTAATAACGATACTCTTTCCCGAAATCATGCTTTGTCTTTCTTAAATTTGCCTCCTGAGCCGACTGATGAAGAAAAAGCCGAGGCCGATGTTGAAGAAGCCCAAGCTCAAACCAAAGCCAAGTTTAATTTTGAGACTATACGCTCGGCAATTCCGTTTGAATCCTTGAAAAAGCGTAAGCTGAAAAACTCAATTTCTTATTGTTCATTATTTTCGTGCTTTGGGACTTGCGAATACTACCTTGAACAGCATGGGTTTGTCTGTAAAGTTGCCTCTGAATATGATCCTGATGTGGCAAAATACTATGTAGCCATGAACAAAATGCGTTCAAAATATCCTGTGGAGATGATTCAGGGAGACTTCAAAAAAACTTTCAAAAAGGTTGTTAAAGCTTTTCGTAATAACTCGTGTTGTATGGTCGTTGCGGGGATTCCGTGTGTTACATTTACGTCACTAAAGGCAAAAAAATGGATGGATCAGGAGGAATTAACATTAGTTTTTTGGTTCGTTCAGTTTGTTAAGGCCACCAGACCGAAATACATTGTAACAGAGAATGCCAAGCAGTTCTTTGGATTCTCATTTCCAATGGATATGGATTTAACAGGTCATCCATTAGCCAAAATGATGCAAGCTAAACTCAAAGGCCGAACGATTGGCCAATATTTGAGAGATGAACTAGAACCGTTAGGCTACACGCTGAATTTTGCGATTGAAGACGGCTGCTTCTACGGAACGAGTCAGTCACGCGTACGTAGCATTATGCTGGCATCAAAAGAAGGCGTGTGGAAATGGCCTTGTGCTGAAAAATTTGCTAAACCTCTTTTGGAAGCTATATATCATCTTCCTTCATCAGATGACGGAGATAGCGGTATTAAGTATCATGAATTTGAACCATTACATTCAGATCCAATCAAAGCAGATAAAATTAAAGAAGCTTTAGAACATACGCCGACTGGTTGCCGTTCAAAAGATAATGACCCTAAATATCAACTATCTGGGTTTGGTTGTTATGCAGGTAATGGTTCTCGTAAATTTTGGGACCGTCCGTCAAACACGATTGATAGCAGCAATGGGAGCGTTAATGGCCTTCGCACCATTCATCCTGGTAGACCTCGTAAAGATGGCACCTATTCTGACGCACGCCCGTTAACATTGCTTGAAGTCATCTTAGTTAATGGTCTTCCTCAAAATTACAAAATTCCTGAGGAGTTCGAAAATCGTCGCAGTTTTGTTCGACATGGAATGGGACAAGTATTTCTGCCTCGCTTACTTGAACGGATATGTTTAGAAATCCCTGTTGGTGATGACGGTTGGGAGGAAATGGATACCGATCCTGAATAATTATTAAAAATAATATTCGTCAACCTTTGACACCGCTATGTTAAAGGTTGGCTTTTTCTTTATATATACACCAAAAAATTTCAAAAGTACGCAAAAAAATCACATAATGGAAATTTTTTTATCAAAATCGCGGAAAAAAACAATTCTATAAAAAAGTATCATCATCAACCGGTTACCAAGATCCATCATAATCTTGTATAGCTGTTTCGGCAGTCCGGGATACAAGGAAGCAAGAAGCGCGGCCTTTGTTATTATTATACTTAAAATAAATGAATTAAAAATAATAAATAACAAAAAAAAATATAATAAATACAAAAGATAAGATAACAATAAAGATAAATAAAAGAAATAATACATAAGAGATAAATACAGAAGATACATGACAAATAAAGACAATGTTAAACCAGATACAATAAGACTTGCGTCCCGATGTATCACCAATAACAAGCAGTAGAAGAGAGATGATAAAAGTAAATGTCGCCAAAATTATCAATGACACCATGACGCGAAAGAAGAAAGTATCAATCCATAAAGCTCACGCGTCAATATGTCAAAGAATCAAGGCGACATCGGTTATCGTGGGTTTATCTTCTGCTTATTCCTTTTGTCTTATTATTTAATGTATAGAGTATAGGAGATATGTTACTTCTTCTTGTTACGATTGATAATAAAAAAATATTTGTATGACGGTTTTCTTCTTCTCTCAAAATTTTATTACTATGTCTCAAAAATAGCTTATACGCATATATGTTTGTCTTTTGTATCTCTTAAAATTAACCTTTATCAAAACACTTAAAACGGGATATCTAAAATGACGCACAGACAACCATTTCATCAAAACCTTAAGACACCTATATCAAATAAAACAACTGAATCCTACGGTCAAAAAATGGAATCTTATGTATCTATCCCAATCAAAGAAGAATTTAACAAATGGCTAAACGATACCTTCCAGCCAACTTATTTTTTAACGGTTCAACTTCCTGATAATAAAAAATCTGCCAACTTGGATAATGCAAAGGAACACTTAAGAAACATAATGAAGGCATTTGAAAAGAGTTTAATGAATAATTGGAACAGACATCATCTTCGGTTTATTGCTTTTGCCGAAAATGGTATTTCTACTGACTGGCATTTCCATATTTTGTTTAATCAAGGCAAGTTTACGGAACAGAAATTACAAAATGCCATTCTTAAAGCGACGATACGGGAAAAGTTACCATTTTATTGCTTAGAGTTAAAACCGATAGATAACAACACAATCTACACACAAGCCTACTGTATAAAAGAGATGAAAATATATTTTAACAACAAATTTGACAGTGACAGGATTATATTTTCGCATTGTTTGTTTGGAATTTGAAAGTTTTTGACATCAATGACAATTTATTTTTTTGCAACCTCTGACATCGCTATATTAAAAGTTAACTTCTTTTCCAAGTTACCGAGAAGTTGATTTTGCGAATTAATGACATCAACGACACTTAATCAAAAAATAATAAAAAAACTGTTTTACAATCCCAAAGAATCACGACATTACAATGTTATCAGATTCTTTAAAGACGTTATAACACATTGTAAATAGGTATTATTATGTTTATCTCAAATCTCCATAAATGACCCGTGGACTTAAGAATTACTTTTTCATAATAAAACCTATACCAAAAATAAAATCGTTATCCACGGGTCGAAATATGAGATTTATGTTAATATTCGCTGGCTAACATAATAGTCATGACACGGTTTGTTACTTCTGGATTGCTTGGATTTTCAGATAAATAACGGTAATCCTTGTCATAGTAGTCAATTTTCCAAAAGATTTTTTCACCGTTATAATCAAAACTACCGAAATCATGTTCGTCATACGGGTCGTTAGCTTGGGTAAAATTGTTAAAACATCTGACTTGGTTTAGAATTTCCGCAGTTTCCTTTTGACTTTTAGCATTTATACCGGTAGTCAACAAAACCTTTCCGCTGTTAAAAGATTTTCTGAAATTATCGTTTAAGCTTTTAATATCTGTCATAATACCCACCTTATACTAACTTCTCAGCAGCAAGAAACATTTTGAAACGTCTTAAGGCTTGTCTGACAGAAGTATGTGAACGTTTGCCATAGCTTGATTTTTCACCGGTAATTTCATATTGAGGCAGGATAGAAGCAATATTTTCCACCAGATAAGCAAGCGTGAATTCTTCTTTCCGGCAAAGTCTTTCAATCCGTCCCATATAATCGGCTGAGGTGCTTGCGCTGTAATTATTTTCCAAAAGCCAGTTTTCAAAATTCTTTAACATCTCAAATCTCCTTTATACCAAAATTAACCAATCAATACCGGTTCAGAAAACACAGCCACCATAACCCGCTGCAATCTTTTACACTCAGCCAGGCAATCGCTAAAATATTGATAAGGCGTTGGAAGAATTGTGTCATTAAGTTTTACATACCACATAGTTTTTTCCTTTCATAAATAGTTGTTTTGCTCATTAACTATTTATATTATGCGGTATATTTTCCCATCCGCGAGCCCCTAAAACGCATAAATCTGATGACATTTTGCTACGATTTGGACGGGATTGCTAAGAAACGGACAAATTTTGATCAATCATATAACGACTAAAATATAATAATATAATTAAATGGGTTAAAGTTTTGATAGTAGTTTACCAATCAACATTTATGTAAAATAAATCTGCAGGTTGTCCCAATAACTGAATATCGAATTTTAGACTAGGTTCTACAAAAGTGCTAGCATTATGTATTCTAAATGATATAGCCCAACCATTATTCATTGTTAATTCAATGGTTGTTTTAGAATTATTTTTATATGTTAATTCAATAATTCTAGTGGGTAATTTTATCTTAGGGATTTTAATTATTGGTTTTGATTTATTTGCGTCTTGGTTCAATGTGCCACAAATATTGAATGGCATAACTGTTGTTTTGTGATTGTTGTGATGTATTAATTTATAATAATCTTTACCATTAGAACCTAATAAGTATGTTATTATCCCTGATGTAACCTTATCATTATGCTCAATAAATAATTTTTTTAATTCTGCCATAAATGCATTTAATAATGGGATATATACATTATCTTCTTTATTTGGTATTTCTGACCATGTAGTTCTTGCTATTTTTAATTTGGTTAAATTGTCAAAAATAGGAGTAATCTCATCAAAATATTGTTTTGAACACGGGATATTTAACCATTCTTTTCCAAAGTCAATATGTTGTGATAATCTTGAATGTTTAAGAGCCGCATGATTATGCTTCACGGAAATTCCTATCTCCCATTTAATATCTCTGCGAATAATGATGACATCTCGTATATCACCAGTTTTTGCAATATTATCTGGTTGTAAAAATATTGTCAAATCATCACTTCCATCTTCAACAATTTTAGGCTCCATTTCTATTATTGTCTTTATACCAACAGTTGCCGATTTTCTCATATCTTCTTTATTTTGATTAGAGAGACTTTCAAAATATTTTTTTGCTATTTCATAACTAGAGTTTTTTACAATTTCTACAGGTCGTTTGAGTGATACAATATTTTCTATTGCACATAAACAAGCAAATTCATATGCTTTGCCCATAATTGTTGATTGTTCGGTGGACTTACTCATTCATTTAAATCCACCATAATTTGTTTTGCAATTTCAAAAGCTAAATTGACGGGAACAGCATTTCCTATCATTTTATATCCAACAGCTACATCGGTATATTCAAATATAAAATTATCTGGAAATGTTTGTATCCTAGCACATTCACGAACAGACAAACGTCTATATAATTGTTCTTTGCCTTTAACGAATTCAAATTTATTTGCTGATATTTTATGCATTATTGGTGCACTTGGATGTAAAGGTTCTTGCCTTCCTCCTGCCTGAATAGTAAAAGATGGTTCATTCCAAGAGCGAACACGGTTTCTAGACATAAATATTGAAGACCATCCCCCAATCATATATTCGTGGTTTGGTACTTCTAAAATTCCATTAGTTTTATTTTTAGGTTTTGCAGGAATTGGCTCTGGCAAATCACCAATAGCATCTTGTAATTTAGGTTTATATTTTTTAGGCGCAGGAAATACAAATTTTTTATGTAAATCTTTTCTATATCCGACAATAATTACTCTTTTACGATTTTCAGGAACATTATAGTCATTAGCATCTAACAATTTCCAAAATATGTTATAACCGCAATTTTCAAATTCTTTTAAAAAATCGTTAAAAGCATCTGAATGTTTTGGGTGTAAAATCCCAGACACATTTTCTACTAAAAAAAACTTTGGATGTTTGACTTTTAATATACGGATATAATCATAAAATAATTGTCCTCGTTCATCTTTTATTCCTCGCCCAGCACCAGCTTCAGACCAACTTTGACAAGGAGGACCGCCTATTATACCTATTGAATCAGGGACTTCACATGCATCAATATTTGTAATGCTACGTTTATCTAATATTGCATTAGGAAAATTACGTTCAAATGTAGCCCATATAGTTTTATCAAATTCATTTGCCCATATTGTATGGAAACCTGCTTTTTCGAATCCTAAATCTAATCCGCCAGCACCGCTAAAAAAAGATACAATCGTAAAATCTTTTGTCATTTCATTTTCTCTGATAATAAGTCCGGAAATATAAATAAAGATGCTCTAATTTATATTTTTCAGGATTTATCAGTACCACAAACCAACGATTGTGACCGAATGCCAAGAAACAGGTGTAGTTCAGAGTCAAAGAAAATAACCTATTATTTTTCCTTGATTTTTTAATAAGAAGAAAAAGTGTGAAACTTGCAAAATTTGGTTGATTTTATCGTTCTAATAAAATGACCGGTATTTTTAAGAAATTTTAAGGAGAAAACAATGGCTGTTATTGGTTATATTCGGGTGAGTACGGACAAGCAAACCTATGCACACCAACGCTTTGAGATTGAACAGTATGCAAAAAATTATGGATTCAATATTGATGACTGGGTTGAAGAAAAAATATCTTCCCGAAAAGCGCTGAAAAACCGCAAACTTGGCACTTTATTAGAGAATTTAGGTGAAAATGACATCCTGATTACTTGTGAAATATCCCGTTTAGGCAGGTCTTTGCTTGAAGTTATGCGGATTTTGGAAACCTGTCTTAATAAAAACTGCCAGGTCTGGACTTTGAAAGAAAACTACCGCCTTGGCAATGACATACAATCCAAAGTTCTGGCTTTTGCTTTTAGTCTGGCTGCGGAAATAGAGAGAAACCTTATATCTCAACGTACAAAATCATCTCTTGCCAATCTTAAGGCTTCCGGCAAAAAGCTCGGTCGTCCGTTTTCCGCAGAATCTAAAAAGCTGAAACTCTCCAAAAATGCCAGAAAAGTGCGGAATTTACTCGCCAAAGGCATTTCCAAATCCCAGATTGCCAAAATCCTCGGCGTCCAAAGAAGCACATTGAGACGGTTTATTGAAAGAATGTTATAACCTTTAACATCGCTATGTCATAAGTTAAAAAACAAAAAAATATACTATTTGGAAAATTCATCTCAAAAAATTTAGTAGAAAAAGCCAAGTCATATACTTCTATAATATATGACTGATACATACAACCAACTCAAAGACGAGTTATCAATTCTCTATCCCGACGTTACGGATATTGAATTAAACGAAATGACGGAGAATCTTATAAACTTTTATAAAATTGCGGTTGAGGCTGTTTTAGAACAAGAAAATAAATTGCCGTTAACGTCACAAACTTAAAAAACAACCTGTTTCCCTTAAGGTAAAGAAGTTGACATTCAACCTTATTTATTTTGTAAATCAGGTTAATGCTTTGAAAAATAAATAAAAAAATATTTTCAAAATCTGTTTTACATTTATTTTCAAACACGACATTACAAAATTGTTTTTAATAATAAAAGGAAAATTTAATATGATTGATTTAATAAAAAATCTGTATATTGCAGAACTTAAAAAACATATTCGCCTTAGTCTTGAATATAAAAGATCTCGAGGAGAATATACCGGATTGGCTCCTATTGGTTACAAAAATATCCAAAATCAAAAAAATAAATCTGATGTTATTGTTGATACTGAACGGGCTCCAATTATTGTAAAATTGTTTAATGCCTATGCAACCGGACAATATACAATAAAACAACTGACTAAATTGGCACATTCCTTGGGATTGGTAAACAGACAAAACAAACCTATTTCCAAGAGTTGTATAAGTAATATGCTACAAAATCCATTTTATTATGGGGAATTTCGTATCATGGATAAGATTTATCCTCATATATACCCTAAACTTATTGATAAATCTCTTTTTGATACGGTCCAAACAATTATGAAGTTTCAAAAAGGCAACAAATAATCTCTAAACACCGGCGTCAAATATTTTTTTAGAATATCTGGTGCCATATTTTTATTTAACATTTTGAAAAAGCAGTAAAATATTAGTAAAAAAGTTACAAACGGGTGCATTTTTTTGCGTACATTCCCAAAATAACACGACATAATAAATATAGTGTAAAAACAAAGGAGTAGTAAAGATGAATACACTTGTAAAATATGTCGTGACAGACCCTTGTTATATTCTTTCAGATGACAAATGGGACGAGTGTTGCAAATTTTTAGATGACAGCCCGAAAGCATTTAATGAAGCTGTTTCTAAGGCTTTGACGGATTTAAGCGGTTTTCCGGCTTTTGCTTGTGATACCGGTTTTGGCGATTGGAATAATAAAATCTATGGAAGTTATATTATCCATAAAGAATTTTGCGCTGATTCCGGCATGGTTTGTATTTGTCGGTTAACATCAGAAATTGAAAAGCATTTTGAAGAAGATTACCCGGATATTTATTCGCATGGTGCGGCAGTTTTTGAAGGTTCCGATGATATTAACATTGATTTTGACATATCGGATCCTTCCTGGACGGTCGTAAAAATCCATGACAACCAAACCGGAAACTTTATCGAAACCATGAATGCAGACGATTTTTACGCAGAAAACGAAGATTTTGATGATGAAGATGATAACTATTTTGATGAAGAGGAGGATTATTAAAAATGGCTAAGAAATACAGATATGGACCGGTGGCACCTTGTAAACAAGCCGTGATATTTGCAAGAGTGTCTACTAAAGAACAGGAACCCGGTGCTTCCTTAAAAGCTCAAAAAGAAGCTATGGAAGATTATTGTAATAAAAAGGGACTTCCTATAGTTAAGAAATACAAGGCTATTGAAAGCTCTACCAATGGCAAACGAGTACAATTTAATGAAATGTTAGATTTTGTCAGAAAACAGAAACAAAAAACAGCTATTGTTGTTCACTGCATTGACCGTTTTCAAAGACGTTTTAATGAATGTGTTGAAGTCGAAAGTTTATTATTAGATGATAAGACAGACCTGCATTTTTGTAAAGAAGGGTTAATCCTGACTAAAAACAGCTCGTCTTCTGATATTATGCGTTGGGACATGGGTATTCTATCCGGTAAAATGTATGTGGCCAATCTGCGTGATAATGTTAACAGAGGTATGAATTACAACTGGTCGATTGGTAAATATCAGACTAAGGCTCCGGTTGGGTATCTTAATGTTAATAAAGATATTATTGTTGATCCGGACCGCGCGCCATTTGTTAAAAAGATGTTTGAGATGTATGCAACCGGGTTACATTCCATAAAAAGCCTGCATAATTTTGCTACGGAAATGAATTTATGTTCCTCTCACTCTAAAACAAATAAACCTCTCGGACGTGAAACAATTTATGCCATGCTGAAAAATCCGTTTTATTATGGTGAAATGGTAATCCGTGGTGAAAAAATGCCGCATGCTTACGAACCTCTTATTGCAAAATCATTATATGATAAAGTTCAGGAATTGCTTTCCGGTGGTAAAATACATACAAGAACGCAAGAATATGCTGGAATTCCGTTTGTATTTCGTGGGTTGGTAAAATGTGCCGAATGTGGTTGTACAATCAGTTCTGAAACACATAAAAAGAAAAGCGGCAGAACCTATACATATTTACGTTGTGGACATACTAAAGGAATCTGTAATCAGGAATTAGTCAGTGAAGACCTTTTATTGCAACAATTGGATGGTGAAGTTTTTAGCAAAATAAGACTCAGCCGCAATATTTTGGAACCATTGAAGAAATGTGTGCAAAAGCGATTGATTGAAGAATCCGACGCAAATATGGTCATGAAACGCAAAATCACTACGGAATTAAATAATCTTGAAGCACGAGAAAGACGGATTAAGGACTCATTTTTTGACGGTGATATAACCCGTGAGGAATGGCAGGAAGAAAAAGCTAATATTGTCGCCAAGCGTGAAGAATTGCAGAAAACGGCTGAAAAATACGCAGATATAAGTAAAGACATACAGATAACAGTTAATGAAGTTTTAGATATTGCGGCAACTGTTTCCGATATTATGAAAGAAGCGAATCCTACCCAGCAAAATAAATTACTTAGTCTTATGCTTGCGGAATGTTATCTAGACGGGCAGAAGCTTATTTATAAATTGCAAAAGCCTTTTGACAAGCTGGTTAATCTCAAAAATGCCAATACCTGGTTTGATTTTGATAAATCCGACATCAAAGAATATGAAACTATGGCCGAAAAAGTGCAGATGTATAAGATTGAGAGGGAACAATCAGTACATTGTATGTAAATATATGGCTATTGTGTTATTGATTACATAAAAATCTTGCATTGTACTAAAATACTAAGTAATGTTTACATAAATTTAGAATGCGAGGTATATCATGGAGATTTTGCAACAAAAAATTACTATTGAAAATTCCTGTTCAATTATAGGAAAAGCTAAAGATCCATTTTCTCCAATCAAAGAAGCTTTCACCAACTCATTAGATGCTATAGTTCAAAGACAAGATACCGGAGTTAATTTTATTCCTCAGATAACACTATCTATGAATTTTTCGAGTGAAACAGATTTGGTAGATAAGACTCGAATTAAATATAATTTATTGTCAGTTTCTATTTGTGATAATGGCTTAGGTTTTGTATCAAAAAATCATGAGCGCTTTAAGGATTTGGGAGAAAAATCGAAAGGACTGAATAATCGAGGAACAGGAAAAATACAGATATTCTGCCGTTTTCGTCAAATAGATATTGAAAGTGTTTATTATGAAGATGCTAAATGGAAAAAATTAAAGGCAACTTGGAAGAAAAATGGTGAATATTCAGATAATATCATAAATATTTCAAATGAAACTGATACTAAGACATGTGTAACAATGTCTGGTCTTCTCAATGAGAAAGAAAATGATTATTTTGCTAAATATGTTGAAAGTATTG
Organism: uncultured Alphaproteobacteria bacterium; assembly: GCA_944392835.1. Lineage (GTDB taxonomy): Bacteria > Pseudomonadota > Alphaproteobacteria > RF32 > CAG-239 > Scatacola_A. The sequence goes on along the minus strand of CALXYB010000004.1, from coordinate 6,094 downwards.
ATAATTTAAAACGTGATGTTTTAAAGCATTTTTTACTTCGTATGTGGCTTGGCTCTAAATCAAATAGCCAATCTATTAAAATTGAAATTAAGGTAGATAATCAAGAAAAGAGTGTTTTTGTTTTTAATAAGGATACAATACCTTCTCCTGATAAAGAGGATAAAATAAAGATAAGAACGGAACAAGCCGATATAAAACATATTACATCTAAAAAAATTAAAATAGATTGGCTTCCAGTAGATCCTGTCTATGAGTTATCATTTCATCGTTTTAAATTAGCTGCTTCGGATATTAACCAAAATGGGGTATATCTTTGTAGTAAAAACATTGTTGTCGAACCATTTAATTTTACGGCGATAAAAAAAGATTCAGAATTTGAGGGTTACAGATATATTTCTTGTGTAAGTGGCGAGCTTTTAAATAACTCTGATTCTGTTAATCAAATGGTTGAAGGTTTTAATTTTCCTTCAAAAAAGCAAACAGAAAAAGAGATCAAAGAAGAAACTGGCTCGTTATTTAATACTGAAAATAAATATGTTTTTTGGGATGAGATTAAAGAAAAGATAGATCAAAGTTTGGAAAAAAATTATTCTGACATACAAAATTTAAAAGAAAATCGCGAAAAAGATATTGCAAAAATTGCTGAAAAATATGGCATTTCAATTGAAATTGCAGAAGTTTCAGATATTGAATTTAATGATACAGAAGAGGAAATTATTGAAAAACTTTTTCAAGCGCAGGCTCGGAAGTTTGCAAAAGAGAATATGGAAATCCGCCAAACCTATGAAGAACTAAAATCTTTGGAAATGCAAAAATTGAATCCCAGTAGTAAGGATTATAAAGAGAAGTTTGAGAGTGTTTCTCAAAAGCTAATGAACAAAATCCCTCAACAAAATAAAGATGAACTCGCACGTTATATTATCCGGAGAGATATGGTTGTTAAATTATTAGAGCTAGCACGCCGGGATGAGTTGGAGATTCAACGTGAATGGAAAGAAAAAAAGGCTAGAGGAGAAATGGTACATGAACAAAAAGAAGCTATTTTTCATGATTTAATATTTAGAAGAAAAATGAAAGGAGTTCCTAATGATTTATGGATTTTAAATGAGGAGTTTGTTCATTTTGATGGTTATTCTGATATACCTCTAGAAGATTTGGTAATCAACGAAGAAAAATTACTAGCAGATAATGTTGATATTTATGCAGCCCTAAAATCGGTAGGTATAAATAAAGAGACATATTTACAACAGCGACCAGATATATTTTTATTTCCAGAAGAGAGCAAGTGTGTATTGATAGAATTTAAATCTCCTACTGTTGATTTATCGCAACATACGGATCAAATTGCGAGGTATGCAACGTTGATTGCAAATTATTCAAGGAAGCCTAAGCAATTTACGCAATTTTTTGGATTTCTTATAGGAGAAGAAGTCGATTTAATCAATCTAGATAGATCATTATGGAAAAAAGTTCCGTTTGGAAATTATCGTATTTATCCTAATAGGGATATATTATCAATTGGAGAAATTGAAACGCCTATAGCTAGTTTATATCAAGAAATGATTCCTTATTCAGAAATTGCGACTAGAGCGAAATTAAGAAATAAGAGTTTTGCAGAAAAATTAGGAATATCAGAAGAAGAGCTTGAGCGGATTCAAGATACAACGGATGATGAGTTGATAAAACAATAATAAATTTGGCTCGTGAATTGTGAGTTAAGCATCACCAATGCAAACGGTAGGTATAAAAACCTGCCGTTTTTCTTTATTTTCCAAGGCTTTCAGCGAGTTCAAATGTTCATTTTTTAAATTTCTGGTTTTGGGAAGTTTTTACGAACTCGTTTATAAAGAAGTCTTTGTTTTTCAATGCGTTGATTGAGTTTGAATCTCGTTAGGTCTTTGGGATACTTTTTTATCATCAATCAGATTTGAAACCGGCCTAAAAGAAAAGTTTTTGACGTCAATGACAGTTTATTTTTACTCAAAAGACCAGGCTCAGGGGCTACGGTATGTGGATTGGGCCTGCTAGTCGCCGCTCCCATACTCTCCGGCTGGGACCTGCCTATCCTCCGACCCGTACCGGTTAGGCTTAAAAATGACTAACCAAAATTGAGAGAGGCCTTTACGTGCGAGGCTTAAGAATGGCGTCGGTATTTTCAGTAACCTAATTTAAATTATAAATGAGGTTAAAAAAACAGGGAAACCGAAGTCTCCCTGTCTGCCTTACTTTACTATAATAATTTACTGCCGAGGCATTACCTCTAATATCCGTTGAACTAAACGAGGTGCAAATGCCTCACCCAAAACAGCTCTCTGTAGCTTATCTTCATCAAGAGTCCACGCAGGAAACGGAAAATCATGCGGTAAATCATAGCCACGCAGAAGCTCCAAAACAGTATAAGCCCGTGCATCGCTATATGTACCATCTTCTTGAAGTCTTCCTGGGTGACAGGTAATCATTCCTCCCATGCCATCAGATTCTTTAAGGATACACGGAAAGGCGTCATTCCATTTCGGTCTGCGATATGCTGAGCGGTAATATTCCTTCGGCGTTCCGTCCTTTTTGGTCGGTCTGTATTCTAACGGATTATCAAAAGCTGAACATCCGGTTGCTGTATGTTTCATAATTTCGATATCACGTTCAGGCCAGTACGGGGCAGTGTGATATTTCAGCTCATTTAATTTTTTACTCCAGATTGGATCATTCTCATATTTTTCAATTCCACGTTCTCCTGCTTCAAGGCTAGGCAAATTACCAATAGCTTTTTCCAAGTTTCCCCATTGCTCTTTGGGTAATATTGGTGGTAATTCCCATTCGCCTATTCTGGAAGCTAAAACAATCGCACGAACACGTTGCTGTGGGGTCGAACTATATTTACGCGCATCAACACGCTGATAAAAATTAACCATATATCCATGCGTCCGAAAAAATTCTTCCAAATATTGACGGATGTTTTTTCCTTTAAGCTCTGGCAGGATTGTGTCCGACGAATAATCTAAGAATTCGGGAACATTTTCGATCATAACATTGTCAAAATTTCCTTTTTCAACAGCCTCCGTAACCTTCAAAATCAAACGATTGCGGATATCTTCATCCTTATTTTCACTTTGATTTGCGCGGGAATGTCCCTGGCATGGCGGAGATGCCATCAAGAGAGAACAATTACATTCTTTTGCTTTGGCAATAAACGCCTCCATAACCTTATTTATATCATCTGGAAACACGTAGCAATGGGGATATATGCATTTATACAAATCTGCACGGTCTGGATCATATTCCACTGCTACCATATTTTTGACATTGGCAAGGTGAGCATAAAACTCACCTATACCAGCGTTGGCAAACATTACTGCGGCATTAATTTTCTTCATTGTCTTTCTCCTTTTCATCTTTGTTAAAAAGTGTTTTCCATTTAGAGTTGCATGGTTCAGCTGAAAAAACATCCAAAAAGTTACAACCTGGAAACATCCGCTCAATGGTTTCATAGTAATATTCCGGCTTAACCTCTGTTGCTTCTCTTCTTTCCTGATAAACCGATGCTTTTTTTAGCTTAGGTTCGGGAAGATTGTCTCCTTTGGTTGCGACTAATAAAACTTTGTGCCTGGTTTCGAAACAAAGTTCAGCGGTCTTTGCTTTGCCAAAATCCCAAATTGCATGCTCTCGGTAAGTAAATCCCCACGCTGTAATAACTTCCAAGGAAGCGATTAAATCCGTTGAATTCGACCAAAGAAATAGAATGGCATTGTCATCAGCTGGAATTTGAATTTTTTTCATATCATCAATGGATACGGTCAAATTCTTATCGTTCTCCTCGCTTTCATAGACTGGGTTGGCATAAATGATGTTATACTTCCCCTCATCTAATTTGATTACTCCGGAGCCGTGAATTGCAGCAAAAGACTTGCGCTTCTCCTCCATTTTTTTCGCTTTGTTTTCGGCAGAGCGTTTTTTGCGGAATATTTTCAAGGCCAACCCTCTAGTCGGTAATTCGCCTTTTTTGCAGGCTTCCTCTATAGTTTCCTTAACTAACTCATCATCAATCTGCTGAATTTCCCATGCCTGTTGATATTTCAAACCGTATTCAACTTCCAGAATCTTAGTTTTGGTTTTTATTTCGGTTTCATCTCCTTTCAGTTTGTATTTATCGCTTCTAAAACCATCTGCGGTGGGAAGATTCTGAAATTTTTTAGCCAACTCTAAATCTGCTTTCAGCAAGTTTTCTGCTTCACTAAATGCTTTATTATACAATTCTTGATACTCAGCTTGCGAAAGCTTTTTAAGCTTAAGCAGTTCCAACGCCTGAGTAATTTCTTCCTCTAAAGATTTTTCTTTCTCTTCATTTTCTTTCAGAGTTGAAGCATCTTCGGTTTCTAAATTTTGGTTGGCATCAGCCGGATTTTCTAATAATTCGTTATCAATAATATTTTTATCTAAATTTTCTTGATCAATCATAGTTCGATTTCCTTTTACAAAATTTCAACAATTTTGTAGGACGGGCGCCCGAACTACGATTTTGATAATAAGACTATAAAGCGTGTTTGTAAAATCAATGTTATGGGAAAATAGGAAACGAGAAAATATATTGAAACAAACACAAGAAATAAAATGTCTGTGCTTTGTTTAGGAATTTATAAAGGTAAACTAGGAATTTTATCTATGATGAGCCAGATACTCAAGCTCCGGTTTATAATATTTAGGTGCCTGAGGTGCATAATCGGTATAGGTTAACAAGCCTTTTTTAGTATAATTATAAATTGAGCGTTCTGTACACTGCCTTATTTTGGCTGCTTCCTTACGATTACACCACCATTTTCCACCTTCTGATGAATAATCGACATCAGAATAAACTTCCTTTGTTTTATGAAAATGATTTTTTAAATATTCATTTACAACCTTTTCATCATAGAAACCTTTAGTTTTATTCGGAGTTAATAATCCAACTTTATTTAATTTATCTAAAGTCTTGTGGTCTATTCCTAAAGTATTTATAATTTCTGTCTTGGATAAATAGCCATTGGGATATACGGCCCTTATTTGCAGGGCATTTTTACCAGTTACTTCTAAAACTGGCAAACATTTCATTAAATTATCTAAGGCTTCTTCTACCTTGGCTATATATAATTTAATTTCATTATCATTACGCTTATCTTTTAGTTTTGCGACAATAAAGGAATCTGACGAAATCTGCAAAAAGTCATAATACTGTATTAAAGCAGCTTTTGTCTTTGCATTATCTTTATCATTATACTGAATACAAATTGATACATCGGAAAATGAGGTACATTGACTTTGAGAACTAAACGCTAGGAAATTTTTAACCTGTTCCGTACCTCCATAACTTAATACATACAACGTTAGAAAATCATCTATCTTGGCTGAATGATATTTGTCCTCACTATCTAAAACAAAATCAAAAATTCTTAAATAGTCTTCAATTTGGCAAATTTTGATTGATGATATAAGATCATAATCCTTATTGTAAACAAAATGTAAATTTGCCTGAGGATAATCACTATTGGAACACATTTTGCCAATATCGTTAAAATACTGTAAAGCATCTTTCAGGTTGTATTTATTGATATAATATTCTTGATTGCAACTCTCATAATAAGAAACAAGCACCGAATCAATATTTTGAGCCAGCTTTTCCCATTCATCAGATGTGTGGCTACTATATAATTTATCACATAGTCTATCGATACGTTTTACATATTCATATATCGTACTTGGTCTGCCTTTACTTGTTTTTTCCTGACAGCCTTTTCCTTTTAACCAAGTCTGAAATTGTGTTCTTATATCATCTGTAATCATATAATTTGTCTCCGACTTAAGGATAAAATAAAAAACGCTACTAAGTAAAGACTAAAAAGACAAATACCAACCTCATTTATTTTGTAAATTAGGTTATCATATTGTTTATAAGTTAAAAAATCTCAAAAGTACGCAAAAAAATATACTATTTAGAAATTTTTTCATCAAGGCCAACCGAAAACGCAATTCTATAACATTGTATCATTAACCTGTTTGACAACGATCCATCATAATCTTGTCATCTGTTTTTAGCAGTCAGGGATACGAGGAAGCAATAAGCGCG
>CALXYB010000003.1 GCA_944392835.1 uncultured Alphaproteobacteria bacterium | reverse complement strand
TTTTTTTGTGTCTTATGTGGGGGTTCTCACCCAAGGGTTCGTCTTGCTATGTGAGTTTCGCCGTTGGCTCAACAACTTCGCTTCGGGTATTATATCCCTACTCTGTTTGGCGCAGAGATATATTATTATCAAAGGAAACGATAACTACATTTTCTATCAAAATGGCGTGGCTGACCTTGAAGTCAAAGTCTTTTTCAAAACCTTGTGGATGTCCCTTATTATGTTTAGCAAGCTCTTTATCCATAAGCTTTTGAATGTTGGCATTGCTAATGTTTGATAAGCCGTTTTCACAAATTATCCGCGAAATTAAAATATGAACCGTATTATCTACATAACTTTCTATTGTGGTATAGTTGTTCTCTGTTTTTACAATATCATCCGATATTTTGTAAATAACATTCGGATTGACGATGCGGAACTCGCATTGTGCATCTATGGTCGTATTAAATGGGATTAGTTTTTGTTGGCTATCATCATTTTTGACGGAATGTGCATTGAGGTATATTACTTGTTTTCTAATATCTACAACATCAAACTTTTCGGCAATAGGCCATTTCCAGCACCATCTTTCGGACAAGTCATATACTTTTATCGGTTTTCCCCAACGGCGTTTGATGATGGCATAACCTTCATTACGGATATTTACAAAGCTTAAAAGTTTGCTGATATATTCCCAGCTTATGGCAATGAGTTCGGCTATGCTTGATACATTATCCATTTTGTCTCTCCCGTTTTTATAAACTTCGTTGACTTTTTTATAAGTTCGCATAAAATGAGGACAAAGTAAAGCTTTTAGAAAAGGATGTTTTTATATGTTGAAGTCCGTTACTGCTAGAATCTTGGGTGTTGCTTGTTTAGCTTGTGTGGCTAAAGCTGATGTGGCCTTAGGTGTTTCTTTTGCTCCGGCTAACCCGTTTGACGATTGTGTCAGAAGTATGGAAAAACTCGGTCCTGTCCGTGATGCTGAATATGCAATTTGCATGAAAAAAGAATCTGCCCGCTTGTTGACAGAAGTTCAGAAAGTTTATACTCAAATTGCTAATGACAAGTATTTTGCAGCTTGGAATAACGGTAACGGAATGTTTAAAGGGCGTGTAAGAGATACTTATAATGCTTGGTTGGTTTATCGCAACAGCTATTGTGATTTGTTTGCAGAGGCTTCTAAAGATACCGGCGGAAGTATGGATTATAATCGTGAGCAGTGCCTTATGGAGATGACAAAACAGCAGCTTGAAGTAGTTAATAATGTTATAGCTGCCAAGCTGAATGATCCCGAATAATAATTAAGCTCCCCTGAGGGAGCTTTTTTTATGTTCCCTTTACAAGGGGGAGTTTGATGCTAAAGCTACTTCCCTTACCTAGTTTACTCTTAACCTGAATATCTAAATGTAAAGCATCGGAAATGCGGCGGACAATAGCCAGTCCCAATCCGGCTCCTTTTTTACGATTAATATCATTGATGTTTTTGCTTTGATAAAACTCGTCAAAAATACCTTCCATTTCCTCAGGAGCAATACCTCCGCCATTGTCCATAACAATTACGCGAACATAATCATCTTCTCTTTTGCAGCCAAGCAAAACTTTGTTGGTCGTAAACTTAAAGGCATTGCTTAGGAGGTTGCGAATCACTCGTTCAATCAACAAAGCATCGCTTCTGACACGATAATGGCAGAGAGATGTATGAAATTCTATGCCTCTGGAACGGGCTATCTCATGAAATTCAAAGAAAATATTTTTAAGCAAGTCTGATATGTTAAATATATTTTCATGGGTTTTGAAGCCATCGGAATCAAGCTTGGACATATCAAGCAGATTATCCAACATTGTTGTTAAGTTATTGGCTGAGGATGAAAGTTTGTTCAAAAGGTCCTTTTGATGTGGGCTAAGAGGTTCTTCCTCAAGTGCCGAAACAAAAATACGTAAAGCCAACATCGGCTGTCTTAAATCATGGCTGGCTTGAGCCAAGAAATATGATTTTGAGCGGTTGGAAGCTTCTGCGCTTTGGCGTGCTTTTTCCAAATCTTGCTGCATTTCTATTAATTTGCTTATGTTTTGGAATATGCCAGCTATTTTTTTTCTTTCTCCGTCTCGGAAAAATGCCGATCTGTATGAGCAATGGATGATTTTGTCATCTGCGCGGCGGAGACGTAAAATACCTTCGGCTGGCTCTCCCGTGCGAATCATCTCATGTAATTGGTTCTTATATGCCGGATAGTCTTCCGGTAAGATATAGTTACGAGTCATATTTTGTTCAGGCATATATCCGTCATCAATTCCTAATAATCTATACATTTCTGTAGACCAATATAAACGTCTGGCTTGGATGTCAAACTCCCAATAACCGACATTGGTGGCCCTTTCGGCAAATTCTATGCGCTCAGATGTCCGATGTAAGGCTTGAGATAGTTGCCGACGTTCAGTTATATCTTCCCAACATTGGTATGCCAGACCTTCATGGCTATGAATATAGACATTAAAAACTCGGTTTTGGTGTCTTAGCGAGAAGTATTCCGGAATTTTGCTTTCTAAAGCAGAGGTTATATGTTGTTTAAGGCTCACCCAATTTTCGTTATTTAGAAATCGCGAAAGGTCAATATCCTTATTAGCCGGAAAACCAAAAAGCAGTACAGCTTTAGGACTGGCATAATTAATGATACCTGCGGCATCGGTTATGATGTACAGATTGGTGGATAGTTTTAATAAGAATTTTTCTTGTTCGTTTGACATTTTATTGCACAATAAAAGCGTTTAATAAGGTTTCTCCGATGGTTTTATCAAGTTTGAAGTACCAGCCATCATATAAAAAAGCATTGTCTTTTATATAATCATTGGTAGATGCTTTTGGTAGACGCGTTGCGGAAATTTTTAGCGCGGCCCAATATTCATTATTGTTACCGAAAATGCTGATATCCGTAACCAAACCATCAAAAGTTGTCAGTTGAAGATGGTTTTGCTGAGGCCAGTCTTTTTCATCAAAATCTGCGGCACGACGAACATCATATGCCGGAACATATATCAAAGCTCCGAGGTAACTTTTAATGTTTGTGGTTTTTGTTGTTCCTTTTATGGTGAAATCTAATAATGGATTTTTACGGGCAGCTGTCGTGTCTTTGATACGTAAACTGCTAATCTCTTGAGGAGAAAATGATAGTATGGGTTGCTTCAGCCAAGAGTATATTTGTTTGGGAAATTTGAGCTTGCCACTTATCAGAAATATGTTTTGTTCCGATGATATTTGGGCAAAATGATATAGGCCATTAGTTGTATCTTGGCCGATGATAATATCATTTAAGATTTGTTCTTGTTTGTCTCTGGTTATGATACGCAAAGCGTTTTCTTCTAAGCCGAACTTCTTCTTGTCTTCTGGTGTGGCGGGGCCGCGACGGCGATAAACCTTCGCTTCTGTAAAGTCTTTGAATAAGTTGTTTATTTGATTGTAGTCGGCATAATAATTTCCCATTTCCATAATCCGCCAGAGATTATCTTCAAGTTGGAGGTTTACTTCTTGTCCCTGATTTTTAATCGTTAATCGGCCAAGATTATTTAGATTTTGTATGGTTTGAGCAAAAACAGCTTCACCGCCATAAGTGCGCTTTTTTTGTTGAGACATATACCAGACGGCTGTTGTGGCAAAGATTGCGGAAACAAGCAACAAAACAAAAGATTGTTTAAGATATTTTGTATTCATTGATAATCTCCCGTACTTTGTTTTGTTTTTTTCTTGCGCAAAACAGATTAAACAGCCACAAAACAAACAACAATATGGCAGGAATGGCAAAAACATTTATCCAGGTGATAATGTCTGTTGCGCGTGTTGTGGCTTTACGAACCTGATATTCAGTATGTTTTAATTCGTTTTGCAGATTATTAATCTCTTGTCGGTTTTGCTCAAGCTTTTTTATTACAGACATGTTTACGGCTGTTTCGTTATTTTGAATAATTTTATTCCATGACTTATTTAACATTTGTTTTTCAAGCAGTTGCTTCTTGTTTTGCTCGTATTTTGCTTGGTATGGTTCTAGTTTTTGCATATAGATTTTCTGCATGATTGATTTTGCATTGCCGCTGAGTTGCTTGCTGCCGATTGCTGCCAAAACAGGCATATCGGTTAAGTAATCCAGGGCACGCAAGATAAATTCACCGTTTTGAGCAAATGGTGTGATGTCGTATGTATTGCCTGTTCCGCTGATTTGTTCGTTTACCCAAGCGGAATCCGCAAGCAAGTCAGTGTCTGCAATAATTAAGAGTTTGCCTTCTTTAAGCGAGGTGGGTAGAAATGGCAGCATATCTTTTTCAAAGTCTGTTCCTTTGAGGGGATTGCCTAAAAAAGAAGAATCGGCCCTACCCTCAAGCAAAACAGCCAAAGTATGTATTTGTTCATCCGGCTGGAGTTTTTGAGAAAGAGTTTCAGCATCTTGTAAACTGAGGTCTTGAGTTGTTATGTTTCCGGAATTTTTGCTTATGGATAACAGTGCTGTGGTTGTGATTTTATCTTGTTTGTTGAGCAATATGTTGCCGGCACTGCGCAAGCTCAACAGATTTATCCCTTGTCCAAAGGGTTTGGAGCTGTCTATATTTGTTTGAGTCAGGTTCAACCATAGTGGATTGGTGTAGAATGTTTGGCCTGTTTGGTTTTCGTTTATGAGCTTTTCTCCGAGTTTCATATTTCCGACGACTTTGGAGAAATCAACTGATGTCCCCCAGTTTTTGAGTAGTTTATTAAGAGAATCGCTTAAACCCAGAGCTCGTTTGGTTTCTTCCGAATATGGGTCAACCAAAAGCAAAACTCTGCCGCCGCGTAAGAGATATTGGTCTATGGCATAAGCTAAAAGAGAGGATATTTTTTGAGGCGCGACTACGATTAAAGCTTCAACATCATAGGGAATCTCCGGTGTTAAGGTTGATAGTTTGACAATATTATATTCGTTGCGCAAAAGTCTTAAAAAAGCCCATTCTGTTTGAGAGCCTTCACCATAGAGGTGTTCAGATATAGGCAAATTTCCCGTGATGATACCGATTTTGGGGCTTAAGGGATTATTAAGGGCGTTGATGGCTCTGCTGATATCGCTTTCCAGATAACCTGTTCTGGCCGGAGAGAATTGTTCAAGAATGCGTGTGTCTCCGTTATCATTTCCTAAAACAGCGCCAAAGTATAGCTCTGATTGGCCATCTGCGCTTAAAAAGCTTTTTAAGCCTAATTTTTTGGCCTCTTCTGCTGTCGGACTATAAGGTTCAGGATCTCTGACCTCTAACATAATATTTTCCGGATTGAGGTTTTTGTAACTTTCTAGTCTGCGCAAGACAGTTTGTGAATACTGGTAAAGTGCCGGATAATCCTTACTGATGGCTGATGAAAGATAAACCCTGATGTATAAGGGAGAGTTTATTTCTGAAATAATTTTTTCGCTGTTTTTTGATAAGGTATAGCGAGAATCGCTGGTTAAATCAGCTTTCCAACGACTGAAGACTAATCCGCTGCCAATGTTTAAGCAGATGAAAGAGGCAAATAAAAACAATATAAACAGCAATAAGCCATAGTTTTTATATATTTTTTTGTGTTCGAATGTTTTAAACATGGTTTTCTCCTTTACTGCTTTTTGTAATCCAGGGCAACCACGTTAACCCACAGAGCCGGAAAAATAAGCGTGAGGAAATAAATGAGGTTATCTAAGCCAATTTGACCGCTGATGACATCTTGATAATGTTTGCTAAAGTTTAGCGAGCGGATGACTTTGGCAAAAACTTCGTCCGAGAATTGTTGTGTTGAGGTTAGCAAAAAGTCCAGATTGATGCTATAGACACCCCATAAAACAAAAATGGTTATAATATAAGCAATGACGGTGTTTTTATTGAAAGCGGAAACTGCACAGCCTAAGGCGCAAAATGTGCAGACAGTTAAAAAACAAGCCAGATATGCTGAAAAAATATTTAGATTATCCAGATTTATTAAGAAAGATGAGGTCAACCATAAAGGCAAAGTCATGGCAAGCATTAATAGACCAAAGAGGCAAGTTGCGCAATATTTTGCCCATACGGCAACGGCATAGTTTATGGGTTGCGTTAATAAATATTCTATTGTTCCAAGTCTATATTCATCAGCCCAAGAGCGCATGGTTACGGCTGGAAGTAGAACGGTTAAAATATCCGGTTGAAAGTAGAAAAATGATATCAAAGAAGTGTTGTCTAAGCTAAAATATCCGCCAAAATAAAAGGCTGAAGCAAAAGACAAAACCGCATAAATGCCTAAGATAATGTAGGCATTGCCGCTGCGGAAGAAGGCGGCAAAATCTTTATAAAATATGGCTTTGAAGCTTTGAAACATCATAACTCCTTATTTTTCCGAGGTCATTAGGCGGAATGCTTCGGACATGTTTTTATCAGGATAAAGGTTTTGAAGTGAAACAGGTGTTGTGTCTGAGATGAGTTTGCCTTTGTTCATCAGTAAAATACGGGAAGCGACATTCTCTACCTCTTCCATAATGTGGGTTGAGACTATGACAATGTTTTTTTCGCCATAATGCCGAATAAAAGCACGCATATCTTGTTTTTGGTTGGGGTCTAAGCCTTCTGTCGGTTCGTCTAAAATCAGAATGCGTGGTTTGTGTATGAGCGCTCCTGCAACAGCCGTGCGATGACGATATCCCTTGGATAATGTATCTATTCGTTGGTTGAAAACACTTGATAACTGCATTTGAGAGGCTGCTTCGGCTAAGTTGATGTTTAGGTCATCATTTTCCAACCCTCTCTGCGAACCGGCAAAACGAAGATATTCATAAACGCTCATTTCGGGATAAAGAGGCGCATTTTCTGGAACATAAGCGATTTTTCTTAAGGCATCTTCACGGTTTTCCGCTATATTAAAGCCATAAACCGAAACTTCGCCGGAATCTTGTTGCAAATAACCAGTTAATAGGCGCATAAGAGTTGTCTTCCCCGCACCGTTTGGTCCGAGCAGAGCGACTACCTCTCCTTTTTTGATGCAAAAATTTACATCATCCACAGCTTTGATGTTTTTAAAACTTTTGGAAAGATTCTTCGCGACTATCATTATATCTTTTGCTCTCTTTAATTGTTATTGTTCCTATACTAACAAAATAATTTTAAATTTTAACAACTATTTTCATTTTTCAAAATGATTGATGACAAAAAGGTTATTTTGCTTTATTTATATATGCAGATATGAATTTTTTTATGGAGTATGAATTTGCAGGAACAGTATAGCAAAGAAGAAGCCAAATCTTTGAGTGTCGGCCTGTATGTGGCTTTGGCGCTGATTGTCGGCGTTGCATTCTTTACAACTCAGAGAAAAGAAATTGAGCATACCGAAGGTGGAAAATACTATTCTCTCAATGCTCGTTTTGGCAGAACAGACGGTTTAATGGTTGGGGATAAAGTTCGTCTTGCTGGTGTTACCGTCGGTCGTGTGGTTGATGCAAAACTTGATGAGCATTTTAATGCCATTATGACTTTGGAGCTTAAAGACGGTATAAATATTCCCGATGACAGCAGTGCCTCTATTGTCAGCTCTGGTATTATGGGAGCTAAATATATTGAAATAGAACCGGGCGGGTCTATGGATTATTTGCAACCGGGCGGCGAGTTCTCTTATACGCAAGATGCTATGGTCTTGGAAGAGTTGGTTGACCGCATTATCGGTATCGGTAAGGCTAACAGAAACAAAGGTAAAGATAAAAAGGCCTCAGAAGCCAGTGAAAATTAATTGAAGTTGAATTAGGAGAGTTTGATGAATAAGAAACCGGTTGAAACCATTATGGGTATTGTTGTTGTCTTGGTGGCAGCATTCTTCTTATATTTTGGTTACAGAGTATCTGATTTGCAGGTGGTTAAAGGCTATGAGATTACGGCAAAATTCTTGAAGGTCGGCGGTCTTAATGTTGGTTCTGACGTGCGCATCAACGGTATTAAAGTCGGTACGGTTGTTTCGCAAAAGTTGGACAGCACGGATTATATTGCCGAGGTTAAGATGAGTATTGCACCGGATATTAAGTTGCCGAAAGACAGTGAAGTAGCTATTGTCAGCGACGGCTTAGTCGGTGATAAGTTTATTAAGATTACACCGGGTAAAGCCAAAGAGTTGTTGGCAGACGGAGATATTGTATCAAATACCAAAGATTTTAAGACTTTAGAAGATATGGTCGGTGAAATTATCTTTATGGTGACAGACAATGGTGATGAGAAATAAACTTTTTACGGCAACTGCTATCGGAACGATTTTATTTGGTTTGCAGGCCAATGCGGCTCAGATTGAGCGCAATACGGCGCAAATGCAGGCTATGGATAAAATTACGGGGCGTGTCAGCGTTGTGGAGGTGCCGGTTAATAGCGAGGTTACGTTCGGCAGCTTCTCAATCGTGGTTCGGGCTTGTAAGGCTACTCCGCCGGAAGAAACCCCCGAAAACTACGCTTTTGTTGATGTGGCCGACAGTTCTTTCGGAAAAATGCAGTTTAATATTTTTAAGGGATGGATGATGTCTTCTTCCCCTGCCCTTAATGCTGTTGAACACCCGATTTATGATGTTTGGTTGTTGAAATGTATTGATACTAAAGTTGACCAAAGTAAACTGCTTTCGGAAGAGCAACTGAAAGAGCGTGATGCTTTGCCTCGGTTAGCCGATATTAAGCAAGAATCCGGCGAACAAGTTTCTGAGCCTATGCCTGCAGAAGAAGAAAAGACAACTGATGCAGTTAAGGAAAATGTGTTGGAGGAAGGTGAAGCCAAAGTATTGGACAACTTTACCAATCCTTCAGCGGCTGAGGAACAAAAAGTTGAAGATAAAACTTGGACATTAAATGAAGCGGCTCAACAAGAGCAAGCAAAAGAAAATGTTGAAAATGTGTCTAATTTGGCAGCTGAAAATGCTGTATCTGACGGACCGCAGTCGCTTTTGAATATTGTTGAAATGCCCAAAGAACAAGTTGGAAATGATGTTCCGGCAGCAGTTGAGCCCGCAGAAGCTAACACGGATTGGGTTGAATTGCCTCCGGCAGAAGAAAAAGCGGTAGCTCCTGTTCAGGTGCAGGCAGAAACAGCGGAACCGCAAGCTCTGATTGTTAGCCAGCCTAGCTTAACAGAGAATGAGCCTGCTAAAAGTGAGGCAGCTAATGCGGAAAAAGTTGCTGAGGAAGCTCCTAAAACAGATGAGGTTATCGGCTCTGCTCCCGAGGGTTTGCCTGAAGATGAGGAAGATCAATTTATTGATTTTAGCGGGCAAGCTGACGATGTGGCGGCTTTAGAGGCTGAATTATCTGCTGAAGCCCTCAAGGATTAAGCTCTTATATCCAAAACTAAACAGCATCGGTTTTATCGGTGCTGTTTTTTTTAGAAAAATGCTTATATCCTTTTTAGGAGGATTTGCTTATGAAGATAGAAGCTTATGTTGTCGGAGAAGTGATAAAAGTTGATGACAAAATGCAAAAAGGTTACAGCTATTTGCTAACAGAACCTATGGGAAAGAATTTTTCTTCAGATTTTAAACCGGAGTTAACACCTCAGGAAATGCTTAATCTGGGTGTGTTTGAGGGAAAATATCTCAATGATTGTCGTCAAGAATTTCCTGAGGAATGGTTTTCTTCGGCGCATTTGTCCGAAGTTGCTGATTTATCGCAAAATTGTTTTCACATCAAGTCCAGACTTCCGTTAAGCGAATGGAAACGGCGCGGCTGGATAATTGAACCGGACCCTCGGGGGTGGTTCCAGTGGTATTGCCGCTATTATTTAGGCCGCAGAATCCCTGAACTTGATATTATTCAGATTAAAAGATGGCGTAGTTTCAAACGCCACAAAGCTCAAGTTGAGAAAAACTGCTTTATCGGCGACTTATCTTGTCGTCCCAGACAGAGGCAAGCTCTTTTGCAGTGGGCATATAATCCGTTTTTCTGAGTTGAAAAAACATAAAATGGCTGTTGTTTTTATTGTCTTTTGAGTCTAAACTCGGGGCATTGGATGATTTTTATATTGAGGCATGAAATGAAAAAAGATATTGATGTCAGCTTTGTGATGACGGTTTATAACAAAGAATATTACCTCCCCTCGGTTATCAATGCTTTGATTAACCAAACGGGTTTGGAAAATCCGGAATATATTTTTGTTGATGACGTGTCTACGGATAGGTCGGTTGACATAATTCGTGAAATGACCAAAGGCCTCAAAAATGTTAAAATCTTTGCCAACACAGAAAACCGAGGCATCAGTGTGCGTATCAATCAAGGTATTATGGCGGCTGAAGGAAAATATACGCGTATGCTTGATTCTGATGACATTTTTCCCTTAGATTCAACACAAAAGATGAAGCAACTGGCTGAAGAGCTCTCTGCTGATATGGTTTATGGTTGTTTTACCAAAACAGGCAAGGAACCGCAGGAGCTTGAGCATGAGTTTATGGATGATAATTTTACTTATGATTTTGGCAAAGATGCTTTGCGCACAGTGTTAAACGGTCGTTTTACGCGTATGGGACAACTGATTAAAACCGAAGTATTGCAAAAAGCCAAAGGTGCTGACGAGCGCGTGTTCATCCAAGACGAATCTATACCGTTAAGAGCGGCTATGTATGCACACGGAATTGTTAAAATTCATGATAATGTGGTTTTAGTGCCTAAAGAATTGGGTAATTTTTCAGGTAATAAAGTTCAGTTGGATAATGACCGTTTTATGGCTTATTGTTATATGATTTTGGATAATCCGCATTTGCCGGCAGATATTCAAAAAATGCTGTATTCCAGAGCTTTGTCTGCTTATTGGAAATTTGTTAAGAAGACATCTTTTTGCCCATATCTTAAGCCGATATTTTTCAAATATTTGGCCTCCAAAATTTATAAACCTATGCCCGATATTGCGTATTTGAAAAAGATGCAAAAGGTCTTTTTAGACTTGCCCAATGTTCGGCGTATTAAAAATCCGGCTTAGGGCTTAATCGTTTTCTGATGTGGCAACGCAGTCATCGCCATTGTAGCTATAATCTGTTACTTGATTGTCCTGAATGGTGAAAGTGATGTTGCAATAATAGGTATCGTTTTGCGGCGGAAGACCATAATTATCATCAGATATGGCACTGTAAACAACATTTTCTGAATAAGGCTCCGGGTCGCCGCCGATGGGGCCGTCATAGACTTGATTGTAGGTGGCTATTGTCATATCGGGTGCTGGATAGCTGACATTATTCGGTTCGCCCCAGCTGTAGTACAATGATTCTTGGCTCATCCCAACCCATTGGTTTAGTTTCTGATTCAGATTAGCGTTGTTTGTGGTGGAGCAAGAAGTCAAAAACATTAAGCAAAATAACATCAGCATTACAATTCTCCCTATTCTCGGCCCGTTTGGCTTTGATGTAGTCATAGGGAGAGAATTTTCAAGCTAATCTAAAGTTTTAATTTGGGTCTTGTTTTTTAGTCTGGATACTGTGGCGGCATCGGCTCTTAGCTTTAATATGATATGTTCGCCGAGCGTTTGGGTAGAAAGAATGTCCGCATTTTTATAGAGCCAAGCAAGCAGTTTGCCATCGGCTGCGTTCACGCTGACTTCAATATCTTGAAAGTTTGCCGAGAGTTTTTCATCTATCAGGCTTAAAAGTTGTGGTGTGCCCTCACCTGTTATGGCAGAAGCAGCAACAGCGTTGTTGCCGCGAGCCGTTGTTTCGTTCAGATAATTTTTATCTTCTTCTGATAACAAGTCCGTTTTGTTCAGAACTTCAATATAATTATTGTCATTTTCTATGTTTTTGAGCCCCAAATTATGCAAGACACTTAAAACATCTTTCTTTTGCAGAGCATTGTTAGGGTTAGACATATCTCGGACATGGACAATGACATCTGCCTCCAAAACCTCTTCCAAAGTTGCGCGGAAGGACATAATCAGTTCATGTGGCAGGTCAGAAATAAAACCAACCGTGTCTGACAAGATTATTTCTTTGCCGCTTTGAAGATTGATGCGGCGCATTGTGGGGTCTAGTGTAGCAAAAAGAAGATTTTCGGCAAAAACACCGGCTGATGCTAAATAATTAAACAAAGTTGATTTTCCGGCATTAGTATAGCCGACCAGAGCCACAACCGGATAGGGAATCTTTTTGCGAGCGGAGCGTTGAAGCTCTCGCGTTTTTTTGACTTTTTCAAGCTCTTTTTTTATACGCACAATCTTGTCATCAATGATACGCCTGTCCAGCTCAATTTGGGTTTCTCCGGGGCCGCCCAAAAAACCGGCGCCGCCTCTTTGGCGCTCCAAGTGCGTCCAGCTACGAACCAAACGGCTTCGCTGATAAGTCAAATGTGCCAGTTCAACTTGCAACTTACCTTCTTTGGTTTTGGCTCTTTCGCCAAAGATTTCCAAAATTAAGGCCGTACGGTCAATGACTTTTATTTTTAAGGCTTTTTCAAGATTTCGTTGTTGTATCGGTGTCAGAGAAGAATCCACAACCAAAAGCTCAATTTGCTCTGCCTCAAAAATAGGCTTAACTCTATCTATAAACCCTTTGCTGAAATATGCTGCCGGTTTTATCTCTCTTAAGCGGACAACTTCGGTATAAGCTATGTCCAGATTGATGGCACGAGCCAAACCGATTGCCTCGTCAAGCTTGGTTTCGGCATCGGAAAAGGTCGGCTTTGAACTCACACTCGGTAAGACAACCGCCGCGCGAACTTGTTGATTTTGATTGATTTCAATATAAGCCATTTATGCTTCGGGAATAGCAATATCAACAGCCATACCGGGCATAATCGTAGAAATTGCGTGCTTGTAAATGAGCTGGGTATGTCCGTCTCTTCTTAAAAGCAAAGAGTTGTCGTCAAACCAGGTGATGATGCCTTGGAGTTTGACACCGTTAATCAAAAAAACAGTTACGGAGATTTTGTTTTTTTTGAGATCGTTTAAGAAGTCTTCCTGAACATTTTGAGACATAGTCGTATCCTTTTTATTTGTTTTTATGTTTTTATTCTAAACTCTTTGTTTTATTAGTAAAGCATTGATTGCATTTAGGGGATAAATCAATTTAGGAGGTGTTCTACTTTGCGGATGTCTTTGGTGCTGACAAAAACGATGAGCAAGTCTCCGGCTTCAATATGTTCTTCCGATGATGGGAATATAAGCATGCCATCTCTGAATAATGCCGCTATCATACTGGTTTTGGGCAAGCCCGTTTCAGATACGGGACGGCCGGCGATAAGACTATCGGCATCAACCTTAATCTCCCAAACCTCGCCAAAACCTCTGCCCAAAGAATAAGCATTATTTAACTTAGCCTTACGAAGTTCTTGCAACATACTGGAAATGGTTACGGATGAACGGTCTATTAAAATGTTGTCCGAAACATTGTCTATGAGGTTGTCATAAGAGCGAGAGTTTACCAAAGATATGGCTGAAGCCACGCCGCTTTTTTTGGCCAACAGCGAGGCCAGCAAATTGTCTTTGTCATGTGTGGTTATGGCGATGGCTGCATCGGCTGAATGAATACCTGCTTCGGTTAAGATGACATCGCTCATCATCTCGCCATGAATAACGACCGTGTCGGTTAATTTGTCGGCCAGATTTTGGGCGCTTTCCTCATCTTCGTCTATAATACGCACGCTTTGGATATTGTCATCTTTTTCCAGTTTTGAAGCCAGATAACCCGAAATTTGATTGCCTCCGAAGATGATTATTTTTTCGTTTGGCGTGCGTTCCATCCCAAAGTCATGAATCGTATCGGGGATTTTGTCGGCGGCGACCAAAAAATAGATTTCATCACCGGGGAGGATGATGTCTTTGCCTTTGGGGATAAAACTTCTTCCGCCTCTGACAATACTTATGATGTTGATGTCTAATTCCGGAGCCAGTTGTTCCAGATGAACCAGCGGGGTTTGAATCAAGGGGCAATTATTGGGGCAGCGAAAAGCCAATAGATAAACTTTTTTATCTGCAAAACTCAAAACTTCAGACATTCCGGGAATCTTCAATATCTCTAATATGGCTTTGCCGATTTCCAAGTCGGGCGAGATGACCAAATCAACCGGAATATTCTCTTCATTATAAAGCATATTCCATTGCGGAGCCAAAAAGGCAGCGGAATCTACGCGAGCGATTTTCTTTTGAATATTAAACAATGTATGTGCAACTTGGCAGGCTGTGAGGTTGACCTCATCGCAATCCGTGGCGGCAATGAGCATATCTGCCGTTGAGGCTCCGGCTTTTTCCAAAACATCAGGATGAGAGGCAGAGCCTTGAACCGGCTGAATATCCCATTCTTTGGATATTTCATCCAGTTTGTGCGAATCTTTATCTATGACAATGATGTCATTGTTGCCTCGGCTGAGGTAAGAGACAATGCTTCGTCCGACAGAACCTGCTCCGCATACAATGATTTTCATTTTTGCTCTTCTCCCTGCTCTCTTTCCGCGCAACCGTCAAAATAGCGGTTGATTTCGTTTATGGCCTCCGAAAAGTCGTTTATCTTATTATAAGTTTCGCGAAATCTTTTGGCATCGTGCATAGATTTGCAATACCAACAGACATATTTTCGCGACAAAGGTAATGCCATTTTCTCTCCATAGTAGGCAGTTAACTCTTTAATATGTGTTAACAAAGTGGATTTTATTTCCGGTATGCTTATCTTTGGGGGCAAAATCCCTTTATTTATGTAATTATGAATTTGTCCAACCAGCCACGGATTGCCTAATGCCGCGCGGCCTATCATAACTCCGTCAACCTTTGTATAATCAAACATTCTTTTAGCATCTTCGGGACAGCAAATATCCCCATTGCCAATAACCGGAATTTTTACGGCTTGTTTAACCGCGGCGATGATATCCCAATCGGCTTGGCCAGAGTAAAACTCGCTTCTTGTTCTTCCGTGGATGGTTATATATGCTGCACCGCTATCCTCACACATTTTGGCAAAGTCAACGGCATTGACCGTGCTACAATCCCAGCCTTTGCGAAATTTGACACTAACCTTGAGTTTTGTGGCTTTGACGGCGCTTTTTATGATGTTTGAGGCTTGCGCGAGGTCTTTCATCAGCCAAGAACCAGAGTGGTTGTTGACGATTTTTTTGACGGGGCAACCCATATTGATGTCTATGGAATAAGCGCCTAATTCTTCTGCTAATTTTACGGAATCAGCAAACAAGGCCGCGTCTCCGCCAACCAGTTGCACCACAACTTTATAAGGCTCGTCTCGGACATCGGCTATGCGATAAGTTTTGGGGTTTTTGCGCGAAATGGCATTGATGGCAACCATTTCGGAGACCATTGTCCCCTCGCCTAAAGATGATACCAAACGGCGCATCGGCTTGTCGGTAATGCCGGCCATCGGGGCTAAGAAAATATTACTGTCAAATCCGTTAAAAAAACTCATATCGTATAATCAAAACTGCGGTTAAATTCATGCATAAAGTCTATTAGAACTTGTGGCGGTGTGTTTAGGTTTGCCACAGTGTCATAAGCATTGGCGGCATAAGATGCGTTGATGCTTTGAACAAAGGGCATTGTGGCCAACAGATTGCTCTTGTTTTCAACATTCATTCCATAAGCTGAAAAGCCGTATAAGCGTAAAGAGCTGTCCTCAAATGCGTTGAGCATTTCCCAAAAGCTTGTTTGGTTTTCAGTTTTCTCCGTCTGCTGCGGCTCTTTTTGCTCTTCATTTAAGACATTTTTTTCTTGCTGATTACGGTTTAATTTTTCGCCTTGCGCAATATCCGAGGCGAGCTTTTGAACCGTATATAGTGCTTGCGGCTCTAGGTATGAAACAGCATAGCTGTTTAGGTTGCTAAAAACATTGCTTTGATTTTCGGCAGTCGGAAAGCTTGTTTCCAGATTGAGCGTTGCCGTCTTCTCTTTAATCTGACTGACAGATTTTGATATTTCTGCCGTCAGATTAGAGAAATCCGGAATATGATTTGCAACCGCCGAAATCATCTAGAACTCCTTAGTTCAGCTTATCTAAAGAACGAGCCAGAATGTAGTATAGTTTACCGATATCTGCACCGGAGATAACCGAAAGCAGAATGCCGGAGCGCTCATTCTCACGAGCTTTGCTTACCAAGGTCTCAAATTCGGAAAGATATTTGGTTACAATGTTCCGGAATTCCAAATTCTTCTCAAATTCTGAGCGGATGGATAGTATTTGGCTCTTGCTCATACTTTTTGATAAGTGGCGAACGAAAGCTGCCGTATCACCGTTATAATATTTCTTCCAGAGCTCTTCTTCAGCATCAGGATTAAATATGCGGTTGATATCTACGGCTGCCGTTTCCAGCTTTTCAATAATGAAAGAAGCGTCCTTGAGGAAGGTATCTACCTTGATGCCTTCATATTTCTTTTGCAAAGAGGCTAACTTGGTGTCAGCTTTGTCAGAGGTTTCAATTAGGACTTTGAGCTGTTTGTTAAAGAGCTCGTTGAAACTGCCGGATTTGCTGACCAGCTCGTTACCTCTGCGAGAGAATTCTTCAGAAGAGGTATTCAAAACGTCCATAACATTGTTGATTTTTTGCAAAGTATCGTCTGTGGCGGCAACCAGTACTCCTGATTGTTTGAGGAAAACCTCACCTGAACTTCTGATTTCGTTAGAAATTCTTTCTGCATTCGCGGCTGCTTCGCTTATGGATGCACGCAACTTATTGCCGGAATTTTCAAAGTGCTTGGCGCTCATATTGGCGGCCTCTTCTACCTGCAAGCTCAAAGTTTTTAAGTTTTCTCCCAGCCCTTTAACCTTGTCATAGGCCTGATTAGCTCTGTTAGAGAGTTGCTTTGAGGTATCCATCAAAACAACATTGAAGCAGTCAACCAGCTCTTTGGTGTCTTCCGAAATCTTTATCATCTTATCCGACTGGTCGGCAATCATATTGCTGATTTCGGCAACGCCGCTGCTGGCTTCTGCCGTAACCGTATTAAAGCCGGCAATGTATTTTTCATAATCAGCAACTGTCGCGCCGAGTTTTTTGCCGGAATTGTCAACTGAGGAAGCCAAATCTTCAGCACATTGGTTGAGGCTTAAGTTAACCTGCTCAATGTTCTTGATGGAGTTCTTGGAAGCTTTGGCAATATCTTCGCTGACTTTGAGCAATCTGTCGCCCAAAACATCAAATTCATAAGATGCTTTGGAGGCTGTCTCAACCACATTATCCGTGTTTTCCTTAAATTTGGCGTTAATTTCGCTCATCTTCTGAGCAACATCTGAAGCCGTATCGGACAGATATTTATATTGTTGCGCCATAGAAGCTTCGCCTAAACGAGACTGTGTGGAAACAACATTGACAATGTCTGTTAAGCTTTCTTTTTGGTGGTCAAACGTTTCTTTTAATGTGTCTGCCTGAGCTTGTGTCTTAACAATCGTCTGGTCTATTTCTTTAATCTGACCATCTATTTGGGTTGAGATATTGCGGGTCTCATCTGCAAGGCTTGTGTTGGCTTGCTTGAGCTTCTCGCAATTGTTCAACAAAGTAAGGGTTGCCGTGTTAGATTCTTCACGAACATCTTTGACAATGTTGGCAAAGGTATCCAGATTGGCCCTGAAATCGGCCGAAACATCGGTAAGCTTTTGCGCAATTCCTTGCATAAACTCATTGATTTCGGCATTTTGCTCAGCAACGGTCTTGTCAATCTCGGCAAGTCTATCAATAGATTTGGTGGAGTTGGCAACAACGTTTTCCGCTCTCTTGTTAACATCTTCTTCCAACAGAGCCATGCGTGCAAAGACGCGGTCGGCGCTTTGTTCAATGACTGATACCTGGTTTTTCAAAGAACTTCCGATGTTGTTGGTGTTTTCAGAAATGCGGTCGCAAATATCAAAAAACTCATTTTCCTGATGTTTGAACAGCAAGTTGATAGCTTCGGCTTTTTCATCTAAAGCGCGAACGACATCTGATACATAGCCAACCGTGTTTTCAGCAACGGAATTGAGCATGGTTGACTGGCTCTCAAAGGAGTTGAGCAAATTGTTGAATGTTTTGGTGGAATCCTCGGTTGATTTGTCAATAACTTTGGCCTGCTCTATCAAAACATTAGCTACGGTTGAGGCTCTGTCTGTAATCTTGCTGGACAAGCCCTCTAACTTGTTGTGTTGCTCTGTTACAATGCCTTCAAATTGGCTGATTTTTGCCAAAGTGTTAGCCGCAGAATCGTCAAAGATTTCCAGTTGTTCTTGTAAGTTGGCGCCAATGTCTTTGGTGCGGACAACAACATCTTCAGAGGCTTTAAGAGCTTGATCCATCTGCGTTTTTAAGCGTCCGATGGCTGATCCTGCTTCGCTATCAATAATGGCTGCCGCACGAGTAAGCTCTTCAATCTGGCGTTTGAGTTCTGCCTTGGTCTCTTCAATCTTGTTGACAGAGCCGGCAATATGGCGCTGTTGTTGTGCCAAAGAGGTTTCGCTAACCTTGCTCTGAGAAACAACAATATTGGTTACTTCAACCAAATTATCGCGGTGTTTGTTCATAAATTCAGCTACTTTATTGAGTTGCTCAACAGAAGCTTGCGTTTGAACATTGATGCCTTCCGCATTGTTTTCCAGTTGCTGGTTGAGTTTTTGTAAGGTTGCCGTAATTTCATCTGACATTGTTTGCAATTGGTTGCGCTTGTTCTCAATGTCGGTTGAAACATTGGTGGTCTTTTCAACCGTAATGTCTGTCAAAGCGCCGAGCTTAGCAACTTCGTTATCTAAAGCACCGACGACTTCATTGATGCGGCTAACGGCCGAACCTGCATTTTGTTCCAGATTAGCGGCTTTTTCGCTGATGCTGCCACTAACATTGTTCAAGCTTTCCAGAATATGGTCTGATACACCATCTAAGTCACGAACCTGGTTGGAAATGCTTTCCTCAATAACATTAGCTCTGGCCATAACTTTATCAACCTCAGCGGCGATAAATTCTCCTTGGCGGCTGAGGTTTTTGCTCAGAGCATCATTTTGCTTGTTTAGAGCTTCTATATGGTCAACTATAAACTTGCTTTGTCCGCGTAAGGTGCCGTCAATGCGATTAATACCATCATCCAAATGTGCAAAGACTTCTTCGCAGCTTTTGACTGCTTTTGAAGATACTTGTTCCAGACGCTCGCTTTGTCCGGATAAAACCTCTGATACATGAGCGATAGTTTCGCCGGTTTTGTGGCCATATTCCAACAACATTTCGTTGGCTTTTGCCAGCTTGGCGTTGTTATTTTCCGTAATGAGGCTAAGGGATTCTGAAGACTCTTTTATCTCTTTGATTTTTGGGGATACCTCATTGAGCAAGTCAGAGACTTCTTTTTTGATAACAATGGCTGAATTGCTGAAATCACGAATTTGTTCTTTGAACTGTCCCGTGGCATTATCCGCACGTTCGGCGACATAATCAAAGCTTTTAACCAAAGTTTTGACACCTTCGGTCAGTTCGGTCATTGTCTTTGAGGAGTAATTATCCAAGACTCCGACAAGTTTAGCAAAGTCATCAACTCTGCCGCCGAGCTCTTGCTTGATTTTCTCGGTTTGAGCCGTGGCAAGCTTAGTTACTTCCTGCAACTCTACCACTTGTGAACGGATGGCGTCAGCCATGGCTTTGGCTGTGGTGGCACTGCCTTCTTCGGGGTAAACAAGTTGATTCATATAGGCACGTAAAAACTTGGCCTCGCGCTTGAAGCTTGAGCCTCGGTCAATATAGGCCATAACAACCCAAATAATGGCTAAAGGCAAAGTTACGCCGGCTAAAAATCCGCCAAACTCATCCGGCATCATCAAGAACAGATTAGACCAGCCAAAAAATTGTGTGATATAGATGAGCACTACTGCAAACCAGATAATGCTGACCCAAACCATCAGTTTATGCAGGTTGTTGTTAAGCCAAGAGTTCTCGGTATCGTTTTCTTCAATGTAGCTGAGCTTGTTGCCTTCGGACATGAAGTCAGGCAAAGAGGAACCGTTTTTGGTTTCCGGATTTTGGTTTGACATAAATATAATCCCCTATATTTCCCCAAATATAAAAATTACTTGGCTCAGAATATAGCAAAAAATTATAAATTCAAAGCGTTTCAACCTAAAAGATTCTACTTATCCACAAGCTTAATCGCGACCGCCGTTGTCTAGGGTTGTTTGTTTTGCAACCTTTTGATTTTGCAACATATCCGGATTTTGATTGGTGATGTATTGTTTTATGTCTTTTAAAAGTTCCGCATAGCTTTTCTTTTTCAAGCGATTGTGGTGATGATATTCTTCAATTTGTTCTATAAAATCTTTTTTACCTTGCTCGTCTAGATCTCTCGTATAAAGCAAAGTGTAGTTCTTTTGCTCGCATAATGTTCCCGAGCGCAGCATTGACGCGGCATAAGTATTAAGATTTTTTATTTTTTCTTTGTTACAGACTTCTTCCAAATGCTCTTTGGCCTTGGATGTCAGCAACTCGTAGATGCCTCTATCTGTCTGGCGAGATTCCTCAATATCTCGGAGAGGCAGAAAGTTTTTTTCCTTCAATGCTAAAGCTGAAATGTGTTGCTGGTAAGCTTTTTGCAATTTTTCTGGTTGAGAGTTAGGCTGTTTTCCTGCTTTTTCATAAAGCATAAAGGCATCTTTTATGCCAAGAGTTTTTGGTGTGAGCATAGAAAACAAGGCAGCTCTTGTTTCATCTTTGGTTTGTTCGTCTTTTATCTCTGCGGCTTTAAGGTAAATCGGCAAGAGCGTGTACAAACTTTGGTTGCTTAATTTGCACTTTTTCAGTATCGGCAAAATCTGCGGTATGTCTTCCGCGTCCATATTCTCGGCTTTGATTTGCTCCGGTAGGTTATGATGCCCCTGCTCTATTAAAGCACCATAAACGGCAAAGTCTTTCTGACGGAAATTTTCATTTAGAGCATTTTGCAACAGACGCGGAGGAATTGTGTCTTTTTGAACATTTCCGCTGTTTAGATACTTCATCATTTGTTTGACAAATTCGGCATTGTTACTTTGTGTGATATATTCAAAGGCCGATTTTTGGTCAAAATCTCTTCTAAACAAAAGCTCTTTGATTGTTAATCTTTTAAACAACTCTGCATCTTGAGCCTGAACATCTGCAAACATTTTTAGCTCCGCATCTAACAATTTTGCACGAAATTGCTGGTAAGAAGACAGATATTTTTGACCGACATTGTAAAGCTGTTTTGTTAAAGGCATTTTTTGAAAAAATTGTTTGAGCTCTGATATATCTTCTTGACCGGAGATTGCTAAGGCACTGACTTTTAATGCTTCATTTAGAATTTCTGCCTCAGAGGTGTCTCTCAGGTCATCATTTTTTTTGATATCCAAATATGAATCTGAGGTATGTTCGCTTGGGTACAAAACATCTTGAGCAGCGCATTTTTCTTGGTCGTAAAGATGAGAAAGCAAAAGAACATTCTCGTTTGGAGAAACCTCTAACAAAGCATTTACGGATTGTTTGAGCTTGCGGTCTTGGGTGTATCTGTTCAGACTTCCGAGCCGCCAGTTCTTCACGGCACCTTCATCTTTTTGAGATACAATATGCAAGACGCTTGAATTTGTCTTTCCGTAAGGCATGGCCGAAGCTATGTCTAAGACAAACATTTGTTTTTGAATATATTTCTTTTCATCTGCCGAATAACCTAAACGCTCCATATTTTGCAAAAATAAGTTTTCCAGCTCAAAAAATACCGGTCCGCCGTGGCAATGGCTGATCATCGGCAAGTTGCGCATTCTTTTGGCGGCTTTTTCCTTGCTTAATCTTTTTTTGCCATTATCTTCAGATATTAAGGGCAAGAGATAAGTGTCAAAAATTTTTGTATAATAGTCTTGATGCTTTTTGACTAAAGGATAGAGCCTGTCATCTAATAAATTGAGCTCCGCTTTTTGGTTTAGGCGATGCGTTTGGCAATTACAAGTATTGGGGTAAAAAAGACTATAAATATGCCCGTCAAAATCTGATATATCATTATTATGCAGAAAATTTTCAGCAACTTTGCAAATGGCGTTGGCATCATATTCGTCATTTGTGCCGTCTCCAGGGATGATTAACAGATTTTTGCCATGCAAGAAGCAGTCTTCTGGCACATTTTCGTCCCAATGGTTGGGGCAACTCAAGTCTCGGCGGCCAATTCCTATTTCTGAACTCATTACAAACTCCTAAAATATGTTTTTAACTTATAACATATTTTGTCAATTTTGTAAAATTATTCTTCCTCTTTTTTCTTCAGGACATATTTCAGCCGATTTAGGGCCTGAAACTTCATTTGGTCCTGAGAAAGCGTGTCGGGCACAACGACAGAAGCCTCAATCTTAGTTTCCGGCTCTATGGCCGTTACCTTGACGCTATGCCCTACCCGCACAAACTCAAACAAAATCTCTGCCATTATTTGCCCATAAACTTGTTGTTTTTCGGGAAGCCAAAAGGTACAAGCTTGCCGACTTGCGCGCGGTGTCCAAGCCAAGCCAGCAAATCTGTCTCAACTTTTACGCCGCCGCTTCTGGCATAAGAAAAGCCTTCTGCCGCATTAAAGCTTTGGATATCTGCCAAGCCGCCGTCTTTGTATTTTTGCAAAGTTACGCCGCGGCCTCTGGCCATGGTCGGAATCTCTTCTGCCGGAAAGATAAGAAGCTTGCGGTTATCACCGACAACGGCAACGCTGTCACCTTTGACCTTGACGCAAAATGTGGCAACCTCGCCCTCGCCTAAGTTCATTATCTTACGACCATTACGTGTTTGGGCAATAATATGGTTTTCGTCTACCATAAAGCCTTTACCTGTGTTGGAGGCAATGATATAGGAAGCCTTAGGCTCAAAGACAAAAGCCTGACAAATATTATCATTATTGCCTAAATCTATCATTAAACGCAGGGGTTGACCAAAACCTCTGCCGCTCGGAATCTCTGAAGCCTGAACGGTGAAGAATTTTCCTGATGTATCAAAGAAGATAATCCTATCCGTAGTTTGGGCATGCAAAGCGATTTGTAAGGCATCGTCATCTTTGAACTTGAAGTCATCGTTCAAATCTGCATAGCCTTTGATGCAACGTATCCAGCCTTTTTGTGACAAAATAACCGTAATCGGCTCTTTCTCCACAAAGACTTCCAAAGGAACTTCTATATCTTCCGAGACTTCGGCAAATTCGGTGCGGCGCTTGCCTAAAGCGGTCTTTTTGCCAAATTTTTCGCGAATGGCTTTGATTTCTTCGGCCAGAGCTTGCCAACGTTTGCTCTCATCAGCCAACAAAGCCTCTAATTCGCCTTTTTCTGCCGATAAATCATCAAACTCGCGCTTAATCTCCGTTTCTTCTAACTTACGCAGAGAACGCAGCTTCATATTCAGAATGGCTTCGGTCTGGTTTTCGGTCAGTTCAAATTTTTTCATCATAACCGCTTTGGGGTCATCTTCTTCGCGGATGATGCGGATTACCTCATCTAAGTTTAGGTAAGCAATCAGGTAACCGGCCAAAATCTCCAGACGATTGTTTATCTTGTCTAACCGGTACTGTGTGCGGCGTTTGAGAACTTCATGCCGATGGTTTAAGAACTCTACCAAAACATCTTTAATACACATTACGCGTGGCACACCGTCTGAATCCAGCACGTTCATATTCATGGCAAAGCGGCTTTCCAAATCCGTGTTCTTGAATAAATGTTCCATTAACAGATTGGCGTCAACCGTGCGGTTTTTGGGCTCTAAAGCGATGCGGACATCATGGGTGGACTCATCTCTGATGTCATTTAACATCGGAAGTTTCTTGTCCATCAATAATTGTGCAATCTTTTCAATCAACTTGGATTTGATAACCTGATAAGGTATCTCCGTGATGATGATTTGGTATTGCCCATGACCTAAATCTTCTTTTTCCCACTTGGCGCGGATACGAAATGTGCCCTTGCCTTGTTTGTAGGTGTTTAGAATACTCTCAAAGCTGTCAATTATGACGCCGCCGGTCGGAAAATCAGGTCCTTTAATGCGGCGAACCAAAGGTTCCATCTCGCAATCGGGCTTTTCAATCAGGTAAAGCAAAGCATCGCAGACTTCGCTTAAGTTATGCGGCGGAATGTTGGTTGCCATACCAACAGCAATACCGGCCGAACCGTTGCAGAGCAAGTTTGGTACCATTGAGGGCATTACAACGGGCTCTTCCTCCTCGCCGTCATAGGTTTCGCGAAAATCTACGGCATTGTCATTCAGGCCTTCCATCAGAGCCATAGCAAACTCGGTCAAGCGGGCTTCGGTATAACGCATGGCGGCGGCGCCGTCTCCGTCAATATTACCAAAGTTTCCCTGCCCATCTACCAAAGGATAGCGCACCGAAAAGTCCTGCGCCAGACGTACCATTGCGCCATAAACCGCACTATCGCCATGCGGGTGATATTTACCGATAACATCACCGACCACGCGCGCACATTTCTTAAAGCCGGATTTTGGGTCCAAATGAAGTTGGCGCATAGCAAAAAGCAAGCGGCGATGCACGGGTTTTAAGCCGTCTCGCACATCCGGCAAAGCACGGTCAACAATGGTTGACATGGCATAAGACAAATATCTTTTGCTCAGTTCCTCCGAGAGGTGAACATCTCTGATTTTCTCTTCTGTTTCTTCCATAAAAAATTACTCTAAAATCGTTTATAGGCCTAAGTTATGGAGCAAATTAGCACGGTTTGGCGGGAATTTCAAGTTATGAGTTTGAAAAAAGTTTTTATTGAGGAAAAACTCGGTCATTTTTAAGAGTTCTGCTACTTCAGCAAGGCTTGGCGCATAGTTCTTATCCACAATATAATGCGGAAATCTGAATAACCTCGCCTTATAAGGTTCTCCGGCTTCGGCGCAGACGGCCTTACCTGTTTTTGGCGAAACATATTCCAGATTTTCTGTGGCGCCGGTGGCAGAGCATTCGCTTAAATCTAGACCTATACCCAAGAAGTCTAATAGATAAAATTCAAAATAAGAATAATGTACTAGCCAATTATCTTCATCTATTAGGTTAAAAAAGCTGTCTATCATATAATAAAATCGCTCTAATTCCGCTTTTTCTGGCATACAGATATTGCAAAGTTCGCATAATGACATCAGCGCGGCCAACTTCTTGGCATCGCTTATAAAATGCACGGCTATCGGCTTTAAGAGCTCGGCTCTTATGGTCAGCATATTTTCTTCTAAGCGCGCATAAGCATCTATGCTTATCAGATTGCCCGGCTGATAAACACCTAAGTTTTTTTTGCTGTGCCCGCCCTTAACATAACCGATTATTTTGCCGTGCTCTTTGGTTATGAGGGTTAGTATCAACGAGCTCTCGCCATGTTTTCTGACGTTTATGATGTAGCCTTCGTCCGTGAACTGCAACTTATTCCCTCGTCATTACCTCATAAACCCAATTTGGCGGGTTTTTATCAAACTCCCAAGCTGACAATATTGCCAGTAATGCGCATAGCAATATCAGCCAGGTTCCTCTTTGTCTTAAAAAATCTTTCATCGCTTTTCTCTTAAAAATTCTCCCCGAGTTTTGAAGTTCGGGGAGGTTTTGGCTTAATAATCGTGAATGATTGATTTTGTTACGCTGTCATAGGTCATCAGTTCACTCAAGACCCTCTTCATATCTTTCAAGGGTATCATATTCGGGCCGTCTGACAAGGCTTTATCCGGATTGTCGTGTGTTTCAATAAACACAGCCGCAACACCAACTGCAACTGCGGCGCGAGCCAAAACGGGCGCAAATTCTCTTTGTCCGCCAGATGTTCCGCCTTGACCGCTCGGTTGCTGAACAGAGTGTGTCGCATCAAAAATTACCGGACAACCTGTTTCTCTTGCCATTGTCGGCAAGCCACGGAAGTCTGTTACCAAAGTGTTGTAACCAAAACTAGCACCGCGCTCTGTCAAACAAACGTTAGAGTTTCCTGCATCTTCTGCTTTTTTTACAATATGCTTCATATCCCATGGGGCGCAGAACTGACCTTTTTTGATGTTTACGACTTTTCCGGTCTTGGCTGCGGCCACGACCAAATCCGTCTGACGGCACAAAAATGCCGGAATTTGCAACATATCAACATATTGCGCAACAATGCCGCATTGTTCTTTTTCATGGACATCAGTAACAATCGGAATATTGTTGTAGAGTTTCTTAATCTCTTCAAAGGTTAGCATTCCCTCTTCCAGTCCAACACCGCGTGCGCCGTTGATTGAAGTGCGGTTAGCCTTGTCAAAAGAGGCTTTAAAAATGTAGTTGATTCCCAACTCCTTGGTGATTTCAACCATAGCGCCGGCCATATCTATGGCATGTTGGCGGCTCTCTATTTGGCAAGGTCCGGCTAACAAAGCAAGAGGAAGCTTGTTGCCAATCTTAAAATTACCGATTTCTATTATTCTTTGTTCCATAGTCTGTTCCTTTTTGTGTTTTTGGTTTGAGTGTTATAGCACAGAATGCTTTATTTAGCAACTCTGCTTTAACAAATATCAATAAGTTTTAGACCAAGAGGTAACTTTGCTTTGTCCTCTTCTGAGAGCGTAATGTTACATAGCAATAATTCTTGCAGATTTGGCAGATTGGGCAAAATTTTGAGCATTTGAGGCAAAATTTTCTCGTAAAAATAAGCAACCCGAGCCCTATCTTCGCCAATCTTCTTTTCATTACGATAATTTTTTGCTTGTTGTTGTTCCCATTCATCTTTAATGCTTGTTAATGGTTTAAGAGCGGTCAGCCCTAAAACCTCAAGCTTGGTTGCTTGAGAAAGTAAGGCAATAAACCGCTCTTGTTGTGAGGGCTCGGCATTATCTAAGGTAAAACCGAACACCTCACAATTGTTATTTTCTAAACCGCTTAGGCGCTCTTCCAAATTTTCCATTAGAGTAATCGGCTTTTATCAATAGCCGCCTTAACGAAAGAAACAAACAGCGGATGCGGCGCAAAAGGTTTAGACTTCAGTTCAGGGTGGAACTGTACGCCGATAAACCACGGATGATCCGGACGCTCACAAATTTCCGGCAATTTGCCATCAGGCGATTTACCCGCAATAACCATACCTGCTTGGCGTAATTGGTCCTCGTACTTAATATTAACTTCATAACGATGACGGTGGCGCTCAGAGATTTTATCTTTGCCATAAATTTTGCGCGCTAAAGAATCTTTATCCAAAACAGATTCATATGCACCCAGACGCATTGTGCCGCCTAAATCTCCATCTTTGTGGCGGATTTGTTTGGCTCCGTCTTTGTCCCATTCGGTCATTAAACCTACTACCGGTTCGCAAGCCTTACCAAACTCGGTCGTGCCCGCAGTCTTAATTCCGGCAACATTACGCATGGTTTCAATAACGGCCAACTGCATACCAAAGCAGATACCCAAGAAAGGAACATTATTTTCACGGGCATATTTAATGGCTAACATTTTGCCTTCCGTTCCTCTTTCGCCAAAGCCGCCGGGGACCAAGATACCGTTAACTTCAGCCAAATAGGTCGCAGGGTCATTATGCTCTAACAGTTCAGAATCTATCCATTTAATGCGAACCTTAAATTTGTTGGCTATGCCACCATGGGTCAAGGCTTCGTTCAAAGACTTATAGGCCTCCAAAAGCTGTGTATATTTACCGACAACAGCAATTTTGACCTCGCCTTCGGGGCAGCGAATCGTGTTAACAATATTTTCCCATTTGCTTAAATCCGGCTCTTTACCGCAATCTAAGCCAAAATGTTTGCAAACTTGTGCATCCATACCTTCATGCGAATAAGCTACCGGAACCTGATATATCGTATCAACATCAAGCGCGGCAATAACATTGTCTTCTCTAATATTGCAGAACAAAGCAATCTTGCGTTTCTCGTTTTGCGGAATCGGTGTTTGAGAACGGCAAAGCAGCATATCCGGCTGGATACCATATTCTTGCAACTTCTTAACAGAATGTTGGGTCGGCTTGGTTTTGAGCTCTCCTGCCGCCGGAATGTATGGCAACAAGGTAACGTGAATGAACATTATTCTGTCGCGTCCCAAGTCATAAGCGACCTGACGAATCGCCTCCAAATAAGGCTGACCTTCAATATCGCCGACTGTTCCGCCGATTTCGCACAAGACAAAATCTTCGTCGGTTACGTCAGAATAAATAAAGTCTTTAATCTCGTTGGTTACATGCGGAATGACCTGAATTGTTGCCCCCAGATAATCGCCATGGCGTTCTTTGTCAATGACTCTTTGATAAATCTTGCCTGTGGTAATACTATCCGTGCGTTTGGCCGGAACGCCAGAAAAACGCTCATAGTGGCCTAAGTCAAGGTCTGCTTCCGTTCCGTCATCGGTTACAAAAACCTCACCATGTTGGTAGGGGCTCATTGTTCCGGGATCCACATTCAAATAAGGATCAAGCTTGCGTAAACGTACCTTAAAGCCCCTCGCCTGCAAAATGGAAGCCAGAGATGCCGAGGCTAGGCCTTTGCCCAAAGATGAAACAACACCACCCGTAATAAAAATGAATTTTGCTTTTTTTGACAATACGTTATCAAGATTTGTCAGT
The DNA here is from genome assembly GCA_944392835.1 of uncultured Alphaproteobacteria bacterium. Lineage (GTDB taxonomy): Bacteria > Pseudomonadota > Alphaproteobacteria > RF32 > CAG-239 > Scatacola_A. Next base: position 195,302 of record CALXYB010000003.1, on the reverse strand, counting down.
TCAGTCATTCGTACAATTCCCATATAAATTTGGTTACTTAAAAGAGACAAAGGCACCATCTCAAAAGAGAGGGTGCCTTATGTCTGGTCATCTTTATCATTTATTTCTCAGCTACCGGTGCGCTTGGAACCGAAGGTGCTGATGATGTTGCCGGAGCTTGCTCCAAAATGGAGGTCGGTTTCGGCTGTGCACCTTTATAATAGATTGAGAGCGAAATGCTGGTTAAGAAAAAGATTGTTGCCAAAATGGCTGTTGTTCTGGTCAGCATATTGCCTGTGCCACGTGCGCTCAAGATAGAGCTAGCGCCGCTACCGCCGCCTAAGCCATCCAAAGCACCGCCGCCGGAGCGTTGCATCAAAATCAGAGCAACCAAAAAGATTGCTACCAGCAAGTGAACCACTAATAAAACTGTTTCCATTATTTTTATTCCTTATTCTTAATTCTTATTTTTCACTAGCGTTTTTGGCAATAGCCATAAAATCAGCAACTTTCAGGCTGGCTCCGCCGATTAAGGCACCATCAACATCCGGCAAAGACAAAAATTCTTTGGCGTTTGAGGGTTTTACGGAACCGCCGTACAAAATCTTCATCTTATTGGCATTGCCTTTGCCAATCTTCTTGGCTAAAACCTTACGAACAGCGGCGTGAACTTCCTCAACATCGTTAGCTGTCGGGGTTTTGCCCGTGCCGATTGCCCAAACAGGCTCATAAGCAATAACGGTATCAGCCGCGGTAGAATCATCGGGAACAGAACCTAAAATTTGCTCTTTGCAAACATCAATGGTCTTGCCGGCATCTCTTTGTGCCTCTGTTTCGCCAATGCAAATAACTGTCTTAAGACCGGCAGCATGAGCGGCAACGGCTTTTTTGCAAATCAGTTCATTTGATTCAAAATGGTCTGCTCTGCGTTCAGAGTGACCGATGATAACATAGGTGCAACCCAAGTCCTTGAGCATCAAGGGGCTGATATCGCCCGTGTGCGCGCCTTTTTCCGCAAAGTGAACATCTTGTGCGCCGAGAGCAACTTTTGCACCGCGCAAAGCTTTTTTGACCGAAGCCAACAAAGTGAACGGCGGGCATACCAAAAATTCGCATTCAGATTTGCCAAAAGCCTTAACTTCCTGAGCGATGCCTTTTGCCAAAGCAATGCCATCTTCCATAAGGCCATTCATTTTCCAGTTACCTGCAATGAGTTTTTTTCTTGCCATGATTTATAATCCTTTACTTATAAATTTTCATTGTCGTCTTTGTAGCACAACAAAAATATATTTTCCAGCTAAAAAAACTTTTCAACACGAATATTTATAAGATTGCATAAATTATTAAAATTACCATATAATACGGAAAGTTTGAATTTTTGGATTTAATAGGATTTTTCAACAATGATGGATAAATTAGCAAGAGCTCAGAAAAACTGGTTATCAAAGTTTATTTTGATTTTGACGGCTTTGAGCTTTGTGTCTTTGTTCGGGGTTTCCGGTTATTTGACCGGTGCGGCACGGAATAAGCCCGTTATTAAGGTGGATGATATTAAAATCTCGCAACAGCAGTTTGCTCTGCTTTTTGAACAGGAGCAACAGATGGCGCGCAACCTCTTTGGTGATAATCTGCAACTTACGGACGAAATTCGTAATGCGATGTTGCAAGGTTTGGTTCAGAGAGAACTGACTAACGCCATTATTGAAAGAACGGCTGAAAAGCTCAATATTCACATCAGTGATGATTTAATCCGAAAAATTATTTATTCTCAGGCGGAGTTTTTGGATGCAAACGGCAACTTCAGCTTGGAACGCTTGCGTATGGTCCTTTCAGCTTCCGGTTGGACCGAACAACGCTATATTGAGGCTTTGAAAAAAGATATTGTTAAGCAACAGCTTATTCAAAACCCGGCGGCAAATATGAATGTGCCAGATGTTTTGCTCAACAAGCTGGCTAAGGTTGAGAATATGCGCCGCGTGTTTAAATATATTGTAGTTGACCCCGCAAATGTAAAAGTTGACCGCAAAATTACACCGGAAGAGATTGAGCAGTATTATGCCGATTTCAGCACAAACTTTATTGAGCCCGAAAAACGTGATGTTTCTTTCATTGTCTTATCTGTTGATGAAATGGCACAAAACTTGGTTCCGGAAGAGGCTGATATTGAGGCTTATTATGCCGAAAATATTGCACAATTTGAGGTGCCGGAAACACGCAATATCCTGCAAATGGCTTTTGATACCAAAGAAGATGCTGACAAAGCAATGGCTCAGCTCAATGAAGGTAAAGACTTTTATAGCGTTGCGCAGGAAGTTGCCGGACAGACCAAAGAAGCAACGGATTTGGGCTTTGTTGCTAAAGATATGCTGATTGCCGATATGGCTGAAGAGATGTTTGCCGCCGAAGTCGGTGATGTCTTGGGCCCTGTTAAGTCTGACTTGGGCTGGCATATTATGAAGCTGACCGATGTTAAGGCCGGTTCTAAAATGGACAAAGCCAAAGCCAGAGCAAAGATTGTTGAGGCTTTGAAAAAAGAGCGCGCTTATGATGAGGCTTATGCCGTTGCATCAGAAATTGAAGACAAAATCGGCGGCGGCGCAAGTTTGGAAGATATTGCCAAAGAGATGAAGTCTAAGGTTCTGGTCGTAAAAGGTTTGGGCGAAGACGGTAAATATGCTTCTGCGCCTAAAGGTTATGATAAGACTTTGAAATCTTCCGAGTTTGTGGATACGGCCTTTTCTTATAATGTCGGCGAAGTTAGCCAGGTTACGGAAACAGATGATGGTTTTGTTGTGTCCAGAGTTGACAAGATTGCTGAAGCTCACCCCTTGCCGGTTGAAGCTGTTAGCGGCGAGATTGAAAAGATGTGGGAGATTAATGAGCGTTCCGCTATTGCACAAGAAATTGTTAATGATGTTATGCACGACCTTGAAAACGGCGACAAAATTAACGAAGTTGCGCAGCGTTTCGGCTTAAATGTTAAGACAACCAAACCGCTTAACCGCGGCGGCAGCTTTGAGGGATTGTCTCAGGCGGCTATGATTGAGTTGTTCCAAGAAAGCCTTGGCGAACCCAAGCTCATTACGCAGGGTGATGAAAAGATTATTGCCGTTACGGACAAAATAATCGGCAAGAACGAAAAACCTGATGAGGAACTTGCCTTTGGCGTTGAGCGTCGGGTTAAGATTGACCTTAGCCAAGATGTTGCCAATGCGTTGGTCAATAGCTTTGGCGAAGATTATGATGTTCGGGTGAAATATCGGCTGATTGGATTAGCTGACTAAACCCCCTCTTCTTTTCATTAAAATACCTCGTAGAAAATGCGAGGTATTTTTTTTGGCTTTTTTGTCTAGACAAGGTTAAATAAATATGCTATTATCCTTGCTATGTGAAAAATTAGTATGTTGATTATGGTGATGTTGAGGCGAAACTCTTAAGCTTGATTTAAGACTTTTGCAAACTGATTTTTCATTTTTTTGAAATGTTAAACTTAAAGATAAAATGAAAATGAAAAATTTAATGAAAAGAGCCGCTCAAATTCTTGCTGCGGCAGTTGTGTTATTTTTTATTTATGTTGGCTATTTGTTTATGATGGCAGGTAGCTGGCGCGGTATGGAAGCATTTACCTCTTCTCTCTTTGAGGAGGATTTGAACGATGCTCCGACCGTAACAATTAAATCTGTTTCCGGTGGCTTCTTGAGCTGGTGCAGAGAAATTGAATTAGAAAATGGGCAGAAAATATACTTCCATCGGGATACGAACCCGAGCGCATGGAAGTTAGAAAAAGGCGATAAAATAGCTATATATATCAGCCCAGGTGAACTTGAAAAAAACAAAAGCGCTTTTTTCTGCGGCGCTTTTGAAAAAAGGTGAATAAGTCATAGCATAGCAGAAAAACGAAACCCCTTCGTCGTGATGACCGGAGGGGTTTCTCTTTTGCGAAAATTTTATGTAGGCTCATTAATGGTAGACAAAAAAAATTGTAGTCTCATTAATGGTTGACTCATTTCCAAAATCAGTGTATCCTAATATTCAGATATGGACTTTAACTCTAGAATTATTGGGAGATTGACTATGCGAAACTTGCTTTTATCTACTGTTACTTTACTTGTGGTTCCGGCAGTTGGCTTAGCCGCTCCCGACTTTTCTTCACATACACACACCACACCTATTGAGTTAAAGCCCATATCATCTTCTTCGGGGCTTAAACTTGCCGGTGTTTGTTTTTTGGGGTATGGCGACTGCAGTGACGGTGGTTTCGGTTCTATTGACGGTGATGATGGTTATGTCGTAGACACGACTAAACAATGCCAAAACGAGGGGTATTCAGTTACTGCTTGCTCCTTACCTGCTTATCCATCCGGTCAATGTCCTTATAATGATAAATATTTTGCTAAATGTGTAGAAGACAGACCCAGAGCTTGTAATGAAACCGGCTTTACCGAAACCCAATGTTCTTCCGGTATGGTTGTTGACACAACCTGCTCTTATGATGCTAACTACAAAAAATGTAAATGCAACCCCTGCTCGGGTTATACTTATACCTATGCACAAGCTACAGCCCAAGGTTATGTTGCCGACGGAAGCTGCCAAAGCTGTTCTGAAACAAAATATAAGCGCAAAGAAAACCCCTGCTCTGGTTACACAACTTGCGAATGCGGCGGCGAAATCGGCTCTGCCGTCTGCTATAGCGGCTCTACTCAAAAGTTTAAGAGTTGCAAGAAATGCTGCGATGATACTTGCCCTTCAGGCTGGACTGATACGATTTGTCCTAGCAATGCTTCTAAGACCCAAACAGGCACGACAGAATGTGGTAACGCTTGCTATAAATGCCAAAATTCAAACACGTCATATTATACTATTACTATCAATTTGGCTCAAACTGTTGGTGATGGTACTGACAGATGTCAATGCATTTATACTGGAAGCTGTGGTCCGAACTCGCATATTTCTTCTTCTAAATGGTGTCCGTCACAATCTACAGCCTTATGTCCATCAACAGAAACATCTGTATGTAGTGAAACAGAAACTTATGAAGTTCCGCCTCTTAATCATTAATCTATAAAAAATCCCCCATTTTGGGGGATTTTTTTATATTTTCTTTTTTTTATTCAATGCAGCAATCTACAGCTTTGCGGACAAAGGCTTTCATCTTTGCCAGAGCCCCTTGGGGTGCTTCTGTCGCTTTTACTTCCGCCTGAGCTTCCGCTGTGGCTTCGTTGACTTTGGCTGTCAGTTTCTTGACGGTTTCAACATCGTCTTTTATCCACTTAACATCATCAACATTAAGCATATTCATATTCAAGCCCCAGAACAAGCAATAAAGATCATAAGCCTTATTGAACAAGTCATAAGCTTGCTCTTTATTACCCAAGCTTTGCTGCTTGGTGCCAACTTCCATCAGACGCATAGATGAAGCCAGCAAGTGCTTAGATATACACCAAACTTCGCCCTCATAAGCCGGAATAACCTTCTGCATAAGGGTTTTGCGGGTTTCCCTAATTTCCTCAATCAGGTCATAGAAAGATGTCTTGCCTGTTTTAGCCCCCGAAAACATCAAATGCTCCTCAATGGAAATCAGGTTCATAATCGCAATTGTTAAGTCCTGATCCGAGGACAAATCTTTAGGATTTACTTTTTTGGTGCTGTCTATACGCTCCACAAATTCTTTAACATTTTTTGCTTTGTTCATTTTTATCTCCTAAAAATTATATAACTCGGCACCGGTTTCCTGACAAATCGGGAAATAATAAAAATAAGCACTTGTCAAAAGCAAAGCGACGACAGGAACAACAACTTTTTCAAACGGAAAATGTGCGTGTCCGCCATTTTTGGCTTTCATCCATTGATAAAAGTCCGAAGACCAAATCAAGACCAAAGCGCCCAGAATTGTTGAGAACAAAAACGGGTCAAGATATAAAATACCAATGACTTCAGAATGATACTCTAATTCACTGATATACATAAAACCAATCATGGCAACGGAAACAATGATGATTGTCCAATCGCGCCCCTTAAAGTTCCAGCCTTTTTTATCAAACCACTTAATGCACCAGAAGCCGAGCAAGGTTAAAAATGCTCCGGCCCAAACACCTACAACTGCATCATCTACACCTAATGAGCGAGCAATTTCCAAAGAGGCACCGACGGCAATAGTGCAAACTGCGCAAGCCGGATTAGCATAGGCCGGAAACGTTACGGCCAGCAAAAGTAATAAACATACAAAAAAAGCCATTTTCTTCATCCTTTCGTTTGATTTGTTACCATTATTGCCTAAAAAGATTAAAAATCAACTTAATTATCTGATTTATCACTATCTAGTTTGCGCAAGTAGCGTTTAGTCATTTTAACGGCGTTTTCAAAGTTTGATGCCGTAGAAACATCCTTGACCAAGCCTTCTTCCGTTAATGCCGCGTGCAAAACGCGTCTTGGTTGGGATTTTAGGTGGGAAAAGATGATTTTTGTATCATGTTGTCTGAGCTTGCGGATAAATTCTACCAAAACATTGGCTCCGCTCGCATCCACAACAGGAACTGACCCCATACGAAAGATTATAACTTTTGGGGCTGTTGTCATCCTTCTGAAAAACATTGAGACTCTGGATGCTCCGCCAAAGAACAAAGGTCCGGACAAACGAATGGAAATAACACCTTGTTCGTTTAAGGCTTCACTGATGTCTTGGCCTCTGGAAACATATTCAAATACACTTTCATCATTTGCGACCTCAATTTCTCGGCTCATACGATGCATAAAGATAATGCTGGACATGATGAAACCAACGCTGATGGCCGTATTCAAGTCTACCATAACAGTCAGCAAGAATGTTACAATTAAGGTTATTCTGTCTCCGCGCGGACCTTGAAATAAGTGCCAAAACTTCGGAAAGTTAAACATGTTATATGCAATAATAATCAGCACTGAAGACAAGCAAGCTAATGGAATGTATTTTGCCGCAGGAGAGAGCAAAAGCATAAACAACAAGATGAATACTGACTGCATTATGCCGGACAATGGCGAATAAGCCTTGGCTTTGACATTGGTGGCGCTGCGCGCAATGGCTCCCGTTGCAGGAATTCCCAAAAAGCAAGCACTAGCCAAGTTTGCAACACCCTCACCTATGAGTTCGGCATTGGCGTTGGTATTGTCACCGCTCATGGCATCAACCACAGTTGCGCTCAAAAGCGACTCTACACTTGCCAAAAAGGCTATAGCCAAAGCACTCGGCATTACTTTTAAGGCTAAATCAATGTTAAATTCCGGAATATGCGGCATCGGTAAAAAGTGTGGTATTCCCCCAAATTTGCTGCCTATCGTATCAATATTCAGGGAAAACAGAGCAACAAACAAGGTTGAACCGACGACTCCGAGCAGAAATGCCGGAAGTTTGGGTTTGCGGAATTTGATGTAAAATATTATGCCAAAAGATAAAATCGTAATAAAAATAGCTGTCCAACTAAACTTATTCAGATTTTCCAAATAAACACGCCATTTGGGCAAAAATTCTGCCGGAACTGAAGCGATATCAAGTCCTAACATATCCTTGACTTGTGTTGAAAACAACATAACCGCGATGCCCGAGGTAAAACCAACGACAACCGGATAAGGAATATATTTGATATAGGTTCCTAATTTTAAATATCCCGCTAATATCATAACAAATCCGGCAACAATCATGGTCATGGTTAAACCTTCATAGCCATATTGTTGAAGTGTGTTGAAGATAATGATAACAAATGCGCCTGTCGGCCCACCGATTTGGTAACGACATCCACCCAATAAAGCGATGAAAAAACCTGCCACTACTGCTGTATATAATCCTTGTGCAGGGCTTACGCCTGAGGCTATAGCAAAAGCCATTCCCAAAGGAATGGATATGATGGCTAGGGTTAATCCGGCTATGGCATCGCGCCGGAAATAGTCCATATTATAACCTTTGGTTTTGATAACTTCATAAAGTTTTGGAGCAAAGTTTAGCCCATAAGATGTAAAAAGTTTGCGGATGAATGTGTACATTGTTTCTCTTCTTGAAAAAAGTTTTCTAAAAAATTCCGGCGTTAGGAATACTCTTTTACTTGTTCTTGTCAAGATATTCACAAGAAATGCACAAAAATTTTTATTTCCTATTTACTTAAAATCCTTACTTAGATTGAATTTTAACATAAAGATTCTCTCATTTTCAAAAAAAACAGTTAGTTATTGCTATTTTGTCTAGATTTTTTAAAAGAATGTGCTATATATTTGTCCAGAATTGTTAAAACTTTGTTGTATTATGAAAAATGTATTATTTTTGGTAGGTCTGATCATGGTCGCTACCGCCTGTACTTCCACAGGTTTTTCTTTTTTTGGAAGTAAAGAAGAATCTAAGGAATGTAATGTTTCTTTAGTTATCCTGAAAAAACACAGTAATGGTGTTTGTGATTATGCGTTCTGCGTCTCTGACTACAATGAGGAAAATCAAATTCTAACCCTAGAAATGGATGGTAAAACATTCTCTTACTTCTTGAGCGATATTCAAGAAAAGTATCATAAACAGGTTAAGAATAATAAGATAACTTTAGTTCGTAGCTTGGGTGAATTTATTCCTGTTGTGGTGGAAAAAGACGAAACTCCCTATGATAAGCCACCTATTTTTACGGATGATTATAGGAGGTATACATTCAGGAGTATCTTAAAAGACACTAATACTCGTGTTACCGGTCTTTATATACTGACTTATAACGGTATGTTCTTGAACGGTTTGTGTGATATGGGAAATCAAACATACGAATCCGGAAGGTTCTTTTATAATGAGCAAGATATTGCGCCGGAATATGATGATTCTAAGGTGAATAAAGGTTATTTGTCAGCTGGGTTGTCGCTGTATTCTTCTCCTCATGAATTTTACAGACAAGACAAAGTTGGCGATTATATGTACACAGTGGTTCAGTCTTACTGCGAAGACGATTATCTTGTCTTAAAAATTGAAGACGGACAAATTTATAAATATCCACTGAACATTTTAGTACCGCAGGCGAGAAAATCCGCTCTTGCCGGAGAACCTATCGGTGCCTTACAGTTATCTAATAAGCGCTGGATTCCGGTTTATCTTATTCAAGGATACAGCCAATATTATAGTATGTCTGAAGTCCTTTATTTCTCTGATAACACATACGGTTTGAGAGATTTTAATAATCTTGAAAACTATTCTGATTTTATGTTGGAGGTTGGAATTACGACTTCGTACCAACCGGTTGATTATTTTTTCTATAAAGTGAATAGTAGATAGATAAAGCCCTCAGATTTATTAGTCATAATAAATTCTGAGGGCTTTTTTGTGTCAGCTTCGTTCTTTTGTTTAAGCAATCATCTCACGAACACGCTCTTTGATTTTTTCTACGGTATCACCTTTAGGTGTATATTTTTCTTCAAAAGGCGCAATTGTTTCCCATTTCAACTCTTCAAAAACTTGTTGGATTTGGTTAACCACACCAGGTTTCCAACCATAAGAACCAAAAGCAAAAGCTTTTTTGTTCTTCGGAGCCAAGCCTTTCATATAAGTCAAGAAACCAGCGACGCGCGGGAATAATTGATTGTTGAGTGTCGGGTTGCCGATGCAAACATATTTGGCATCTAAAAAGTCTACCATAACTTCTGAAACATTCTTAACTGCCAAACAATGTTTAACAACCGGAATGCCCGCATCTTGGAAAACAGACATTACGGCTTCTGCCAAAGTTGCGGTTGCACCCCACATCGTGTCATAAACAATGACAGCCTTACCTTTGTTCTCTCCGCTGGCCCAATATGAATAAGCACCGATAATGGTATCAACCTCTTTTTCACCTGACCAAATGCAACCATGAGAAGGTGCAATCATATCAATATCTAAGCCTAAGCTGCCTGCTGTATCCAAAGCTTTTGCAGCTTGCGCGCCAAAGGGGAACAAGATGTTGGCATAATAGCTCTTGGCATGCTGCATTACAACATCAAAGGGTTCGTCTTTTACAAAAATGCTATCAGAAGCATAATGCTGACCGAATCCGTCATTGGACAACAATAATTTATCTTCCTTAACATAAGTCATCATAGAATCCGGCCAATGAAGCATCGGCGTGGTCATAAATGCCAAGTTTCTTTGACCGATATTTAAGGTATCTCCGGTCTTAACAATTTCAAAATTCCAACCTTCAGTATCAAAATGAGCCTCTAAAGCCGCCTTTCCTGCCGCATTGGTAACAATTTTGGCTTGAGGTGCCAATTTCATAACTTCCGGAATATTGCCGGAGTGGTCCATTTCAACATGGTTTACAACAACATAAGCAATCTTTGAGAAGTCTGTTAAGCTCTTTACTCTGGCAATCATCTCATCTGACATATAATGTTTTACGCCATCTACCAGAGTGATTTTTTCATCCATAATCAAATATGAGTTATAAGTTGAGCCATGCGGCGTTGTATAACCATGGAACTCTACCAAATTCCAGTCCTTTACGCCGACCCAATAGATATCTTTTTTAATTTCTACGCCGTTCATTTTCTTCTCCTTGATTTAAAATGTATTTTGCGTTGCTATATAGATAATCTGAAAAATTGTTATTGACAATAATTTAAAATGAAATATAAACAATAACAATAATCATTATCGTTTATGGAAACAAAATGAGATATTCGCGTCAAAGAGAGCTTACTTTACAGGTTTTGCAGGAGAATGTTTGTCATCCGACTGCTGATTTTATTTATGAAAAGATGAAGCAAAAGATGCCAAACATCAGCTTAGCTACCGTTTATCGTAACCTCAATCAGCTCGCCGAAACCGGAATCATCAAAAAAATTGAGGGTTTGGAAGGTTCTGTTCACTTTGACCACAATACGCACAACCATTATCATTTTGTTTGCATTAAATGTAATAAAGTTTACGATGTGCCTTATGATGTTGCCCCGAACTTAAATGATGAAGTTTTGGAGCGCACGGGGCTACAAGTAATCACCCATGACATTACTTTTAAGGGTATTTGTCAGCATTGTCAAAAACATAACTAACCACTGTTTCAAGGAGATAACTATGGAACTCAAAGGATCTAAAACCGAGAAAAATTTGATGGAAGCATTTGCCGGCGAATCTATGGCTCGCAATAAGTATACTTATTATGCTTCTAAGGCAAAAAAAGAAGGCTATAATATCATTGCCGATAAGTTTGAGCAGACAGCTAACAACGAAAAAGAGCATGCCAAGATTTGGTTCAAGTTGCTCCATGACGGCGCTGTTGCTGACACAATTACTAACCTCAAAGATGCTGCTGCCGGCGAAAACTATGAGTGGACAACGATGTATGACCGTATGGCTAAAGAAGCTCACGAAGAAGGTTTTACAAAAATTGCTTTTCTCTTTGAATCTGTTGCAAAAATTGAGAAAGGACACGAAGAAAGATATCAGGCTCTCTTAAACTCTTTGGTTGAAGGCAAAATTTTTGAGCGCCCGACAAAAGTTATTTGGGAATGCGCTAACTGCGGTCATAGAGTTGAGAGCCCCAAAGCTCCTGAAAAATGCCCTGTTTGTGATCATCCGCAAGCATATTTCTTTGAATTGCAGGAAGAATTTTAATCTATATCTGCCTAAAAGAAAGCCTCTGCTCTTTGCAGGGGCTTTTTTGTTTCTATAAAACTTAAAATAATGGTTTAAAAAACGCAATTTTGGATTAGAATATCTGGAGTTTTTTATTTTTGAGGACTTTTATGATGAAGATGTCTGATATTTTGGGCAATATTGAGTTTGAAAAAACTGCGGTTGACTCTCGCAAGGTTGAAAAAGGTGATTTATTTGCCGTATTTACGGGCGATTCCGACCTTAATAAAAAATATGCAGAAGATGCCGTTGCCAGAGGTGCGGCTGCAGTTTTAACTGATGACGAAACGCTTTCTTTGTCCGTTCCTGTTGTTTGTCGCAAAGATGCAGCTCTTTTGCTTGGTGAAATCAACAAAAAACTCTATCAACCCCTGTCCGAAGTTTTTGCCGCGGTTACGGGCACTAACGGCAAAACCTCTACGGTATCTTTCTTACGCCAAATTTGGGATTTTTCCGGGCTTAATGCCGCAAGTTTTGGAACACTCGGCGTTCGCACAAAAGATAAAACTGAATATACCGGTTGGACAACGGCTGATAATGTTACGATGTATCAGAAGCTTAATGAAGTTGCACTCAAAGGAATTTCTCACATTGCCATAGAGGCCTCAAGCCATGGTTTGGCTCTGAATCGCCTTGCAGGCCTCAAATTCAAAACAGCCGGATTTACCAATATTACGCAGGACCACCTTGATTTTCATCACACAATGGAAAATTACTTTAATGCCAAAATGCAACTTTTTGAAAATTATGTGGAAAAAGGTGCTACGGTTGTACTTAATGCAGATATTGCGGAATTTGAAAAAATTAAAGAATTATGCGAATCTTTGGGACTAACTGTTTGGTCTTATGGTGAAAAAGGAAAAGAGCTGAAACTTGCCAAACAAAATCTGCACCAAGTCGGACAAGATTTGGATTTGGAGATTTTTGGTAAAAAATATTCTGTTCCGACACAAATCACCGGTGCTTTTCAGGCTTGGAATGCACTTTGCGCTCTCGGAATGGCTCTGGCGACAGAGGTTAGCGAAGATAATGCCATTAACGCTTTATCCAAGCTTAAAAATCCCGAAGGAAGAATGGAACTGGTCGGCACAACGGCTAAAGGCGCCAGTGTCTATGTTGATTTTGCGCACACGCCGGACGGCATTGAAAACGCTTTGAAATCACTCAAAAACCATGCGCAAGGCAAGCTCTGGATTGCTTTCGGCTGCGGCGGCAACAGAGATGCAACCAAGCGCCCGAAAATGGGAGCTATCGCAGCCGCTTTGGCGGATGAGGTTATTGTTACGGATGATAATCCGCGCTTTGAAAATCCGGCTGACATTCGTCGGCAGATTTTGGCTGCAGCACCGAATGCGCTTGAAATTGGGGAAAGAGCCGAAGCTATCAAATATGTTATGCAAAATGCCGCTCAAGGTGATGTTATTCTCCTTGCCGGAAAAGGGCATGAAGAAGGTCAGATTGTTCAAGGTAAGGTCTTACCTTTTAATGATAAAAAAGAAGTTTTGAAAAACTTATAACTTCCAAAAAAAGCTCCGCAAATTTGTGGAGCTTAATTTTTGTTCGTAAAATGGCCGGTAATTATTCGGCTAATTTAAGACTTCCGGCAACTGTTTTGCCTCTTTCTGTGGCCAATTCATAATTGATTTTGGCACCTTCATTAAGTGTTCTCATGCCGGCGGCCTGAACTGCCGAAATGTGAACGAAAATATCATTACCGCCTTCATCCGGTGTGATGAAGCCATAACCTTTTTTGTTATTAAACCATTTTACTGTTCCTGTTGCCATAACTTTATCCTTTTCACAAACAGGTTGATACGCTTTGTTTATAGAAGCTTTTTAACGGCGACTACCTTTAAATTAGTAATATAGTTATGCACTCTTGGCAAGATAATTTATAAAAAATTACTTTACCCTGTTAGTGGTTGTTTTTTTCTTTTTTGTTATTATATATATAATGTGTTTTGTTTGCGGAAAGGATTAAGAATGAGAACATCTTCTTTGATTTTGGGGCTATTTTTACCCTTATTTGCCTGCTTTATATCCATTGCTGAAGCAAAGTCAGATAAAGATAATTTTTCGGTTGAAAGCCACTGGTTGGCTAAAGAAAAAAAAGATATTGCCGAACAATATGACAAGGCTATCTATAAGATTGAAAAATCGCAATTAGATGAAAACCTGAAAAATATGCTTAAACAGCAAGCGGATGAAAACAAAAATTTGGTTATGAAACAAGCCGAAGAAATTGATACATTGATGAAACAAAACCAGAAAGCAAGAGAAGCTTATCGTGCCGAATTTATGAAAGATAAGTCTAACCGCAAAGCTGTCAAAGAAGTTGACGATATTTTATAGAAAAAAACTCCTCTTTCTTCCAACAGCTCTGGCGGCTAACAGAGCTGTTTTTTTTATAAATTAGCTATTCACAAATTAAAAATTCTTTGTTAAATTGGGGCGTTACCTGCGGCATTGGGGCTGCGGGTCTTTAATTGCGATATTAAAAAAAAGGAATTTAGATATGACATTGAAAAATACAAGAGCCGGTAACTATCCGGAATGGTATCAAAACGTTGTGGCTGAAGCAGATATGGCCGAGAACTCATCCAGCCCAGGATGTATGGTTATTAAACCTTGGGGATATGGTATTTGGGAGCGTATCCGCGATGTTTTTGATGAGAAAATTAAGTCAACCGACCACGAAAACTGCTATTTTCCAATGTTTATCCCGCTTTCCTTTTTTCAAAAAGAAGCTGAACATGTGGACGGTTTTGCCAAAGAGATGGCTGTGGTTACGCATTCACGCCTTTCTATGAAAGATGGCAAACTCACTCCAGATTCAGAACTTGATGAACCTTTAATCGTACGCCCAACCTCTGAGGCTATTATTGCCGACTCTTTCTCAAAATGGGTTAAGTCATACCGCGATTTGCCGGTTTTGGTTAACCAATGGGCAAACGTGGTTCGTTGGGAAATGCGCCCTCGCCTGTTTTTGAGAACCCGCGAATTCTTGTGGCAAGAAGGCCATACGGCTCACTCCTCCGCACAAGAAGCCGAGGAAGAAACCAAACGTATGCTGGAAGCTTATCGTGAGCTTTGTGAAGAAACTTTAGCTATGCCGGTTATTTGCGGACGCAAACCTGAACACGAAAAGTTCCCCGGCGCGGTTGACACTTATTGCGTTGAGGCTATGATGCAAGACGGCAAAGCTCTGCAAGCCGGAACTTCTCACTTCCTCGGACAGAATTTTGCAAAATCTGCCAATATCTCTTTTGTTAATAAAAACAATCAGCCCGAGTTTGCTTATACAACCTCTTGGGGCGTTTCAACACGTCTTATCGGCGGTGTGATTATGACGCACGCAGATGATGAAGGTATGGTTGTTCCGCCGAAAATTGCACCTTATCAGGTTGTTATTATCCCCGTCATCAAAAATGACAGTGATGAAGAAAATGTTATGGCCTATATCAAAGGCTTGCAAAGTGAGCTTTTGGCTCAAAAGCCCTTTGGCGAGAAAATCCGCATCAAGCTTGACAAGCGCGACCGCAAGAGTGTTGATAAGTTTTGGGAGTGGACACGCAAAGGTGCGCCGATTATTTTGGAAATCGGACCTCGCGATGTGGCTGAAAATAATGTTATGCTCAAAGAGCGCATCCGCCTCGGCACTCCGGAAGGCAAAGTTGTGCTTAACAAAGACGAATTTGTTAAGACCGTTGCGCAACGCTTGGAAAACATCCAAAAAGAAATGTTTGAAAAAGCTAAAGCTCGTCTTGAAAAGAATGTGCGTACGGATATCAAAAAGCAAAAAGATTTTCAGGAATATTTTGCTAACTCCAACTCTTGGATTGAAGACGGCAAAGACGGAAAAGTTGCCTTTGTTCGCGGAAAATGGAGCGGAGATGCTAACTCTGAAGAGCTTTTGAAGGCTATGAAAATCACCATTCGTTGTATTCCGTTTGACCAAAGCGGCACCAAAGGCGAATGTTTGCTGACAGGCAAAGCTGACGCAGCAATTGATGTTATCTATGCCAGAAGCTATTAACCCCTTATTATAAAGGAGCAAATTATGAAAAAATTGATGTTATTGTCTGCGACTTTGGCTTTATTGTTCTCGGTGAACCTGACTTATGCGCAAGAAGCCCCAAAAACACAGCAAGCACAACCTTCTACCGAGGAAATTCAGGAAAAGTTGAAAGTTGCCGTTAAGGCTGAATTTGCGAATGTGGATGCAAACAGCGACGGCGCAATCTCCTTGGATGAATTTATTGATTATTCTACTCAAGAAGCCAGAATCAAAGCCGAAAATGCTTTTAACGGCTTTGATACGGACAATGATGGTTTGCTCAGCGAAGATGAATATATGGCTGCGTTGCAAAATATGATGCGCAAGCTTGCCGAGCAAATCAAAGCATCTGTTGCTAATCAGGAAGCTGAAGCTCAGCAATAACTATTTTATAGTTTGCCAAGCTTTAATAGCCCGGTTCCATAACTTTGGAGCCGGGATTTCTTTATTTAAATCTGCCGTTTGGTGTTTTTCCAATAGTTTTGTCAGCAAATAAGGCTTGTTTTCAGAGGGCAAGACATATATTCCCCCTATTACGGGCTGTTTGCAACCGCTACTCTCAGGATAAGTAAAAGCCTCGCCTATGATGCGGCAATAAGCCATATCGGCAAAGATACGCGCTTCCATATATTGACCGCTGATGCCGTATTTATCTGACCAATCAACTTTAGGCTCTTGACCTAAACGCTTATATATTTCGGCAAAAGTTTCCTGATGTTCCGGCAAAATAAGCGATTTTTCTTGTAATAGGTTCTTAAAATCAGCTAGCGCTACCGGATTTTTCCAGCCGCCGCCAAAGATCAGAAAATCTGACGGAAACAAGACATCATCCGGAACATAGGACAAACTATGTGCAAAGCCATAAGAACTCAGATAAAGCACGGTTCTTAAGGTGTCTTCAAAGGAATATTTAGAACAATTCAGGCTTTTGGTTTCCTTATACCAGCTGGGGTCAGATGATTTCGGCGGCGGCAGAAGATAAAAGTTTTTGCCATTGGCATTAACCGCAAGGGTATTAAACAATTCTCTTAATAGCTCCGGAATAATCTGCCCTTTTGTTGCCCAAGCTCCATCTTTGTCATAAGGCAAGTTTTTGTATTTGCGGAGAAGATAGTCCGTATAATGATTAAAAGGCCCCGTATCCCAGCCTTTGACAATGCTTTTGCCATTCTTATCCGTGGATATGATTGCAATGTTACCTGTGTTGCCGGCATTGCAAAAAGCAACGGGAAATACTCCTTTTTGTTGCAAGGCTTTGGCTAAATGTTGGTTGTGAACCGGCGCAAGCGGCGCGCCCTCGCCTCCGTTCATAATATCATCTGAGCGGAAATCATAAATGACCGGAATTTTGGTCAAATCAGCCAGCATTTGCGCGTTGCCGACCTGAATGGTGTATGGTGCTTTGCCTTGAGCGATAGATGGCGGAAAGTGATCACAAGTTTGACCATGAAAACCAATGGCGGCTATTTTTTCTTTGGGAAAATCCGTCTGTTGCAGAAACTCATTAACCGTTTGCGCCACTTCCATAGTATATTCATTGATGGCGCTGATAACTTCTTCATCTTGCTCAAGCTTGCTCATATCTGCATTAACTGCGTTTATTTTCTGCCGCAAAGCAAGCATTTTTTGCGTTAGGCTTTTCGGGTACGCTTTGCTATAAGCTGCAATATCCGAAATGTTGTCTCCTTCAAAGGATGTCAGCACGATATCCGTAGCATCCAACGAATTTCCGGTCATTATGCCCAAAGTATAAACAGCAGTCATAAAAAAATCTCCCTGTTTTGCGGAACAAGGAGATTTTATCTGATTTTGGTTTATTAATAATTAATTCCGCCTTCTCTTTGCATTGCAAAAGCTTTTTGCATTGTATAATTTTGATTATAAGAATTAATGTAACTTTTGAACTCGCGTTTAAAATCTTTTGCAGAACCATAATTTTTGTCTTTTACATAACGCAACATTGATAAATATATGCAATCTTTGGCTTCCGGCTTGAAACTTGATAAAACAGCAATTTTGCGCTGCATCATAGCCTCATAGTCAAAACTGTTTTGCAAACCTCTGAGCTGCTTTTGAGAATGTTGTATGGCTTCTTCGTTGCGCTTGATTTGGAACTCGGCCAGAATACCATGGTAATTGACCATAGCATCTAAGTCGCTGACTTCATCCAGCTTTTTGCTTAAATTTTTGCTGTCTTCTGACGGATTGGCTTTCTGTAGGGTTTGGTACAAAAACGCAAATAATGTCGTTTTGTTCTCTTTGGCAATGTCCAATCTTCTTAAAAAGGTCATGCCCGGAGTTTCAATCATCTCTCTCATATTAGGCCTCCGTTCCATAATTATATTATAGTTTTATTATAGCATAAACAAAAGCGCATAACAACTGATTTTGTAACAAAAACGTAACAAAACTCCTTTGTTTAAAAAGCGTGGGAATGTGCGCAGATTTTGTTTGCGTCAAAGGCTTATTTATTGTACTTTGTGTAGGAAAAGGAGCTTTTTTATGTCTTGTATCTGCTATTCATCAGAAATTTATCATCTTGACCCGAATGATTTAATATCATTAAAAGACAGCAACATAAAAGACAAAGTTAATGTTTCAGATGAAGTTATCTTACTCATCGGACATAATCCGATTTGGATTGATAAATCAAGCGGAACACCGGACACGCTCCTGCGCGGGCGCGAAGCGGTGAAAAAAGCTATTGAGCAAAAACAAGCTTTTATCCCGGTTCGGATTGCTTTTGTACCCAAAATCAGCCGTTTTGACTTCTTATCACCGCTTATCCGCGTGTTGAGATACAAACATAAGTTCTATTCCTCTCGGGTTTATCATATTGATCCCTTTGAAATTAGGGAAAAAAAGATTGAGCGAAATTTCAGAACTCAAGAAAATGCTTATAAATTTACCAATTCTAAGCACAAAATAGCCAAAGCTCAAAGAAAAGATATGTATGCAAAACTTAAGGAAAGTATGTTAACCAACGGATATGATGACCGTTTTCCGATAGATATTATGCTTTGTCGGATTTTGGGTGTGCAAGATACGCTTAACCAAGGGCATCATCGTATGGGGGTGGCCATAGACTGCAATATTCACAGGATTGCGGTTATGTTCTCTGCCGTTGGGCAAGCTCCGCGTTTTTTGCGTCCATTATTTAAAATCTTGGCTAAATTCTTGTTATCTCTTAAACAATGAGTGTTGATTATGAAGAATATCGTCCATATATCTAACTTTAATCTTATGCGCCTAAAGGGTTGTTTTCAAAACGGTTTTCCGATTAAAATTTCTAATGGCTTGATTCGTAACGGCTATGCGGTTTTGAACTATCCGGACAGGGATTTGTGCCGGATGTTTGGTTTTGGGCATATGAATTTTTGGGGCAAGAGAAAACTCAACCAGCACCTCATCAACTATTGCAAAACCGTTAAACCCGATGCTTTGCTTATCGGGCATGCAGATTTAATTGAAGCTGATACCATCTTAAAAATCAAAGAGATTTTCCCTCACCTTCGCATTATGCAATGGAGTTGTGATTGGATTGTTCCGGGGTTGGCAGAGCGCAATATTGCCGCCTTAAAGAAATATTTGGATGCGGTTGATGTTTTGATGATTTCAACCGGAGATGAAAAGCTTTTGCGTCAATTTAAGCTTCCTCGCAATAAAGTGGCTTATCTTCCTAATATGGCTGATAATTCTATTGAAACAAACCGTTGCTTTGAGAAAGAAAGCCTGCCCTATGATATTATGCTTTGCACAAATACGGGCAAGCGCCAGTTTTGTGGAAAAGATGAGGAAATTGAGCAAATTATTGATGAAGCGAATGCAAAAGTTCCGAATCTGAAATGGCTTTTGGCCGGACTTAAAGGCAACCCTAACCTCAACGGATACGAATATATTGAGGCTTTGGGCAAAGCAGCTATGGGCTTGAACTTGAGCCGTGTTAACGATATATATTTGTATAGCTCTGACAGGTTGGCGCATATTATGGCGGACGGACAATTGGCTTTTATTGACAGAAGAAACGGATTTTCTACGCTCTTTGAAGAAGATGAAGCCGCTTTTTATGATACTAAAGAAGAATTTTTTGATAAGCTTCGGTATTTTAAAGAAAATCCGCAAAAGCGTATGGAAGTAGCGCGCAAAGGTTGGCAAAAAATTCATTCCGAATATAACGAGCGCGTGGTTACAAAGTTTATGGCCGACTTGTTATTTGATAAATATGAACCTCAAGGAAAATCTTGGCAGATTGTGATTAACGACTGATTGGAGAGAAAAAATGCGATATAATCATCAGTGGGCGGTTGAGTTGTTTCAGGAGTTTTTGGCAAAACATCAGAATGAGCTGACTGCTCCGATGATTGTGGCGGCAGAGTTTGTGATGGAGGCGCACCGCGGACAAACGCGCAAAAGCTCAGATATTCCCTATGTTTCTCACTTATTTGAAGTCGCCGGTATTTTGATGGAGCACAAAGCTTGCGAAAACTTGGTTATTGCCGGCCTGCTCCATGATGTTTTGGAAGACACAAACAAAACAATTGCGGATATGGAATGTTTGTTTGCCCCTTCCAAAGCCAAAGAGATTATCAAACTTGTATTGGCTGACACCGAAAAAGATAAATCTATGCCATGGAAACAGCGCAAGCTGGAAACAATCGGCTACCTTAAGCGCACAAAGAGCAAAAACGGTATGCTTTTGATTGCCGCCGACAAGCTTTCTAACCTGCGGTCTTTTTACAGAACCCTGCAAGACTGCGGCGAAAGTATGTGGCAAGATTATAACTCCGGCAAAGAAGACCAGCATTGGTATTATGAAACAATCGGAGAACTATTGAATAATAAACTAAGCAATTACAATAAAATAAATAAAGAATATAAAGAATTACTTAAAGTTGTCTTTAAATAATTTGAGGAGAGTTTTTATGAAAAAATTGTCTTTTGTTGCTTTGGCTTTGTCGGGAATATTTTGTCTTACACCGCTCTCTCTGAGCCTGAGTGCGGAGAATAGCGTTGTTGCGTCTGCCTCACAAAATGAAATGAGCAAAGAAACTTATGAAAAATTCAGAAAAATTATGTTTGAAGGCTCGCCTGATGATTTGCACAAACTTATTAAAGATGGTTTTGATGTTAATCTTACTTATAACGGAACAACGCCTTTGTTCAAAGCCATTGGCAATATACCCTATGCTTTCGGAGCTCTTACATCGCAAATTTCTCCTGATAACGCATTGGAAAAAGTTAAGATTATATTAGAAGCCGGTGCTAACCCTAATCAAGAAAGCGGAAATAAATTGCGCATTTTGCCGCTAGAATCCGCCATACATATTCCTTTTAAAATTCATAATTATGAAAAAGCTTCTTATGATGTTCTTGTGGATGTGATAAAATCGGGTGTAGATAACAATTATTGTATTGTTAATTTTGCCAAGTCGTGTGATGCCGTAACGCAGGAAGATTTGGATCTTTTGAAATATAAGATTAATCAGGCTTACAAGATTGCTTCGCAAAGCGCGGACGACTATGTATTGAAAACCGTGACTTTGTTGGTTGAGAATGGTGCTGATGTGAATGCCAAAGATTCTGACGGCAAACCAGTTATCTTTTCTGCCTTAGTCGGAACGCGTCCCGTAGATTTAGAGATATTGAAGTTTTTGATTTCCAAAGGTGCTGATGTAAATATTCGGGACGCACAAGGAAACACACCGCTATTTTATGCCTTCGGGAATCAGGCGGCTGTTGACATTTTGCTTGCTGCCGGTGCGGACAAATCTCTCTATAACTATAGCGGTATGCGCTATGATGAATATACCAAAAGGAGAAAACACAGCTATGTAGATGCGGACGGCAGTGTAAAGTCTGAATATTTGGATTAATCAGGCAAAACGGCGGCGGCTGTCATAAGCTAAGCCACTTCCGTCAACAGTTTATTTTATCAGTTCCTGCAGAATCGGGTCGGTATTGATAAAGTTCAAGGCTTTGTCATAACTATCTTGCTCCGAAAGAATGGTATAAAATCCGCGCTTGATGCTCGGCGCTAGCTTAAGAGTTTCCTCAAACTCGGATTTTTTGAACGGATTTTGCTTTACGAAGTTAAAGAAGCCTGTTTTATGCAAAATCTCGCGCAGGCTGTCCGTGCTGGGGTTATTCTGCAACAAAGCGCAGAGATAAGTCGCCGTTCCGACCTGCAAGCCGTGCATTTGCGGACGCACCGAAATGCTGTCCAGAGCATGAGATATGAGGTGTTCCGAACCGCTTGCCGGTCTGGATGTGCCTGCAACTTCCATAGCAATACCACTCATCAGCAAAGAGGTGCTTAAGCTCCGCTGAAACTCCGGCGCATTGATGTCATAAGAATGTTTTATGAACAGCAAATCAAGCGAGTTATAAGCCAGCATGGAAGCAAAGTCGCTGTAACGCTCAAGTTTGCGGTTGGCTGCTTCTTTCCAATCGGCCAGAGCCGTTATCTTGGAAACCATATCGCCGATGCCGGAATAAAAGAAAATCGGCGGGCAACTTTTGATAACATCTAAATCCATAACAACACCGAAAGGAATGCTTGACTTGACAGTCTTGCGTTTGCCATCCACCGTGAGCGAAGATGTCGGACTGCAAAAGCCATCGTTTGATGTTGAGGTCGGAACACTCACAAAAGGCAAGCGCAGTAAATGCGCCGAATATTTGGCAAAATCCAGAGCTTTGCCGCCGCCGATACCTACAATGGCATCTGTTTCCGGCGGAAGCTGAAAGGCGGTTTTGTTTATGGCCTCAATGCTTATGTCATTGATGACTTGTTTGTGCGCAATATGTATATTGTTATCCTTAAAACCCTGATAGAGTTTCTCGCCAATAAGTTCTTCCGTTCCCTCGCCTAAAAAAAGCGCAATATCCTGCAAGTTTTTATCTATCAGATATTTGCCAATCTTATAAATCTTGCCGTTACCGATTTTCAAAAGATAAGGAATATTGATTTGTTTGTTGATATAGGGCTGGTTAAACATTTCAGAGCTCCTTCAGATAAGCATTGATAACACCAAAGTCCTTGAACGGATGTGCCTTTACGCCGTTTTCCAAGCATTTTACCAATAAATCACGGCGGGCAAAAACAACATCGGCATTCCAGGCGGCCTCATAGTCCGGCAAGCCATCTCCGGCATAGATAACTTCATATCCCTCGCGATGCAGTTTTTGCACAATCGCGGCTTTAGAAATGCCCGTATTGCCGTCAAAATACGGGCTGTCTTGTTCGGGTTTATACATCATTAAACCTTGTTTGGGGCTATATTCCCCATGGTTAGTTACCAAAGTTATGTTATATTTTTGCAAAATGTCGCCGATTAAGAAATTAATATAATAATCGCAACCTGCCGAACAGATGTACAAAGGAATGCCTTTTTCTTTGCAGATTTGCGCGGCCTCAATAAAACCTTTATCTACCGGAATTTTACGCATAAAATTATCTAATTCTTCCTGAGGGACGCGGATTTTGGCAAACATCTCTTTTAAGGCACTGAAATGCGTTTGTTCGCCGGACTTAAACCTTCGCCATGGTTCCAAAGCCTTATCATCAAAGAAAGCATTGCTAGCATAAGCAAAGAAGTCATCGTCGGTTATGGTGCCGTCAAAATCGCTGACAAAAGCTGTTTTTGGTTGCATGCGCCCTCCTCTCTTACGGTTTTTGTTTATTATATATAAATATTCTTTATTTTTTATAAAGATTTGTGTTATATTAAAGTTTGGAATTAACAATATGAGGTTATTTTTTTTATAATGTTTCTTTTAATATTTTTTGCCACAACGGCAATCGGTATTTCCTTTTTGTGTTCGGTTATGGAAGCCGCCTTATTATCCATCACCCCGAGCTATATTGCTCAACTTGAAGAAAAAAGCCCTAAATGGTTCAAACAAGTTAATGCCTTGAAACAAGACATTGATACGCCTTTGGCCGCTATTTTGACCCTTAACACTATCGCACACACAGTTGGTGCCGCCGGCGTGGGTGCTCAGGTTGCCGAGATGTACGGACAATCCTACTTGGGTTTGGCTTCTGCTATTATGACCTTGGCGATTTTGGTCTTATCTGAGATTTTGCCAAAGACCATCGGTGCAAAATATTGGCGTAAGCTTGTTCCGTCTATGTGTGTTACCCTGAAAGTTATGATTATCATTTTGCGCCCGTTCCTTTATATCTCAAGCTTTATTATGGGAATGTTCGGAAACGATGATGACCCGACAAATATTAAAGACGAAATTAAGGCTTTGGCTAAAATGGGACGTGATGAAAAGGTTATTGATGAAAATAAGTATCGCGTTATCAGAAATGTTATTAACCTGCAAGAAGTCCGCGTAAAAGATGTGATGACTCCGCGCACCGTTGTGCATACGGTTAAACCCGGCACTACCATTAAAGAATTTGATAAGTTTTTGACGACGACACCTTTCTCTCGTTTTCCGATTGTTGATGAGACAGAGCAGAAATTTTTGGGATATATTCATAAGTCCAGCTCATACAGGGCTGAGGATGATAATCGTCCGGTTGAGGATTTTGCTCGTCCGATGGCTAGCTTTTCTACTGATGCTCGTTTGGAAGATGTCTTGATTTCTATGCTCAATGACCATAACCATATGGCTTTGGTGGTGGACCCATTTGAAAACTGGGTTGGTATTATCACGCTTGAGGATGTTATTGAAACCATCCTTGGCAACGAAATTATTGATGAAACCGACCAAGTGGCCGATATGCGCCTTTATGCTAAGCTTAAATGGAAAAAGAAAAAAGAGCAAAAAGGTATCGGGCTTGAGGGAACTCCTGCCGAATAAACTTAAAATCCCCGCTTATAACGGGGATTTTTTAGTATAAAAATTTTTAATTAAAGGTTCGCCTTTTGTTGGCAACGAAAACTCCAGATAAGCCTCTGTATTTTGCTTGAAAAGTTCTTTTTCCGCCAGTTTGGCTTCCTCCTCCGGCAGATAATAACGATAATTCTCCTTAAATCTTTCTTTGGGGCAGATGTTATCAGCAAACTGCTTACAATCGGTCTTATCCCAATTAAGACGCAAGTTCAGATAATGACCTGAAAGTAAGTCTCTCGGGTCATAGCCTGATACGGCTATCGTAACTTTTGGCGCGGAAACGTATGGGAAATGCAACATTCCGAGCCAGCCGAGCAAAATGATTGCCGGTATGCTGAGCAATAACATTGAAATCTGTTTTTTCATCTTTATCCCCTTTTATTAAAAAATCTTTGGCGTTTATTCCAAACATAGGCTACCGCAAACAGTAGTATTGAGGTTATGATTAAACCTGTTCCCGTTGTCAGCATTGAGCCGAAAACTTGCGCATAAATCATAAAAAAGCGCAAAGCAATTATGGCAATCAAAAATTTATATAACCTGTTCTGATTGTTTTTGAGCGCATAGTTTGCCAGAACGCAAAGTATACTTAAGCTGAAAACTGCACTCCAGATTTCGCGTAAAGTCTGATTTTCAGGCAAAATGCTGCCGATGAACATAAAGCCCGTAAACAAGCTCAAAATTATAGCCCAATATTTATGCCTTTTTTGATTGTTGAAGAAACATACTATGAAAGTGATGAAGGCAATGATTATCCAAAAGACAAAAGTATATATATTATTTGCGGCCGAAGAAGTATAAATATAATCGCCACCAATGTCCGTTAAAGCGACATAAAGCGCAACAAAAGCATAAGTCCACCAGCGGATTGCCGCATTTATGGGCTTTAACTTGTTTTCGGTTAAAATCAGAATCGCCGCTAATAGTAAAATTTCCGATGTTCTCAAAACTCCCGGGTAAGAGACGGACATCTGCTCAATAAAATTCGCGAAGTCCGGCTTTGACATTAAGACATTATACAATGACAACACAAAAGTCGGAAACCAGATAAATGGCAACCATTTATATGAGGCTAAAGGCAATAAAGGCAAAGTTATTAAGCACCAAAAAAGCAAAGCTTCAAGATTTGGCGATGAGAGATGATAGATTTGCGCAATAAGCCCTATTCCGGCCAAGCACCATAAGGCATTTATAAACAAAGTTGTATTAAAGAGCTGCTCTTTTTGTTTGTGCAAAGCCCAGATGTTCACTCCGACTATGGCAAACAGCAAAACAAAATAACTTGTTAGTTTTACGGCATTGCTTATTTGTTGCCAGTTATAGGCTATTATGGAAATAACACCTAAGCCTAAGCAAACACTAGCCAAGAAAAGCATAGCTTTCAGTGCTGTATTTTTTTGTCGGCTGTTCTCATAAGCTTGCAGTTGTTCTTTTTGTTTTGTTGTTATCAAGTCTGCCGAAACCCATTCTGATAACTTTTTATTAAGGTTCATCTTTTTTCTCCGATGATGATTTTGTGTAAATAATATAATATATTAAGTCTTTGTTTTTTCAATCATCCAACAAAAATTCTTAACAAAACATTAAAAAACATTGCATAACCTTTGATGTGCGGTTGACGAAAGTTCTTAGCTCAGATAAAAGTTGGAAAGTATAAAAGTGTTTTTTGTAACTTTAATCTGAAGCTTGGGGATATGAAGATTAAGTTTATTTTTAGAAAAGCAATCACTCTACTGTCTTTGGCAGCATTTTGTTTTGCTTACTCTCCTGTGACTTTGGCTGTCGGTTTGCCGCCGATTAGCTTGGCACAGATGTATTCTTATGCCTCAAGCGGAAATGTCAGAGCTTTGCGTGCAGCTGTTCAGCGTGGCTTAAACATAGACTCCAGAGACCGCTTTGGTAATACGGGCTTATGCCATGCAATTCTGCAAAATAACTGTACTGCCTATAATGCTTTCAGAGCAAGTGGCGCTAACCCTCGCTCTTCGTGTATTCAAAATATTCCGACGCAGCAATATGATCGCTTTATGGAACAAAGCTGTGCTGCTGATATTAATGATACGCCAAGACAAGCTTACAACAAATTTAATGAAGGGGAATTTATTGTTGCAAAGCGCACTTGGATTGTAGGTGGTATTTTGCTTGCGGGTGGCTTGGTTGCTCTCTTTAGCGGTGGCGGCGGCGGCAGCAGTGCCTACTTTATTCCTTATACAGAACCTGATGACAGTCTGGCAAAATATGCCGGAACAAAAAATCCTGACACTCCAGAAACATCTCCTTATGTGCCGATTAAGTATTTTGCTGATAATAATAAAACCATTACCAATAAGGTTAATGGTTCAGAAATGAATGACTTTTCTATCAGCAACAACTCTACAATCAAAATAAATAACGCAGAAGGAAAGCCTGAAGATAAGAAGTTAGTTGACCTTATTGATTTGAACGGAAATATTTTGGACTATGCCGCTTATTTACAAGTCGGTATGAAAGCTCGTAATAACTCATCTGTTATTAACGGAACGGCAGCGGACGGTTTTGATGCTCCTATGATTACAATCGGGGATGCCGCTGTCGGTATGGCTGCAGATGATTTAAGCCAGGCTCTGAATTACGGCACACTTAAAGTATTGGCTCAAAATGCTGCTTTTGGTATGGTTGCAGGTAACCATTCAACCGCAACAAACCAAGGCGGCGAAATTAATTTGCAGTTTAAGGGATATAATGACAAAGATACGATTGTTGGTATGTATGCCGATACCTACTCTTCTCTTGTAAATAATGGAACAATTACAGGAAATACGATTGATGTTAGCGATATGAATAGCGG
The DNA here is from genome assembly GCA_944392835.1 of uncultured Alphaproteobacteria bacterium. Lineage (GTDB taxonomy): Bacteria > Pseudomonadota > Alphaproteobacteria > RF32 > CAG-239 > Scatacola_A. The sequence continues at coordinate 167,987 of CALXYB010000003.1, read as the reverse complement.
GTCCGATGAAGATTCCGGTTCTGGTTCAGGGAGCGGATCAGGGACTGGGACTGGGACTGGGACTGGTTCTGGCTCTGAAGGAGGAAGCGACACCGGTACAACGGGTGAAGAAACGGCTACAGCCAATGCAGGTACGATTATCGGTATGCAAGTGAGAACTGTTAATGAAGTTCCGTATCCGAATCTTGCAGACCCTGTTACCGCGTCAAACAACGGAAGTATCACCCTTAATGCTCAGAGTGATTCTGCGGCGATTAAAACCTCGTTGGTTGGAATGGGCGGCTATTTAGATAAAAGCTTTTTAGACGGAACAAAATTAATCCGCCGTGCAAGCAGCTTATATTTGCTAAATGGTGCAAATGGAAAAATATCTCTAAATTATACTTTATCAGGAACAGGAACTTACGCTCCTGAAGATAACACCCTACTCAAAGGCAACGGCGGAATTATTGGCATGCGCTCTGATGCCAAAACAAACGCTATTAATAAAGGCGAGATTAGTTTGATAATGTCTGCTGGTGTGGATAATGCCGGTGCGGGTATGCAGGCTGTTCATGGCGGAACTATCAGCAATGAAAATATTGTTTCCGTTGTTGGTGGTATGGGTAATTATGGTATGCTTAGTGTTCGCGGACAAGGAAGCAACTCCGAGATTGATTCTCTTACTCCGACATTAACAAATACAGCTTCCGGCTCTATTACTGTTGCCAGCACAAATGGTTTCGGTATGGCATCGTTTAATGGTGGCGTTGTTACGAATAACGGCCGTATCACCATGTTAAATACCAGTACAGGTATGCGAACAAATACGGGTACTTTGGTTAATGGTGAAGGTGCGACAATTACATTGGAAAACAGTGGCTCCGGTATGGTGTTGAAATCCGGCGACCCAACGACGGATGAAGAGGCTTCAGACGGCGAAGACACTGGGGATACCGGAAATACTGATGGAACAGACGGAAGTTCTCAAGGTGGTAGTAGCTCCGGTGGTACATCTACCGATGATGAAAATTCTTCAGGTGGGTCCTCCAATACAGGTAGCTCTTCTAGCGGAAATAATTCTACAGGAGAATCTGGAGCTTCCGGCAAACAAGATTTAAGCAGGTCTGAAGCAATTAACAATGGTACTATTACCATTAATAAGGCTGATGGAGCACAGGGTATTTTTATTGAAGATGGTAAAGCTACCAACAGCGGTTCCGGTATCTTTATTACAAACACGTCAAAAGTTCCTGCTGCTGCCTCTTATGGTATTAAAGCTGAGGCAGGAAAAGTCCAAAACAACAGTACGATTAATATGAATGTTTTGGTTTCGGCTGATGGATCTACCAGTGTTGATTCTTATGGTATATACAGCGACTCTGCAGAAATTACGAACGGAGTATTGGGAAATATTACTTTCCAAAAAAGAGGTACGGGTATAGCAACAACTTCCGGACGTGTTTACAATATGGGTAATATCACGCTACAACAAGGCGGAACCGGTATTTCTTCTTCTAGCGGCGACGTTTATAATGTTGAGAATGCTTCCATATTTATTGATGACAATAATACGGCTGCCAGTACGGGTATTGTGGCTCAAGCCGGTAAAATCACTAATGATGGAACTATTACAATCACAAACGGAAACGGTGCTACAGGCATCAAAGCCGGTTTGTGGGTTGATAACAATAACGAAATTGAATTGACCGGTCGTAATGTTACCGGCATTGAGCTAACCGGAAAAGATGCTATAGCGACCAACGATGATGAAATCACTATCACCAGCAATGGTATTAGTGATGGTAACTATGGTATGAAGGCCGGAGATTCTGCCGTTAATGCAACTATTACAAACAATAAAAACATAAGTTTTACGGGAAGTGATGATTATTCAAGCACCCAGCAAGTAGGATATGGTATATCTATGGTTGATGGTACTGCTTATAATAAGGGAAATATCACTTTTGATAATATGTTTGGTTACGGCATGTATACTTTAACGGGTACTGTCAACAATAACGGTTCAATCGTGATGAACAGCGGTGGCACGGGGTTGTACGCAAACGGCACCGGTGGACAGGCTATCAATACACAACAAATCGCCATTAATATCCCTAACAGTAACGATAAAGCTCTTACTTATGGTATTTATGTTGACGGAGGGGCTTCCGGAAGTAATACGGCTGGAGCAGAAATTTATATAAAGAGCAATACCTCCCCTGCCCTTATGTTGGCTAAAGCTTTTGGTGTTTATGTAAATAAGGGATCTGGAACAAACCAAGGTGCTATTAATATTGACGGAAGTAATAGCACAGGCATGGCTTATGTCGGAACCGGAACGGGAGGAAGTGATGGTGCTGATGGCGAAACAACTACTGAAGAAAATAAAGACACTTTGATTAATCTTGAAGGTGGTGAGATTAACCTTACTGGAAGCAATAATATTGGTATGAGCGCAGCCGGAGCTGTAGCTACAAATAACGGAACTATCAATGTTGGTACAAAATCTACTGATGGAACAATAACGCAATCTACAAATTCTATTGGTATGCAGACAACAGGTGGATTGGTCTTTAACCAAAATAACGTTAATATTTATTCTTCCTTCTCTGTGGGATTGCAAAGTGATGCTGAGGGTGGTGTTATTACCAACAATGGTATTATTTATGTAGATGACAATGCCGTTAATTCTTATGCTTTTCTGAGTAAAGCCGGAACTGCCGTTAATGGAATAACTGGTTCTGTGGTTAATAACCAAAGTAACACAGACTATATGCGTGCAGAAGGAGGAAACTTACTTAATAACGGAACTCTTAGCATTGCAGATTCTGCCAGCAATGTTAATGTTATGCATGTTGCAAAAGGCGGAAATGCGACCAACTATGGTGATAAGACATCCGGAATTTATGGTATTATTAATGTTGGCTCTGCCGGCGGTACGGGAATAAACAATATCGGTATGTTATTAGATGGCGATATTGAAGGCTCCATTATAAATGATGGTATCATTAATATTTATTCTCAAAAATCTTATGGTATGTATATTAACAATGAAAATGGTGAATTAACAAATAATGGTACCATTAATGTTCAAACCGGGGCAACTGGTTCCGTCGCGCTTTATGCCGAAAAAGGAAAAATAAATAATGCTAAAGATGGTACAATTAATATGAAGATTGCCGGAACCGTTATGCAAACAAAGAGCGGCGAAATTACAAACGAAGGAACTATTGAGTTAGAATATGCTGATTCTATCGCAATGAATGTTACAGACAGCGGTTCCGCTACAAATACAGGAACGCTTGATGTTGATGCCACCAGTTCTTATGCAATGCATGCTGAAGATGGTGCCACAGCAACACTGACTAACCAAGGCTCTATAACTATTGAGGATGGTGCGACAGGCAGCTTTGGTATGTATGGCGCCAATGCTGAAATAACAAATGATATTTCGGGCACAATTAATGTATTGCAAAGTGGCGCAACGGCAATGTTCACAAAAGTTGGTTCACTTATCAATAAAGGAACAATTAAACTGAATGCATCCGATGCTGTCGGAATGTCCGTTGTCGGAAATGGTGGATCTGCTGAAAATGTTGCTGATGCTGAAATTATTTTGGATAATTCCGGAAAAGCTATGTATGTCAGTGGTTCAAGCTCTCTTACCAATAACGGCAATATTCAAATTAACTCTAATGATGCTTATGCTATGTATGCAGCCAATGGTGGTACTGCTACTAACGGCAACAAAATTGTTATCGGAGATAACTATACCGGCTCTTATGCAATGTACGGAACATCAGGCAGTAAGCTTATTAATGACGGAACAATAAAAGTCGGCAGCTCAAGCATTTCCGCAATATATGCTACAGACAGTAGTGTTGAAAACAATGGTGGTATTGAGGTTGATTCAACTCAAGATACGGCTGCCGGTATTTATGTCAGCAATTCTACGGGTAGCGGAAATATTACAAACGCTGGAACTATCAATGTTGAGTATATGGGCACAAATTCGTCTGCTAATGCTTATGGTATTTTGGTAAATTCCGCTAGTAGCCTTGATGTTTCTAACAGTGGTGATATCTCAGTTTCATCCTCTAACGGAAAAGCCTATGGTATGTTTGCGTCAAACGTTGTTCAACAAACGAATAGCCAAAACATAACCGTAAGTGGCAAAAATGCTTATGGTATATATGGTGGCGTTATTAATAATAATGGCGGAACTATTACTGTTACGGGTACTGGAAATGGTGCTTCCTATGGTATTTATGGTGCAGGCGGAAATATAAGCAATCAATCTGGAACTATTTCCGTTAATGCTGAGCAAGCTTACGGTATGGCTCTTTATGGTTCAGGTACAGCATCAAATACCGGAATTTTGAATGTTACGGCAACAGGAAGTGGATCATCTTATGGTATATATGGTAGTAGTATAACCAATGGCGGTAATTTGACCGTTAATGGTACAGGAAGCACGATTGCGTATGGTTTATATGGTGTCGGAGGAACCGTGCTAAACCAGAATCAGATTACTATTTCTTCCGGACAAGCTTATGGTATTGCAACAAACGGCAGTGGTACTGCAACAAATGCCGGACAGGTTTCTATTACGGCAACAGGTAGCGGAACCTCCTATGGTATGTTTGGCGGCAACCTGACAAATAGCGGAACATTGACTGTTACTGGTTCGGGAAATGGTGTCTCTTATGGTATGTCCAGCTCGGGTGGGTCTGTTTCAAACACTTCAAATATTGAAGTTAAAGATGGACAAGCTTATGGTATTGCTTTGAACGGTAGCGGAACAGCTACAAACTCAGGAACGATTACGGTTACCGGAAGTGGTAGCGGAACTTCTTATGGTATGTATGGTTCTAACGGGGCTTCCTTGGTTAACGCGGCTGGAGCTACTATCAATGTTAATGCCGCAAGTGCTATCGGTATGTATGCAACAGGTAGTGGTAGTTCTATTTATAACTATGGTACGATTAATGTAAATGGGGCATCTCTTGCAACGGAATATCCGGGGGCTTCTTCAAGCACTAACCCTGATACCGATAATACAGGTTGTACATCTGCCGGCTGCGGTAACTTTATTCAGGTTGCAAATGGGGCTACGTTTGTTAATAGCGGTACGGTAGCTTCTAACCGAGCAATTAGTTTTGCCGCAATGTCAAACAATAATACTGCTTCTATTATGTTGGCTCGGGGCGGCTCATTTGAAGCTCCGGAAATCTCCGGCGAAATTACGGCTTCTTCAGACATTGTAACTCAAGGAAATGATGATATTTATGTCAATGAAGATTCCTTTAAGGGCAAAGATACAGGTATTAAGCTGAACTCAGGCTCTCATCTCTTTAATGCTTCGTTGCAGCAAGATGCGGTCGGAAATTACGATGTGGTTATGACCAGAAAAGCCTTTGCTGATGTCGTTGACAATGCAAAAGTCGCAACTTTCTTGGAAACAAACTACGCTTTGGGCACCAATTCAGATATGTACACCGTTCTTAAAACTGCACCGACGGCTTCTTCCTTTACAACTGCCGTTGCTGAGCAAATGGGCTTGAACCTTGTTCCGAGCTTTGCTAAGCAAAATATGGATATTGTGAAGGCTGTTAACCGCCATATGAGCCAAACTTTGTTTGCTAACCAAAGTGCACAAGATGTTCGGGCGATGTTTGACTTTGTCTATGATTATCGTGAGCAAAATGATGTTGATATGCTGAGTGGTTATGAAGACAAAGCTTTGAGCGCTTATGCCTTATTTGACCGCAAATATAACAACAACTTCCGTTATGGTTTGGGTGTAAGCTTTACGAGATATGAGAGTGATTATGACAACGGCTCAGAGCGTGATGAAATTATTGCGCAAGTTCTGGCTCCTTTGATTTACACAACCGAAGGACTTAAAGCTATTGCTATGCCGCGCTTGGGTATCGGTTGGGGTGAATATAACCGCAGAGCTGACGGATTTGACAATAAGGCTGACACCAAGAACTACTACTATGGTATCACTAATGAAGTTCGTAAGGAATTTGACTTGGGTGCCGTTGTTTTGGAACCGACTGCCGAGTTTAATGTCTTGGGTATGTATCAAGACAGCACTAAAGAAAAGAACGGTTTGGAAGTTAAGTCGGCTAATAATCTCTCGGTTGAAGGCGGTTTGGGACTTTATGCCCGCAAGTCATTCAGCATTAAGGATGAAAATGATTTGACCTTGCGTGCCGGCGGAACTTGGTATCATGAGTTCAATAACCCCTACCAAGCCGCCAGAGCCAGAATTGCCGGAATGCTCGGCAGCTACCAGATGGATAGCTATGATGCTGAACGCGACCGCGGTATCCTCACCTTCCGTATGGATTATAAGCATGAGGGCTTTGACTTCTACTTTGAAGCCAACAAGTTCTTGGAAGAGAGTGATGGTTATGCCCTAAGCGCCGGTATGGGATATAAATTCTAAACTCAAGCCCCTCACCTTTGAGGGGTTTTGTTTTAACCACAAAAAAGGGTCATCCGTAAACGGACGACCCTTGTTTCATAAAAATTTTTTATTTAATGTAATCCGGATATTCCACCATCGTTTTAGATGGGGTTTCCAGATATACATAGTGCACCAGCCTCTTGGCATGGCGGATGCGGATATCGGCGGCATCATCAGCGCGGATGAATAAAATATCGCGGTAACCGTTGTCCGCGTATTTCATCGCAATCAACCAGCCCTGATTTCCATCCACTAGTGCTTTAACAAAAGTCGGATAGAAATGGCCGCGGAACTCTTCCTTATAGTCCTTTTCTATTTTTTTCCATACCTTCCAGACATCAGCCAAAGTCTTGAGCTTGGGTTCATCTCTAACCTCAAGGCAAATGTCCTTGTCAAAGCGATAAAAACGATAGGCTTTACCGCTAAGATGGATGGTGTTTCCCGGTTCTATCGGCTTGAACTTAATCTCCGCAACGTTGGCGAAGATGATATTCTTGTCTAAGTCCCAGCAATATTGGATATTGCTGTTTCTAAAAGAAAACAAAATACACAACTCTTTGTGCATTTGCTCTTCTCCTACCTTAAAATCCGCTGCCGAAAAGCGAATAACGTTAGATAACTTTTGCATTGGGAACAAATCGGCCAATTTGTGCTCAATCTGCCCCATGGTGATGTTTCTTTTCATAATTTATATATATTATATGGGTTTGACATAATTCTTATTTGATTGCGATAAATGTAGCTTATTTTGTCTTTTTCGTCAATCTTTATATGCAAAAAATTTTCTCTTCAGCTCTTTTTATTTGAAAAACAAGGTTTAGATAAAAAGTAGTCTTTGTTTTTGTTGCCAGGATACATAAAATGCGCCGAAAATTATTCTTACTTTCTTTCTTGCTCAGCAGTGCGGCTATAATCCCCTCTTCTTTTGCGGATTCATCTGATGTCTTTGCCACCAAAAGCGTACAACAACGTATTGCCGCTAATGAAGAATTGCGTAAAAAATTTGCCGATGATTATACGGATTTTAAGGATTATTTGAGCAAAGAATATAACTTTGATTATTCGGTTGATATGACTTATCTGTTGCAAAGCGGTGCACCTAGCGGCAAAAAAGCCTCACAGCAGTTTGTAATTTATCCAACAGCATCATGGACAGCTTTTCAAAATGAATATGGTACGGGAACGGTTACTGCCGCTTATGGTATTACCAGATACGGCAGTATTCAGGCTCAGAAGCTTAACAGCAATATCGGCGCGGCAACACCGATTAATGATTCTGATACGCCTTCTACCAGTTTTGATGAATTGCTCTTTACTTACCAGCTTGGCGGACAATGGGATTGGTTGACTATCGGGCTCGGACAATTTCCATTTTCTAATTTTGACGGCTCGGCTTATGACTCCAACCAAGAAGTCAATTTCATTAACTACGCCTTATCTCAAAATGCAAGCTCCTCTTATGCAACAGCCGGTCTGGGTTCTTATGTGCAGATTGCACCAAACTCTGACTGGACCTTTGTTTTGGGGGCGCAAGATGCTTCTAACGTAGATGCCCCGAGTGTCAGTTTTGATGACTTAGATGAAGAGCATTATGCCACATTCGGTTCTATCTCTTACACACCAAATATTAAAGGCTTGGGTGCTGGACAATATTCTATTTTGTTATATAATATGCCGGCCGTTAAAGAGCAAAACGAAACAACCAATGGCTGGTCGTTGAACTTCTCCCAAAACTTTGGTGAAAAACTCAACCTCTTTGCCAGAATTAACGGTGTTTCCGGTCATGTGGAAACAATTAATCAGTCTTGGGTGCTGGGCGGTGTTTATAATAACCCGCTGGACCGTAACCCGCTTGACCAAATCGGTCTGGCCTTTGCTTATAACAAGATTGATGAAGAAGCTGTCGGCAGCGAACTTTCTCACGATGCTGAAAAAGTTATTGAGGCTTATTGGGCTTGGGGCTTTTCAAAATGGATGACCTTAACGCCTGATGTTCAGTTCTATATTGATCCGGCCCAAAACCCAAAGTCAGATTACGCTACTGTTCTTTCCTTGCGTGCAACTTTCTTTTTTTAGAAATTGCTAGCTTCTGTCTGATGATTTTTGCGTGGTTTGGCGGAAGTTCATTGCGGTGAGCTGATAATCTTTGTTATCTTTAACACCGCTTTTCATCGCCAGCAAAGCGGAATGTGCATCCATTTGCTTTACTTTCTCTTGTAAGCAAATATCTATAATTTTACCAAACTTCACAATGCTCTCAATCTTTTCTGGTTTGAAAGCTCTGATGCCATCACTGTTAAAACTTGCTTCTAAGCCTTTTTGCGCATCATAGACCGTGGTAAAATGCAAGCCACTCGTTGTGTTGCGCCCGTTGGAGCGCGAAATAATGAAGTCTCCGTTTTCTAAGGCGCTTATCTCTTCTTTGCTCGGATTTTCAATAATACAATTCGGAAAATTCTTTTTGATATATTCCTTAAACATTGGGCAAGATACCATACTATGCCCCTCAATCGTATTGCCGTCCGGCATAAATTTTTCCAAATCTCCCGTTTCTTTGTTTACATCATAAAGGCAACGCATTGCCGCTGCAATGCAATAATTTGAACCTTTGGGAATACCGCCAACGGGATAAACCGTGTCAAAAAAATTCTTCTTAATATAATCTTTCTTTTCTGTGGGCGATTTTGACTTTAGAATATTTTGATATTTTACAATCTTTGAAAAAAAGTTATCGTTAATTAGCCAGTCCTTGCGTTCTTTCAGAGCTTCTTTTAGCTCTGATTTGGTCGCAATTTCTTTTATCATATTTTCTTTGGTATTGTTCCCTGGGTTGGCTGCTTGAGTGCCTAGCAAAGCATTTCCGGGTTGCGGAATGGTTGCGGCACACTGCAAAGCAACATACATCGTTATTCGCTTAACACTTTTAAGCAAAGCAATTTTTTTCTTCTTAATACGATTCTTCAGATTTTTTGTTCGCTCTTGTGGTGTTATTGTTGCCATATCCCTAACCTATTCTTGTTGCTGATTAATGTTTAAAATATAGCACAAGAATCTGTAAAAATCATTAAAAAAATCTATGCAGAAGTTGATATTTTAGCTTTACTTTTGGTGCGTTTTGTTTGTAAATAGCAAAGATAAATGTGTTTTGAAATATATGCGGTAAGGCTATGAAAAATATAAGTTTTTTGTTTTTAGGAATTGTTGTTGCCATGTGTAGCGCTTGTAAAACTCCGAATATTACTCCGGCGATTGTTCCTCCGGCAGAAATTGAGACACCAAAACATCATAAGATGAGACATTCTTTAGGTGTTATCGGAGCGGTTGAGCCTGTCTATGTTCTGCCGATGAAGGCACCTTTGGCTGCTCGTATTGATACAGGTGCCGAAACTTCTTCTATTGATGTATCAAACCTCAAAACCTTTGAGCGCGACGGCGAAAAATGGGTTTCCTTTACTATTGTTAATAAAGATACGGGAGAAACTCATCATTTTGAAAAAGAATTGGTTCGCCAAACAAGCATTGTTCGTATTAACAAGCATGAAAAACGTTTTGTTGTTATGCTTGATGTTAAACTTGGCAACGAAATTATCTCTGCAGAGTTTTCTCTTGCTAACCGTGAAAAATTTGAATACCAAGTCCTCATCGGTCGTAACATCTTGACCGGACGTGCCATTGTGGATACGGCTCTGGAAAACACACTTCACTAAACCCTTGCATTCTTAAGGTGTCTCTATGCTTAAAAAATTTACTTCCGTTCGCTTTATTTTGACAATCGGTCTGGTTTTGTCCGTTTGTTTTGCCGCATATAGCATTTATTATAAAATTAATTATTGGGGGTTTGATTGGGCTCCGAAAAAATCTACAACCGTATGGACGATTGAAGCACAGATTAATTTTGTGCCAACGGGAGAGCCAATCAAAGTTTCCTTAACCACCCCAAAAGTCAGTAAAGAATATAAGATTCTTGATGAAGATGTTGTGGCTGAAGGTTATAAGGTTAGCAAAGACACAAAGGAAAACCGCATTATCTTATCTTCTCAACCACGTGAAGAAAAACAACAACTCTATTATCGGATTTTGTTGTTTGATAACGAGGACGGCAGAGGAAAAATCCCCGCTCCCGTTCCGTCCAACCCTGAAAAACCGATTCTTGACGAGCAAAAGATGGCTGTTGCCAAAGAGCTTTTGGAGCTTTCGGCAAAACAACCGGGGAATCTGCCACAACAGGTTATTCGCCTTCTAAACCAGACACCGCCTGATGCTACGGTTTTGGCCTTTTTGCCGATGAAAAAGAAGCAAAAAGACATTGCGGAAGCAACAATGAACCTTTTGGCTCTTAAAAATGTGCCTACTCGTTTGGTTCGCGGGATTAAGCTGGAAGAAAACAAAAAGTCCTTTACGCCGGATTTGATGATTGAGGCTTATACAGAAGGCAGATGGACGCTTTATAGCCTCAAGACCGGCAAAAAAGGCTTGCCTGAAGACTTTGTGGTTATTCAGCGCGGCGGAGATTCTTTGCTTGATGTTGAAGGTGGTGAAGATTCCGTTGTTAAATATTCTGTACTAAAATCTATCAGCTCCTCCTTTAATTTGGCACGCCATAGAGCAAAGCTTGCTAACCAAACCACTTGGTTTGATTTTTCTATCTATAGCTTGCCTTTGGCTGAGCAAAATACACTTAAATGGCTGATGATTTTCCCTCTGGCTATTTTGATTATTGTCTTAATGCGCAATGTCATCGGCGTGCAGACAATGGGAACTTTTACGCCGATGCTGATTTCTATGGCTTTGGTCAAGACCGGTTTTTGGTCCGGCTTAATTTGCTTTTCTTTCATCATCTTTATCGGACTGCTTATCCGTGCCCTGCTCTCTAAACTGAACTTGCTGTTGGTTCCGAGAATCTCGGCGGTTGTGATTGTGGTGATTTTGATGATGCAAGCCTTAACAATCTGCGGTTATCAGCTTAAACTTGACATTGCTGCTTCCGCCGTATTTTTCCCGATTATTATTACGGCATGGATTATTGAGCGTGCCTCAATTACTTGGGAAGAAGACGGTGCTATGAACGCGACCAAAGAAATTGTTTTCAGCATTTTGGTTGCCATTATTACCTATTTCGTCATCTGCAACGAGTATATCCGCCATATTATGTTTGCCTTCAACGAGCTTAATCTGGTTATCTTGTTCATTGTTATGCTGTTAGGCACTTATACGGGGTACAGACTGACCGAGCTTAAACGCTTTGCGCCCTTGGTTAAGAAAGGATAGTGAGATGTTTGGTTTCGGCTGGCTGAAAAATTTTGCCTCTCCGTCCGAGCTCAGAAAAGCCGGTGTGCTCGGTATGAATAGGCGTAATTTTAATGTGATTTCAAAATACAACAATCGCCGCCTTTATCCTTTGGTTGATGACAAGGTTCAGACCAAGTTTTTGGCTCAGAAAGTCGGTATTACTACCCCTCACCTTATCGGCGTGGTTTCCGTGCAGAATGAGGTTAAAAACCTGTTAGAGATTGTTAAGGGTTTCAAAGAATTTGTGGTTAAGCCGGCACATGGCAGCGGCGGCAAAGGTGTTTTGGTCATTAAACGCTATACACCAACCGAATTTGAGACAACCTCAGGCAGGCTCTTGACCTTTAATGAAGTCTACCAGCATATATCAAATATCTTAAGCGGCTTATACAGCTTGGGCGGACAATATGATGTGGCTTTGATTGAGGAATTGGTGCATTTCAGCCCGATTTTTTCTGAATATAGCTATCAAGGTGTGCCGGATGTGCGCGTTATTGTTTATAAAGGTTATCCGGCAATGTCTATGATGCGTCTTTCCACCAAAGCATCAGGCGGACGCGCTAACTTACACCAAGGGGCTGTCGGTGTCGGCTTGGATATTAAAACAGGCAAGAGCCTCAAAGGCGTTATGTGGAATATGCCGATAGAATTTCATCCGGATACGAATGCAGACCTCTCTACTTTGGAAGTTCCTTTCTGGCGCGAGCATTTGCTTATTGCGGCCAAAGGCTATGAAATGACCGGCTTGGGATATTTGGGTGCAGATATCGTCCTTGATGAATTTAGAGGGCCGATGATGCTTGAACTGAATGCTCGCCCCGGTTTGGCAATTCAGATTGCCAACGGCAAAGGTTTGGCTCAGGTCTTGAAAAAAATTGATAAGTATTATCCTAAGAAACTTTCTCCCGAAGAGCGCGTGGATTATGTCTTAAACAAGGCAGGAAAGTAAAATGGACTTAACCAGAAAACAAGCACAAGACTTATTTGAAGAAGTTGTTGCCAAAAGGAACGCAAGTAAGCTTCCTTTTGAAGGGGATATGGAAAAAACTTTTCGGGCGCATTGTGCGGCTGTGGCGCGTATTGCCGAAACAATTGCGGCAAATTGTTCTGATTTAGACACTGACAAAGCTTATATCTTTGGTCTTTTGCATGATGCCGGCAGAATTGAGGATGAACCCAGAGGCAACACTTTTCACGGGATTATCGGTTATCATTATCTGATGGAAAAAAATCTGCCGGAGATTGCCAAAATCTCGGTTACGCATTGTTTTTATAATAAAGATTTTGATATCAGCACTTATCCGCAAAACAGAGAACAACTTCTGGAAGCTAAAAAATATTTAGCCGATATTGAATATGATGACTATGACAGGCTTATCCAGCTGGCCGATGTGATGAATGATATGGGCAAAACCTGCAGCATTGAATATAGAATGGATAGTGTCGGCAAAAGGTATCGGATTTTGCCGGAAAAAATCGCGTTAATGGTTAAACGTCTATATGAGCTGAAGGCTTATTTTGATGCAAAATGCGGCAAAGATATTTATGCGGTTTTAGGCATTAAGGAGGAAAAATGAGCGAGCGTTTCAAACTCATCGGCGGGGTTTTAAACATTATCCTTAATGAAAAAAATGAAGTTCTTATGACCTTGCGCAAAAACAAGTTTGACAGCGAAAAATATTCTCTGCCCGGCGGTTGTATGGAAGACGGCGAAACGGTCAAACAAGCTGCACGCCGCGAGATTATGGAAGAAACGACCTTAAATGTTGATGAGGCAGACTTAGACATTGTTTCAGCCATGCACAGAATTACGCCTTGGAACTGGCAATCCATAGAATATGTTTTGGTTACTAAAAAATTCTGCGGTCAACCTCAAATAACCGAGCCGGACAAATGTTCTGATTTGCATTGGTTTGCACTCAACGCTCTGCCTGATAATATTTCGGATTATGCAAAACGCGCTATTGATAACTATATTAATAATGAATACTTTTCTGAGATTGTTTATTAACGGAGAATAAATTATGGCTAAAGAAACAAAAATGCTTAAAAATGACGAAGCTAAAAAGCTTAGTAAGCCTTCAACCAAGAGCCTGAAAGCTAATGAAACAAAAAAACTTTCCGTCAGCAAAACGAGAGCTAAGAAAATCAAGCATTCCTACAAAGTTAAGGATGCGGAAAACGCTCTTTTGCTTAAGCTCAAAGACGGTGATGTAATTATTGAGATGTATCCTAATGATGCGCCAAACCATGTAGCTCGGATTAAGGAATTGGTTCGTGCCGGTTTTTATAACGGTCTTAAGTTTCATCGTGTTATTGACGGCTTTATGGCGCAAACCGGTTGTCCTTACGGCAACGGCACGGGCGGCACGGGGCATAAGCTCAAGGCTGAATTTAACCGCAACCCGCACAAGCGCGGCACGGTTTCTATGGCTCGCGCGATGAATCCAGATTCCGGCGACAGCCAATTTTTTATCTGCTTTGCCGATTGTCCTTGGTTGGACGGACAATATACGGTTTGGGGCGAAGTTACTTCCGGTATGGAGTTTGTTGACCTCATCAAACGCGGCGAAGGTCCGAACGGCGCGGTTTATGACCCTGATGAGATTATCAGTATGAGCGTGATTGCCGACTTGTAATTTTATATTTCAAAGCCCCTCTCTGAGGGGCTTTGGTTTATTTTAACGATAAAAAATCCATGGCAAGCGGCGTTTCAATCTCTTCCTTGCGCCTTTATCCGCCTGATGCCACCAAACCCAACCGCTTTCTGCCACGCTCAAACACAAAAAGCTTATGCCTATCCCTGCCCCAAAGTTCAGAAAGAAAGCAACAATCAGCCCCACAAACAAAAAGCCATATACGCCCAAAGATAATTTATCATAAAACTTATGATACTTGTTTTGCGCCACATAGCGGATAATTACCCCCAACAGGCACCAACAAGCCATCAGTCCCGTTATTAAACCGGCAATAATATTTTTCTTCCAGCCGAGCCAAGTTTCCAGATAGTTAAATCCTGACAAAAACAAATATGACACAACAACCGAAAACAGCACTGCGGCAAGCACTACCGACAGTGTTTTTATTAAGCGTTTTCTTTTTTCGCGGCGTTGACGAGATTTTATAAATATCATGGGCATAGTCCTTTTTTTCAGGATTAACGGAAATCTGCCCGAATTGCAATATTTAAAAACAAAAAAACGCTTCTCGGTTTTTGTTTCAGAAGCGTTTTTTGACAGTATATATACTAAAATAATCAACCAACTAATTTTTTATAAATAGCAGTCCGGCCGGAACTGAATTTATGGGGATTGTCTTCCAAAAATTTTCGCACTTGCAATTACGAAAAAATTCAGATGACTTGAGAAATGCTGCCGTGTAACTTCTCCGACTTGTTCAGAGATATGAACACGGAGCCAAAATAAAAGCGTGATGGGGAATCAGGCTTTTCGCAAACATTTATCCGACAACCTAAATGTTTGAAGCTAGCAAATAATCTGGTCAGAAAATCATCGGTTTAAAGAGGAATCAGAACAAATAAAGCGATGAATCGACACGAACAAAAGCTTAAGACAGAAACTTAGTTATAATTGTAAAATACTGTCTGTAAGCTACATCATCCAAGTTTAATAAATGGTAAAAAAACGCAAAAAAAAATCCCTCTTTCGAGGGAATTTTTTTAACTGTTTGCCGTTATCCATTTCAAATACTCATCATAACCTTTGTCTATGTTAAACATTATGACTTCCGGCAGCTCATATTCGTGTAGGCTGAGTATTCGCTCCTTGACCTCGGCAAAATTTGCAGACTCGGTTTTTATTATCAGCAAAAGCTCCGGCTCTTCGCAAACTTTTCCTTGCCACCAATAAACCGAAGTGGCTTTTTCTATGATATTAACACAAGCAGCCAGTTTTGCCTCAACCAGATTATGCGCAATCAGTTTTCCCTGCTCTTTGCTGTTTACCATAGTCAGGATAATAGCTTGGGTCATTTTTCTATCCTTTCTTCTTAGGCGCAAAGGCCTCACCGATGATGGCAAACATCATCGGAACAAATAAAGTTGCCACAAAGGTTGATAATATCATACCGCCTATCATTCCCGTACCGATAGCATGACGGCTGGCCGCACCGGCTCCCGTAGAGACTGCCAAAGGTAACACACCGAAGGTAAAGGCTAAAGAAGTCATCACAATCGGGCGGAAACGCAGCTTGGCGGCCTCAACCGCTGCTTCTGCATAACTTAAGCCTTCCTCAACCTTCATTACGGCAAATTCCACAATCAGGATAGCGTTCTTGGCCGCCAAACCAATCAAGGTTACCAGACCGACTTGGAAGTAAAGGTCGTTCTCAATACCTCTTAACCATACGGCAAGCAAAGCTCCCAAAACCGCAAAAGGTACAGAAAGCAGAACTACAAAAGGCAAAGACCATTTTTCATACTGCGCCGACAAAATCAGGAAAATCATTATCAAACCAAAGGCAAAAGCTTGTGTGCTTGCGCCTCCTGCCAATTTCTCCTGATAAGCGGAGCCGACCCATGCCAAAGAATAATCATTACCTAACACTTGCTTGGCGACATCTTCCATCGCCTGAATTGCCTGACCCGAGCTATATCCCGGTGCGGGGTCGCCCATAATCTTGGCTGCCGGAAAGATATTGAAGCGGTTGACCAGTTCAGGTCCGGTTACGCGCTCAACCGTTATCAAAGTGCTTATCGGAATCAGCTCGCCATTATTTGACTTAACGTAAACATAGCGCAAGTCATCCGGCGTGCGGCGGAATCTGTCCTCTGACTGCAAGGTTACACGGAAGTTGCGCCCCATGTAGGTAAAGTCATTGACATACATACTGCCGAATGTTGACTGCAACACGGCGTAAATGGCATTGATGGGAACATTGAGTATACGAGCCTTTTCTCTATCTAAATCAATCCGATACTGCGGTGTTGAAACCGAAAAGGTTGTTTTGACATTTTGTAATGCCGGATTTTCTTCAGCGGCAGCGATAAACTCGTTAACCTTGTTCATCAGCTCCTCTGAGGTTTTACCCGCGCGGTTTTGGATGTATCCTTCAAAGCCTCCAGTCATACTCAAACCCATAATCGGCGGCATACTGAATGCATAACCAATGCCTTCCGGACGGCTGAGACCTATCCGTGTAAATACGCTTGCCAAAGTTGAGGCGGAGTTGGCAGCACCTTCTCTCTTATCCCAATCTTGCAAGGTGATGAAACTTACACCGGAATAAGTATTTTGCGAAGAAGACAAAATATTGTAGCCATTAATGGTTAAGACATCCGCAACATCTTTGTCCTTTAAGATTTCTGCCGAGACAGCATCCGTAAATTTCTCGGTTCTCGGCAAAGATGATGCCGGCGGCATATCATAAGCCATCAACAGATTGCCCATATCCTCCATCGGGACCAAGCCACCGGGGACAATCTTAAATAATCCCCAGATGCCTAACAAAACGCCGACAAAGCAGATTATTGCTGTTTTACGACAACGCAGAAATAGCTTTACACCACTTATATACCATTCGGTTACTTTGTCAAAAAAGGCATTGAACCAACGGAAAAATTTTGCCGGCTCATGTCCTTCTTTATGCGGCTTGATTATCAGCGCGCACAAAGACGGCGTCAGCGTTAAGGCAACCAAAGCCGAAATTAAGACCGAGATGGCAATGGTTACGGAAAATTGCTGATACATTACGCCGGTCATTCCGCCCAAAAAGGCAATCGGCAAAAATACGGAAGACAAAACTAAAGCTACCGCAACAACCGGACCTGATACTTCTTCCATGGCTTTAATTGCGGCATCTTTCGGCGACAGCCCCTCCTCGGTCATTAAGCGTTCCACATTCTCCAAAACAATGATGGCATCATCCACCACAATACCGATTGCCAGAATCAGACCGAACAAGGTCAGCAGGTTTATGGAAAAGCCCAATAAATACATTCCGGCAAAAGCACCGATAATAGACACGGGAACGGCCAAAATCGGTATCAAAGTTGCGCGGAAGTTTTGCAGGAACAAATAAACAACCAAGATAACCAGCAGAACCGCTTCAAAAAACGTATGAATAACCTCGTTGATGGAAACATCTACAAACAAAGTTGTATCATACGGAATATCATAAACTATGCCATCAGGAAAACGCGCCGAAAGCTCTTCCATCTTATTCTTAATCAGCTCCGCCGTTTCCAAAGCATTGGCTCCCGGCTGGAGATATATGGCAAAAGCTACCGCATCCTCGCCGTTGAACTTAGAGACAACACTATAATCTTGCGCGCCAAGCTCTATTCTTGCGACATCTTTCAAGCGCAACAAAGCTCCGCTGTCATTGTTGCTTTTTAAGATAATGTTGCCGAACTCTTTTTCATCAACCAGACGACCTTTGGTGTTTACACTATAGGTATAAGGCTGATATTCACCCATCGGCTGTTGACCGAATTGTCCGGCGGCAAACTGCGAGTTTTGCTCCTGAATCGCCGAAATGACATCCTGCGGTGTTAGGTTATAGTCTGCCAACTTATCCGGGCTGAGCCATATCCGCATAGAATAATCCTGCGAGGCAAACAATGAGGCATCGCCTACGCCTTTGATACGTTTTATTTCATCAATAACATTTAACAGCGCATAGTTTGAAACATATACCGTATCATACTTATCCGAGGTGGAGCGCATGGTAATAATCTGCAAAATGGAGTTGGATTTTTCCTTAACCGTTACGCCTTGTTTGGTTACCTCGGAGGGAAGTTTCGGTGTTGCAGCCTGAACCTTGTTGTTGACGTCTATTGTGGCTTGGTCAGGGTCCGTGCCGATATCAAAGACAACACCAATCGTTAAATATCCGCTTGAGGTGGCGTTGGAATACATATAAATCATATTCTTCACACCATTTATTTCCTGCTCTATCGGTGCTGCAACCGTATCAGCCAAAACCTCGGCCGTGGCTCCTGGGTATGTGGCGGTAATTTGGATTTCGGTCGGTACGATATTGGGATATTGTTCAACCGGCAAAGCCTTCATTGATACCAGACCGGCCAAAACAATAACCAATGATATAACAGTGGCAAAAATCGGACGATTGATGAAAAATTTTGAAAACATGGCAACTCCTGATTGCTTATTATTTATCTTATCCGGCGATTAAAACTTCACTTTCAGACTGACTTAATACTTTGTCTGTGTATACTTCCGTTTCGGCGGAGCTTTCTTGCTTAGCGGAAGCCTCATTTGACGGAACTTCTTCTAAAATGATGACATTATCAGCTTTTTTATTTGCCTCATCCGAAGGATTTATGGTTTGTTCCACACTCGTTTCATCGGCATTTTCCAAGGGCAGATATTCAACCACGACATCATCGTTGCTGACAGCGCCTTCGTCAACTTTTGTTTCGGGCTCTGTCGGCTGAACCTCCGGAAGTTCTGATACGCTCGGTACTGAAAACTCCTTCATCTCGGCTTTAGCCGGCATTCCCGGACGAACTTTCATCAAACCATTGACAACAACGACATCTCCGGCATTAAGACCTTTGTCTATAATCCAGTTGCCTTCCGGTGTGGTCAAACCTACGGTTACCGGTACAGCCTCAACAAGACCTTGCGAATTGATGCGATAAACTGATGAACCGGTCGGGCTTTGCATAACAGCTTCCTGAGGGACAACTATGGCATCTTTACGGATTAGACCTTCTAAGAGAAGTCTGACAAATTGACCGGGGACAAGTTTGCCTTCAGGATTGGGAAATACGGCGCGGAGTTTTAATGTGCCCGTGCTTTCATCTATGCTCGGGTTGACAAAGTTTATCTCGCCATCATAGCCATAAACACTGCCGTTGCCATATTTTACTTTGGCATAAACGGTTTTGGAATGGCGCGGATTAACAATTAACCCCTGCTCCACCATTGTTCCCAACTTAAAAATCTCGTTTTCTGAGGCGGAAAAAATAACATAGGCCGGATCAAACTGTGTGATGGTGGTCATCGGCGTATTAACCGCAATCAGGGAGCCTTCACTCTGAGTTTCCATACTGGTCATACCGCTAATCGGGGCTCTGACCGTGGTATAATTTAAGTTAAGCTGAGCAGATTTTACTTTAGCCTCTGCTAAAGCTGTGGTCGCTTTCAAGGAATCAAGGTTGGCCAGAGCCTCATCTCTTGATTTTTCGCTGACAATGCGCTCCTTAAACAACTTGGAAACGCGTTCCCATTGGGTTTCCGCTGCCTTCAAATTCGCCTGATTTTGTGAGAGCTCGGCTTTGGCCTGCAAGAGTTCTACCTCAAAAGGTTCGGGGTCTATTTGGAACAAGACATCTCCTTCCTTGACCTTGGAACCCTCTACATAATTTCTTTTCAGCAAAATTCCGCCGACACGCGCCCTAACCTCGGTTTCTTTGGAACCTTGAACTCGGGCGGCATATTCAAAACTCAGCTGAACATTATGCGGTTCAACCTTGATGGCCTCAACAACCGGCGCCGATGCCGGAACAGCTGCCTGATTGTTTTCATCCTTACAAGCACTTATTGTTAAAACTGCCAAAGTTGCGGCAAATACTTTTAGTCCGAACATATTTTCCTCCTCAGAATATCAGTTATATAAAAAAATACTCTGATTTGTTCAAATTACAACTCTTATCGGAAGATGTGGATATATCAGAATGTTTTATAACCACGTTGAAATCAGCTCTTCAGAGATTAGTTCTATTAAGCACAAATTTTTTACAAATTTTGTTTTTTAAAGGAGAAATATAATGACCGAAGGTGTACGTTATCCTACTTTTGCTTTTATTACCGGTGGTGCCGGACAAGCTGATGACGGTATTCCGCCACAACCGTTTGAAACTTTTTGCTATGATTCCGCTTTGATGCAGGCCAGAATTGAAAATTTTAACATCGTTCCCTACACTTCCGTCTTGCCTAAAGAGCTTTTTGGCAGAATTGTTCCCTTAAATGATAAAATCGTTAAACAATTCAAGCATGGTGCCGTTTTGGAGGTGATTATGGCAGCAAACGGTGCCAGCCGTGATGACCACAAAGCTATTGCTACCGGTCTTGGCGTTTGCTGGGGAAAGAACAAAAAAGGTGAGCTTATCGGCGGTTGGGCTGCTGAATATGTGGAATATTTTGACACATTTATTGATGACGAAATTGCTCAGGGGCATGCGCAAATGTGGCTCAATAAATCTCTTAAACATGAACTGGAACTCAGAGGAGTTGAAAAACATTCCGAATTTCAGATGTGGCATAATTATGTTAACATCACGCAACAGTTCGGTTACAGCCTGACAGCTATGGGCTTTTTGAACTTTGAGCATGCAGACCCTGCTCACGAATAAAAAATGTTTGTATCTGGAGATGCGGATAAATTCCGCTCTCCTCGTTTTTTTAAGGAAAAAATTATGGCTGACAAAAAAGATGTTTCCTCCGCTTCGGGAGCTTCGCAAAAGGGCTTGGGCGTTTTGGCGCTGGCTTGCATTGTCATAAGCTCTATGATTGGCGGCGGTATTTATTCCTTGCCGCAAAATATGGCTGCCGGCGCTTCGGCCGGGGCTGTCCTTTTGGCTTGGATTATTACGGGGTTCGGCGTATTCTTTATCGCCAACACTTTTCGCATTCTTTCTGCCGCAAAACCTGATTTGACCGCAGGTATTTATATGTATAGCCGTGAGGGCTTCGGTCCTTATGTCGGCTTTACCATCGGGTGGTCTTATTGGTTGTGCCAAATCTGCGGTAATGTCGGATATGCCGTTATTACCATGGATGCGCTTAACTACTTCTTTCCGCCGCATTTTGCCGGTGGAAACAATCTGCCCTCAATCATCGGTGGCTCTATCCTCATCTGGGGATTCAACTTCTTGGTTTTGCGCGGAATCAAGCAAGCAACCATCATCAATGCCATTGGTACGGTTGCCAAAATTTTACCGTTGATTTTGTTTATCTTAATCCTCTTATTTGTCTTTGAGTTCTCTAAATTTGATTTCAACTTCTGGGGCGAACAGATGATTACCAAAGCCAAAATCGGCGGACTTTCAACCCAAATTAAAAGCACAATGCTGGTTACGCTTTGGGCCTTTATCGGTATTGAGGGCGCGGTTGTGATGTCTAAGCACGCTTCCAGTCCGCAAGCTGTCGGCAAAGCTACGGTTTTGGGCTTTATGGGCTGCTTAATCATCTATATCTTGCTCTCTTTGTTACCGTTCGGCTTTATGTCGCAACAGGAATTAGCCGCTGTTGCCAACCCCTCAACCGCCGGAATTTTGGAAAAAATCGTTGGTCCTTGGGGTGCTTGGCTGATGAATATCGGGTTGTTGATTTCGGTTTTGACCAGTTGGCTGGCTTGGACAATGGTTACGGCGCAAATTCCGCAAGCCGCTGCGCAAAACGGAACTTTCCCCAAAGAATTTGCTATTGAGAACGAGAATCAGGCTCCGTCTGTTTCTTTGTGGGTTACAAGCGCTTTGATGCAGTTGTTTATTTTGTTGGTTTATTTTTCAAACAATGCTTGGAACACCATGCTCAGCATTACCAGTGTTATGGTATTGCCAGCCTACTTCTCTAGCTGCGCTTATCTGTGGAAGATTTGCGAAGACGGCGATTATCCCAACAAAATTTATATTAAGCGCTCCACAGCCTTGTTTTCCGGTCTTATTGGCTCGGTTTATGCTTTGTGGCTGATTTACGCCGCCGGACTTAATTATTTGCTGATGGCGGTTATCTTTATGGCATTGGGTATTCCGGTCTATATGTGGGCAAGACATCAAACAAGCCCAAAGGAACGCGCCTTCTCTGAAGGTGAAGCCATCCTTGCGGTGTTGCTGATTGTGATTGCTTTATGGGCGGTTTATGCCTTGTCGCATGGTATTGTGGCACTTAACTAAAATATTATTTTAAAAAGCCAAACGGTTCGGCGTCTAAAGACTACCGAACCGTTTTTTTGTTTTTTTAGCGATTATGTAGAGCCCTCAGGAAGTCCTCCAGCTCTTCATAGTCAATTTTTTTGTCGGCTCTCCAGCAGCAGACCATATCTGCACCACAGCCGAATTTGCCAATAATTTTTGCGATAGCCAAAGCGCTGCCGTAGTACATCGGCTCAATGCTTGGGTCGCGAAATTTGATGAACACCGGTAAAGATTTGGCATTCTTCACCGTCTTTTGGATAACCTTGGGGACATCCTTACGGTTATTTACTGTTACCACCAGCAGTGTTCCTGCATACTGAGCGTCAAAACCCATTGCGGTCAACGCTTCAATTAATTCTACTTGATTACACATAATGCTTAAAATTTTATGCCAAACTCAGCTGAAAACTCAAGCTGCTTTTGGGCGATTACATTTTTTTGTTCTTCTCTCATATCCGGCAAGTGCTTCTTTAAATCTACCAGCAAGTAAACGTACTGGCAGATTTCGCGCAAGCCCATTTTGCCATTCTTAATACGGTAGCGTTTTGCCAGATAAGCCGCCGCTTCTTTCAGCTCATCTGATGGCTCAAAGTCCAAGGGAAGCTGGAAAGTTCCGGCATATTTGACACAGCGGTCATAGATGCTGGCCAGTTCATGGAACATCATCTGGCAATTGCCCACGCGCTTGCCGTTCATCCAGCAGCAGGCTTCTTCCAAAGTTTCATTAATTACATAGTAGTAATCCTTTGGTGTTTTTATCATCTCAGGATTATATTCGTGATGATATTTTTCACTTTGGATTTTAGCTATTTGCGTGGCAATTTGTTTTTTGAATGTCCGTTCCCAACGCAAAGACAAGCGTTTGGTTACGGCAAAAACAATGTCTCCGAGTTCTTGAACCATCTGAGAAGCCACATCGCGGACGTTTTCTCCGCTGTTGGTGCCTTTATCCAGAATGATGAGGTTTTCTATCGGCACGCCTAAGTCTATACAGACATCGGCAAGGCGCATCGCTTCCGAATAAAAAACCGCATCTTTGGGTTTGAGGTGCTTTGAAAGCAAACCCAGACCACCGATGCACAAGACAATCGGGTTTTGGTCTTCTGCTCTGGCCTTATGGTACAGCCACGCAGCATAAACGGCTGATTTTGGATCATCGTCTATGCAGGCGATGTATTTGACACTTACCAAACTGCCATCTTGGTTAAAGCAGTTGGTTTTTAAGCACAAATGTTCATGAATCAAGTTGGCGTAATGCCAAACTAATTCTCTTTTTTTCTGGTTCATATACTTAATTATTAAAGGGTTATACAATCAAAAACGAAGAAAATTGCAGGCATTACAATGCGTAAAAATAAAAATTATAATAAACTTGCCTACAATTATACTGAAATATGAGGTTTAATCTACCCTCATTTTGGCAAAATTGCAAGCATTTTGTCTAAAAAAATCATAAAATTTTATTTTCAGCAAAATATTTCCATAAAGAAGCCGCCTGTGTGGCTTGTTTGATGTTGTCCGTTACCAAAAGCTCCCGCACCTCGTCTTGGCTCAGCAAATGAACCTGCAAATCCTCCGAGGCATCCAGATGTCTGTCGCCAATCGGTTCAACATCTTCCGCCACAAAACAATGCGTCAGATTATTGGTGCTGGACGGATTGGCCGAGATAACCATATATTCTCGCCATCTTCCGCCGCCAAAGCCCGTTTCTTCCAACAGCTCTCTGCGGGCGGCCGCTTCCATATCTTTATCCGTCTTTTCACTCACCCCTGCGCAAAGCTCATAATCATTTTGCTCCAACCCCGGACGATATTGGCTGACAAAGACAAATTTCTTATCCTTGGTTATGGCCAAAGTATTGACCCATTCGGGATATTCCAAAATATAATATTCCGGCAAGACTCGGCCGTCCGGTAGCTCATAGCTGTCTTGCCGAACCGTTAACCATGGCCGCGTATATAAATATTTGCGCGAAAGAACTTTCCATTTGTCTTGTTTGAGCTTTTGCATCTTTTTCTCCTTCACTTTGAGATTAAGCTAACTTAAATCTTTTTATAATTCATTAACAAAAAAAACTCCTATCCTGCTTCGGATAGGAGTTTTTTTAATAATACTTAGAGTTAACGTCCGCCATCATCTCTTGACGAAACATTTAAATCTGTTTTTGAGACTTTGCTTTGCTCAGGATGCGAAAACTTGTTTTTCATCCTCTCTTTGCTGTTAGCTAAAATCTCTTTCAGATTTTCCATCGGGCGTTGTGTATGTGGCTTGTTCTCATAAGCTCCGTGGAAACGGTCAATCTGCTTATATTTTCCGCTCATACCGTCTCTTACACCTAAAGCACTTCCGTTTTCGTTGCTTACATAGCGATATTGTTTGCCATCATTACTATAGAAAGATATCGAATATGTGCCGTCTTCACTATAACCGCCGCCCATATATTCTCCTGAAGGGAACTCAGCATCCGGATAGAATTTTCCGTCTTCTTTATCTCTCTTATAAATAACGGTTTTGCTATTTCCATCTTTATCCTTTTTATAACCTTGCAGATGGTCTCCATTGCTATAGCTGATATTGAACGGAACATCCTCAAACTTGCCGGTTACGGGATTCTTGGAAACTAAAGTGCTTTCTTTATATGAACCTCTGCTATAAAGCATTTTGGCTGCCGCAATCTCTGCAACATCTCTCCAATAAGCATCGTTGCTTATTCTACGATATGAATAGCCCGGCTTGCTTTCAATCTGTCTGAATTCTCCGTTATCTTCCATTTTAAAAATGCCTTTTCCGGTGGAGACAAGACCTTTGTTCTCTTTTACATAATCAATCATATCTCGGGCTGAAGAATCTTCATTATTAAAGACTAAATCATCTATAAATTCTGTCGCTTGATAATTGCCTTTTTCATCCCTGATATATGCTTGTTCGGCAATGTCGCCATATCCTTGACCAACATAAACATCTACAAAAATGACTGACGGATTATTTTCGGCTTTGGCTTTTTCTATGGCTGCTTGTTCCAAATGTTTATTACACAATTGAACCATATTGTCTCTATTTTTATACTCTTCTGCTGAGATATTCGGTTCGTGATGCCATTTTCTGGCATGAGTCTCTTCGGCATTAATTTTATCGCCGGTTCTTATTGTTACATCTTTAATAACTTCAGCATCCAATTTATCGGCAAGTTTGCTGATTTGCTCAAAGCTGCAATCATCAAAAATAATTTCGCCTTTGTTTAATTTCTCAACAAATCTGTCTTCAAAATTATTATCTCTATAACCATTTTCATATAGCCTGTTGCAAATCAAACTATTCCATACGCAGCCTAACTGAGCGCTGGCGACCAAACATCTTTCAACGATTTCAGGTGAATTAATATTTTCCAGTGCAATTTCGCTGTAAATTTTATTTTTATCTTCTTTGCACATATAATGATTGCTTACAGTATTGCTAAGGTATTTTCCTGACGAAAAATTATTATATTTCAATACTTCATCAGTATCATAATGCTCAAATCCAGATAATTCTTTAGCCAGAGATTGAAAGGCTTTGTCCAAAACTTCCGGATTGTTCGGATTGTCGCTGATAAGTTTTCTGTCTATCTCGCAAACAAGTTCCTCGCCTGTTTTTTCTCTGTTATTTACAATATTGGCAATCAAAGCATCATATTTATTGCTGTTTGGAGTATTATCTTTTATTACAGTCAAAATTTCCAAAAATTGGTGGTCTCCCCAATTAGAACCTCTTTTCTGAATATAATCTAATCCTTTTTGTGCAATACTAAACCATTTGTCCGCCAAGTTTTCATCATCGGGATGTTGTGACAATAGCTTTTCAGCTAGATTCTTGTATGACCCTAAGCACCAATTACCGTATAACTCTTCAAGACGCTTATCTGTAAACTCTGTCATTTTGAGAGCGACTGCTTTACTCTCAGGCAAAGCGTCAGCTATGCTATGTAAATCTCTTTCTATACGGCTTTCCCACATATCCAGAGGATATGCATTCTTAAATTCTTGTGCACTAGTCTGCTCTATTTTATCAAGGTATTTTAAGGCTTTCTCTTCAGCATTTCCTTTATGATTTACAATATCTGACCATAATTTGTACATTTCTTCACTAAGCTCATTCATGATTCTTCTCCATTGTTAAAAAAACCACCCTAAAGAAGGTGGTCGGAGAGTTCGTAAATCATATTGAGTCAGATGATTCCCTAAGTTTTTAAAACAGGTGTCCCCAATTGCCAGACGCCGTCTCTGAACATATACTTAAGGCTCCCCGACCATGGACGCGTCACATGATCAAGGGGATATAATCTTGCTTTATACAAATTTGTATATAGCAATTTGACGGTGTTATATCCTTCACCGGACTCAATATGAGGACTTACGACAGTCCCGTACCTTCTTTCGGTACTTGCTGCAAAAATTATACAATTTCTACAGTGTATGAATATTAATACCATAAATTTAATATATAGTAAACATTTTTTTGACAAAATATTTAGACTGTTTTGACTGTATGTACAAAAAAAGCCGTCTGCAAGACGGCTTTTTTCTTTAAAGAAATTACGATTATTCAAAGTCTTCTTCGGATTCCGGTTCATTGACTGAATCATTTAAGTCTTCATCAACTTCAGAAACGCTCTCGCCTAAGACTTCGCTTCCGGTTTCTTCCTCCAGCTCCTCGTCGTCTCCGGCATCTGCATCAAGCCAGGTTACGGAAACAACTTTTTCATTTTCTGCCGTGCGGAAGAGAATGACACCTTGGGTCTTGCGGCCCGCAATTCTGATATCCTCAACCGGCATACGAATCAATTTGCCGCCGTCGGTTACCATCATAATCTGGTTGTCATCTTCTATCGGGAAGGAGCTGACTATCTCTTTGTTGCGGGCAGACATTTCCATATTGGCAATACCTTGACCGCCACGACCCGTCGTACGATATTCGTAAGAAGACGTACGCTTACCATAGCCCGTAGAGGTTACAGACAAGATGAATTGTTCTTTTTCCTTCATCTCTTTATAGAGCTCAGGTGTCAAAATGTTCGTCTCACTTGTCTCTTGCTCTGAAACTTCGGCATCATTGCCTCTTTCTGACAAAATACGCTTAATACGCGCATATTCGTCTCTTTGTTCTGAGGTGGCATCGCTATGATTCAAAATAGACATAGAAACAACCTCATCACCATCGGCTAACTTGATACCGCGTACGCCCGTGGAATTACGTCCGACAAAGACACGAACTTCCGTTACCGGGAAGCGGATACATTTGCCGCTGCGCGCCGCCAACATAATATCGTTGTCTTCCGTACAAATACGAACATTTATCAACTTGTCGCCTTCATCCAACTTCATGGCAATCTTACCATTGCTCTGAACATTGACAAAGTCCATTAACGAGTTGCGGCGAACATTGCCTTGAGCCGTAGCAAACATGATTGACAGATCTTTGCACTCTTCCTCATTCTCCGGCAACTTCATAATTGTCGTAATGGTCTCGCCTTCATCCAAAGGCAACAGATTGATGAAAGGTTTGCCCTTTGAGGTCGGAGAACCGAGCGGCAACTTGTAAACCTTCATCTTGTAAACCAAACCTTTGGAAGAGAAGAACAAAACCGGCGTGTGGGTTGAGGCCACAAACAGACGGGTTACAAAATCCTCGTCCTTGGTCGCCATACCGGACTTGCCTTTGCCGCCGCGTTTTTGCGCCTTATAAGCATTTAGCGGAACGCGCTTGATATAGCCAGCCTCAGTTACGGTTACAACCATCTCTTCTCTTTGGATTAAAGATTCAATATCCGTGTCATATTCAATATCTTCAATCTTGGTACGGCGCGGTGTTGCATATTCGTCCTTAATGGCGACAAGCTCATCACGCATAATGCCGTACAACTTCTCACGGCTGGAGAGAATGGACAGATATTCCTTAATATCCTCGCCAATGCTCATCAATTCTTCATGAATCTTGTCTCTTTCCAGACCTGTTAATCTTTGGAGTTTCAAGTCCAAAATGGCTTTAGCCTGAGTTTCGGACAAGTGATATAAGCCATTCTCAACCTTTCTATCCGGCTCATCAATCAACTGAACCAAGGGCTCAATATCTTTTGCCGGCCAAGCTTTTGCCAACAAAGCATCTTTAGCTTCCTGAGGGTTCGGCGATGTGCGGATAAGCTCAATCACGGGGTCAAGATTCTCCACAGCCAAAGCCAAACCGACCAAAGTATGCGCACGGTCGCGTGCTTTGTTTAGTTCATAAATCGTACGACGGCGAATAACTTCCTCGCGGAACTCAATGAAGGCGGCGATGATGTCTTTTAGGTTCATCATCATCGGGCGGCCACCGTTAATCGCCAACATATTCATACCAAAGCTGGTCTGCAATGGTGTATATTTATAAAGCTGATTGAGCACGACATCGGCCTGAAAATCACGCTTAACCTCAATAACAACGCGTACACCTTGGCGGTCGGATTCATCACGGATATCCGAGATACCTTCAAGTTTCTTGTCCTTAACCAGCTCGGCAATGCGAGAGACCAAAGCGGCCTTATTGACCTGATACGGAATCTCATGGACAATAATTGCCTCTTTATCCTTATGCAGCTCCTCAATGGTGCATTTGGCACGCATCATTACCGAACCGCGACCCGTATAATAAGCTGACTTTGCTCCGCCGTAACCCAAAATCATACCTCCCGTCGGGAAGTCCGGTCCGGGGACAATGGAAATCAGGTCATCAATGCTAATCTCCGGATTGTCAATATAGGCACAGCAAGCCGTGATAACCTCGCCCAAATTGTGCGGCGGAATGTTGGTGGCCATACCTACGGCAATACCGTTGGCACCGTTAATCAGCAAGTTTGGATAACGTGCCGGCAAAACCGTCGGCTCTTGCACCGTTTCATCATAGTTGGGCATAAAGTCTACGGTTTCTTTATCAATGTCTTCAATCAAGGCATGAGCAACTTTTTCCAAACGGGCTTCAGTATAACGCATGGCAGCGGCTGAGTCTCCATCCATTGAACCAAAGTTTCCTTGTCCGTCTACCAAGGGCAAGCGCATTGAAAAAGGCTGAGCCATACGAACCATAGCATCATAAACAGAGATATCGCCGTGCGGGTGATATTTACCCAAAACATCACCGACGATACGGGCTGATTTACGATACGGGCGGTTATAGTCATAGCCGTTTTCATACATTGAATAAATAATGCGGCGGTGTACCGGCTTTAAACCGTCGCGGACATCTGGCAACGCACGCGAAACAATAACGCTCATTGCATAATCAAGATAAGAACGGCGCATTTCTTCCGTGATGGAGATGGGCGAAATGTCCTCGCCGCTTTCTCTGACCGTCGTAATCTGATTATCTAATTCATTCTCATTATCAATTTCATCAGTCATTAAACATACCTTTCCATTTTAAACTGACGTTAATATAGCAAAAAGACATTCCTTTCGCTAACTTTTTATCCGACTTATAAACACCATTTTCTTTTCTACGGGCAAAAAAAGTGCCTTAAAATTGATTTTTTAAAAATCTTAGTTTCCAAAAGTTAACGCAAGATGCAAAATAAGGCTTTTTTTGGCACAAAAAAAACGGCTCGGTTTTGATAACCGAACCGTTTTTGAAAAAATCACCAACTTAGAACGGAATGTCGTCATCCAAAGCAGCAGCATCTGCCGGAGGTGTTGAATCCCAACCGCTACCTGCTGAGCCTGAAAATACGTCATTGCCTCCGGCCGGAACACCATCACCCCTGCCGTCCAACATGACCAGATTGCCGCTGTAGTTTTGCAAAACAATCTCTGTCGTATATCTCTCCTGACCGTTGTTGTCTTCCCATTTGCGGGTTTGGAGTTGACCTTCCAGATATACTTTTGAGCCTTTGCGCAAATATCTCTCGGCAACATCTGCCAACTGAGAGTTAAAAATGACTACGCGGTGCCATTCCGTGCGCTCTTTTCTTTCGCCGGAGACCTTGTCTTTCCAGCTATCAGAAGTGGCAATGTTTAAGTTAACAATTTTTGTGCCGCTGGCGGTGTTGCTGACCTTCGGATCTGCACCCAAATTGCCAACCAAAATGACTTTATTTATACTTCCAACCATAACAGATTTTACCTTATTACTATGAATTAAAAACTATCGTGTAATATAATATGAAAAAATTGAGATTAAAACCAAAATCAATAGACCTGTGTATATTCACCGGCCTGAAGCTGATAAATTCCATAATTGACTGAATTTTCAGGATTTCCGTTATTAAACATGGTTTCTCCCCAGCTTGTGTCCAGCGTTTGGGTATTCAGCACCGAGGCTAATTTGTCATAGGCAAACGAATCGGCTTTTTCAACCAATTCTTCCCATAGTTTGACCGCTGAATAGCCGTAAACAGCCAAGCCTTTGGGCTCAACCCCAAGCAAACGCAGCTTGACCAAAGTTTCGGCAAAGTTCGGATTATCTTTTAAGGAAGGCAAGCCGATAAAATATGAGCCTTCAGCCAAATCTCCCATAATGCGACTGAAATCTTCCTGCGCCTGATATTTGTTGGTAAATATCACAAAGTCTTTGTTTTCTGACTTCAGTTCTTTGGAAAGCTTGGCGATACTCTCGGAACGGCCAAGAATATAGGCTAAATCAATGTTGTTTTTGAGTACGGCTTCGGCTAGTTTGTCATAGTCATTATTATATGTCTCAAAGCTAAATGCGCGAAGCTTGTCGGCATTGCCTTCTTTGCGAAACTCTCCTTGAATGGCGGCGGCAATCTCCACGACCTCACGGTTGTTGCTGTCATAAACCAGAGCAACTCTTTTGCTGGCAAAATGATGTTTGTAGTAGTTGTAGAAATCTTTGCCTTGTCTGTCCTTGTAGCCAACCATCTTAACCAAACCTTTTTGGTTTTTTGTTGCTTCCTTGGCTGAGATAGACGTTGGAATTATTTGAAAAATTTTGGCTTTGGCATAGATGTCTGAAACTTCGTCAAAGGCATTATTACAATAAGGACCAATAACCAAAGACATTTTATCCGTCGGCGATGTGTTAACCGCCATCATTTGCGCCGTAGAAACAGCTAAACGATCATCACATTGGTCATCTACCGTAATCAGGTTAATCTTTTCTCCTTTTAACCCGCCTTGCGCATTGATATCATCAACGGCAATACGAACACCGGAAATAATCTCATCACCCAGAGTTTTATATTCTCCGGCCTTGGGCGCAACAACAGCCACATTGACATCTGCCAATGCGCCAAATGGCAATAACAAACTCAAAGCTGAGATTATTTTAGTAAAAGTTCCCGACATATAACAAATTCTTATTGTTTAAACAACTTGTTCATCATAATCAAAATGCCGCAAATTGCAACAAAATTTTATTTGCCTTTATGCTTGCTATTATCTATATTATGCTCAATTTGAGTGAGGTTGAAATGGCTAGCGAAAAATTTATTGAAATTAAAGGTGCCAGAGAGCACAATTTGAAAAATGTGGACATCAATATTCCCAAAGACAAACTGACGGTTATCACGGGGCTTTCCGGCTCAGGAAAATCTTCTTTGGCGTTTGACACAATTTATGCCGAAGGGCAACGCCGATATGTGGAAAGTTTGTCTGCTTATGCGCGCCAATTTTTGGAGCTGATGAAAAAGCCTGATGTTGACTCTATTGAAGGACTTTCGCCGGCTATCTCCATTGAACAAAAGACAACCTCGCACAACCCGCGTTCAACAGTGGGTACGGTTACGGAAATCTATGATTATATGCGTCTGCTTTGGGCACGCGCCGGAACACCTTATTCTCCCGCAACAGGCTTGCCGATTGAATCGCAAACTGTTTCTCAAATGGTTGACCGCATTTTGGAGATGCCTTTTGGGACAAAACTCTTGCTCCTATCCCCTATTGCTCGCGGCAAAAAAGGCGAATTTAAGAAAGAATTTGAATCATTGCAGAAACAAGGTTTTCAACGCTTAAAAATTGACGGCGAAATTTATACGATTGAAGACCTGCCCACGCTTAACAAAAACTTCAAACACGACATTGAGGTCGTTGTTGACCGTATTGTGGTCAAAGACGGCATCAGCGAACGTTTGGCTCAATCTTTGGAAACCGGTTTAAAACTTAGCAACGGCATTGTATATGCCGAAAATGCAGACAACAAAGAACGCACCGTTTTTTCCTCCAAGTTCGCCTGCCCTGTTTCCGGTTTTACGATTGAAGAAATTGAGCCGCGATTATTTTCTTTTAATAACCCGTTCGGCGCTTGTCCGCATTGCGACGGTATCGGGGCAAAGCTTTATATGGACCCTGATTTGATTATTCCAAACCCGAATTTGTCTCTTTCTCAGGGGGCTATTGCGCCTTGGAACACAACGCATTCTTCTTTTTACGGGCAGACGATTAACTCTCTGTGCCAATTCTTAAATATCTCGCCTTCTACCAAGTGGAAAGATATTCCCGAAGAAGCACAAAAAGTTATTTTATACGGCTCTGGTAATGTCTGTGTACCGATGTATTATTCTCGCTTTATGACAGACAAGCCTTTTGAAGGGGTTATTCCCAATATGGAAAGGCGCTTTTTGGAAACGGATTCCGCTTGGGTCAGAGAAGAGTTCTCAAAATATCAATCCGCTGCGCCTTGCGAATTTTGTGGCGGCAAGAGACTTAAGCCTGAAGCTCTGGCGGTTAAGGTTAATGGGCTTGATATTATGGAAGCTTCCGAAATGTCTATTAAAAAAGCGCATGAATGGTTTATGGGCGTGGAAAAAACTCTCTCTCCGAAAAAAGCCGAAATCGCTCATAAAATCATTAAGGAAATTGTTGACCGTTTAAGCTTTTTAAATAATGTCGGGCTT
Source organism: uncultured Alphaproteobacteria bacterium (assembly GCA_944392835.1). Lineage (GTDB taxonomy): Bacteria > Pseudomonadota > Alphaproteobacteria > RF32 > CAG-239 > Scatacola_A. The sequence continues at coordinate 134,476 of CALXYB010000003.1, read as the reverse complement.
GATTATTTGTCGCTTAATCGGCAATCAGGAACTTTGTCCGGCGGTGAGTCTCAACGTATTCGCTTAGCCTCGCAAATCGGCTCCGGTTTAACCGGGGTTATGTATGTTTTGGATGAGCCCTCCATCGGTCTTCATCAACGTGATAATGACCGTTTGTTGGAAACACTGACACGCCTGCGTGATATCGGTAATACCGTGATTGTTGTTGAGCATGATGAAGATGCTATTCGCGCAGCTGATTATTTGGTGGATATGGGTCCCGGTGCAGGAGAGAAAGGCGGCCAAGTTATGGCAAAAGGCACGGTTGAGGAAGTGCTTAAAAATCCTGATAGTTTGACGGCTCAATACTTAAACGGCGAAAGATTTATTGCCGTTCCGGCCAAATGCCGCAAAGGCAACGGCAAATTTATAGGGCTTAAAGGCGCAAAGACAAACAACCTTAAAAATGTGGATGTTAAAATTCCGCTCGGCACACTCACCTGTGTTACGGGTGTTTCCGGCGGCGGAAAGTCATCACTTATTTTGGAAACCTTGTTCAAAGCCCTCAACAAAGAAGTTAACGGCAGTCGCGAACCTGCCGGAAAATATGACAAGCTTATCGGGGCGGAAAATATTGATAAAATCATTGATATTGACCAATCCCCCATCGGACGTACACCACGTTCTAACCCTGCAACTTATACCGGTTTGTTTACTTATATCAGAGATTGGTTTGCCAACTTGCCTGAAGCTAAGGCTCGCGGTTATACGGCCGGAAGATTTTCATTTAACGTCGCCGGTGGAAGATGTGAAGCTTGTAAGGGTGATGGCGTTACCAAAATTGAGATGCACTTTTTGCCCGATGTTTATGTGGAATGTGATGTTTGCAAAGGCAAAAGATTTAATCGCGAGACTTTGGAAGTTAAGTTTAAGGATAAATCCATTGCCGATGTTTTGGATATGACCGTTGATGAGGCTTATGTCTTTTTTGACGCTATTCCATCCATCAAAAATAGGCTTGATTTGTTGCGTAAGGTCGGACTCGGTTATATCCACCTCGGACAACAAGCAACAACACTTTCGGGCGGTGAAGCACAACGTATCAAACTCTCCAAAGAACTTTCCAGACGCGCAACGGGCAAGACCTTGTATATTTTGGATGAACCAACTACTGGTTTGCATTTTGAAGATATCAACCGCTTGCTCAAAGTTCTGCACACCTTGGTTGACCAGGGAAACTCGGTGGTTGTGATTGAGCATAATCTTGATGTGATTAAGACCGCAGATTATATCATAGATCTTGGCCCTGAAGGCGGAGATGGCGGCGGAAAAATTATTGCTCAAGGTACGCCTGAAGAAGTGGCAAAATCCCCTATCAGCTACACAGCAAAATATTTGAAACAAAAGTTATAATTTTTAATTTGTTTTAAGCAAAAATTAATAAGCGCAGAATATCATTTTAGCATGTAGATGATTATTTTGCGCTTATGATTTTTTGCCTGAATATTAACTTTTAAAATTATTATATTATGGCTACTTTCTTAATTGTTGCATTGGTTATTTTAATAGCTTTTGCGCTTTACAAAAAAGCCCCTCTTTATGGATTTTACGACATGCAAACCTGTGTTGATGTTTTGTTAATGGCTATATTCTCTCTGGTTGGGGTGATGAGTCATTTCGGCATTAATATTTATTGTTTTGTTTTCGGCTTTTCACTTATGGTTTCTGTCGTTTGTTGTTATGGGTTTAAGTCTCGTTATGTTTGCAAAGTTGAACAGACAACTTACAGACTTTTATGATGAAAAACACACCTTTATTTGCCGGCCGCAAATGAGGTGTTTTTTTAGAGTTCCAGTTCAAAATATTCGCAATTGGCAAAGACGCGCTCGGTGCCGAAATAATGATAATATAAATTATACATTAAGGCACCGTGCGTGGCTACGCCGACCATATCATAAGTGCAATTTTTCTTTATCTCGGTCAGGGCTTTTAGTCCCCTTTCCGTTGCTTGGCGAACACTCTCTGCCCCGGGGATAGACACATCAAAACGATTGGGATTATTCTCATCTTTGATTGCCTTAAAAATATCTGCAAATTTTATATGCGCTTCCGCCGACAACATTCCTTCCGCAATCCCATAATGAACTTCTTCCAGACCATCTTGCTCAATGACCTTAGTATTGTTTGCCCCTGCCACAATCTGCGCCGTTTGCTTGGCTCTGGTCATATGAGAACAATAGATTGCTGGCAGATTAAGCTTTGCCAGCTTATCTCTCAGTTCTGCCGCCTGCATTTTTCCATGTTCATTTAAGGGGCAATCTACCCCTGCCCCTTGCACAATGTTTTTTACATTGCCGTCTGTTTCGCCGTGTCTGAAAATTATGAGTTTCATTTGCAATCTTCCTTATCAATTTTTTTTCTTAAGTATCACAAAAATATTTTTAGAATCTTAATATCAGCAATAAAACATTAATCTTTTTTGCTTATACTTTTGCCGAATTTTGGATATTAGCCCTATGGAGAAAACAAAATGGCTTTGAAGAAAAAAGAAGACAAATCGGCAGAACAAAATATCCTTGATGAAGAAAAGTATATTGATGACTTGGTCAGCAAGGTTAGTGCCGCTCAGAAAATTTTTGCAACCTATACTCAGGAGCAAGTGGACGAAATCTTTAAGCGCGTGGCTCTTAAGATGAGTTCATTGCGTATTCCTTTGGCTCAGATGGCTGCTGAAGAAAGCCGTATGGGTGTTATGGAAGATAAGGTTATCAAAAACCATTTTGCCGCAGAATATATTTATAATAAATACAAAAATACCAAAACCTGCGGCGTGTTGGAAGAAGACCCCTTGAACGGTATTATGAAGGTCGGCGACCCGATTGGTGTTATTGCCGGTATTATTCCAACAACGAATCCGACCTCAACAACCATTTTCAAAACCCTTTTGGCTTTGAAGACTCGTAACGGCATTATCTTCTCCCCGCACCCGAGAGCTAAAAAATGCACGGTTGAAACCGCTCGTATTATGCTTGAGGAAGCTGTTAAGGCCGGTGCACCGAAAGATATTATTGCTTGGATTGAACACCCGAGCGTTACGCTCTCCCAGTATTTGATGCAACACCCGAAAGTTGATACCATTTTGGCAACAGGTGGTCCGGGGATGGTCAAAGCCGCTTATACTTCCGGCAAGCCGGCTCTTGGCGTTGGTCCGGGTAATGTGCCGGCGGTTATTGATGAAACAGCCGAGATTAAACCCGCCGTTTCTTCCGTCTTAATCTCTAAGACTTTTGATAATGGTATGATTTGTGCTTCCGAGCAATCCGTCATTATTGTTAAAGATATTTATGATGCGGTTAAGGAAGAATTTGTTACTCGCGGCGCTTATTTCTTAAACGAAAAAGAAAAACAAAAACTTGGCAAAATGCTTTTGGAAAATGGTCATGTTAACGCAGACATTGTTGGTCAACGAGCAACGACCATTGCAAAGATGGCCGGAATTAAAGTTCCTGAATATACCAAAGTTTTGATTGCCGAAGTTTCGGAAGTCGGACCTCAAGAACCTTTCTCGGCTGAAAAATTGTCTCCGGTTTTGGCTATGTACAAGGCTAAAAACTTTGAAGAAGCCGCCGCAAAAGCAAAATCTTTGGTTATGTTCGGCGGTGCCGGTCATACGGCTGTTTTGTACACCAACCCCAACAATCACGACCGCATTACGCATTATGGCGAGCTTATTCCGACGGCGCGTATTATCGTCAACAGCCCGTCTTCTCAGGGTGCGCTTGGCGACTTATACAACTTTATTTTGGAACCGTCCTTGACTTTGGGCTGCGGCTCTTGGGGCGGAAACTCAGTCAGCGGAAACTTGGGAGTTAAACATTTGATGAATATTAAAACGATTGCTATGCGTCAGGAAAATATGTTGTGGTTTAAGGTGCCGCCGAAAGTTTACTTTAAGGCCGGATGTTTGCCGCATGCTTTACGCGAGCTTAAAGGGCGCAAAAAAGCCTTTATCATTACTGATAAACCTTTGTTTGATTTAGGCTATACACGCCCGATTACGGATGTTTTGGAAGAAGTCGGAATCAGTTTCCAAATCTTCTCTGATGTTCATCCGGATCCGGATTTGTCAACCATCCATCAGGCTTTGGATTTGGTTAATGCTTTCCAACCGGATGTTATTATCGCTCTCGGTGGCGGCTCGCCGATTGATGCTGCTAAAATCGTATGGCTAATGTATGAACACCCTGAGCTCAAGTTTGAAGATATGGCTATGCGCTTTATGGATATTCGCAAACGTATTTTTGAATTTCCGGAAATGGGCAAAAAAGCTTATATGGTGGCTGTGCCGACAACATCAGGTACGGGTTCGGAAGTTACGTCTTTTGCCGTTATCACCGATGATGCAACCGGCGTAAAATATCCGATTGCAGACTATGCCCTCACACCGAATATGGCTATTGTGGATGCGAACCTCGTTCTCTCCATGCCGAAAGGTTTGTGCGCTGCCGGCGGTATTGATGCTTTGGTTCACTCTTTGGAAGCGATTGCATCAACAATGTCAACAGAATATACAAACGGCTTGGCTTTTGAAGCTATCCGCCTGATATTTAAATATCTGCCGGCTTCTTACAATGAAGGCTCTCAAAATGCTGTGGCTCGTGAGAAAATTCACCATGCGGCAACGATGGCTGGTATGGCTTTTGCCAACGCATTCCTCGGTTTGTGCCACTCTATGGCGCATAAACTCGGTGCAAAATATCATATTCCGCATGGTATTGCTAATGCGCTCCTGCTTTCTCAGGTTATGCGTTTCAATGCTTCGGACCATCCGTTCCGTCAGGCTGCTTTTTCCCAATACAAATATCCTTGCGCGAAGTCTCGTTATGCACGCGTTGCCGAATATTTGAACTTGGGCGGAAACACAAAAGAAGAAAAGCTTGATTTGTTGATTGAGAAAATTGAGGAACTCAAAAAGACTCTTAACATCCCTGCCTCCATCAAAGCATGGGGTATTGATGAAAAGACTTTTGAGGCTGACCTTGATGAGCTTTCTCTCTTGGCCTTTGATGACCAATGCACCGGCGCTAATCCGCGTTATCCGCTGGTTGATGAAATCAAACAACTCTATCGCTACGCCTACAAAGGTGTTACGAAGTTTGAAATCTAACACTTAATTCACAAGAAAGAACTCTCTGCAATTTTTGAGTTGCGGAGAGTTTTTTTTATGCTTAAATATTCTCAAACAGAAAGGATTTTTTAAGATGAAAAACAAAATTGCTCATATTCTTGCTTCTTATTTCGGTTTGGGCTATGCGCCTAAAGCTTCCGGTACGGTCGGCTCTCTCGGCACACTCCCGGTTGCCTTCCTTATGGCTTATTTTTTCGGTACTGCCGGAATTTTGGCGGCAACCATCATCGCTTTCTTTATCGGCGTATGGGCAACGCATGAGATTATCTCTCACCAAGAAGAAAAAGACCCTTCCCTTGTGGTTATTGATGAATTTGCCGGACAAATGCTGACCTTTGTGTTTGTCGGACAGCTCTTATACCAAAACCTTAATGCTTGGCTGGTCTACCTCATAGGCTTTGTTTTGTTCCGGATATTTGACATTGTCAAACTCGGGCCGGTCAAATGGGCGGATACTAAGCTCAAAAATGCTTGGGGCGTGATGCTTGATGATGTTTTTGCAGGTATTATTGCCGGAGCTTTCTTGCTCGGAGTATTAAACCTTTTAGCTTAATCTTTTAACTGCCAAGAACAAACAGGTAACTTAAAGAACTTTATTATCAGTTTGTTCTTGCTGTTTATTTTTACTTGTAAAATCGTTCTGCCGATGGTCAAAAGTATGCGGCGGACGATGTGCCAGAATTTAATTGCTTTTGTCTCCGTCTCATACGAAACAATCTCTTTTTGTTGCGCAGTTACGACATAACCAAACAAGCGCTCATAAGCATGAGCCAAAGTTCCGCCATGTACATCCTTGCTATAAGGCTCAAAGTCCTCCATCTTGCAGGGGTATTCTTTCAGCGGCTTGAACAAATAGGCTCTGGCAATAAACATTGTGCCGCCGACAAATTTGTGCTCTTTTGTTTGCAAGCCCATCTCCGCCAGCAACTTGTCCGCTCTCTTGTTGGCTACGACATCTTCCTTGCCCGCCTCAGTTATCAGGTTATAATGGGAAACCATCCCTACATCCGGATTTCTGAACAAAGCCAAAGTCTTGCGAAGTTGTTCTGGTGTAGACATAAAGCCTACCAGTGCTTTGCGCCAGCCATCGCCCTTAAAAGACGTATTTTTTAACCAAGCGCGGCGCTTTAAATTCCGTTTGCTATGAATCTTAATGATATAGTCATATTGCTTCAAATCTGCCAGCTGCAACACCTTAACAAAAGGTGCGACATCATAGCCCCTGTTCTCAACATCTATTATCGTAACCTCGGGCTTAAAGCGGCGCAATCCGTCCAAAGTCTCGTGCGAGGCCTTGCACATTGTGGCAAACAAGTCATAGTCATAGCCGTCCAGATTGCGCAAAAGCTCCAGCATTTCGGTCAGCATATCCTGATAAAACAAGTGCAGATGAACCAATATTTTCATTTTCTCTTATAACCCTTTGATTTAGGCTGCAAAAAATTTCCCAGCGACAATCTTATCCCTTGTCTTCAGCCATTCATAAGCTTTGGCCATATGTCCTAAATCTAAGGCGCGATAGCCTAACTTATGTAAGTCATAAGCCAAAGGTTTGGCGGTCGGGCCGAGAATGATGATTATGAGTCTGTCTTTCGGCAGCTCCTTAGCCTCGGCAAAAATTCTGTCATATTCTCTAAAGGCGTGAGCTTTAGGCCCATAAATATAGCTTACGGATTTGGCATTGTCATAAATATCGTGGGTGAAATGCTCTTCGCCCGCACCTTTGATGATTGTGATGTCCTGACCTTCCCAAATCTTGCGAACTTCGTTATAAAAAATCTCGCTTGCGGCTCTCGCTTCCTCGGTGGTATGATCCACCATCTCCACACCATAGGCCGTAATATGCGTGTCTATATAAGTACGATTAAAATCCAACAGCTTATATATCTCTTGACGATGCTTGCCCAAGAAATCGCGCCAATAATTGCGAACATTGAGCTCCAGATTGTCCAAACTGCCGAATCTGTCAGATATGCCTATCAACATATCTTCATCAGGGCAAGTCAGAACCTCTATCAATCTTTCCTGAAGTTTGGGGTCAAACTCCTGAAAACCGATTGCGTTCCCCAATATCAGATTAAACTCGCCATCGCCGAAACGAGCTACACTTTTTTGGCTTCTTATAATCTCTTTTATGCTGTCTAAGGGTTTTAATACTTTTGGCAGTTTGATGTCTTTGACCTCATCGGCAATCTCGTATTTCAGATTATCCAGCATTAAGTCCAAGTTCTCGTATTTGCGGAGAGTTTTGTAAAAATGCTTTAGGTCAAACTTAAACAGTCTGATTATATTTTTTGCAAAAAGTGTTGCTCCCATTTTATCTTCTCCTTTTTACTTTTTTGATGAAATAAAGGCCATATACACTCTTAGCCAATTCAGCCACAAACAACCTTTTCTTTGTTTTATTGTGCGATTTACCTCATAGGCTTCATGATAAAATGCTCTAAATGCCTCTTCATCATCCGGAGCTAGCGGAAAATGTTTCTTTAACTCCGGCTTATCTTTTACTGCCCAAACAATGTCTCTGCGAACAATACGTCCCGGATTTCCGGCGACCAAAGAATGCGGCGGAATTTCTTTGCCTGTATAAGTTCCGGAAGAAATGATACTGCCATCACCAATCTTGGCTCCTTTAAAGATAAAGCACTTTCTTCCTATCCAAACCTGATTGCCTATAATGACATCTTGTTCTTCATTCTGCAAATTGCCTTCCAAATCATACATCGGATGAAAATCGCTGTTATAAATAATGGAATCGGCAGTTCCGCCATCGCCAAATTCTATCTTGCCATGGTTGGCGGCAATATGCGGACCCCAAGTTGTCCATAACCTTTTGGCTTTGATGATGCCTTTGTTGCGCATATCAAATTCGCCGCAAATTACCGAACCAGCGCCCAAGTCCAACAAAGAGTTTCCCGTTGAAGTTACAGTTACGCGTGAGGCTTCCGTGTTATCGCCAAATCTGGCCTCAGAATCGGTCAGCATTATTAAGGTATTTTCAAAATGGCAGTTTTCACCTAAAACTAACGTAGAATTTCCATAGAGCTTTATGCGGCAATTTATGATATTGCAGTTTTTACCAAAGATAATCTTATTATTTTTTCCGGTTAAATGTATGCTGCTCTTTTTATAAAAGCTCGGCACACCCTCTATCTTATTATTTTTCTTTTTACAATACATTTTTTTACCCTATCAATTTATGCGGAAAATCAAATCCAAATTCTTTTTTCATTAAATCTATAATCTCATCACGATTATATTTTACAATGCCCATACCTTGGTCTGCCCAAACCGAATGCCCGGGGTGGCCTTGCCAGGCGTGCAGATAATATTCCTCATGCTCGGGACTAATCTCTAACTGCGTGCGCAAAGCCTCTGACGGCAAAGGATCACAAAAATCATAGCCGCATTCCAGCATTTTGCTAAACCAAAAAGCTGAAGTGTCAGAGTATTTATACATATTGCCGATAAAGCAGTGCTTGCGCTTGGTTATATCCTTGCACTTTTCCACATCTACCATACAGCACCATTCATTGATGCGGCAAGCTCTTGTATAGCCTTTTTTGAGGTTAAAATTGCCCTTTTCATCTTTGTTTGGGCTTATCGGCCAATATTTTGACGGGCGAAAACCTTGCATCAGCTTCTTTGGACTGCAAACATCCGCAAATTTGCAACGCCAACACTGCCCTAAATCTCCAACGATTGCCAAATTCGGATTGCCGTCCATCGTATCTAAATATAACTGCACGATGTTTTTGAAAAATTTGACATCATCGTGGATGATCATCAGATATTTTTTATCCGTATTATCTATGGCATACTGATAACGAATGTCATCTTTGTTATGGCTCATTTTTGAATCTATAAAACGCTTGAACTTGCTCAAGACAAACAGCCAATTCATATAATCCGGACGATATTTCAGCATATATACCTGATTGATGCCGACATTCTTCGTATTAACCCGAACATCTAACTTCCAGGGGCTGAAATATTCCTTAACCCGAATATCCTTAAATAGCTCTACAGAACCATCATTGGAGCAATCGTCATTGATATAAACCGTATCTATCAAATCTCCGGCAACTTTTTTTAAGCTCATCAGCGTATAGAGCAAAGATTCCGGTTTTTTGTAGGACTGGACCGCAACATCAACTTTCATACCAAAGCCCTCGCCATTAAGTATTGTTTATGCAAAAACAAATAAGAAGCCAAATTAAACCGCCAGCCCAAAACCTTGGGCTCATAAGCGCCGCCTTGTCTCAAAATCGCCACACATTCTCGGGCAAAATTCCAAAACTCGTACCGCTTACTCTTCTCCGGCGGCAGGCGCAATGGCTGTGAAACTAAAGACTTAAATATAAACCTTGCCAAATAATGATTTAGCAATTTTTTCCGCTCTCCTTGCGCCAGGCCTGACTTTATGAAATATTCATACATTACCTGTGCGGCCAAGGCGTGCGATTTGACATATTTTTCCGTCTTGCCCTGATTCATTACCGAAGTAGAACTGTCTCTATAAAACAAAAACTCAGCATCCGTTGTTACCATATTCTTTATCTGGAACAAAACCTTGAGTGTATATATCGTATCTTCAGCGGGCTGGACATTTACGGGAAAATCAAGCCCTTTTACGGCAGCTTTGCTGTATAATCTGTTCCAAACCAAGACTGAGCCGCCTCGCCCGTTTTTCTTTCCGGCAAAAAAGTCATCAAAAGGAGTTGTACTGAACTTATAGTCTAACTCCTCCAGATTGTAATGCTTAATTTCTTGCGGCACAAAGTCATCCGGTACGGTCTTATTCTTAAATGCGGCAACATCCGCATTAAACCTTGTTACCATATAATACAGGGCTTCAAAGGCTTGCGGATGAAGCATGTCATCTTGGTCCAAAAAAGCAATATACGGTGCTTCGGCTAATTCTATACCGTGGTTTCTGGCAGCCGAACAGCCTGCATTTTCCTGATTGATGAGTTTGAAACGAGAATCTTTGGCGACAAAACTCTGAACTATCTCTTCCGTTTTGTCTTTAGAGCCATCATTAATACACAGCACTTCAAAGTCTCTGAAGCTTTGAGCTGCAACCGATGCCAAACATGCTTCCAAATATTTTTCAGCATTATACAACGGTATAATTAAAGAAATCTGCGGCATGAAACGCAATCCTAAAGTTATCCTATTGCGCAAATTTAACATCAGATTTGCTTTAGTGCAATAATTATCAGCTTTCTTTGGCAATATAAAAGGCGGTTTGTGGAAAACCGCCTTCTTCTTACCCCTCATATCCGGTTAAATGTTCCTTATTTTCCTGATATAAAGCCATTGCTTCTTTGATGGTTTTTTTGGCTTCATCTGGCCCTAAAAAGGTTTCTATAATAACTTGCTTGTTTTCTAGAACTTTATAGTCCTCAAAAAAGCGGCGCAAAGTCTTCAAACAATGTGGCGGAAGCTCGTCTATGCTCTTATAATGCGCATACTCCGGGTCATCTACGTGGACGGCAATAATCTTGTCATCCATCTCGCCTTGGTCAAACATCTTCATAACACCTATCGGTTTGGCGCGCAAAATTGACAAAGGTAAAACAGGTTCCTGCCCCAAGACCAAAATATCCAACGGGTCATTATCATCACAATAACTCTGCGGAATAAAGCCATAATTCGCCGGATAATGTACCGCACTATACAAAATGCGGTCAACTTTCAACAAACCGCTGGCTTTGTCCAATTCATATTTTATGTTGGAACCGCGCGGAACTTCTATTATTGCGGTAATAATTTCCGGAGCATTCTCGCCTGCCCCTACGCCATGCCATGGATGTAACATTTTTTTCCTTACAAATATGTTGTTGTACCTATGGCAAACAACATATTCTAATTTACCCTATTGTAAAGTCTTTTTATGAGCGCCTGCTTAAAATATTAGCAAAAATATATAACGCAAAGCAAACCAACAATATACCTATTATCATTTCTCGCTTTTGAACAGGACTCCAAGCTCTGCTTATACTATTAACATTAACCGCGCTACCAACTATCTCAAATTTATCGCTTTCTTTTTCGTGCAAAAGATTTATGGCTATCTGATTGTCGGGATTCAAAAAATCAAAATCAATTACTATATCTCCGTCATAGGGCACAAGCTTAGCCGAAACTGCCGGAGAAGTCTGTTTGGTATTAATGTTATAAGCCACTAAACGCGCATCTTCGGGGACAATTATTCTTATCGGATCATGACCGATTTTGGATACATCTCCGCCATCTAAGGCCTGAGAACCTGTATTCAGCAAAGTTAAAGTCGTTAAATACATATCCTTATATTCTCTTTCTTTAACAGTTACTTTCAAATCACTTACATCTGCCGCAGAAATAATATTGGTATGTGCTGATTCATATTCCAAAATCGGTTTGCTGATGTAAAATTGATACATACCGATAACAATTGCTCCAACACCAATTATAAATGCGCCTGTTTTACTTGTAAAAAAATCCCATAACATACTCATAACATGTAAATAATCTTTTCTGGCTGAACTTAATCTTTTCATGTCTTTTCTCCTTTTGTTTTCTTTTTTATATAATCATCTTGCTTAGTTATTCACCATTTATGTAACAAAATTAATTTTAGACAGAAAATCATTTGCTTTTTCAATAAAGCTGTGCTAGCTTTCCTTCATTCTATTTTAACTAATTGGTTTTTGATTATGACAGAAAATTCTTCTCTTTCGTCCGTTCTGGTGAATGACATCAACGAACGGCTTAAAAATAATTTTGATGATGTGCATATACAAGCTCAAAATTTCAAATTAATCTCACATATTGCTGATAACCTTAATATTGGTAAAAAGTTCAAAGTTCCTCAAGCTGAATTGCTTTATCAACTTTGCACAAAAAACCCTATTGAATTGCATAAGATTATCCAAATCTCCAATAAATTCTCAGATTTTGCTCAAACATTGAACGAAGATGATGATAAAAACCTTTTATGTCGTGTTCTGAGCAACTATATCAAGGAACCTCAAAGCATTGATGAAAATGATATTTTGATTGATAAAATTGCTCAAACCTTCCCTAAGGTTCTGAACTATGCAAAAAATGATAGTATAAATATCTCTGTCTTTTATAATACACACCATGAAACGGATGTTGAATTTACTAAAAGGGAAATTATAGATAAGTTTTATTCCGTGGATTATGGCGTATTAATTGCTAATATGGGGCAAGTTAAAACCCCTATCTTTACCAAAAGAAATATCAGAGATGCGCAAGATGAAGTAAAACGTCTGGATATTATGGATAAAGCAATTGATAAATTGACCCCAGCTAAATTTATGCTCTTTGCTCTCCATTTTGATAAATATATTGAAAAACTACCCTCTATTGATGATGACTTGGCTTATGGTGCCATTAATAACGTAGTTCCACTCATTAAAAGCGGAAAAAATAAAATTCTAAGTTCGGTCGGAAATCTGTGGGGAACAGATATTACCGACCACGGAAGCAGCGGTTTTGTTTTCAGATGCTTAACTTCTCGGGTTACACCTTATAATATTACACGTCTTTGTCGTATTGCCGAGCAAATACCTTCAAGCGATGAAAATAGATTTGAGCAAATCAGACTTGATGCTATTGCCATCAATGAAAGCTTCCCTAACTTGCGTTCTTATATTCATAATCAACAACCCGAACAGCATAAAATTCTTAAACGTATGGTTTTGTACTATGATGCTGTTAAAGGTCTTGACCCAAACTTGGATGTTGATTATCGCAAACAAAAGTTAGAGCGTGTCCTTAAATATGTTGAAGAAAAATATCCTGATTATGACATTCAGTCCGATAATTTACTTAACATCAAAAAATATGATGCCTCTACAAGAGATTCTCAAGGTAATCTAACTACTAATATTGAAATTTTGCGCAGACTGATGAATAACACGACACCAAGAACTTTGGAAACTCCGCAAATTAATGATAAAGATACTAAGCATTTGTTGGAAGAGATTATGGATGTTACCTATCCTTTTGCCAAACATGAAGCTTACGGTTTGTACCTTAAAAAACTGAATAACCATTTGGAAAAAAAGATTAATGCCGGAGCTATTGGCATCCAACCTAAAACCATTAACTCTATTTTATGGAGTGAAAGACGCGGTTTTATGGTTTTGCAAAATATGGATGCAGGCTATCAACTCCATGCCTATACAACCCCTTGGTTTAAAGAAATGTTGCGCTTTTATGAATTAACAAACTCGGCTAAGGATACCGTAAATACTGACCTAGACCAATTTCTTTCATCTATTAAAGACCTTGAAATGGAAGCCGCTTATCCTGAAGTTTCATTTCGTATCAGCAAGAGTATCGTTAATCTGACAAAAAGACAAAAACAAGATGCTTTGGAATATGCTGAATATATTAACCGCCTTAATATTCCAGAATCCGAAAAAGAAAGACAACAACAGAAGATTAAAGATTCTTTGGATATTAAAACCAGTCGTAATATGTCCGGTTATAGCTTAGCTAATGCTTTCTTCAATTGTATTTCTCCCAAAAGAACCCCTTACAAGGCTCTTGAAAAATATATGAAACAACGACAAAGAGACCGCATGGGCGGAAGATATTATTACTAAACAAAAAGACCACCTCTTCAGGTGGTCTTTTTTAATAATTATTTTAGAGACGCTGTTTTAACTGCACCTCAATTTCTTGCCAAACGCTCTCCCCGTATTGGGTAAGAACATTCACATTTTCCGGAAATACCCTCTTCTTCCTTTGTTCAAAATCAAAGGCAAGAAATATCGTCCCTGGATATGCCGTGGTTTCGGCATATTCTTCATAGGAATCACCCATTGCCAAAATTCTGCAGCCTTTATGGCTAGCTAATATTTCAGCAATATTTTCCCTTTTGTTTTTTGGAGCTCCAAGAATACCATCAAATATTCCCTTCATTCCGTTTGCATTCAGACCTTCTTCAACAAGGTCTGGTTCCATTCCGGTCAAAATATACATAGGAAGCCCCATGTTTTTTAATGCAGAATAGAACTCAATAGCTCCATTATACACAGGTCGGGAAATGTATTCGGGTCTGATGTAGAGATTCAACCTTTTTGTTAGCTCCTGACCTTCTTCTAAAGAGATGGTCTTTTCATAGCATTTCTTAGCAATCTCCACAAAAATCTCCGACATGGGTTTTCCATGTAACTGCCGATGAATTTCAGTCGGCAAGACGCAAGACTGCAACATCGGTCCAATTTCTCGGGTACAAAAGTCGTTCAGACATTTGTCTTTCACATTATTTGTATCCCTTATAGTCCCATCATTATCCGCAAGGACTATAAAATTTCTAAGTACATTTGCAAGTGCCGTTTCCATAATAGTTTGTATTTTATATTTTGTACTTATCTCTTTATACTGCAAAAATATGTTTTTTTCAACTTTTTTTGTACAAAATTTGACATTTTCCGTTTTTTTGACAAACAAGCGCTCTTATTCGCTTTTAGAAATCCAAGAAGTCGTAGGTTCAAATCCTGCGTCCGACAATACAGATATAAAAAGACCACCTCTTTGGGTGGTCTTTTTATATCTGGTCGGGACGAGAGGATTCGAACCTCCGACTTCTTGCACCCCATGCAAGCGCTCTACCAGGCTGAACTACGTCCCGTTTATGTCTCCATCAATAATACTTTTGTCTTCTTGCAAGAAGTCTCCGACTTCTTGTCTGGCTCGTAAGTCTTGCTTCGCAAGGCTAACTCGCTGCGGGCACTCGTTTTGTAACATTCATAATCTGCGCTGTCGCTTGATTATTCTTTAACAAAACTTCGCCTTTCGTTGAAAGATGTTTCTCAGGAACATCTTTCCGCCTCAAGCCCCATGCAAGCGCTCACCTAAGCTGAACTACGTCCCGAAACTTAACGCCTATTGGTTTATCACATTATTTTTTTTATGCAACTGCTTTTTTGCTAAAAAAAATGTTTTTATATCTTTTCTATTGCCTCACTCAGTTCTTGACGCATCTTTTTTAACTGTTGTTGCAAGGAACTTAAAAACTCTTGCGTCTGCTCATTCAAAGGTTCTTCCGGAACTTCAAAAAAGTCTTTTTGAATCTCTTCTCCTAAAAGGTTCTTTAAACCTTTTTCTTTAAAAATCTTTTGAACACCTTCAATTGTATATCTTTTTTCATAAAGATAATCTTTAATAATACTAACAAGTTTAACATCATCCGGACGATAATAACGTCTGCCGCCGCTCCTTTTCATCGGCTTTATTTGCGGAAATTTGGTCTCCCAAAAGCGCAAAACATGCGTAGCAATGCCCAACTCATCGGCAACTTCGGCAATCGTTCTGAATGCTGCTTTTGATTTATTTACAACCATAGCAGTTTTCCTGTCTTAAAATTTAAGCGTTGATGATTTTTCTCATGGTTTGAGAAGGTTTGAACGAGATAACACGACGCGGTGAAATCTCGGCTTCAACACCGGTTTTAGGATTGCGTCCGGCACGAGCCTTCTTGTTACGCAAAGCAAAAGTACCGAAAGATGAAAGCTTTACATCATTGCCTGCAGAAAGCTCTTGTACAATCTCATCTAAAATCATATCCAAGATATCATTAGAATCTTTGCGGGACAAACCGATTTCTTCATAAATGGTTTCGGCAACATCTGCACGGGTAATTGTTTTCATTTTCTTTCCTCTTTGCTTCTTAATTACATATCAAATTAACTGATATACAGGACTATACCATCTTAAAAACAATGACAAGTATCTCGTCAAAGTTATTAAACAGATATTTTATTAAATTCTGACCAGTGCGCCGCCCCAAGTGAAGCCTGCACCCATAGAGTTGAATATAACCAAATCACCTTTTTTGATTTTTCCGCTCTCTAAGCATTCTGATAATGCCAAAGGAATTGATGCGGCGGATGTATTGGCTTGATGATCAATGGTTACAATAACCTTGCTCTCCGGTAACTCTAATTTTTTACCAACACCTTCAATAATGCGAATATTGGCTTGGTGGGGCAACAACCAATCAATGTCTGTTACCTTAATACCGGCTTGCTCGGCAACTGTTTCCGCGGCTTGTGTCAAGCAACCAATGGCGCTTTTAAATACTTCCTTGCCGTTCATAAATGTAAAACCTGCCGTCTGAGTGCTTGAAACACCGCCTTTGCAATATAAATTGTCATATTGCGCACCGTCTGAAAAGATTTTTGTGCTCAAGACTCCGCGGTCTGTTGTGTCGCCCTTGCCTTCATAAGCGCAAATCACTACTGCGCCCGCACCGTCTCCAAACAAAACACAAGTGTTGCGGTCTGTCCAGTCCGTTACGCGAGAAAGAGTCTCGGCGCCAATAACCAAAGCTGTCTTGGCTTGGCCTAAACGCAGCATATTATCTGCCATTGTCAGAGAATATACAAAGCCTGAGCAAGCTGCTGAAAGGTCAAAAGCAGGAATACCATGACGGCAACCCAACTTTGCTGCTATTTTTGTTGCAACTGCAGGAAACGTATTATCCGGAGTTACGGTACCGACAACAATCAAATCTAGTTCTTCTGCACTGATGCCTGCCGTTCTTAAAGCCATCTCGGCTGCATGCATTGCCAAATCTGATGTCAACTCACCTTCAGCGGCAATATGTCTGGACTTGATACCTGTTCTTTCGGTAATCCATTCATCGCTGGTCTCAACAATCTTGGCCATATCATCATTTGTTAAAACTTTTGCCGGCTGATAGTGTCCGTGCCCAATAATCTCTGATCTAATACAAGTCATAAATTGCTTCCTGTGATAATTCATCCAAATCTATTTTTTCAATTTCGTTGCGAATGGCGGCAACAAAGTTTTGGCGAACCAAACTTGCCGCATTGTTTACCGCAACAGAAAAACCCAAAGCATCCGTTCCGCCATGACTTTTTACGGATAAACCGTTAAGCCCGACAAACATTGCTCCGTTGTACAACCGTGGGTCCATCGTCTTTTTGATTCTTAAAACGACTCCCATCATAAAAGGCAAACCGATTTTTGCCAAGAAAGAACCCTTAACCGCATTTTTTATCATCCGCATAACCAAACGCGCCGTTCCTTCTATGGACTTTAAGGCAATATTGCCCGTAAAACCATCTGCAACAATCACATCTGCCTTGTTGTTGGGAATCTCATGCGGCTCAATATAACCGATAAAATCAATATTCATATGTGAGTTGCGAATCATCTGAGCGGCTTTATGAATCTCTTCTTTGCCCTTCATTTCTTCCGCGCCAATATTCAATAATGCCACGCGCGGACGAGTAATCCCCAAAGCGCAACGCGCCAAAATATCACCCATCATAGCGAACTCTGCCAGATTGATGGCACTGCATTCGGTATTCGCACCTAAATCCAGCATAACATACTTGCCGTTGATGTGGGGCATCATGCTCACAATTGCCGGACGATGAATCTTTTGGATTGTTTTTAACACCATTTTAGATATAGCCATCAAAGCGCCCGTATTGCCGGCTGAGACCACAGCTTGCGCCTCGCCTTTGCGGACGGCATCTATTGCCATATACATGCTGGTGTTTTTGTTACGAATGACCGAAGACGGTTTGTCTTCATTGCGGACGACTTCATCAGCGTTGCGAATCTCGCAAACCTTTTGAAGCTGAGGATAATTGTTGAGGATTTCTCTAATTTGCGCCTCTTTACCGAACAACAAAAACTTGGTGTCCGGATTTTTCTTGGCTGCAATTGCCAAGCCCTCTATTACGACTCGGGGGGAATTATCTCCCCCCATTGCGTCGATTGAAATAACCAGATTATTTTCAGACAAAACCGGCTCCAATCATATAAAAGTAAGTTCAATTATTCGTTAGTTGCCTTCTGTGCAACAACTTCACGATTGTCATAGTGTCCGCACTTCGGGCAAACATTATGAGGTCTCTTCAACTCACCGCAATTTGGGCATTCCATATAGGAATTTGCACCCAAAGCATCGTGAGAACGACGCATGTCGCGACGAGATTTAGATGTTTTCTTCTTTGGTGTAGCCATTTTCTTATACTCTAAAGTTACTGTTATTCTTATTTTCCAAACGTTTCTAATAAACTAATTGACTTTTAAAATCAACAGATATTTTAACTTTCGGAAAGCTTTAGTGCCCTTTTATCCAATATTTTATAATTTTGCAAGCATAATTTTTATTTTTTGAGCTTAGCCAGAACACTAAATGGATTTTGAGCCTTGGTTGTTTCTTCATCAAACTCTGATATAAACTCAAATACCTCACCCTCTTTTCTCGGGTAATCCTCCATTACTAACGCAACTTGTTCTATTGCTATCTGCCCTAAATCTATTTTGCCGTTTTCTATAATATCCGGAACATCTGCCGCATTATCATCTTCTAACAAAGCTCTTTGTTCTTTATATGTCATTTGTGTATCATAAACCAATGAGAACTCAGGCTCATAGACTTTGGTAAAATGCTCCAAACTGACCACACTTTCTAATTCTAACTCAGCTCTTACCTTGCCTGATACATTAAGAATGTGTTCTTTTGGATTGTTTTTTAACAATATTTCAGCCTCAAAGTCTTTGACCGCGGGAACTTGCAGAACCTCGGTTAAATACTCTAAATCCTTGTTTGTTGCCTTGAGATGATATTTTTTTTCGGTGCGCGTTAGTTCATCTACAACAATCGGATATGAAAAATTTTTTTGCATTAATGCTTTCCTTATGTTATATAAATGACAATATTTAATTTTATATACTAATAAGGAAGATTAAATGTCAATAAACAAAGTGTTCTTATCTCTACTGTTGATTTGCTCTCTATCTGCTTGTAGTCGTGATTTGTTTATTACGCACAATGGTAATATGCCATCTAATGAAAGAATCGAACAAGTAAAGCTTGGGCAATCAAAATATGAGGTGAAATCTATTTTGGGTAGTCCGTCAACAGTTGTTTCTTTTGATAAAAATACGTGGATTTATATGTCTTCCGAAATTGAGCGTATTGCTTTTCTTGCCCCCAAGGAAGTCAGCCGCGATGTCTTAACCATCAAGTTTAATGAGCAGAACGAAGTGATTGATATTGACCGTATGAGCGAAAAAGACGGCAAACAAGTGGCTATTAATGAAGATAAGACCGAAACACTCGGTCAACAACAAGGCTTCTTCAAGCGCTTCTTCGGTGGTGTCGGACAATATATGCCCTTCCCCGGCGGATCTAGAGGGCAAAATCTCTAGTTAGGCAAGTGCCGCCTCAGCCCCTTTTATTTGAAAGAAGCATCCGCCAACGAGTTGGCGGATGCTCTCTTAACAGATAGGCTCTGTTGTTCACACATACATACACACACACCACACCT
This sequence comes from uncultured Alphaproteobacteria bacterium, assembly GCA_944392835.1. Lineage (GTDB taxonomy): Bacteria > Pseudomonadota > Alphaproteobacteria > RF32 > CAG-239 > Scatacola_A. The sequence goes on along the minus strand of CALXYB010000003.1, from coordinate 114,970 downwards.
ATTGTTAAAATCATACACTATTATCAGTATAGCGCCGAATCGTCTTTATGGCAACTTTTTTTATTCTTTTCGGTCTCTTGCCCTTGTTTGCTTCTGATTTCCTTGCGTTTTTACATATCAGCTTATGCTAATGAATTGCTTAAAAGCCTATGTCCGGCTCCAAGCCATATTCCCTTAAAGCTTGCAAAAGTTCCGCCAGATATATGCGCTCGTTATACATTACAGCTCCGTCTGAAGCGCTTACTTTAAAAGCTTCTGTCGCCAGAGCTGTGGCTTCTTCCGGTGTTTTGGTCTTTATGTTTATCAAAGACAAATAAAAATCATCTTCATCTGGATTTAAGTCCTTAAGATATGCATTGATATACTGCTCACTCAAAGTTTTGGTTTCCGGCCGTAGGCGGGTGATGTAATTTCTGATAGTTTTTATCTTAATCTCCGTAAAACTTGAATTGCATTTGGCCATAAAGGTCAAAATGATTAAATCATCCTTTATGCTTTCCAATTGTTTGACATCTACAACAATCGGGTTGGCCTTAGGCTTCTTATCCGCTTGTGCGGCAGCTATTTCTCGGCTTTGCAAAAACTCTTGATAAAAATTTTGTGCCGAATAATAATATTTTTCGGTGTTCAAATCATACAAGTCGCGCACCAGAGCGGCATCTATCAGCTTGCCTTTTTTCGCGCGATAAAAATATAAGTCAAAAAATAAAGTGCCGTTTTTTTCCCAAGCATTTTTTACCGCAACATTCTCTTCCGAAACACGGTTTTTGAAGACGATATGCACCAGCATATTATAAAAGTCCAGATTGCAAAAGTTCTCGCTCATTTATGCTCCTTTGACCATATCTACCAGTTTTCCGACATAGGTCTTTATGGTTTCAACTCGGGTGGCATAGTTTTGCAAATCGCGCTCTATGAAAAGTTTTTGGTCCGGTCTGATTTTTACCACGCCAAACTGCTTGGCAACCCAATTTATCAGTTTCTCCGGCGCTTTGAAAACATTGTTATGAAAAGCTATCAGAATTCCCTTGGCTCCGGCATCTATTTTTTCAATATTGGCCTCGCGGCAAAGCTGTTTTATCTCTACTGTTTTAAGCAAGTTATCTACCTCTTCGGGGAGCTTGCCGAAACGATCGGTTAATTCCTCGCGCATATCCAAAATTCCGGCCTTATCCTTAATCTCGCCAATGCGTTTATACAGCCCCAAACGCACACCCAAATCGCGCACATAAGCTTCGGGAATCATAATCGGAATACCGGTGGTGATTTGCGGTGCCCAATCGGCTATCTCTGCTTGCTCTTTTTCCTGTTCTGCACCGCTCTTTTGGCGCATTATCTCTTCTTCCAACATATGCTGATACAAGGCAATACCGACATCTTTAATATGCCCTGACTGTTCCTCGCCCAAGATATTACCTGAGCCTCTGATATCCATATCATGACTAGCTAAAGAAAAGCCTGCGCCCAAAGTATCCAGCGCCTGCAAAATATTTAAACGGCGCTCGGCAATGGGTTTTAGGTTCTTTTGTTTGGGCACGGTAAAATAGCAATAGCCTCTGACCTTTGACCGCCCTACTCGTCCCTTAAGCTGGTATAACTGTGCCAAGCCAAACATATCCGAGCGGTGAATAATCATCGTATTAACCGACGGCATATCAATACCCGATTCAATAATCGTGGTTGACAGCAACATATCCGCCTTGCCGTCGGCAAATTCGTTCATAACATCTTCCAACTTGCTGACCGGCATTTGTCCGTGAGCCACCAAAATTTTTATATCCGGCACGAGCTCTCTGAGCTCTTTTTCCATACCGAAAATATCCGACACTCTCGGGCAGACAAAAAAGGTTTGGCCGTTACGAAACTTCTCGCGGTAAATGGCTTCTTTTATCATAACCTTATCAAAGGGCATAACAAAAGTACGCGCGGCTAAGCGGTCCACCGGCGGGGTGGCAATAATGCTTAATTGCTTTACGCCCGTCAAAGACATTTGTAATGTGCGCGGTATCGGTGTGGCGGTTAAGGTCAAGACGTGGACATTTGACTTTAGGGCTTTGAGTTTTTCTTTGTGCGCAACGCCGAAATGTTGCTCCTCATCAATAATCAAAAGTCCTAAATTGCAAAACTTGATATCCTTTGATAACAGCGCGTGCGTGCCAATGACGATTTCTACCGAACCGTCTTCCAAACCTTTTTTAGTTTCTGCCGCTTCTTTGGCACTTACCAGACGCGAAAGCATTTTTACCCGAACAGGAAAACCTTCCATACGTTTCTTAAAATTATAATAATGTTGTCTGGCAAGCAATGTTGTCGGTACAATCAGCGCAACCTGCGCACCGGACATTGCCACGGTGAAAGCGGCACGCAAAGCAACCTCCGTTTTGCCAAAGCCGACATCGCCGCAGACCAATCTGTCCATCGGCGAGCCTTGATTCAAATCCTTCAATACATCCGTAATGGCATTAAGTTGGTCATCCGTTTCCGTATAGGGAAACTTGGCGCAAAACTCGTCATACGAACCCTCTGGCGGGACAAAACAATCCGCTACTTTCAGATGTCTTTCGGCGGCTATCTTAATCAGCTTCTCCGCAATATCACGAATCTTTTCCTTAACTTTGGCTTTTTTCGCCTGCCATGCCAGACCGCCCAAAGTATCTAACTGAATATTGTCATCTTCCATACCATAACGCGAGATGACATCAATATTTTCTACCGGTACAAATAACTTTGCGTCATTGGCATATAAGATTTTCAGACAATCATGCGGGGCTCCGCCTGCCGTGATATTCTCCAGCCCCAAAAATTTGCCGATACCATGTTCTATATGCACCACCAATTCGCCGACAGACAAGGACGAAACATCGGCAATAAAATCTTTGCTGCTTACTTTTTTGGCGGTTTTGCGGTTTTGACGTTCGCCTAAAATATCTTGCTCAGAAATCAGGCAAAGCCCGTCTCCCCTAAAGCCATGCGGCAGGTTCATTACCAGCATCGTAACTTGTTTATGTTCGGCTTTTTTCAAAGCCTCTGCCCAATTTTCGGCAAAGCTCACATCCTTAATGTCATATTCGCTCATTAAGGTAAATAAGCGTTCTCTTGAGCCTTCGGAATAGCAACAAATTATTCTTGCTAATTTGGCATTCTCTGCCAGATAATCCTTGAGTTCGGCGTAGACTTGCGCGGCATTGACATTTTTGGCATGCGAAAAATTGCGCCCCGGAATAATCGCGGCATTGATTACGCCCTCAGATTCCGGTAGGCTCATAGATGTAAATCTGATGGCTTTGCGCGCTTTAACCTTGTTCTCAAACTCTTTTTTGTTAATGAACATAAGCTCGGGGTTAACCGGCCGATAAGTATCTACCTCGCTCGCGGATTTAATGCTCAAAGCCTCTTGTCTAGCCTGATAATAGTCCATTATGCCGTCTTCCTTGGACAAGACTGCTTCATTAACATTACGGTCCAGCACAATATGTGCCGCAGGAAGATAATCAAACAAAGTCGGCAAAGGTTCTTCATAGAAAAAAGGTAGCCAGTTTTCCATACCCATATATTTGCGCCCTGCCGAAACAGCTTCATAAAGCTCATCAGACTGTGCCGCAGCTCCAAATGCTTCGCGATAAGCCGTGCGGAAGTTTTTGATGGTGTTGTTATCCAACACAACCTCGCCCACAACCTGAAAACTATAGCTCTTGAGCTCGCCTGTGGTGCGTTGGCTGAAGGCATCAAAGGTGCGGATTTTTTCCACCTCGTCATCAAATAAATCTATACGCAGGGGTTCCGGTGTGCCGACAGGAAAAATATCTAAGATATCTCCTCTAACGGCATATTCTCCGAGTTCCATAACTTGTTCAACACGGTTATAGCCATTGACAACCGCATAATGTACAAAATCATTAAAATCGAGCTTGCCGCCGACTTTTATTTCTCTTACGGAATTTCTGAAGATTTTGGCCGGCGGAAGTTTTTGCACGACCGCGCCGACACTGGCGATGATTATCCGTTTATTCTTCTTGTTCGGGTTTAGAGTCAGCTCGCCTAAAGTTGCCAGTCTTTCCGCCACAATATTGGCATTGGGCGAAACACGGTCATAAGGCACCGTATCCCATGCCGGAAGTTTTAGAACCTCGGTTTCTGGCGAGATATGTTTGATCAAGTCCGCTGTTCGCTCCAAACTCAAGCCATCACTTACAATGTATAAAATATCTTGTTTTGAGGTGTGCAAAAAATCACGGAGCAGAAAGGCATCATACCCCTCGGCCACCGCAGAAAACGTATAATCCGCAAGTTTTTCTATATCTGCGTGCATTTGATTATCTTATTCATTTACTATTTGGAATAAAATATATACAATATGCGCATTATAGCAACATTTTTCTTGAGGAAAGTTTAAGAAACCATGCGGCCGCCGCTTTTATATCCGCTTTTTGCAGAGATTGAGAATTTAAACGGTATCGGTGAAAAGACCGCCAAGTATGTGCGGAATTTGGCCGGCGGAAAAATCGTTGACCTTTTGTGGCATTTGCCTTCCTCCGTTATAGACCGCCGCTATTCGCCAAAGCTGATTAACGCGCACATCGGTTCAATCATCACCATCAAGGTTAGAGTTTTGGAGCATATTGAGCCCAAGCTCAAAAAGCTCCCTTACAAAATTATCTGCACGGACGGTAGCGCCGACATTACCTTGAGTTTCTTCCACGCTTATCCCGAGACACTTAAGCGTAATCTGCCCGAAGGAAGCGAACGAGTTATCAGCGGAAAGTTAGAGAGTTTTAACGGTGGTCTGCAAATGAGCCATCCGGATTATATCGGCAAGCCGGAAGAGATGGATAAGATTAGAACCGTTGAGGCTGTTTATCCCTTAACTGCCGGCGTTACAAACAAGATGATTAATAAATACATCAAGCAAGCTCTGCTTCGCGTGCCGCAAATGCCTGAGTGGTTAGACGAGCGTTTTAAGTCCGCTGAAAATCTGCCCTCATTCAACGAGGCTTTGCGCCTTGTTCATAATCCGCAAAGCGAGGCTGACTTACTTCCTTCCGCACCTGCCCGCAAACGTTTGGCTTATGACGAAATGCTTGCCAATCAGCTTGCTTTGGCTTTGGTCAGAGAAAAGGTCAAAAAGCAACAAGGACGCATTATTAAAGGTAACGGACTTTTGCGCAAAAAAATATTGGAGAAGCTTCCCTTCACGCTTACCGAATCGCAGGAAAAAGTTTTGAAAGAGATTTTTGCCGACCAAGCCTCGCCTTATCGGATGTTGCGCTTGTTGCAAGGCGATGTCGGCAGTGGAAAAACCATCGTTGCACTGATGTCTATGCTTAATGCCGTGGAATGCGGCACACAAGCGGCGATTATGGCTCCGACCGAAATTTTGGCCAAGCAACATCTGGAAACGATGCAACCCTTGTGTGAAGAAATCGGTATTCGGGCGGAACTCTTAACCGGACGTGTTAAAGGCAAGTCTCGCACCAAAATTTTACAAGACCTCGAAGCCGGCAAAATAGACATTTTAATCGGCACGCATGCCTTGTTTGTGGAAGCGGTTACGTTCAAAGACCTTGCCTGCGTCGTGGTTGACGAACAACATCGTTTCGGCGTGCATCAGCGTTTGGCTTTGTCTGATAAAGGTAACAAACCAGATATTTTGGTTATGACCGCAACTCCTATTCCGAGAACTTTGGTTTTGACCGCATACGGAGATATGGAATATTCTAAAATAGACCAACCGCCTAAAGGTCGCAAACCGGTTGATACCAGAGTTTTGCCAATCACCAAGCTCCAAGAAGTGGCCGCCGCTTTGCAACGCAAAATCGCGCAAGGCTGCCGAGCTTATTGGGTTTGTCCCTTAGTGGAAGAATCTGAAAAAATTGACCTTGCCGCCGCTGAAGAACGTTTTGAAACACTAAAAAAAATCTTTGGTGAAGATGTGGGCTTGGTTCACGGCAAAATGAAGGAAAAAGAAAAAGACGCTGTTATGGAGCGTTTTAAGTCCGGTGAGATTAAAATTCTGGTGGCAACAACGGTCATAGAAGTCGGGGTTAATGTGCCTGAGGCAACGGTTATGATTATTGAACATGCCGAACGTTTTGGCTTAGCGCAACTCCACCAGCTACGCGGACGGATTAAGCGCGGCTTTGAGGCTTCTACCTGTATGTTGCTTTACTCTTTTCCGCTCAGCGAAACAGCGCGCGAAAGGCTTAATATTATGCGCGAAACCGAAGACGGTTTTTTGATTGCCGAAAAAGATTTGGAACTGCGTGGCGGCGGCGAAATTCTCGGAACCAGACAATCGGGCTTTTGCGAATTTAGGATTGCAGATATGAATGAACATAAACATCTGCTCTACACAGCAAACAAAGACGCGCAGATGATTGTAGCTCAAGATGAAAAGCTTGCCACGCCGCGCGGCGCGGCTTTGCGCATTTTGCTCTACTTATTTGAGCGAGATGAAGCCGTCAAAACTTATCAGCAATAAAAATCTTTATTGAAAATTAGCAAATTATCATTATACTTCACCTTGTCGGTGGAAATGGTTATGCCATCGGCGGAGTGTGGAAACTCCCCTAATAGAACCAAATATAACCTCCTATAATGGAGGATGACGTGATATAAGCCGTTTTTAACGGGCGAATAAGCGTACTGACTATTAGCAGTTTCCAACTCCTCCGCTCTCCTTTGAGAGCGGTTTTGTTTTATGCAAAATAGGAGTTGAACAGATGAACGAAATTTCAAAATCTCATGTTAGAACAGAGTTTTTCAAAGAGCTTGGTTTGGCTCTTTGGTTAGAACGGCGCGACAAACGCCAAAGACTCAGCAAAGTTGCACAAAAGTCTAAGCTACCATATGGTCTGATTGAACGAATGGAGCGCGGCAGTTGCGGCGATATTTACAAATTCTTTCGGCTTTGTGCACATTATCAAAAGAAAATTAAAATCACTTTGGTTGATGAAGCCTAAAATAAAGCCCTCTTTTTTATGAGGGCTTTATTTTTATTAGAAGTTATAGTTGATTGAGGCGGCTAGGATATGAATATCATTTTCATAATCCGCGCGTAATGTTCCTCTCGCGGCATCGCCTTCATGCATCCCATTCAACTTAACCTTGCCTTTTTCTGCGCGAATGTAAGTATAACCAACATTAAATGTCCATTTTTCATCATACTTATATTCAACACCGGCAGAATACCATAATCTGTCCGCATCCGGAATACGCGGTGTACGATATTCCTGCCCTACGGCGCTTTGGTCTACGGCAAAACCTGCTCTCAACTTCCACTGGTCATCAACCTTATAGCTGGCACCGATAGAGTAAAAAGTGGTATCTTTCCATTTTTCTTCGGTTACGTTGTCCAGACCTTTGTTGCCTTTAATGCGCAGTTCCTCAAATGAGGACCAATAAGTACGGCCAAATTCTGCCATAACCGACCATTTATCATTTATGTCATGATATGCACCGATGGTTAAGTTTGCCGGCGTGGTCAAACGTGCCGTAATATCTTGATTGGCCATAGCTCGCATCAAACCATCAAACTCAATATCACCTTTGAGTTTGTGCTTAATCTGACTACGATAGCCGACACCAAAACGGGTTTGCGGCGTTAGCTCGTACAAAGCACCTAACTGATAACCGATGTCAAAAGTATCACCCTCCAGACGTGCCTTATCTTCTACTCCCGGCAAAACAGGGCCGACACCCGGTATTCCCGGATTGGGAATGCGCACTGCATTACGCAAGGTGGCTTTAATATATTGCATTTGTAAACCTGCACCCAAGGACAACTCATCCGTTGCCTTATAGGCCACCATCGGCGTTACGGTAACCGTGGTTACCTTTGACAAAGTTCCGTGGAAACGACCAGCCCAAAGGTCATTATATTTGGTTATCATTCCATAAGGAACATTGAGCGACAAACCTAATGTAAATCTGTCATCTAACTGGTGCGACATGTACATCGCCGGTGCAACCGCTGCATGCACAATATCTCCGGTATAGCCGGAATTTTGAAATCCGGGAAAATCATCTCCGGGGATAATCGTATCAGCATGCGCTCTTTTGGCTCGTGAGCGAGGTGCTATCCATGTGCCACCTACCGAAACCTTTGTGCCTTTATGACGCGTTAAGCCTGCTGGGTTAAAAAATGAATAAGAAATATCTTCGGCTCCGGCCGTGGCTCCGGCAAAGGCGTTACCTTGTGCCGCAGCAGATTGTTCTTTGAGGTTGAAACCGGAAGCTAAGGCATCTGAACAAACCAGAATTGTTCCAACTGCCGTTAAAGTTAAAAGTTTTTTCATAAGTCACACTTTAGGTTGTTAGTCCTATATAACATATTGTGTGTTTTTTCTGCCCTATTTATTGTAATAATTTGTAACAATCGGCAGAATTGATTGTAATAATTATTCACATTATGTTACTGTTTTTCTTGTATAACTTCGTATGTTAAAAATCAATCTTTTAATTTATCCCCTCTGGAAAACCTTAAACTTATTTATATATTTCAATAAATTAGCTCTCATTTTTAAGCTTGACAAAATTTGCGCCAAAATATCACTTTACAAAATATTGGCTTTTTGTTTACATAAGTATTATTCGTTAATTGCGGAGAATTTTGTTTTGAGGGACTTCGTACGTTTTTGCCTGAGACTTTTTTTCAGGTGTTTTAAGGTCAGATGCCATATTGACTTTGATGAAAAATCTTTGCCTCTTAAAGGTGTCTATGTTTCCAACCATGTGTCTTTTCTTGACCCTGTCTTGCTTTTTGCTTTTCTGCCGGGTAATCCTGTCTTTGCGCTGAACGGACATTTGTACCGCAAAAGATGGATACGCTTTTTTATGCGTACGGCCGATATCGTTTTGTTTAACCCAATTGAGCCTAGCGACCTTAAGGAGTTGATTGCTATCGTAAATGGCGGCAGACTTTGCGTTATCTTTGCCGAAGGTCGGGTTACCGAAAACGGCGGCTTGATGAAAATTTATGAAGCGCCCGGTCTGCTTGCTGATAAATCAAAAGCACCGATTATTCCTGTTTGGATTAATGGACCACAATATGGCTATTTTTCCAAAACAAAGGGAAAGCTCCCGCATCGTCCTTTGCCAAAGATGAAAATTACGGTCGGAAAGCCTCGCAGCTTTAAGCTCAAAGATGAGCTTCGCCGCCAACGCGACCACATCAGCAACGAAGTTTATATGATTTTGCGCGAGATGTCCTTTGAATGTAACTATAACCCTAATATTTCGCTTTTTGCTCAGCTGATGAAAACGGCTAAAGTTCACGCTAAAAAAGGATTATATAAACGTCCGCATTTTGTTGAGGATATTCAACGCGTGCCAAATACTTACAAAGACATTATTATTAAGTCTTTTGTTTTGGGTAAGTATTTTAAACGCCGTACGCCCCAAGGCGAACCCGTGGCTATTTTGTTGCCAAACTCTATTGCGGCGGTTTGTTCTTTCTTCGGCTTGTCTGCTTATGACAGAATCCCCGTGATGCTCAACTTCTCGGTCGGGGCTAAAAATATGGCCTCTATGTGCAAAACTGCCGAAGTGCGTATGGTCATTACTTCATCAACCTTCATTAAAACAGCTAAGCTTGAAAGCACGATTGAGGTCTTGAAAGCGCATGGTTTGAAAATTGTTTATTTGGAATCTTTGCGCAAGGAAATAGGCTTATGGGATAAAATCAATGCCTATTTGCGCTACAAAATTAAACGCGTGCCGCACAAAGACGGCGGAAACAAAAAAGCTGTCATCCTCTTTACTTCAGGTTCTGAGGGTGCGCCTAAAGCCGTTGTTTTGAGCCATGCAAACATTATCTCAAACATTAAGCAAATGTCTGCCATTGAGACGATTAACACCACAGATACGGTGTTTAATGCTTTGCCGATGTTCCACAGCTTTGGTCTGACGGTGGGAACTTTATTCCCGCTTTTGGAAGGTGCTAAACTTTTCTTATATCCGTCTCCCCTACACTATCGTGTTGTGGCTGAAATCGTCTATGAAATTGGCGCTTCTATTATGTTTGGAACGGATACTTTCTTCCGTGGCTATGCTAAAATCGCACATCCGTTTGACTTCCACAACGTGCGCTTTATGTTTGGCGGTGCGGAAGCTGTTAAGCCCGATACGCGCAATATGTGGATGGAGCGTTTGGGAATACGCGTCTTAGAAGCTTATGGCGCAACCGAATGCTCGCCCGTGGTTACGGCAAACAACCGAATCTTTAACCGTTTTGGCTCTATCGGCAAGCTTTTGCCTGCAATCCAATATAAAATTGAGCCGGTTGAGGGTATTGAAAAAGGCGGCGAATTGGTGATTAAAGGACCAAACATCATGCTCGGCTATATTATGCCCGACAACCCCGGAAAGCTCGTGCCGCTTGAAGGTGGTTGGTATCATACCGGCGATGTGGTAGAGATTGATGAAATCGGCTTTGTTTATATCAAAGACCGCATCAAACGCTTTGCCAAAATCGGCGGCGAAATGGTCTCGCTTAATGCCGTCCATGAAATGGTTTGCAAAGCTTATGAGTGGATGGGCGCTGATTTTCAATACGGCGTGGTAGCCGTGCCGCACGAGAGCAAGGGCGAACAGATTGTTTTGGTTACCAACAACAACCAGGTAACTCAAGATGTTTTGCACTCTTATATCAAAAACAACGGAATGTCCGAGCTCTTCTTGCCAAGAGTGATTCTTTATAGGGATAAACTTCCCGTTTTTGCCACAGGAAAAGCGGATAATGTAACCCTGAAAAAAGAGGTTATGGAAGAACTTAAAATTATTCCCGCTGCGGAATAAATACGAAAGCCCCCTAAAGGGGGCTTTTTTTGCGTGTAATAATTCGTAATTTTATTTGGTTTGTCAAATCCTGTTGAATGTTCAAGAATATCCTCAGTTGAATAATTGTGGAGTTTTTGAATATGAAACACGGAAAGAATTTTACGCTCGGCGAGTATGTCGTTATTAAAAAACCTGAACTTGTGGAAGTTGGCAACAATGTGCGTATTGCGGATTTTTGTCGCATTTCCTCTGCCTGCCACATTGGTTCTGACTGCGAGATTGCTCCCGGAACTTATATTGCCGGCGGTGATGGAAAATATACCTTTGAAATGGGCGATTGTTCAAGCTTGGCCGCAGGCGTTAAAGTTTGGCTCAGCAGTAACGACTATGTCAACGAATTAGTTACGCATTCCATTCCCGAAGTTAAAGAAATTCAGGGTAATGTTAAACTCGGCAAATATACCGGCGTGGGCACAAACTCCGTCATTATGCCTAACAATGATATTCCCGAAGGTGTTTGCATCGGTGCGCTCAGCTTTGTTCCGTCAAACTACAAGTTTGAACCTTGGACGGTTTATGCCGGAAGACCTATCCGCCCCATAAAAAAACGCAACAAAACAAACGTCATCAACACCTTGCGCAAAATCGGCTATATCAAGGAGTAAGGGAAATGTGTGGTTTAATTGGATATATCGGCAATAATGCCGTTGCGTCTACCTTGTTATCCGGTCTAAAAAATCTTGAATATCGTGGTTATGATTCTGCCGGAATTGCCCTGAACGACAATAATATGATTGATGTTTTCAAAGCCAAAGGAAAACTTGAAAACCTGAAGAACCTGCTTGAGACACAATCTGCTAAGCTTGGTTCTTCTCACATCGGAATTGGTCATATTCGTTGGGCTACGCATGGTAAGGCAACAACCGAAAATGCACACCCCCATCTTTCTAATGACGGAAAGCTTGTTTTGGTGCACAACGGAATTATTGAAAACTATCAGGAGCTTCGCCAGGAACTGCAAGCCGAAGGCTTTGTTTTTCATTCAGAAACCGATACGGAAACCGCCGTTCACCTCATTGACAGAGAATATAAAAAATCTCATTCCCTGGAACAAGCCGTTATATCTGCGGTTAAGCTACTCCGCGGTGCTTTTGCTTTTTGCATTATGCACCAAGATGAGCCGGACAAGATTATTGCCGTGCGTAAAAATGCGCCTTTGATTATCGGAATCGGAAATAATGAAAACTATATTGCCAGCGATATTCCCGCAATCATCGGCAAAGTCAGCGGCATTATCCACTTGGCTGACAACGAGCTGGCCATTGTTCGGCAAGACAGCGTTGAGGTTAAAAAGCTCAGCGGAGAGCCGGTGATTAAACCGATTGAGAAAATTGAGTTTTCACCAGATGTTATCAGCAAGCTTGGTTACAAGCATTTTATGCTCAAGGAAATTAATGAACAGCCGAATATCTTACGTCAATGTCTGGCGGCGCATATTCCGGCGGTTGACCAACCTGTCAGCCTTGATGAATGCACAATAAGTCTTGATTTTACAAAGATTAAAAACATCAGCATTATTGCTTGCGGAACATCTTTACACGCGGCGGCTTTTGCGCAAAATTTGTGGGAGGAATGGTTGCATCTTCCCGTACATATTGAGGCCGCCAGCGAATATATTTATAAGCATAATCTGACTGATGAGAACTCTTTGGTTATCGGAATCTCACAATCAGGGGAAACGGCTGATACGATTACCGCAGTCAAACAAGCGCAAGAAAAAGGAGCACAGCTCTTGCTTCTGACTAACAGAACAGACTCAAGCATTACGCGTTACAGCGAGAATGTTATTCCGCTTAATGCAGGCATTGAGGTTAGTGTTGCCGCGACAAAGTCTTATACGGCTCAGTTGGCTGCACTTTATTGGTTCGGTCTCTATTGGGCTGAGCAAATATCTTCCCTTTCTCAAGGACAGCTTCAAGCAATTAAGCAATCTTTACTTGAGCTTCCGGCTTTAGCTGAAGAAGTTTTGAGCCATTCAGCCGATATTAAAGCCTTGGCTGATAAGCTCAAAAATTATCATAACTTCGTATATATGGCGCGAGGTATTAATCTGACTTGCGCTTTGGAAGGCGCTCTCAAGCTCAAAGAAATCAGCTATATTAATGCCAATGCTTATGCCGCGGGAGAACTTAAGCACGGTCCGATTGCGCTTTTGGATGAAAATATGCCGGTTATGGCTATTTTGGGCTCCGGAATTACACTTTCCAAAATGATTTCTAACTGCGCCGAAGCCAAAGCTCGTAATGCACCGTTAATCGCCGTTGCTTCGGAAAAAGAGGACTTACCGCAGGATTTATTTGATTATCTGATTAAGATTCCTGACGCATCTTATAGTATTTTTCCGATATTGGCTAACCTCCCCTTGCAGCTTTTGGCCTACTATATTGCCGATGGCTTGGGACGCGAAGTTGACCAACCGAGAAACTTGGCAAAATCAGTTACCGTTGAGTAAAATTAAAGCCCTCTGCAAAGAGGGCTTTTTCTTACCAATGATTATAATGAACTTTGTTGGGCTTATACCTATCATTGGGTTGTGAAGGCTGAAAATCTGGATAGCCAATCACAATCAGGTTTAAGGGCGTAACATATTCCGGTAAGCCCAAAAGTTTTTTGAACTTCTCAACTCTGTCTTCTTGCGGATAAACGCCACACCAGCAAGCTCCCAGCCCTTTCGCATGGCAAGCGAGCAACAAGTTCTCCGATGCGGCTGCCGTATCTCCGACCCAATAGTCCGGCGCATGTTGTTCATTTAAGTTGCCGCAAACAAAAACTGCCAGAGACGCTTCTTCTATAAATCCGGCGTAAGGATGAAGCTCGGCAATTTTTCCAAACATATTCTTATCATTAACAACAACAAACTCCCATGGCTGTTTGTTTCTTGCCGAAGGTGCGTGCATAGCCGCGTCTAAAATAAATTTTACATCTTCATCAGGAATGGTTTTGTCTTTAACAAATTTTCTGATTGAGCGGCGGGTTAGTATTCCTTCTCCGAGTTCCATCGTCTTCTCCTTGTTGTTTTCTTATTCCTTTAATTTAAGAAATGAATCTTACTTATTCAATAAGCTTGCTTTTTTTATTTAATCAAAACCCCTCTTCCGAGGGGCTTTGACTTAAACTTCTTTGTTTCCGAAAGTTTGGATATAATCTATTATCATTTGGTAATAGGCTTTATCTTCATCATAAATTGCCGCATCGCGCTTGGCTGTGGCTTTCTCAACACTCGTATTTTCGTAAGCGACAACTTTCTCCGTTGAGATTGCGCAACGGTTGCGCGCAATATCCGCAATGCCGCCTTTAATAAAATAGCGCTCCACAACCTTATCCGATTTATCCAAAATCTGCACCAGACCGTTGCGCAACTGTACCAGCGTCGGTGCACGGTCCACCAAAACCGTCAAATCACCCTTAACTCCGGGAACAACAACTTTCGGTGCCATAGATGTTCGGTAAATCTTGTATGGACGTGATATTCTGAAGATAATGCCTTTTTCCATTCTCTAACCTCTTTCAGAAACAGGAAGAAACCGCTAAGCGGCTTCTTCCTCCATTTTCTTGGCTTTTTCCAGAACTTCTTCAATGGTACCAACCATATAGAAAGCTTGCTCCGGAATATGGTCGTATTTGCCTTCCAAAATGCCTTTGAAGCCTTTAATCGTGTCTTCCAACTTAACAAAAACACCCGGTGTTCCCGTAAAGACTTCCGCAACGTGGAAAGGTTGCGACAAGAACTTTTGGATACGACGAGCGCGAGCAACGGTCAGTTTATCTTCTTCAGACAACTCATCCATACCCAAAATGGCGATGATATCTTGCAAAGACTTATATTTTTGCAAAACTTCCTGAACCTGACGCGCAACCTGATAATGCTCCTCGCCTACAACAGTTGGGTCTAACACGCGGCTGGTAGAGTCAAGCGGGTCAACTGCCGGATAAATACCCAGCTCGGCAATCTGACGAGACAAAACCGTGGTCGCATCCAAGTGCGCAAAGGTTGTGGCCGGAGCCGGGTCGGTCAAGTCATCCGCCGGAACGTAAACAGCCTGAACAGAAGTAATAGAACCATTCTTTGTTGAGGTAATGCGCTCTTGCATGGCACCCATGTCCGTACCCAAAGTCGGCTGATAACCAACGGCTGACGGAATACGTCCCAACAATGCCGAAACCTCTGAACCGGCTTGTGTGAAACGGAAGATATTATCTACAAAGAACAAAACGTCTTGGTGCTCTTCATCACGAAAATATTCGGCTTGGGTCAAACCGCTCAAAGCCACACGTGCACGAGCTCCGGGGGGTTCGTTCATCTGACCGTAAACCAGAACGGTCTTAGATTTTCCGCCCTTCAAGTCAATAACGCCGGATTCAATCATCTCGTGATACAAGTCATTACCCTCACGCGTACGCTCTCCTACGCCGGCAAAAACGGAATATCCACCATGACCTTTAGCAATGTTGTTAATCAGCTCCATAATCAAAACGGTTTTGCCTACACCGGCACCGCCGAACAAACCAATTTTACCGCCTTTGGCATAAGGTTCCAACAAGTCAATAACCTTAATACCGGTGGTCAAAATTTCGGTTTCGGTAGATTGGTCTACAAAAGCCGGAGCCGGACGGTGAATCGGAAATTCCGTCTTAGACTTTACAGGTCCCAAACCATCTACCGGCTCGCCGATAACATTGATAATACGTCCCAAGAGTTCGGGACCGACAGGGACTTGAATCGGATGTCCGGTATTTACAACTTCCAGACCTCTGACCAAACCATCCGTTGTGTCCATAGCAATGGTACGAACTACGCCTTCGCCTAAGTGCTGAGCTACTTCCAATACCAACTTTTTGCCATGGTTGTCGCACTCAAGTGCGGTCAAAATATTCGGCAGTTCATCAACACTCTCAAACTTAACGTCTACAACCGCGCCCATTACCTGAGAGATGTGTCCGAGCTGACCTGTACCCTGCTCTTTTTTCTCAATCTTTTTAACTTTTGCTACAGCTGCTTTTTCTTCCTTCTTCAGCTCTTTTACAGCCTTGGCGGCACTACTTGCCGTCTTGGTCGTTTTTTTAGCTGAAGATGTTGTCTTTTTGGCTGTTGTCTTTTTTTCAGTCATCAACTTCTCCTAATTTTCATCACTTAAAGCGCTTCGGCACCGGCGATAATTTCTACCAGCTCGGTGGTAATCGCGGTTTGACGAATGCGGTTATAACGTAAGGTTAAACCAGAAATCATGTCTTTGGCATTACGCGTTGCATTGTCCATTGAGGTCATGCGAGCGCCATGCTCTGAGGCTTGGCTATGCACCACGGCCTGAAACAGACTGCTTCTGAAAATGAGCGGCATCATACCATCTAAAATTTCAAGCAAGCCGGGCTCATAATCATAAAAGGCACCTTTATAAACATTTACCGGCGCATGCAGACGATTATACTCAAAATCCTCTACCACTACCGGAAAGACTTGTTCGGTTACAATCTCACGATTGATTGCCGAACGGAAACGGCTGACAACGACTTCGCAGACATCCATTTCACCTTGCTTATACAAGTCTAAAATCCGCTGTCCTAAGTCTACCGCCTCATAATATTTGGCACCTTTTTTGGCAATGCCTTCAATCGTGTCCACAATCTGGTCTGCATATTTGCGCTTCAAAATATCTCTGCCCTTTTTGCCGACACAAAGAATTTTGACATTTTTGCCTTCTTCTTTTAAGGCTTCAATCCGCTTTGCGGCTTCGCGTGCAACATTGGAGTTATAGCTTCCGCACAAACCGCGGTCTGATGTGAACACAACCAACAAATAGTTTTCGCTTTTGCCGTTGCCACGCATCAGTTCAGGATATACAAAACGAATGTTCTTCTTTTGCTCTGCCTGACGAAGCTCTAACAAAACACGGTTTGCCGAGGCCAAAATATTGTTGTTATAGAACCGGCATTTGTCAATCAAACCCTGGGAGCGCCGCAGACGAGCTGCGGCAACCATCTTCATTGCGGAAGTGATTTTCTCCGTGGATTTGATTGACTCAATTCTGGTTCTCAGTTCTTTTAAGCCCGCCATCGTTTTTCCTTATGCTGCTTTTTCTTCACCGATAAATTCGCTTAAGAAACCATCAAAGAACTCTGTTAGCTTTTTATCCAGTTCTTCGGAGATAACTTTCTCTTTGCGAATCTGCTCCAGATATTCCGGATGATTGGCTCTGATTTCAGCCAAAACTTTTGCTTCAAAAGCTTTTACCTCTGCGACAGGAATCTTATCCAGATAACCTCTTACGCCGGCAAAAATTGAAACAACCTCTTCCGCCACCGGCATCGGATGATAAACCGGTTGTTTAAGGAGTTCGGTCAGTCTTTCACCTCTGGCCAACAAGTTTTTGGTTGATTGATCCAAATCTGACGCAAATTGGGCAAAAGCTGCCATTTCACGATATTGAGCCAATTCCAACTTAATCTTACCGGCCACTTGTTTCATCGCCTTAATCTGAGCGGCTGAGCCCACACGACTAACGGAAATACCAACATTCACCGCCGGACGAACACCTTGGTAGAACAAACTTGTCTCCAAGAATATCTGACCATCGGTAATAGAAATCACATTCGTCGGAATATAGGCCGAAACATCGCCAGCTTGGGTTTCAATCACCGGAAGCGCGGTCAAAGACCCTGCCCCTTCCTCATCGTTCATCTTAGCTGCGCGCTCCAACAAACGAGAGTGCAGATAGAACACATCGCCCGGATAAGCCTCACGCCCTGGCGGACGGCGGAGCAACAAGGACATTTGACGATATGCCGTAGCTTGCTTACTTAAGTCATCATAAAAGATAACGGCGTGCATACCGCGGTCTCTGAAATACTCACCCATTGCACAACCCGAATAAGGTGCGATAAATTGCATCGGTGCCGGATCAGACGCTGTTGCGGCAACAACGATGGTATAGTCCATTGCGCCATGATCTTTTAAGGTCTTTACAACCTGAGCCACGGTTGAACGCTTTTGTCCGACAGCGACATAAATGCAATACATTTTTTCGCTTTCAGACTTTGCCTGCTCGTTAATATGCTTCTGATTGATGATTGTGTCCAAGATAATGGCTGTTTTTCCGGTTTGACGGTCGCCAATAATCAGCTCACGTTGACCACGACCAATCGGAATCAAAGAATCCACGATTTTCAAACCCGTTTGCATCGGTTCATGCACGCTTTTCCGCGGAATGATACCCGGCGCCTTTACTTCGGAATAGCTAAATTCTTTCGCCTTAATCGGACCTTTGCCGTCAATCGGTTCGCCCAGAGCATCAACCACGCGCCCCAAGAGCTCTTTGCCCACCGGAACGCTCACAATCTTGTCCGTGCGCTTTACCGTATCACCCTCTTTAATATCTTGGTCTGAGCCAAAGATAACGACACCGACATTGTCTTCCTCCAAGTTAAGAGCCATTCCCTTAACACCGGATTCAAACTCCACCATCTCGTTAGCCTGAACCTTATCCAAACCATAGATACGGGCAATACCGTCACCCACAGACAAAACGCGGCCGACCTCAGAAACGTCAATATTGACGTCCGACTTGGCTATTTTCTCCTTGATTATGGAGGATATTTCGCTTGCGTGTACAGACATTATTGTCCACCTTTCATCACTAATTCAAGACGATTCAGCTTAGACTTTAGAGAATCGTCAATCATATTTGAGTTAAATTTTATAACTAATCCGCCTAAAAGTTCAGGCTTAATCTGATATTTAACAACAACTTTTGAAGAAAGCATTTTTTCAAGATTAGCCTTCAGCTTTTTATCCTGTGTTGCCGACAAAGCCTTAACCGTGCCGACCTCAACTTCGGTAATACCGTGTTTGGCATAATAGATATGCTTGAATGCATCAAGAATCTGCGCCATTTCGGCAAAGCGGCCGTTTTCGGCAATTAAGTTCAAACAATTCAGCGTTTCAGAATCAAGTTTGAGCTTTACCGCAACAGCTTTCAGGGCTGAAACCTTATCTTCAACAGCCCACAACGGATTGGCCAAATTTTTTATGATATCGGCATCCGCGCTTATGATATCATGAAGCTTAATGATATCTTCAGACACCTTCTCCACTGCTTTTTTCTCAACAGCAGCTTCATACAAGGCCTGAGCATAAACGCGAGCGATTTTTGTTTTAGAATCTTTTTTCAATTTTAACTCTCAATTTTCTTATAAGATGGCTAGATGATATATAATAATTGGTTTCTAATTTATTAATATTTTCCTTTTTCTCACATAAAAGAATATGGGTCTATATCCACACTAATCCGCACATTTGAGGGAGGCTCAACCTTGCGCAACCACTCTTTTATAACATCCTGAATTTTAATATTTTTTGCTGTCTTCAGCAACAATCTATACCGATACTTTCCTCTTAGCATAAATATCGGTGCGGGCGCAGGTCCGAGCGTGGAAATACTCTCCGTATTCGGCGCTGTCTGCCCCAACCTTATTGCCACATTTTCCACCGCGTTTTGATTATTGCCGGTTACAATAATCGCAGCCAACTTTCCGTAAGGCGGCATCTTTAAAATTTTTCGGATCTTTTTTTCCAAAGTTAAGAATTTATCTCTATCATTGGCGATAAGTGCTTGTAATACCGCGTTTTCAGGATATAAGGTTTGCAAATAAACCGTGCCTTTTTTCTCGCCTCTGCCAGCTCGTCCGGAAACTTGAGACAATAACTGAAATGTTTGCTCCGAAGCTCTTAAATCACTCCCCATCAGCCCCAAATCCGCATCAACTATCCCAACCAATGTCAAACTCGGAAAGTGATGCCCTTTGGCAAGAATCTGTGTACCGATTAAAATATCCACCTCGCCTTTTTCCATTTTGCGGATTACTTCAGAAACATCCGCCAAAGAAGACGTGATATCGCTTGATAAAATCTCTATTCTGGCATCGGGGAATCTGCCTTTAACTTCTTCGGCTATTCTTTCCACTCCCGGTCCGCAAGCTGTCAGTCCCTCTTCCGAGCCGCACTCGGGGCAACAAGACGGAATAGATGTCGTATAGCCGCAATGATGGCAGACCAAAGAATGTGTCCGTTTATGTTCGGTGAGCCAAGCCGTACAGTTCGGACACTGAATCCGATGTCCGCAATCGCGGCAAATGGTCAGCGGCGCATAGCCCCTACGGTTTAAGAACAATACAGACTGCTCGCCTTTTTCCAAATTTTCTTTCAAGGCATTAACCAAAGTCGGAGCCAACCACGAGACTCCCCATGTTCCCTTTTGCGGTTTGTCTTTTTTTAAATCCAAAATCTTAATCTCGGGTAAGAGAGCGGCCGCATAACGGCTTGTTAAACGGACAGAATCGTATTTGCCGCTCTCCACATTGCAAACCGTTTCCAAATCCGGCGTGGCGGTTGATAAAATCAGCGGAAAACCTTCAAACTTAGCCCTCACGACAGCCATATCCCGCCCCTGATAATTTACGACATCTTCCTGCTTAAAAGAATGATCATGGCTCTCATCTATAACAATCAGCCCTAAATCAGCAAAAGGCAAGAACAATGCCGAACGCGCGCCGACAACAACCTTGGCACGCCCTTCTATCACCGCCGTCCAATTATCCATTCTTTCTCTTTGTCCCAAGCCTGAATGCCAGCAAGCCGGTTTAACCCCGAAACGCTTTTCAAACCTGTTTAACCACTGGGTGGTCAAAGAGATTTCCGGCACCATAATCAGAACCTGGCGGTCGCACTCCAAAGCCTTGGCTACCGCCTCAAAATAAACTTCCGTTTTACCCGAACCGGTTACGCCATCCAAAAGCGTTACGGAAAAGCCGTTTTCAATCTTCTCAACCAAATGCTCGGCAGCCGCGGCTTGCTCAGGTGTCAGATTAACTTTTTGGTGCTTGGAATTTGGTTTTGCAAAAGTTTTTTTCTTCTCAACCGTAAAGGGTTCCAAGACTCCGGCATCTATCATGGTTTTGACGACTGCCGCTCCACAACCCGCTCCGGCACAGATTTCCGCTTTACTATATGGATAATGCTTTAAGAGCTCCATCACCCGCCAGCGCGCATCGGAATTTTTGAGTTTTGCCTCTGCCAAAGTTTTGCCGGACAAGCGATAAAGCGTGGTGGTCTGATTATCATCAAAAACTGCCTTCACGCCCATTGTCATTTTTAAGGTGAGCCCTAAAAACGCCATATTATACGAGGCGACAAAAGTGATAAATTTGCGCATATTCTCTGATAGCGGCGGAAAAGCTAAAACCTCAATCACGGCTTTAATTTTGTTTTCTTCCAGCTTGGAAGAACGCCCTATTTTCCAGACAACGCCGACGATTTTTTCTCTGCCGAAAGGTACACGAACGAAAGAGCCGAGAGGAATTTCCTCCTCGGTTTTATAATCAAAAACATCATTAAAAGGTAAAGGCAGCAAAACGCCTATTATCTGCGACAAGTTCGTACCTCTGAATTGTTACCTGAACAGATAATAGCAATTTGCTGATTTTAAAACAAATCTGTTTGTATTTTACGCACAAAAAAACAGCCGAATTTTTTATAATTCAGCTGTTTTTGTTTTTTCAATTTTCCTTAAATGCAGGCCAAATTTTTGGTCAGGTTTTCTATCCGCCTAACATCACAAGCTCGCCAACAGTCTCCTAGTTGCTCACTAAGCTCTATGTTCAAAATATCGCCTTTTTCACACAATGAAGCAAAAACAAAAGGCGTTAAGGCTGATAATTTTTCACTGTTTATATCTGAAACCTGATATTTTGAATCCAAAATAAAAGTCAGAATTTTGCAACTGTTGTCTTTGAACTTAATCAGCATCTTAATGCAACTATGATCCAAGCCTTTTTTACTAAATGTAAACGGATGACTGACCGAAACAATTTCTGCGGTTAATGATTTTTCCATAATTATGAAATTTTAGTTCAACATAATGTTATATAATTGTATTTGGATTGTCTGTATGGTTACGCCAGAAGCAAATAATTGTCAAGATTTATACCAAAATTTAACCCTGCTCTGATATAATTATTGTTATGAAAAGCGAAATTAAATTTAATGCCGCGCACGATGCCTTGGATTGTATCAATAAATGGCGCGGTTGGCTCAAAAATGAAAGGCGTTATTCAGAACATACGCTGGATGCTTATGCTCGTGATTTGTCCGAATTTTTTGCTTTCTTTGATAAACCCTTAAATCTTGCCAAACTCGGCAAACTTGATGTTCGCGATTTTCGTGCTTATTTGGCAGCGCGTGCAGCAAAGCATCTTGAAAAAAGCTCTATTGCCCGTGAAATCTCGGCGGTTAAAAACTTTTTTAAGTGGTTGGACCGCTCCGATATTGTCAAAAACTCTGCCATTAGCGTCATATCCTCCCCCAG
This sequence comes from uncultured Alphaproteobacteria bacterium, assembly GCA_944392835.1. Lineage (GTDB taxonomy): Bacteria > Pseudomonadota > Alphaproteobacteria > RF32 > CAG-239 > Scatacola_A. Next base: position 92,777 of record CALXYB010000003.1, on the reverse strand, counting down.
AAAGCCCAAGATTCTGCCCAAAGCTTTAGATATTGATGAAACTTTTGATGTTCTCAAAAATGCATCTGCTTTACAAAACACCAAAAACCCCGATGATGCCTACTGGATGAGCCTACGCGATAAGGCCGTATTTATTCTGCTCTATGGTTGCGGACTGCGTATCTCCGAAGCCTTAAACCTTAATTGCGGCGACTTGGATAATAAAGATTTTATGCGGATTGTGGGTAAAGGGCAAAAGACCAGAATTGTTCCTCTGCTCCCTGCGGTTATTGAGGCTGTTGAAGCCTACAAACAAGAATGTCCTTACAAAATGAAAAAAGGCGAAGCCCTCTTCTTGGGCGCAAGAGGCGAAAGGCTTTCTCCGCGTATTATTCAACGCCGTCTTGAAAAAATTAGAGCAGAGCTCGGCTTGCCTAATACGGTAACGCCGCACGCGCTCAGGCATTCTTTTGCCACGCATCTCTTAGCTGAAAGCACCGATCTCCGCTCTATTCAGGAGCTGTTGGGGCATGCTTCTTTGACCACGACCCAACGCTACACCGATGTTGAGATTGAACACCTGCACAAAGAATATGAAAAAGCCGATTTGCTTAAAGGCTAGCCAAACCTCAATCATGACGACACGCTAAACATTACTTTTTTGCCCGATATTGAGATTACGACAACAAAAAAAGTACCGAACTCTTGCTCGGTACTTTTTTCTAAACTTACAACTTAAACTTTTTTTTGAAAAATTACTTAAGTTTCTTCTCTACGAACTCTTCATGTTTCTTGGATTTCTTGTCATATTTTTTCAAAGACAATTTTTCCGGATGAGTCCGCGGATTCTTTTCAGCAAGATAGAATGTGCCTGTACCGGCAGTGCTCTCTAATTTTACTTTAACTTTTACTGCTTTTGCCATTTTTTTACTCTTTTAAAATAGGTTTCAAAATCAACATTTAGGCGTAATATACATTTTTTAAGCTTCTTGTCAACAAGAATTTTACTTGTTTTTGTTCAATAAAGCCTGAGCAACTTCAATATCTATATCAAAATCAGCTCTTTCCTCTTGCGGACAAGCAGTCTCTTCTTGAGAAATTATGCGCTCGGGTACATCATTCTCACGTCTGCCTGACATACAAACATCTGGCAAAACGCCGATTTTATCTATCTTGCGCTCCATCGGCGTATAAAAATATGCTGCCGTTAAGGCCATGGTGCTGTCATTTTCCAGCAAAACCATTTTTTGAACAGAGCCTTTGCCATAGGTTTGGGTTCCGACCACCGTGGCACGCCCCTGCTCATGCAAGGCGGCGGCCATCACCTCCGCCGAGGATGCGGTTTGACCATCCACCAAAATGATAATCGGTTTTTCAGCCAAAATATCGCCGCCTTCCGCAACGTAATATTTGTTCATATCTTCTGCTCGGCCGATGGTATAAGTTACAATACTTCCCTCATCCAAGAACAAGCCGCTTATGGCAACAGCCTCCGACAACAAACCACCCTGATTGCCGCGCAAGTCCAAAATAAGCCCCGAAAAATTCTTGTTTTCGCCTAATGTCCTTAAAACATTTTCTTTGCTGTATTTGTTAAAAGCGCCGATTTTGATATATAAAACATTGTCTATCAGCCGTTCGGCATAAGGATTATAATATTTTTTCTCATCCTTCTTGCTGGAGGCAAAAGTGCTGTAATAGCTTGAGGCGGAATCGAACTTGGGCAAGGCATCCGCCATTAAGCGGTCAAGCGTCTCAAAATCGCGGCGCTCCAAGTCTTCGGAATATTTTGCGGCTGCTTTAATTATCTCATTGCTAACCTCTTCCCAAGCTTTGATATCATTGGTATCTTCCGGCTTATAAACCACCTTAACAACTCTGCCGTTTGCATAAAGGCTTAGTCTCTTGCCGTCATCAGCAACTTGCAATCTCTTGTCTAATGTATGCAAAGATTTGAGCGTTAAAGTCGCGAATTGGCCGATATCTACCTTTTTTACATAAGCTTGTTCCATTGCCGTATAAATTTTGGCAAGCTGAGATATTTCCTCGGCAAAGCCGGCACGAATCGTTGCAATACTTAGTAAAACTGCTAAAAACAATATTCTCATTTTTTGTGTTTCTTTCCGGTTTTGCCTGTTTTTTTGGTCTTGGATTTTGGCTTCCTCGGTTTAGCGCTTTTGTCTTTCTTCCCCTCTTTGCGCCGAAAACTTCCGCGTAATCCTTTTTCATAATAATCAACGCCTTCGTTTTCATCTACAAATTTAAATATTAATCCACCGCTTATCGGCGAGGCTTCTTCTAATCTGGCTTTGATGACATCTCCGAAAGCAAAAGTTCGCCCGCTTGTCTCGCCATATAATTCCAAACCGAAATTATGCAATTCATAATCATCATCCGGCAAGGTGCGCATCGGAATCAAACCTTCCGCCCCCAAACTCTCCACAGCGACAAAGAGTCCGGCTGTGCCGATGCCTGATATCTTGACCTCAAAATCGCTGCCGACCGCCGGTTGCAGATAAGATGACAAGAATCTTGCCACGGTATCCCTTTCCGCCGAAACGGCACTTCTTTCCGTGGCCGAAATATGCTCGCCAATCTCCTTAAACAGCTCTCTGTTCATATTATCTTCCAAAGCACCGCCGTCCGGCATATGATAAGCTTTTATCAAGGCGCGATGAATGAGTAAATCCGCATAGCGGCGAATGGGCGATGTGAAATGCGCATAATCCGCCAATCCCAAACCAAAATGCCCCAAATGCTCCGGCGAATATCTGGCTTGCGATTGCAAACGCAGTATCAGATTGCTAATTCCGTCCGAATAACCCTTAGCGGCGCAGACTTCCAAAATCTTGTTAAAATGGGCAGGTTTCAAAGCATTTTCATCCGGCAGCTTTAACTCCAGACTATGCAGCAGAGGCTCAATCTCCTGCAATTTTTCGGGTTGCGGTTTTTCATGCACCCGATACATTACCGGCAGATTTTGCGCTGCCAAGACTTTTGCCGCCGCGACATTGGCATTTATCATAAACTCCTCTACCAGATTATGACTGGTATAATGCTCGGCTTTTGACACAGACTGAATTAAGCCATCCTTGCCAATTTTTATCTTAACTTCGGGGATATCCAGCTCCAAAGCACCACGTTTTTTCTTGGCCTTTGCCAGAGCAAAATACGCCTCATACAAAGGTTGGATAACCGTGGTAAAAAGCCCTGAAGTTTGCGCATTAAACTTGCCGTCAAAAGCTTCCTGAACTTCCTTATAAGTCAGTCTGGCAGCTGATTTTATGACGGCACGTTTAAAGTCATAACTTTTCAAATTGCCGCTCTTGTCTATCTTCATAAAACAAGCTATGGCCGCACGCTCAACTTTGGGGCGGAGCGAGCATAAATCATTACATAATTTTTCAGGCAACATCGGCACAACCATATTCGGAAGATAAACCGAATTGCCTCTTCTGTAAGCCTCTCTGTCCAGTTCGCTTTCCGGGCGTACATAATAAGCCACATCGGCTATTGCCACAATCAGATTAAATCCGTTTTCCGTGCGTTCGGCATAGACCGCATCATCAAAGTCCTTTGAATCTTCGCCGTCTATGGTTACCAGCGGCAGCATCGTTAAATCTGCCCGACCCTTGGCTGAAAACTTGGGGCTCTTTTCCGCTTCCTTGATTGCTTTTTCAGGAAAATCCTGACGGATGCCGTATTTATCCAGCACCAAACAAGAAACAGCTTTGTTCAGGTTAAAAGGACCATAATTTTTGATAATTCTTGCTTCCTTAAATCTTCTTTCGCCGCTTAAAACAACCGCGACAAAATCGCCGACCTTGTTTTTGCCGACATCATCCAGCAAATAATCCATATGCTGATTTTTTTCGGCGGGTTTGAGGTAATAGCGCCCTTCTCTCTTTTCTATAATACCAAAAATTTTTTCCTGAGCCTCCGCATTTGTCGCCGCCATCACCCTTGCCAAAGGCTTGACCCAAACCTCGCCTTTGCGCGCGGTGATTTTGCCGATAAATTTATCTCCGACTTCAAGCGCGGGTTTTATCTTTTTGTTTTCCGCGACATAAATTCTGGCGGAAGAAGAACCTTCGCTCGGGCGCGCGATTAAATCTCCGTGCCGACCGATGGCATAAACTTCCATCAACTTGGTTTCGCCGTCAAATTTTTTATCAATATTTTTCTTCATGATTTTCCAACTTTAATTCTGCAACAAGAGCCGTATGGTCTGAGGGTTTTACACCCGTTCGCGGGCTTTTATCTACTTGGCAAGAGTTTAGCATATCCGCAGCCTTTGGCGAGAGCATAAGATAATCTATCCGCATACCGTAATCAGCCGTGAGCGCATTGCCGGAATAATCCCAAAAGGTATAACCGACATCTTGAGGATGAAGCGTGCGGAAAGCATCAAACCAACCTTGATAAAGCAGTGCGCGAAAGCGCTCTCTGGTTTCGGGGCGCATCAGCGCATTTTTGCGAAAAAGCTCGGGGTTATAGACATCCGCATCCGTAAAAATAACATTAAAATCGCCGCCTAAAACAACCGTCTTATTCTCTTCCAGCAGGTTTTGCGTATGTGCCAAAAAAGCATCCATCCAACGCAATTTATACTCAAACTTTGTTGTATCATCCGGCGCATTATAGGGTGGATTGCCGTTGGGCATATAGATTGAGGCAACGCGCACGTTTCTACCCCCAACATCAACATCTGCTTCCAAATAGCGGGCATTTTCATCGGCAAAATTCGGCAAGCCCTCATGAATTATTTTAATCTTATGTTTGCTCAAAATCGCCACTCCGTTATAACTTTTTTGCCCCAAAATTTTGGCATCATAGCCCAACATCTGAATATCAAAAAACGGAAAGGCGTTGAACTCCGATTTTATCTCTTGCAGCAAGACGATATCCGGCTGCGTTGCATTAAGCCATGCGCTCAAGTTTTCTAATCTGGCATTTACAGAGTTGACGTTATAAGTTGCTATTTTCATTTTGCGCCTTTTACCAAATGTTTAAGAATATGGTTTAAGTATATATAATAATCCATTAAATGAAAGACAAAAAAATGACCCCTGCAAAATATGCCATTACGCCAGAAAAAAGCCGCGGTCGGCTTTATAATGATTTTATCAATATTATTCGTTCGCCTTTTCAACGCGACAGAGACAGATTAATCCACTCCTCTGCCTTTCGCCGACTGGATGGCAAGACACAAGTTTTTGCCTACCATGAAGGAAAAAACTATCGCACACGCCTAACGCACAGCATTGAAGTTGCGCAGATTACGCGCACGATTTGCAAATGCCTCGGCTTAAACGAAGAACTCGGCGAAGCCATTGCTCTGGCTCATGATCTCGGGCATTCGCCTTTTGGGCATGCCGGTGAACGCGCCTTGCAAAATTCTATGAAAAAGTTTGGCGGATTTGACCATAATATTCAGTCCTTGAAAATTATGACCAAGCTTGAAATCCATTATCCCGAATTTGAGGGATTAAACCTTACTTGGGAAACTTTGGAGGGAACGGTCAAACACAACGGGCCAATCAAAAAAGTCAGCAACAAATATCTCAATGAATATAACAAAAAATTTAATTTGGATTTGGCAAATTATCCTTCCTTGGAAGGACAAGTCGGCGCCGTGGCTGATGATATTGCTTACAACAACCATGATATTGATGATGGCTTCCGCGCCGGATTTTTCAGTATTGAAAAGCTCCGCGAACTGCCTTTTATTGACGAAATTTTGGTTGAGTTTGACAAGCAGAACCCTTATGCGGATGACAACCTAAAAATTTATGCCATTACACGTAACACCATTGCCAAAATGATTTTTGATGTTTTGAAAAACAGTAAAGAAAATATTCAAAAATATAATATCTCCGATTGTGATGATGCGAGAAAACAGAAGAAATTTATGATTGATTTCTCCGATGAGATGAAAAACAATATCAAACTTCTTCGGCAGTTTTTGAAAGAATATTTTTATACGGCAACACCTATTGCCCGCATGGACATGAAATCACAAAAAATCGTGGAAGAATTGTTTGCCGTATTTATGAATGACTGGAAGCTTTTGCCGATGAATGAGCGCGCGCGCATCTCTTCACAAATGAATAATGAAGATATTGCCGAAGTTATTTGTGAATATATCGGCGGAATGACAGATATTGCAGCTATTGAAGAGCATCGCAAATTATTTGACCCGCATACCAGATTTTAATTGAAGACGTTAAAGGATTATAAAGTTTTATTGTATAAAGTTATCATAAAGAACTTAAAAAATTTTCAGGAGAAGAAGAATGTTTCAGGAGTTTCCGGACGACAAAAATGATGATTTCTTAAACGAATTTCGTCAGAAAATTGCCGAGCAATCAGCCACTAATTTTGAGGAAAAACGCATGGAGATGAAACGCTCCAAAAGTGTTTTTATCGGTGCAGTTTCCGGTGTTGCTTTGGCAGCCGTTGTCGGTTGGTTTGTTTTGTCACCCAAATATGCCGTTGAAAACCCCGAAGAGATTCCGGTTATTCGCCGTCCGCAGACGGCCATCAAAGTTCAGCCGAGCGAACCGGGTGGAATGGAGATTTTGAATCAAGATAAGTCCGTCTATGATATCGTAGAAAAGAAAACTGCAGATGAGCCTAAGGTTGAAAATCTGCTGCCGCCGCCGGAAGAGCCCAAACTTCCGGTTATCGCGGCGCAACCGACTTCTATCCCTGATGATATGTTTGAAACAGCGGCCTCTCCGACAATTGAAGAAGCTGATAAAGTTATCGCCAAAGCTCAAAAAGTTACACCGGCACAAGATGCTCCCGAAGAAAAAGTTGTAAGCATTAAGGAAGCGGCTCAAGCTACTCCGGCAACATCTGATAAAGTTGTTATTCCGGCAAAGGTTGAAACTGTTAAAGTTGTTAAAGGCGAAAAGGTTAAGGTTGAAAACAAAGACTGGAGCATCAATGCCAAAACCGAAGCGAAAGCTCAAGTTCAGAAAGCGCAAAATGTTGCGGCTCCGGCTCCGGTTGCCACCCCTGCTCCGGCAGAAAACACGGCAACTTCTGCTCCTAAAGGAACATGGCAAGTTCAGTTGATGAGCTCTCAAAACAAAAAAGCAACTGAAAATGCTTGGAACACTTTGGTTAAAAAATATCCGCCGTTGAAAGGTCAGCCGCACGAGATTGAGACTGCCGACCTTGACTTTGACGGTGTCTTTTATCGCCTTAAAGCCGGTGCTTTCTCTGACAGAGCCGGCGCAGACAGCTTATGCCGCGATATTAAGGCTTTGGGTGGAACTTGTATTGTAAAGAAAAAATAAATGAGTATCGTCAGTCTGATTGTAAATTTTGTTCCGATTATTCTTGCAATCGTTTTGCATGAACTGGCTCACGGATATGCGGCTTATCGCTTAGGAGACAACACCGCCAAAATTTACGGTCGGCTGACGCTTAACCCGCTCAAACATATTGATCCTTTCGGCTCAATTCTGCTCCCTGCTCTTTTATATTTTTCTCATGCCGGATTTATGTTCGGTTGGGCAAAACCCGTTCCGGTTAATTTCAACAACCTAAAAAACTCTAAGCGCGATTTGATTATTGTTTCCGCGGCAGGAATTGTTACCAACTTGGTTTTAGCCATCATATCCGCATTGCTTCTCAAAGCTGTCAGCTTTTTGCCGCAGAGCACAATTCAGGGAATCCTTGGCTTGTTCTTGCTTAATATGGTGGTTTTTAATGTTGTTTTAGCCATATTCAATGCCCTTCCCATTCCGCCGTTAGACGGTTCTAAAATTTTGTTCGGATGGGTCAACAAGCCATGGGCGCAAAGATATGTCAATTCTGAAAGAGCCGGACTGATTGCCATTGTTTTGTTAGCTTTTATCTTGCCGGCGGTCGGTCAGAGTTTGGGTTTTGACTTAAACATTTTCGGCATCATCTTACTGAAAAGTGCCAAGTTTATTTTGTCTTTTTTGCTATAGGAAAAATATATGTCGCAAGCTCTCTCTGCAGCCCTTATATCCGTTAGCGGTTTTTCTCTTACCGATGAAGAAAAACGAGTTATTTCTCAGCATCAGCCTTTAGGTGTTACGCTGTTCTTACGCAACATCAGCACCAGAAAGCAAGTGGCTGAGCTTTGCAAGCAAATTAGGGAAGCGGCACAAAGAGAAGACATCATCATTGCCATAGACCAAGAAGGCGGAAGAGTTCGGCGTTTGGCTGAACCTGAGTTCAGACCTTATGCCTCACAATATGTCTTGGGGAGACTGGAGCAGGAAATGGGGGCGCAAAAAGCAGATGTTGCCACGCGCGACCATGCCCTGCTCATTAGCCATGATTTGATTGATTGCGGTATCAATCTAAACTATGCTCCCGTTTTGGATTTGGCTTTTGAAGAAACTGCCGCGGTGTTAAAAAGCCGCTGTTTCGGAAATGATGAAAAGCAAGCTGCTAGCTTGGGCAAAATTATGGTTAAGACCTATATCAAAAACGGTATTTGTCCTTGCATTAAACATATGCCGGGGCATGGTCGTATTACCGTTGATCCGCATTTAGGCTTGCCGGTTCTGACTCAATCCTTGAAAGAACTTGAAAAAGATTTTTATCCTTTCCGCGCGCTTTCCGCCTCTCCTGCCGGAATGACCGCGCATGTCGTCATACCCGAAATTGACGATAAAAATCCGATTACGCAATCTGCCTTCGGCATTAAAGAACTCATCCGTGGGGTTATCGGTTTTGATGGCTTGCTTATCTCTGATTCAATTAATATGCGCGCGCTTAAAGGAAACCTTCGCGAGATTACGACAAAATGTATTGCTGCCGGTTGCGACTGCGTTTGTTATTGCGACGGAATTGCTCAAGAAGCTGCCGAAGTTTGCCAAAGTGCGGAATTTATGTCGGATAAGTCAATTATAAGATTTGAAAAAATTAAAAACTTATTTCACAATAAACCTAATATGGTTAATCTGGAGGCAATAGCCGCCGAATATGAGGCGCTTGTTGGGCAGATTGAAAAATATCAGGACGACTATGATGCAACGGAGGTCCTGAACAAAATGAAACAACATAAAGGAGAATAAGGATGTTTTCAGGTTTTTGGGGCTGGTTCTTGGTTGTGGTTATTGTGGCCGTAATCTTCGGTGCCGGCAGGCTTCCCGAGCTCAAGGAACAGGCTCAGGACAAGCTCAAACTTTTAGCTCAGGCCGCCGAAAAAGGCAAAAAAGAATTGGAAGCAAAAATTGAAGAGGCAAAAAAGAAAAATGCTTCTTCCGAAGAAAAAAAGGATGATGACAGCGCCTCTGAATAATCCCCTTTCAAAACCGTGCTCAACCCGCACGGTTTTTTATTATTATCCCCTAATACCAAATAACTCTAGATTTATAAAAAAAATAGTGATAACATATATTTATGGTGTTTAGATATATCCAAGAATTTTTGGAGAAAGACTATGAGCATATCGTCTACCAGAAAAGTATCGAGCTCAACCGGAAGTCAAACACGAAACGCTCCCGTTAAGCATTCAGACCACAACTATCTTGTTGGGGCTGAAGGAGAGTCTTTTGTGGAAATTATTGATTCTTCCAATAATGTTTCGGTCAACAATGATAACAATCGTCATGATAAAGACAAAGACAACGCCTCTTTTGATAAAAAAGAAAAAGGTGCAAATAATTCTTTGAGCAGTGGCAGCGCATATATCCCCAGTGCTATTGAAGCTTTGAGCGCCAGCGGTGTTTATGATGAACCTGATGACCACCACTCTACCAGAGTTAATGTCTATGGCAACAACCAAACCATCGTCAAAGATGATGAGGTTGAACGCACCGGACATAATTATCTTAAACATTTTTACGAAACAAACAAAGTTCTTGAAGAAGTTGACGAACTCGTCTAGCCAAATTGGAGCCAGCTTGACAAGGGGCCGCCCTTGAGCGCTCACTGGCTGCTTTGAGAACCTTTGTCATATCGCGATGCTTCCCAAGTGCATATCTATCTTTTGTGCCCTATATTATATAACTGTTATTCTTGGACTTGACCTGAGAAGCTTTCTATGCCGTTGTTTCTTTCTTATGAAAATGCATAAATACGACCGGCTTGATACCTGTTTGGTTATATATGCGTTTGCGGATTTTGGCGCTGATATATTCCTTAACCGCGCTCTCCCGATGATTTAGCTTTATCACCTCTTCGGGGATTGCCTTAATCATATCAGGCTTAATCTCTTCCGCAAGCGCATTCCAAGCCCCTTCTTCCAAGATATCTATGGCCGAGATATCCAAATATTCAACCGTCCAATCTTCGCTTAAAACAGCCGTAATAAACACGCTGCAATTAAAAGCTATACGTTTGCGGTTTTTGACAAGTTGCGAATTAATTGAGGTTATTTGGTTGCGGTCAACACCCAGGATATCTGTCGGGACCTCACCTACCGTTTCAATATTATCACCGTTCAGCAATAGGACATCGCCGTTTCTCGGCATTAGGACATGCTTAATGCCGCAACTTTTGGCAAAGCGGCTATGTTCTCTTATCACGCGTCTTTCGCCATGCACGGTTATCAGCACATTTGGCTTCAAAATCTCGTACATTTGGCGGGTTTCCTTCTTGCCGCCGTGTCCCGAACAATGCACCAGATATTCCTCTTTACTAATAACCTCTACGCCTTGGTCGCGGAGTTTTTCTTGCATACGCTCTATTTTTTTCTCGTTTCCGGGGATAATCTTAGATGAGAAAATAACCGCATCTCCGGGACACAAAATCATATCCTTGTTTTCACGATTAACTATTCGGGTTAAACCGCTGCGATAATTTCCTTGTGAGCCGGCACAAATGTACATTATCTCATCATTGGGAATATCTGCGGCATCTTTGGCATTTACATATGGCGGCAGATTTTGTAAATAGCCGCAATCTTTGGCCATCTTCAAATTCTGGTTCAAACTCAGGCCGGCGACAACCGGTGTGCGCCCTGCCTCATGTGCAGCCAAAATCAGGCTTTCCAAACGAACAACATTTGAGGCAAAACACGTTGCCACAAGCTTATTCTTAAATGTCGGCACAAGTTTCATTAAGCTTTGTCTGACCTGCATCTCTGTCGGTTGTTCTTCCGTGTCCATCAGATTGGTAGAATCGCAGACAAAAGCCTCTACCCCCTCCTCGGCAAACTCCTTAAATGCCTTATAATCAAAAGGCAACATATCACAGCTTCCGTCATCAAAGCGCCAATCCGTGGCGTGAACGACATTGCCGTATTTGGTTTTAATCAGCAAAGCCGAGTTTTCCAAAGTTGAGTGCACTAATGACGCAAACTTCACCTCAAAGTTTTGAAGTTTTACACTCTCGCCGTCTTTTATCACATTAATTTGCGGCTCTTTTTCCAATTTATAATCTCTTAACCTTGCCAAAATATGCTCTGCGGCAAAAGGCGTGGCATAAATCGGGCAACGAAGTTTGGGCCAAATATGTGCCACCGCGCCAAAATGGTCCTCATGTGAATGTGTAATAAACAAGCCTTCAATATTTTCAATCTCTCCCTCCAAAGCCTCCGGCGATGCAAAGCCTAATTCCATTCCGGGAAAGTCATCATTAAAAAAGCCATAGCCGCAATCTACCACTATCAACTTGCCATCCGCGGCATAGACATACATGTTGTAACCGACTTCTTCCGCGCCGCCCAAAGCTATGAAATACAGCCCTTCTTTATCAAAACTGCTCATTTATTTTTCCTCTAAATAAAATATATCTCCGGCATAGATTTTTTCTGTTTTATCTTCTCTTTTCAAAAGTAACGCACCATTCTCATCTATGCCCAAAAATTTTCCTTCTCTACTCTCGTGTTCCATATTTACCGTTATCTTTTGCCCCAAGTTTTTGGCATTATTCAGCCAAGCTTCTCTTATCGGGGCAAAACCTTTGCTTTTCAGCTCTGATAATCTCTCATCAAAAATTTTAGCAAAAACTTGCAAAAATGCTTCCTTATCAGTTGTTATTCCGGCTTCTTTTAATGAGGCTACGGTATAGCTTATGCCCTCTCCTTGAGGTGCTGACGCGACATTAACACCAACACCTACAACCAGATAATTTCCGGCCGCTTTTTCCAGCAAGATGCCTGATATTTTGCTACTGTTTACCAAGACATCATTCGGCCATTTTAGCTTAACATCAATCTTGGGCGCAAAATGGCGAATCGCTTCTAACAGGCTTAAACCTATCACAAAAGTTATTTGCCCTAAAGTTCTTGGTTCAACCTCAACACCAAAGGAAACAAATAAATTGCCGTCCATACTTATCCAGCTGCGGCCGCGTCTGCCCCTGCCCGCCGTTTGCCTTGCTGCGGTTACCATAAGCTTTTTGCCGCCTTGCTCCGTTTCGCAAAGCTTTTTGACCTCATCATTGGTGCTGGTGGTTTCCGCAAAATCAAATCTTTCCCAAGCTGACATTTTTTGGCCTCTTCTTAAAAAATGGTGGTCAGCATGGCTTCAACATCGTTCATCAGATATTTGGGGTTTAAGATAGATATCAAAACCAAAATCAGATTTACGGTTAAGCATATATACACCCCTTTATCCACGCGGTCAAAGGAATTCGTCCTCTCATCAAAATAAAGCGCTTTAATCACCTTTAAATATGCATAAGCCAACATCAACACTGCCAACAAAACAAACAAGATTATCTCATATTCGCCCTGAATGACCAAATTGTTTACAACCGACAATTTGCCCAAGAAACCTAGTAACGGCGGGGTGGAAATAAGCGAAATCAGAAAGACCAAAAAGGCTGCCGAAATATATGGTCTTACTTCCGAAAAACCTGACACGGTTCCGAGCTCGCTTAAATATACGCCCTTGCTTCTGATGCCTAAAAATCCGGTATAAACACCACTCATTGCCAAGACATATACCAACATATAAATAAAACTACTTAAAACCGAATTGTCATCAAAAGCAGACAAGCACAAAATGATTATGCCTAAATGATATAATGAGCTGAAACCAAATAATCTTCGCATATTTTGTTCTGCATTTGCGCCGATTACGCCAAAACCAACAGACATTATACCAAAAATTACGACAACAGGTCTAAACACATTCCATACAGGGAAAAAGGCATTCAGCACAACATCGGTTATGCATGCAACATAAGCAAATAACGGTATTATGCTCAAGAATCCGCTCACAGGCAAAACCGCAACCCCAATAACATCAATATACCAAAAGTGAAACGGTACCAAACCTAACATAAAAATCATGGCGGCTAAAATCATTCCTGCCGCGGCATAATCAATCCAGACTAATTTTGATGTGTGGCTGAAGTGGCTGTATATATCCGCATATTCCAAATCTCCCGTACGCATATAAAGCAATCCGCAACCTGCCGCAAACAACAAAGCAAAGAACACGGCAAAGCCTAAAAATCGGTTAGATGCTTGATGCTTTTCCTCTTCATCCTCATCTCCGATGCGGATGAAGAACCAGTTGAGCAAAAATGTGCCTTGCAAGCAAATAAACAATGCTAAAAAATTAAGTGAAGAAACTGCCAAGGACATTCCCAAAACAGACAAGAGCATTAGTCCGTAATATGAAAAACTTGAGATATTTTTGTTTAAAAACCACTTGCAGGACAAATATGCCCAAGCTAAAGACAACAGATATATAATACTCTTAAACAAACTGGTGTAAGCGGTGTTTTCAAAGACTGTCGGAAACCAACTTCGGTTATAAAAAATGATTGTGCTCAAAAGTGCAAAAACCAAAGTTAGCTTACTTAAGGTAAAAAAGGTTTTCGGCGTATTATAATGACGAAAAAAATTGACCAGGGTCATTATCAACAAACCTAGCAGTATTGAGGCTTCCGGCATTATGGCAATAATTTCAGGCTTCATCTTTCTTCCTTCTTAAACAATAAACCACAAGGGGTTGATGAATGTCAAAACCAACGATGCGCATATTATCAGCAAAATTACATAAGCTTTATATGAAATGTCGGCTATGCCGCTTTTGTCCGGCAAAGAACATTCTGTGTCTTTGAGCCAATACAACTCTTGCAACAAGCCCGCGGCAACAACCATAATGGCAAAGATAACCAAAAAGCCCATACGGATGTTTTTATCTAACAAGTTGGCTATCAAGACAAAATTGTTCAAAAACATTGAGGACAAAGGCATTCCCACTGCAGCCAAAACAAAAAAGGTGAAAATTCTGGCGGCTTTAGGCATCGCACATAGTATGCCGCCGGAACTTATATCCAAACTCTCTTGCTGTTTTTCCATATGGTTGGACAAGACCTCCATACCGCCGGCAATAATCAAAAACGAAAACAGCGCATAGCCGATATTTTGCAAAACCGTATCCGTTGGCAAAAAAGCGGCTAATAAATAGATGATGTACCAGACGGTCATAAAAGAAAATATTTTATACTGGAAGTCCTTATTAATCAGGCCGATTAAGGCAATAAATAACATTGAGATAACGCAGATTATCTCTAATATTATCATAAAATAAGATAACACGCCGGGGACTGTCTTCGGCCAAAACCTTATAAAACCATATACGCCCGTTAAAGGTACCAGATTGGTGATGATGAAAACTAACGGATTACGCAAGCCCGTGCTGATGGATGATATCCAGTAATGAAACGGCCAGATCGGAATTCTGGAAAGAAACGAAACAAATATAGCCCCCCAGACAAATATCTCCAGTTTCATATTCAGGTTGACTTTGCTTACATCATTTAAGGCAATATTGACTCCTTGATAATTGTACAAAATGACGGTCGCAAAAAACAAAAAGATGGCGCCCAACAAATTATATATAAAGAATCGGGACAAAACACTTTGTTTGCGCAGGCCGCCAAACATTCCGATTATCATAAACAAAGGCAGCAGCATCGCCTCAAAAAAGATGTAAAAAGAAAAAATATCCGCCGCCGTGAAAAAGCCGGTTATCATACATAAAAACAGCAGAGAAAAGACCATCAATGCCTTGCCGTCTTCCTTATTGTGCCTTGCGCCGAACATTCCGATTAAGACCGCTGCGTGAACCGCCACAATCAACAACAGCGAAAAAACATCTATCCCCAAAGAAATGCTTATTTTGGGATTCTCTAACCAGTCATAGCGTTCGGTGAGCTGCAAACCAGTGGCTGAAATGTCTAACAATGCGGCTATGCGCCACAAAACCAAAAGATTGGTTATTACGGCAAAAACACTCACATTAAAAGCGTTGCGGCCTCGGGTCTTATCATCATCTTTGGCTGTGAGCGCAAATAATACGCCAATAAACGGAATGGCTATAATCGTTGATAAAAAGTTGAAAGAGGTTATCATCAGTTATACACCTTTGCATAAATTATTGCGGCAAACAGCCCTAAACCTAAAAACACATAGCCAGCATTGGAAAACACACTGCCCGTATGCATACGATCTAAAACTCTGACCAGCAAGTTGCTCCCCGATGTCAAAGAAGACACAATTGTGCGCTCTATTATCAAAAAGTCTATCAGTAGCCAAAGAACTCGCCCAAGAATCTTTATCGGGGCAATCAAAACAGCTTGATAAAAGTCATGAAGCCAATCTGCCTCCTGAAGATTCTCTGAATCGTAAGCTTTACCCAAAGTTCTTAAGGGGCCGGACAGCCAAAATGCTACAAAGGCTCCCCAGATTATCCACATTTGTGTCGTGGGCTTTTCCTGCTGCCAGATGATTATGCCGCAGATTATCCATAGAGGCAAAAGATTTAATAGCGACGGATTTTTCAAAAAAGCTAAAACACGCTCATCCGCATTGCTCTTGCCTAAGAAGATTTGGAATGAGATATGCGCCAAAGCAACCAAGAATATTGCCTCAAAACTATATGTCCAGAGTTCATTGGGTACTGTTATTCTTGAGCCTAAAATTTGAACAAACACAAAACTTAAAACCAATATGGTGGCAAAAAGCAACTTCAAAGGACGAATAAATCCCCCCATATTGGAAACAAATAGTTCGTTTGAGGCAGATATGGTCGTTAACATCCAAACAGCATTAAGCACAAAACCCAAAGCCAAAACCAGAGGCAACAGTTCATCTACATCTTTTGTACCTAAAGCCAGCGCCCCAAGCATAAACGCATATATCATTTGGTTAAAGTACAATGCTTTATCTTTTATGTTGTCCAGAACAAGACTGCCAACAAAACCCCAAAGCAGGGTTGCGCCGCCAAAACCTAAAAATATTTCCTTCATATAACGGATATTTTCCAACAAGGGATAAGTTTTAATCAGCAGCAAAATGCCAACTATCGGCGCTGAACAATAAGAAATTGCCAAAATACGGTTAAATGTCAGACTCGCCAGGCTCAAAAGTCCGCCATGACATAAAAAAATGCCGGATTTGATGAAAACACAGAGCAACAACAGCCCCAAGGTTAGCTCCGGATATTGCCCAAGACGATGATATTTGCCTAAAACAGCCAAATCAATACTGCCTGTTTGCTTCCAGATTAAGGCAAACAGCGTGAACAACCCCATATCCGCAAGCAAGTTATAAAAAGCATAGCGCCGCTTGCTCTCTATATCGTTAATCATCAGAAGGCAAAGAACATCTGTAATGCAAACAGCTGTTAACAACTGTATAAAATTTTGTGAACATATTATTGAGACCAGCATTGCCAAATTTAAGGTCAAAAGGCCATTTAGGCGCAGTCCTTCGGTTTCGGCTTTGTAAAAGGTGTTATAAAAAACAGATAATGCAGATATGATAAGCAAGGCAAAGACAAGCCGACAAACCTCCGGCGATGTGTTGAGGTTTATGTTTACACGCATCAATGAGGCATCTATCCAATGAAAAGAAAATTTATTAACCAAGCCAAGGCTTTCCGCCTCAAATATCCAAACTCCCCATAGCGCCAAAAAACACAGTAACAAAAAAGACAGCGCTTTTTCAAACCTGCTTCTGGTCAAAACTTCCGCCGTTATTCCTCCGGCCAGCAAGGCAAAAAATAATTTTGCTATCATTTATCTTCATCCAAATTAAGCTCAAGTGCTGTCAATATAACAAAAAATAAGGGCTTTTAAAGCCCTTATTTTAACGCTGTTGTGCATAAGTTTAGCTTAGTTAGGCACTCTTAGAGGCACTCAAAGATTCTAAATCACGAACAATGCGTACCGGAACCTTATATTCGCGGGCAACCTCGTCCTCCTCAATCTCAACCATAGTAACTTCATCAGCCGACTTTAATGGTTGACGGGCGGCCATATTGATAGAATCTAACAAAACGGCACTCTCACGGCTCCGATAAAGCAAGGCATGCGCACCGCCATCATAAACCAAACGCGGGTTTTCAGGACCACCCTCGCGATATCTGATGATAATAAGAAGCTCACCCGCACCATTCTGTAAAATATCGTATCTGCCTTCTTGCTCTGAATGAATATCCTTAACCATTTCTAACCTCAAAAGTCGTGATTATTATTAAATTTTATGGAATGCTAACATATAATTATTAACAAATAAACTACATTTTGACTTTTTTTAACTTTTTTTATTTTTTTTGTTGACTATAAAATTTTTATAGACTATCTATATGCTCGTTGTTGAAAAACAATGGGTGCGTAGCTCAGTCGGTAGAGCATTTGACTTTTAATCAAAGGGTCTCGGGTTCGAATCCCGACGCGCTCACCAGTTAAAAATCCCTGCATTGTGTAGGGATTTTTTTTGTTTTCAAATACTTACCTCGTTTCGTCGGGATTCAAACCCAAGGGTTCGTTCAATTCCGACTTTGCTGTCTAGCTGCGCTTTAAGCTTGCTATACAGCTAGTCTCATTGCGTCTCCTTGAAAAAACATTCACAGGATGTTTTTTCGGCGGCCGTCCGACGCGCTCACCAGTTAAAAATCCCTGCCTCGTGTAGGGATTTTTTTTGTTTTCAAATACTTACTCCGTTTCGTCGGGATTCAAACCCAAGGGTTCGTTCAATTCCGACTTTTATAGACTTCTCTATTTTTTAGACTCCTTATTGATAAAAAAAGAGAGGCCAGAAGGTCTCTCTTTTTTAGAAATGCTATTATTGTACTGTTAATTACTTTTTGAGGCTTTCCTCAATAGCTACGGCAACAGCGACCGTTGCACCGACCATCGGGTTGTTACCCATACCGATTAAGCCCATCATTTCAACGTGAGCTGGTACAGATGAAGAACCGGCAAATTGCGCATCACTGTGCATTCTGCCCATGGTATCGGTCATACCGTAAGATGCAGGACCTGCTGCAACGTTATCGGGGTGTAAAGTACGACCTGTACCGCCACCAGAAGCTACGGAGAAATATTTCTTATCGTGTTCAACGGCCCATTTTTTGTATGTGCCTGCAACAGGATGTTGGAAGCGTGTCGGGTTGGTAGAGTTTCCGGTAATAGAAACATCAACGCCTTCTTTAATCATAATGGCAACACCTTCTGATACGTCATCAGCACCATAGCATTTTACTTTGGCTTTATCGCCGGTTGAAAAGGCTTTTTCTTCTACGATTTTTAAGTTGCCGGTACTATAATCATATTCGGTTTCAACATAAGTAAAGCCGTTGATACGAGAAATGATGTAAGCAGCATCTTTGCCCAAACCGTTCAAGATAACTCTTAATGGTTCTTTTCTAACCTTGTTGGCAGAACGAGCAATACCGATAGCACCTTCAGCGGCAGCAAAAGATTCGTGACCAGCCAAGAAACAGAAACATTTTGTTTCTTCTCTTAACAACATAGCGGCCAAGTTACCATGCCCCAAGCCAACAGCTCTTTGGTCTGCAACAGAACCCGGGACGCAGAATGCTTGCAAGCCGATACCGATTTTTTCAGCAGCCTGGGAAGCATTTTTAACATTTTCTTTCAGAGCTATAGCGCAACCTAAGGTATAAGCCCAAACAGCATTTTCAAACGCAATTGGTTGAATACCTTTAACCAATTTTTCAACATCAACACCTTTGCTTAGGCAAAAATCTCTGGTCTCTTCAATTTTTGAAAAACCGTATTTTGCCAAAACCGGAGTAATTTTTTCAATTCTTCTATCATATCCTTCAAATAACATGGCTTACTCCTTTCTCGGGTCAATAACTTTGACGGCTTCATCAAAACGACCATAGGTTTTGATGTTGTTTTCAAAAGCGGTTTTAGGATCTGTTCCGTTTTTGATTGCTTCCATCATTTTACCTAAGTGAACAAATTTGTAGCCAATGATTTCATTATTGGCATCAACACCAACGTTCAGAACATAACCTTCAGCCATTTCCAAATATCTCGGACCTTTAACTTTGGTAGAATACATGGTACCAACTTGAGAACGCAAGCCTTTGCCCAAATCTTCCAAACCGGCACCAATCGGCAAACCATTTTCAGAAAATGCGGTTTGGGTACGCCCGTAAACAATTTGCAAGAACAACTCGCGCATAGCAACGTTAATTGCATCGCATACCAAGTCTGTGTTCAAAGCTTCCAAAATTGTTTTTCCCGGCAAAATTTCCGCAGCCATAGCCGCAGAGTGTGTCATACCCGAGCAGCCAATGGTTTCAACCAAAGCTTCTTCAATCACACCTTCTTTAACATTCAAGGTCAATTTGCAAGTGCCTTGCTGCGGAGCACAGCAACCACAGCCATGTGTTAAACCGGAAATATCCGTAATTTGTTTTGCCTTAACCCATTTTCCTTCCTCAGGAATTGGTGCAGGCTCATGTCTTGCCCCTTTGTACAGTGGGCACATCTGTTCAACTTCGTGTGAGCATTGATGTTTGCAAGTCATAAAAAAACTCCTTATTTAAAAACAAAAAGACCTCTCCCTTCTCTTTGCGGTAGAAGTCATCAGCCATAAAGGCGGTTTGGTTAATATTAACCGGGGAGAACATCATTCCCTTGTGTTTTGTATAAAATATAACAAAGCAGATTGCAAGGCTTTTATATTATTTTATAAAAATTAATCACTTACAACAGCAAGAACATCCTGATTTTGTAAACCAGCTTTCAACCTGCTCTTTTGAGGGAACTCTGCCGGCAAAAGCTACTTTGCCGTCTATCACGACTGCCGGAGTTGACATTACCCCATAAGAAATAATAGCAATAATAACAATTGTATTTAGATTAAATCCATGCATAATAAGTGTATAGTTATAATTCTAGATTTTGGAACATGTAAATGAATAATAATATGGATAATGGAGAGTTGTATTTTGTAGACTCCATTAAATATTTTGACAATGAAATGTTTGTTGCAAGGTTATTAAAACAAAGAGAATATTCTTATTTGGCTGATGAACTTAATATTGCTATTTTGCCGCAACAAGTAAATAAAAATCTTATATCTTACTATATTAAAAAAAAGAAATTTTCCATTAGAGATGATCAAGGTTCTGATGATGGCCTCTATGATGGCACTTTTGTCAGAATTAAAAGAAACGATATAAAAAATATATCTGGTAAATTTATTGACTTGAGAAAAGCAAATCTTACTTGCGAACATGCTTACGAAAACGAATTACCACCTGAATTAAAAAAACAAAAATATAAAAAAATAAATGAAGATTATCCTTTCTCCAACTTTCTGAGCCTTTCACAAGGTACTAGGCATCAAAAGCCCAAATTATATTGTTTTGATGTTGGTCAAGGTGATATGTCTTTGTTTATATCTTCAGAAGGTCATGCTTTTATTGTTGATACACATATCACGCAAAAACATAAAAAAAATACTCTTACAGAATTAAAAAAACTTTTAGATGGATGCCCCATTGAAGCACTTATTCTTACTCATCGCCATTATGACCATTACCGTGGCGCTTACCTTTTACTGAAAGATAATGATTTGAAAATTAGCAGAGTTATTGTTAACCAATCTTTTCTTGAACCGTCACGCCCCAACCAAGTGGATAAACTATTACAACTCGCTGAAAAAAAATCTAAAATTATTTCTCCTTTTGATTCCTTATTGATTGAAGATGGGGCTACCAGACTCTTTTTCTCTTTTCATAATGGTAATATTGATGAAAATGATAATTCAACATTGTTGCAAATCTATTATCAAAATAAGCTGTACTATCTAACCGGAGATATGGGTTACGAGACCTTAGAAAATGAACGTCTAGAAGATCTTTATACACAGATAGTGCTAAAAGTTAGTCATCATGGAAGTAAGACCGGAACATCTGAAAATTTTTTACATGAATTAGTATGTTCGCCTTGCGTTTATAATAATAAACGCGCAGTTCTTTCTAAAAGCGCATTCATTTCTTATGGAATAAATAATCGTTATGGACATCCGCATAATGAATGTTTAGAGTTATTGAATAAAGAAGGATTTAAAATCATCTTTCCTAATAAAAGCTATGTTACATTTTAGTATTTTTATGGTTTCTGATTCTTAACCATAATTTAAAACCTAGAATGCTAGCTTAAAGAAAAAAGATTGGAGTTGTGCTATGCTTGAAAATATTATGTTTGATGAAGATACAATCTTTACTTATATCGGTTATGCGGCAGCTTTGGCTACCATTTTGACTTCTACTTTACAAATTTTGAAAATTATTGAGACAAAAAATGTTTCATCTCTTTCCAGCTATATGTATATCATTTATTGTTTGGGTTTAGTTTGTTGGTTTGCATATGGTGTATACATAGATTCTTATATATTGCTCTTCTCAAACCTTATTACATTTTTGTGCTCATTTGTTATTCTTGTCCTTATCTTGTATTATGATGCGGAAGATAAGATTGAGCGTGAGCGCAGAGATGATATTACAACTGTTTATAATATGAAATATTTTCAACAAGCTGTCCCTGAAAAAATTGCTCAGGCTTTGGTGGGAAAACAAAATTTTTCTTTAATTATGCTAAAAATTGATAACTTGGCTAAATTAAGAAGTAGCACGAATGTTAAAACTGCCAATAAAGCTCTTAAGCAAATTGGAGCTATTATTGAGAAAGATTTGCGTGGGTCTGATATGATTGCAAGATATAATGAAGAAAAATTTGTTATCTTTCTTTCTAACTCTGATGAAAAAGGCGCAAAAGTTGTTGCCGGAAGAATTACTGACAATATTAAGAAAATTCAGTTTAAGATTTCCTCTAAAGATAAGATAACTTTCTTGCCTATTATGGGTGCTTGCTCATCCAAAACCGCAAAAGCTTTATCTGACCTCATTCGTGGTGCTAATAAGGCTATTGATGAGGTTTCTCCCAAAAGCAAAATAAAAATTCAATTTTGCAAGAATAAATAGCTTATCAAGGCTCCTTTACGGAGCCTTATTTTTTGTTTATGGGCTTAAATAATGCTTGACTTGACAGGTTTATAAACGCTTTACTGTATAAGGTATTAATTTTGGGAATAATATAAAAATGTCTGAGGCAAAGAAAGTTTACCTGAGCAAAGTTCAGCTTAAAGCAGAGCAGGACAGATGTCTTAATTGCAAAAACGAACCTTGTATGCATGCCTGCCCTGTTCATTGCAACCCGCGCGCTTTTATTGAATATACCAAGAACGGCAATACTCAAGACGCGGTCAAGAACATAAGCGATGCAAACCCGATGGGGCAAACTTGCGGTTTGATTTGTCCTGATAAGTTTTGTATGAAAGCCTGCACACGTGCCAAAATTGACTTTGCCATCAATATTCCCAAAGTTCAGGCAACCATTATGGAAAATTTCCGGACAGAAAAAGAAGATTATAGCTCTGTTGAACCCAATGGCAAGAAAATTGCCATTATTGGCGGCGGTCCTGCCGGTATTGCAGCGGCAACATCTTTAGCAAAAAAGGGATATATTGCGCATATTTTTGAAAAAACAGATAAAATCGGCGGTGCCTTGAACCTTATCCCGCAAAACAGATTGCCACAAGAATCTATTGATAAAGACTGGGCTTTTGTTAGCGATACACCTCTAATCTCGGTTAACTTTAATACGAGTGTGAAAGATGTTGTTGCTCTTTTGACAGATTATGACGGTGTTATTGTTACCACCGGTGAACCTAACACTGCCATCTTGAACATTAAAGGCGAAGAGCATTGTGTTTCGCATATGGATTATCTGAAATATCCCGACAAATATGTAACCTCCGGCAAGGTGGCGGTCATCGGCGGCGGAAATGTGGCGGCAGACTGCGCTTTCACCGCAGCCAAAGGAGGTGCTGAACAAGTGGATATGTTTGTGCGACGCAAACTCTCTGATATGCGCATCTCCAAAGCGGAATATTTGGAGCTGATTGATGAGCATATCAATGTTTCAGCCTTATGCAGCCCTGAAAGCGTTGAAAAAACTCCTGATGGCTATACACTAACCGTACATCGTAATCGTTTCAGGGACGGAAAATTAGAAGCCGTGCCTGAAACATCATTCAAAATCCCCGGATTTGCGCTGATTATTAAAGCTGTGGGAAGTTTTGCCGATGAAAAAGTCTCGCATGAAAAAGTTATTTATGCCGGAGATTGCAAAACAGGCGGCTCCACCCTTGTAGAAGCTCTGGCTTCCGGCAAGGCTGCGGCAGAAGAAATGCACCTAAAACTCAGCTAAAATTATGCTTAATTATATTGCAAAACGTCAGAATAGCTAAAAACATAAAATCTTATTTACTCCCTTAATTTTTACTGCTAAGTTGTTCTTGTTGTTGACTTTTGCAAAGGAACTCTTATGAAAAAATATATTGCCTTATCTTCTTTGGCTGTTTTGTTATCGGCTTGCGGAACCGTAATCAGCGGCACAACACAAGAAATCTCTTTTGATTCTAACATTAAAAACACCAAAATTTTTATTGATAATAAAGAAGTTTGCCAGACTCCTTGTATTACTACATTGGAAAGAGGGCGCGGCAAAATTCTTGTCCAAGCCAAGAAAAGCGGCTATGAAGACAAAACAATGTTTATTGATAAACGTGTCAACCCGATGACGATTGTTAATGTTGCTAGCACGGCTTTGTCAACTTTCGGCTTGTCAACTGACTTAACTTTAGATGGTTTTTGGGAATATTCGCCGGATGCTTTTTACGTTGTTATGCAAAAAGAGCCTCTAACACAGGCAGAGAAGAAACAACGCGCCTATGAGAACAAAATTCGCCATTTTATTTTGCAAAACTATGCTGAACTGCAAAACGACATCTTTAGCAACTATGGTGAACATGAATATCTTGATACTTTAACCTCTATGACCAAGCTTTCTAAAGGAAAAATAAAGATAATTTTTGATCATTGCAGAAATGAAGGCGAATGTGCTGAAAAAGTAGTTGATGCTTATATTTCAAAATAAAAAAAATCCCCTCTTTTGCAGAGGGGAT
The DNA here is from genome assembly GCA_944392835.1 of uncultured Alphaproteobacteria bacterium. GTDB lineage: Bacteria > Pseudomonadota > Alphaproteobacteria > RF32 > CAG-239 > Scatacola_A. Next base: position 68,542 of record CALXYB010000003.1, on the reverse strand, counting down.
TTTTTTTAATGAATGCTTTTGCCCATTTCATAAGCCTGCTGTATGGCCGGAGATGCGTTAATATCGCCTATCTGCCAAGCTCCCGTACCATAAATCACGCCTTTTTCTTTGGCTCCGGGTAAGCAATCCTCCGTAAATCCTCTGAAGCCCTCCAAAGTGCGGCGCATATTGTCCTTGTTATCATCTGCTGCCGCCACAATGAAGTAAAAGTCTTTGTCCGCTATTTCTTCATAGCGCGGAACAGTACGGTCTATCAGGGTTTTCATTTGTCCGTTCATAGAATAAAAGTAAACCGGCGTTGCCATAACAATTACGTCGGCCTTAATCATCTTGTCCAGAATCTCGGCCATATCATCTTTTTGCACGCATTTATGCGTATTGTTGCAAACGCCGCAGCCCCGACAATAATTTATCTGCTTGTCATTAATATAAATCTTCTCTACTTCGTTGCCTGCTTCTTTGGCACCTTCCATAAATTTGTCGCAAAGTGTATCTGAATTGCCGTGTTTGCGAAAGCTGGCTGACAAGATTAAAACTTTTTTACTCATCTTTTTCCCTTTCTATTATTTATACTCACTATCGGTAACCGGATTAAGCCATGTGGTTTGATTGTTCGGCAAATTGGTTTCTATGGAAATATGCGTAAACCAAGCGTTCGGTGCTGCGCCATGCCAATGTTCAACATTGAGCGGAATGCGAACGACATCACCTTTATGCAAAACCTGTACCTCTTTTCCTTTTTCCTGATATCTTCCCTCGCCGTCCAAGACCAAAAGGATTTGTCCGCCACTGTGCTTGTGCCAGTTTGTTCTCGCGCCGGGCTCAAAAGTTACGTTCGCGATTGAGGAATTCCAGATTTCATCATTTGCGCTCAAACGCTGCAAATAAGTTTGTCCGGTGAAAAATTCGCCGTAAGGATTTTTTTCGCCTTGTCCGAATACGGTATTAAGCGGTGCTGTTTTCATTTCTGTTGCTCCTGTTATGCTTGAAAAAGTTAAGATGACGGCACTTAGCCCTAAGATTATGCTTTTGCGCATTATGCCTCCTTTTTGATGATTAAACGAATCTGCTTTTTTGAAAAGCGTAACACTTAGAGGTTACTCTAGGTCAAGAGCTTATTTGCAACTTGCAAAAAAAAAATTTTGTTCTACAAAGTTAATATAGAGGTTTGATGATGATTGACAGTATATTAAATAAACTTGAAAAATCAAAATTTCGGAGCTCGTTTAAGCTTGGCAAAAAGTATAAAACTTATGTGTTGGACAAAGGTTATGACACCATCCGCCGCCACGCTGAAGATTTTATTGCCACCCGTCTTGCTCCGGCGAATATCCCAAACGACGGGCATCAAACGCCGATGAAAAATCATCCCGTATTTATTGCGCAACATGCTACGGCAACTTGTTGTCGGCATTGTTTTGAAAAATGGCACAAGGTTTCGCCGAATATTCAGCTCTCGGCTGAACAGCAAAAATATGCCGTGGATTTGATTATGGCTTGGATTAAAAAACAAATGCACTCTTAGGGCATTATGATATCTGCCGTGGCGCAATTTATGACCTTTTGCAAATCGGCCAAAGAAGTTTCTACCTGATAGCCGACTTTTCCTGCACTGTAAATTATTGTTTCGTAATTTTGAGCCGAGGCGTGAACCACCGTCGGAAATTGTTTTTTCATACCTATCGGCGAGCAACCGCCGTGAATATATCCCGTGAGCGGCAAAAGCTCCTTTTGTTTGAGCATTTCAACGTCTTTTTCCTTTACTGCTGCGGCGGCTTTTTTCAGACTCAGCTCCTCTGCAACGGGAATCATAAAGACATAGTAGTGTCTGGATTTGCTTACCGTTACCAAGGTCTTAAAAACTCGGTCGGCATCTTCGTTTAAGGCGGCGGCAACCTCAACACCGTTTACGGCACCTGTCCCTTCATAGCAATAATGCTTATAGGGAATTTTTTGTTTTTCTAAAATGCGCATAACATTAGTTTTTACTTCGCTCATTTTCTTCCTTATTTCTCCAGATTTTCAAGCTGTTCGCTTAAGCCCAGCCACTCTTCCTCATATTCGCCTAAAGTGGCGGCAATCCACGCCAGCTCTTTTTGGTTTTTGATGATTTCTTCCGTGGTCAGCGGGTTTTGAAAAGCATCTTCCAAAGTTTTTTTATCGGCGTTGAGCTTTTCCATCTCACGCTCTATGCGGCGCAAGCGCGCATTAATATTTTTCTTTTCTTCTCTTATATTTACCTTCGGTTCTTCAAGTTTTGGTTTAGGTTTTTGTTCTTTTTCTTTGGGCTGAATTTTATTCAAAAGAAGATTTTTATAATCTTCCAAATCGCCATCATAGGGCTTGCAAGTTCCGTCCTTTACCAGCCACAAATTATCAGCAATAAGCTCTATTAAATGAATGTCGTGGGTGATGAGAATGACCGATCCGTTATATTCGTTTAAGGCGGTTATCAGCGCCTCACGGCCATCAATATCCAAGTGGTTGGTCGGCTCGTCCAAAATCAGGAGCTGTGGCGCGTTATAAGTCATGGCGGCAAACAAAAGTCTGGCTTTTTCGCCTCCTGAAAGCAAGCTTATTTTGGTCTGTGCTTTTTCCTGCCCCAAGCCAAATCTTGCCAAATGCGCACGCAATTTCGGCTCCGGCAAATCCGGCAGCAGATGAGACATAAAAGCGCAAGGTGTTTCATCCATCGGCAGTTCTTCTGCCTGATGTTGGGCAAAATAACCTACTTTGAGCTTGGAAGAGCGAATGTCCCTACCCTCCATTAAGGGTAATCGCTTGGATATGAGTTTGGCTAAAGTTGACTTACCGTTGCCGTTGGCTCCGAGCAAAGCAATACGGTCATTGTCTACAATTTGCAAATTGAGTTTTCTTAAAACCGGTTTACCATCATAACCGACAACACCGTTTTCTATGGTCAGCATTGGCGGCGGTAGCTCTTCCGCCTCGGGAAAACTGAAATGCGTTGAAGCATCATCTTCCATCAAAGTTACGGTTTGAAGCTTTTCCAGCATCTTGATACGGCTTTGCGCCTGTTTGGCTTTACTTGCTTTATATCTGAAACGGTCAACGAAAGACTGCAAGTGGCGGCGTCTTTGTTCCTGTTTTTCTGCCTGCTTTTGCAAGACCTCTTTTTGCTGAGCCCTCGTAGCCTGAAAAGTGTCATAATTGCCGGAATAGGTTATGAGCTTCTGATGGTCAAAATGCACGATATAATTGCACAGAGAGTTCAAAATATTGCGGTCATGGCTGATGATGACCAAAGTTCCGCGATATTTTTGCAGATGGTTTTCCAGCCACATTCCGGCTTCCAAATCCAAGTGGTTGGTCGGCTCATCCAAAAGCAGGACTTCGGACGGGCGAAACAAAGCCGCCGCCAGAGCCAAACGCATTCGCCAACCGCCGGAAAACTCTCTTATCGGACGCGTAAAATCTTCATTCTTAAAACCTAAACCATGCAAAATCTCTGCCGCGCGCGCCGGAGCCGAGGCCGCTTCTATTATCTTCAAACGTTCGTGGATTTCGCCTAATTCGCTTTCCGGTGCAGTTTCAAGCTTTTGCAAAAGCTCGGCTCGTTCAACATCTGAAGCCAGCAAAAAATCCATTATCGGAATATTGATATCGTGCATTTCTTGCTCAACAAAGACCACACGATAGCCCTTGGGAAAATATATTGAGCCGGTTTCGGTTTCAAGCTCACCTTTCAAAGCTCTAAACAGCGTGGATTTTCCGCAACCGTTTGCACCGACCAAGCCGACCTTTTGCCCATCTGATATATGTGCAAAAGCGTGCTCCAACAGAACTTTGGAGCCGATACGCAGCGTTATGTCGTTTATATCTATCATAATGAAAAAGTTGATAGCATAGACTATCGCCTAGTGCAACACAAATTTAAGCAAACGAATCAGCAAATTGTTGTATGTGTTTGAAAAACTTGACTTACGGAGGTTGAATTTGTGTCATCATAAGAATAAATGCGGTTGGAATAGATTGTATATAATATGGACACGACAATAAAGAAGCCGATTATTCCCAGCTTGAAGTAATCCAACAAAAACAGCAATGTTTTGAACATTTGCTCTTCGCCTTTACAAATCTTATTCCGTTTTTAGAACTTTAGTATATTAATTTTTGATTTTACAACAAGTTTTGTTTGTAATTAAGCACAGTTTTTTATTTTTACAATAATTGGCACAGAAATTGCATATAACAACGTAAGTTTAATGTGATTTTTGCGGAGTTTCTGCGTTATGAATGCCAATTTTGTTAAGAAAACAGCCAGTTTTGCCCTTGTTGCGCTTGTCTCTTTGATGATGAGCGGAACGGCTTTTTCGGCATCGCGTATAAAAGATATTGCCGACTTTGAAGGCGTGCGCGACAACCAATTGGTCGGTTATGGTATGGTTGTGGGCTTGAACGGAACGGGCGATAACATCAAATCAATCAACTTTGCCAAAGAAAGTTTGGTTTCCTTACTTGACAGTGTCGGCATTAACTCTCGCGACGGGCAAGTTAAGTCTAAAAATATTGCCTCGGTTATGGTTACGGCTAATTTGCCGGCTTTTGCCCGCCAGGGTAGCCGCATTGATGTTATGGTATCTGCCTTGGGTGATGCAACAAACCTGCAAGGCGGTACTTTGATTGCCACGCCTTTGGTTGGTGCAAACGGCGAGGTTTATGCCGTTGCTCAGGGACAAGTTGCCGTCGGCGGTGTTTCGGCTCGCGGGGCAAATGCTTCCGTTACCAAAGGTGTTCCGACCTCGGGACGTATTGCTAATGGTGCAATCATTGAAAACGAAATTCCCTTCTCTTTGGAAAGTTTGGACACAATCCGCATTGCTCTCAGAAACCCTGACTTTACGACAGCCAGACGTGTTTCTGATGCCATCAATGCTTTTTTGGGCGAGCAAACAGCCAAAGCAACCGACCCGGCAACAATTGAGCTTGATGTTCCGGAAGCTTATAAAGACAAAATCGTTGACCTGATGACCAAAATTGAACAGCTCCAAGTTCAACCTGACCAGACAGCAAAAGTGGTTATTGATGAGAGTTCAGGCATTGTGGTTATCGGTAAAGATGTCAAAATCAATCGTCTTGCCATCGCTCAGGGCAACTTAACAATCAAAATTACGGATGTGCCTCTCGTTTCTCAGCCTTTGCCTTTCTCTGACGGAACAACGGTTGTAGATACCTTAACAGCCATTGATATTGATGAAAGCGTTGATTCTAAGCTCAGCGTTTTGGACACGGGCGTTAATCTGCAAGAACTGGTAGATGGCTTGAATGCATTGGGGGTTAGCCCGCGTGACCTCATCAGCATTTTACAAGCTATCAAAGCCAGCGGAGCTTTGCAGGCAGACATTGAGGTGATTTAAGATGATGACGGCGGCTTTACATACGGATTACAGCGGTTTGGCCATAGAACGCCAAAAAAACCTGATGTCTAATGCCAAAAACCAGAATATGGATGAGATTAAGCAGACGGCTGAAGACTTTGAGGCATTCTTTTTGAGCCGTATGGTTGAAACGATGTTTGAGGGGATTTCCACTGACGGAATGTTTGGCGGCGGTAACGGCGAAAAGGTCTTTCGCTCCCTCTTGATTAATGAATATGGCAAAGCTATGGCCAAAACAGGCACGGTCGGCGTGGCTGACTATGTGATGAAATCAATCTTGGAGATGCAGGAAGTGCAGTCTCAGGGTTTTATTGACGGAACAAAAACGAAAGAGGTGTAAGATGGATACTTTATCTCACAAAGAAGAAATCAGAGAAAAAGTTTCGGACTATTTGGAAATCGTTCGCAACTTTGCCGATTTGCTCCGTGAAGAAAACGAGGCTTTGGAACAGTTTGACACAGAAAAAGTGGCCGCGCTCTATGAGCAAAAGGTTAAATTGGTTACGGCTTATCGGGCTTTTGTGGCTTTCTTCATCAAAAACCAAGAAGGGTTGAAGCTCTTGGAGCAAGATGAAAAGCTCCTCTTGCGTGAAGAATCTTTGAAGTTGGACGAACTGCAACACCAAAACCACACCTTGCTGCAAACGAGAATGCAGGTTAGCCAAACGATTATGGATTCAATCGTTAATTTGGCAAAAAAACGTACGCAGGACTTTTCTACCTCGTATGGTGCTCAAGGCAAGTATTCGCCTTTGGATAACAGTAAAAACGCAATTGCGATAAACAGAACTTTATAGGAGTTTTTACCATGGCATTATTATCTGGATTACAAACTTCCCTCTCCGGAATGAAAGTGGCACAGAGCCAGCTGGAGCTTATCGGCCGCAATGTTGCCAATGTGGACACGGAAGGGTATACGCGCAAAACGATGGCGCAGAAAAATGTTGTCTTAGCCGGACAAAATGCCGGTGTGGCTTTGGGCAACATTACGCGTACGGTTGATGAAGGCTTGCTTAGAAGTTTCTTGGCGGCAAATAATGCCTATGGTACGGCAAACGGCAAAAGCCAATACCTCAACAAAACGGAAACCTTGCTCGGCACGCCTGAAGGTGATGACTCTATCTCTGCCAGTGTTGCCGATCTGCAAGCTGCTTTTAATACCTTCTCAACAGATGTTACTTCGGCTACGGGACGTTATAATCTGCTTAACGCCGCTAATACGGTTACTTCTCGTCTTAACTATCTGTCTCAAGAAATTCAGAAGCTCCGCGGCGATGCCGATATGAGCATTAAGGAAGATGTTGACCAGATTAACAACCTCTTGGACGAGCTGAAAACCTTAAATGATAAAATCGTCAAATATCAGGTTTTGGGTTATGACGGTGTTGCTGACCTCCAAGACCAAAGAGATTCTGCTCTGCGCGATTTGAGCGGTTTGATTGACATTAACTATTTTACACGTGAAAACGGCGAAATGGTTATTCAGACCAAAAACGGCGTTACGCTTTTGGACAGAGACGCACATCATTTGAGCCACAGTTCCATTGCTCAAGCCAGTGCAACATCTTCTTATGCAGGCGGCGGAATTACGGGTATTTATGTTGACGGCGTGGACATCACAACACAAATTGCCGGTGGTGAGATTCAGGGGCTTATTGAAATCCGCGATGTTACCCTGCCCTCCCTACAATCGCAACTTGATGAGTTGGCCGGTGTTTTGAAAACACAGATAAACAACATCCATAACCAAGGTACGGCTTATCCGAACACCCCTTATAACCTCACAGGTACACGCAGCTTTATTGACCCGAACGCGCAAAATATCAGAATTGAAAACGGTGATGTTCGTTTCATTATCTTTGACTCGGAAGGCAACCAGGTTGCTACAACCAACCTTAACGGCGGTCTAGGCTTTACCGAAGGAAGTATTGCCGATATGACCCAGCGTATTAACGACTGGCTGCAATCTCCCAATGGCGCAAACTTGCCTCAAGCCTCCGCCAGTTTTGATGATGATGGACATTTGGTTATTGACACCGGCGACAGCGAATACAGCGTTGCCATTATGGACGAAGTCAGCTCTACAATCGGCAGCGAACAAGGAAGCGTCAGCATATCCTTTGATGCTAACGGCGATGGTACTTATGACCGTTCTGCCGAAGGTTTCTCCAGTTTCTTTGGCTTAAATGACTTCTTTGTCAGCAACACTAATGAAGCAATTTATGACTCAAAAGTTGTCAGCAAAGGTATGAACCTTGGGCTTAAAAACGTAGTAACCCTTAATTTCTCTGACACATCACATGGTTTGAACTATGGGGCTATCAATATTTATCCGAACGATAGTTTGCAAACGATTGTTGACAAAATCAACAATGACCCTGTCTTAAACGAAAATCTGCAGGCCGCTTTGGTTCCGAACGGAAACGGCTATGTTTTGCGTATTGTCAACTCCTCCGGCGAACAGCTTGAAATTACGGAAAGTGTTGCTCCCGGCGGTCAGGGCGGCGTGATTGAGAAGCTTGGTCTGGCTCCTTCTAATGCTTCCGTGTCTGCTTCAATCTCCGTCAGAGAGGAATTGCAAACGACACCGGCTTTGATTGCTAATGGTTCACCGCAATATGATGTGGCAAGTAGCGAATATAAGCTTAATCAAGCTTCAAACACGATTGCGAACGAGATGGTAAAGGTCTTTACTGAGACACAATCTTTCGGACAATCCGGAACTTTGTCTTCTATGTCAACGACCTTATCAAACTATGCTTCAACCTTTGTCGGAAATATTGCTACAGAAACAAACGAAGCTGCTAAAACCCTTGCCTATCAGCAAGAGCTGACCAGTTCAATTTCAACCAAAGAAGCGCAAATCAGCGGTGTGGATATGGACGAAGAACTTAGCCAATTGATTGTATATCAGCAAAGCTACGCTGCTTGTGCACAAATGTTTACCGCGTCCAAAGAGATTTTGGATATGCTTTTAGGTATGGTTAAATAGGAGATACGGCCATGGTAAGAGTTCCTACTTATTCAACTTATATGAGTTTGATGAACGGCGCGCTTAAGAATAAGCAACTCGTTGATCAATATAGTTTTCAATCTATTACGGGCTTGAAATCTCAGACTTATTCCGGCTACGGAATGAGCGCCTATAGCATTGTGAGCCTTGAAGCGGCCTTGACCGTTAACAACAACTATATGGACAACAACAGCATTTTGCAAGTTGAGCTGAATACTCTCAGCAACTCGCTTGAATCCGTACAATCTACCATTAACGACTTTAAGAGTATGCTTACTTCTTTCAGCGGTTCGGTTAGCGATACATCCACCCAAAAAGACCCTGACAAAACCGGCGGTGAAATTACTTTCTCAAGTGATGATAAGGCGGATTATCTCGGAAAATCCATTACGGTTAACGGCACGACCTACACCTTTGCCGAAGACAGAATCGGCAACAATATAGACATTAGCGGCGCAGCTTCTGCGCAGGATGTGATGGATGCCTTGGAAGCAAAACTTCCTGCCAACCCTGATTTTTCATTCAACGGCACAACATTTTCTTATCCTTTATATACGGTTGACAACACCTCATCTATTTTGGATGCCAATGGAGTTACGACCGGAACTCCTAAAACAGAAAGTGTGGCTTTGGTCGGAAATCTTACTCCGGATTATACCGGTGGTGAAATCAACTTCTCAAGCGATAATATTAATGACTATTTGGGCAAAACTCTCACCGTTAACGGTGTTACCTACACTTTTGCTGACAACGGTGACGGTAACAACATTGACATCAGCGGCTTAACTTCCGCCGAAGAGATTATGACTGCTTTGCAAAACAAACTTCCTTCCAACACCGATTTTAAGTTTGAGGGAACAAAGTTTTCCTTCCCGCTTTATACGATTAACGGCTCTTCTACCGTACTTAAAGCAAACGGCGTTACAACCGGCGAACCTCATACAATGAGCAACGACCAATACCAAGAGATGAAACAGCTCCAGACAAACGCGTTTTCTTCTCTTAAGCTCCTTGTGGACAGCTTAAACACCTTTGTTAACGGCAAGTATTTGTTTGGCGGCGGAAATACCTCTACCGCACCGATTAACTTTCCGTTCAGCTCATTAGAAGACTTCCAAAGCTACTATGACGGTATTAACATCAAGTTTCCGAGCAGTGCCGCCGCAAACCTGACTAATATGACTATGGATGGCGACAAAATCGGTGATTTGACCATTGCTTCAACCGGCGGAAATACGGCAACGCTCACCGCCGGAAATGCCGGAGGCTTCTTAAAAGAAGGTATTACCGCAAATGACCGCACTACCGGTGATTTAACCTTTGACAAAGAAAAAGGCACTATCAAAGCAACACAACACGGTGCTTTTGCTTCCCTTAAAGCCGGCGACACTATCGTTATCGGCGGAGACGGTGCAGGAACAAACGCTAAAGCCTACACCGTAAAATCTGTTTCCTCTGACGGCAAAACCATTACCGTTGATGAAAGTACACCGATTATGGAAAGTATGACCGTGTCTCCGACAGACAATGTTACTTTCTCAACTTCTTTCCCGGTCGGCTCGGTTATCAATATGGAAGGCTTTAGCAGCAATACTGCTCCGCGCGTCCAGGTTACCGGAATTAGTGATGACGGATCTACACTTTATGTTACGGCTGACCCAAGTTACCTACCGGAAGAAGGAAATCCGCAAGTCGTTGCAGCATCCGATAAATGGAAGCTTGAAACACAATCTTATTATCAAGGCGGTACGCTCTCTTCCAACAAGATGATTTCAGACAACCAGAGCCTGACCTTTAACATAAACGGTCAAGATGCCGTATTTGAGCAAATGTTCCGTGCGCTCGGACAAATCGCACAAGGTAACTTGGTTGATATGCGTAATCCCGCTGACGGTATTGAAAGCACAATCAATGCTGACCAAGCTATGGAAAGAGTTATGGGTTCGTTAGACTTGATTCAAAATGCCTTGTTTAACTCTTCAGCCGGAACAACATCTAATCCGGATATGTATTCGGTATTGGCTAAAGTTAACTCCGACACGGTTTTGCTTAACAGTGTTACGGAAAACCAAACAATGGTTAAAAACAATTTGGAGAATAACATAACCTCCTTAAAGAATGTTGACAAGACAGAAGCAGCAACCAAGTTGCTCCTTGCGGCAGAAAACCTGCAGGCTTCTTATTCGGTTATGCAAACTACTCTGAGTTTGTCAATTTTGGATTACCTCAAGTAGAAGACGAAAGGTAATCGGGGCAGAAGAAAGGCCTTTCCAGAACGGAAAGGCCTTTTTGTTTTATCTCTCTCGCCTTATGGCTTTGATATTTCTAATAAATGCAATATCTTCTTCAAACTTTTCTAAATTTACCGGAAGTTTGCGCCGCCAGTTCGGATGTTTGTCTCTATCAACACCCGGTAAGTTTTGCATTTTTTCTACATGAAATATATCTTCCGGCTGCGCCAGAAAGACTTTGGAAACCGTCCTTGCGCCAAAACGGTGTACTGCCTCCTCAATGCCTTCAGGATAAGCTTCACCAAAAAGATAGTCCGCTTTTCTGAAATTATCCTCCGGCCAAACACCGTTGATATCCAAAACGTGCAACAGCTTCCACCTGTCTGCTTCTCTTTTTTGATAAGCTTGTGCCTGAACTTCATCATTATCTATGATATCCAAGCTACGCATCAAAGCAATATCATAGCCAAACCACCACATCCGAAGCGGTGCCATATCATGCGTGCCGATAGACGTGAAAGCATATTCGGGGTATTGCTGCGGGCTGCGAAAATCTCCCCAGCCGGCATCAAATCTTTCCGCCCACAAAACACCTAAAGAATAGACATTTCTGGCTCTTAACGTATCCATAAAACCTTCCGGAACATTACCGATACTCTCGCCTACTATCATACACTGATTCAAATGGCTTTCCAAAGCAACAATGTTAAGCATATCCCTAAAATTAAAATACAGATATGTTCCGGCTGTGCCGTCATCCGGAATAATATACAGCCGCATCAATCCCATAACGTGGTCTATACGCAAAGCGCCCGCCGAGCGCATATTGGCTCTTAAAATTTTGATAAAAGGCTGATAGCATTTATCTTTGAGCACAAAAGGGTTAAATGTTCCCAAGCACCATTTTTGACCTGCCGGAAAGAATGCATCCGGCGGCGCACCTGCACCAACCCCCGGAATAAACAACTCCGGATTGCTCCAAACTTCCGTACTGTCCGCGCTCACGCCTACCGGTAAATCACGATAAAAGCCTAGTCTTAATCCGCATTCAACTGCCGTCTGATAGGCTAAGTCAAACTGCCTCTCCGCCTCAAACTGCATAAATTTGAAAAACTCTATCTTATCCTTATGCGCGGCTATGTATTTTTGCATTCCTTCACTATTGAAGTCCTGAAAATCTTTTTCCCATGCGCGCCAGCCACCGCCCCAATTAAATGAGCATTTTTCATCATATAAGCATTGGAAAGTTGCCATCTTTTCCAAATCCACACCTTTGCTTTCGCAATAGCGCTGATAATCTGTTTGGCGGTTTTGGTCTTTGCCGAATTTGAACCTTTTATAAAACTCTTCCAGAAGCTTTACTTTCAACTGATAAACTTCCGTATATCTGATTAATTCGCTCTCTCTTAATTCTTTTATCTGTTCTAAGTGTTCTTCTCTGTCTGACGGATTAAACTCCGGTACATTCTCAATATCAATATACATCGGATTCATAAACAAGCGGCTCAATGAGCTATACGGGCTGGCATCTTCGGGATAAGTATGATTCAAAACATTTAACGGATTTAAACCTATTATGTTTGCACCGTTGCGGGCTGCTATCTTTACCAACTCCGCTAAATCCGTAAAATCGCCGATACCCCAGTTATGCTCACTCTTTAATGAATATAACTGGATATTTAAGCCCCATATCTTACCGCTTGCCAAAGCCGCATTCTCATAGCACCTTCTTGGGGCAACGGCTAAAGTTGCATAATAAATATCTTCATCCACCTTGAATGATAAATTATAATAACCGAAGCTCAAAGTTGTATTGATGCGTATTTCTATACGCGCCAACTCAACCTCATTTAATACATATCTTTCACCGGTATCATTTATGCGAAAAGAAAGCTGGCCAAACATACCGGGGCCAGAATTTTCGGGCGCTGCGATAATATCAATCTCGGCATTTAATTTTGATGAAGGGATAACTGCCGTAAACTCAACATTACCTTCTTCTACGACATATATTGTCTCTAATGTGCGGCTCCATTTGCGGCGTTCAAATTCAGCTAAAGAATTATTTACATCCTCATTTGTCCAAGCTTTATATCCTAAACTGTCTGCTATACGGCGGATGACATCTTCGCTGACTTCATAATCTTTTCTTATCAAACCCGCATCCGTAAAACGAACGGAAAGACCTAATTTCTCCGCCAGCTCTCTCAGATTATCATCCATCTTTTATTTCCCCTTTATTATTTTTTTATTTCAAATACCAATACGCTCCAGCCCGGAACTTTTATCGTTTTACCCGATGCCGGCGTGCCGCTAAACTTCTCTGAGCTATCCACCAAAAGTGTCCAGCTTAATTTTTCATCAAATTCTGGAAGTTTCCAATTTTGCTCATTAAAATCAGCATTAAAAATACACATTACATAATGCCCGCCGGAATAAACACTATAGGCGATATTTTTACGTTGCGGATTATGCCAATCCGCTTCCGTAAATTCGTCGCCTCTTTCGGTATACCAGGTTATATCTTTGATACCGTTTCTGCCTTGCGGATGACCGGTGAAAAATTTGCGGCGGTCAAAAATTTTGAGCTTTTTTCTTAAACCTATCAACTTCTTTACAAAACGCGCATAGGTTCTATTTTCGTTTGTTATGGCCTCCCAAGCAAGCCATGTCAAAATATTATCCTGACAATAGGGATTGTTATTGCCAAACTGTGTCCGTGCCAGTTCATCACCTGACAATATCATCGGTGTTCCGAAAGACATCAGCAACGTGGTCATAAGTGCACGTGCTCGCGCATAACGATTGGCCTTTACCGTCTTGTTATCACTCTCGCCTTCGGCTCCGGAGTTCCAGCTCCAGTTGCTATCACTTCCATCTCTATTTTCTTCGCCATTGGAGTTGTTGTGTTTGCCGTTAAAGCTAACCAAGTCTCTCAAACAAAAACCATCATGCGCGGTTACAAAATTTACACTCGCCCAAATGTTTCTGTTGTTATAATTAAACACATCCGAAGAGCCGGCCAAACGACTTGCTAATTCTGCTGTCTGACCTAAATCACCCTTCCAAAAACGGCGGACAACATCTCTGAACTTGTCATTCCACTCTGCCCAACCCGGCGGAAAAGCACCAACCTGATAGCCGCCAAAACCGACATCCCATGGTTCGGCAATCAGCTTGGTTTCGCGCAACAGAGGGTCTTGTCCCGCAGCATATAAAAATCCGCTTTGCTGGCTAAACTCTTTGTTTTGTCTGCTTACCGTGGTCGCTAAATCAAAACGAAAACCATCAACGTGCATTTCCTTAACCCAATAGCGCAAGGAATCCATCACTAATGTTAAGACATTAGGATTTTGAACATTAAATGATGCTCCGCAGCCGGTTGTGTCAAAGTAATAACGCTTATTCTCCGGGTTCAAAATATAATAAGATTCATTATCAATGCCACGATAACACAAAGTTGGTCCTAATTGGTTGCCCTCACCTGTATGGTTATAAACCACATCCAAAATAACCTCCAGATTATTCTGATGAAGCTTTTTGACCATATCCTTAAATTCTTTTATCTCTCCGTGCTCCAGATATGACTGTTCGGGCGCGAAAAATGAAAAGCTCTCATAGCCCCAATAGTTATCAACCACATAGCCTTTCTTATGCCTATTGCCAAAAAAAGCGTGTATCGGCAACAATTCTACCGCCGTTACGCCCAACCATTTCAGATAACCGACTACCGACTTATGACTCATACCTAAAAATGTTCCGCGCTGGACATCCGGAACTTTGGGGTGCAGACGCGTAAATCCCCTTGTATGGGTTTCATAAATAATGGTTTCTTCAAACGGGTGTTTTAGCGGTTCATCGCCTTCCCAGTCATAATCATCTTCAACGACAACAGACTTCGGAACATAAGGCGCGCTGTCCAGCTCCGAAAAAGACAAATCCTTATCCGGACTATCCCAATCATAGCCAAATATGGCCTTATGCCAAATGAGCTTGCCGACAAGCTGTTTGCCATAGGGATCTATCAATAATTTATTCGGATTAAACCTTTTACCTTCTTCCGGCTTATACGGTCCGTAAACACGATAGCCATAAACTTGCCCTGGCTCCAGTCCCGGAATATAAATATGCCAGATACTGTTATCATTCTCGGTTATAACATAACGCTTTAGCTCTTGCGAACCTGTTTTATCAAACAAGCAGAGTTCGACCTTTTCGGCATGTGCCGAAAACAAGGCAAAGTTTACACCCTTCCCGTCGTAAACCGAACCTAGTGGATAAGGTTTACCGCTTGAGGGTTTGTTGCTTGCCATAATCGTTCTCCGCTTGTTTTAAAAACTCTTCCTAGCGTATCGGCTTAATTACGATGGTTGACAAAGGTGGAAGCGTTATGCGAATAGAATATGGTTTCATATTCCATTCCTGTTCTTCAGCTTCCATAAGACCTTCGTTCTTAACGCCGCTACCCCAGTAGTTTACATCATCACTATTAAAAATTTCTTGATAACGACATTTTTCAAAGACACCTACGCGATAATCTCTTCTGACAACAGGTGTAAAGTTACAAATCGTAATCAGATAATCTCCGGGCTGGCTGCCTTTACGGATATATGAAATAACACTATCATCCGCATTAGAGTGCTCTATCCACTCAAAGCCGCGGTAATCAAAGTCAACTTCATATAGCGCCGAGTTGCCCTTATACATCAGGTTCAAATCACGGACGCAATTTTGCATACCTTTATACATCGGGTATTGCAACAAGTGCCAACGCAAACTCTCTTCCGCATTCCATTCCCAATCCTGACCAAATTCGTTACCCATAAACAAAAGCTTCTTTCCGGGGTGGGTAAACATAAAGCCGTAATAAGCTCTTAAGTTTGCAAATTTTTGCCACTCATCTCCCGGCATCTTAGCCAGCATTGAACCCTTACCATGAACAACTTCGTCATGCGAAATCGGCAAAATAAAGTTCTCATTAAACGCATAGAGCAAGCCAAAGGTCAGCATACCATGGTGATATTTGCGGTGAACTGGATCTTTGCTGATGTAACGCAAAGTATCGTTCATCCAGCCCATATTCCACTTATAACCAAAACCCAAGCCGCCCATTGAGGTCGGACGAGAAACCATCGGCCATGCCGTAGACTCTTCCGCACAAGTAAATGCGCCTTTGTTATGTCCATAAACCAGCTCATTCATCTTACGCAGGAACGATATTGCCTCCAAGTTTTCATTACCGCCATAGATGTTTGGAATCCACTCGCCGTTCTTGCGCGAATAATCCAGATACAACATGGACGCAACCGCATCCACACGCAAACCATCAATATGGTATTCCTTCAGCCAGTAAAGCGCACTTGCACACAAGAAGTTGCATACTTCGGTGCGACCATAGTTATAAATCTTTGTTCCCCAATCCGTATGCTCTCCTTTGCGAGGATCGGCATGCTCATACAAATGCGTGCCGTCAAATTCTACCAGACCATGTCCGTCTTTCGGGAAGTGTGCCGGAACCCAATCCATAATCACACCGATACCGGCTTGGTGGAACTTGTCAATCATATAACGAAAATCATCTGGATTACCGAAACGAGATGTGGGGGCAAACATACCTGTTACTTGATAACCCCAAGATGCATCTAACGGGTGCTCAGCCAAAGGTAAAAATTCAACATGCGTAAAGCCCATATTGCTGACATAGGGGACTAAATAATCAGCAAATTCACGATAGGTCAGATATTCTTCTCCTTGTTCACCTTTACGCCGCCATGAACCCAAATGAACCTCATAAACAGACATCGGACGATCAAAGCTGTTGGCTTGTTCGCGATAGTTCATCCAGCCTTCATCTTCCCAATGATAGTTATCAATGTTATAAACAATGGAGGCTGTGTTTGGTCTTTTTTCGGAATAAAAAGCAACCGGGTCAGATTTGACCAAAATATAATCTTGTTGGGTTTTTACTTCATACTTGTATAACTCACCCTGACCGATGCCCGGAATAAAGATATCCCACACACCGCAAGTCGGGTGCTTGCGCATCACATTGACACGGCCATCCCAGTTGTTGAAATTTCCGACAACCGAAACTCTTTTGGCATTCGGGGCCCAAACAGCAAAACTTACACCGGCAACCCCATCCATCATCATCGGATGTGCGCCGAGTTTTTTATACATATCCAGATGTGTTCCTTCAGCTAAAAGATATGCGTCAATATCGCCGATGTTGGACTGAAAACGATAGACATCTTCAGCCATATAAACATTGCCTAAGTCATTCTCAATTTTGAAACGATATGCAAAATTTTCACCGACACCAAGATTGATTTGATAAAAACCACGATCATCTAATTTGGTCATTTTTCCAAGTGAAGTTCCGTCATTTTTTATGACCTCAATTGAGCGCGTATTCGGTTGATATGCTCTGATATAAACTTCCTTGTTTCCCTTGTCTCTGTGTATGCCCAAAACGGCAAAAACATTGCCGTGATTGCCGTCAATTACCGCCTGCATTTCTTCTTTTGATAACAGATATTCCATATAGCCCCCTATAGACTTAGACATAATTAATTTTGATAATAAAATCGCCCTTCAAAATTAGATATAAATTCTTCTCATTTTAATTGCAAGGCAAATTCATAACCTGTTTATCTTTTATTTTGCAAAATCAATATTATCTCAAGATTTGTTGTTGACGTATAAAATTTTGAATGTATATTAGAACGTGTTAGCAAACATTTTTTATTTTTATTTGGAGTTAGTTATGGTTAAATACAACGAAAATGCAATCAAAGAAGCTGCTTACTATTTGTGGGAAAATGCTGGTCGCCCGATGGGTCAGGACGAGTATTTTTGGTCTTTGGCTGTAGCTCAGTTTTCTAACAATTGCAAATCTTCTTCTTGCAAGTCTAACACTTCTTGCAACTCAAAGAAGACCTCTGCTTCTTCTAAGAAAACTTGCAGCAAAACTTCTTCTTGCAAGAGCACTTCTTCTACTAAAAAATCTGCAAAATAATCGCACTTTTTTAGAGTTGAAAAATAAAAAAAACCTCTCAAATTTGAGAGGTTTTTTTATTGCCTTTTTTGCGCCGAAATTACATAGCCCAAAACTTCGGAATCCCCTTCATTTCTTAGTTTTTCACGACTGATTTTTTCTTCTAAAAAACCGTTTTTCTCAAGCAAGTTTTCAACATATTTTAAGCTATGCAAAAAGCGTCCGGATGCATGCAAAAACCAGTCAGAATCGTTTATGGAATTTTCTGAAACAGTAAAGACAATACGACCATTTTTTTTGAGAGAATATGCGAGCGCGGAAAAGAGTTTTTCCATATCTCCGATATAGGTAAAAACATCGGCAGCAACAATCAAATCATAAGATGATTTTTGGCATTCAAGATGCTCTATAATATCTTGGCAAATCAACTGGTTATATATCTTTTTAGCGGCTGCTTCTTTGAGCATTCCGGAAGACAAATCCACCCCAATCAGTCCTCTGAAGGAGGCATATTTTTTTAAGAATTTTCCGCATAATCCGGTCCCGCAACCCGCATCCAGAATCCGTAAGCCGAAGTATTTTTTTGCACCATAAATTTCTTGTAAGAATCTAAAAATTAAATCCGGCGCATGATATTCAAGTCCATGCAAAACTTGTTCAAAATCGGGTGCAAAAACATCAAAAATATTTCGTACATATTCCGCAGGAGCAACATCCTCCGAACGCCCGTCTGACAAGGCTTTGCTCGTATGCAAAACAATCTTATTTTCACCATATTTTTCCTGCCAAATTTTTACATATTTTGCACAAAGAGAATCTTGTTTTTCTAATTTTGCTTCATATAAAAGATAACCAAAATTTATGTGGTGCGACTCTTCTCCGCCACTTTTTTCCACAGCCTGCCATCCATTTTCAAGGGCATTTTTCCACAGCGATTTTTTCTGATAAGCTTGTGATAAGTAATTGTGAATCCAGGGGTCTGCAGAATCGATTTTTTCGGCTGTTAAAAATGCCGATAATGCTTCGTCATAATCACCTGTTTCAAGTGCTGAATTTCCAACCAATGTCCAAGCCTGCAATGCTTTAGAATCCAACTTTGTTGCTTGTTTGGCATAGTGCAAAGATGCTGCATAATCTTTAAGGTCAAAATAGGTGTTGGCAAGATTGATGACGGCAACAAAATAGTCTTCGTTTATCTCAACTGCTTTTTTATAATATTCCAATGCTTCGGTATATTTTTTCTGACGATAAAAAACATTGCCTAAATTTATCAGCGCTGACAGATTTTCAGAATCATATTTTAAGGCCAAGCAAGAATATTTTTTTGCCTCCTCCAAATTTTCCAATTCATAATATGCCGTTGCCAAATTACTTATGGCCGGAAGAGATTTTTTGTTTTGCTTATGTGCTTTGAGATAACACTTAACTGCCGACTCTTTATTGCCCATGGCATCAAAACAATTTCCCGCGCAAATATAGTAATCTTCTTTTTCGGGGTTGCTTTGCGCAAGCTCCAACCAAGCGGAAAGCGCCAAAGGAAACTCGCCTTTTTGATAATATTCTTGCGCCATATTTTCCAGATTTGACAATGTCTTACCCCTTTTCTTGCAAATTTATTGATATTTTTAATGATTTTTAGTAAAAAAACTATTGACGACTGGAAATAAATATTATATCTATTCTTCTCGTAAACGATGGGGGTATGGCGGAACTGGTAGACGCGCTAGACTCAAAATCTTGTGGCCTCAGGCCGTGTCAGTTCAAGTCTGACTACCCCTACCAATCAAAAAAAAAGACCTGTTTCTCACAGGTCTTTTTTTTTATTCCATTACCTCAATAAAGTTTGAATATCGCCCGACCGATTCATTAGACTGCTTGATGGCGACATCGCTCATTATCTTATTCTCATACAGTTCCTTAAAATAATCTGTCGGTTCCACGCTTAAAATTGAAGATGCTTCATCATAGCTCAACTCCAGCCCTATCAACGGTGCCGTTACATCAAAGTTTATCATCTTCTCATAATATTCTTTGGCTATCTTAAACTTGGTGGTCAAAGGTGCATCTGTCCCCTCATCTCTGATTTGTACATAGCGTTTGGCCGTTTCAAAACGGATATAATTTTCTATCAGAATCGGAAAAAACTCTTCCAATGCTTCAGCCATAATTTCCTCTCTTTTACATTTGACTTTTATTTTTTCTACCGCCTGTTACAACATCTGTCAATCACTAATAAAATTGCCCAAAAAGTTTATATACAATCAGCAAAAAATCTTGTACCATCTTCTTAATCTTAAATCTTTTCGGAGAAGTAAATATGTCTGACATCTTGCAATATGAGGACTTGCGAATCAGCTTTCTCGGGCACAGCGGTTTTGTGCTCAACAAGGGCGAATCTTCCGTGGTGATTGACCCCTTTTTGACCAACGCACCTATGGCAACCCAAAAACCGGAATCCATTAAAGCTACGGATATTTTGCTCACCCACGGCCACGCCGACCATTTGGGTGATGCCGTTGCCATTTCTAAAGCCAACAAAGCCCCGATTACCGCTGTTATGGAGCTTGCCGAATATTGCGCCGAGCAAGGTGCGGAAATCATCCGCCTTCCCATCGGCGGCACTTGGAAATATCCTTGGGGAACGGCACAATTTCGTTATGCCATGCACAGCGGATTTTTGCCCAACGGAAAACCCTTCGGTCAAGCTGCCAGCATCTTTATGAACTTTGGCAAGGTCAAAGTCTATGCCTTGGGCGATACGGCTCTCCAGCAAGATTTTAAGCTTGTCGGCGAAGTTTATAAACCCGACATTGCCTTTATTCCCATCGGCGGGCGCGCGAATATGAATATTGATGAAGCAATCATCGCCGCCGGTTGGCTTAATCCCCAAATCGTCGTGCCCATCCACTATGACCTCTTCACGGAAGGGAAAGTTGACCCGCTTGACTTTAAAACCAAGCTGGAATCCGCAACCAACATTCAATGCAAAATTATGCTCCCCTGACAAGGGGACGCCCTTGACCGCATCAATGGCTGTGGTGCTAACCTTTGTTGAACCGCGCAAACTGTTGCCAGCTTGACCGCATCAATGGCTGCTTTGAGAACCTTTGTTGAACCGCGATGCTTCCTAAGTGCATATCTATCTTTTGTGCCCTATGTCGTTATGGATTCTTCGGAGCAAAGCTCCTCTGAACGGGCGTGTATTTTTTCCATTTCAAAGCTAAAATCTTTGCCATAGAAATTTATCAGAATCAAAAAATCGCTCCATTGCACATTGCCTTTGCCCAACTCTATGCGGTCAATGATTGTGGGGGTAAGCCCCGTTCGGCGGGAAACGCTTTGTAAAGTTACATTCTTATGATACCGACATCTAAAAAGTACAAAACCTAATTGTCGGCGCAATTTGCGTTTGCGATTTATATTTTGCAGATTAAAACCCAAATTCATACTGTTCAACTCCTCTTTTGTATAAAACAAAACCGCTCTCACTTGAGAGCGGAGGAGTTGGAAACTGTACAGAAACAGTGTGCTTATTCGCCCGCAAAAAACGGCTTATATCGCACCATCCTCCACAATGGGAGGTTAATTATTTTCTGTAAGGAGTTTCCACACTCCGACACCAGCTTAACCATTGCTGATGACGGATGTGATTATAAAGGTTTCATTCTATTTTGCAACACATAAAAAAAGCACCTTGCGGTGCTTCTTTATTATGCTCTTTTCCAACTTGTGCCGGAAGGCGTGTCTTCCAAGATAATGCCGGCTTCTTTCAGCTCATTGCGAATCTTGTCGGCTAAAGCATAATCTTTGTTCTTTTTGGCTGCCAAACGCTCCGCAATCTTTGCCTCAATATCAGCCTCGCTCATTCCGCCTTCTTCATCGGTTCCGCCCTTAAACCAGACTTCCGGTTCTTGGTACAACAAGCCCAAAACATCTGCCGAAGCCAAAAGCTCAGACTTATACTTAGCCTTATCTTCCATTGTTTCGGCTTTGTTCAGATTATTGACAATCTCGTGCAGAACAGACAATGCCAAAGGTGTGTTGATGTCATCAGCCAGAGCTTCCATCAACTTAGCGTTCGGAGCTGTTTTTTCAGCCTTAACATCGGCATTCTGACGCAAAGCATTATAGAACTTATCCAACGCCGCTTTTGCCTGATTCAGCCCCTCAAAAGTGAAGTTAAACGGCTGATGATAATGTGTGGTCAAGAACAACAGACGCAGAGCCTCTGCCGGATATTTGGATATAATCTCGTCCACATTATAGAAGTTGCCCAAAGACTTGGACATCTTAACACCATCTACCATCAACATTCCGGCATGCACCCAATATTTGGCAAAACTTGAGCCGGGATGTGCGCAGCAAGACTGAGCGCATTCGTTCTCATGGTGCGGGAAAATCAAGTCTGAACCGCCGCCGTGAATATCAAAAGAATCGCCCAACAATTTGGAGCTCATCGCCGAGCATTCCAAGTGCCAGCCGGGGCGGCCATAGCCCCAAGGGCTGTCCCATCCGGGTTGGTCGGGGTCAGATGGTTTCCACAAAATGAAGTCTGCCGGATTTTTCTTATAATCCGCAACCTCAATGCGCGCGCCGGCTAACATCTCCTTCATGGAGCGTCCGGAAAGAAAACCATAATTCGGCATAGAATCTACACTGAACAAAACATGCCCCTCTGCCTCATAAGCATGACCGTTTTGCAACAGCAACTTAACCAGCTCTATCATCTCCTGAATATATTCAGTTGCACGCGGGCGATAATTCGGGTTCAGAACATTTAACTTTTTCATATCGTCCAGATACCACTGAAAAGTCTGTTCCGTAATCTCCCGGATGGATTTTCCGGTTTCTTTGTGCTTGTTTAGAATCTTGTCATCAACATCCGTAATATTAGACACGTAAGTTACGTGCTCTTTGCCATATACCTGACACAGAAAACGATACAACACATCAAAAACAACCGAGGTTTTGGCATTACCCAGATGCGCGCGGTCATAAACTGTCGGACCACAGACATACATACGCACATTGTTTGCATCAATCGGGGTAAACTCTTGTTTGCGGCGCAACAGCGTATTATGCAGGCTGATTTTCATTTTCTGTCTCCTAATCACTTATTCCCATAAGGCGTTTTTGAGCCTTTTCTCTGCCGATGAACGGCAAGAGATGTTTCAGTTCCGGACCATCCGGCAAGCCTGTTAAAGCCAAACGCAACGGGTGGAACAAATCTTTTCCTTTTTTGCCGGTTTGTTGCTTAATGGAATCGGTCCAAGTTTTCCATGTTTCATCATTCCACGGCTCTTGCGGCAAAAGTTCGGCAGCAGCCTTGGTTACAACCTCATCTTCAAGCACAGGTTTAATATTCTTAAAGCAAACATCAGCCCAAATCTGAACATCATCAACTTTGCTTAAATTACCGCGGACGGCATTCCAAAATTCTTCACTGACATTCACCCTATCCTTAACATTTTCATAAGGCAGAGCATGCAGATAAACCGTATTGAAACGGCGCAAATCCTCAGCATCAAACTTTGGCTGAGAACGTCCCAAACGACCAAAATCCAAAGAAGCTGCTAAATCTTCCAGAGCATAAAAAGGCTCAATACTTTCAGAGGTGCCGAGCTTTGCCAAGAAAGAGCAAATTGCCATAGGCTCAACGCCTTCGGCTCTCAACTCGCGAACGCCCAAAGACCCTAGACGTTTGGATAACTTGCCTTCCTTACCCGTGAGCAAAGGCAAGTGTGCAAACTCAGGCACTCTGCCGCCGATAGCATTAAACATCTCTATCTGAACCGCTGTATTGGTTACATGGTCCTCACCGCGGACAATATGCGTAATACCAAAATCAACATCATCAATAACCGATGGCAGATGATACAAGAAAGTTCCATCCTCACGGATGACAATCGGGTCGCTCAACTTAGAGGCATCATACTTAACTTCGCCGCGAATCAGGTCATTCCACTTAATCTCACCGGAAACAAGTTTGAAACGATAATGCGGATGACGGCCGTCTTTCTTGCGCTGAGCGATTTCTTCATCGCTCAATCTGCGTGCATAAATCGGCGGTTGTCCTTTAGCCATAAGTTGCTTGCGCATCAGCTCCAATTCTTCGGGAGTTTCCCAGCAAGCATAAATCCGGCCTTGTTGTTTGAGTTGTGCCACAATCTCATTATACCGCTCCATTCTGGCGGACTGGCGGGCTTCCTCCGTCCAGTTCAACCCTAGCCAAACCAAAGACTCTCTCAAGGAATCTTCATATTCTTTTTTAGAACGTTCTCTGTCCGTGTCATCAATACGGAGCATAAAACGACCACCTAATTTTTTGGCCAAAAGCCAATTAAACAATGCTGTGCGCGTATTGCCGATGTGCATATAGCCGGTCGGGCTCGGCGCAAATCTAACTTTGATATTATTACTCATAAAAAAAATCCACTAAAGTTTTGCAAAACTATAGCGGATAATATAAGTTTGTTACAATAAATTCAACAGATTTTTAGAAATTTTGTTGTTCCAACTTCATTTGGTTTTGTTGCTCGGCTGATGCGGTGATGGTTTCTAAATCTTCCAAGAACCACTCCATCTCATCATCAAGCTCTCTTATCATCTCATAAAAACGTCCTCTGTATGAGAGAATCAAGCTACTTTCAGCCAACTTCAGGTCTATGATTTTTAGCTTATCTTTCACTTTATGAACCCTAAAAACAACAAGAATCTTGTCCTGATTTTGCGCTGCCAGTTCGGGCTCATCCAAAATGATTTGGGTTGTTATATCCGCGTAATCTTTTTCCAGCTTTACATTTGTTACCTTAAAATCAATATCCAGACTAAACGACAAGGGAAAACTTTTATACAGACTTAAAGAATAGCGTTTGAACAGCGGAATATATCTCTCCTGCTGCTCTTTACTCATCTGCCGCCAATATTTGCCGACAACAAACTTGCCGATATAATCTAAGTCAACATCATTTAGAAACATCTCGTCTAACTTGGCATATTTGCTTTTGAGGTCTTGAAGTGAAAAAGCATCAAGCAAAGCTCGCCCCTTTTGGTTTGCCCAAGCTTCTGCTTCCTTAGGATTGATTTTTTCCGCAGCTGAAGCAAGCCCGACAAAACAAGCAAAACAAAATATGATAAGTTGCAAAAAAATCTTACTTTTCATAAAAAATCTCTTATTATTGTCCTATCTTTTGTATGAGTATAACATCATTTGGTTAATAAAATGAAACTTAAATTCGTTTTTTGTTGTTTTTTGTCTTTAACTTTTGCCTCAGAGGCTTTAGCTGCAGCTGATGCCGGTTTGCGCTATATGCAGACCAGAGGCGTGGTTCGTTGCGGAACGGATTTGTCCGCGCAAACCTATGCTTACAAAGATGAAAACGGCTATTGGCGCGGAATTGACGCGGATTTGTGCCGCGTGTTGGCTTTGGCCGTGCTTGGAGACAAAGAACGCATTGAAATGGTTAACGTTTCAACAAATATGGTTTCAAAATATCTGACCACCAACAAAATTGATATTATGCTCGGTGGTGCGCCCTACTCTGCCAGTAACGAAATTCGTTCTTTGGCAACTCCTGTTGACATCATCTACTACGACAAGCAGATGTTTTTGGCCAGAAACGCCGACAAAGCAACCTCTATGGAAGACTATAAAGGGCAAAAAGTTTGTGTTGTTAACAACTCTGATGACCAATATAATCTGGAAGAGTATAACGCACGTTATAATCTTGACCTTAAACCTTTGTTCTTCTCCAACAACCAACGTGCCAAAGAAGCTTTTTTGCTTAATCGTTGCACGCTGTTAACCGGAAATGCTTTATTTTTGACAAATGTCTTGAAATCTACCGGTATCAAAGACACAACGACTCAGGTTTTGCCTGAAGTTATCAGCGTTAAACCGGTTTATGCTTTTGCTTCAAAAGGAAATAACACATGGCGGATTTCGGCAAAATGGTTGCTTAATGCGCTCAAATTGGCTGAAGATATCGGCATTACATCTGAAAATATTGATATTTTTATCGGGGTCAGCGATACTTCCACAAAGAATCTGCTCGGTGTTAATCCTGACTTGTGGAACAAGTTTAAGGTTCAGAATCCGCAATGGCTTCGCCAAGAGCTTAAAGAGCTTGGGAATTATGGCGAAATCTATGAAAGAAATTTGGGAAAAAAATCTGAATTTAAACTTGAGAGAGAGCAAAATAAGCTTATGAAAGACGGTGGTTTGATTATTCCGCAGCCATTTTTATAAACTTTGCTTTCAGATATTTTGCAGCCGCATCCAAGGCATCTTCCGTAACACGATGGCGGCCTCCTTTTATAACATAAGTTTCTACCGCACAGCCCATTTTTTGCAGATTTTGTTTGGAGAAATCCAGCGCCTCAAAGCGCACTAAATTATCCTCATCTCCATGTATGAGCAGCATATCCGGCGAACTTTTGGCATGCTTTAGCAAAAATTTTGCTGGTGCAACAATACCGCTGAAGCTTATACAGCCACCGATTTTGTTCTCCCGCATCAATGATATATATGTCGCCAACATTGCACCTTGCGAAAAACCGCATAAATACAAATCCTTATCTTCCAGTTGATATTCGTTCAAACAATTATCAATATAGGGGTTTACATATTCAAAAGCTTCGCGATAACCCGGGGCCATTTTTTCATAAAAAGCGACGCATTCTTTCAATGTCGGCACGGTCTTACGGTCGTCATTGGGATCAAAACGGTGCATAGAATACCACTGCCTTTTGTTGGGGTGTATTTCGCACATAAAAGGTGATTGCGGCACATGTACGGCAACGTCATCAAGTTTATCTATCAGCGGCGTTATGGTTTTATCTATGACCTCAGATGAATCTATATAGCCATGCAAAAACACGACCAACCGCTTGGGATGACCTTTAACGTGTACGATTTCCTCTGTGATTAAATCCGGCAATGGTTCTACCTTCCCTATTTATCCTTAAGTTTCTTTACAAAAAAATTGTTAATATAAAATAAACATACAAAAAAAATATATCCCCCGAAGCCAAACTTCGGGGGATATTTATCAGGACTTGGGATATTTTTCTTTAATATCTTGCCATTTTTCAATAATGTCTATCAACTCATAAGGCAAATCGCCTCCATCTTGCAAAACCATATCAAAAGCTTTCAAAATGGCATCTAATTGGTCGCCCAAAGGTAAAGTTTTTTCATAAGCCCTACGACGTTTTTCTTGATAGGTGAGCTTTCTTCTCGGCATTATACCTCCTTATTTTAATACTTTATTGGCGATAGATAACCCTTTATCCAGAAGATTCTTACGATATTGGTTTTGGGTATTGTTGTATTCTTCTTGCTGAGACATGAATGCGACGTTATCTCTCTCAATATCATCAAAAGCTTCATCAATAAGCCGATTATTGGCTGCATCTGCCGAAGCGGAAGATGATATACCCATACTGGACATACGCGCATGTCTTGTAGCTAGTTGTTGCTCCAAGATATTCTTCTTACGTTGCATATTCAGATATTGTAATATTGTAGCATTTTTTTCTTGCCTTTTGGCCGAACTTTTAGAATCAAAAATGCTTTTTATATCACTTGCCGTACCGATTGGTCCTAATAGCGACTTTAATGATAAGCCGCCACTTGCTTGTGATGCTATTTTTGATGCACCCAGAGCAGAAGCTCCGCCTAAAATGCTGCTTGCTGCTCCGGCTGAACCTGCTGCTCCCGCTGCTCCTGCTGAACCTGCTGTTCCGGCAGCTGCGGCCGCTGATAATCCTCCCATGATTTTCTCCTTTCTTTTATCCTTTGATTTTAACTTCTAATACTGCTGACAATAAGGTAAATGCCAACGGTTCATCTGATTTTATGCTCCAAAGCGGCTTGTCCATCTCTCTTATCCAACCCAAAGCACGAAGGCGGACATCACCACTGTAAAAACTCGGTGGAGCATCTAAAATTTCATCCTTAAAAAGACGTTTTAGCGGAACTTGCAAATAACCACTTCCCATATCAATACAAAAACAGCGTGTATTTAAGATACGGAAAAGGCCGCTAATTACCCTTAAGGCTTGTGGTGAGTATGGTCTGACAGCATCGGCAACATAAGGTAACGGCTCAATGATATGTTCATAAGGCAAACCAACGACCAAATCCGAGGCCTCCTCCAATAAATCTATGCAGCCATCCTCAACCTTGTATTTTCCGACACTAAAATCATCAGCCAGAACAGAAACCTCACATCCTTCCAGATGCTCCAAGCCTGACCACAAGTTTTTTGGAGTTTCCGAATGAAGTTTGATAGCGCAATCGGCATAAAATTCATCACTCATCTTTTCAATGAAGTAACCATTTTTTCTTAGGGTACAGAAATAAATTTCATTACCAATTACGGCTATTGATAAAAACTTTCCTTCCGTCTTTAATTTGCTCCAAGCGGTTACTTCTTCCGTGCGATAACTGGTCAGGCAAGAAACCGTACCATCTGCCAATACAATATATAAAACACATTCATCACGGCTAAAGTCGTTATCTACGGGGGTGCTTATTATCTCTCCGGACATTAGGGTTAAGTCTTTTGACTGATATGCTTGTTCCGTATCGGTATATAAAAATTCGCGCAATTGATGTCCGCTTTGTGATACAAATACCGTAGCGCCGTCAATTTGTTGCGGATATATACTGCATTGGTCATAGCTTCCCGTGCTGGTTTGACGACTGAGTTGAATGCTGGTCGGGGTTAAGGGATTTCCACTTACCATCCATTCCGCACCGGTCGTAAAAACCAATAAATGTCTTGCAGAAACTAATGATTTGATAACATTAACTTGATCTGACAATATGCCAAACTCTATGGCCTCATCATCTAATCCTTCTCCGATATCAAAATTAAATAAATCTCCCGATTTGGAAAACCATAAGCGGTTTGGCAAACTCTTAGAGCCACCAAAGACTAGCCGATTTTGATGAAAGGTTATAGAATTCGGCCAACCTCTTTGTGGTGAAAAAGCTGATTCCTCCCAGTCGTTCGTTGAACCTGATGATGAAAGTTTATAGTTTACTGTTGCCTTTACTTCTGTTGGGCTAACATATTCACTTATTGTTACCTGCCCTCCGCGAACATTAATCAGACTTCCGATAGAAGCTGTTGTAAATATTTCTGAGGGGGATGATATGGTGATTGTTCCACTTGTTCCGCTTGGTGAGATATTTACTTTATGGTTATAATAATTATAAAACGGACAATAAATTCTTCCGTCTTTTGTATAATATTCCATCTTTGAGATTTGCCAATCTTCATTATTACCGCGCGTGATTTGTTGCGGCGCAACATCCGGATGGACGACCAACAAGGTATCCGCGCTTTGCGTATAATTTAATGAATGTAGCTGTTCCTCTGTCCAAGGAGAGCTCAATGTCTTGATGCAAACACCTTCACTATAAACACGTATTTCTCCTTCGCTTATGGCGATTAGGTAAATTTGCTCCGTATTAAACTCAAATGGTATTAATCTCGCGCGTTTGCTTAGTTTATCTACTTTTGCCAAGCCTTTGCGTCTTGATACCCCGCCGGTTGGATGGATAATGACATTTTCTAACGTGCGAGCACCATTTTCAAATATGCTTAAATCACCTCGCCCATACAAATTTCGCCCGATATATCCGGCCGTGAAATTTGTTTTGACCTGAAGCATATTACTCATTGTCTTGCCTCCACCAGTGTGAAGTCCTCAAAACATTTGGGGGTTGATTGTTGTGAGTCAATCAAACGGGTTCTTTTTTCCAGTTCCTCAAAGGTTTTTTGCAGATATTCCGAACGTGTGGTGCTTTCAGTCAACGGGAGGCAAAATTCTGAAGCTAATCTCGCAATCAGCAGTTCGCAAAAATATGCCGGAAACAAGCTTTCATGCGGGCGAAAAATATATGTCAGATTAACTTCCGGAACATTTGTATGCAGACGGTTTTCAACGATGCGATATTCTATGCCTCTGCCATTTCTTCCGCTTCCTGCTGACAAAACACGCAAGAAGTCGTTAGGCAACTGGTATGCATAACTATAATCTGCCAGAGGACCTCCGGCCAAACGCGGTAAAGATTTTTGGCCAACGGCAAAGCTCCAAGGATATGAGGCTAACAAACCGTCTCTTATCATCGGGTATAAGTTTGCGGCAACTTCTGCCTCCGCTGTTCCGTCCAGAAAAGATGTTATGCTCTCCGCGCCGATTTTTAATAAAGCATTTGAACAAATGCTGATATCGGTATAAGCCATTTTGTTTCTCCATAAAAAATGGGAAGCCGCTTTTACGCGACTTCCCGGTTATCATTTGCTAATAATGCGTTTGTTTTTATAAACCTAAGCGGCTGCCTGAGAGATGGTGTCAGCTACTGTTACGGAGCCGGCGGCAATATCCGTTACACTCAAAATTGCCGGTGCAACAGCGGCCGCATTATTAGCTACGACCAAAATCATATCTCCCTTGCGCGCAAAGGCAGAAACATCATTAAAATACCCTGCTCCTTTGACGGTTTCCAAAGTATCGGGAGTTTGATAGTTCCAAAGTGTGAAACCATTTGCATAGGCCATTACGCTAAAGTTTTTTGAATTAAATGCCATTGTTTTATTCCTTTCTTATTCTACTAAATTGAAGCTTCTTTGCATTTGATGCGGATGACACCCGTGCCGTCAATCAGGCAAGCACCTTGGCTCATCATATTATTAACGAAGTGTGCCGCATGGTCGCCGTGCCAGCTGATGTCTGACTTTACTTCCTGACCGCAAGCATGTCCGACTGCGGTTTTGTGGAAGATGAAGCAATCGCGATTGGTGCCATCAAGCGGCAAACCTGTGTGCATAATCCAGTTAATACCCAACCATTTGCGGCTTTCCGTACCTTTTAAGAACGGCAAGTTATCTCCGGCATAATCCGAATTTGAAAATTCCTGAATATTGAGCAAAGCATTCCACTGATGCGGACCAACCAAGCCAAAACGCTGACCATCATCCGGAACATCGTTTTCATTCAGCTTGGCAAAAGCATCCAAAATTTCTTTTTTGGTCATGACCTCGGCATAATCACCGACATCATTTTCCGGACCAACCTGAGCCAAAGCATTGATAATCAGCTCATCTGTCTTGCGGCCCAAAGCATAAGCTCCGGAGTTGGCAATAACCCGGCGCTCGTCAATGCTCAATTTGAGCTCGTCCAAAGCATCTACCCAATCGCCGGCGTAGTAATCCTGCAACTCGCATTCAACGGGAGAATGATCCAAGCTCATTACCGGAACCAAACCATGGCGCGCTTTTTGAGAAGCAATACCCTTGCCAACCTTTTGGAATACGGTTGAAGAGCCCTTCACACCATTCTTATAACGAACAGTGTTTCTCAGCTTAGAACCGTTTTGCTGATAACAAAGGTGAACATCTGCTTCAAATTGTTTGATAAAAGATTCACTTACTTGTGTTGACATTATTTTTTCTCCATAAAATTAAAAAAAAAGATTTTGTTTTGATTAAAAAAAATCCTGAGGTTTTATTTCTCAGGATAAAGTTTTTCAAAGCCTTTGGTGATTTTGGCGATATAGGCTTTGTCTTTGTCTCGCCAATAACGCGGGTCTTCCATCATCTTGCGCAAGTTTTCCTCGCTTAAGTCTTCGCCAAAGTCTCTGTCTTTGCCCAAAGACGGCTCATTTGAAGACATCATCTTATACAAGGCAATTACACCATCCGCGGTTGAGCCCAAAGCCTCATAAACATCGGTTTGCAGGTTTCTTTTTGCCCAAACGGAAATCTGGCGGCAGACTTCGCTGAATTTTTCCTCTGAACCGAAATAGCGTTTGAGTTTGTCCAGTTGTCTTTCTGCTTCATAATCCGATGCGAGGCTGTCTAGGACCGGAATGACTCTTTCGTTGGCCAAATCATAAACCAACTGTGCCTGCTCGTTCGTAAAGCCTTTTTCATAAAAGCGTTTGAAAATTTCATCATCTCTGTCAAGCAAAGGATGTGGAAATTTAACCATATATTTATCATAACTTTCCGGCATATTACGATTGTGAATTTCAACCAAATTATCATCGCGCGAAGCCATATAATTATAGTCTTCAATCAAAGCCTCAAGGTTTACCTGACCGGTTTCTTCATTCCAGAATTTGTCCGGAAGTCCGGCCGGTTTGCCTGCCTGAGCGGAAGGTGATTTTTCAATCAGATTTCCTTCAAATTTTTTGTTCATTATTTTTCCTTTCAAAAAAAGAAGTTGTTAAAATTTATTACCCGAAAGCGCCAAGATACAACTTACTAAATGCCGCTGACCTTCCAGATGTCTGAGTTCATCGGAAGAACTGGCCGGCCCGAGATAGCGCTCTAGGGTAATTTTTCTTAAATGAGAGAGAACTATCTTTCCCTCTCTGCTTGCAAAACACCTGACATAAGCGTTTCGGATTTCCTCTTCACTCATGTCCTTGGTATCATAAAACTCCGGCATCTTGTGTTGCCTCCCCCGTTATGGCTGACGCAAGCTCTGCTAAACCTGTATCAGTCGCCGGTTTTTCCTCAACAATCAAAGAAGCCGGAACATTCAGGGTATGTCCAAGCCACTTGGCGGCTTCAAACATATTTACGGCGGCTTGACCATCTGCGCCAAGCATTGCCGCCTGAGTTATCCATTCGGTTACGTTGTTGACATCTTTTCTGGCCTGAGACATTGCCAAAGGAGATTTGTACTGAAGGTCAACAATTTTGCCGTCTAAATCAAAGTTCATAACATCGCCGCGTCTTCTTAAGATATAAAAAGCTCTTTTAAGCAGCGGTGTTAAAAGTTCTGACTGCAAACGCCCAAAGCTTGCGCCCAAGATGCGGGCTATTTCTGCCGAACGCTCCAAGACTTCGGTGGCAGTCATAGACGGCGTGTTAATCTCTGCCAGTCTGTCTGCCAACAAAGCATGGTTGATTCTTTTGCGCAAATCTTCCAGCACGAGCTGCGAAACATCAAACTTTCCGGGGGCTTCCAATGCCGTTAAGCCCTTTGAACCAACAGCTTTCGGAATAATGGCTCCCGGAACCAATTTGATATTTGCCGGATTGAGCACGCCGTCATCATCTGCCTGCCAAATGCCCGTTACAGAAATAGAGGCATTTTTCAAAATGAGCTCTACCACTTTGTTTGCGGTCTTGATATCCGGCAAAGCTTTCATCACCGGCGAACGCCCATAAATCTCTCCGGGGGCTTTCAACCAACGAAAATTGATAAAAGGTGATGTCTCAAAGACACCCTCCCTTAAGATAAAGCCGGAATTAAAACCAACATCGCTATCCCAGATAAATGCCGTATAATCATAACCGCAAGCGCCGCAATTGCCGTTACGCGGTGTTACAGCCTCTATCAAGCGAACTTTATAATCCGGCTCATCCTCGCTTTTCTTTAAGAAATCCGCGGGGACTTCGCTTTCCGGAAAACGCTCTCGGATACCGCCCAAATTGATGCGTGAGCATCTGAATGTTGTGTCAATTTTTCCGGATGCGCTTTCTTCTATGGCTATTTCTCTTAAGGGTACGGCATAAAACCGAAACGCAGAAGCCTCGCCCAAAGGCGCTTCCTCAAACATTAAGCAAGCCGTGCCTGCCGTTACCAAATCCAGATAGCATTGGTGAATTTCTACCGCAAAATTTGAGTGCTCAAAATTTTGGAGCATAATATCCGTGGTTTTTTCCAAAACAGGCGCTACTTGTGTTTTTTCCGTTTCCGTCAATTCACTGCCGGATTTCAGACCAAACCATTTTGCCCAGGCCGGCGTAAGTTCCGCCAGCAAAGATGAAGCCAACTGGTCCACCGCGTCCGGTGCCGTGCCGTCATATAAGTGCAAATTGTTTTTGGCACCATAATTTTCAGACAAGCCCTCCGAGCTGACATTTTCTCGCTGCGGAAAAGCATATTCATAGCACTCTCGCCAATGTTCTTCCCAGTTGCTTTTTTTCTCAGAGGCTTTTTGGTAACGAGCCACCAATTTTTCTAGTTTGTCGTTTTCCATTTTTATTCTCCAAGAAGTTTTTTGCGTTCTGTCGGGTTCTTCTCATTATCTTCTTCTTCCTTGATGCCGGTATAAGAAGTTTTGACTAAGCTGTCATAACCGCGATGTTTGCGCTCCAGCTCTTCTTTTCTTTTGCGGTCTTGCTCTATCATTTGCAAAATAAGAAGTTTACGAGACGGTTTAAATCCTCCCATTTTTTGTTCCTTTCATAAAGTTTGAGTTATTTTTTTGTTTGCTTTCTCGGTCTTGCCGAAGATGGTGAATTATCGCTTTTAACAAAAGCAATACCCAAAACACCTAATGCTACGCCCCATAAAGGCGAAGTTTCCACCATAGCCATAATAATTTCGGAGGCATCAGGATTGCCGCTGATTACCGCCCAACAGATTGTGCTCATAACCATAAACCAAGCTATGGATACCGACCAACCAAAGGCCGATTGCCAAAGCGGTTTGTTTTTTCTTCCGCTAAAGCTCTTATGGCTTAAGCCCCCTATGAGCTTGAACGGAAAAGAAATGCCGTTTATTAATTTGTTCATGGCTATGCCTCAATGTCGTTATAAAAAATATGACTGCCGATTTCCGCACAAGGAATTTTACCGACCGACCATTTTGGGCGCAGATTTCTGGTGTGATAATGCGTGGCTCCACTGGTTTTATCTTCAAGCAAACCGGAAACTGCCCGCAAAGCTATTCTTTTGCAAATGCAAAAACCAATA
Source organism: uncultured Alphaproteobacteria bacterium (assembly GCA_944392835.1). Classification (GTDB taxonomy): domain Bacteria; phylum Pseudomonadota; class Alphaproteobacteria; order RF32; family CAG-239; genus Scatacola_A. Next base: position 34,172 of record CALXYB010000003.1, on the reverse strand, counting down.
TCTGACTCATCAACTTTCTTAATGATTTTGCAGTTTGGGTCGTCTGCGTTCCAGCAGGAAAATTGCTTTGGAGCCCGACATACACCAGCTATGCTATTGCCCCACCAATAGCGCCCCTTCTTTTTGGCAAATGCGACGCGGTTTAAAACAACAGAGGCGATTGCCTCCTGTCCGGAAATGCTCTCGCCTCTTGCTTCGCCGTAAATGGTTCGGGCTAAAATATCTGCCTCTTTGTTCATCTTTTGCTTCTCCCCACATTATCAAGTTTCTTTTCTATGCGCAGGAGATGATCGGTTATGCGGTTTTCAACATCTTTGAGATAATTTACCGATACATAGTTACGGGCAACATGCAACTTGAACTCTGCCAGAGCATCCTTGCAAAAGCTGATTGAGTTTTCACAATCCTTCTTTTGTTTGAAGATGATTTTGAACAAGGCTGCCAACAGCGGAATCTCAATCATCGTTACCCAATTAAAGGTATCTAAAAACATGGTTGTTTCTCCTTATAAAGTAAAATTCGTTTCTGCCGAAAATTGTTTTGAGTTTCCTTGCCACTTGGCTGCTGACAAAGGTGTGTTGGCAATGGTTGAACCTATGCGTATGGGCTCGGAAGCCAAGCAACCAGCCACCGCATCCAAGGCATCATCATGCGAGGTTCCGTCAACACTCCATTCGCGCATTTCCTCAATAAACGGCGTTTGCCAAATTTTGCGATGAACATGGAGCGCGCGTTCCGCCAATAAAACCTCAAAGGCCTCTAAAATCCGTTGCTGTTTGTTGTCTTTGGAATAAGCCTCCAAAACAGCCGCGCGAATCCTGCGTTCTTTCAAAACTTGTTTGAGAATCCCCGGCAAAAATCTGCCGATGCCGTTTACCTCAACCCGAACAGATGATAAGTGATTGCGCACCAAAAAATCCGCAACTTTGCTGCATTGTAAAGTGGCCGCATTATCCGCATTCTCTGAAGGGATGCGAATATACTCCATATCATGCAGCCAAAACTTGCCGTCTTCATCACTAAAAACGCAAGCAATGACGCTATTGTCCCCCTTCTCTTTTGCCGCAAAAGACGGGTCCCACCAGCAAGAGGCTGAAAGCATCCTTTTACCGCCGATTTTTAATATCTCACGTTCGTTGGCAAAAGTTATCTCTATCTCTCCGTCATAAACACAAAGTCTTTCCGGAGATAATGTGCTGTCCCTGAAGTTTACGGGTTGCAACATCATCTGTGAAAGAAATTTATTTTCGCCGGAACGAATCCTTATAGCGGCAATTTTTTCTTCCGAAAATCTTTCAGGCCAAGCGCTTTTTCCTTCCGTATTTAGGATAGGCAGCAACAGCTTCGTAAACCCTTGCAAAAAAGGCTCTGTATCCGGCTTCTTGGGATCTGTTTCCGTCTGATAAATCGTATAATAAGTATGTGGTGTTCCGATATAAAGCTGCATGCCGTTCGGCGTTAGAATATAATCAAGTTCATTTAACTTCTCTCTTAGTTCCTGACGCTTGAGTGGCGTATCGCAATTTTTGGGAACCTCCACATCATCACAAATTATCAAGTCTGCACGCAAACCCGTAATGTTCGCCCCCAAGCCTTTTGCCAACATTGACGGATCGCGAAGCTCCAAAGCGCGGCAAACCGTAAATTGGTCTGATGCCCATTGGTCCAAACGCGGCGGTTTAAGCCCCTTGGTCAGCAGATGTTGCTCTATAATTCTTTTCACGTTTCGCACCATTTTTTTTGCCAAAGCATGATCTGCCGCCATAACCAAAATTCTGATTGACGGATTGGTGTATAAAACCCAAGCGCAAAAAAGACCGACAATGGTTGACTTGCCGGAGTTTCTGAAAGCCATCAGCAATGCTTGACGGTCACCCTCTTTGTTCCATAAAAAAGACAACCACTTAGACATCTTCTTTTGATGTTTGGGAACTCTTAGACCCTGCAATCTGAACCAGACATACACAAACTCAAAAAAATTAATCTTCATCATCTGAACTCAGTTCGTCTTGTGCTTCCTGCAAAAACGACATTAGTTGTTTGTTCTCGTTTTGAGGCTCCGAATCGGTATCTTTGCTATCCGTCCACTCGGCAAGTTTGAGGAGAGTTTCGGCATGTACAACTGCCGACTTGCAAGCGGAATGATGTGCGCTGAAACCTTTGGCATCTTCCGGAACGGGTTGCTCCGAAAAATTTTCATAGCTGTCTATGACCTCAGAAATTTTTTCGGGCAGCGTTTTGCGAAGCCTGCTTTTCAGAGCCTTTAGCGTTTTTATTTTTTTTGTTGTCATTCTGATTAAACCCCATAAAAAAAAGACCTCGCATCAGGAGGTCTGTTTTTCATTGCTCAGTTTATTTTAGATACACTACTAGCAAGTGATGTTTAGGGTGTAACATAAAAAAAATCATTTGTCAAGAGTTTTTTCCTACAACTTTTAATTTTTTATACAACTGATACGGCGTGATGATTCTTGCCGAATGAATCCCTAAAACTCTCTTTACCAACTCAACACAAGTAAAAAAACCCAAAGGCGCACATTTTTGCGGCGCATTTTTTATTTGAACTGCACAAGACAAATTATCTCCCCTAATCTGTAATATATCCTCTATACTTTGAGGTTCATCAAATCTATGTAAGCTTATAACCACTTGGTTGGAATAAGGATTTATCTCCAACCATTTGCGTCCGTTTTGCATTGAAAACAAAAGATAACAATGCCTAAAACCTGATTTTAGAAACCTTAGCCACCATAAACCTGTTGTATTTGTAAAAACAACATAAGCCTTTGTATTTTCGTTCATTCTATATAATTCCTTTTGCCTGCAGGTAGAGACCAAAAATATAAATTCCGTTTTCCCAAAGTCTGGTTTCGCTTGGTTTTGCGCGCTTGTCATAATAAGGCGGCGTGCCTATTCTTCCCCATCTAAACATCACGCGCAGACAGCGATTGTTAACTTCACTTTTGGCGCGCATTCTTTTCAATATCCTCTCAACATCACCTATCTCCAAGCATCTTATTTTTCCAGAATAATCACATCTTGAGCGCAGGCCTTCCCCTCTGGCTTCTAAAGACTGACAAAACCAAAACCATACTTCTTCGGCATTATCAAACGGCTCATAATCTTCCCTCATATTTTAGTCCCCCAAATTACAACTTAACCAAATGTTAACTTTTAAAAGTTATATATAAAGTTGTAGGAATTTCAACATAAAAAAAGATTTGATTCCTAACATAAAATGTCTTATAATCTATTTATGTGCTGAAATCTTTAGATTTTGAGGTGAAATATGAAATATGAACAAGTTTGGGAAGCTGTTGATAAGTTAGCTAAAATTAATGGACTTTCTCCATCCGGACTGGCCAAAAAAGCCGGACTTGATTCTACAACCTTTAATAAAAGCAAACGCACGCGTCCGGATGGTAAAAAAAGATGGCCATCGCTTGATAGCCTAAACAAAATCATTGATGTCTGCAATATCAGCTTTGATGAGTTTTTTGCCCTTGTCTCAGATGATGAGGAGGACAAACTCACACACTCCATTCCCTATGTTTCCTATTCTGACCTTTGTGATGGACGTATCTCTATCTCAGCTGATTTTTCAAATAATAACTGGCAAAAAATCCAGTTTCCGGACGGCAAAGATAATTTATATGCACTTGATTTGAACACTGATAATTTTGCTCCCGTTTATCGTGAGGGAACTCTTTTAATCTTATCTCAGGCATCCGAAATCAGAGGCGGAGATCGCGTTGTCGTCTTTATGAAAAATAATGAGATTGTTGTTGCCGAATTTATCCGCCGTACGGCTACAACCCTTGAAACAAAAGAGATTATCGGCAAGGAAAAACTTTCTATCAATATTGATGATGTTCACCTTGTTCACCGAATTGTTTGGGCCAGCCAATAAGGAACAGATTAATGAATTTACATAAATTTTACTTGCAACAAAATTTTAACACACTTGATGAAACCGAAAAGAAATTTGATTTTATTCCTGATATGACTAATCAGGCTGCTGCAAAGTCTTTAGATAAAATTTGCCGTATTAAAATGGAAGAAATTTCTGATTTACGCAATCTAAACGCTGACACTTCGCTTTCCGAAAAAAGTCTTAGAGAATATAGAGATTATGCCATCAAAAATTTATAATCTATTTTTCTCTTTGTTCTTTGATAAATGCTTCAATATTGTTTAAGGTTTGCTCAGGCGAATGTTTGAAGTTTATATGCCAACGGTCCTCTATCTGGCATTGTTTGTTTTCTCCGTCATAATAGCAAAAAGGCGTGCTGAAGCCTTCGCTGTAAGATAAAGAATCGTCTATGTGCAAATCTATATGATGTTCCTTGCAATAGGTTGCTTTGGCGGAATTCCACAGCTCATCGTCAACCTTAAATTCGCCATTGTCAAAAAACTTTACGCAACCCTTGGCATCATAATAATCTAAAATAGCAAAAATCGTTGTATAGGGAATTTGCCATTTCTTGAGATATTCTGCTATGGTGGCCTTAGGCCCGCCGCTGATAATATATATTTCCATGCCTCTTTTTAAGGCTTCTGCGGCAAAGTTTTTGAAATATGACGGATTATCGGTTATAACTCCGTGAAAATCCAATCCTATTCTTATTTTAGCGGATTCTGACATTGTCATCATCTCCGAATAAATTTGAAAACAAATCTTTCAGCGAACTCGGACTGAGTGCGGATAATGGATTGATGCTTATTTTCGGATTAGCAATGTCTCCCGCAATGGTATAATTGGCGGCAAATACCGTACCATCTTTTCCGGCTAATAAGCTGCCGACAACCGGAATTTTTCCAATGAATGTATTGATACTATAGGCCGGAGCAATAACACCTTTAACATCCAAAACCTCAGTTGCTCGGTTATATGCGCCGTTTCCTGTTATGCCCATCACATTTCCAAAAGCCTTACCGTTCGTTACAAACAAGGTTTTGTTCTTGTACTCAAATGGAGCATCAAAATGAGAAAATGCCATTCCCTCTCCGGTTAATAAATTAACCATTCCCGTGAAGGAAGCCATTGTCAACAATTTGGCTATAATCGGCGTATTATAAATATTGAAATCTCTGATTGAGGCATGACCGATAAACTGCTTGTCCTTATTTCTTCTGGCTTCTATCTTCAGATTTCCGCCACGCATGTTTTCATAAACTCTCAACACCTTCAATGTACTTCCGGCATTGTTGGAATCAATTGACAAGAAATATTCACCATTGGGCTTGGGAACATAATCTGCTTTGATTCGGGCTTTGGTGCTTGTTCCGAAATTGCCTACCAGATGCACCTCTGAAAAACCTATGCCGTTACGCAATTCTGCCGAGCCTGCAAAATTGGTTATCGGAACGTCTGGGTTTGTCCACAAATTGTTTACAGCAATAAATATATCCGTATCCGTTACTTTTTCCAACTCGCTATCATCTTCTTGTTTGCTTGGCTCCATCTTCTTTATGCGAGCTTTGCTCTTCATGCTTTCTTCATCCCGCTTAAAAAGCTCGGTTAAATCATAGCTGTTGCCTGAAATGTTAATTTTTATTTTCTTATTTGGCTGGCTCAAAAATTCTATTTTGGCTTTGGCAGAAGTTTTTGGGCCTTTGATTCTTGTAATATCTACAACTTTAACTTCACCCTTATTATCCAACTTGATATTGCCGTTGACCTTAAAGTCCTCCTTAGATAAACCAAAATTTGGAATATCTGCTAATTTATCATTCACAAAAGAAAGCTTTGCCTTAATTGCTGCTTGTTGCTTGAGCGGCTTTCTGAACCCTAAAAATGAATAATCTATGGTAGCGTCGGTTAAAGAAGCTAAAATATCTATATCAAATTTTTTATCATTATATTTGGTTATCTCGGCATCTACATCTGCATAGCCATCAATATAGGGCGGATTAAGCATCCCGACATTTATGCCTAACTTTTGCTTTACGCTATCGTCAAACTTAAATGAGATTTTATATTTGCTCTTATAGTCTTTGCTTTGGAAGTTTTCATCCCAAACCAAGCGCAAAGGAATATCATCAAGCAAAGCATCTCCTATAACAGACATTCCGTTATTATCTACAACCAAGTTAAGTGTTTCGGACTTAACCGTTTTTTCTTGGACAATGCGGGGAATAGTTACATTTGTTAAAACAGACTTAACATTTACCTTTACTTCATCCGGTTCCAAGTCATTTTTGAGTTCAAATTTTAAGGACAAATTTGTTTCGGCATCGCCTTGAATAGCATTGGCATCAATTCCCATTTCAGAGGTATAGCCTAACGGTGGATTATCTATCAACTTCAAAGCATCGGTTATGCTGGAGGTAATTTGCAAGTTAATATCGGCAAAGTTGTCATACTTATCTAAATCATACAGCAAAACACTGCCACCAGTCAAAATAACGCCGTTAGAGACACCTTTGTCTACATCTATCTTGATGCTGTCTCCGGTAAAATATGCCGTGCCGTACATATTTTTAATATCCGGCATCCCTTTCAAATAATTCAAGTTTGAATCTATTATCGTTCCCTTACCATCCAAATTAGCAAATTTTAGTTTTCCTGATTTTTTATCATAGTCAAACTCAAGCTTAAAGGTTGCATTTTCTACGTTTCCACCATAGATGCTGTCTTTTACCCAGAGCCATGCATCTTCTCCGACATATCTCGGCCAATATTTGTTCAAGTCATCAAAAGCCAGTTTTTTGACATCTGCTCTCGCCTTAATCTGCAAATCAGCCAAGGAGTTCTCAAAGAAAAACTTTTTCATACCGCTTATTTGCAATCCCAACTTGGTCTTTTGCCCACCAAGGTCAAAATCTGCATCTTTGATTTCTATCTTATCCACCCCGCCGTTGATATTTCCTTCCAGCAAGAAAGATGCTATGTCGTATCTGGAATTTTCATCTTCAGAAAACATTATATCTCCCTGTCCGCCTTCAAACTGGAAGTTTATGTTTTCAACCGCCGTGTCCAAGCTTTTTATCAAATCATCTTTGTGTTGCAAGACATCGGCAAAGTCTATCAGGGCTTCTATCTTTCCGCTCATCGGCAGATTGACGGAATATAAGTTTTCGCTTAGCTGCTTTTCTAAAAATGTATCAACAACATCTGCCGGAACAAGGTCCGAAAAATAGAAACGTAGTCCCAACTTACTACTGCCGGGGCGATATTCGGCATCAATCCCCACGGTTGAAATGCGATCCTTGATTTTAAGCAAAGCATTAAAGTCTGTTTCCATATTGGTGAAATTACGCTCAAAAGTATAGTTCAAATCCGAGAAAACCCATTTGCGCCCCAAATCTACCTCATGAAACTCCAGCTCTGCATTTTTGATTGCGATATCATTAATATAGCTCTCCGGATAAGCTTTGTCTTCCGAATTAAACCTTTCTACAAAGTCCTCAAAAGAGGCAAAATAATATTCCAGCTTTTTCTTATTTATCTCGTTTTTGTTATCCTTGTTAACACCATAAGTCGTGAACAAATAAACCGAAGGCGAATTGACCTCTACCGAGCTCGGCGCAATAACACCTCTTAATAAAGCTCTGATACTAAACGATACAGAAGTCTTGGGCGCATTGATAATAAATGTTCCGTCATTTTTCTTATAAACCACATTATTGGCAATAATCTTAATCGGCTGGATGGAGCGCACAAGCTCCAGGTTTACGGCTTCTACCGTTACCTGATATTCGGTATCATCATGATTGAGCGCCTTGATGATATAAGGCTTCAAAAAAGGTACGGCAATAGGACCACGATAAAGCTGCCACAAAAACAACAGCAGCAAGACCAGAAAGACTACGCCTGTATAGTCCATAATTTTACGGGCTTTATAGATTTTATTTGAGACCTTTTTCATTTTCCTCCAGCCACGAAATTATGTCATTATAATTGCGAAAACGGTATAAATCATTATGCCCGGCATAAGGATATATAATCATTTTTTTCGGTTCTTGCGCAAATTGATATAAATTTTTTGCAAGCTTTACGGGAACCAACTCATCCTTATTGCCGCCCATTATCATAACAGGACTTTTTATTTGCGAAACAAGCTCCAAATTGTCGTAATAATGCTCTTTCATTAAAAACTCCAAAGGCATCGGAACTTTGACTTTGTCCTGAACGACATTAGCCAAGCTGTCAAACGGCACCTCTAACACCACCGCTGCAACCGGATTTTCTTTTTGCAAAACATAAGCCGTATGAACTGCTGTATGCGAGCCTAAAGACATTCCGTAAATTATGATATCTTTATTTTTGTATCCTAAATTTTGCAGCTCTGTTGTCGCAGCCAAAGCATCTGCTTCCAAATTTTTTTGATTTATCTCGCCGTCAAGCCCGCCAAAACCTCTATACTCAGGCAAAAAGATGCCGTATCCCTTGCGTGCAAAAGGCACTAGCTTATGAAAAAAGCCCTCAATATTATGTGCATTGCCATGCATGAACACGACAACTTTGTCATTGCCGTTGCTCGGTTTTACATACCATGCCCAAAGTTTGGTACCATCCTCTGACTTATATTCTATTTGCTCAACATTCAAACCGCTTTCTTTCGCCGTCTCAATATCCGAGACAATGTTTGATGGGGCATAAAACAGTATTTGCGGCACAAAAAATACCAAACCGCAAAGTACGGCATAAACCGCCGCGCAAACCCCAATAACATAGGCTAAAAACTTTTTCATGCCGCGCCTACCTTACCAGCCAAAGCCGCAGACAAAAACAAGTCAATATCGCCGTCTAACACCGCTTTGGTATCCGAGGTTTCGGCTTCGGTTCGCAAATCCTTGACCATTTTGTAGGGCTGCAAAACATACGAACGAATCTGATAACCCCAACCATTATCTCCCTGAGAATCGCGTATGCCCTGAGCTTCCGCCTCGCGCTTTTTGAGCTCAATCTCGTACAAACGCGCTTTTAGCATATTCCATGCACTCTCGCGGTTTTGGAACTGTGAACGTTGGCTCTGGCACTGCACGACAATACCTGTCGGAATATGGGTAATACGCACGGCAGAATCGGTCTTGTTAATATGTTGTCCGCCCGCACCGGATGCTCTATAAGTATCTACCCGACAATCTGCCTCGTTAATTGCAATCTCTATCTTATCATCAATAACCGGATATACGCCGACTGAAGCAAAACTCGTATGGCGACGGCCCGCACTGTCAAAAGGCGAAATTCTGACCAGACGGTGCACCCCTGTTTCAGACTTCAACCAGCCATAAGCATTATGTCCGCTGATTTTGATGGTTACGGATTTTATGCCGGCAACATCGCCTTCCGTTTCCTCCACATATTCAACCTTATATTTATGCGCTTCTGCCCAACGAGAATACATTCTGAGCAACATTTCCGCCCAGTCTTGAGCTTCGGTGCCACCACTTCCGGCATGAACTTCCAAATAAGCATCATTGGCATCTACCTCACCTGAAAGCAAAGCCTCCAGTTCTCCTCTTTGTGCCCGATGTGCCAAATCTTCCATTTGTTGCTGAATGTCCGCAACTAAAGCCTCGTCGCCTTCTTCTTCCGCCATCTCGGCTAAATCTGTCAGGTCTTTTAATGAACGCTCCATCTCCTGATAATTATTGATGGCCTCTTCCAGATTGTTTTTTTCAGACATTAGGCGTTGCGCTTTGTCCGCATCGTCCCATAATTTCGGGTCTTCGGAAAGCGTGTTTAATTCATCCAAGCGGAGCAACGCATTGTCATAGTCAAAGAGACCTCCTCAGCAGCTCCAATGAGTGCTCAATTTTTGCGGCTATTTCGCTTAATTCGGCTCGCATTTTCTTTTGTTCTCCTTAATATTCCGCGCCTAACTGAAAATCACTGTTAGATGAGTTTTCAAAGACGGCTCCGCCTTCGGCATTGTTATCATTCTCGGCTTCGGTATTGCTACCGATAACGCGTTGGCCTACTTTATCAAAATCAAAATCAGGTTTCAAGGCCTCAACAATTACGGATTTATCTGTCGGGACTGCCGGTTTGCCCGTATCGTGATTGATTCTGACCAGTTTAATTCCTTGCGGAATACGGAACGGGATATCCGGCTGGTTGGCTAAGGCCTCTTTCATAAAGCCATAGAATATCGGTAACGCCGCGGCAGCACCCGTTTCTCTTCTACCCAAGGTTCTCGGTTCGTCAAAACCAACATAGACACCGACGACCAAATCCGGTGAAAAGCCCATAAACCAAGCATCTTTGTTCTGGTTTGATGTTCCGGTCTTGCCGGCCAAGTGTTTGCCAATAGAGCGCAGTCTGGCACCTGTACCTCGCACGGCTACGCCTTCCAGAATGCTGGTCATTTGGTAAGCTGACAAAGGATCAACAATTTGCTCTCTTGCATCTGCTAAAAGCGGAATATCCTGATTTTCAAACTTATCGGCATTGCAATTTTCACAAGCCCTTTTATCTTGCTTCAAAATCGTTTTTCCTTCGCGGTTTTGAATACGCTCTATAAAATATGGCTCAACCTTTTTACCACCATTGACAATCACGGCATAGGCGCTTGCCATATCTATCAGTCTTGTATCTCCGGCCCCGAGCGACATTGACAACAGCTCCGGCAAGTTCGGATTTACGCCTATGCGCTTGGATAACTCCGAAACCTTATCCATACCGACATCTTGTGCCAAACGAACCGTCATTAGGTTGCGCGATTTTTCAATACCCTGCCGCAAAGTCATTAAGCCATAAAACTTTTTGGAATAGTTTACCGGTTTCCATTTCGGTAAGCCTGCGCCTTGGTCCAAAACAAAGGGAGCATCCAAAATTAAATCTGTCGGGGAATAACCGTTTTCCAAAGCTGTCAGATATACAAAAGGTTTGAAAGCTGAACCGGTTTGACGGCGCGCCTGCGTAGCTCGGTTAAACTGCGACTTCTTAAAAGAATAACCGCCGACGACAGCCAAAACTTTTCCCGTATGCGGATCCATTGCTATCAACGCGCCTTCCGCATTCGGAACCTGGCGAAGTTCGTAAGAATCTTCCGGTAATTTTTTCTTTTCTGCCGTTTTCTTCTCAATTCTTTCTACAAAGACAACATCGCCCTTATGCAAAACATCAGAAACAGCTTTCGGCGCACCGCCGACATCTTGCGTCTTGGGCAGATTTTTCCTTGCCCAGCTCAGTAAACTTAAAGGTATCTCACCCTTTTCATTCTCTGCCGTTTCTATCAAGGCCTTATCTGCTTTTACATCCAAAACAATGGCTTTTTGCCAATCTGCATCCGCACCTTTGGGCATTTCAACCTTATCAAAATTTTCTTTATATTTTTCATCTAAAGCAATATTGGCAACCGGACCGCGCCAGCCATGTCTGCGGTCATAGTTCATTATCTCATCATGAAAGACTTTGGTCGCAATATCTTGAAGTTTCGGGTCCAAAGTTGTTCTTACAATCAGACCGCCTTCATACAAAGCTTCATCGCCGAAATCACCGCTTATTTCACGTCTAACCTCTTCGCTAAAATATTCGGCATTTTTTAAGAATCCGCTGCTGCGCTCTACCGTCAGCAAGGGTTTCTCTTTGGCTTCATCTGCCTCTTCCTGCGTAATGTATCCCTCTTCCGCCATACGGTCTAAGACCCAGTTGCGGCGACCGACAGCCGCTTCATATTTGCGTTTGGGGTGATAATTGTTCGGGCCTTTGGGCAAAGCTGCCAAATAAGCTATTTCCTCAATGCTTAATTCGTTCAAAGACTTACCAAAATAGTTTAGAGCCGCGGCCGCAACACCGTAAGAACGATTTCCCAAATATATCTCATTTAGGTATAATTCCAAAATGTGGTCTTTGCTGAAAGCATTTTCAATTCGGGTTGCCAGAATAGCCTCTTTGATTTTGCGCGTATAAGAAAGCTCTGAGGACAACAACATATTTTTGGCAACTTGTTGCGTGATGGTTGATGCTCCGGCCGGACGACGACCCGTGCCAATATTTTTGATATTGCCCAACATGGCGCGAATGATGCCTAAATAATCAATTCCGCCATGGGTATAAAAATTTTTGTCTTCAGCAGCAATGAAGGCATTTTTGACTTGGTCCGGAATCTTGTCTATCGGCACGAAGAAACGTTTTTCTGCCGCATATTCCATCAAGAGCTGACCATCACCGGCATAAAGACGCGTGGTTACCGGCGGCTCATATTTTTCCAGCTGATGATAGTCAGGTAGTTCTCCGGCGTATTTCCACAAGCTACTGATGATAATGACAAAACCAATAACTGCGAAAAAGAAAAATGTACTTAACAAAGACGATAGTGTTTTAAACATAAAAAAGCATCCGAAAAATTGATTAATTTTTTGCGTTAATTGCAATCTATTACAATTTATCACAATAGAACAGCAAAATTTTATGATAGTTGGATAATTTTTATAAATTAAAATATGGAAGCGTGTTGCATATTGTCAAAAAACTTGTTAACCGCCTTTGTTGTTGATACGGCAAGTTTTTTGCGGTAAGAAGCTTGTTTGAGCAAGCGCTCTTCCGTACGGTTGGATAAATAGCCCATCTCAAGCAAGGCGGACGGAATATCCGGCGCTTTTAGAACGGCAAAACCGGCAAAGCGGTGTGTGTTATCCACCAACTGAACGGATTTGCGCATTTCCTGAACCATAAAGGTCGCAAACTCTGAAGAACGGTTCATACTCTCGCGCTGTGCCAGATTGATTAAGATATCCGAAACTTCTTTGGAGTGTTCCACCAAATTAAGCCCGCCGATGACATCAGCCTTATTTTCTCTTTCAGCCAAGGCCTCGGCTTCTTTGTCTGATGCAGTTTCTGAAAGCGTATAAACAGACAAACCCTTGGCACTGCGGTTGACAGCGCTGTCCGCATGAATAGACAAGAACAAATCTGCCTTATAGCGGCGCGCAATCCGCACACGCTCACGCAGCGGAATGAAGATATCCGTACTGCGAGTCAAATAAACCTTATAGCCTTCTTTTTCCAAAATCTTTTTCAGCTCTTTGCCCATAGCCAAGGTAATGTTCTTTTCGTATACGCCGGAATAACCGATGGCTCCGGGGTCTCGGCCGCCGTGTCCCGGGTCTAAGACAATAATTTTTTTAGAATCCTTTTTAACTGCTTTCACCGGATTAGAGCGAGATTTTGAGGCAACTTTTGTCGGGGCAGAATCGCTTGAGAAGATATGGTCGGAACCAACTTTAGAGGCAAACTCACGTTCAGAAGCTACAGAGACATCCACGACAAAACGCCAGCCGAAAGTTGACTGCGGCGGCAACATAAAGGCTTTTTTGATGATTGCCGGTTTCTTTAAGTCAAAAACAATTCGGGTGCCATCTGTTCCTACAGTTCCCAAGCGGGTTTGGCTCACTAAATTATTTTTATCATCATAATCTTCCAATTTTTTGCTGACATTGATATCAAAAGTATCCACAACCAAGCGCTTAGGATTGTTCAGCAAAAAGACTTTGTAGTCAAACTTCTTATCCGCATCAAAAACAATACGAACAGTGCCCACGCCCTGTCCTATACGCATAGACTTGATACCAGAGGCAGCCTCAGCCGGCAAAGAAACGAACAAAGCGCACAAAAGCAGCAGACTGCAAAACAATCTGCATCCGAAAAATTGTGAAAGATTTTTCAACGCTTTCTTCATATCTTACCCAAAAATTAAACTTATATATTTTGATTATAAGGAATACTTATTACCAATCTGTTAAAACCACAAACAAAAAAACTTAATCTTCCGCATAAATTTGCTGTTGTGTTTTAAATCAAATCGTATATTCTAAAGCGGAATTATATGTATTTTTATGTATCGGCTTTAGGTCTTCTTACAGAATTTGGAACATTTTTTCAAGGCCTAAATTTCGGTACCGCCGTTTTTCATGGCGAAAAGCGTGCTTTGCATATAATGATGAGGAAAAGATTTTTGCCGGATTAAGGTCCGGGTTTCGGGCACAGATAATAAATAAGCAATAAAGATGCCCGAGGCCAAAGAGAGAGTTTTTATATACGAGGCTTCCCTTTAAGGTTGAAGCTTTGACAGTCTGTTGATTGAGCCCGTGTGTCTACGGGTGTTTGGTTTAGTTTAAATGCTCCCTCGGCCTGCCGGCTGGTGAAATTTCTTGCAATATGGCTTTGATGTTGCAAGCTATTATGGAGTTTATTTATGACCAAAAGAATGTTGATTGATGACACGCATCCTGAAGAAACTCGCGTCGTTGTCGTAAACGGAAATAAGGTTGAGGATGTTGAGTTTGAATCCAGCAACCGCAAACAAATCAAAGGAAATATCTATCTTGCCAAAGTTATGAGAATTGAGCCTTCTTTGCAGGCCGCATTCGTTGATTATGGCGGAAACAAGCACGGTTTCTTGGCCTTTGGCGAAATTCATCCTGATTATTATAATATTTCGGATGAAGAAATGGCTGAGGTTGACAAAGAGGTAGATGCCATTATTGAGGCAAAAAAACAAGCCCTTAAAGAACGCGAAGAACAGCGCGAAAGACAACGTATTGAACGCGCCGAACGCCGCGCACAATATGAGGCCAGAAAAGCGCAAGAAGAGGCTGAAAAAGCTGCTGCCCTTGCCGCGCAAGAGGCAGCTTCGGAAGAGCAAAGCACAAATGATGCCGCTTTAGAAAGCCAAAATTCTGAAGAAGAAGTTGTTTCTGAAAATGTGGAAGAAGTTACTGCTGTAGAAAATACGGAAGCAGTTTCAGCAACTGAAAGTTCTGACCAACAAGCTTTAGAAAAATCCGAAGAGCAAACGGTTGAGGATGCTCATGCTGCCGAAGAAAAAGGCATTGAGGAAGAAGCCAATGCAGATAAGAAACCGCGCAAAAGAAGAATACTCAAAAAACGCTATAAGAAAAAACTTGCCGAAGAACAAGAAAAAGCTGAGCTCAAGGTTTTAAGCGAATCTACAGGTACGGAAGAGGAATCCGTTTCGGAAGAGGTTTGCGAAAATAATGAAGTTTCAGAAACTCAGGGATCAGAAGCTCAGGAAACGGTAAAAACAGAAAAATCATCTTCTTATATGAATGATGACGATGCCGTTGATGACGATGATGAAGATGAAGAATATGACTTTGAGCTGCAAAGAAAACTCATTAAGGTCAGAAAACTGTTTCATCGCAGCAATATTCAGGATGTGATTAAAGAAGGCCAGATTTTAGTTGTTCAGGTTGTTAAAGAAGAGCGTGGAAACAAAGGTGCCGCAATGACAACTTATTTGTCTTTGGCCGGACGTTATTGCGTTTTGATGCCCAACCGCATCAAAAGCGGCGGTGTTTCTCGCAAAATTACCACTGCAGCTGACCGTAAAAGACTTAAAGCCATTATGCGCGAACTGCCTTTGACTAGTGATATGTCCATGATTATACGTACCGCAGGTGAAGACAAAACTAAAGCAGATATTGTTCGCGACTATAATTACCTTATTCGCTCTTGGAACCAGATCCGCTTAGATGCCTTGAAAAACAAGGCTCCGGCTCTTATTCATGAAGAAGGAAATCTGATTAAGCGTGCTTTGCGCGATATGTACACCAAAGATATTTCCGAAATTATCGTTGATGGCGACAAAGCTTATCAGATGGCCAGAGATTTTGTTAAAATTCTCTCTCCGCACAACTTGAAAAAAATCAAATCTTGCAAGAAGAACGATATTCCTTTGTTCCAGCGTTTTCAGGTTGAGAGCCAGCTTGACAAACTTCATGACTGCAATGTTCAGCTGGAATCGGGCGGATATTTGGTTATTAACCCGACAGAAGCTCTGGTTTCTATTGACGTAAACTCCGGTCGCGCTACCAAAGAGAAAGATTTGGAAGAGACCGCTCTTAAAACCAACTTGGAAGCGGCCGATGAAATTGCTAAACAGCTTCGTATGCGTAACCTTGCCGGTTTGATTGTGGTTGACTTTATTGATATGGAAGACCCGCAAAACAACCACGCCGTTGAAAAACGTATGAAAGAGGCCATGAAGCAAGACCGCGCTCGTGTGCAGATTGCAAAAATGAGTTGTTTCGGCTTGCTGGAAATTTCTCGTCAGAGAATGCACTCTTCCTTTATGGAAAGCAATTATCAGGTTTGTCCGCATTGCCATGGTTTGGGTGTGGTCAGGACTACGGAATCCGGTGCTGTTCTGATTTTGCGTGCTATTGAAGAAGAAGGCATTAAAAATCGCTCGGCTAAGATTAGTATCGCCGTTCCGACAGATATTGCCATCTATCTCTTAAACCAAAAGCGTCAAACCCTTTGCTCTTTGGAACAGCGTTATAATATGGAAATTGTTATTTGTGCCGATGACAGCATTAAAAATGTTTCCGAATATAAGCTTGAGCGCATTAAAAGCCAGAAAGAAGCTTTAGAAGAAAAGAAAGCTGCCGAAGAGGAAGCCGCTACAACTGAGGAGCCGGTTAAGGAAGAAAATAATCGTCGCGGTAAAAAAGGAAACAGACGCAAACAACAAGCTCAACCGGCTGAAGAAGCCGTTCAGACCGAAGCTGAAGAAATTAAGGAAGCTCCGGCTGAAGAAACTTCTGAAGAAACTCCTTCAGAGGAAGAAAAAGAGGTTAGCGGTTATAACAATGATCGCAGAGGCCGCCGCCGTGATAGACGCAGAGATCGCCGTGGACGCGACCGCCGCAGAGACAGAAGAAACCGCGACAACCACAATAATGATGAAAATGCTCAAAACCACGAGCAGCACAAAGAAAAATCCGAGACCATCATTTTGTACAACTCTCATGAAGATATTAAACCGCAGAATGATGCTGAAAAACAGGAGAAGACAAACTGGTGGCGAAAACTCATCGGATAAGCTTTTTGTGGCATAAGTTTCTTTTGGGGCTGATTTGCAGTATCTTGCTGCAATCAGCTCTTTTGTCCTATGCCCAAGCAGATTCAATCAGCCTTATTTCGGACGAAGAAACCGAAGATTTTTTGGCCAAGCAACTCAAACCTATTTTTAATGCCGCCGGCATTCCTTTCAACCGCAATAATATTTATATTGTTAATGACAATTCGCTTAACGCTTTTGTCAGCGACGGAAACAATATGTTTGTTAACACCGGAACCATAATGCGCGCTGATGATGAAAATGAGATTGTCGGCGTTTTGGCTCATGAAACAGGGCATATTATGGGCGGACATATTTTGCGCCAAAAGCTCAAACTACAAGACATGCAACAGGTTAGTTTGGCTTCCTTATTGGCTGCCGGAGCTGCTGCGGCGGCAACGGGGCGCGCCGATGCGGCTATGGCGATTATGATGGGCACGCAAAGCTCTGTCCTAAATGCGATGATGGCTTATCAGGTTGAGGAAGAAAGAAGCGCTGATGAATCCGCCATAAAACTTCTGAGTGCAACCAAGCAAAGTCCTATCGGAATGCGTAATTTTATGAAAAAAATTGAGCATCAAAATCGTTTGAGCGGGGTCAGTGAGAACCCATATTTCCGTACTCACCCGGTTACATCCGAAAGAATCGCTTTTTTGAATTATGCCGCGCAAAATTCTCCTTTTCCGCAAAGCAAACGCCCCAGCGAAGAGTTTTTGCGCATTAAGGCCAAACTCTCAGCTTTTTTGGAAGAACCGAATAAAGTTTTGCAAAAATATCCGCTTTCGGATAAGTCTGTTGCCGCACGCTATGCGCAATCAATTGTTTTTTTCAGAATGCTTAAGCTTAATCAATCTCTTAAATTGATAAACGAGTTGATTTCAGAAGAGCCCGACAACCCCTATTTTCATGAACTTAAAGGCCAAATTTTTATGGAGACGGGAAAAATTAAACCAGCTCGGGCCGAATATCAAAAAGCCTTAGCTTTGCTTCCCAACTCGGCTCTGTTTCAAATCAATTTGGCGCATGCCGTGCTGGAAGATAATCCTACCCAAGCTGAGCTTAAACAAACAGCGGCTTTACTCAATAAATCTCTGGTACAAAAACCAGATACTTACGGATGGTTGTTGTTGGCACGAGCTTACGGTGGCTTAAATGACCTGGCGAACTCAAATTATGCTTCGGCAGAATATAGCTTGCGTATCGGCGCTTATGATATTACAAAAAAACAAGCTAATCAGGCTCTTAAATCATCACCTTCCCCGCAACTCCGTCTTAAAATTGACGATTTGCTTAATCGTCTTGAGGAACTTTCCCCTTCAAAAAACCGCAAGCTGTAGCCCAAGCTGTTGCCACAAACTGGAGCCAGTTTGACCGCGGCAATGGCTGCTTTGGCAATCATTGTTGAATCGCGTTGCTTCCTAAGTGCATATCTTGCTTTTGTGCCTTATGTTTTTTTGCGAAAAATTTATGTAGGCTCATTAATGGTAGACAAAAAAAATTGTAGTCTCATTAATAGTTGACTCATTCCCAAAATCAGTGTATCCTAATATTCAGATATGGACTTTAACTCTAGAATTATTGGGAGATTGACTATGCGAAACTTGCTTTTATCTACTGTTACTTTACTTGTGGTTCCGGCAGTTGGCTTAGCCGCTCCCGACTTTTCTTCACATACACACACCACACCTATTGAGTTGAAGCCCATATCCTCTTCTTCCGGACTTAAACTTGCCTCTGTTTGTTTTTTGGGGTATGGTGATTGTGGCGACGGAGGCTTCGGTTCTATTGACGGTGATGATGGTTATATTGTGGACACAATCAAACAATGCCAAAATGAAGGTTATTCCGTTACCGCTTGCTCCTTACCTTCATACACTTCCGGTCAATGTCCTTATAACGATAAATATTTTGCTAAATGTGTAGAGGACAGGCCCAGAGCTTGTAATGAAACCGGATTTACTCAAACTCAATGCTTTTCCGGTATGGTTGTGGATACAACCTGCTCTTATGATGCTAACTACAAAAAATGTAAATGTAACCCTTGTTCGGGTTATACTTATACCTATGCACAAGCTACAGCCCAAGGTTATGTTGCCGACGGTAGCTGTTTAAGCTGTTCCGAAACAAAATATAAACGCAAAGAAAACCCCTGCTCAGGTTACACGACTTGCGAATGCGGCGGCGAAGTCGGTTCCTCTGTCTGTTACACGGGCTCTACTCAAAAGTTTAAGAGTTGCAAAAAATGCTGCGATGATACTTGTCCTTCAGGAACCGGCAAAAATTATACCGGTTCTGCCGCTGGTCGAACTGAATGTGGAAACACTTGTTACAACTGCAACAAAACTTGTCCTTCCGGCAGCTCTACATCTTATAGCGGGACAATCGTTGGCTATAATGAATGCGGTCAGGCTTGCCGAAAATGCAGCGAAGATTGCCCTTCCGGTATGAGCACGACTCATCCGGGCGGTTGTCCTTCATCGCAAAGAAATGAATGCGGCACTAAAACTTGCTATGGCGGATATGAACAATGCTATTGTACTCAGTTTGTAACCGGGGGTTCTTGTTCAACTGGTGATGATTGTTTTCCTGGTTGGGATTCTCCTTGTCATACATGGTCTTGTACTGATGATCATACAAGCTTAGGTATTTATAATGACGGGAATTATCGTTGTGAATATCAGTGTTCTTATCCTTGTTAAAAAACGAAGCCTCGCTTTGGCGGGGCTTTTGTTTGGTTGCTTATTTATAATCCGAGTTCGGCTTTGACCTTGGCGGCGATGTCCAGATAAGCCTTGGTATGCTGGCTGTCCGGCTTGGCGACCACAATCGGTGTGCCGTTGTCCGCATTGGTTCTGATATCAATATGCAAAGGAATCTCACCTAAGAACGGAACACCCATATTCTCAGCAGTTTTACGAGCGCCTTCGTGTCCGAAAATGTCTGCTCTGGTGCCGCATTTTTCGCAAATATAATAGCTCATATTCTCTATAATCCCCAGAATCGGAACATTGACACGTTTGAACATATTGACACCCTTAATGGCATCTATCAGGGCAATATCCTGCGGTGTGGAAACAATTACCACGCCGTCCATATCTATCTTTTGCGACAAGGTGATTTGAATATCTCCGGTTCCGGGGGGCATATCAATAACCATAACATCAATCTCGCCCCAGTTAACTTCGGTTAATAGCTGTTCTATGGCACCACAAGCTTTTGCTCCGCGCCAGATGAGCGGGACATCCTTGTCAATCAGGGTACCGATGGACATTGAAGCAATGTCTTGATAGCGGAAAGGCTCAAAGGTTTTGCCGTCATAAGAAACAGCCCCTACCCCTTCATAACCCAACATTGTGGGAACGGACGGACCGTAAATATCGGCATCAAACAAGGCTGTTTTCAGCCCCAACTTGGCCAGCGCCAAAGCAAGATTAACCGCCGTGGTAGATTTGCCAACACCGCCTTTGCCGGAAGCCACGCCGATTATTTTCTTAACGCCTTTAATCTCCCATTTGGGGTTTTCCGGCTTCAAGCTAACATTGCTTTTGACAGCCGTATAAACAATAGAAACTTTCTCAACGCCTTCAACAGCCTCTATCGCCGCTTTAAGGCGCTCCGTAATCTCTTTGTCTTCCGCAATGTTTTGCAAAGTTACAATCACGCGTTTGCCAAAAACCTTAACGCTTTCTATCTGCTCTGGCGCAAACAGCGCGCCGACCAGTTTTTTTATCTTCTCTTCCATAATGCTTCTAAAGCCCCTGTTGATATAGTTTTATCAATAATTGTTTTTAGAAATCATATATATTATATATTGAACTAATACAACAAAATAAACTGATAAAGGGATAAATATATGGCAAAAAATGAAGGCCCTTGGGGCAGCAGTGATGACCTTAATCCTTGGGGAACCGCAGAAAATGCGGCTTCCAAACCAAAGGTCGTGAATTTTGAAAAAATTATTGACCGCAAGGGCGATAACGGTGATTTTGACTTCAAAATCAAATGGGCTGTGCTGATTTTGTTGCTTGTTTGGTTGGCTTCCGGTTTTTACCAAATTCAACCAAGCGAACAAGGTGTTGTACTCCGCTTCGGTGCTTATAACCGCACGACCGATGCAGGTTTGCATTATCATCTGCCCTACCCGATTGAGAAGGTTGAAAAAGTCAGCATTACGCAAGAGCGCAGTATTACACTCGGTGTTACGGAGCCTTATGATGCTTCTAACCAAGCTATTTTCCGCAACAACAGATATGCTGCTTCCTCTAACAGCTCTCTCAACTCCTTTACTGAAAGCCATATGCTCACGGGAGATGAAAATATTGTAGATATTAACCTCACGGTGGTTTGGAAGATTAAAGACGCGAAAGATTATCTCTTTAATATGCGTAGTCCCGATGTTACTGTTCGTGTTGCAGCACAATCCGTTCTGCGCGAGATTGTCGGACAATCCGAAATGCAGCCGATTATCACCGGCGACCGCGGCAAGGTTGAAGATGAAACCAAGGCTGAGCTCCAAAAAGTTTTGGACGAGTTTGGCTCCGGTATTCAAATCGTCCGTGTTAAGCTCCAAAAGGCTGACCCTCCGAAGCAAGTCGTAGACGCATTTAACGAGGTTCAACGTGCCAAAGCTGATATGGAGCGCTTTAAAAACGAAGCAGAAGCCTACCGCAACGAGGTTTTGCCTAAAGCAAGAGGTGAAGCGGCCAAACGCCTGCAAGATGCTCAAGCATACAAAGAAGCCGTTGTGAACAAAGCCAGAGGTGATGCGGAGCGTTTCTTGTCTGTTTATAATGCTTATAAGCAAGGCAAGGAAATTACAGCTAAACGTATGTACTTAGAGACAATGGAAGGTGTGTTGACAAACTCTAAAAAAGTTATTCTTGACCCTTCTGCCAAAGGTGGAAATGTTCTGCCGATTTTACCCTTAAACCGTAACACTCAAGCACAGGAGAGCAAATAATGAATAGCAACTTGAAATATTATCTCGGATTTGTTTTTGCTGCTCTGTTGTTTGTGGGCGCAAATTCGGTTTATGTGGTCAGCCAAGCCGAACAAGCAATTGTTTTGCAATTTGGTGAACCCGTACGTCTGGTTAAAGAACCTGGGCTGAAGCTCAAAGTTCCGTTCATACAAAATGTTGTCTTGTATGATACGCGCCTTTTGAACCTTGACCCGCCGGCTCAGGAAGTTGTCTTGAACGACAAAAAGCGTTTGGATGTGGACAGCTTTACGCGTTATAAAATCGTTGATCCGCTCAAGTTTTATCAAACCGTACGGACAGAACCGATTGCACGCGGTAAGTTAGAGGAAATTGTTAACTCCTCCGTACGCAAAATTTTGGGTCGGATTACGCTTCAAGAACTTTTGTCTCAGCAAAGAACCGAGATTATGCGAGATATCAGCAATGCCGTTAAGGTTGATGCCGAGCAAATCGGTGTGAGCGTGGCAGATGTTCGTATTCGTCGTGCCGATTTGCCGATTGAGGTTTTGCAAGCGATTAACGCCAGAATGAAGACCGAACGTGAAAGAGATGCCAAAGAGTTTCGCGCTCAAGGTCAACAGCAAGCACAACAAATTCGTGCAGCAGCCGACAAGGAAAAAACAATCATTATTGCCGAAGCAGAAAAACAAGCGCAGATTTTGCGTGGTCAGGGTGATGAGACTGCTATCCAGATTTGGAATAATGCGGCCGGAAATGACCCAGAGTTCTTTGCTTTTTATCGTACGCTGAAAGCTTATCAAAACTCTTTTGGTGATGGTACGGCAGAGCTGATTTTATCACCTGATTCTGAGTTTTTCAGCTATTTTGGGAAGTCTATGAAAACGGGAAGATAATTGCCGATGTTTTATCAGAAAGAGCTTAAATTTCTTTTGGTCGGGCTGTTTGCTTTTTGCGGCAGTCCGGCTTTGGCACAACAAAATATGCCTTCTTTTGCCGACTTGGTGGAGCGGTTGACTCCTTCGGTTGTTAATATTTCAACCATCCATCAGCCAGATGCAGAAACGGTTAGTGAAACAGCAACTTTTTCAAGTCCGAATCCGGCAATTAACCGCTATTTTAATCCCCAAAGCAGCAACCAGACGGCTTTAGGCTCCGGCTTTATCATCAGCGATGACGGCTACATCATCACCAATAACCATGTTATTGACAAAGCGGAAGAAATTACCGTTACTTTAGCTGATAATACTTCCGTTGAAGCAAAACTGATTGGTATTGATAAAAAAACGGATTTAGCTCTGATTAAAATTGAGACTTCTAAAAAACTTCAGCCTGCTGTGTTAGGAGATTCTGATAAAATCCGTGTCGGCGATTGGATTTTGGCCATAGGCAACCCCTTTGGTTTGGGCGGAAGTGTTACGGCTGGAATTGTCTCCGCAAAATCACGCGATATTGAAGCCGGGCCTTATGATAACTTTATTCAAACAGATGCTTCCATCAACCAAGGAAGCTCCGGCGGGCCGATGTTTGATATGAAGGGTGAAGTTATCGGTATCAACAGCGCCATTTTCTCAACGACAGGCGGAAGTATGGGAATCGGCTTTGCAATCCCTGTTAATATGGCCAAATGGGTGATTGATCAGCTCAAAACTAAAGGTGAAGTTAAACGCGGTTGGATTGGCGTTAAAATTCAACCCAATAATGATGAAATTGCCGCAAGCCTTGGCTTAAATGCACAAGAAGGTGTTTTGGTTTCGGGCCTGAGCGACGGAGCTTCAGCCACGACAGCCGGAATTGTTGTCGGGGATGTTATTTTGAGCTTTGACGGGCATCCTATTGATAACACCAAAAACCTATCTCGTATGGTGGCTGAAACGCAAATCGGACGAAAAGTTACCATTGAGCTCTGGCGCAATAAAAAACGTCTGCCGTTGCAAGTGGAAATTATTGAAATGCCTGATGAGCCTGAAAATACGCCGAAAACTGTTACGGAGAAAGTTTCTGCTCCGCAAACCGAAAATAATGGTATGATTGAGGAGCTTGATATAAGGTTTGAAGAAATCTCTCCAGAACTGATGGATAAGTATTCTCTTGCGCCCGATGCCAAAGGTGTGGTCATAACCGAGATTTTGCCAGGCTCCGATGCTGAGAAAAAAGGGCTCAGAGCCGGAGACGTTGTTGCCAAGATTGATAAGAAAGATGTCTTTACTTTGGCTGATGTCAGAAACTTCGTGAACGAAGCAAAAATGGAAAACAACCGCCCCGTATTGCTCCTAATCCAAGACAAGGGAATTGTTCATTTTGCCGCACTTAAACTGAAAGAAAGTAAATGAGCCGCGTAGATTTTTATCATTTGCAAAACCAGACCCTTGAAAATGTTTTGCCTAAGCTTCTTGAAAAAGCTTATGAAACAGGTAAAAAAATTAAAATCAAAGTCGGAAACGAAGAACGTGTGGAGTTTATCAACACGCTTCTTTGGACCTTTGATGATCAATCTTTTATTCCGCACGGCTCTAAAAAAGACGGTTTTGCCGAAATGCAACCGATTTGGATTTCTGCTAATGATGATATACCCAATGAGGCAACTATGCTTTTTTTGGTAGATGGAGCCAAAGTAGAAGTTGATTATGTGCAACAATTTGAGCGCGTTTTTAATATCTTTGACGGAAACTCCGAAACCGCTGTTAACGAAGCTCGTGTTTTTTGGAAAGCTCTTAAAACTGCCGGCATAGAAATCTATTATTGGCAGCAAGAAAGCAACGGCCGCTGGCAACAAAAAGCTTAAAGCGGCATAACCTCATTATCTGTTTTTCCTTTAAACAATTCTGTCGGATGTTCATCAATCCATTTGCAAAAGTCTTGGCGCGTTAGCGATTGATTAACCAAAGACATTAGGCGTTTATTCTCATCATAATTTTTTTCTATTTGAGCAAAAAATTCGGGCTTTTGCTCAGCAAATGCGTTGTTTATCTCTTTATAAAAAGCTAAGCGTTCTTGTGGCTGAAACTTAGCAATAAAACTTTCAGCTTCTTCTATTTGGCGCGAATGTAGTTCATTAAATTTTTGGATAAAAATATCTAATTGGTAATTATAGGACAAACAATAATCATACATTGCCTCAGTTAAGCGTTTGCGGTACAAAATAAATGATGAAACCTTATCTAACTCTTCCTGACTATATGCCGTGTCTGATACTTGCGGCGGATTGAACTTCCAAATGACCACCGCGCAAAAGACAGCTATAATCAATAAGTTAAGTATTTTTCTGTTTTTCATATTCATAATATATATAAATATTCGTTTATAAAAACTAAACATTTTGTCATAAATTTGTAATGCTATCGCTGTTGCGGTATGTTGGGTTTTGGGTTAGAATAAATTATTGTCATCAGGGAGGATAGTGCCATGAATAAAAAACTTGTTAAAACAGATGTCTTTTATTACAGCCGCAAAAAACTGGTCTTCTACCTTTTGTTTAACCTCGGTTTATTGTCTTTGGCGTTGTTCTTTACTTGGGTTATTTTTCCGCAATATGAGCTTATTTACAGCTTTGCGCTTGCGACTTGTGCGCTGTCTGTTTTGGCGATTGTTATTGCGATGATTATTCGTCATCCTCTGGCGGTTATTTCTTCCTCATCTATTAAAATAGATTTCTGTGCACCTCTTAAGTGGAAAGACATTAAACGTGCTCGCAAAGCTGTTTTGGGTCCTAAGGAACTTATTATATTTGAGGTCAAAAACTTATCAAAATACAAGCTGAACTTTATGCAAAAGCTTATCAAAAATTCAAAATTTTCGGCTTTTTCAATCCCCTTATACGCAATGGACTTCCGCGATGCGGAAGCCATTGAAAAGATTGTTGAGCAATATGTGCGTATTGATTAGCGCAGGCGACGTTCCCACAAATCATTGAATAATTCGCTGCCGGAACGATCCAGCCATTCAAACAAGACCATCTCGCGCGAGACGATATCTATGCCGTTTTTGTTCAGCCTTTGAACACCTAGTGTGTTTTGGAAATTGCTGCGTGAGGAGCTGGCATCAACAACAACGAAAACTTCATAACCGGCTTCATGAAAATCTATGGCCGTTTGCAGAACACACAAGTGCATTTCAAGACCGGCAATAATCAATTGCTTCTTGCCGCTCTTCTCTACGGCCTTACGAATTTTCTCATTCTTATAACAAGAAAAAGTATCTTTCTCATAATAAACCGTATCGTTTTTGATGACATTGCGCAAGTCTATCATTGTCGGACCAAAAACTTTATGGTCTTGTTCCGCAACAATACACGGAATATTGAGTTCTCCGGCGACTTCCAAAAGTGTCATACAGCCGTTGATGACCTCTCGCGGGCTTTCCTGCACCGGCGTTAGGCCTTCCTGAACATCAATAACCAGAAGCATAGAATTGTCTTTGTTCATCAACATCTTTCATCCCCTTATGTGGTTATATTATTTTTATATTATTAATCAAATATATTAAATTGTCATTAAAATTACTTACGGCAATTTTGAAAGACATCCTGTTTTTGATTATAAACTTTTGTTTGAATATCTAACAAGCCCAGCACTGAATGGAACAGATTGTCATGCGAATAAGTGCCTTGCTCCGCTTTATTTTTCAAACAAACTTCATCAATGTTTGCCGCTTGTTTTAATTGTGGCGAAAGCCATACCAAAAACGGAACTTTGGTTTGCTCATCAGGGGCTATGGCATAAGGCAAGCCATGTAGGTAAAGATTATTCTCGCCTAAGGATTCTCCGTGGTCAGACATATAAATCAGTCCGGTTTCATATTGGGGAAATTTTTTCAAAATATCTATTACTGAAGACAAAATAAAATCCGTATATAAAATGGTATTGTCATAGGTATTAATAATCTCTTCGCGACTGCATTTTTGCAAGTCTGAGCCATCGCAAGTCGGCTGAAACTTCTTAAAATCATCCGTATAACGTTTATAATAAGTCGGGCCGTGGCTGCCCATTGTATGCAATACTATAACCGTATTGCCGTTAAGTTTTGATATTCTTTCTTCCAGCCCCTCCAACAATACCTCGTCTCGGCAAAAATCTTTTTCACAATGCTTGGGATTTTTGGTAGCAACCATATCCTCCAAAGTTACACGATGACAGACATTCTTGCAGCCATCATCATTTTCAAGCCATACAGCATTGTAGCCGGAAAGCTTTACCAAATCCATCAGGTTTTGCATATATTTGGCATCATCAACATCAAAGTTTTTTCTATCCAGCAGTGAAAACATACATGGCAGAGAAACGGCTGTTGCCGTACCGCAAGATGAGGTTTCGGCAAAGGTAATGATATCTTGTTTGCTTAACAGAGGATTGGTCTCTCTATCATAACCATAAAGCGAAAAGTTTTTAGCTCGCGCGGTTTCACCAACAACCAAAATCAGAAGTTTTTTAGGTTCAGCTTTTGCATCTTGAGAAATTGTCGGCTTATCATCCAAGATGATGAAATGCCTTGATGCTTCAGCCTGACGCTTGTAGTGTTTGCTTACCGCATAAATATAATTAAAGGTATTAACGAGTTTTCTGACTTCGCGATTGTTCCGCCCAAAAGAAACATATTCTTTGTATGATACGGGCACAAAACATAAAAACATCAGCAAAGCCAAGAAAATATATTTCAAACGCTTGAGTAACTCCGTCTTGAACGGACTATAAATTATCTTCATATCTAACAATAAGATAATCGGAAACAACCCCGTAATAACAAACCATAAAATTGATGTCAAATTTACTAAATCCAAGGCCTCGCGCGTGTTAGTCTCCACAATGTTGCGGAACATCTCGGCATCAATAAAAATCCCTAACTCAAACATTGCGTAGTTGGTTATGGAAGATAATGCCACCAAAATCATCAATAAAGGCTTAGCTACATAGGGTAATGTTATCAGACTGAAAAAGATATATAAAGGGATGACCAGAAAGAACGGCAAAGACAGCAAAAAAGCATACCCTGCCCAGCTGCTTATTTCAAAATGCGCGGCAATAAACTGCCAAAAACCAAAGTTGAGCACCAAACCAAAATATAGTGCCATAAACAATATGAGCTTGGTTGAGGATATTTTAAATCTTTTTATCACGCCTTTATCTCCTTTTCTTACAGCTCCATTTATATAATGGCAAAAATATTATAATAAAGATTTAGGTAATAATTATCTGCTTTTTGGATTTTAAGGCAAGAAAATTCGGTTATTTATGCGAACAAAACGACAAACGCCGAGGGATTATAAAAATCCTCGGCGTTTTAATTTAATCATTTTGTCCATACGGTAATTCTGCTTCCATTTCTTCATTTGCTTTTTCAACTGCATTGTAATCAATGTTTCCGTATTGGTCTCTAACGTCATCCCATCTGTTCCATGATTGTGTACTTTCAACATAATCACTAAACTTTTGCATAGCCTCATCCTGTTCATAAGTTGTCATACTTCCGACATAGTATTCATCTGTATGCGACCATGAATTCTCTGTTTTTCGGTGTGAGCCAGAAGATATATGAGCTCGTTTAGAGTTTATTGCATTATAGCATCCCCGAAAACCAAATTTGCCCAAATAAGCTATTAAGAAATGCATACCGCCAAACAAGATTATTAGACTAAATATCCATGACATAAAAAGGAAGGAAAGAATTGTTAATATTATTCCCAAAATCAATATTTTATCATTGATTTCTTTTCTTAACTTTCTAACCCACCAATAAGGGGATATCCAAAGTATAAATAATAAAATAAAACCATAAATATCCATTGTTATAAGATTTAAGCGTTAGTAATAAGGATAATAATCTCAAAAGTTGAGACTGGTTTATACCTATTTTGACTTAAAATCAAGATGTTATTTTGTAAGTCTCTATAATAGGCTCTGTTTCACTTCTCAACGACGAGATTAGCTAGTTCCTCGCTTTGCTCCTCACATACGCCTGCTTCCGCTTCGCTCCAGCCCGAACTCTGCTCGTTCGCCTCTCGGGGATGAACACAATACAAAAACACCCTCCGCAAGGGAGGGTGTATAGTACCTGTTTCACTTCGTAACGAAGTTACGACAACGAGAGTGGCTAGTTCCTCGCTTCGCTCCTCACATACGCCTGCTTCCGCTTCGCTCCAGCCCGAACTCTACTCGTTCGCCTCTCGGGGATGAACACAATACAAAAACACCCTCCGCAAGGGAGGGTGTTTTTGTATTGGTGATCCCAACGAGAGTCGAACTCGTGTTACAGCCTTGAGAGGGCCGTGTCCTAGGCCACTAGACGATGGGACCGTATGTGTTAAAATAATAAGGACACCTCTTCGGTATCTAATTTCGCTTCAGTCCTTTCAGTTCCCTCGCTCAATAAGATATTCCGAAGAACTTGCAGACAAAAATAACAAATCTTTGTTATTTTTACTTAGCGTTCCTAGGCCACTAGACGATGGGACCTTATGCAAAATTCTTCTTTTACATAATCTAAAACAATTAAAATTGCAAGTGTTTTTTTATGCAGGTTTGTTTTCTGATAAAAAAACTTCTTCCCAAGCACCTAATCCAGCCTTGTTCCAGTCTAACGGAATGTTGTCCACAATCTCTATTTCTACCGGATAAGTTTCTTTTATATTATCCAGAATCGTCTCAACAACCATAACCTGAAAAGCTTTGCGCAATTTGTCTCGAATCTCGGGATGTATGTAGTCCAAAATGATTTTTTGTTCGGAGTTGCGCAGAAAAATCGCATGGTCGCGTCCATCATAGATAATACGCGGAAGCTCGGGGTGCTTCTTTTTGGCCTGCATAAAGATATACAGCTCATCACCACTCTGACCGCCTTCAGCAATTAAAAAACATCCTTCTTTTGTATAATTTGCCATCGCTATCTTGACTTTCCGAAAAATGCGTTAACTCTAGTCGGCTTATTGGGATGAGCTTTGTCTTCCGCTACATATTCTTGCGTTAAGTGCTGCAACTCATCAACTGCCTTTTTGGCAAAACTCAACGTGGTCTTAGAAGCTTTATACAATCCCTTAACACCATAAACGAAAGCTTTTTTCATCTCGCGGCGACCAGTATAAGCCAAGATGACAGCAGATGCTCCAAAAGCCATGCCTCCTGAGACGGATGCCCCATCAATTTTCACTACTTGATCTCCCTCGCGTGCGCCCCATGCATCATCGGCTGTTATTGTTGTTACGGTTGCATTTTCAATTGCATTTTTACCTAAATTTACAGCTTTCTCTCCGGTAGCAATAACACCTAAAGCAAAACCCATTCCTTTGGCTGCTTCTGCAAAATTAGCTATTTGCTTTTTGGCTGTTTCGCTGTTTTGCTTTTCGCCACTTACATAACCCTTACTCATTTTGGCCTCCGTTTTTATCTTTATTAACTTTATTGTACAATTTTAGACAAAATTTGTCAATCAAAAGTCAATAAAGGATATTTATTTATGCACAATATATATAAGTTCCAAACATTAAAAACCCCTTAAGAAAACTCTTAAGGGGTTAAATATTTCTATCTTAGTTCCAATTTACCAGATGTGCTAAATAAGCTTCCACGAAATCGGGTCTACGGTTTTGGTAGTCCAGATAATAAGCGTGTTCCCATACATCCACGGTAATAATCGGTTTATAGCCGTGAGCAATCGGTGTATCGGCATTTGATGTTTTCATTATGCTTAATTTGCCGTCTTTTTCAACCAACCATGCCCAGCCTGAGCCAAACTGTGTGGTGGCCGCGGTTTTGAACTCTGCCTTAAAATTATCATAAGAGCCAAAATCACGCTCAATTTTCTTCTTCAGCTCTCCGCTTGGCTCGCCGCCACCATTAGGTTTCATTGATTTCCAGAAAAAGGCATGATTCCATGCTTGTGCGGCATTGTTGAAAATTCCGCCTAAATCTTTGCGCTCTGCCGTATTTTTAACAATATCTTCCAAAGACATTTGTTCAAATTCAGTGTCTTTAATCAGCTTATTTAAGTTGTCTACATAAGCCTTATGGTGTTTACCATAGTGAAACTCCATGGTTTGTTCCGAAATATAGGGCGCAAGTGCATCCATCGGGTAAGGCAAAGGCGGTAAATCAAACATATAAGTTCTCCTTGTTGTTGTGTTTTAGTGTTTTCTTCTTTTTATATAGGCATTGGTGCCGATTTCATCAAGTGTCTTTTGGTCTTTGGCGGATTCTTCTTTTTCTCTGCGTTTTTGGCGATTAGTATCCACAATCTCATAAGTCTTTTGCTCTTTGAACATATCGGACATCTTGTCCCTCACCTTTTCTATCTCTGCACGAAGTGCTGCCAACTGCGCCTCAAAAGCCTCGCGATATTGCAAATATCTCTGCGTATAAGCCCCGAAATCTCCAACGCCCGGATTTTGGGTGGCAAATTCAAGTTCTCGTTCATATTCGGCGTTTAACCTATTGAGATTATTTTGTAATTCTTCTTCTTTGGTTCGTAGCTCAACCAAAATTTTTCGCTGTTCGTCAATATTAAATTTTTGGATTCTCTGCAGAGTTTGTAGTGATGTTTTCATCTAAACCGCCTCTATGATGCCTTATAAGGCGTATCCAGAATTTCCTTCAACTCCGCATAACCTTCCGCCAAGGTTACTTTTTCATTTTTCTTTTGCGCCAAAAAGTCTTCAATCTTCGGATAATAGAAAATTGCTTCATCTACCTCTTTGTTTGAACCTTTTTTATATGCGCCCAAACGAATCAGCTCTGCCATATCTTCATAAGCGGCAATATAACGGCGGGCTTTATTGACTATCTCGTTTTCTTCATCCGTGTTGCAATCGGGCATTGTACGGGAAACCGAACGTAAGATATTTATGGCCGGATAACGATTGCGCTCGGCAATGGCTCTGTCCAGAACAATATGTCCGTCCAGAATTGAACGCACGGCATCTGCCACGGGTTCGTTATGGTCATCACCGTCCACCAAAACCGTGAACAACCCCGTGATAGAACCTATCCCCGCTCCCGGTCCGGCTCTTTCCAAAAGGCGCGGAAGCTCGGCAAAGACACTCGGGGTATAACCTTTAGATGCCGGAGGTTCGCCAACGCTTAAAGAAATCTCCCTTTGCGCCATAGCAAAACGGGTGATGGAATCCATCATGCACAAGACATCTTTGTTCAAATCACGGAAATATTCCGAAACAGCCATTGCCACATAGGCAGCCTGACGGCGCATTAAGGGACTTTCATCCGAAGTTGCCAATACTAAAACAGACCTTGCCAAGCCTTCCTCGCCCAAAGTGTCTTCCACAAACTCTTTGGCTTCTCGGCCGCGTTCACCAATTAAACCAATAACCGAAATATCGGCGTTAGAATGTTTAGCCAACATCGACATCAGAGTTGATTTGCCAACACCTGAGCCGGCAAAGATACCCATACGCTGCCCTTTGCAGATGGTCAAAAACGTATTAACGGCGCGCACACCCAAGTCTACCTTGCCACTTACCCTATCCCGAAACTGAGCCGGCGGCGGCGATGCCTTGATAAAATAAGGCTTGTTTCCTTTCAACAGAGGACCTTTGCCGTCGATTGCCTCGCCGAAAGCATTGATGATACGCCCGAGCCATGATGGATGCGGATAAATCACCGGTGTTGCATTTTCTACATCAACCCTACAGCCCAAGCCGATTCCATCCAGCGAGCCATAGGGCATAAGCAGCAACTTATCCCCTTTAAAGCTAACCAATTCACAGGGGACTTTTTTGCCTGTGGCGCTTGTAACATTACATCTGTCGCCAATGGATAAGCGCGCACGGATTCCGCTGACCTCAATAAACAGCCCCTGAACTGCCGTTACCTGCCCATAATAGGACGACGTGTTCAGACCTTTGACCTCGTCAATTATATTTTCCATCAACAGCGACAAATCTTTTTCCTTCCTTTTTTTGCTACTATAGCAAACATCCGTTTTAAATTAACACCTGTTTTGGCTTATTCACATAATTTTTGTTAATAATTGTTAACAGATGATTTAAAAGGTTAACAAATTAATTTTTAGAGTCTATTATCTGGTTATACGAAAAATAAATGATTACTTTTGGAGGCTTTAAATGCGGGTTTTATTGGTTGAAGATGATTACGCCGTTTCACAAAGTATTGAAACGATGTTGAAAAAAGAAGGTATGATTGTTGACACAACAGACCTCGGTGAAGACGGTTTGGAAATTGGCAAACTCTATGACTATGACATTATTATCTTGGATTTGATGTTGCCTGATATGAACGGTTATGAAGTTTTGAAGAGTTTGCGTGCCGCAAAAGTTAATACACCGGTTTTGATTCTTTCCGGCTTGTCTGAACCGGACAAGAAAGTTAAAGGCTTGGGATATGGTGCTGATGATTACCTTACCAAACCTTTTGACAAATCTGAGCTTCTGGCTCGTATTCAGGCTGTAGTTCGCCGCTCAAAGGGGCACTCAAACTCCATTATTCGGACTGGCGAGGTTGAGGTTAACCTTGACACGCAGACCGTTACGGTCGGCACAAAAACCTTGCATCTTACCGGCAAAGAATATGGTATTATGGAATTGTTGTCCTTGCGCAAAGGTTCAACCCTTAATAAAGACCAATTCTTAAACCACCTTTATGGCGGTATTGATGAGCCGGAACTCAAAATTATTGACGTCTTTATTTGCAAGCTGCGTAAAAAGCTTGAAAAAGCTTCCGGCGGCAAAAACTATATTGAAACGGTTTGGGGACGCGGATATGTTCTTCGCGATCCCGATGAACAACCGAAAAAAATATCTGCCTAGACTTAAAATCCCCTCCTTTTCGGAGGGGATTTTTTTAAGTTGTTGCCTGCTTGATCGCGGCAATGCCTGAGGTAGCAATCTTTGTCTTATTGCAATGTTTTCAAAACGCATATTACTTTTTGTATTTGTGGCTTTATAGCTTTTTTCCCCTCTTATTCAGACAGAAAAATTATCATTTTATAATAAAAAACTATCCAAAAAATTTAGTGTAAAAAAATTGTAGTGTCATTAATAATAGACAAAAATAAATGTAGTCTCATTAATAGTTGACTCTTCTGGCAAATTAGTTTATTCTAATCTTTAGGATATGGGTTTTAATTCTGAATTTTAGGAGAATGGCTATGAGAAACTTGCTTTTATCAACTGTTACAATATCTTTGGTACCGGCTGTATCTGTGGCCTCTCCTGAGTTCAATATATCCACACACACCACACCTATTGAATTGAAGCCCATATCTCAGCTTGATTTGGCTTATAAAACTGCAGGGGTTTGTTTTTTGGGCGTTGGCGATTGCGACCCTAATATCGGCTTTGGCAAAGGTGATGAAGATTATACTATGGATACAGCCGCCCAATGTAAAAATGAAGGTTTTATCTTAAATAACTGTAACTCCGTTCAGGTTCCTGAGGGGGTTTGTCCGTATAACAG
>CALXYB010000002.1 GCA_944392835.1 uncultured Alphaproteobacteria bacterium | reverse complement strand
ACAAACATCACAAACCTCGGAGAATGAGTCATATAGTAAGAAATAAAGGCAAAAGTCCCGCAGCGTACAAAGAAGTATGTGAGGACACTTTTGACCTGAAATTTCTGTACTAGATGACCATTATACAAACATCACAAACCTCGGAGAATGAGTCATATAGTAAGAAATAAAGGCAAAAGTCCCGCAGCGTACAAAGAAGTACGTGAGGACACTTTTGACCTGAAATTTCTGTACTAGATGACCATTATACGAGGTTTAATCTTTTCCAAGCGGAACATTCCGATTAATATGTACACATAAGATTATGCCGAAAGAGGCCATAACCGAGAGCATAACCGTTCCGCCATAAGAAATAAGCGGCAAAGGAATGCCAACAACCGGTAACAAACCCAAAACCATTGCAATGTTAATAAAGACATACATAAAATAGTTTGTTGCCAAGCCAATAGCTAACAATTTTCCAAAATAGCTGGTGCTTTTTAGAGCAAAAGAATAGCTATAAGCCAAAATCAGCATATTCAACACCACAACACAAACAGCACCAATCATACCAAACTCTTCAGACAACATTGTAAAAATAAAGTCGGTATGCTTTTCCGGCAAAAAATTTAAGTGGCTTTGCGAACCATTTAAGAAACCTTTGCCAAACACCCCGCCGGAACCTAACGCAATCTTAGACTGAATAATATGATAACCGGCACCAAGAGGGTCTCTTTCCGGATTCAAAAAGGTTAAGACACGATTTTGCTGATAATCATGCAAAAAGTGCCAAGCAAAAGGAATCATAACCACGCCACCGACAAAAACCGCCACAAATTTCCAAATCTGCACGCCTACAACAAAAAAGATAGCCCCGGTCGTAAACAACAACATCAAAGCCGTACCCAAATCCGGCTGCAAAATAATCAAAGCAGCTGGAAACAATGCCATAAGCAGAGGTGGCAAGATACCTCGCACACTTTCAATACTTTGCAAAGATGAGGTATGAAAATATCTGGCCAAAACCAAAACCATTGCAATTTTCATAAATTCTGATGGTTGCAGCTTAATAAAACCCAAATTAATCCATCGTGTTGCACCCATTCCCGTATGTCCGGCAACTTCAACCACAATCAACAAAATAAGCGTTACAAAATAAAATACATAGGCATAGCGCAACAGAATTTTAATATCTATCAACGCCAAAACAATCATTGCGGCAAACCCCATTCCAAAACGAATAAGATGATTAATTGCCCAGGGGCTCCAATCTCCGTTTGCGGCAGAATAAAGCATAACCACACCAATAGCCGCCAACATTACGATAAATAACACGTAAGAAAAACTGATATTAAACAGCTTTTCACGGATAGTCATATTTTGGTTTCTAAATGTTGTTTCATAAGGTTTATACATTTTTCAGCCCTTATTTTAATGTACATTTTCTTTTGTTGGATCTAACATTACGGCTTCTTTCAAGATTTTGCCGGCCAGAGGTGCTGCAACCGAAGAACCTCCTCCGCCATGTTCAACTAAAACAGCCACTGCATATTTAGGATTATCATGCGGCGCATAGCCGACAAACAAAGCATGGTTTCGCAACCGCCAAGGTAACTCTTCCTCTTTCTTAATACCCTCACGTCTTTCTTTCATCGTAATACGACGCACTTGGGTTGTACCGGTTTTTCCGCCCATTCTTTCGCCTTGATAATTAAACTGCGACATAAAAGCAGTTCCACCGGGTTTGTTCACAACGGCATACATACCTTCCTTCATCAATTCCAAATTCGCCTGCGAAACGTCTATTTTTTTAATTTTGCCCTTATCTGCATCCGAAAGTTTGGTAAAGGTTGGCATAACGGCATAACCGCCATTAACCAAACGCGCCGTCATTGTCGCCAATTGCAAAGGCGTTGTTAAAATATAACCCTGCCCGATACCTGAAATCAAGCTTTCGCCTTGTTGCCAAGGCTCTCCAAAACGTCTTAATTTCCATTCTTTATCAGGAATCAAGCCAGCTTTTTCGTTCTCAAGGCCAATATTCATTTTTGCACCTAAGCCAA
Organism: uncultured Alphaproteobacteria bacterium; assembly: GCA_944392835.1. GTDB lineage: Bacteria > Pseudomonadota > Alphaproteobacteria > RF32 > CAG-239 > Scatacola_A. Next base: position 235,505 of record CALXYB010000002.1, on the reverse strand, counting down.
ACCGGCGAGCCATCTCCGCAATTTTTTCAATACCAACTTTTTGTGCCGTTTCATAAAAGAAAATATCGCAAGAATGCTGCAAAGCCTCAACCACATTCAAATGTCCGTGTCCTTGCTTTTTCCAACAATGGAAAACATGATTACCCAAAGACATTTTTCCGGCACAAAAACTTCTGGTTTCGGGTTTGATGATGCCAGATTCCAAAGCCGCCATCGCCACCACCATTTTAAACGTTGAGCCCGGAGAATACTGTCCTGAAATAGCTTTATTAGTCAGAGGATTACGTTCGTTTTTAAGCAAAGCATTCCAGTCTTCCTGACTTAAGCCTTGCGTCATCATATTCGGGTCAAAAGACGGAGCTGAAACAAAAGCCAAAATCTCTCCCGTATGAACATCTAACAACACCGCAGCACCGCTTTCTTCCCCAAAGAGCTCAAAAGCTTTTTGCTGCAAACGGGCATCAATGGTCAAATTCACATCTTTTCCGGGGGTTCCGTCAACACGTTCAATTTCTTTCATAATCCGCCCATAAGCGTTTACTTCTTGTTTGAGGTTGCCGCTTTCGCCACGCAAATCTTTTTCAAAAAACTTCTCAATCCCCGATTTTCCGATTTTAAAACCGGGAACTTCCAACAACGGATCATCTTTAACATCTTTATCCGAAACAGAAGAAACATAGCCCAAAAAATGAGCCATACTTGCACCATAAGGATAATATCTGGTCAAACCTTCATCAATCACAATACCGGGCAAGTCCGGCGCATTGAGCTGGATTCTGGAAACTTCTTCCCAAGTCAGATTATCCTTAATCTTAATCGGCACAAAACTTCTGTTTCTTTTCAGGTCTTTCTTGATTTTTTCTTCTTCTGCCTCGCTCAAGGGCATAAGCTTTTTAAAAGCATCCAAAGTTTCCTGCACATTCGGAGCCTGTTCAGCCACAATCAATGCCTGAAAATTCTGCTGATTACTGGCAACAACCATTCCGTTTCTGTCATAAATAATTCCTCTTGGCGGCACCAACAAACGTGTTGAGATTCTGTTTTCATCGGCCAAAGTTTTATATTTATCTGCCTGATAAACCTGCAGATAATACAAGCGTGCAATAATAACCAACAAAAGCAAAAACTTCATCAACGCCATAATCAGCGAACGACGAATAAGCACTTTTCCTTTATCATTATCACGATTCATCTCAAACCTCGTCTGTCATCAGACGGTTCTGCACAAAAACATTAATCACGCTTAGTATAGGATAAACCGCCGCCGTCATTAAATAACTGAACATAACTGCCGCCAAAGGCAAAAAATGGCTATAATAAACCGAAACCAACAACCACTTGCTCAAAAAAGTAACCAAAGAAAACAGCACAAAGCCATACCAAATAATCACAAAAGGCTTTGCATTAAAAAAACGAGACAAATTTGTAACCAACAAATACATTACCAACATTGCAAATATATTAGAGCCGACCGGAGCCGAAGAAATAACATCCTCAACTAAGCCCAAAACATATGCAGAAAACAAATTAAAAACATCCGGCCGATGCAAAAGCCAAAAATATGCGCAAATCATCCCGACCGACGGACGAATATGATTTGAGATTGGCAAATCAAGCGGAACATAAGAGAAAAACAGCATTAAAAGCGAACATAACAACGGCAACATTCGCTGAAAATATGAGGCCAGATTTTCGCTCCACTCCTCATTCATTGTTCTCATCCTTTTGTGCTGAATTTTCCTCCGTCTTAGGGGTTGGAGTTTCATTTAGGCCATAATCAATAATCCTAACATATTCCAAACGGTCTAAGTTTCCGAAAGTCTTAATTTTTACATTATTTTTTTCAACCGAGCTTACTTTTCCAATCGGCAATCCCGGAGGGAAAACACCGGCAACACCAGATGTTATAATTCTATCACCCACGGATAACTTCGCAGACAAAGGAATAAAAATCATCTTCGGAACAGACGTATTATCACCGGATAAAATTCCCCGTACTCTGGTTCGCTCCACCATAACCGGAATCTTGGAGTTAATATCCGTAATCAAGATAATTTTGGCATACATTTTTCCGGGCTTATCCACGCGACCGATAACACCGTTATCGCTCATAACGACTTGCCCTTTTTTAACATTACCTTCTCCCCCCGTATAAGCAATAATAGAATGGGAGAAAGCATCGCCTTCTTCAGCAATCACACGTGCCGTAATAAATTTTGCTTTTGGAGGCGGAGTATAGTTCAAAAGCTTTGAAAGAAGTTTATTTTCAATCTCCAATGCACGTGATTTTTCACTAATAATTTGTAACCGTTTATTTTCGGCCCGAAGCTTCTGATTATCACTATAAATATGCCCTAAATCCCGAAAATAATCAAATACACCGGCCATTGCCCTTGCCGGCGCCACCAAAACATCCACCAGAGGACTAACCACATCTGTTGCCACAGAAGATGTTTTTTCAATAATCACCGTGTCAGTCTTATTAATCAGCATCAAAACAAATGCGGAGAGAAAAAGGATAACAATGGCAAACTTCTTTGCCAAAAGTCTGAGCTGACTAAACTGTATAAATAAGACCTTACGACGCTTCATTTTTCAAACTTTATAAACCAAAATGAAATAATAAAGGGGCTTACGGCAGTGCTATCAAACTTATGAGCAAGACAACAACCGAAACCCCTTTTTAGATTTTCAGATTAATACATAGTTGAAAGGATACCTTTTAATCTTCTGATTTCATCCAAAGCTTTACCTGTACCCTTAACAACGCAAGCCAACGGATTTTCAGCAATAGAAACCGGCAAACCTGTCGCATTGCGTAAAACCTGATCCAGGTTAGAAAGCAAAGCACCACCACCGGTCAAGACAATGCCTTTATCAACAATATCAGCCGCCAATTCAGGAGCCGTATTTTCCAAAGCCACCTTAACCGCTTCAACAATCTGAGATACGGGCTCTGCCAAGCTTTCAGCAACCTGACGTTCCGTAATAACGATTTCCTTCGGCACACCATTCATCAAATCGCGGCCCTTAATCTCAACCGTGCGGCCTTCACCTTTTTCCGGCGGACAAGCCGAACCGATTTCTTTCTTGATTTTTTCAGCGCTACCCTCACCGACCAACAAGTTGTGGTTACGGCGAATATAAGAAATGATGGCGCTATCCATCTTGTCTCCGCCGACACGAACCGAACGAGCATAAACAATGCCACCCAAAGACAATACGGCAACTTCGGTCGTACCACCACCAATATCAACAACCATGCTACCTGTCGGTTCCGTAACCGGCAAATCAGCACCGATAGCGGCAGCCATAGGCTCTTCAATCAACCAAACTTTGCGTGCACCGGCAGCCTCGGCAGATTCCTGAATAGCTCTTCTTTCAACAGCCGTAGAACCGGACGGAACACAAACAATAATCATCGGAGAAGCAAACGTGCGGCGATTATGAACTTTGCGGATAAAGTACTTAATCATTTCCTCAGCTATTTCAAAATCAGCAATAACGCCATCGCGCAAAGGACGAATAGCATGAATATTCCCCGGTGTACGTCCGAGCATTTGCTTTGCCTCATTACCGACAGCCAGAACTTGTTTTTTGCCGCGATATTCTTCAATCGCAACAACAGATGGCTCATTCAGCACAATTCCCTTACCTTTAACATAGACCAAGGTATTTGCCGTACCCAAGTCCATAGCCATATCGGCTGACAGCCAGCCCATCAATTTTGAAATCATTTTTAAGTTTCTCCGCATTTATTTAGAATTTAGTATTATCTTGTTTTTTATAACCTTATTGTTTTTTGTGCAATAGCTATAATCGTTTTTTAACATCAAAAATTATATTTTCATCTCCCTTATAGCAAGCCTCGCAAACCACATCGGCATCAAGCTTATTCTTAAACCAAGTTCTTTGCCTTTTAGCATATTGGCGTGTATGCTGTTTTGCTAAAGAAACAGCCTCTTCCAAAGAGAGTTTTCCATCCAAATAATCAGACAATTCCGGCACACCGAGAGCCTTCATTGCCGGCAAATTAGGAGCCAAATTTTGCGCTTTAAGGTTTTTCACTTCATCCAAAGCACCCTCTGCCATCATTTTATCAAACCGCAAAGCACAACGCTCATCAAGCTCTGCCATAGACGGCAAAATCTTAAGAGAAAGAAAGCTTGCTTCAGGAAGCTTCTGCACCATCGGCTTTTGGTGCCAAACAGAGATAGGAACGCCTGTTTGGTAAAAAACCTCCAAAGCACGCCTGACACGCGTACTGTCATTTGGGCTTAGCTTTTCGGCTGCTTTGGCATCCACTTGCCGGAGTTTTTCATACAATGCCGGTATTCCTTCTGCCGAAGCTGCTTCTGCCACCTTTTGCCGAATATCACTATCAGCCTCAGGAATAGGGGTCGTTCCGTTAATAAGATTATCAATATAATATCCCGTCCCGCCGCAAATAATCGGAATTTTTCCTTTTTCCCAAGCTCGTCTGATTTCATCTGCCGCCAAAACCAACCATTCCACCACTGTTCCGTTTTTAGAGCTCGGAAAAACCCCATAAAGGCGATGTTCAATACCTTCTTGTTCTTCCTTTGTTGGGATGGCAGACAAAATCGGGGTATCAGGATAAACCTGCATTGAATCGGCATTTATCACAATACCTTTCACTGCCTTAGCCACATCAACGGCTAATTTTGACTTTCCCGAAGCCGTTGGCCCGGCAATAACAATAACTTTATGAACTTCCATAATCACCTCTTATCAAGAGTTTAGGTCATGAATTTTCCGAACCTGCAACAAAGTGCTTTAGAAAACCATCTTCCTATTCCTTAGAAAAATTGGAGAATGGATTTTATAAAGTGCTTTGCAAAGTGAGGAAAATTTTAGTGTACACATAGTACATGAATTTTCCGAACCTGTAGCAAAGTGCTTTAGAAAACCATTATACAATTTTTCTGCATGTTGCTGCTTCCACCAACCCAGCACATAACTGCTCATAGCTTGTTCCGATGTATTTAGCCTGCTCGGGAACAAGGGAGAGGTTTGTCATACCCGGCGCGGTGTTGATTTCAAGCAAGACAACGCCGTCTTTCGGGTTATAACGAAAATCGCAACGCGAAACCCCCGCACAACCCAAAACACGGTGTAATTTTTCAGCATAGTTTTTACAACAATCAGCCACTTCGGCAGGAATTTCTGCCGGTAAAATATGCTTTGTGACGCCATCGGTATATTTTGCGTGATAATCATAAAAATCATCAGACGCGCGAAGTTCTGTCACCACATAGGCTTTGCCTTCCAAAACCATACAAGTAAGCTCCTGCCCGTCAATAAACTTTTCCACCAAGATTTCGCGGTCATCTTCATAAGAAACTTGCGCCAAATCCTGAGTTTTACGAATAATATAAACCCCGACGGAAGAGCCATCGCTCACCGGTTTAAGCACATAAGGCATCGGCACTTGCGTTCCATAAAGCTTAAATTCGGCAAAAGTCTTTTTCTCCCCTTGCGGAACTTTAATATTATTAAGCTGCGCCAATTCTTTGGTCAAAAATTTATCCATACCCAAGACCGAAGCACGCAAGCCCGAATGCGTATAAGGGATTTGCAAAACATCCAAAAAGCCCTGAATTTCGCCATCTTCACCCCAGTTACCATGCAAAGCGTTAAAGACGACATCCGGTTTTTCTTTTTTCAAAACCTCCACCAGCTCAAAACCATTCTGCCAGTCATGAAATAGCACTTCATAACCGGCTTTTTTCAAGGCCTCGCAAACACATTTTCCCGTAACCAGCGAAACCTCTCTCTCAGCCGAAAAACCACCGGCCAAGACCAAAACTTTTTTTGCCATTTTAATTTTGCCCTTTATTAAAACAATTTTTGTGGTAATAATAAGCAAAATTATTTAAGAAAGACTAAAATAAATGAAGAAAATCTACTTGTTTTTATCTGCCGCAATCCTATTCAAAACTGCGACGGTACAAGCTTTTAGCGTCAGCCATGATTTCAACGTGCAAATCGGCCCTTTTGATGCCAGCCGCACCAATTTTGAATATGCCCTCACCCCGACCGAATATCGGGTTGAATCCGTTGTCAAAACCAATGGCTTGTTTGACACCTTGTATCCTTTCCGTGCCGACTATGCCACCACCGGACGCATCAACGGCGACGAGCTTGAAACCTTAAGTTACAAATATAAATCAAAATCTCGTTTTTCAAGCCGCAGCCGCGAATTAGTTTATGATAAAAACGGAGTTCCTTTGTATCGTCTGAGCTCCAAAAACGGCAAAGAAAAAAAGGTTGATATCTTGCCTGATACCAAAAACAAAGACACAACCGACTTGCAAACCGTTTTTGCCGAACTGGCCCGCCAATACAACAAGATGAAATTTTGCGATTCCCGTATGGAAGTTTTTGACGGCAAACGCCGCTATGATGTCATTTTTAAGGACGAAGGCAAAGAGCACCTTGCAGAAGAACAACTCCCCTATAAAGGCGAAGCCGTCAAATGCTCTATGTATATTGACAGCCTCGGCTCTTCGGGAGATGACTTGCTTTGGGACATCACGCAAGATGAACCGATTTATTTTTGGATAATGGAAGAGGAAAATAAAAAACTTCCGTTCATTGCCAAAGTTGAGATAGAATCAACACCGCTTGGGCGTCTTCAGGTTTTAACGCAAAACGTTACCGTAAAGGATTAAAGATATGACAAAATCCGAACTTTTATTACCGGCCGGCTCGCTGGTCAAACTCAAAACCGCCATTTTATACGGTGCGGATGCCGTCTATGCCGGCACACCGGATATGTGCCTCCGTGCACAATCCAAATTTTCAACGGAAGAATTGCAAGAAGGCATTGAATTTGTTCACCAACACGGCAAAAAAATCTACCTGACGCTGAATTTGTTTATGCACAACCGCGATGTTGAAAAACTTCCGCAGTTTGTTGAAACCTTGCGCCAACTCCAACCTGACGGTGTACTTATTGCCGACCCCGGCGTTTTTATGTATGTTAAGGAACACGCGCCGGAGCTAAACTTGTTTGTTTCCACGCAAGCAAACATCTGTTCGGCACAAGCCGTTAAGTTTTGGCAAGCGCAAGGTGCCAAGCTTTGCGTTCTTGGCCGAGAAGTAACTTTTGCCGAAATGAAAGAGATTCGCGAACAATGCCCCGACATTTTGCTGGAATGTTTTATGCATGGTGCAATGTGTATGTCTTATTCCGGACGCTGCCTCATCTCCAATTATTTGGCAGACCGTAGCGCCAACCAAGGCAAATGCGCCCATTGTTGCCGTTGGCATTATAAATTGCACTTGCGGCTGAAAGACGGCAATATCAAAGAAGTTGAAATTACACCCGAAAATAAAAACGCCTTTGAGTTTTTACTGGAAGAAGATTTCCGCCCCGGAGAATATTATGAGGTTGTTGAGGACGAACATGGCGGCTATATGCTCAACTCCAAAGATATGTGCCTGATGCCTCGCCTGCCGGATTTGCTTGGCATCGGCATGAACTCTCTCAAGGTTGAAGGACGCAACAAAACCGAATATTATGCCGCAGTTGTCGCTCGTGCCTATCGCCAAGCCATTGATGATTGGTATAAAGATTCTAAAAATTGGAATTACGAAAAATATATGCCGGATTTAAACACTTTGCAAAACCGCGGCTATTGCTTGGGTTTCCATGACGGAGCTTTAACTAATATCTCCCAGAATTATGAATATACACGCACACTCGGCGATTGGCTCTTTGCCGGCTCTATTGTTGCATGGCAGGGCGATGATGCCATTTTTGAGGTTCGCAATTATATCAACTCCGGCGAATTTATAGAATTTTTGCTTCCCGGAAGTTTAGACAATCTGCGCCTGACTTTAACCGAGTTTGAAGACGCTGACTCTGGCGAAATCACGCCGCGTGTTTCAGCCGGACAAGGCAAAAAAATCCGTATTAAGGCGCAAGCTTTCGGCTTACCCTCTGAAGAGGTCAAGAAGCTATTGCCGCAATATGTCATTGCACGCAAAACTGCGGTTTTGAATGCTGATGATGAACAAAAACTCAAACACAAAAAAGACGAATATAATCAGCTCATCAACAACAAATAAACCAAAAGGGGATTGTTTAGTTACAAACAATCCCCTCTTTTTCATTCTGCAGATTTCGGCATAAAACGTGTCGGGTCTTCCTTGCTGATTTTTTCTACCGCCGCATCAGCAATCTCTTTTGCTTTCATTCGCCGCTCCATTTCACGAAGCCTTGCTTTTTCCGCTTCCTCACCCGTAATAATTTTCTTCTGCCTAAAATAAGACATCGGCAAAACGCAAACAAACAGAATGTCCGCAAGCAAAAGCATCCAATTTCCGGTCAAAAAAGTCAAAGCAAAAACCGCCAAAAACACACAAATTCCGGACATCATAACGAACCAATACATGATTGTTTTTTGACTACTTAACAACGCACCGACAACCGTCAAAAGCATCAAAAACAAAAAATAATCCAACATCAGGAGCAACACATCTCTCCACATTGGACTCTCAACATAAATAATTTCTAACATAGCTAAAAGAATTTATAATAGATTTTTGAGCTTACAACATATGCCGTTTTTAGACAAAAATCAACTTTTTTCTTTAGATACGAAAGAATGCCCCGTCTGTTACTTCCGGTAAAAAATAGCTTGGCGGTTTAGGCAAAAATTTCACCTCATCCACCCTTGCCAACATCGGCCCGCGGTAAGCACGCTTAATCATCTCATCAATCTGGTCTTCTTCACCCTTCATCCGAATTTCAACCGTGCCATCGTCAACGTTTCTGACCCAACCGGAAACATTAAGTTCTTTAGCCGTACGCACCGCCCAAGCCCGAAAACCAATACCCTGTACTCTGCCATCAATTTTCAGATAAACTTCTTTTTGCATTTACTTTTTATCCGGCTCATGAAGAAAACGCTCAATTTCTTCAATTTCTGACTTTATTGTTTGGCGGCGCTTTTCGGCTTCTTCATCCGAGCCCCAAATTTCCGCTTGCCAAAGTTCATCTAAGAATGCCGCCTGAAAAGCCTCTTCGGCATTGATTTTTCCTCTGACCAAAGCAGCAGCAAGCAAAACGGAACGCATTTGCAAAGCCGCAGCATAAAAAGCCGTCAGCTCCTTGTCCGAAAGGCTTTCTAAAAATACTTTTAGACGATATCCTGAAGTCTGATTTTCCTGCGGCACATCCAAGCCCTGAGTCGTAACAAATTTAGCCTTCATCTTTTCTTCTGCCCAAGCCAAAATCGGACCCCAGATTTTGGTTTGGCGTTCCATCAGGTCTTTTTCCTGTCCCCAAAAAAGCAACAAATCCGTCATGGAAAATTGCACCAACCGTTCAATAACTTCCGCACGGTTTTTAGCAATCTCCTCACGCGCTTTTTCTAAATCGCCCAACATTTTTAAGTCCTTATTGTTTAAACATATTCAAGATATCTTTTGCAGTATTTTCCAACTGTTTTGCCGTATTTTTAAGATCCTTAGTCGTATCTTTAACCGTTTGTTTAACAGCTTTCACACTATCATCCACAGCCGCATTTGTATCATTATAGACATCACTCACGGCTTGTTCCGTTGCTGACGGAGCCGGAAACTTATTCTGATATGCCGTTCCTTTTAAAGCTGTGTAGCAAGGAGCCGGATCAACATCAACCAACTTGGTTCCTAAATAAGCAGGTCCGCTCAAAGCCACACCGACCGCTGATTTTAGCGCTGCTTTATCATCTATAGAAATCTTCGGGCTCTCCAATGTTCCCTTAATCTTAACAAAGGAGGATAATGCCTGCAAAGCATTCGTATTAATCAACTTTCCAGAAGAAGGACGCACATCAAAATCAATCTTATCATTGATTAGATTAATACTGCCACTACTTCCCAGATTAAACAAATCAGACTGCATCGCAATACCCTTCGGAAAAACAGCTTGCCCCGCACCCAAATCTGCACGTACAACGGCGCAATCCAAATTCAGCTTCTGCTGAGATTTCTTTTCAACCGGCAAAACACTAAGCAACTGCGAAATAAAACTTCCCGTAAAGAAAGTGATATTTCCGGTCTGCACTTCTGACTTGTTAACAATGGCAATAACCTGTCCGTTAAGCGATTGTACCAACTGCCGATAAGTCTTTCCGGCCGCGGTTAGAGTCATTTTAATATCCGTATTTCCGCCGGAAACAATACCGAAATCATTTTTGCCTACAATCTGAAACTCCTTATGCAAGTTCTGCAACAAGATATTAGAGCTCAAAACATCCAACTGAATAGTTTTTGTATTTGCATTAACTTCCAACTGTCCGTCAATCTCGCCACCGCCGAAATTAAGCTTTAAGGGATTAACTTTCAGCAAGCCGTTTTGCAAGTCAGCCTTGAGTTCCACATTTTGCGCACTCATACCGGAGTTAATGATAAGCTGTCCAACTTGCAAATCAAGTTTAGCATTAACTTCTTTCAGCATATCATAAGGCACAGCCGTATCCGGCACCAACGGACTAGCTTCCGCCGTAGAGATTAGAGACGGCATTTCAAAAGCCAAGTTACTCTGCGGATTAAAGCTTTCCAGATTAATCTTATCACTTTGAAGCGCTGCCTCAACCACAGGAACTTGCCCCGCAATATTAGCGCTGACATTACCTTTAATCAAATTATTGACAATATTCAGAGCCGCAATCTGCGCCTTGACCTCTTGCGTTGTTCCCTCAACCTGAGCCTTCAGCGTTGTTTCGGGAAGTTGCATATTTCCGGCCGGATTATATACATTAATATTGGCGGCATAGGAAACATCGGCAAACAAATCTCTTGCCGAACCAACAGCTGTTAAATCAATACCATAAGCATTAACGTCCACATCAAAGGGATAAGCATCTTTGCCGCTCAAAAGCGCATTAACCGAGCCCAACACAGCCGAACCTTTAACAGCTTGTCCGTCAATATCAACATCAAAATTAGTTGTAATATTATCATCCATACTTTCAGCCGAAAGATTAAAACTATTGATAATAACATTCATAACCTTGCCGGTTTTAGCATTGGCATATTGCACCAACCCGCTGGATACGGAAACATTTTTCGCGGCAATTCCCTCCAAAAACGGCAAAACCGGATTAGCACTTGTTGCGGCCTTATCATCAACCTCCAAAGCTTGAGCTTCGCTGATTAAACTAAATGTAGAAACAGATCTGACCGGAACGGATTTAACCGGCTTTGTTCCAAATTCCCAGTTATTTTTGCCTTCTGCCGATGTTTCCAAATAAACTTCCGGCTTAACGACTTCCACATTATCAATAACCAACTGTTTATGAAGTAATGGCATCAACGAAAGCTTAATTTCCAAGCGCTCAATCTTAGCCATTTGTGGCTGAGCCGCCCAAGCCGCATTAGCCAGCTCCACATCTTCAACAATCAAAGTCGGAATAAGAGATAACCCCAAATAAGCATTACCGTTTATGGCCAATTTACGACCAAGTTGTTTGTTTGCAATCTCTTCCACATAAGACTTATAATGATTCAAGTCAAAATTGCGCACAAACAAATATCCGCCGATGGCAATAATGATAATCAGGCTGAAAATTATTGTTCCCAGAACTTTAACCAGTCTTTTCATTGAAGCTTACTCCTTAAAACAAATTCCCAAAGCATCCAAATCTGCCTTAAAATAAGCAGGCAAGGGCGCTTTTAATACCATTTTTTTATTATATATAACCGAGAGGTCAATTTTATAAGCATGCAAATGCAGTTTATCGGCAATTTCGCCAAACTTCTTACGATTCTCTCCGCCAAAATACTTGTCATCCCCCACAATCGGCACACCCAAATACTCCAAATGCGCTCTGATTTGGTGCGTTCTGCCGGTCAAAGGTTTGGCCTCAATCAGCGCGAACTTATCTCCGGCATTATCCAAAACCCTATACTCGGTAACTGCCGGTTTGCCGTCATCTAAAACCATACTCTTTTCGCCGACTTTTTCCAAAGCCGCTTTAATCACGCCTTCCTCATTTTTCAGACAACCGACAACCAAAGCCAAATAAGTTTTGGGCAATTTGTGCTCCCGAAAAGCCTTGGTCAGCAAATCGGCATATTTTCGGTTTCTGGCCAACACCAACAAACCACTCGTATCTTTATCAATTCTGTGCACCAATTTGGGTTTTTCTTCCAAGCCAAATTTTAAGGCATCCAGCATTCCGTCAATATGTCTGGTCGTATTGCTGCCGCCTTGAACCGCCAAACCGGATGGTTTATTTAAGACAATAATATTGTCATCTTTATAAATAACCATCGCTTGCACAAAAGCCGCATCTTTGGCGGAAACTTTGTTTTCGTAATTTGGCACGGCTTTTTCTTCGTCAAGCGGCGGGATTCTAATTTCCTGTCCGGCAACAAGTTTCAGATTCGCTTCAGCCTTTTTACCGTCCACTTTAATCTGTTTCGTGCGCAAAAGCTTTTGAAATCTTCCCAAAGACAACCCCGGATAATACTTCAAAAACCAACGGTTTAAGCGCATTCCGTCATCTACTTGTTTTACTTTGGCAATACTTACACCGGCCATCAGCAATTCCTCTCAAAAATTTGGCTCAGTATAAATCAAAACTTCTTAATTTAGAATAAAAAAAACTGTTGGGATTTTCACATCCGCAACAGTTTTCTTCAATCAGAGAATCATCTTCCGGGTTTTTTACAAACCTTTCCGATTTTTTTGGGAACATAGGGGCGCTCTTTCTTCTGCGTTTTAAACACCGCGTTTCGCAAACTGACATCAGGCAACTTGGGCTTAGCTTCAAGAACAATGGCGTTAACTTCCAAGCCGTATTCTTCTTTCATAACTTTTGCCAACTCTTGTATTTCCACATCCGTCATTTCAACCAGAGCCTTAGCAAATTCTTTTGGTGAAGCAGAATTATGAAGCCCGCAATACGCTAACAAAACATCTCTTTTTCCCATAGTCAAAAATTTTTAATAATAAGACATAATTTAATAAAAAAACTTTTTTGTTAAAAACAGATTTTGGCAAGCTTAATTCCACAAGCCAAAAACAAAATTCCCACGATGATTGAGCCTAAAAGATAAGCCAATCCTTCATAAACTCTCTGCGAATTAATCAGCAAATTAAAATCCAACATATAAGTTGAAAAGGTCGTAAAGCCGCCTAATAGTCCTGTAATGATAAAGGCTCTGACCTCAGGGCGCAAATTAGCTCTTTCGGCAAAATAAGCATAAGCCATACCGATAAGCATTGCCCCCAAAATATTAACCAACATAATTCCCCAATGGCTGCCGATTTTAGAAGATAACAAATGCCTTAAAACAGACCCCATTCCGCCACCGACAAATATCGCCGCAATCAAATTCATTTTTCTTCCTCTTTTTGTTTAAGCGCTTGTTTGGCTTTTTGTTTTTCGCGGCGCAGATTATCAAAATAATCCACCCGTTTTTTAATTTCGCGCTCAAAACCTCTGTCCACCGGAAAATAGAGCTTAACACGGCTCATTCCGTCCGGAAAATAATTTGCTCCCGAAAAACCGTCTTCACAATCAGGGTCATATTCATACCCGTCGCTATACCCCAGTTGTTTCATCAATTTTGTCGGCGCATTCAAAATATTTTTCGGCGGCATTAAGGAGCCCGTCTTTCGTGCCAACTCACGCGCTTTGTGCATAGCCTTATATACCCCGACAGATTTTGGAGCCGTTGCCAAATAGGCTACCAATTGCATAATGGCCAAATCCCCTTCCGGAGAACCCAAACGCTCATAAGTATCCCAACAAGCAATTGCTTGTACAATCGCATTAGGCTCTGCCAGAGAAACATCTTCCACGGCAAAACGCGTCAAACGCCTGAGCAAATATTTCGGGTCCTCTCCGGCCTCAATCATTCTGGCCGCCCAATAAAGCGCAGCATCCACATCAGACCCGCGCAAAGACTTATGCACTGCCGAAATCAGATTATAATGCCCATCGCGCCCTTTATCATAAATCGGCGCACGAGAACGCACGATTTTTAAGATGCTGTCTTTATCAAAAACCTCGCCCTCTTTGGCATAAGCAAACACACTTTCGCAGAGGTTTAGAATATACCGCCCGTCTCCATCGGCAATCTCTTTCATAAAGGTTCTTGCTTCATCATCAACCGGCAATTTGCATCCGACTTCTTTTTCCGCCCGTTGCAAAAGCACCTCAAACGCATCTTCATCAAGCCTGTTTAGCACAAAAACCTGACATCTGGAAAGCAAAGCGGCATTAAGCTCAAAGGATGGATTCTCTGTTGTCGCACCAACCAAAATAATTGTACCGTCTTCCACATAAGGCAAAAAACCGTCTTGCTGCGATTTATTAAAACGATGAATTTCGTCCACAAACAACAAAGTTCCTTTGCCTTGTGTGGCGCGTCTGTCCTGAGCATACTGAAACACGCGTTTCAAATCTGCCACGCCGGAGAACACCGCCGAAATCTGCTCAAAATACAAATTTGTATTTTCGGCAATCAAACGCGCTATAGTCGTTTTACCGCACCCCGGAGGCCCCCAAAGAATAAATGATGTAATCTTCCCTGTCTTCACCATCCGCCCCAAAGGCGCATCATCACCCACGATGTGGTCTTGCCCCACAACTTCTGCCAAAGTCTGTGGGCGCAATCTGTCGGCCAAAGGTCTTTTAACCTGTGTTGAAAAAAGGGTATCTTCCATATTTTTTCGATTCGCTAAATAAAAAATTTAGGATAGTTATAACAGAATTTTAAACAAACTCAAGCCTTCAAAGGCTAAAAAAATTAATGTTTTTCAAACGGATTTTGATTTACGTCTCGGCTCAAAGAAAAAGAATCTTCCTTCATCCACCATTCATCATCTTCGCTTTTATTTTCTTTTAGCTCGTCAAAACTGCCTTCTTTGCTCCACCTCTCGGAAATATCTTCCGCTAACGCGCTTTGCATATCTTGCGGAGCTTTCATAATACCCTCTGCCACCACATCAATCTGGTCGTTCAAATATGCGTCTATATCTTCCTCGCGCTCAACATTAATACCCGCACCTTTCAAGACCGCAAACAATGACGGAACTTCCGTATCTTGAACATTTCTTTGGGCAACAACACTTTGCTGCAAGAAGAAAGCCGTTTCGATCAAGGCTTTATTTTTGAGTCTTTCATCACGCAAAAAATACCAAGAATTAATCTTAACCGGCAAATGATAATATCCTTGCGCCAACAACAAATGTTGCCCCTTACGCACCATATTAGCTTTGCTTTTTTTCAACAAATCATTGGCAATACGATGATAATATCCGGCATCGGAGAACCCTTGCTTAACAGTCGGGAAAGCTCCTGTTTCCACCGCCGGAATTTGCACCGACTTTGTTCCGTAAATAGCCAAGCGATTAAAATGGTTGCTAAGGCTCTTGTTATTCTCGGCAAACAAAAGTTTATAAGCCGTGCTGGCAACAATATCCTCCAACCCCTCTCGGCCATAGTTATCATGAATATTTTTAAGACTATCTGTTAGCAACATAAAAGATAATCCGGCATCTTCTCCATGCTGTAACCCCTCATGCAACATAGAAAATTTTGGCAAAATCTCAAAATCATCCATCACAAACATCAAAGGACTTTGTTTTTCAGTTTGTTCTGCGCCCAAACATTCTTTAATAATCATATCCACCAAAAAACGTGTCATAAACGCCGCGGGCTTATTATCCGCAATTGTATATATGGTTTTTATGCCTGAATTATTTTTAAGCTCGCTTAAAAGAATATCGCTTGCCGAAGTTCTTTCTCTGATAGAGTTTTTCCGAAAAATCATCAACGGTTCAAGCATCATGGCAAAAATCTTTTTACGTTGTTTTTTGGTCAAATAATACAAATGCTGCATAACCTGATTTGCTCTCGGATGGTAGCCAAAAAACTCTGCTTCCTTAATAAAGTTATTCAACATAACTTTCCAACGTCCGTAAGTCTTTCCGGCAGCCTCTTGCCGAATGGTATAATAATGCTCAATCAAACAATCCACCATCATGGCAAAACAAAATTCCTTACCCTGCCACAAAGGCGGAATATTCTCCCAACTGCCGATTGGCAAATAATTATCCACGGTCAAAGTATTATTCTGCAAATTCTGAATAGCCTCTTCGGCATATGCTTTAGGCATAAGAGCATAAAAACTAAGCAAAATATCTTTATCTTCGCTCTTAAGCCGACCATGTTCCAATAGCTCGCTCAAAAAATAATCATTCGCGGCAGCTTGCTCAATCTTAGAAACATAAAACTGCAACAACCCTTCCAAAGCAATACTTGCAAGCTTGACCCAATAGTTATCGTCTTTTTCGCCCACCATATATCGGGCAATCCAGAGCAAATAATGGTCTCTTTCCAAACCTTTGGGGGGCAGATTCCCATCAGAGAAAGGATTCCACTTCGGCCAAAACTCACCTTTTTCAGGATTATCACACATATTCCAGTTAAAACAAAATACTTTGCCGAGCTTTGCCCGATAACCGCTGGTATATTTTGCCAGAGAACCTTTGCAGTCTGCCGCCACAATACTAACTTTGTCGCTCTCCAAAATACTGGGAATTGCCACGGTTGAAGTTTTACCCAAACCCGGAGATCCCCAGCCAAACACCGACAAAAACTTTTTCGGATGCAAAACTTTGCCCTCAAAACGACCAAACACGCCATAACCTTCATCAAAAAGCCCCATCTTGGCAATATCTTCTTCTTTGGCAAAACGGTTATAAAGTTTATACCACAAGCTGAAAGAATAAGGACTTTTAACAAAGACCCCGACAGTTAAGCCCAAAAACAAAATCGGCGCAAACAACGGCACAAAAGAAGCAAATTTCAACTGACCATATTGAAAAGCCAACACAAAAACATTCCACCATTGCCCGTAAGCATCAAACAAAAAAGTTGGTTCATCACGCAACCGGCGCAAAAAACCGCCGATATCGCCAAGTGTTTTGTCATTGATACCATATTGCACAAAATAAGCGGCCGACAAACAAGCCGTACCGCAAACCAACAAAAACACACAGGCCATCAACAGCCATAAAAACCCTTTGAACCAAACCCGAAGCGTAATATCCGCACCTACATTTTCCTGCTCATCGCTCATTGCCGCCTCTGGTCATGATTCTGACATCAATTTGTTTCTTCTCTTCCTTTACGGAATTTTCGCGCTTAACCTCTTGAGCCACTTCTTGCTTTTTGTTGCGTCTGTTTTCCAATTCCTGACGCTTATGCTCTTCAATCTGTCTTCTTAAGGCTGCTTTATTTTCATCAGCGGCTTTTTGTTGAGCAGACTTAACTTCCTCCAAAATTTTACTGTCTTTAACGGCCGGACGCTTAGCATCTCTTCTGAATATCTTTTTCCCAACATCCAAAATTTGCTTAATTGTAATACCTTCTTGGTGTAAGGCATCCCAAGTTCCGAATTCGCGGCCATCATCCCTGAGCAATGCCATCATATCAATACCAACTTTACCCTTGTCGCCTTTTTTCTTTTTGGGAGCCAAAAGCATTTTCATTTCTTCAGGTGTCGGCACACGTCCCAAGGCCTGAGCAATCTGTTGCGGCGTAATAATACATTCGCTTAAATCAAGCTCCATAATATTGATACCCGTAAAATCTACACCTGTAAAATCCACACCGCGCAGGTCCAAATTTTTCAAATCAATTTTGGTCAAATCCAAGAGCATCAAATTCATTTTGCTCAAATTAAGTTTATGCGGATAATATTTTGCCAAATATTCAATAAGCTCTTGCAACTCCTGCAAAGACAACTCATCTATCTCAATATCAAGCAAAATGGCATTTTCAATATCAACATCCGCAAGCTTAACCTTATTAAGCTTTGCGCCGGTCAGGTCCGCCCCGACAAGCTGCGCCCCGGAAAGAATTGCGCCGGTTAAATCCGCACCGCGCAAATTAGCACCGCTTAAGTCTGCGCCGGAAAAATCCACCCCGCTGAGATTTGCGCCGGAAAAATCCACACCTTTAAGATTCGCCACCGAAAAATTAGCATTTTGCAAATTTTCATTAGCAAAATGCCCACCTTCCAAATTCTTACCAACAAAATCAATTTTAAAAGAAAGAAAATTATCCAAACTATCAACTTTTGAAGTTTGAGCATCAAGCTTAGAAACCGCACTCCAAGAACAATCATCATCCGACGCGGATGCTGCCTCATGAGCTCTCTGTTCTTTATAAGCTCTGGCTTTGTCTTTCAACAAATCTATTTCAAATTTTTTCTTATCATTATCAGCCATCGGCAACTCAACAAATCTTGTTCACCTTTTGTGATGATAGCTTAACTTTCCCAATTTGACAAACATTTTATCGCAACAGACATTGCACTCTATCGGCACGCAGCTTATTACAAATTGCCATAAAACCGCCGTTTTCGGAATGCAAAACCAACCGATAAAAAATTTGCCCATCAACCCTTGTCCGAACAACCTCTGGTGTCTTTTGCTTAAATTCAGGATAAAGTTCTTGTAACATCTTCCATTCCAAATCAGCATTTTTGCGTTCCACATAAGAGCCAAGCTGCATTGTCTTCTTTTTATCATAGAGAGGATTCGTATACGGAGCAAAAATATCTTCATCCGCCGTATCATAATCTGCTCGTTGTTTTATCGCAGGCTGAACCTTAGGTGTAGGCTTATTTTCCATCAGCTCTTCTAACCAATTTTCTTTTTTTGCCCAAGTGTTGCTGATTTTTTCTTCATAAGCCTCTTCTGCCGGAATATTGGCCAACATCTCAACCATATCTTTGTTAAAAGCTGCGCGCAAATCTATGACAATATCTTTGTCGCTGTTTTTGAGAAGATTGCGTGTAAAAGGCGAAAATCCGGCATAAAAATACAAAGCCCGCAAAGAAAGAGCCTTTTCAGCCAAAATTTGGCTTTGCTCATTTTCCAAATTCAAAAGTTTAATTTTATCATTAAGCAAACTAAGCGCATCTTCCGAACCCAACCGGCGATATTCTCTTTGCTTAACGTCTTTTTTCAAATCATTGATTTGTTTGCTGATAACAGCGTAGTCAATCTCGCTCAAACGCACCAAATTATATGCCACCTCAATCTGCGTAAAGACGGCGATTCCCATTTCATCAAACGCCTGCACACGCAATATGTTTTTGTCATCTTCTTTGGCTTTTTTATAAGCTTCGGTTTTCTCAACCAATCTCAGAGCTTGAGTATAAGCCCTTTTCTCCAAATTTTCGGCATAAACCTCGTCTTCCACATCATAACCGTTGATATTCAAGCGTTCCACTTCCGGATACCTTCTAAGCAGATTATATTCCACCTCGTTAAACCGATAAGAACGTCCCATCTCCTTAGCTATGCCAAACTCTGTCCGATTATGAAATGCTGAGCGCTGAAACATCTGAACCGTTAGCTTTTTATCCAAATCTTCCAGCTCATAAAACGTGCGCCCCTCAAGCTTCAAGTCTTTTTCATCAGCTTTAATCAAATGAGCATATTCCGCCATTGCAAAAACCTGAGCCTCATACATTTCTTTCAGCTTCAAAAGTGCGACTTCCAAGCCTTTTTTATAAGAAAGCTCAGCATCCGTAAGTCGTCCGGTTCTTTCTTCTTTGGCCTTAATATCATTAAGTTTTTTCTGCTCTTTATCAATCAAACGCTTAATTTCTTTGAGTTGCTTATTGGCAAACAGAGCGCTTTTATGAGCCTTAATTGCGGCCAAAGCCAAATTTTGCGAAGTCTTGGCAAAAATATTTGCATCAATAAAACCTCTGTTACCGCTCAAATTTGTCAGGGCATAAAATACGGCATAATCCAACGCACGCAAACTGTCATACAAGGGGTTATTCCGCCCGCTTTTTACATTCATCATATTTTGGATAATATCTTGCGGAGACATACCTTGCTTGGATTCAAAGAGTTTTTTGTTTGTTTCTTGAGCCGCAACATCAACATTATATTTCACACTGCGCGCCATAGAGCCATAAACATCCAGCTTGCCGCGTATAGGTTCCGGATCTTTGGCAAAGACCAATTCTTCCACCTCAATTTTATTGCTGACCTCCTTATTTTCAGAAGTCGCACAAGCCGCAAGCAACGCAACAAAAGAAAACACACAAGCCAGATTTCCAAACTTATTCATAGGCCAACCCCGCAGAATACAACGATTTTCAACACAATAGCATACTGTAACATTATGTAACAACTTGTTAAAAGCTTTTTAGCAAGAATTTTGCTATAAGTAAACTAAATTTAAGCAACATTTCAATTTTAGAGGTAAAAACTATGACTAAAAACATCAAAGTAGCCGTCATTGGTGCCGGTATGATGGGTAAAAACCATATGAAAACCTACAAAGGTTTGAACGGCGTTGATTTGGTCGGTGTTTATGATATTTTCCCGGAAGCAGCCAAAGCCGCTGCCGAAACTTTCGGTATCAAAGCTTTTTCATCAATGGAAGAAGTCGCTAAAAATGTTGATGCCGTAAGCGTAGTTACCACCTCCGTAACCCATGCTGATGTCGGCGAATTTTTCTTAAACAAAGGCATCCACTGCATGATGGAAAAGCCACTTGCCTGCACGGAAGAAGAATGCCAACGCTTAATCAGCGCTGCTGAAAGAAACAATGTTGTTTTGCTGGTCGGCCACATTGAGCGTTTTAACCCTGCTGTTGAGCAAATGGGCAAGCTCTTATCTGATACCTCTAAGATTCGTTCCTTAACGGCTCAAAGAATGTCTGCCGCCAGCGGCCGTATTACTGACGTTGATGTTTCAATGGATTTGATGATTCACGACGTTGAGGTTATTCAGTCTTTGGTAAAATCTCCGGTTGTTAACATTCAGGCCGCCTCGGTTAAGACCAAAGAAAGCCCTATGGGTAAGGATTATATCACGGCATTGTTGGAATTTGAAAATGGCGCAACCGCTAATATCACCGCCAGCCGTATCACCCAAGCTCGTGTTCGTACCTTAACTGTTACAACTGATACGAACTATATTGATATGGACTTCATCAACCAAAGCATTAACGTACACTCTCAAGGGCGTATGCCTTATGTTAACCCCGAGAGCATTCCGGAATGGATGAACTATGGCTTGAAAGGCAGTGTTGAACAATTGTTTATTCCGACCAATCAACCGCTTTCTGCCGAGCTCAGCCACTTCTTAAGCTGTGTCAGAGGCGAAGCCAAACCCCGCATTACGGGACAAAATGCTTTGGATGCTCTCCGTGTTATTTGGAAGATTCAGGAAAAACTCGGTTTTTTTAACTCTTCTGCCGCAAACACGGCAGCTGCAGCATAATCTTGCAAAATAAAACAAAATAGATTAGTTTAAGGGGCAAATAAGCCCCTTAATTTTTATAAATCAGGACAAAATGCGCTACAAAATCACCATAGAATATGACGGAACAAATCTGCTTGGCTGGCAAGAACAACTTGACGGCCCTTCTGTGCAAGACTACCTGCAAAAAGCCTTGGAATGTTTTACGCCTGTTTTGGAAGAAGAAGATATAAGTGAGGAGGCGAGCACAGGAGAACGCCTCCAGAAGTCCAATACGATTTTGTCAGACAACGATTTTAGTGAGGCTTATGGTGGTGCTTCCACGGAGCGCAGCCCCACAGCGTACATAGACGTACGTGAGGAGGCGAGCACAGGAGAACGCCTCCAGAAGTCCAATAAAATCGTTGTCTACGGTGCGGGAAGAACTGATGCCGGTGTCCATGCTACAGCTCAGGTCGCACATTTTGACATAAAAGAGGATATGGAAGATTGGAAATTGCGCGAGGCGATGAATGCCCGCCTAAGAGATATGGAAGCGCCTGTTTGCGTAATTAATGTTGAAAAAGTAAGCCAAGACTTCCATGCAAGGTTCAGCGCCAAAGGTCGGGGTTATTTATATCGGATTCTCAACCGCCGCGCGCCGGCCATAATTGAAAAAAATCGGGTTTGGTGGGTTCCCGTTCCCTTAGATGTTGAAAAAATGCGCCAAGGAGCCAAATATCTGCTCGGTCATCATGATTTTAGTTCTTTCCGAGCAGCAGCTTGCCAAGCAAAATCGCCCATAAAGACTTTGGATAAGTTAGATATTGAAGTTTGCGGCGAAGAGATTCGTTTTATTGTTGAGGCACGTTCTTTTCTGCACCATCAGGTTCGCAATATGGTCGGAACTTTAAAGATGGTTGGTGACGGGCATTTAGAACCGGAAGATGTTAAGAAGATTCTGGAGGCAAAGAAAAGAAGCGCCGCCGGTGTCAACGCCCCCGCCTGCGGATTATACCTAAAAAAGGTTGTATATTGATTAACGCTCTGCCTGCCGGAGATGTAAAAGCTTTTCCGGCTTCTGATATATTAAATTAGGGTACTTTGCCCGCTCCAAATCTTGATTATAATATTCGTTCAAGATTTGCAAAAATCTTGGGCTTTCCATACCGTTAAACTTCTGCGGGCGCGGACAAATAACATTCAAATCCAACAAACCTCTGTTAATACCACCAAGATTCTGTGTGTTTTTCAAAATCATTTTAGTCATCATCTGCTGCCCGTTCATCCAATGTCCGGCATTGGCAACAGCATCAACATAATTGTTCATTGCCTGTTCACTAAATCTCTTACGCCGCGTAAAGCTTGTCATAAAAGAAAACTTCATCAGCTCTTTTCCGGCATCACTCTTATAAAAACCATACTGTTGCGCATAGTCAATTTGTTCAAAATATTGTGGAGCTTTATCAATCAGCATTGCCACAGCATCAAAATCGCCGTTATGAAACAGTTCTTCACCTTTCAGAGCCTTTGCCAATCGTTGATTAAGCATTGTGATGGCTTTAACAAACTTCTGTGCAGAAAGTTTTTCTTCGGCATAAATCTCGGCACAAATCTTATCTAAAGATGGTTCACCCGTGCGTGGACATTCATAGACCGCTGTTTTTTGCCTCTCAAGAGTTTGGCGCAAAACATCAATAACAGTCGCATTAACATACTTTTTTTGCGAAAAAGGAGCCGCAAAATCGTCTCTTATTTCCAGAGTATGCGGTTTGTCATAAAGCGCCAAATTCAACCAATTACTTTCTCTGTATGTTTCATCAAACAACGTATAAGGCAACTTATTTTCATAAATTTCTATCGGCTTACTCTCATCAACAATATAATGCCCGTCTTTGTTATAATAAAAAAAGTTCCCGTAATATTTGGCAAATATACCGGCTTCTTCATACAATCTCTCATCCACCCAAAACTTATCAGGCTCTTTTTCGGAAAACTCTGCCAACCACCTCATTCGCTCCAGCTCGGCTTTGGTCGGTTTTGATGTATCACGATTTAAATCTTCCTGTCTCTTTTTTGTAAAGCAAACATAGGGATAATCATAAGCAATATTATCTACACGCTCAATTAACTCATCTTTATTATGCGTTTCATAATAGCGAACAAGAGCCTGCATAATTTCTTCTGCAGCACCAAAATTTCCATGTATCATATTGCGCATTGTCTCTCCATCACGCATAGCTTTGCTCATAAACAAAGCATTCAGCCGCTTCGGAGACCAAAAACGCTTTCCGATTTCGTCTGCAATATCTTGAATCAAAATTTCGGGCATAAAAAAACTCTGTAAAAAATCAACCAAACTGCGCTGATTTTACGCTTTTAGACAAAATTTGTCAATAACGATTAAAAAGATTCTTCTTCCAAGATTTTTTGCGCTACATCATATGAAAAACCGGCACGCACAATTATTCCCAAATCCTTTTGACGATTTTCTTTTCGGCTTTCCTCATCAGAGCGAAAAGGCCCGATTCTCTTTTTCTTTGCCAAACGCAAAGCTGAGGCATATTCATCATATTCTTGTTCCTCAAGCAAGGAATCAATTGTTGTTTCATCAACACCTTTGAGCTGCAACTTTCCTTTAATATAGCGCACAGACTTTCCGGCCGCCAAATAATCTTTGATTTTCATTTCGGCAAAACGCGCATCATCCACATAACCATACCCTTCAAACTGGGTAACGATTTCCTCAATCCAGTCAACCGCTTCCTGTTTGTTCCATTCGGGATTCTGATAAGCATAATCATTCACGCGCCGCATCAAAACAGACTTTAGATTCTCTGAGGAGGTCTCAAAACGCTGCAAATAATACAAAGCAATATTTTTAAGCCGCTGCTTGGTAATTTTCTTTGCGACACGCTGCCTTTTTGGTTTATCGTCTTCTTCCGCCACTTGCAAATTTCCTCAAAAAACATTACATAAAACAAAGACTAAAAACATTATACAAAGGAAAAATCATTGGTTAACAAAAATTTTGATAATTGTGCATCCTTTCATATTGAAGACGGTGCTTTTATGGGACGCTTGGTTCGCTTAGACGAAGTTGTAAACACGATCATAAGCAAACACAACTACCCGCAAAATGTTTCTGCTGTTGTTGCCGAAAGCACAGCTTTGGGCGCTTTGCTTGCCAGCGCTTTGAAATATGACGGTCTGTTCACCCTCCAAACCAAAAGTAACGGCCCTATCTCTATGGTTGTAGTAGATGTCGCCTCCGATGGAACAATCAGAGCCTGCGCAAATTTTGATGAAGAACGCATCAAAAAAGCTCAGGAACTCCGCAAGACCGAAGGCGAGATAGAAGCCGCGCCGCATTGGTTAGGCGAAGGATATTTGGCTTTCACGGTTGACCAAGGCAAAGACACCGACCTTTATCAAGGCGTAGTAGACCTTCAGGGCAAAGATTTAACCGAATGCGCTTTGCGTTATTTCAAACAATCCGAGCAGATTGAGACGGCTTTGCAGCTTTTCTTGCACATACCGAGCAATGAAAATGACCGATGGAAAGCCGCCGGAATCTTACTGCAAAAGCTCCCCGAAACCGGTGGTAAGGTCAACACGGATATTGATATGTCTGAGGCATGGAACGAAGCTGTAACTTTTATGCAAAGCTTGACGGCTGATGAAGTTTTTGATGAAAACTTAAGCTCCGCCGAACTCTTGCATCGCTTATATCACTCCAGCAAATTATCCATCACCAAAAACAAAGACTATCGCTTTGGTTGCCGTTGCAATAGAGAAAAATTGCTCAATACCTTGTCCTCTTTCAGTGAAGAAGAAATAAACAATCTGGTAGACAAACAAAACCAAATTGCCGCCACTTGCAACTTCTGCTCTGAAAAATATGTTTTTGACAAAGGCGAGCTGATAAAGCATTAAACTTATATTAATTAATATCTCATATTCTATAAAGGCTCTTAAAATGTTTAGGAGCCTTTATTCGTACAATAAGAACAGGTTTTAGAAAGATGATTAAATTTAGAAAAATTTCCGCTTTTTTGGTTGCTTTAATACTGATGGCGGGCTGCGCAAATACCTATGAAGCCGAACCGAAACGCTATCAAGAACCACGCTTCACGGAAGAAGCCCCCATTGACCTGAAGGTAAATCGCGTTGAAGTTATTTCCGAATTTACACCGACATTCACCCGTCCGAATGTTGAGCATCTTTTTCCCATTTCCATTGAAAAAACCGCTCGTCTTTGGGCAAAAGACCGCCTGAAAGCAACAGATTTTTCTTCCGACAAAATTGCTGAGTTCATTATCAAAGACGCAAGCGTAACCGAAGAAATTGAAAAATCAGAAAAAGTCTTTTACAAAGACCGCATCAAATATCGCGCAACCTTATATGTTGTCGTCAAAGTAACAGATCCCAAGAGCTTATCCAGTGCCGAAACCTCCATTGAAGCTTGGCGCGAGCTTGCCATTCCGGCTGATACCGATATTGAGGAAAAAGAAAGATATTGGAACGGTATGGTTTACAAACTCTTTGACGAGTTCAACAAACGCATGGAACAAAACATCTACCAATACTTAAATATGTATGTAGAAAACAACAACGTTATTCAAGAATACAACTAATTCAAGGTCATATAACCTTTTCCGGCAGAAAGCGAGAATGTAGGAATCTTAATTTCCTTCACCGTTTTCTGCCCGTCTTCTTTAATTCTGCAGCTTCCGTAAAACACGGCATCAGAAGCATTCAATGGCATTGTAGAACTAAATTCAAAATATTCACCCGGCTCAAGCTCCGGCAACTCTCCCTTAAAACCTGCAGAATCATCACAAAACCGATTCCCGAAGCTATCGGTAACATTCCAATTCTTGCCCAAGAGTTGAATTTTCTTAGCCGAATTATTTTCAATCCGAAGATAATACCCCCACAAAAACTCTTGCGCCGGGCGATTCTCTTCTACCAAAACCGGACAAGCAGAAACCACAATATCATCGGTTTGCGAGGTAACATATTCCGGCTCTTCAAACATCATTTTTTCCTTAAAAAAATTGACTTATAATTAACTTTTAAAGAACCAAGTTTTGATTCGCAACGGCGCTTTTCGCTTGTTCACAGCATTATACACAACAAAATAAAATCAGCATTTTCCGCTTGCCAACATCTTTTAAACAAGGTCTTTCGGAGTCCATAAAACAAAGCTTTGGAGTCGCCAAAAAAAAGGCCTCCGAATTAAGGAAGCCTTTTTAATAAAAACAAATTTCGTTGCTTATTTTGCTAAAATATCCAGCAATTTTTTAGTTGCATCTGCAGAAGAAATATTTTCGCAAACAGCAACCTCGTTTGCCAAGCGGTCCAAAGCCTGCTCATAAATCTGTCTTTCGCTGTAAGACTGCTCAGCTAGATTTTCACTGCGATACAAATCACGCACAACTTCGGCAATAGCCACCGGATTACCGGAGTTAATTTTATTCTCATATTCCTGAGCACGACGAGACCACATAATCTTTTTGACCTTTGCTTTGCCTTTCAAAACGCTCAAAGCATCGTTCATCGTATCAGCCGAAGAGATTTTGCGCAGCCCGATATTTTCAGCCTTTGCCATCGGAATCCGCAAAGTCATCTTGTCTTTGTCAAAATTAACAACAATCAGCTCCAATTCCGAACCGGCAATTTTCTGCTTGGCAATATCAGCAATTTTACCCACACCATGAGCCGGATAAACAACGAACTCACCGGAATTGAACGCAAGAGATGAAGAACCTTTTTTAATCATAAATTTGTTCCTATTCATTTTTTATTGATTGGTAAGACAGCCCCTCAGGGCCTCAAGACGCACATACCATACCACATTTTTTGACTCAATTCCACCCCTAAAATGAAAATTTTGTCAAAAAAATTTTAAAAGCTTGAAAAAGCCATGAAAATTTTAGACAAGATTAGCCTTCAACCTTCGGGAAAGCGTCAGTTTGGCGCAAACATTCGCCCACAACCATCACTGCCGAAACCGCCACATTGATAGAACGTGCATTCTTATTCATCGGAATCAACAATCTGGCATCTGCCATCTGGTGCACTTCTTCCGGCACCCCGGCCGATTCTCTGCCCATCAGGATAATATCGTTTTTCTGGAACTCAAATTCTGTATAAGGTTTGCTTGCATGCGTTGTCAGCAAAACAATACGACCATATTCTTCGGGATGCTCTTGCCGATACTGCAAAAAATCAGCCCACGAATTATGCCGACGATAAGACACCATCTCCAAATAATCCATACCGGCACGCCGCATGGCTTTTTCATTAAAAATAAAGCCACAAGGCTCAATAATATCCAAAGGCACATCTAAACAAGCTCCGAGTCTGAGCAAAGTCCCCGTATTTTGCGGAATATCCGGCTGAAACAACGCCAAACGCATCTTCTTTTTCTCCTAATATTTTTCTTTTCTGATACTCTGAATCAAACTCTTATGCAAGCCTTTTAAAACACTTAGAGGGATGTCTAAAGACACCCCTCTTTGATAAAAGAATTTTTCAGAACCTGCCCCTACGATAATAGAGGTCAATAATTCCGTTTAATGTCCGGCTCTTCTCAAGCAAGGACACCGGCGGATAATAAGGCGAATGAGAGCCTTTCAATCCCAGAGCCAAGGCTTTATATACCTTATTGGCTTTAAGGAAATAGCGCGTTTGGGACGAAAGATATTCATTTCCCTCACCCTCTGGACGCAGCTCTGCGTAAAGGTCATCCTCTAAGTTCAATGCCTCATCACCGGTTACATCGCGGATAATCCGCAAACCTTTGGCAAAAAAAGTTTTCTTTTTCTCTTCTTCTTTCTCCACGTAGTTTGCAAAATCTGCTACTGTTATTAATCCTTGAGTAGAGGATATCCGCAAATCCGGCAGCACAGCCCGCAGCAATTGCTTAAAGTCTTCCCTCTTTTGCGGAAAAACTGAATAATGCAATACACTATTTCCTGTTTCTTTAATGCCAGTCAGTTTCTCAAATTCGCTGGCAACAATTTTTTCAATTCTTTCACACATAGTAATAAAAAATTTAGTTATACATATACATATTTATTTTGTCCTTGAAATACCACAATATTTTAATTACGTCAACTTTTTTGTCAAAAAAAAGAGGCCGCAGCCCCTTTTCTTCAAACTGAATATCTGTTTTTCTTTTATACATTAAACAAGAACAACATCACATCGCCGTCTTGCACCACATATTCTTTGCCTTCTGAACGAACCTTTCCGGCTTCTTTGCAGGCTTGCTCGCCGCCGAGTGTAATATAATCATTATAAGAGATTGTCTCGGCACGAATAAATCCGCGCTCAAAATCCGAGTGAATAATACCGGCACATTGCGGTGCTTTAGAGCCTTTCAGAAAGGTCCAAGCGCGCACCTCTTTCGGTCCGCAAGTAAAATATGTCTGCAAACCGAGCAGCTCATATCCGGCTTTAATAATTTTAGACAATCCGGTTTCATCCAAACCAAGCGCCGACAAAAACTCTTTCTTTTCTTCTTCGCTGTCCAACTGCGCAACTTCCGATTCTATAGCTGCCGAGATAATAACCGCCTTTGCACCTTCAGCTTCAGCTTTAGCAAAAACTTTCTTGGAAAAATCATTACCGTTTGCGGCAGAATCTTCATCCACATTACAAACATACAACACCGGTTTAGAAGTCAGGAGTTGCAACATCTTATATTCTTTGTAGGCATCCTTATTTTCTTTGGAAGGAGCAGCCGAGCGTGCGGGTTTTCCCTCACGTAAAGCCTTAATAATCGGCTCCATCACCTCAACCTTGAGCTTTGCGTCTTTGTCTCCACCGGTTTTGGCTTTCTTGGCCAACTGGTCAAAGCGTTTTTCCAAAGAATCCAAGTCAGCAATCATCAACTCTGTTTCAACAATTTCGGCATCCCGAATAGGGTCTACCGAACCTTCCACATGCGTAATATTATCGTCTTCAAAACAGCGCAACACATGGATAATTGCATCAACTTCACGAATATTTGCCAAAAACTGATTGCCTAAACCCTCGCCTTTGGAAGCACCTTTTACCAAACCGGCAATATCCACAAACTCAAGCTGAGTCGGCGTAACGGTTTTGGGTTTAACCAAGTCTGCAAGCTTGTCCAAACGTTCATCCGGCACAGCGACACGCCCTGTATTTGGCTCAATTGTACAAAACGGAAAATTCGCAGCCTGAGCAGCGATTGTCTGGGTCAAAGCATTAAACAAAGTAGATTTTCCCACATTCGGCAAACCCACAATACCGCAATTAAATCCCATAATTCAAAAACTCCCAAATTCTAAAAAAACTTGTTTTCTTATACTCAAAAGATTCTTCTCTGGCAAGGCTTAAAGACCTATTTTTTCGGCTTATTTAACAAATATACGCCCAAAATCCGCACCACTCCTTTTTTAAGGTCAAAAGTAAACAACCAATGCCTGATTTTACGATTCCTTTGCTTGCGCAAAACATCTTTAAGCCCGAATTTTTTAATATAATAATGCATCTTTTTGATAAACTCTTTGCGAGAGATGATAATATCATTTGCACTGCAAAAAAAGTTCATATTTCTATCCAAGATTCTTTTAGGACTCAATCCGTCAGCCGCACATTTTTCTGCAGCACTTTCAATGGTCTTAAAGACATCAAAATACATATCCGTATTTTTGTTGCTTGAACCGGTAATTGAGTTTGCAAAAAGCCTATGATGGTACAAAATCTCATCCACAAAAGAGATTCTGGTTGCATATTCATTCAAAAAGATATGAAACAAAACATCATCAAACCTATTTCCGTCCTCTGCAAACATCAGATGATGTTTTTTAATAACTTCCATTCTGACCAGCTTTGCCCAAGGCGCAAAAAACACATTTGCCATCTTGTTGCGCATAGCATCATCCATATCAAAAACTTCTGCATCAAAATGCGGAGCCGGAAAATCATGAAATGCGCCTTCTTCCTCAACATATTCATCCGCATAACAAAAAGCAGCATCAGACTTGTTTTTAACAATAGATTGATGAAGTTTTTTCAGCCAGTCTTTTTCAACCCAATCATCATGATCCATAAAGATTACAAACTCACCCTGAGCCTGAGTCAAGCCAAAGTTGCGAGACTTTCCTGGACCTTGGTTAAAATTATGAAAAACCGTAACCCGTTTGTCCTTTGCCGCCAATTCATCGCAAACATCAGCTGTTTCTTTCTTAGAACCATCATCAACAATCAGCAGTTCAAAATCCGCAAAACTCTGCGCCAAAACACTTTCAACTGCCTTGGTCAAATATTCTCTTTTGATATTATAAACCGGAAGGATAACCGAAATCTGTGGCATAAGCAAAACTCCTCATCAAATATGCTCTAGCATACAAGGGCCAAATATTTATTACAAGCAAACAAAATTTTAATCAGCCGCCTTTTTCATCAACATTCCGATTTTATTTGTAAAAGCAGCCATCCCGCTCTCTAACAAAATACCGATATTTGCGCTCACCAGATTCAAATCTTTCAACAACAGCTCTTTATCTGCCTTTGAAAAACGGGATAACACATGGTTAACAACCTCTTCGCCGCGACCATTAGGATGCCCTACACCGATACGAATACGATTATAATTTGGGCCGATATGCGCATCAATGCTTTTTAGACCGTTATGTCCGCCGGCACCACCACCGCATTTAGCTTTAATCTGCCCCGGTTGCAAGTCCATATCATCATGAATAACAATCACATTTTGCGGCAATATTTTATAAAAAGAGGCTGCTTTAACCACCGCGTTTCCGGAAAGATTCATAAAAGTTTGCGGCTTCAGAAGCAAAACTTTTTCCCCGTCAATCATACCCTCGGCAACCAAACCGTCAAACTTTGCCTTAAAAGGAGAGAAATTATACTTTTCCGCCAAACAATCCGCCGCCATAAAACCGACATTATGCCTTGTTTCGGCATATTCATTCCCCGGATTTCCCAAACCCACAATCAAAAACATCAAAACCTCAACCTAACATAAAATTAAAGGGAGAAAACATCCTTAAAAATAATCGGATAATTTCTCCCTCAACTGTTTCAAAAACAGATAAGACTTATTTTCTCAAGAAGTCAACATGCAGCGGCGCATCAGAAACGGGATGGAACTGCACATCCTGACAGATAACTTTATGAGACTTGCCGTCAACAACAACTTCAATATCGGCATCATAGAAACCGAAAGTATCCAAAGCCTTGGTCAACTCAACGGGATTCAAGCTAATAAGCTCAGGTTCCTTGTTTCCGCCATAGATAACGGCAGGTACGCGACCCTCACGACGACATGCACGAGCTGCCCCCTTACCTGCTTTCTCACGCTTAACAGCATTAAAAGTAATATTTGTCATATTAAAAATCCTTACTGAAAATTAATCACCTTGTCTCGAGCCTCCAGGGGTGCCCGCCGACAAAAAGACTCATACAACTTTCTTTTCCATATTTCAAGGACTTTTTAAAACAAAAAGGGGTTCGGATTACTCCGAACCTCTCTGTTTTTTAATTCTTTCAACCTCATCCTTAACTTCATCTTCCGTCAAGAACTCAATCACAAACGGATTTTCTTCTGTTAAGATAACATCTCTGATTTTTACCAAATAACAATTCTCTTCCGCTGAATTAAAAAGTTTCAACAAAGGAATCTCTTTGGTTGTCTCTTGCCAAAAGACGCGTCCGTCAAGCGTCTGAAGAATATATGTCGCCTCATTATTGCTTTTAGCCACAACAACAAGTTCAACAAATTCCCCTTTAACATGAAAATACGTTGAGACCGCAGCCCTCCGCACAAAATACATCATCCCCATAATAAGCATCATATCAAAAGAGATATCAAGCATATTACAAGTTCCCCAATCTGTCAGCTGAAAAAAACCCAGCAACGACAACACCGGCAATAAAACCTTATACGTAAAATCATCCAACAAATTCAAAAGCCAAGCTTCTTTGACCGAAATTGGAGTATCCCGCCATCTCTGCATAAAATAAAATGCAAAGTAAACATACACAGCCTTATCCGCTAGGATAAACAGCCACTTTTCAATAATAGCAATTGTTTCCATATATATAAATTTTTAGCTCCATAATTATAGTAAATTTTCTCAACTATAGACAAAACAGATTTTTGTGTCAACAGACAAAAAGAAAGAGGCTACTCTCACGAGCAACCTCTCTCAAACTGATTATTAATCGCTAAACCTCAACAACAATAAACTTGTTGTCGGGGTGAGCCGAACAGATAACCGCTGTTAACTGTTGGTTTTCTTTGTAATTAACAAAGGCATCCGGCGCTATTGTCGCTTCAGCCGGCAACCAGTTATTGTTACCAACAACAACATAACCTTCAAGCCTTTGCTCAAAGACCGTTGCGACAATAAACTGGCATTTGTCGCCTATGTTAACACCGCTCAAATAATTCTTAAGCAATGTCTCTCTGCACATCAGTGCAAAGAAGAACGACAGTAGCACCGTTATGAGGACAATTAAAAGGACCTCATTCGGATTAAATTCCGGTACAACACCTCTAACGTCCATTATAATGCCGTTTATCAGCATCGCAGAAATCAGAACAACTGCTTGGACCCACCCGAAAGTAAGCACATTCCGACGGACATACGCAGGTTTTATTCTGTTGCAAAAGACCCATCTGCCATAGTAGAACATTAGTACTAAACAGATGATAAACGAAACGGCCACTAAGCCATAAGTAATTGCTTCCATAATTTTTTGTTTTTTTTGTTAATACTCTTCTTTTTTTACCGGAGAAAAAAGCTCTAAGACTTCTTTCCCTTCGTATGTTACTTCCACTTCTTCTCCGACATAATGCCCTTCCTCAGGTAAGTAAACAAACCCACGTCCGACATCTGTACCGGTCTCAAAGTGGCAGAGCCACGCGTCCTTATCAAAATATAAAAGGCGAACCTTAAAAGTCTTGCGCTCTATTTTAACCGGAGCCTTAAACTCTTTCAAAACGAACCAGAAAGCCACGAAAACAATCACAATAGCCGCGATTGATATTAAAAAACCATATTCCATAATTAAAATTTAAATTTGTTTTTAAATATGTTAACTGTCTCAGAATTCTTAGTCATAATTATATTAAAGCTGCATCCACAATAGACAAAAAACTTTCTTCTGTCAAACATATTTTAAACAAAAAAAGAGCTGATTTTTAAAACCAGCCCATTTTTTATGCATAATCAGCAAAATCTGTATTAATCACCAATTCCATATAAAGGAAAGCACGAAGAATTAGGGGAGTAATAAGATTTCAGGGGGGCTGACACCGGAGCGTACATAGAAGTACGTGAGGATGTCAGCAGCCCGCAAAATCTGTATTAATCACCAATTATTCGTGCTTTTCCAAGTCTTCACCTGTTTCCTGATTAACCCTTTTTGCTGAAAGCTTAACCTTACCACGGTTATCCATGCCTAAGCACTTAACCCAGATAGAGTCGCCTTCTTTATAGAAATCAGAAACAGAAGCAATACGCTCATTCTTAACTTCTGAAATATGAACCAGACCTTCGGTTGTTCCGAGGAAGCGAACAAAAGCACCAAAGTCCATAATCTTGGTAATCACGCCATGGTAAATCTTACCTTCTTCCGGCTCGGCAACAATACCCATAATCCAATCCAAAGCAGCCTCACCGTCTTCTTTCTTAACAGAGGCAATCTTGATAACACCATCATCGGCAATATCAATTTTCGTATTGGTCTTTTCAGTAATTTCACGAATAACCTTACCGCCGGAACCGATAACTTCGCGGATTTTATCAACCGGAATCTTAATGGCAATAATGCGCGGTGCGCGGTCAGAAACATGCGGACGAGGCTCAGCAATAGCTTTTGCCATTTCGCCCAGAATATGAATACGACCCTCATGCGCCTGAGCCAAGGCCGTCTGCATAATCTCTTTGGTGATAGATGTAATTTTAATATCCATCTGCAAAGCGGTTACGCCATCTTTTGTACCGGCAACCTTAAAGTCCATATCGCCCAAGTGGTCTTCATCACCCAAGATATCGGTCAAGACAGCCACACGACCATCATCTTCCTTAATCAAGCCCATAGCAATACCGGCAACAGGCTTTTCCATCGGCACACCGGCAGCCATCAAAGACATTGTCGTACCGCAAACCGTTGCCATAGAAGAAGAACCATTGGATTCCATAATCTCTGAAACGACACGAACCGTATAAGGGAAAGTATCCTTGTTTTTCGGCATCATCGGATGAATAGCACGCCAAGCGAGCTTACCATGACCGATTTCGCGGCGACCCGGACTTCCGATTCTACCACATTCGCCAACCGAGAACGGCGGGAAGTTGTAGTTCAACATAAAGTCTTCTTTATATTCGTTCATCAAGCCGTCAACAACCTGAGCGTCTTCGCCCGTACCCAAAGTTGTAACAACCATTGCCTGAGTTTCACCACGCGTAAACAAAGCAGAACCATGCGCGCAAGGCAAAACATCAACTTCGCACTGAATCGGTCTAACAGTCTTGGTATCACGACCATCAATGCGGTGTCCCGTAGTCAAAACCTTCTCACGAACAACTTTATGCATCAATTTTTCAATAGCATCGCCGACATAGCGCATTTCAAGCTCATTTTCGGGGTCAATCGTTGCTTTAACTTCTTCCGAAGCCTGTCCGACCAACTCACCTCTCTTAAGCTTATCAGTAACCTTAAATGCCTCTTCATATTTACCGATAAATTCTTTTTCAATGCGAGCATACAAAGCATCAAACTCCGGCGGAAAAGCAGGAGCTTCCCAGTCTGGTTTTCCGGCTTCGGCCTTGAGTTCCTTAATCATCTTAATAACCGGCTGGAAGCTCTCAAAACCAAACATAACCGCATTAAGCATTGTCTCTTCCGAAAGCTCGTTAGCCTCAGATTCAACCATCAAAACACCTTCAGATGTACCGGCAACAGAGAGCTCCAAGTTTGTGTTCGGCATCTGCTCAATTGTCGGGTTCAAAACAAACTGTCCGTCAATATAACCAACTTTTGCTGCACCAATCGGGCCCAAGAACGGAATACCCGAAATTGTCAAAGCAGCTGAAGCTGCAATCATTGCCGGAATGTCAGAATCTGTTTGTTGGTCATGAGACAAAACCGTACAAATAACCTGAACTTCATTTTTGAAAGCACCCGGGAACAGCGGGCGTATCGGACGGTCAATCAAACGAGAGATTAAAACTTCGCGCTCAGAGGGCTTACCTTCTCTCTTCATAAAACCACCGGGAACCTTACCCGTTGCATAATATTTTTCCTGATAATTAACGGTCAAAGGGAAGAAATCCTGATCTGCCTTAACCTCTTTTGCGGCGCAAACTGTTGCCAAAACCTCTGTTTCACCATAAGTAACCAAAACAGCACCTTCGGCTTGTCTGGCAACTTTTCCCGTTTCCAAAACTAACTTGCGTCCGCCCCATTCCATTTCTTTGCGGCACACTTTAAAATCGATCATAAATTCTTCCTTTCATCTATTCTCTTACAATCCTCACTCAATTCCCCATGAATTGAGATTTCCTACCATTTGCCGGTTTCCCGACAATAAAAGGAATGCGGAGCCCCATTGCCCCGCATACCCAAAAATTTTACGACACAGCACAAAGCGTAACACCCAAGCGCCCAAAAGAAAAACTAACCGCAGCATTACTGCATGGTTCTTGGCTCTTTTGTATTTTCCGCTTCCACTGCTGCATAAACCAATCTTACTTACGCAGATTCAGTTTTTCAATAATGTTCTGATATCTTTCTTCGCTCTTAGATTTCAAGTGGTCCAAGAGGTGGCGGCGTTTACCAACCATTTTCATCAAACCCAGACGAGAATGCAAATCTTTCTGGTGTGTATTGAAGTGTTCAATCAAATTGTTAATTCTGGTTGTCCAGATAGCAATTTGAACTTCAGCAGAACCGGTATCGCCCGGCTTTGTACCAAAATTTTTAATAATTTCTTGTTTCTGTTCATTTGTAATCGACATCACATTTTCCTTTTATTTTAAAGATTAAACACACGAACCGGAGCAATTTTTCTATTGTCGATTCGCACAACCGCAACCATCTTACCGTCATGGGTAGCAACGGCCTCATACTCAACCGAGCCGTCCAAGCCATAAGCCCTAGGCGAAAGCCCTTGTCCCAACTTCAGTTTGGCTGCATCAGCTTCCGAAACAGCAATAACCGCGATGTCGCGCAGATATGTTTCTATCGGAAGCAAAACTTCATTTGGAGTGCTACTATGCACCATATTTTTCAATTTTTCAAGCGTTATTGCATCATCAAGGCCGAAATTCCCGCATTTTGTCCGTCTAAGCTCTTTCAAATGCCCGACCGTCCCAAGTTTTAAGGCAATATCTTGCCCAAGTGTTCTGATATATGTTCCTTTAGAGCATTCTACCCGAAAACGCGCCTGCTTCTCAGGCAATTCTTCTATCAACGCCAAATCATAAATTTTTATCTTGCGGGAAGGCATAACCACCTCTTCGCCTTTGCGTGCCAAATCATAAGCACGTTTTCCGTTAATTTTTATGGCAGAATATACCGGCGGAACTTGCTCAACTTCGCCAAAAAACTGAGGTAAAACAGCTAAAATTTCCTCTCTTGTCGGCACTTTATCAGAAAAAGCTACAACCTCACCTTCCGTATCCGCGGTTGAGGTAGCTTCACCCCACTTAACCACAAACTCATATTCTTTGCGTGCCTCCGTAACATAAGGAATAAGCTTGGTTGCTTCCCCAAAAGCAATCGGCAAAACTCCGGTTGCAAAAGGGTCTAATGTTCCGCAATGTCCGTTTTTTTTGGCATTAAAAAAACGTCTGGTAAAATTCACCACATCGGTTGAGCCCATGTCTCTGGGCTTATCAATCACCAACCAACCGTTAATCTCTTCGCCTTTTTTATGCCGTCCCATATTCTTTTCCTTATATTTTTTTTCAAAGATTACGCAGAATTTCTCTTCTTGTCAAAAGAAAAGCTCCGTATCTTAAAAGATACAGAGCTTTGTTTTTTAATTTTTTTCAGAACTTCCAGAATGGCCAGTACCAATGCCTTCGTGGCTGATGTTTATAAAACACGACACTCAACCGCATTGGGTCATCTTTCATCACCACCTTATAAATTGCAACCTCGTTTTCAAAGAACCAACGTCCTTTTTTTCGGTAACCGCAATCAAAAAGTTTTCTACCGGTAATTTTTCCTTCAGAATTAAAGAAGTAAACAACAATACCTTTGGCATATTCATATACTTCAAAAAAATAGCCGTTGGTATATTGAATCCTACAAGTTGGCTTAATATACAAGAACAAACCATTACACCGAATAAATGTCCAGACGGTTGTTTCATCGTGAGCCGTAATCAAAAGACCTTGTTGCAAAATGCTTTCAATAACGATAAATTTTTTCTCACCACTTTCCTGATAAAGCACCATCTGCGGATATGCGCTGTTCCTATCAACAACCAAACCATCGTAGCGTTCAACAACTTCCCAATCAAAAATTCTGGGTTTTACTTTATCACAAACCTTACTTCCTTCAGGCTTGCTACATTCTAATAATCTTTCCATATATAAATGAAATTTAGCATTAATAATCAAAAAAAACAAATTTGGCTTATAGCACTATTTTTTCAATTTGACTAGACAAAAAATAAGGCAACATTTTTGATGTTGCCCAATTTTTTATGCTTTTTTCAAATCTTGCGCCACTTTAGGGTCTCGCAACAAACGCTCCATCTTAGCTACCTCAGCAAAACTTGTATCAATTCTAAAGTTTAGCTCCGGCGCATAACGTAGCTCCATTCTCGCACCGATAAGCTTGCGAAAATGGTTGGCAGCCAACTGCAAAGCCTCACGCACTTCTTCATTCTTCTCATTAACGGAAGTAATGAAATATACATTGGCATATTTCAAATCCGGCGCAACCCGAACTTCCATAATCGTAACAAGAGCATCAATCCCTTCCAGATTACGTACCAATCCACGTTCAATCTCTCCGGCCAGAATCTTCTTAATCTCCTGCCCGACACGAAGCTGTCTTTGAGATGGTTCCTTATCAGCCATAACTCTTATCCTTTCAAATCACTTAGAGCTTCGCAGCAATAGATTCAATTTCATAACATTCAATAAAGTCGCCGACCTGAATGTCGTTATAGTTTTCAAAACTCATACCGCACTCATAACCGTCTTTGACTTCTTTAACGTCATCTTTGAAGCGTTTAAGCTGACCAAGCGCTCCGTCATGAATAACCACGTTGTCACGCAGCAATCTAACCTTAGCACCACGTTTAACCAAACCTTCGGTAACCATACATCCGGCAACCTTACCGACACCGGTAATATTAAAGACGTTTCTGATTTCTGCATAGCCCAGAATCTTTTCTTTAAGTTCGGGAGAAAGCATACCTTCCAAAGCCTTCTTAATATCATCAGCCACATCATAAATGATTGAGTAGTAACGAATATCTACGCCATCTTGCCGTGCCATATCACGCGCATGCGGAATAGCACGAACATTAAAGCCGATAATAAAGGCATTGGATGCTTTAGCCAAAGTAACATCGGAATCCGAAATTGGACCAACAGCTGAGTGCAGAATCTGAACACTGACTTCTTCATTGGAAAGCTTGGTAATCGTACCTTCAATCGCCTCAATAGAGCCTTGAACATCTGCTTTGATAATAACAGGCAAATGCTTAACCTCACCGGATTTAATCTTATCAAGCATCTGCTCCATAGCTGATTTCGCACTTTTAACCAACTTAGCATCACGTTCTTTGCGGATACGATAACCCGTAACTTCTTTAGCTTGGTTTTCATCTGCAACCACAATAAAATCATCACCGGCAGCAGGTGTTCCTTGCAAACCAAGAACCTCAACCGGAGTTGCAGGCTCAGCTTCAGACATCTTCTTACCCATTTCATTAAACATGGCACGAACACGTCCCCACTCCTTACCGGCAATAACAATATCGCCGACACGTAATGTTCCTTTCTGAACCAAAACAGTCGCAACAGAACCGCGGCCTTTTTCCATCTTGGCCTCAATAACTGCACCCTCGGCCTTACGATTCGGGTTAGCCTTCAAATCCAAAATCTCAGCTTGTAGCAAAATAGCTTCAACCAACTTATCAATATTAATACGTTTTTTAGCAGAAACTTCGGCACACAAACACTCACCACCGAGCTCTTCAACCGCAATGCCATGTTGCAACAATGCTGTCTTAACCTTCATCGGGTCAGCGCCGGGCAAGTCAATTTTGTTAATAGCCACAACAATCGGCACTTCGGCTGCCTGAGCATGACGAATAGCCTCAATAGTTTGCGGCATGATTCCGTCATTAGCGGCAACAACCAAAACCACAATATCCGTAACCTTCGCACCACGCGCACGCATTTCAGAGAATGCCTCGTGACCCGGCGTATCAATAAATGTAATCTTATCTCCGGTCTTAACCGTAATCTGATAAGCACCGATATGCTGCGTAATACCACCGGCTTCATGAGATGCAACGTTTGTCTCACGCAAAGCATCCAGCAAAGAAGTTTTACCATGGTCAACGTGTCCCATAACCGTAACCACAGGAGCTCTGGACTTCATATCTTCAGGCTTATCCTCGCCACCTTTCAACCCTTGCTCAACATCGCTGTCTGCCACACGCTTAACTCTGTGGCCCATTTCTTCAACCACGATTTGCGCCGTATCTCCGTCTATTGGTTGGTTAATGGTAGCCATAACGCCCAAAGACATCAATTTCTTAATAACATCGGCACTCTTTTCTGCCATACGGTTAGCCAATTCCTGAACTGTAATAATTTCAGGAACAACCACATCTTTAATAATTTTTTCTTGCGGTTGTTGCGGCTGAACAGGCTTAGGTTGTTTTTTCTTAAAGCGCCGTCTCGGAGCTCCGAAACCATAATCATCGTCATCATCATCAACGGAACCGATATTATGCAAACTAACTTTGCCGCCGCGACGTTGCGGTTCAAAGCTACGCTTCATAATTTTTTTGCGCTCTTGTTCAAAAGTCTCTTCACGAGTCAACGGTTTTTCTGAAGATGAGGCTTTCTTAAACTTCTTACCACGATACTCCTCCTCGTCATCTTCATCATCGTCTTCATCATCATAATCTTTAGATTTCTTAACCTTAAATTTCTCTTCCGAAGCGGCTTCCTCTTTTCTTTCTGCTTCAGCCTTTGCTTTAGCCTCAGCTTCTGCAGCTTTGCGTTCGGCTTCTTCTTTTTCCTTTTGTTGGCGCTCTTGCTCTTCTTGTTCTCTTTGACGCGCACGCTCTTTCTCGCGCTCTTCTTCCTCCTGGCGACGACGAGCCTCATGCTCTTTTGCTTCGGCAATAAGTTTTAGCTTTTGAGCAGTTGCTTCATCAATCTCAACTTTTTGCTCAGCTTGTGCAACAGGGCTTATAACTCTCTTTTTCCGCACTTCAACTTGCACAAACTTTTTACCATCATGATTATGCGCTTTGGAAGCCTCACCCAAATTCTTAAGTGTAAGTGTAGATTTGCCTGATAATGTTAATTTACCACTTGCATTATCTTGTGTCATTCCGTATGTATCTCCATCTTTTTTCATAAATTTAAGCATTCAAAAAACTTTGCAACCGCACCAAATCCGTATGAACCAAACTTGCCATATTCCCCTTCAGCAAGGCTGCATGAACCGTATTAACCCTATCTAATGCCTTATCCAACTCCTCAACACTATACAGCGCAAAAACATCCAAATCCTTGGCAACGGCAACCATTTTTTGATGTCCGTCAGCACCGGCATCAACAGCCTCAATCAAAAAAGCTGTTTTCCCATGCTTAATTTTTTCGCTCACTTTTTCAAAGCCGGTAACCAAATCTCCGGCTTTTTTTGCCAGACAGATTGATTCCAAACCTTTTTTCTTGAGCATATTTTCTATGGTTTGAACCAAATCCGCACTAACTTTAACATTTTTTTTCACAGCTTTTGCAAACAAATTCTTCTCAACGGCTTTCTGCAATGCTGCTTTAGAAACAGAAACATAGATTCCCTTTCCCGGCAATTTTTTCTTAAAATCGGGGATAATTTGGTTATCCGGTGTCAAAGTAAAGCGCAGTAATTGCTCTTTTTCTTTCACCTCTCCGCAAACAATACATTTGCGATTTTCTGTTTCTTGTTTCATTTTCCTTCAACCCAAAATCTTAAAATTATAAGGATAGAGGATTTCCGGAGAATAAAATTTAACTTCTCCGAAAATCGCTCTGAACCGCTATAACTTTATTCTTCAGTAAACCAGTGTTCTCTGGCTTTCATAATAATCCTATTTGCTTCAACCTCGGAGAGAACATTCTCGCCAAGCATTTCCATCAACTCATCGGCAGCCAAATCAGCCAAATCATCCAAAGTTTTAACACCTTTGTCTGCCAAAGTCAAAATCATATCCTGATCCAGACCTTCAAGCGTCTTGAGCTGCTCATCAATACCAAGATTTTTACTCTTCTTGGCAAATTCCTCATTACGTTTAGCAACGAAATCTTTGGCGCGTTTTTGCAACTCAGCTGCAACATCCTCGTCAAAGCCTTCAATTTCTGCCAATTCGTTCAAAGAAACCATAGCAACTTCATCTACAGTTGAGAAACCTTCGGCAATCAACAGATGAGCAATCATCTCATCAACATCCAAAGCTTCCATAAAGCGTTGTGAACGAACCTTATTTTCGTTTGAACGACGTTCTTGCTCTTGTTCTTCGGTCAAGACATCAATATCACAACCCAACAGCTGAGAAGCAAGTTTAACATTCTGACCGCGACGACCAATAGCCAAAGAGAATTGCTCCTGCGGAACAACAGCCTCAATACGGTTATTTTCTTCATCCAAAACAACTTTGGTAACTTCTGCCGGAGCCAAAGCGCTTACGATATATTGAGCCTTATCTTCAGAATAAGGAACAATATCAATCTTCTCGCCTTGCAACTCTGTTACAACAGCCTGAACACGAATACCGCGCAAACCGACGCAAGCGCCAACCGGATCAATCGTCATATCATCTGTCTTAACGGCAATTTTTGCTTTTGAACCCGGATCACGAGCCACACCCATAATTTTGACAATACCGTCATAAATCTCGGGAACTTCTTGCGTAAACAATTTAGCCATAAATTCCGGACAAGTACGAGACAAGAATACTTGCGGCC
This sequence comes from uncultured Alphaproteobacteria bacterium, assembly GCA_944392835.1. Classification (GTDB taxonomy): domain Bacteria; phylum Pseudomonadota; class Alphaproteobacteria; order RF32; family CAG-239; genus Scatacola_A. The sequence continues at coordinate 193,034 of CALXYB010000002.1, read as the reverse complement.
CCTTATTTTCACGACGAACATCTAAAACATAAGCGCGAACACGGTCTCCGTTTTTAAACTTTTCCCGTGGAATAATCTCATCGCGGCGCAAAATAGCTTCGGTCTTGCCAATATCCAAAATCACATTACCGAACTCAATTCTTTTGATTGTACCATTAACAATCGTACCGATTTTTTCTTTATATTCTTCAAACTGTTTGTTGCGCTCAGCATCACGAACCTTCTGCACAATAACCTGTTTAGCAGTCTGAGCGGCAATACGCCCAAAATCAATCGGGGGCAGTTGGTCAATAATAAAATCACCGACTTTTGCATTGGCATCATACATTTTAGCGTCTTCCAAAGTCAGCTGTGTAACTTCGTTTTCAACATTCTCCGGACCCTCAACCACTTCACGATAACGAGCCAAAGAAATAGCCCCTGTCTTGCGGTCAATATTAGCTCTGATATCATGTTCAAAACCATATTTTGAACGACCGGCTTTCTGAATAGCTACTTCCATAGCTGTAAATACGTCTTCCTTATCAATATTTTTTTCTCTGGCAACCGTATCAGCCACAAGAATAATTTCAGGTCTGGGCATATTTTCAATATTTTGCATTTTGTCCTCTTACATAAGTCGTTAGAATTAAAGTTCAATTTCGGGATGAATCTCGGCATATTTTGCCAAAAGCTCATCCGTAATCAATAATTTTGCCTTAGAAACAGCCTCAAACGGAATAACCCATTCTTTGCCGTCCATATCAAAATGAATATTTTCTTTATCATCCAAAGAAAGGATTCTCCCCTTAAAACGTTTGCGCGCATCTACCTCCACAGAGGTCTCAATCTTCGCCTCATACCCGGCAAAACGCTGAAAATGCTCTGCTTTTGTCAAAGGGCGATCCAACCCCGGAGAACTAACCTCCAAATTATATTGGTCTTTAATAGGATCTTTTTCATCTAAGATATCTGAAACCGCACGGCTAACCGTTGCGCAATCATCAACGACAATATCTTTGCCGTCTTTACGTTCAATCATAATCTGCAATGTCGGATTCTTCTGACCGATTGTCAAAATACGAACCACGTCAAAACCAAGCTGATTAATGACCGGCGTAAGCATATCCTCCAATGGGTGTTTATTCTGCATCATTTTTTCCTTAACAAAAAAGCGGGGTTTTTGACCCCACTTTCCAATAATTTTTCCCGATATTGTCAATACATATAACACACATTCAGAAAAAATCCAGCATTTTTTATCTTTTCACAAAAAAAAACCGCCCGAAACCCGAGCGGTTTTTCTTCAAAACCTTATCAGGCTTAGATCATAGCCATACCACCATTGATATTGATGGTCTGACCGGTAATATATTGAGCCTCATCAGAAGCCAAGAAAGCGACCACATTGGCAATATCCTGAGCCTCACCGAGTTTTCCTTCCGGAATTTTTGCCAACAAAGCGGCCTTAACATCATCAGGCAAAACATCGGTCATCGGCGTTCTGATAAAGCCCGGAGCAATAGAGTTAACCGTAATACCACGAGAACCAACTTCCTGAGCCAAGCACTTGTTCATCGCAATCATACCGGCCTTAGAAGCAGAATAGTTGGCTTGTCCGGCATTACCCGTAACACCGACAACGGAAGCAATACCGATAATACGACCGAAACGGCGTTTCATCATACCGCGAACAGCGGCTTTAGCCAACTTAAATCCGGCAGAAAGGTTAACATCTAAAACCAACTGCCAATCTTCATCGCTCATACGCATAAACAAATTATCGCGGGTCAAACCGGCATTGTTAACCAAAATATCAATCCGACCCAACTTAGCTTCAACATTAGAAACCAGATTTTTAACATCTTCGGCATTAGTAAGGTTAGCGGTAAAAACCTCAACGCGGTCGCCCAATTCTTCCTTGAGCTTAAGCATCGGCTCTTCACGCATATCGGTCAAAGCCAAAGTTGCGCCCTGTTTATGCAAAGTGCGGGCAATTTTATCACCCAAGCCACCGGCAGCACCGGTAATAAGAGCTACTTTATCATGCAATTCAAACATATTGTTATCTCCTTATAAATTCTTAGCCAATTCTTCAATTTCAGCGGCATTTCCGACAGAAAAAGCGTTCATTTCTTTATCGCTTCTCTTAATAATATTCGTCAAAACCTTACCGGCACCGAGCTCAGCAACATCAGTAACACCTTGTTCTTTCATATAAATAACGCTTTCGCGCCAACGAACAGAACCCGTAACCTGCTCAACCAAATGCTTAACGATCTCTTTGTGATCGCTGATAGCCGAAGCCAAAACATTGGCAATCAACGGAACTTGAGCATCATGAGCTTCAACCTGCATCAAAGCCCGGGCCATAACCTCAGCGGCCGGCTGCATCAAAGGACTGTGGAAAGGTGCGCTCACCGGAAGTTTGATACATCTTTTGGCACCGAATTCGGAAGCAATTTCAACAGCTTTCTCAATTGCTTTCAAATGTCCGGACAACACAACTTGACCATCGGCATTGTCGTTAGCCGCAACGCAAACATTATCAGCATCGGCACAAGCCTCGGCCAAAGCCTGAACATCTTGGAAAGAAACGCCCATAACCGCAGCCATTCCGCCCACACCGACCGGCACGGCCTTTTGCATCGCATCACCGCGTATGCGCAACAATTTTGCTGTATCTTCCAGAGAAAATACACCGGCTGCACAAGCGGCAGAATATTCACCGAGCGAATGTCCGGCCACAAAAGAAACCTTGTCTTTGAGATTAACGCCAAAATCTTTCTCCAACACGCGCAAAACCGCCATTGAGTTAGCCATCAATGCGGGTTGAGCATTCGCTGTTAAGGTCAGTTCGTTTTCCGGACCTTCCACCATCAGCTTAAACAAATCTTGGGAAAGAGCTTCGTTAACTTCCTGAAATACTTCTTTGGCAGACTTAAAGTTTTCTGCCAGTTCTTTTCCCATGCCGACAAATTGAGAACCTTGTCCGGGAAACACAAATGCATATTTCATAAAATAAACCTTCAAATTATTAAAATATCGCATTCAGGTTTAAAGATTCCTGAGCAAAAGTCAAGTTTTTAAAATTTTTCGCGCAACCGATTCCTAATCTTTGGGCGCTTTTATTGAGCCGACTTGACTTTGCCGAAACTACAACATCTGCATAAATCGGTATTTGAGCCTAACTGTTAATATTTTCTTGATGATTTCTTGCTAAAATCAACACAACTTCGGACGATTTTCAGGTGGAAATTATGGCAAAAAAAGCAAAAAAGAAAGAAAAAAGCTTTTTAAATAAAGTACTATGGCGCTTGTTTGGCGCATTCATCATCACTTTTACGCTGGCTGCCTTTGTCAGCCTTATTGGTTATGACGCAATGGATGCCTCCTCAAACGTGGCAACGGCAAGACAAATCCACAATTATTTGGGTTCTTTCGGTTCAAAACTGGCAGATTTTATCGTAACCTATTGGGGCATCTCGCTTGCCGTCTTTTTGGTCGCACCAATTTCTTGGGGCTATAATTGCCTACGCCTGCGTGAATTTTTGCACCCCTACACGCGCATTATGGCTTTTTTCTTGGGCTCTCTGTTTTTAGCTGTTTTCTTAGGACTCTTGCCTTCGGAATATTTCGGCCAATACAAACTCGGCGGCAGCATCGGACATTTGTTCGCCTCCTTAAGTATGAACTCATCCAATATTTTCAATTTTCCTTTCCGCAGAGAGATATTGCTGTTTGTCAGCTTCTGCCTAACGATGTTATCTTTCAACTTTGCCGTCGGCATAACTTATAAAACATGGTATAAAGGCTTCCGAGCCATTGTTGTCTATACATGGAAGTTCTTGCGTCTTTGCTTCCGCATTATTGCTTTGGGCATATCAAAAATCAAATTTACAAGAAACAAAGAAGAAGCGGATGAGCTTGTCGTTAAACCAGAAAAGGAAAAAGCCCCCAAAGAGCGCAAAGAACCCAAAGTCAAAGAGGAAAAAGAAGAAACTCCCACTGCATCTCACAGTAAAGCCGCACCCAAAACCACCAAAAAGAAAGATATTGATGATGGTTATATGTATCCGGATGTCAACTTACTTTCTCGTCCCAAAGACAAAGGCGGCAACCTCATCAGCGAAAAAGAACTTGAAAGCATCGCCCGCGACTTGGAAAATGTTCTGCAAGAATTTGGCGTTAACGGTAAAATCGTTAAAGTCCGCCCCGGTCCGGTTGTAACCTTATATGAATTAGAACCCGCCCCCGGCACCAAAACTGCCCGTGTCATCGGCTTGGCGGATGATATTGCACGCTCTATGTCTGCTGTCTCCGTTCGTATCGCCGTTGTCCCCGGTTCAAATACGATTGGTATAGAAATGCCAAACAAAAACCGCGAAACCGTATGGTTCAAGGACCTGCTTGAAGACCCTGCTTTCCGTGAAACCAAAAACACCTTAAATGTAGTTCTCGGAAAAGACATCGGCGGCCGCAATGTCTATGCCGACTTAGCCAAAATGCCGCACTTATTGGTCGCAGGTACCACAGGTTCAGGTAAGTCAGTCGGTGTTAACACGATGATTCTCTCACTCCTATATCGTATGCGCCCCGAAGAATGCAAATTGATAATGATTGACCCAAAAATGCTTGAATTTTCAATGTACAACGGCATTCCGCACCTGCTCACACCGGTTATTACCGATCCGGCTAAAGCGGTTATTGGTCTAAAATGGGCGGTTAAGGAGATGGAAGACCGCTACCGTGCTATGGCGCAACTCAATGTCCGCAACATTGCCGGCTATAACCAAAAACTTCAGGAGCTCAAAGCCAGTGGCGAAAAAATTGAGCGCACCGTTCAAACCGGCTTTGATGCTGAAACCGGCAAGCCTATTTTTGAGAAACAAGAGTTAGACCTCACACCTTTGCCCTATATTGTCATTGTTGTGGACGAAATGGCCGACCTTATGTTGGTCGCAGGCAAAGACGTTGAAGCCGCCATCCAGCGCTTGGCTCAAATGGCTCGTGCCGCAGGCTTACACCTGATTATGTCCACCCAAAGACCATCTGTTGATGTCATCACCGGTACAATTAAGGCCAACTTCCCGACACGTATCAGCTTCCAAGTAACTTCTAAGATTGATAGCCGCACCATTTTAGGCGAACAAGGCGCGGAACAATTACTCGGCATGGGAGATATGCTTTATATGCCGGCCGGACAAAGACCGATTCGCGTTCATGGTTCTTTTGTTAAGGACAGCGAAGTTGAAAAAGTCGTTGAGTTCTTAAAGACCCAGCGAGAACCTGAATATGTTTCCGGCGTAACCGAGGGCGAATTATCCGAAAAAGATAGCGGCTCTGTCTTTGACAAAGGCGACTTTGCCGCCGGTTCGGATGAAGACTTATACGCGCAAGCCGTAGCCATCGTTCAAAATGATAAAAAGGCTTCCACCAGCTATATTCAGCGCAAACTCCGCATCGGATATAACCGTGCCGCTTCGCTGATAGACAAGATGGAGGAAGAGGGCATCATCTCCGCCGCAGACCACGTTGGTCGCCGCGAAGTTCTGTAAAACAAAAAAAGACCGGCTTTTCAGTCGGTCTTTTTTTATTGCATAGCTTTATGACAAAACTATTCTTTGTTATAAGCCTTTTCCTGCTTCTTAGCATCATCTTCGGTTCTGGCAACGTTAACCAAAATCGTCTGAGATACTTCCGGATGCAAGTTCAATTTAACCTGATAAATACCGAGGTCTTTAATCGGCTTTTCCAAATAAACGCAACGGCGCTCAACATCAAAGCCAGCAGCTTTGATAGCGGCAGCGATGTCGCGAATAGTAACTGAACCATACAATTGTCCGGTTTCGGCAGCCTGACGAACCAAAACTGCGCTATAGCCCTGAAGAGCTTCAGCCTTTTTAGCAGCTTCGTCATACAAAGCCTTATTATGAGCTTCTAACTCAGCTTTTTTCTTCTCATAGAAAGCAACGTTTGCTTCTGTAGCACGCAAAGCTTTGTTCTGAGGCAAGAGGTAGTTACGGGCATAACCGTTTTTAACGGTAACTTTGTCGCCCATTTTACCCAATTTTTCAACATGTTCTAAAAGGATAACTTCCATCGTATTTCTCCTTAAGCCGCAACATAGGGAAGCAGAGCCAAGTAGCGTGCGCGTTTGATGGCGCGGGCCAGTTCTCTTTGTTTTTTAGCTGAAACGGCCGTAATACGGCTGGGAATAATCTTGCCTTTTTCCGAAATATAACGGGAGAGCAATTTAACATCCTTATAGTCAATCTTCAAGCCGTCTTCACCGGAAAACGGACATGCTTTCTTTCTTCTGAAAAATACTTGTTTAGCCATTATATTTCTCCTATTCTTCTACAGTTTCTCTGTCTTCGGAAGAAGAAAGATCATTAAATTCTTCAACCTTAACAGTCATGTAGCGGATGATATCTTCGTTGAATCTCATGATTCTTTCAAATTCTGCAATAGCGTTAGCCGGAGCAGTGATATTCATCAAAACATAGTGGCCTTTGCGGTTTTTCTTAATACGATAAGCCAGGTTCTTCAAACCCCAGTTATCAACTTTAACAACCTCACCGCCTTCTTTCTTAATAACATCGCTCAATTCAGAAACAATGTTGTTAACTTGAGAAGTACCGAGGTCCTGACGTGCAATCAGCACGCTTTCGTAATTAGACATTTAAAATATCTCCTTATGGATTCTCAACAAATGGCTCAATAAAGAGCCGGGTTCTTGTATAGCCACAGGCTTTTGTCTTTATTATAATTCGGACTCCTGCGGCAAGGGACGATTGCGAATATACTCTAAAACTTTAATTTTGCAAGCATTTTATGTACCGATAACCTAATTTTAACCTTTTTAAGGCTATACTAAAGCCAAATATTTGGAAGGACAACAACAAATGCGGGCAAAAATAATCTTCAGCGCGTTGATTTTAGGCGCTTTTTTAAGTGGCTGTTCAAAGCTGCCGCATTTCACGACTTGTTCCGATGATATGCGTTGCGCCTCCGCCCCCTCTTTGTTGCAACCGACCAAGCCAGTCGCGCCCCCGAAAGAAGTTTATGCCAACGACGAGCAAAGTATCAAACTTCAGAATCTTAAGACCAGAATAATTGTTGTTTGCCGCGAAAGTTTTTATGAAACTGCAGAAACTTGCGCTCAGTTTTATGAAAAAAATAACTATGTCCGCTTGGCTGATATCCCTTACAAAGTTGCAAAATACGATCGCTTAACCAAAGACACTTTCCCGACACGCCGTTGGCGCAACGGAGAAAGAACTCCGCGTTGGTAAAAAACCATGATATCGCGGATAAACACAATCGCTTTTAACGGATTAGACATTTTAGATGTAGATTTGCAAGTGCAAATTTCTTCCGGCTTGCCTGCCTTTACAATTGTTGGGCTACCGGACAAGGCCGTTGCCGAAAGCAAAGAACGCGTCCGCGCTGCCCTTCAGTCTTTGGGCTTGAGCTTACCGGCCAAACGCATCACCTTAAACCTTGCTCCGGCAGACTTAGTCAAAGAAGGCTCTCATTTTGACTTACCTGTTGCCTTAGGTTTGCTTGCCGCCATGGGTGTTGTTCCGCAAGAAGAACTCACAAATTACATCGTCCTCGGCGAGCTTGGACTAGATGGCTCTTTAATCTCCGTTAACGGCATTTTGCCCGCGGCGATTAAAGCCAATCGCTCAAACAAAGGCCTGATTTGTCCGGCCGCAAATGGCTCGGAAGCCGTCTGGTCAGGACTTAAAGATATTATTGCGGCAGATAATCTGCTCTCAATTATCAATCATTTCAAAGGCACGCAGCTCATTCCTTCTCCAACAGCTCTTAAAGCAAAAAGCACAGAATCTCCACTGGATATGAGCGATGTCAAAGGCCAGGAATCTGCTAAAAAAGCTTTGGAAATCGCAGCTGCCGGCGCACATAACCTTTTGATGATAGGACCTCCCGGAGCCGGAAAATCTATGTTAGCCGCCAGATTACCGACAATTCTTCCACCCTTAACAGCTGCGGAAGCTTTAGATACCAGTATCATCCATTCCGTTGCCGGAGCACTCAAAGACGGCAAAATCTGTTTTGAACGCCCCTTCAGAGACCCACATCATTCCGCCTCCACACCGGCTTTAGTCGGCGGCGGCCGCAAAGCCCAACCCGGCGAAATATCCTTGGCGCATAACGGTGTTTTGTTTTTAGATGAGTTGCCGGAGTTTAGCCGCGCCGCGCTTGAGGCCTTGCGCCAACCACTTGAAAACGGTTATGTTTCCATCTCTCGGGTTAATGCGCATACCATATATCCGGCGCGTTTTCAGCTCATCGCTGCTATGAATCCTTGCCGCTGCGGACATCTTGGCAATCCGGCCTTAGCTTGCAGTCGCGCCCCAAAATGCGCTGAAGAATATCAAGCCAAAATCTCCGGACCTCTCTTAGACCGTATAGATATCCATATAGAGGTTCCCGCTGTCAGTCCGTGGGAAATGAATGATGTCAAAAAAGGCGAAACTTCGGCAACCATCCGAGAAAGAGTTATCAAAGCCCGCGAAATTCAAGCCGAACGCTTCAAACGGCTTGGACATCCCGAACTCACCACCAATTCACAGCTTAAAGGAGATCTGCTGGAAGAGGTTGCCGCTTTGGACAATGATGCTTCAAGCCTATTGATAAGCTTTGCCGAAAAAGCAAAACTCTCGGCGCGGGCATATCATCGCACTTTGCGGTTAGCAAGAACAATTGCAGACTTGCAAAATATGCCGAAAGTTCTTAAAATGCACATAGCTGAAGCTTTAGCCTTGCGTAGCCGCATTCCCGGCCGACAAGTTTAGGAGATAAAAATAATGAAAATTCAACAGGCTGTTAAATCCTTTTTCTTCTTAACCGCATTAAGCTGCGGTGTTTTTGCTTTATGCGGTGAAAACACGGCTTCCGCTGATGCTAAAAGTTTTTTTAAGCCTGAAGAAAAATCTTCCTCAACCTCATCATCCTACTCTGACAAAGACGGCAGTATTTTCCCCGGCGGAGAATGCACCTCCTGCAACCCCAAAGACAAAGACGGCAGTATCTTTCCGGGCGGCAGTTGCGTTAGTTGTCCAACGACCAAATGCGTTAACTGCGAACCTAAAAAGCCCAACGTAAAAAATTATGAAATAGCTTATGATGACGAAATTTATAAATCCGTTTATCGCGACTGCAAAAACTTTGCACCCATCAGCCTTGAATATGTAGATTTTCGCATCAAAAAAGGTAAACAATACGAACCTTATTCCACCAAGCTCGGTCAATATCGTTTCCGCATTTTTGGTTGCCGCCGCTTTGAAAAAGATGCCATCTTAAACCAAGGCCGCATCATGCAAAAGGACATGAAGTTTATCCCAATTTTCAATAAAATTGTCGGCAACTGTTACCCCATTGTCAAAATGCCAGAGAGCTTGTGTTTAGAAACCAATCCCTCACCTCTGCCGGAATATATCTTGACCGCGGAAATAACCGATTATTACATGAATCTCTGCGACGAATATGATTGGGATGACAGTAAAAAAGAAGACAAACGCACCGGTTCTTCGGAAATGACCGTTACCTGGAGATTAATGGACATCACCAAAACCAATGTTTATTGGAAAGGTACATCAACAGGTTACGGCGAGGTTAACGAAGGCGAATACAATGCCGAAATAGCTCTGGTTGAAAGCGCTTTTGCTGATGCCGTATCAAACTTGCGCAATCTGCCGGGCTTTGAAAAACAATTAGCCACACGCGTTCATCCTGATGAACACGAAGCTGAACGCCGAGCTTTGATAGAAGCTGAACGAATTGCTGACCCCATCAAGTGCAAATTTGAACCGGAAATCAAGAAAGCACAAGCATCCGAATTCAACTCTCTGCAAGAACTACCCACAGATAAAAATTATAATATCTGCGCCATGACGCCGGGGCAACTGGATGAAAACGGACAACCTATACAAATGTGTCAGATGATGCCTATTGTACAAGAAGTCCAAGAGGTTTTGGAAATACCTGCTGACGACACAATCCAAACCTTTGAAGAGGTTCAACCCGTAACAGCAATTCCAAGTGAAGTTGTTTTGCTAGATACGGTTGATGTTGTTGAGGCCCCCGTAACCGAAATTGTTGAGGATTCGGGCGTTATCTCCAACGGCGGTCTGACCCAAATGGTTCCCGAGATTGGTGAACAAATTTTAACCATTCCCGCCGCAGAAGAAACCATTGAAGAAACGTCTGGTATAATCGCTGATGGCAGTGGCATAACCGAAACCGCCGGAAGCTTATCTGCTTCAGAATTTGAAGAAGAAAAGCCACAAATTGAGGAAGCTTCAGGCATCATAGAACACGCCGCCGGAGAAACAGATACGGTTGCTATTGTTGATGATTCTTGGATAGACATAGATTCCGACAAACGCGAAGCCGCTGAAGAAGCTTTCTTCGCTAGCGGTAACTCACTTTGCGTTATTGAGCGCGAACCTTATGACAAATTAACACCTGAAAACCTGTACAAAGTTAGAGCCTCGGTTGTCAGCGTAACCAACGGCAACGGCAAAAAAGGTGCAGGCTTGATTGTCTCTGACCAATTTGTCTTAACCTCGGCAGAGCTAATTCTTAAAGACAACAACAGATACAATCTTGAAACGATTAACGGCGGCAAACTCAAAGCCACAGCCTTCCGCATCAACCCGAGCAAGAACACGGCGCTGTTAGTTTTGGATGAAAAGACCAAATATACCCCGCTTTCGCTCAATCTTGATTTGCCGGATGTCGGCAAGACAGGCTTCTTGGCTTTGGGCTTGTTAGACATTGAGGGCAGCTTTGAAAACGGCGAAGGTTATTTGGACAACGCCGGCACAATCAGCGGCTATCGTTACTCGGAAGAAAAAGGTGCAGAAATCATAGTTGATACCTTTGTCCAAACCGTAACCATCGGCGGAGCCTTGATTGATGAACATGGAACCATCAATGGCTTTGCTGCTCAAAGCAAAAAAACCGATGACAGTCCGGACTTATTCATTCCGACCGAAACGGCTTTGCGTTCTTTAGGCCTGTCCATCTGCGGCAAAACCTTCACGGAGAAGAGCCCGTGGCAAAAGTACAAACCTCTGACCGAGGCCATACTAAAGAATAGCGGACCGAAAGATCCGGCTGTTATGGATGCCAAAGAGCGTAAATAAAACCCAAACCCCGCAGAATATGCGGGGTTTTTCCTCTGGATTGTTGCAAAAACACTTTAAGCACCCTACATAAAGAGAAACAACCTTAAAGATAGGAATAAAAAAATATGACCACGATTTTATGCATTCGCAAAGGCAACGAAGTTGTCATGGCCGGAGACGGGCAAGCCACTTTGGGTGAGGCCGTTATTTTCAAATCAAAATCAGTCAAAGTCCGCCGCATCGGCAATGGTAAAATCATTGCCGGATTCGCCGGCGCCGCTGCTGACGGTATAACCTTAATTGAGCGCTTAGAAGGCAAACTAGAAAAACACGCCAACCAGCTTAAACGCGCCTCGGTAGAGTTAGCCAAAGATTGGCGAATGGATAAATATTTGCGTCAACTTCAAGCTTTTATGATTGTTGCCGACAAGGATGTTTCCCTAGTCATCTCCGGTACCGGCGAAGTTATGGAACCAGATGATGGCATAATCGGCATCGGCTCAGGCGGAAACTATGCTATGGCTGCAGCCAAAGCCTTATATGATATTGAAGGCTTAAGCTTGGAAGACATCGCCCGCAAAGCTATGAAGATTGCCGGCGACATTGATGTATACACCAACCACAACGTAATTATTGAAAAGGTAGATTAAGATGGCCAATTTCAGCCCCAGAGAGATTGTATCAGAACTAGACCGTTTTATTGTCGGTCAAAACGAAGCCAAAAAAGCCGTAGCGATTGCATTGAGAAACCGTTGGAGAAGAATGCAGGTTTCCGAACATCTGCGCGAAGAGATTGTGCCAAAAAATATCTTAATGGTCGGACCGACCGGTGTTGGTAAAACCGAAATCTCTCGCCGACTGGCAAAACTGGCAAAAGCACCTTTTATCAAAGTAGAGGCCACCAAGTTTACCGAAATCGGTTATGTCGGACGCGATGTTGAATCCATCATCCGCGATTTGGTGGAGATAGCTATTGCCTCTACCAAAAAAGACTTACGCAAAAGTGTTGCAGCCAAAGCCGAGATTGGCGCGGAAGAAAGAGTATTGGAAGCCTTGGTCGGCGCTTCGGCAAGAGAAGAAACCAAAGAAAAGTTCCGCAAGCTTTTAAGAGAAAATCAGCTCAATGACCGCGAGATTGAAATCGCCGTTATAGATAACAGCAATCCCTCCATGCCGACCATAGACATTCCGGGAATGCCTGGCGCACAAATGGGTATGCTGAATTTAGGCGATTTATTGGGCAAACCTTTCGGCGACAAATATAAAACACGTAAGATGACGGTTGGTGATGCTTATAAAGTTTTGATGGAAGAAGAATGCGACAAACTTTTGGATAATGATACTATTATTCAGACAGCCATCAAAACCGTAGAAAATGACGGCATTGTCTTTATTGATGAGATAGACAAGATAGCAGGCAAAGATGACCGCCGCGGCAGCGATGTTTCGCGTGAAGGTGTTCAAAGAGACCTCTTGCCGCTGATTGAGGGAACAACCGTAAGCACCAAATACGGCATGGTCAAAACCGACCATATCTTATTCATCTGCTCCGGCGCATTTCATCTTTCCAAACCTTCAGACTTATTGCCGGAACTTCAGGGCCGCTTGCCGATACGTGTTGAACTCAAAGCCCTGACGCACGAGGATTTTGTCCGTATTTTAACCGAGCCGGAAGCAAATTTAATAGAACAATATGTCGCTTTGATGAAAACCGAAAATTTTGATTTGGAATTTGAAAAAGAAGCCATTGATAAAATTGCAGACATTGCCGTTGCTATTAACGAAAATGTAGAAAACATTGGAGCCAGAAGATTGCATACGGTTCTGGAGATTTTGCTGGAAGATATCAGCTATACGGCATCTGACCGCAGCGGTGAAAAAGAAGTAATAACCGCACAGATGGTTGAGGAAAAACTGGCAAAATATACCGAAGCCTCTGACTTATCCAAGTTCATCTTGTAAACATAGGTCGTGGATATGAATGCCGTATTGCCCAAGCAGTTGCCCGCCTCCGCTTTCAAAAACTCGGCTGGTGAGGAAAATGCGCCGGACGACACGGAGCGCAACACCGGAATGTACTTTGATGTACATGAGGATGTGAGCACCGGATTGCCCAAGCAGTTGCCCGCCAGACGAGTTTTAAAACCTTTCGGAGTTTATATCCACTGGCCTTTTTGCCTCTCTCGTTGCCCCTATTGCGACTTTTACAAGGAAGTCAAAAAGGATGTGGCACAAGAAGATATAATAGACGGCTATTTGCAGGACTTAGAATATTATCATCGGTTCACCCAAGATAAAACTGTCAGCAGTATTTTTTTCGGCGGCGGCACACCATCGCTGATTAAGCCGCAAAACATAGAAAAAATCATCAACTTCACTGCTAAGAAATGGCAGATTCGCAAAGACGTAGAGATTAGTCTGGAAGCCAACCCCAACTCCGACAGAGAAAACCTGTTTCAAGAGCTCAAAACTGCCGGAATCAATCGGTTATCTTTGGGCGTTCAGGCTCTAAATGACAAAGACTTGCGATTCTTAGGCCGCACACACAATCTTAAACAAGCTCAAAAAGCCATAGATGAGGTCCTAACCACTTTTGACAATCATTCTATGGATTTAATTTACGCTCGCCCCAAACAAAGCTTAACAGAATGGGAAGAAGAGCTAAAACAAGCAACAAACTTTGGCTTTAAACACATTTCACTATATCAATTGACCATAGAGGATGGCACGGTTTTTGCCGCCAAAGGCATACAACCCCTGGATGATGAGGCTGCTGTTAAGATGTATGCTTTCACCAATGATTATCTTAACACCAACGGTTACCCGCAATATGAAGTTTCAAACTATGGTCTGCCTTGCAAACATAATCTGCTTTATTGGGAAGGCGATGATTATATCGGCATTGGCAAATCCGCCCATGGAAGATTTATGTCTGACGGCAAAATTTATGCCACCACGTACCATTTAAATATGGAAGAACTCACGGCACAAGAACGAGCCGAAGAGTTAGTCATAATGGGCTTGCGCCTTAACGCGGGCATAAACAAACAACGCTTTTTTGAAAATTGCGGCTTACCTTTTGCTGAAGCAATTAACCTCCAAAATCTGCAAAATCTTATCTCTGAAGGCTTTTTAACGGAAACAAAAAACGACCTCAAAGCAACCTCAAAAGGCTTTGCTGTCTTAAACAAAATCATTGAAGAACTCTGCTGCTAGTCAAGAGGCGGAAAATCGTAGTATGTAAGAGTACTAAGCAGCGATAGTTCTGAAACGAAAACTAACCTTCCGTTACAGAGATACCACGATTTTCCACATAACTTGCAGAACAACCGGTCTATACCAGTAACGGTATTGACACGATACAATCGTCATCAATACCGCCCGCTGCTTGTAAAAGCCTCTTACCGCTCCGATTCTCGCTTTTGAGAATACTGAAAGTTGCATTGAACTTCCATACACTCCTAATATAAACACACTTTAAGTTGCTTTGCAACCATTTGTTACAAATAACTATAATATACAAATATATTTAAAGCAACTTATTTCATAGAAATTTTAATAAATAAACTTTTTAATTGTATAAATACAACCAAAAAAAGGCAGACTTTCATCTGCCATTTTTTTCTTTTCTCAAGAAACCTATCTATGAGATTCAATCCAAGAAACCAAAGAAGCCTGAGAGTTCAAGCCAACCTTAACATCAACCTGCTTACCGTCCTTGAACAAGAACATTGTCGGAATACTACGGATTCCATACTGAGCAGCCGTGTTTGGAGATTCGTCAACATTCATCTTGCAAATGGTAACTTTGTCGCCCATTTCCTTAGAAACCTCTTCCAAAACTGGACCCAACTGACGACACGGACCGCACCATTCTGCCCAAAAGTCAACCAGAACCAAACCCTTAGATTTAAGAACCTCTGATTCAAACTGACTGTCTGTAATTTGCTTCATATTATTCCCTTTCAATTAGTAGTAACAAAAACTATATAGGTTTTGATTTAGATATATTAAAGTCTATTAAAATAAAAACAACCAAAATTATGCAATTTCCATCAAATGAGCCGTATCCGTCCACAAAATATAAGTTTCAACCCGCTTTGTCGGATAAACGGCTTCAAGCAACTTGCGATAAGCGCCAAGCTGCCGCACATAAATTGAAGGAACATCTGCCAGAGTTTCGGCAGCTGGACGGTTTGTCTTAAAATCAACAACCACAACTTTGTCATCAAACACCGCCAATCTGTCCACTTGAGCAGACACAATTCTGCCGTCAACCACGCCCATAATCGGCACTTCGGCCTTAGAAATTTTTCCAAACATCTCCGCAAATTTCGGATTCTCCAACAAAGATAAAACTTCCGAGCAAATTCGCTCCACTTCAGCTTCATCCAAACCATACGCTTCTTTGGTCAAAAACTCTTTGATTATTTTGCTCTTGTCTTTTGCTGCCACATCCGGCAAAAACTGCAACAACTTATGAATAAGCCGCCCTCGCCGATACCTGCTTTGCCCACCCTCGCCAATCGGCGAAGACATAGCCTGTTCTTCGGCATCTTCGGGCTTTGATGGTGTATAAGGCTTTGCCAAAGCTCCCTCCTCCGGCGGATTTTGATAAATCCAGTCAAAAGGCGGACGAGCAAAACTCTTGGCTTTTGTTTCTTCCTCTTCCTTCACGGAAAGCTTTTGCGCCACATCATAAACCAAAGTTCCATCGTCTTTTTCTTCGGCCAAGGAAGCAAAAGTTTTTTTCACTAACGAATACCAAGAATCTTCGGATTCTTTTGTCTTTTTGCGATACCCGCAAACGCATAACCTATCTTCAGCACGGGTTAAAGCCACATAGAGCAAGCGACGATATTCGTTTAACGCCAATTCGGATTCTTTGGCTTTAACTTTTTCGCAATTTGCCTCATAATCTTTGGCAGAAAGCGGATAATAAAAGACATCATCCCAGAGCAATCCGGCTTCTTTTTTGGTTGCGACCACACGCACCGTGTCCGGCAAAATCACAATCGGTGCTTGCAAGCCCTTGGAACCATGCACGGTCATAATCCTGACGGCATCAGCCTCGCTTTGCTCCAGCTCGCGCTTAATTTCTATTTCATCTTGCTTAATCCGGCTTATGAAACCCTGCAAAGTCGGAATATGTTCTTGCTCATAAGCCAAAGTCAGATTAACAAATTCATCCAACCCGTCTTCAACCTCATAGCCCATACGTTCCACAAATTTTTTGCGACCGTTAAGCTTGTTTAAGACATAAACATAAAGCTCAAACGGACGAACAAAATCTGCCTTATCCAACAAATCCTGCAAAGTTTTATAGACTTCTGCATATTTATCATCTTGCCCGAGCCTTGTCCAAAGAGTGGTTTGCCCTCTCTCATAACACAAGCGGAACAAATCATCATCATCAAGCCCGAAAAGCGGAGATTTCAAGATTGTTGCCAAAGTCAAATCATCGGTAGGCAACAATAAAAACTCGCCCAAAGCCACCAAATCCTGAATGGCTATTTGCTCCAACAAACGGATTTTATCAACACCGGCGACATTAACATTGGAATTTTTGCAAGCACGCACCATCTCTTCCACAAAGGCGTTGCGGCGTTGAACCAATATCATAAAATCCTTATAGCGCACGGGCCTGTTTTGTGAAACCAAGATTTCGCGGCTTTCTACCATTTTCTTAATTTTTAAGGCAATTTTTTGCGCCAATCTGGCACTAGTGGATTCGCCGCGGCTTCTCTCAACCGGCGGCAACCAAACATCATTTTTATCATCTTCTTCAGGCTCTACCAAAGGCCAAAGTTCAACCCGCCCGCCATCGCCTGACCTGAACGGAATATGCGTTATATCCTCGCCTTCTTTTACAACGCCTTGTGAAACTTTTTCGTCTCTGAAAACTTCATTAACCACATCCAACACTGCCGAGGTTGAACGGAAAGACACCGCCAGATTAACCTGATCAAAATCTTTGGCTTGCTTGGCAAAATATTGCCGCATTTCATCAAAACCTCTGGGGTCAGCACCTTGAAAACTATAAATAGATTGTTTCCTGTCCCCCACGGCAAAAACCGTCCGCAAAGCATCTCCGGCGCCTTCTCCGGCAAAAAAATCCGCCGTTAAAGCTTTTACAATAGCCCATTGGTCAGGCGAAGTATCTTGCGCCTCATCAATCAACACATGCTCAATACCGCCGTCCAGCTTAAACAATACCCAATCAGCTACAGCCGGATTTTCCAACAACCGTCTTGTCAGCACAATCAGGTCTTCATAGTCCATTTTGGAATGTATTTTTTTGAAGTGATTATAACCCGAAATTAAATCTTCCGCCAAAAACAATACGGCACGCGTAGAAGCCAAAACCCGCACGGCCGTCAATTTGTTTTCAAGAGCCAAAATTCTTTCCGCTTCCAAAACGGCTTTTTCAGACAATTCGGGATAATTCTTCAGCGATTCTTTATCGCCATATTTTGCATAAAGCTCGCCTTTCTGGGTTAAAAACACGGATTTATAAAGCTCATAATTTTGGATGTCAAAACCGCTTTCCAAAACCGCAAAGATTTTTTCGGCTTTAGCACTGTCTTTCGTTCTGCCATGCTGCCATGCCTCTGCCCAACGCCGAACTTCGGCTCTGTCCGCTTGCGCCATAAACTCAGCCACCAAAGACTCAACCGTATCTTCTTCTGCCACACCCAAGCGCCGGCTTAGCTCTGCCAAAACGGCTTCTGCATCACCATAGGCCGCAAACAACCGAATAATCTTGTTTCTAGCCTCAGCAATCGCATTCATAATCTTCGGAAACTGAAATTCGCTCACATTTTTGGTCAAAAAAGCCAAAGCTTTCCCGGCGCGGCTTTCCGGCTCAAGCTCAATTTTTTGCAACAAGGCTTGCTTAATATCTTCCAAAGCTTCCGCCGCCGTACGGTCATCCATCACCTCAAAATATGGCGAAACCTTTGCCTCCAGAGGAAATCTCTTCAAAACCTCTTGGCAAAAACTATGAATAGTCTGGATTTTCATTCCGCCGGGCGTGTCTAACAAAACCGCAAAAAGCTTGCGCGCTTGCGCTTCCAATTTGGCATAATCTTTATGGTTTTCCGGCAGACTTCCCAAAAGTTTCAAAAGTTCTTTATGCAAGTCATCATCGCTTGCCACCGCCCAACGGCTCAACCTTCCGGCAATACGCGAACTCATCTCCACCGCTGCCGCTTTTGTATAAGTCAGACACAAAATCTTGGCTGGCTGAACCCCGCTTAACAACAAACGCAAAACTCTGTCTGATAGCACCTTGGTCTTGCCTGTTCCGGCAGAAGCTTCCACCCAAACCGAACGCAGCGGGTTCGCCGCCTTCCTTTGCTGAAGAGTAGCTTTTTCGCCCAATTTTTGGCGCTCTGTCTCAATCTCGCTCGTCATCAAAAAACCTCACTCTTCATTATCCACAACCGACCATTCCCGCACTCTGGCCAAATGCTCATAATCCGAATATTTCGGCGCATATTTCGGATTCGGCTTGCTGATATAAGCTGTTGTCTCAAAGTCAAAAACCGAAGCCAAATCTCTGATATGTTCATAGTTTTTCTCAAGCAGCTCATCCATATTATTTTCAACCACAATATCCTGCCGTCCGAGCTGCCAATAAATCAGCTTATCAACTTCCGCCGCCGGAATATTCTCAAATCCGCCGAACTTGGCAATCAACCCCTCTATCGGCAACTGCGGCGCATAACCGAAAGCCACCTCTTTGGCGCTTCGCGCATAACCTGTTTTATAGTCAATGATGTTGATTTTGCCGTCTTTGGTCTCATCAACACGGTCAGCTTTAGCGGTAATCGTAAACTTTCCGGCCGGAGCTTCAAAAGAAAAACTTCCCTCCACCTCATTATGCACTTGCTTAACCTCGGGCCGATATTTTAACTCCGCACCAATCAGCCAATCTACCGTTTTTTCAAAAGCCGGCCACCAAAAGGCTCTGGTTTCCATAGCAATTTGGTTTTCGTTAAAATATTCGCGCCCCAAAGCCAAAAGCTCCTCTTTGGCATTAGGCGGAAAACTTGTCGCATATTTATTATTAAACTTTTCCAAGACCGCATGAATAATCGTGCCATAATCTTTCATGCTCAAGTCTTGCTCCAAATCATCAAGTTTTTTGAGCTTAAGAATATATTTGGCATAAATAATATACGGATCGCGCATCCAGTTTTCCACCGCGCTCGCGGACATCACCCGCGGACGAGCCTCAACCGGCGGTCTGGGCTCCGGCGGCAACAAGCGTTTAAAGACTTCCACTCTGTCCAAAAACTCAGCCCAAGCCCTAAAAGCATTGTCTTCCAAATCCTCAAGATCAACTTTCAAGGCCTTTAAAACCGTTTCAAGCCGCATCCACCAACGAGACTTCACCATCGGCGTTCCTTGCACGCGCTCAGCTCGGGTTAAATAAACCCTTTTTCCGGCAAGCAGATTACAAAAATCCTGCGCCAAAACCCCAATAGCTTTTTCCGGCAGCGGAAAACCAAAATCTTTCTTCATCGGCCTGGACATCCACGGGTCGGCACTTGTTGCTTTCGGAAAAGCCCCTTCATTAACCTCACCGATAATAATTGTGTCAAAATGCGTCAGCCTGGCCTCAATCGGACCCAAAATCTTCAAACGTGGATGCGTACCATATTTTGGCCGCACGGTAATACTTGCCATCATCGCATCTAACAAACCGGCATATTCGGCCGTTTCTATCTCACCCAAGACTTCGGCGCTTTGGTACAAATCCGCTACAAAAGCAGCCATCGCCTCGCCATCATCGCCCCGCCATAATACATCCGCGCCTTTTTTATCCGGCAAGGCGGCAAAAGCTTCCGCAACCTTAATATGCTTTTCCAAAAGTTGCTTAAAATCTGCCTTAGGCTGCCCCATCAAATCATATAACGGACGCAAAATATCTTTGAGCTTGTTTATCTTGGCTTCCAATGTTTCATCGGCAAAACCGCTACGCAAAACCTTTTTCTCATAATCTCTGACCAAACGCCTGATTTCGGCATAAGAACATCCACCCGCAGCCAAAGGCAGTTTTAACAAAGACAAAAACTCAATCGGTGTAAAACCTCTTTTAACAGCTATGGCAATCTGTCGCAAAAAGATACCGACAGGCGTTTGCGCCAAAGGACAACCGGCGGAATCATCCACCTTAATATTCCAACGCCAAAGCTCTGAAGCCACTCGTCTGGCCAAGCTTCTGTCCGTCGTAACCAAAGCTGTTGTTTTCTCAGGCGCTTCCAAGGATTCCCGCATAATCAGCGCAATAGCCAAAGCCTCTTGCCGCACATCGGCACAATTAATCAGACTAATCCCGTCATAAGCCTCATGATAAAGCTTAGCCTGAGCAATATCGCGCCATTTATCTGTTGTCTTGGCCGGTCGCATAATCTCTGAAATAAACTTTTCACGCGCCTCATTTTGCGGCAACAGCAGATTCTCTACATTTTCACGCTCAATTTTCAGATAAACAAGCAAGTCTTTGAGCTCAAATTGCGGATGCGTTTCATCAACCGTCGCCCAACTCTCATCGTCTAAAAACTTATCCAAACCAGATAAATAAACTTCACCCTTAGGCAAAGTCAAAACCACGGCAACCAGCTCCTTCATTGCCGGAAAAGTTGCCGTTGTTCCGATAACGCAAATTCTTTTGTTTGGCGGATTCTTTTTCCACATTTCTGCCTGCGCCGCAATCAACAAATTCCGCCGCTCGGCTGGGTCAATCAACCCGCGTTCGCGCAAAATCTCCGGCCAAAATTTCGTAATAATCTCCAAAAACTTAAGTGTTTCTTGCCAGTGGGTAGCATATTCTGCCGGAACCAAATCTTTCAGCTTATCAAAAGACAAATTTTCATTATGCGCCGTATCAATCAGGCTGGCCAATTCCTGAGCCAAATAGCAAGCCTGATTCGCACTCATTTTTTCAAGCCCGAACTCTGTCGGCTTGCTCAAAATAATCTTGGTAAACAGAAGCAATCGCTCATTGCGCTCAATCGCCGGAGCCAACGAGGCCAAACTCTCAGAAAAGTCAAAACCCGTCAGAAAAAGCTCATCTTCTTCCACATCGCCGATTGGCACCATTTTCGGCAACAAAGTCGGCACAAGTCCGCGCTGCCGCACAAAGGCATCAGACAAAGCCTTTGCCGCACGCCTGTTTGGCAACAACATCAACACATCGGACAAAGCCAATGGGTCTTGCTCATATTCCGCCAAAAACTTTTCGGCCAACACATCAACTGCCGACAAGCTTGCCGGAATATTAAATATTCTACCCATGCTTAACCCTCTGTAATTGGCTTATTTCTGCAAATATTCCAAAAATTTTCTTAAAGCTCTGCCTCTGTGCGAGATTTTATTTTTTTCCGCCCCGTCAAACTCAGCAAAACTCCGCCCATCTCCCTCATCCGGCACAAAAATCGGGTCATAACCGAAACCGCCACTGCCTTTTTTGGCCTGAGCGATTCTGCCGTCAACTCTGCCTTCAAAAACCTGCGTTTTTTCATCAGGTCTTGCAAAAGCCATCACACAGGAGAAATGAGCTTTGCGTTCGGTATCTTTGGTCGCAGACAGCTCATCAAGCAACATCTGCATACCTTTGTCAAAATCTCTGTTTGGCGCATAGCGTGCAGAATAAACACCGGGGCGACCATTAAGCGCGTCTACACACAAACCGGAATCATCAGCCAAACAAGGTAATCCGGACAATGCTGACAACTGCTCGGCTTTGAGCTTGGCATTTTCTTCAAAGGTTGTACCCGTTTCTTCCACATCGGGCAGATTCAACTCTGCCGCCGAACTTACCGCAATTCCGAGAGGTTTCAACATCTCCCTCATCTCGGCAATTTTACCCTGATTATGCGTTGCTAAAATAATCTTATCAAAACTCATCTTACATTCCCAATGCTTCTCTTTGTTTCTCAACCAGTTTGGCGATTCCCTCGCGAGCCAAACCCAAAAGCTCCTTAAAATCATCTTCCTCAAACGGATTCCCTTCAGCCGTTCCCTGAATTTCAACAATCTTTCCGCTTTCGGTTAAAACAAAATTCATATCCGCCTGCGCATGAGAGTCTTCCTCATAATCCACATCCAGAATTTTCTCCCCTTCATGAATAGCACAAGACACGGCCGCCACATATTCGCGAATAGGGTTTGTTTTAAGTTTTTTCTCAAGCAAAAGCTTACGCACACATAAATAAAGCGCCACAAAACCACCGGTAATAGAGGCTGTACGCGTTCCCCCATCTGCCTGAATAACATCACAGTCAATGCAGATTGAAATATCTTTCATTTTTTCCAAATCTACGACAGCTCTGAGCGAACGCCCGATAAGCCGCTGAATTTCCTGTGTTCTGCCGGATGGCTTTTTGGCCTCCCGCGGCACTCTGATTTGCGTTGCCCGCGGCAGCATAGCATATTCAGCCGTAATCCAGCCTTTGTTTTGTCCTTTAAGCCAAGTTGGAACCTTATCTTCCACGCTTGCAGTACACACCACATGCGTTCCCCCGCACTTAATCAGGCAAGAACCTTCGGCATAAGGATTAAAATTTGGGATAATTTCAATATTTCTGATTTCATCTTTTAAACGATTGGAATGGCGCATATCAATCTCTCTTCAACTAAAAAAACAACCTGCTTTAATTTACGGCAAAACGATTTTGACGGCAAGCACAATATTAAAAAAATACCTACCGGTTTATACACAAAAGGCCGGAGATTTTTCTCCGGCCTTTTAGCAACAAATCAAAGACTATTTTCCGCCTTTGGTAACCACAACCATTGCCTCGCGCAAAATTCGGTCATTAAGCATATAACCTGTTTGCAACTCCGCAATAATCGTGCCGTTTGGCTTGCTCGCATCCTCAACTTCCTGCACAACCTGATGAAAATTTGGGTCAAAAACTTGGCCGATAATATCCATTTTTTTGATACCGTTCTTTTCAAAAGCCTTCATCAAATCAGCTTCCGTAAGCTCCACACCCTTAAGCAAATTTGTCAAACCTTCACATTCATTACGCTTTTCTTCGGGGATGGCATCCAACGCCCTGTGCAGATTATCCGCCACGCTTAACAGATTTTTAGCAAAAGAAGACACAGCATATTTGTTGTTCTTTTCAATCTCTTGTGCGCAACGTTTTTTCGTATTTTCCAACTCAGCATAAGCTCTGAGATAATCTTCCTTAAGTTTCTGATTTTCCTCTTTCAAAGCGCCAAGAATATCATCATCACCTGCCGCAGAAATTTCATCGACATCAGGGGTTTCTTCTACATCGGCTTCATTTTCCAAAACCTCTTCAACTTCTTCATTCAAATTCTGCTGATTTTCAGGGTGATGATTTTTAAACTTTTTCATGTTTTTCCTCTTTAAATTTTCAAGCACTGCGTGTATATTCATAATACACAATAAGTTATACTAAGGAACTTAGTTACTAAAGCTTAACAAGTCAAGTACAGATGTTTTTTTTGAGCGAAAATGCTGTACTTTTCCAAAAAAACGTTTATACTGCCGTATAATTATTTTTGGATATTGAGAGACCTGAAGATGAATGCCGTAATTCCGCTAACCACCGACACAAAAACTAATACAACTTTTCTCCAGACAGATTTTAATAAAAAGAAGTTTACTCTCACTTACAACACCGTTGTTTCCAATCCAAATTTACAAGAAATTCAAAATCTCGGTAAAAAACAATGCCTTGGCAAAACACCTTGGCCTGAAGTAGATAAAATCAATGCTTGGATGATAACTTCTGAAACAGCCTCTTTCATGAAATGGGGCGGATTAGGTATGGTTGCCTCAGAGCTGCCGGAAGCTTTTAATGCCTGCTTTGGCAAAGACGGACATTCTCTAACCATCGTTACCCCGATGTATTTAGGAAACACAGGTAAGAAAAAGGCAACTCTGACAAATGATATTTACGAAGGAGCGGAACGGCAGAAAACACAGGTAAGCAAAATCAAAACCATCATCGTTCCTTTTTTTGGTGATAAAAATGCTCTGGTTGAGCACGAAGTAACAGTTTATAAAGGGCGTTTTGCCAACACCGATTACATCTTTCTTGAAAATGAGCGCTTTTTCTCAATCAACCCACATCCCTTAAACCCTTCTGCTCAAGACGGATGTTATGTCCTAAATGAATCCGGCATAAATGAGGTTGAGCGCTTTGCCTTCTTCTCCAAAGCTGTTTATATACTGATTGAGAACCTTTGCGACAATAAAATTAAAGACATTGAAAAACCCAATGTCCTCATCGCTAACGATTGGCACAGCGGCGCATTATCCGGTTTAACCAAATATCTCACAACAGCAAAAGTTGAAACCCAAACTATGAGCGCCGAACTTGCCGAACAAATAAAATCAATTCCGATTATCCATATTGCACACCATTTGGGTTATCAGGGCTGGGATTATGAAAACACTTCAAAGATACTCAATTCTTTGTATGAAGAAACGGTTTCAACTGTTTTCCGCAATGCCAAAGCCATCAAAAACGCCAACCCACGTGCTACCAATACCCTAATTGTACACGATTGTTATAATCAAGCTTCTTGCAATTTTCATCTGGCAGACCGTGTGGTTACGGTTTCCAAAAACTATATGGAAGAAGTTTCTAAAGAATTAGGCTTTGGTCTTGATTTCCGCGATATCTTAAAAATCCGCAAAGACCATCGCACATTTTTTGGCATCGTCAACGGCTATGACAAAAAGCTCATCTCACCCAACAAAGCCAAAATAGACCACATCAACGAATACTTCAAAGATTTTGACTTTCAGGTCTATGATGAGCATAATCTGGATGCCAAACTGCACAATAAAAAAGAATTTATAAAGCTGATTTCCAAAATCGCTACGGATGAAGAATATAAAAAACAAACCATTCCGTTGATTGATATTTACAAATTTGATGACCTGACAGGCCTTGTTCAAGACATTGCCAAAACGCCGGTCTTTTGTGCCACCAGCCGTCTGGTTGAACAAAAGGGTTATGATATTGCTGCCCAAGCCCTCATCAACCTTTGCACAAAATTCAACAACTTCAAAAAAGAATTTCCGATTTTCATCTTAGGCGGTGCCGGAGATGCCAAAAACTTTGAGCTCCTAACCAAGCTGAAAGACAAAATAACGGAAATCAACCCCAAAGCGGCCAAACGCCTGTTTGTCTTCCGTGGCTACAGAGATGAGTTCGCTTATGCTATTCAGCTAGCTTCAGATTTTTACCTAATGCCTTGTCGTTTTGAACCCTGCGGCCTGACCCAAATGGAAGCTATGGCCAAAGGTGCTCTGCCGATTGCGATGTCCACCGGTGGTCTGGTTGACACAATAGAAGATGGCGTTGACGGTTTCCGCACAGAAGTCTTTTTCACCGAAAAAAGACGTGTTTACGGTTCAAACTTAACCGCTCAAAGGCTAAAAAACAATATCAATGCTTATGCAGAAACTCTGCAAAAAGCACTTGAAGCTTTTTATCGTCATCCCGACAAAATCAAACAAATGACCAAAAAAGCCATGGAAAAAGATTTTAGCTGGAATGTCGCTGAAGGTTCCGTTTATAAATACTTCAATCTACTTAAAACCGGACATTTATAAAAACAATTTCCAAAATAAAATCCGCCGATTAGGCGGATTTTATTTTGCTTAATCCAAAGCCTATTTTTTATACAGTCCTCTCGGCACATAATGTGTATGCAACAATTCATGCGCCTTTTCTGAACCGGCTTTTCCTAAATACTCGGCATATAAGGTTTTAATAGATTCGTTATGATGAGAAAGTCTGTTTTTAGCATTCAAATCTTCATCAAACAAACCTTTAGCGCGTTTTTTCCGAATATCATCGGTAATTCCGCGAGGTTTGGGCTGGTCAGGCATCATCACGCGGGGTTGTCCGCCACCGGCCACACATCCACCGCGACAAGCCATAACCTCAATGAAGTGATAAGGCATTTCCTCGCCATTTTCTTTAGCCTGCCGAACCTTATCCAAAACCTGCTCAACATTTCCGATTCCGTGAGCAACAGCAATTCTGACCTTGGTTCCTTTAATATCAACCTCGGCTTCCTTGATTCCCTCAAGTCCGTCAATTTCCTTAAAGTCCAAATCACCGAATTCTTCACCGGTAATATAGAAATAAGCTGTGCGCAAAGCCGCAGTCATCACACCGCCGGTTGTTCCGAAAATCGTTGCCGCTCCGGAATATTCTCCCAACGGACTATCTGCTTCTTCGTCCTGCAGTTTACGGAAATCAATACCGGCTTGTTTAATCATACGGGCCAATTCACGTGTCGTGATAGAAACATCAACATCCTGATAACCGGAGCTGTGCATATCTTCGCTACGAACAATCTCCCATTTCTTAGCCGTACAAGGCATAACCGAAACAACTCTGATTTTTGCCGGATCAAGCCCCATCTTTTCGGCATAATAAGTTTTGGCCATCGCACCGACCATAGATTGCGGAGATTTACAAGTAGAAAAATTCGGGATCATATCTTGATGATATTTTTCCAGCAAATCCACCCAAGCCGGACAACAAGACGTAAACATCGGCAAACTCTCGGATCTGTTTTTAAAGCGCTCAACAAACTCCGAAGCTTCTTCAATAATAGTTAAGTCTGCACCAAAGTTTGTATCAAACACCTTCTTAAAGCCCATACGACGCAAAGCCGCATAAGTTTTGCCGGTCAGGTTTTCACCAAACTCATAGCCGAACTCTTCACCGATAGCCACGCGTACGGCAGGAGCAATCTGTACGATTGTGTAAAGATTTTGGTCGTTCAGCATATTCCAAACCTTTTCGGTTTCATCATACTCAACTATCGCACCTGTCGGACAATGCGCCGAACATTGACCACACTTAATACACGGGCTGTCTGCTAATTTAATACCGCCGGCAGCCGTAATTCTGGTTGCCAAGCCGCGATTCAAATAGCTCAAAGCCCAAACATTTTGCTGGTTTTGGCAAACCTCAACACATCTGCCGCAAACAATACATTTAGATGCATCCAAAACAATGGCTTTGGTTGAATCATCAATATCGTATTTTTTATTTAAGCTCGGCAGCTTGCTGTCGCGAATACCAAAAGTATTGGCCATATCCTGCAACTCACAATGACCGGAACGAATACAAGTCAAACACTCGTTGGGGTGGTTACTCAAAATCAACTTCAACACCGTGCGACGCACATCAACCAGTTCGGGGTCAGAAGTAATAACTTCCATCCCTTCACTCACCGGCGTGCAACAAGAACGCATAATTCGCCCATTGACACGAACAATACACATACCGCAACCGGCACTCGGGTCAACATCAGGATGTTTACACAAAGTCGGAATTTCAATCTGCACCGTGCGAGCCGCATCCAAAATAGAGGTACCGGCCGGAACTTCAACATCATAGTTATCAATCTTCAATTTTACCATTCTAAGCACTCCTCTATTTCTTCTCGTTTTTCTCAACTTTGGCCAAATACTCGTTCTCATAGAACTTCAAAGTTGACAATACCGGATTCGGCGCTGTCTGACCCAAACCGCAAAGAGAAGCTTTTTGCATGGCATGAGCGATTTTGCGCAGCTCTTCAATATCCTCTTTGGTGCCTTTTCCTTTGTTGATTTTTTCCAACAACAAAAGCATTTGCTTTCCGCCGATACGGCAAGGAGCGCATTTTCCGCAAGATTCATCAACCGTAAAGTCCAGATAAAAGTTTGCCAAGGAAACCATATCCTGTGTATCATCAATAACAATCATACCGCCCGAGCCCATAATTGAGCCAACCTTTTTTAGTTCCTCATAACAAACCGGCAAATCCATATATTCTAAAGGAATAACACCGCCGGAAGGACCACCGGTCTGAACAGCTTTAAGTTTTTTGCCGTTTGGCACGCCGCCGCCGATTTCATTCACGATTTCATTAATCGTCGTTCCCATCGGCACCTCAATCAAGCCGGAATGTTCAACTTGTCCGGTCAGGGCAAAAACTTTTGTTCCCTTTGATGTTTCCGTACCAAATGACGCAAACCAATCCGCCCCTTTGAGGATAATTGAAGCCACATTACCAAGTGTTTCCACATTGTTTACACAACTCGGTTTCCCCCAAAGTCCCTTATCTGTCGGGTAAGGTGGACGCGGACGAGGTGTGCCGCGCTTGCCTTCAATAGAATGAATCAAGGCAGTTTCTTCACCGCAAACAAAAGCGCCGGCACCAAGACGAATATCAATATTAAAGCAAAAATCCGTTCCCATAATATTATTGCCGAGCAGACGATTCTTTTTGCAGGCTTTAATGGCTTTCTCAAGGCGTTCAACCGCCAGCGGATATTCCGCACGAATATAAAACCATCCTTCTGTTGCCCCGATGGCATAGGCAGCAATCATCATACCTTCAATTACGGCATGCGGATTCGCCTCCAAAATACTTCTGTCCATATAAGCACCGGGATCGCCTTCATCACCGTTGCAGATGATGAACTTTTCATCAATCGTTGGCACTTTTGCTGCCAATTCCCATTTCATACCTGTTGAGAAACCGCCACCGCCGCGGCCACGCAAACCGGAGCGTTTAATCTCATCAACAACCTGAGCCGGTGTCATGGTTTTAAGCACTTTTTCCAAAGCCAAATAACCACCATGTGCCATATATTCCTGAATATCTTCGGGATCCATATGTCCGGCCAACTTCAAAACCACTTTTTCTTGCTTGGTAAAGAAAGGCAAATCCAAAGACAAAACATGTTGTTGCAAAAACTCCGGCAACTCAAAAACTTCGCCTTCTTCAAGTTTCAAAGCCGGAACCACATGTTCAGCAACAATCAAGCGCGCAATCAATGGTTCTAAGCGCTTATAAAGAACATCTTTTTGGCCTTTGATTTCCACACGCATCAAAGGACCTTGCGCGCACAAGCCCATACAACCGGCTGCCACAATGCGTACCTTGTCTTTAAGGTCATATTCTTCCACCGCATCTTGCAATAAAGATATAATGTCATCACTTCCGGAAGACTTACAACCTGTAGAATGACAACAATAAATTGTGCATTGAAATCTGTCCAAATCAGCTTTCTTGTTTTTGGCGATTTCATGAATATCAAATCTTTTATCAATATCAATCTCGGCCATGTTTTTTACTCCTTATCATCAGCTAATTTGGCACGCCATTCATCCAAAATATTTCTGACATCATTCGGAGATACACGACCATAAGTTTTTCCGTTAACCACACAAACCGGAGCCAAACCGCAGCAGCCCACACAACGAACCACCTGCAGATGGAACATTCTGTCCGGCGTGCTTTCACCTTCACCGATTCCCAGTTCTTTTTTGAACTCTTCCAACACTTTATCATTGCCTTTTAAATAACAAGCGGTTCCAGTACAAACTGAGATAACCGCTTTGCCGGGGGCATCTAACTTAAAGAAATTATAGAAGGTCAGAACTTCATAAATACGCGCCAGAGGAATTCCCATACCATTCGCAATATCAACGGCATCTTCCCAAGGCACATAACCCTTCACGCTTTGGATTTCGTGCAGAGCCATAATCAATGACCCTCTTTTTTTCCGCCACTTGGCGGCAACCTGCGAGGCAACTGAAGCGTCGGTCATATTTTCACCTTTCTTTCGTTAACAAAAGTCCATCAACCATAACGGACAATAAAAATATGTTAATAGAGTATTCGTAAACAAAAGCTTATGCAAGCACAAAAAATAACCGCCTGAAAAACAAGAATGTAAAAAAGGGAGCTAAAAAGCTCCCCTCTACCAACCTTCATAAAATAAACTTAACCGGTCATCCGACCACCTTTTAAACGTTTCATCTCCTGGTACTGTTGCATATTAATCTCTTTGCCGCTCTTTTCAGCGCTCATTTGACGGCTCTTTTCCGGATCAATTCTAAATTCTTGTCTTTCATCCGTTCTATCATTTTCTCTAGAGTTTTCTTCATTTTCGCTACTCTTATCAGAAATTGTCCTACCGCTCAAAGCCAACAATTTTTGCCTATCAGCAGCCTTTTCTTTTTTAGTCTTTCTTTGTTCAATTCCTTGTTCTTCAGCTTTTTTCTTAAATTCCGGCGTAGCATAATCCGGCACCAATGTTGCTGTTTTAACTTTTTCTTCAGCCTGATGCACTGCTTCTTCCATCTTACTCAAACTCGATTCGCTGACAACGCCGCCTTTTTCTGCTTCCGGCAACTCTTTGGCTTCAAAAGCCTTTTTCATAGCTTCACTTGCTTTTACGCTCGGCAAGGCTTTTGCTTCTTCAGCACTAAATTTAATCTTATCCATATTTTCATTAGGGCTCTTAAGTGTTGTCTTCTGAGCTTGTTCCATACGCTTAGCTTGCAGTTTTTCAAGTTTTTCTCGTAGATTCTCAATCTTTTTCTCTAGCTCGGCATGATGCAACTCATCACTTATCTTCTTATCATCTCCTGCCGTTTTCTGAACCTTAGTCTTATCTTCTTTTTTGCCATCCTTATTTACGGACAATCCTTCAGTTTTTGAAGCGGTAATCCCCTTTTCATTTTCCCTCTGAAGTTTTTTGAATATAAGCTCTTGCTGGCGCTCTATCTTCATCTGTTCTCTTTGCGAAGCATAGCTTTTTTCCGCATTTGCCAAGCCACCCTTTTCCAAAGAATTTAGCTGTCTGTTCT
Organism: uncultured Alphaproteobacteria bacterium; assembly: GCA_944392835.1. Lineage (GTDB taxonomy): Bacteria > Pseudomonadota > Alphaproteobacteria > RF32 > CAG-239 > Scatacola_A. Next base: position 162,223 of record CALXYB010000002.1, on the reverse strand, counting down.
GCTGTTCCAAAGCAACAGATGAAACACCCCGAGCCACTTCTTTCAGCCTTGCATTTTCTTCTCTTTTACCTACCTGCTGAGGTTTTTGTCCCACCGCACTTTTCCGTACTGCCGCAGTTTTATAAATATCTTCTTCAGTCAATGATGGTCTTAAAGTCTGGCGTTTGTCTTCTTTAGGCTGTTCATTATCCGAGATTTTAATTTTCACTTCCTTTTGATAATACACCCATGGTTTCGGATGAAAATCTATCAACTCCGGCAACTCTTGCTTCGTTTCTGAACGTATAATATCATCCAAACGGCCTTTTTTACGCTTTGCAACCTCAAGCAAATCCTTGTATTCCGCAATTTCTTGTCCGGCCCACTGAAAATCAATAACCTTTCCCTCTTTGGTTTTTCTGCCTTCTTTCATTGCTTTTTTCAAAGCCTTAATTTCTTCTTTTATGCGTTTTTCATCCGCCTTGGCCTTTTCTAAGCGTCGTTTGGCTTCTTCTTCGAAAGCAACATCTTCTGAGGTATCATTATCAGCCATCAAGCGTCTCCGTTTTGATTATTTTTTGTCTATTATAGCATTAAAAATCCAGAAAATAAAATAATTTATGAAAAATTTTAAAAATATTAGTTTTTTTATAAGATATTTTGTTTATAATCCAAACCGATTTGTACAAATAAACATCTGATGATATGAAAAAACTAAACGTCTATATTGCCAAACAAATATTTGTCGGCTTTTTGCTGGTAACCTTTTCTCTGCTGTCCATTTTATGGCTCACGCAATCTTTGCGCTTTGTTGAACTCATAACCAACAAGGGCTTACCGTTAAGCTTATTCATCAAAATGACCTCTCTTCTCATGCCGAGGCTTTATGTCATTTTGTCGCCCATAGCCTTGTTTGTCGGCATCTTATTTGTTTATAACCGTATGTTATCGGATCGCGAGCTTGTCGTCATGAAATCCGCAGGCATCAGTCCCTGGCAAAACGCCAAACCGGCTATGTTTATGGGAATAATGCTTTCAATTTTTGGGCTTTATGTCAACAACATCGGCATTCCGCACGCCGAAAAAGCTTTCAACGAGCTGGAGTGGAAAGTTAAAAACGATGTCTCGCACCTGATGTTCAGAGAAGGTGAATTTACAACCTTGCAATATAACCTAACCGTTTTTGTCACCACCCATGAACAAGACGGTGTTTTAACTGGCATTCTGGTTAATGATGAACGAAACCCAGACACAAAAACAACGCTTTCCGCGGAAAAAGGACGTATTGTATATACGGATAAAGGTCCGAGAATTATTTTGGTTAATGGTGTCAGACAAGAAATTAATAAAAATAATTCGCAATTTTCATCCTTAGCCTTTGACCGTTATTCTGTAGACTTTGGTACAACGGGACCTAAAGAAGAAAAGGAGGAAGGCGTAAGAGAAAAAACTCTGATGGAATTATTCAATGCCCGTGACGACGAGACCTTAACAGAAGCCGAAGTCAACCGTTACATCACCGAAGGCAACAAACGTCTTTTAACCCCTTTATACAACTTAGTTTTTGCCTTTTTAGCATGCACGGGTCTTTTAGTTGGTAACTTTAATCGCCGTGGCCAAACCAAGATTATCTCTAGCTCCATCTTTGCTATGGTCATTATTCAAGCTTGTGATTTAGCCTTTACAAACCTATCTGCCAAAAACCTTTATTTTCTGCCCTTATTATATGCAAACTTCTTAATTCCTTTGTTTGCTTGCATTTATCTTTTATTGTTCTATAATCCGGCAGCTTTCACACGCAAAAAAAGATTTAAGGAAAACGCGGATGACTAACCGATTCGGGCATAAACTTTTCTGGGCGGCAGCAAGCCTTTGGCTTACCTCTGCCGTTTCAGCAATGGCTTTTGAACCAGAACCTTTTCGTACGGAAGCACCGGATGCCACCCCTTTTGCTGAGCTGACCCCGAATTATAACATCACCTCCTTTATGGATAATAAACCTCAGCCCCAAAAAAATATTGAAAAAGAAACAGAAGACATCTATTTCAGCGCGGATGAAATGATTGATAACAAAGAACTCCAAACCATTACAGCCATTGGAGATGTCAACATCATCCGTCAAGATCAAACTCTAAAGGCTGACAAAGTAATATATAACCAAAAAGATGATATTGTAACAGCAGTTGGTAATGTTAGCATTGTTCAAGCCGACGGTACCGTTGTTTTCTCAGATTATGTAGAATTAGATGACCAAATGACCAAAGGTCATATGACGGATGTCCGTATCATTATGAAGGACGAAACCCGCGTTGCCGCAAAAAAATTTCGCAAACTTGCCAATGACAATAAAGTAATGGAGAAAGTTGTTTACTCCCCCTGTGATGTGTGCCGAACCAAAGAACCTTTGTGGCAAATAAAAGCCCGTAAAGTAAAACATGATGCCGAAAGCCAAAACGTTTACTACAATGATGCCTTTTTGGAAGTAAAAGGCATCCCTGTCTTTTATACACCATTTTTATCACACCCAGACCCAAACGTAAAACGCCGCTCAGGTTTTATAATGCCCAGTTTCGGAAGCTCCTCATATTTAGGTGGCTTTTTACAACCTCGTTATTTTTGGAACATTTCAGACAATGAGGATTTATTGCTTTCCCCTATATTTAGCTCCGATAAAGGCGTTGTCTTAGATGCCCAATATAGAAAATACTTTTACAATGGAAACATTGAGGCTCAAGGCTCCATTCTAAAAGATGAAGACAAAGACAAAAATCGCGGTAACTTATTTATGAAAGCTCGTTATGAAATAAATGATTTCTGGCTTGCCGACGCTGATATCAATTATGCCTCAGACAGCTTATACCTAAAAGACTTATCTTTGCCCGACAAAGACGACACTTGGCTTACATCTCGGTTGCGCATGCAAGGCTTTGACAACAGAAACTATGCATCCGTTGAAGCTTATTATTACAAACTAGTCAGCTATAATTTGCGCGAATATAACAAAAACGAATTTAACCGCCGTAGCCTAAACAAACCCTTTGTTGCACCATTAATTTCTTACGAAAACATCAGCGATGTCGGACCTTATGGTGCCTACACCAAAACAAACCTAGATTTTGCATCAGTTTATCGTGAGGATGATGTCAGCACGCAACGTGCATCTATAATAAATTCTTGGGTTCTGCCGTATACCAGCCCTTATGGCGAAAAATACAGATTAGTTGCCAGCGTCAAGTCCGATTTATACTATATTGACGACTATACAAATGACGAAAACGAAAATTTCTCTGGCAGTGTCGGGCGTGTTTTTCCTCAGGTTGGCTTAGAATGGCGTTTACCTTTTGTCAGAGCAACAGAAAACACAAGACAAATTCTAGAACCGGTTGTCGTTGCTGTTGCCGCACCAAACGGAGGCAATAAAGCCGACAAAATTCCCAACGAAGACAGCCAGGATATTGAACTCTCTGATGCCAACATTCTAAATCTGGACCGCTATCCGGGCTATGACCGCAATGATACAGGTAGTCGCATCAGTTATGGTATCAATTGGAGTTCTTACGGAAATGTCTGGGGACGAACCTCTGCTTTCATTGCGCAAAGTTACAAATTCAACAAAGACGAAAGCTTTACGCAAGGTATTGATGAAGACAGCAACTTTACGGACTATGTCGGCCGCATTTATGCCGCACCAGCAAGCTACCTAGACTTAACTTATCGTTTTAGCTTAGATAGAAAAGACCTTGAACTTAATTATAGCGAACTAGGAGCTACTTTCGGCCCACAAATGTTAAGAGGTTATGTCTCTTATATACATCTGCAAAAAAACAACTCAGCAGATACCTTCTATGATTCCAGAGAAAGGAAAGAGCTTTACACCTCTCTTACCGCCAAACTCACAAAAGACTGGAGCTTAACTATTTATAACAGACAAGATCTTGCTTACAAAGGACGCTCTATTGAGCACGGTGGAGAAATCGTTTATGAAGATGAATGTTTAAAACTCATTACAGATATACATCGTTACCATTCTAATGATCCGGAATATGAAGGAAATTACGAATTTACAGTCTCCTTCTTCCTTAAAACCTTGGGCGGATTTGGTTCAAAATAACAATAAAGGAGAAAGTTAATGAAAAAAATTTTTGCGACGGCTTTTCTGCTTGGCACAATTTCAGCATTTTCCGCTGTAGCTTTAGATCTTTCTTCTATCGGCCAAAACAACAAACCGGCAGGAAACTCCGTAATGTTTCAGAATGAAAATGAGCCGGACACACCAAAGCAACCGTCTGTCATGAAACAAAAAGAACCGGAGATAGCCCCTAAACAAGAAGCTCCTGCACGTCCCGAACCAAAAAAAATCTTTTCCGGCGCTGTCAGAATTGTCGCTGTTGTCAATGGTGAAATCATAACCACCGAAGACTTACAAAACCGTATCAACGCCTTTATAATGAATACGCGTATTCCGGTTAATGAACAAACCCAAAATATGATTGTTCAAAGAACCTTGCAAGCAGCTATTGATGAAAAACTCAAACTACAAGATGCCGAAAAAAATGGCATTGTCATCACCGAGAAAGATCTAGATCAATCTGTCAAATTTTTTGAAACCAACAACAAGATTCCTACAGGCAAGCTCAAACAAATCTTAAAAGAAAGCGGTGTAAGCTATGATGTCTTTTTAGCTCAGATGAAATCTGATTTAGCCTGGATACGAGTTATTCGCAAATTATCAATGGCTCAGGGTGAACTGACACAAAAAGAAATAGAAACAGCTCAAAAAGAAGCAGATAAGGATTTGAGCACACCAAAATATATGGTCTCAGAAATTTTGATAAAAAATAAAAATGCTAAAAACTTAGACGTTTTGGTCTCCAATCTCAGACAAGACCCACGCTTTGAGCTTTATGCCATGCAGTTTTCTGAAGCTCCGAGTTCTTCAAAAGGCGGAAATTTAGGCTGGATTAACAAAGAGCGCCTGATAACGCCGCTCAAAAACGCTTTAGGAAAACTAAAAGTCGGAGAAGTTTCAGACCCCATCAAAGTCGGTCAGGATTACTATATCTTAAAACTTGAAAAAATCTTTGACCCCAAAAAGGACAAAGCCGAAACCCCAACAGCTGAAAATATTAAAAAGTTTTTGGAAGAAAACCGCATGGAAGAGATAGCGGCCAAACATCTGCAAGAACTCCGCCAAGAAGCTATCATTGAAGTCAGGATGTAAGATGGTTGGTTTAGCCGATAAAATAAAAATGTTGCCCGCGCTTCGCACCACGGTTGAGGCCCATGGCTTAATGGCCAAGAAAGCTCTCGGGCAAAATTTTTTGCTGGACCAAAACATTACTGACAAAATCATTCGTCTATCACTTGCCGGACAAAATCTAGCCAACTACAATGGCGCTAATGTCTTTGAAATCGGCCCCGGACCAGGAGGTTTAACCCGAGCCATTTTAAGTGCTGAACCGGAAAAATTAACGGTCATAGAAATGGATGAGCGTTGCATTGCGATTATGCAAGACATCAAAGACAAAGTCGGAGAAAGATTAGATATTATTAACGGAGATGCTCTTAAGCAAAATCTGGCAAATATGACTGACGCGCCACGGCACATTGTCAGCAATTTGCCCTACAATATTTCCGTTCCGCTTCTCATAAACTGGCTCAAAGATATTGAAAAATTTTCCAGCTTAACCCTGATGTTTCAAAAAGAAGTCGCCGAACGTATCATGGCCAAAACCAAGACCAAGGACTACGGACGCATTTCGGTGTTATCTCAGCTGCTTTGCAAAGTAGAAAAGCTATTTGACCTAAATCCGGAATGTTTTGTTCCCGCACCCAAAATTTGGTCATCTGTGTTATTATTTACACCTTTGCATTCCGGACTTTCAGAAAAAGACATCTCCAATATTGAACATTTAACAACCTTAGCTTTCGGTCAGCGGCGCAAAATGATTCGCCAAAGTTTGAAATCAATTCCCAATATTGAACAAATTTGTCAGGGCATAGATATTTCTCTTACAATGCGCGCGGAAGAACTAACACCGGAGCAATATTTAGCGCTTGCTCGCCACCTCTAAAGTGTTTTTGTCGATTTTTGTTGATTTTAAAAGAAAGCTGATATATAAGAAAAATCCAAAAATCAAATTATGATGTCTAATTTAAAACTTAATATTATGGCAACAACGACATTAAGACGGAGAGATGCAATTAACATTATCCGTCATAAGACCGCCTTCACCAAACAGCAAGTAGAAGGCTTGATGATTTCCTTGAACGGAGGAAACGTATCTTTCCCTTATTTTAAGGAAATAGTTGACCTCATGCGCTCTCGCGCAAGATGCCGCTCATTTGCCCTCAACAACAAGGCCGAATGGGATTATGTAGAGCGCCGTTTACAAGAAAAGGATTTACCGGCCATAAAATTTGCCGAATTTTTTTGCGCTGACCCCAAAACCTCAGCATTAATTCGGGCAGAATTGATGAAACCAAAGACAACCGCTACTCAAGTAAAACAATTTTTAGCCGATTGTCTAAACAAAGAAGTTAAGGATTTGGACGAAAGCACCAAAATTAACATGATGCTTCCGGCAGACTTCCAAGACTATAACTTCTACCGAACTGTACTACGCTGGTGCGAAGAACGATTCGGAAAAGCACCGAATGAAGACTTCATCCTCAAAAAAACTATCAAAGATTTGATAGAATTTTACTCGGATGAATAGTCTTTGAACAAAAAAATTCAAAGAGAGCCCTTACCGGCTCTCTTTTTTGTCAATTTCGCCAAATAAACACTTGATTTTAAAATTTCAAAGTGCTATTTTCCTTTCGTAACATTTAAAAATATATATATATTATGAACAAATTTGAAATCTCTGCTTTACTGGCTCAGGAGTTAGTAAGCAGATCACCGAAATTGAAACCGATGTACGCAAACAGCGAAGGCATCGTTGTGTTTAACGCTCAAGACCCTTCACAGGCTGGTGAAGTTCTGATGAAAGCCCCGGCTTTTTTCAGAGCTATAAACTTTTGCAATGCCGTCAAGGTTGTTGCCTTAAAAACCAATCAGAAATTCAACCGATTGGCTTTGACTTATTTTCAGAAGAATTTAACCTTTGAAAGCATAGTTAAATTCTATGCCGGCGAAGAGAATAGTATCCTTGCATTTAAGGATGCCTACGAAGTCAAGAAATTCTTCATAGATAAGTCCGGTTGCTCCATGCGTGATTTAGCACGCAAGGTTGACAGTCCGGCAATACCAAGAACTTTACTGATTGATTTGGTTGAAGCTCTGGAATACTTAACTGGCCGTCCGTTAAGCTCCGCAGACACCCAGCCGCTGGCTTACTTGGACCAAGAAGCAACCTTTAATGACATTGCTGAGTACTTCAGTGCCGGCAACGAAAAAATCTCGGATATCCGAGCTCGGGTTTTAAAAGCTCTTCCGCCAACCAAAGAACAACTGGTAGAACGCTTCAAGACCAAAGCTGCTGTCATCTATGCGCAGACTGTAGGTAAAGACTTCAACGAAGCTTTCTTAGCTCACAAAGTTAAGGAGCTGCACCCAGTTGGGTTCGGTGCTCAGGAATGGGATTTGGCAGTTGCCTGGACAGAGGATGAACTTAATGTCCAAGTTTTCCAAACGCTTTCGGAAGAAATCACCGACGAAAGCACCGTTCGGGACTTGCTGGAGCTTTTCTGCAAAAAATATGCAGAGAGCTTGAAATGAATTATGATGTCAAACCTCGGGAGGAGTTGCTTAACCGCACCCTCCCGTAATTTTTTTTAAATTTTCTTACATAACCTAAATAAGCATTACACGAGTTTTGTAAAAACTCGGAGAATAAAGGTCGTGAGGACACTTTTGACCTGAAATTTCTGTACTAGATGACCACTTTTTGTAAAAACTCGGAGAATGAGGTAAATAATAAGAAACAAGGGAAAAATTTTTTGAGTGTACACAGAAGTACATGACTAAAAATTTTACCCCGCAGTTTCTGTATTAGTTACCCATTACACGAGTTTTTTAGCCAGAGGGTGTTTACTCTGCACCTTCCTAATCAACGCTTCGGAGATGATATGGGTGTATATTTCGGTTGTGCCGATATCTTCATGCCCGAGCATTTTTTGCACGGAGCGCAAATCCACATCATGATTGAGCAGATGGGTGGCAAAAGAGTGGCGCAAAACGTGCGGCGTAACTCTTTCGCGAGGCAAACCGGCTTCTATCGCCGCATCTTTAATATTTTTAAAAAAAGCATCTCGCGTAATATGTCCGGAAGAAGATATTTTGGAAGGAAACAACCAAACAGATTTTCGGCCTGCTTTCAAAAAATAATCCCGATAAGTCATATACTCGGAAACAGCATTCAACGCAGCCACAGCCACGGGAACGATTCGCTCTTTGCTGCCTTTACCTTTGAGCATAATCTGTTTTTTATCATAATTTATACAATTCTCAGGCAGGCTGACAAGCTCGGACACGCGCAAACCGCAGGCATACATCAGCTCCAACATAACCGCGGTTCTTTTGTGCCGAAAGTCCGGATGCGCTTTTGCCGCCTCAATCAGCTGCCTGATTTCTTCTTCGGTCAAAAACTTTGGCAAAGACTTTTCTTTTTTAGGAGATAAAACATTCGCCGCCGGATTATCTTTAATCTCTTTCTCCGAATACAAAAACTTAAAATATTCACGCACGGCCGAGAGCTTTCTTGCTACGGTTTTAGGCGAAAACTTACGTTCGCCCAAGTCTTGCACAAAAGCTGAAACATCCGTCCGCGTAAAATCAGAAACATCCTTTGCGGCAACAAAATCTATAAACTGCTGAACATCTCGGCGATAAGCCTCAAGCGTATTTTGAGCAGCCCCTTTTTCGGCCGCCATCATCTCCAAGAACTCATCTATTCCGAAATTCTGCATTGAGCCTACTTATTCAAAAACGTATTTTCCAAAGGCTGTTCAACAACTTCGGTCTTAACACTCACATCACGAGAAAGCACAAAGAACAATCCCGCCAAAATAACAACACCCAAAATATAAAATATTGCGTTTGATTTTTTCTGTCTCATATCTTATAACCTTATAAAAATTATTGATAAATATGCGATTCACTATATTATTTATCAAAAGAGATTGAAAGAAAAATTAAAAAAAATGCAACAATTTGATAAAATAATCCTGCTGGTCGGCTTAATGGGAAGTGGCAAAACCAGCGTGGGTAAAAGACTGGCAAAAAAATTAGACCTTCCCTTTGTTGACGGAGACCAAGAGATTGAGAAAGCCGCCGGTCTTTCTTTGATTGATGTTTTGAAGTGTTTTGGTGCGGAAGAATATCGCGCCGGCGAACAACGCGTTATGAAACGTCTGTTGCAAGGCGCGCCTTGCGTTCTGGCGTCAGGCGGCGGTTCTTTTGTGGCTGAACAAACCAGAGCTCTGGCCAAAGAACACGCCATCACCATCTGGCTTAAGGCAGATATTGATGTTCTTTATCACCGCACGGCAGGTCGCAAACATCGTCCTTTTCTCAAAGGCAATGACGAACACTTAAAAAACAAGCTGGAAAAATACATTAAAGAAGAATATCCCTACTATTCCGAAGCAGACATCATTGTTGAGACTAAAGAAGAGCAAGTAGACAATACCGTTCAAAGGGTTATTGATGCAATTAACACTTTTCTGAAAGATAAAAACTAAGCCTCAAAGCTGCTTTTCCAGATTCAAAACCAACTCTTGCAAAAAAGGGACTGTTTTTTCTATAACCTTTTTCGGAAACTCCTGAAAGTCTCTGTATTCTCGTCCGATTTCCAACTGCAAAGCCAATGGTTTTCCCGTAAACATCTGCATACGCGCGGTCAAGGCCTTCATTCCGGCAATTCCGGAATAATGGGGATGATTAAGAACCTTACGCAGTCCATATTTCTCCCCGATAATGCCAACGGCATTAACGGCTTTTTGATATGCGTCAGCTTCCAATAATCCCGTGCCGACAGCTAACTCAAAATCCTCATGGTCCACCATTCCGTGAATATCTAAAAAGAACTTTTCTCCGATATTCTGCACCTTAATAAATTCATCGGCTAAATATTCTTTATCCTGATATGATGTGCGAATAAGGGTTGAGATTTGGCATTTTTCGCCGACAAAATCCACCAACGCCCCCGTAAATAAATCTGCGGATTTCACTTTGCCGTTAAGATATGTTTTAACTGCATGCGGTGCCGACAAAACAAGCTTTGAGCTTCTATCCGTAAAAACAAAAGCCTCATCACCACACCCAAAACCATTGTTTTGGATATATCTATCATTTAGTTCCGAAAGTCTGCTTAACATAACACCGACTATCTGGCAGCCAATAACGAAAGCGACGAGATTGTGTCGCCCATACCAACCAAGGTCAGAGGCTTCTCAACAATAATTGTCGGCAAAGCAATCAGCTCAAAACCTTCATAAGCAGCAAAACCTGTTTCAAGTAAATCAGATCTTTTAACATAATCAGCCAACTTTGCCAGTTCGTTTAACCCGATATCCGAAACCTCCTGCCCTTGCGCCCATAACAAGTTCTCAGCTTTATTAATGTTTCCCGTACCGGCTTTTCCGGCTGCAACTGTAGCCGCCAACATCATCCCGCGCAAATTTGCTTCCGGCGAAATCTTAAAACCCTCATCTTGCAAAGTCATATATAACCCAAACATATGCAGCTGGATTCTGGGGGCTTCCATATGTTTCTTAATCTTAAACAACGCCTTAAACATATTCACTGAGTTCGGGTTGGCGTTGCATTCTTTGGCCAAATCTTCTTCACCGATAACTTCCAGAATATCCATCGCCTCACGCTCATTGATGCCTATAGAATCAACAATCGGTGCAATTTTTTGTAACAAAGCCTTGCGTACGGCAATATCTTGCGTAGATGCAATTTCCAAATGGATTAAGCTTCCCTGCTCCTTCCAGCTTTTAATAACCGGCAAAATATCATCCTGCAGCTTAACACCGTTATTTTGCTCGGTTAAGGCATGGAAACCCGAAAGCACAATATATTCAGCCTTGTCTTTTGCCAAAGCCTTAACAAAATTCTCATCCACCACCAGTTTAAGGTTCAATGGGTCATAAGTTGCAATAAAGCGATTAGACTTCGGGCAAACAAATTTCTGCCCATCCAAAACAACCTCATCACCCTTATCAAATTCAATAATCCAGTGGATGAGTGGAATATCTTTGGCTCTGTCAATTTCTGAAGCAGGTTTTTCTGCACCTTTTTCATCAAAAGAAACCAAATTTTTTAATGGCAAAAACTGCTCTGCCTGAAGCTTAGGCAAAGAGTTTGTATGCGCCACCACCTTCTGCACACCGACCACAGCCAAAACATTGGCAACAATACCGCCTTGCCCGCCCATTTGCAAACGATCATAGCCCAGATTTTCCACCATCCAATCATAAATTGCCTTATCTTCGGTCAACCACTCTTCGGCAATACCGTTCTTAAAGCACTTAAAGATTCCCTTAACCACATCAGACGGAGCTAGTAACTTTGTATGTTCAATACGCTCCAAGTCCTGCAAAGAGAGCTTTTGCTTAGCAGCTAGTTTTTCCAAGTCCTTACCCTTAATCTTCAACACGGCATCAATATTTGTATTAAAAGCCGTCGCCGCAGACCTAACTTCACGGATTCGCTGTAATGTTTCGGGAACTTGTTTAAACTTCTCTGACCAAACTTTTTTAAGCATATTGTTTTCCATAACCCTCTCCGCTAATTTTATTTAAAATAACGGCCGACAGAAAACTGTCAGCCGCCAAATTTTTAATTATTCGTCGTTATCATCATCTGATGCCTGAACCTCAACGATTGCCTCGTTTTCAGGTTTCTCAACATACAAGCGCCAATGGCTCAAACCAAAGGAACCGCATTTCGGACAAATCGGCTGCCATTCTTCAGTAGCATGACCACACTCATCACAAACCCACATTGCATCATCTGCACAGGTTGCTTCTTTCTTTTTCCATTTAGCCGCTTCTTTTTTATCATTATTGCTAAGCTTTTCATATTGAGCAATCATCTTAGCCAGCTTTTTGGTCGCCGGATTATTGATCAAGAACATCTCAATCTCAGCTTTAGCCTTACCCCAAAGTCCGGCCTCCGTAGACAGCTCAGCCAACAACAGATTATTCAAAGACGGACGCAAAGAATTTGTCTGAGCCAAAGTCTCAACACGCTGAATTTTTGCGGTAATATCATCTTTCGGATAAAGTTTTAAATATTCATAAGCAACGTCCGCTGTCGGGTTTTTATTCCAGGCATTCAACAAAACTTTCGCAGCCTTACGATACTGATTATCATTGGCATTATAATATCTAGCCATTGCAACAGCGGCAGGAACCAAAGTTTCATCACACTCAATTGCTTGAGAACACAAACGGAAGAAGTTAACATCATCACCTTTTTTCTGTGCCTCCAAAGCCATCTCATATAATACAATGGCTCTCAGGCGCTTAAATTTTGTGTTTGGAATAATTTTTTTCTTATTTCCCGATTCCAAAACCTGCAAAGCGCCATCCCAATCTCCGGCTTTGGCACGGAGTTCAAAAGCACTTTCAATAACCCAATACAAGTCCTGACGAAGTTCAAAAGCTTTGTTAGCCGTAGCCAAAGCCTCGGCAAATTCTTTTTTCTGCATCTGAGCTTCAACGGCAGCTTTCATACCAACCAGACGAATATCATCATTCTTCATAATCTTGGCAGACAGCTTTTCCATCTTGTCAAAATCTTTTTCTCCCTTATAAATCTTCATCTTCAAGAGATCTATAATCGGGTCATTGCCAATCAGTTTTTTCAAAGCGCGCAAGTTAATCCGAGCTTCCTTCATATCACCGGCTGTAATACTTGTCATCGTGCGCAAAACCAACAAAAGTGAATTATCAAAGTCGTGGCGGTCAATAACGATTTTTTCGCTGATTTTGTCAGCCAAAACATTAATTGCCTCACCCTCGTTTACCATATTTCCGAGATTATAACGGTACGTTTCTTTCACCTGAGCCATAACCAGCTTGCGCAAGATTCTGTTCAAGAAATCAACCACCGCCACAAAGACCAACACCAACAGCATGGCCTCGGGAATAGAAAACCGATTAACATACCCGCGCCAATCAACGGTAATCACGCTGTTTTTGTCTGACATCCACACCGCCAGCGTAAAAATCAGACCGATAAAGATAAAAGATGATATTTTTCTAGTCATAATCGGTTTCTCCTTTAATATAGTTCACTTTCATCAGCGCCAATGAGTGAGCCGAAATTTGGCTCACAGCCTTATCAAACTCCAATCTTGCCTGAGCTTCAGCCAACCAACCATTCAACAATGCGGCTGTTTTGGCATCTTTTTGCTCAACTTCTGTTAACAAAGCCATAGCTTTTTCAAATTTTCCTTCATCAACCAAGCCCTTGGCTTTTTCAAGCAACTTATCTTCTTCAAACTCAGGTGCGTCTTTTTTGGTTTTCTTAACCTTAATAATTTCGTTGAGCTTGCTGTTTAGTCTGTCTTTCCATGTTTTTGTAAATTCTGCTTTTTGCTGAGCAACCGCCTCTTCATAAAGAGCATCAAATTCGGCAATCAAAGCCGTCTTAGACTTAATCCCCTGCGGCGCATATTTCACAATCTCTGCCACGGAAGCGCTGATTTGCGCATCCCCTTTGGCCAAGATATCCAAAACTTCGGCTTCATAAGCAAAAGGCTCGCCTTTTTCGGCAGTATCCTTGACCATCATGGTCGCACTCAAAATCAAAGCACCGTCATCCGAGATTTTGGTAAGCTTGCCGATTTGTGCTTCCGCCTTATCCAGTCTGGTCAAAAGACCCAAAACCAAAGCCACGTCTGCCTTAGAGTTAATCACGTTCAGATTCTGTTTTTCAATAACTGCCAAACGCTCTTTCATCATCGCCAAATCCGCATCATCAATCATCACAGTTGCTGTTGTCGGTCCTTGGTTTTCCAAACGATATTGCATTTGCGCCAGTTGCTTTTGCAAAGCATTAACTTCCTGTTGCAAAACCTCCAACGGCGTTGGACCTTGCGGTTCATTTTTACCCAAACGCTCAATGGCATAATCATAAACCCGAAGCAGCGTTTGCGGACAAAGCGAAACCCCAACCACAGCCAAAACCACAATCATCCAAAAAAACAACTTAAATTTAGAAATTTTTGCTTTCGGAAGCTCTTTTTCCTCCGGCTGTTTTTTCTCTGCAAGCTCTTCGGTTTTGACCATTTCTCAACCCCTTTGCTGATAATTCTTGGCAATTTTCCAAATATAGTTTATTACTATGCCTATAATGTATTAAGATTTTACAAAAACTGCAACAAAATTTGGGATTTTCAGATGATAGTTTTAGGAATAGAAAGCAGTTGTGATGAAACAGCCGCCGCCATTGTTAATGACAAGCGTGAGATTCTGGGTGAAAGCCTACTTTCGCAAGAAGAACACAAAACCTTTGGCGGTGTTGTCCCGGAAATTGCCGCACGCGCGCATTTGGAACATATTGACGAGATTATAGAACTCTGCGTCAAACGTGCCGGCATAAAGTTAGAAGACATTGATGCGATTGCCTCCTCTTCCGGCCCCGGCTTAATCGGTGGTGTTGTCGTTGGTGTCATGGCTGGAAAAGCCTTGGCTCTGGCGCTAAACAAACCTTTTGTTGCCGTCAATCATCTGGAAGGCCACGCCCTTGCCGCACGCTTAACCAGCGACGTAAAATATCCCTATCTGTTGCTTTTGGTTTCCGGCGGACATTGCCAGATACTCGTTGTTAAAGATGTCGGCGAATATGAGCGCTTAGGAACCACCATTGATGACGCTGCCGGCGAGGCTTTTGACAAGGTTGCCAAAATGTTGGGCTTAGGCTACCCCGGCGGCCCAATGATAGAAAAGATGGCTGCGGTAGGCAATCCGGACAGATTCGTTTTGCCCCGCCCGCTGATTGGTTCCGGCGATTGCAACTTGTCTTTCTCCGGCTTAAAAACCGCCGTGCGTAAGATTATTGAATCTTACTCGGAAGACGGTAATATTGAGCACGCCATTATGCGCAAGCGTGAAGCAGCAGATATCTGCGCCGCTTTTCAAGTTGCCGCCACGGATTGTTTAACACGCAAGCTTGCCAAAGCCATCACCTATTTCAAACAAAACTATCCCGAAGGCAAAGATTTGGTTGTTTCTGGCGGTGTTGCCGCAAACACCTTTCTGCGTGGCAAACTTAAAGAACTCGCTGATAAAAATGGTCTTGAATTTTCTGCCCCGCCGGTTCGTTTTTGCACCGACAACGGCGTAATGATAGCTTGGGCCGGCTTGGAGCGCTTTGCCAAAGGCTACACCAATGACCTGGACTTCAAACCACGTCCGCGTTGGCCCTTAGACAGCAATGCCCCCAAAGCGGCAGGCGCCGGAGGAGTAAAAGCCTAATGCGTAATGCCAAAGAGATTCTTGAGATTATGGAAATCTTCAACCAGCGCGACCCCAACCCGCGTTGCGAACTGGATTATAAAAATGCCTATACTTTGCTGGTGGCGGTTGTCTTGTCTGCTCAGTCTACGGACAAAGGTGTCAACAAAGCCACTAAGACGCTGTTTGAAGTTGCCGACACACCGCAAAAAATGCTCAACCTCGGCATAGACAAACTCAAAGAATATATTAAAACCATCGGCTTGTTTAATAACAAAGCCAAAAGCATTATGGCCTTGAGCCAAGACTTGGTAGAGAAATACAACGGAGAAGTTCCGCACAATCGCGAAGCCTTGGAAAGTTTGGCCGGTGTCGGACGCAAAACCGCCAATGTTGTCTTAAATGTTTGGTTTAATGAACCGACTCTGGCTGTAGATACGCATGTTATGCGCATTTCCCATCGTCTGGACTTCTCTCACGGCAAAACACCGCTGGAGGTAGAAAAGGACTTACTGAAAGTTCTGCCCGCAAACTGTGTCAAAAACGCCAATCACTGGCTAGTTTTGTTTGGCAGATACATCTGCAAAGCTCAAAAACCAAATTGTGCCGAATGCCCGATTGTCGCTTATTGCCACTCTGCGGATAAAAAACTTTAGTCTATCTCTTACGGCGCAACAAAATATACAAAGAACCGCTACCGCCGAGCTTAACATCCGGATGCCGAAAAGCCAAAATCAACGGCCGCAATTCGCGACCATTCAGCCATTGCGGCACTTTTTCTTTCAACAAACCTTTGAAAGCCAAAATATCTCTTTCTTCATCATGCGCCAAGCCTTTGCCGGTAATAATCAATACACAACGCTTTTGCGCCAAATAGGCTTTTTTAATAAAATCAGACACGGCATTATAAGCACGCTCTTCCGTATAACCGTGCAAATCAAGCGTTGCCTCAACAGCAAAATCACCGCGTTTGAATCTTCTGGCGGTAGCCCCGTCAATATCCGCCAAACTTCCCTCACGCAGCTCGCCTAAATCATTACCGTGGTAAACCTCATTCATCCGAATTGTTGGCTCAACTTCTTTAATAACCACACTTTTAAGCGGCGGCTCTGGCGGTTGATCAAGACGTTGCACCTCTCCGGCGATTTCTGCCCAAAAATCCTTATCTTCTGGGGTTGGTTCTTGACCTTGTTTTAGCTTTTGCATTTTCATCAGGAGCTTCTTCTTTCTTCTCTTCTTTTTCTTCTTTGGGTTCTTCTTTATGTTCGGTCATAAACTCTGAAAAATTCAAAACCACAAAATCTTTCCAATCCCCTTCCGGCGAAACACAACCAAGCTTTTTGTTTTCGGCATTAACAAAAACCAAACCGCCAAAATTCCACAAAGTATCACAATGCTCATATCCGGTTGTGATATAACGCTTGGTGCGTTCAATCAGCCGCCGATAAATCTTTTTCTTAAAATAAACGCTGTAAACCGAAATCATCGCCACAATAAACAGCAAACCGAACAACACGCCGACCGAAAAAATCAGCAATAATCCGAGCAAAACCGGAATCAAAATCGGCAACAAACTCTCCCAAGGGTCATAAACCGGCGACCCCGGACGATTTATCTTGCCATAATCCAAATAAATCCGCAGCTTATCATTCTCAATAGCTTTGTTCAAAGCCTTATAAATCAGCATATCTGCCTTGCTTATCCGTTTATGCTCAGTCATCAGCCACAACTCCCGTTTGTTTGGGCAACAAAATAAAATAACGACCTTCCGAGTTCATCCGACCGGCATAATCTAAAACATCATCTTTGCCGGAACCCCAAAAATAATCACCTCTAACCGCACCTTTTATTGCGCCGCCGATATCTTGCGCCACCACCAGTTTTTCAATTTTTTCCTTATCCGGTCCGGTTGTTTCCAACCACAAAAGTGCCCCGAGCGGAATATATTTTCTGTCAACAGCCAAAGACCTTCCGGCGCGCAATGGCACACCCTGCGCCCCAATCGGCCCTTCGGCATCC
Source organism: uncultured Alphaproteobacteria bacterium (assembly GCA_944392835.1). GTDB lineage: Bacteria > Pseudomonadota > Alphaproteobacteria > RF32 > CAG-239 > Scatacola_A. The sequence continues at coordinate 144,808 of CALXYB010000002.1, read as the reverse complement.
ACCAGGCGATGAAAAACATAGCGTTTGTTCTCGGCCATATTATCCAAAGCCAACTGACCGTTTTTCTTCAACCATTTTTTGATTTTACCCATAGAGGCTTCGCCAGGCTTAATCAAGCCTTTACTCAACAATATGCTGCCGATTCCCTTAAAAGCATGCCCATTGTTGTCCGCATAACCCACACGCACCTTGCGACCATCATCCAAATCAGCCACCGCCGAACCCTGAATCTGCATCACATAAATATCAACCGGATCATCTCCCCAAAGCAACACCGGCGCATCTCCGGCACCGGCCTCAATTTCGGCGCGGGTATAATAAGGCACCAGCTTTTGTCCCTTAACCCGTCCGACATATCTTTTGGAGGGCTGCGTTTCATCAAAATCTTTTACATTAAACTCTATCAAATCATTCGGGCGACCATAAATCGGATATTTATATTTATCGCTTTTGTGATAAGACGCATTGAGAGAGGATTCATAATATGATGTGAATTTTCCGATTTCAGAGCCATTTCCGACCACTAAAGCAGGAATAAAATTCTTTTCCAAAAATGCTCTGAAATCATCTGCAGATAAAATCCCTCGCGCCGCAAAATCCCTACAAATCGCCTGATAATTCGCGGTTTTAATTTTGACCATCGCGTTAGAAAGATATTCGCCCTTCTCCCCGCTTATCTTAGCACAAGAATCTGCAAAAGCGCGGATAGCTTGGCTCATATCATCATTTTTCCAATTTGCCAAAGCACCAAAAGTTGTCGGCAAGACCTCAACTTCAGGCACAACGACAACTTCTTCGGTTTTTTCTATAACCGATTCTTTGGTTTTTTCTTCTTCCTTGCCGCAAGCAAAAAGCAACAGAGAAAGAGCAAAAGTAAAAATAACGCGTTTCATTATTTTTTCGTAGAAATTAACATCCAGTTGGGGTTGGTAGAGCTGATAGCTCTTTCAAAGGTCCAGTTATCAGTAATATTCTGAATAAAGTTCTCATCACCTTCAATAACTTCGCCGTTTTTATCTTTCAAAATATTAACCTGCTCACTGACAAACTTAACGGTAATTTTGGCAACACCGTTTTTGGTGATTTTTGCATCAACAATTTCAACATCATCAAAGCCGATAAAATCCGTCTCGGAAGTAATACCGTCAGCTTTGCGCTTTTCAATAATCTCTTGAAACTTCTTCAACAAAGTTTTGTTAACCAACATCTCAAGTGTTTCAACATCTCCTTTGCTGAAAGCCACAATAATAATCTCAAAAGCTTTTTCGGCACCGCTCAAAAACTTCTCACGATTAAAACCGGGCATTTGCATCAACACTTTATCAACTTCGCTCAGCTCTTCATCAGGAATCTTAACTTCCTCAGCCTTAGCCTGATTCGCTTCTTCGGCAGCCTTTTTTTCAGCCTCTTTAACAATGATATCAAAAATCTTGGCCGCGCTTTCGTCAGACATTTTGTGTTGTTCAAAATTATCAGGCCTTGTTCCAAGCAAACTTTTAAGCTTACTGAAAATCAACACCACCACAACCAACAAAATGATAATATCCAAATACGCAGCCATTTTTTCCTCATCAAAAATCTAAATCTATCTTCTTATTAATATATAGCTAAATTGGCGTTTATTATCAACTATAAATATTTGACGACTGATATTATTTATAGTATTGCTAAAATTAACAATAACGCCCTGTTTGAGGAGAAAATTATATGAGTAAAGAACCCAAAAACACAGCTAACGAGCAAACTGCTCAACAAAACAATCAACCGGCCATAATGATTAATACGCAATATATTAAAGACTTATCTTTAGAAATTCCTCATGCGCCGGAAATTTTTAAGGAAATCACATCTGCACCTGATGTTCAGATTAATGTTGAGGTTGCATATCGTGCTTTGGAAGAAAATTTTTACAATGTTGAACTTAAAATCAGCATGAACGGCGATGTCAACCAACAAAAACTCTTTATCTTGGAATTAACCTATGCGGCGGTTGTTGCCTTAAATGTTCCTGCCGAACATCTTGAACCGGTATTGATGATTGAAATTCCGCGGCTTATCTTCCCCTTCGCACGCAATGTTGTAACCAATTGTTTGGTTGAGGGAGGTCTTCCGCCGTTTATGATAAACCCGATTGACTTTGTAACCATGTACAACAATCGCAAAAACCAACATTAAGAAAAACCCCGCCGCAAGCGGGGTTTTATTTTATGTGGTGAGCATTTTTTCAACTCGCGAAATCTGCATTAGTTACCCATTATACGAGTTTTTTATATTTCGTCCCAACCCTCAACGGCAGTACTTTGGTTGTAAGAGGATACGTTGGCCTCAAAGAAGTTGCCTTTAACATTTCCTTCGCCGTTGGTATCAGAGATTTTTTCCAGATGCGCATAAGGATTCTCGTCAAATCCTTCATACATCGGTTTCATACCAATATCTTTCAGACGTTTGTTGGCAATAAATTTGGTATATTTTTCAATGGTTTCCGGTGTAATACCCAAAACCTGATCCCCGATAATATGGTTGCTCCAGTTAATCTCTTGTTCAACCGCCTTAGCAAACATCTCGTAAATCTCATCTTCCGAAAAGAAGGTAGAGTTTTCTGCCCTGATTTCTTTAATGATATTTGCAAAAATCACACAATGCGTCAGCTCGTCACGGTTAATATATTTAATCTCATCTGCCGTACCAACCATTAAGGAACGTGAAGACAAGTTGTAGAAGAAGTTGAACCCGTTATAAAAATAAACGCCTTCCAACAAATAGTTAGCAATCAGCACACGAGCAAAATTTTTATCATTTCGCTCATCAACAAAGTCCTGATAAATTTCGGCAATATACTTATTCCGCTCCAACAAAATCTTATCATCACGCCACCTATCATAGATATAGGCACGTTTTTCAGCCGGAATAATACTTTCAATAATATAAGCATAGCTTTGCGAATGCACTGCTTCCTGATAGGTCTGAATTGCCAAAATCAGATTAACTTCCGGAGCCGTAATATAATCACTGATGTTTGGCAAATTATTGGTCTGGATTGAATCCAAAAAGACCAAGAAAGACAAAATACCATCATAAGCATTTTGCTCTGCCGGAGTTAACTCATCATAGGCTCTTTTGTCATCAAAAAGCGAAACTTTTTCAGGAATCCAAAAGTTTTCCATCATCAAACGATAAAGCTTGTTCGCCCATTGATACTTAACATTGTTAAGATTAAACAAGTTTGTAACATTACCTTTAATCATCTTACGATTAATCAGGCTGTCGTCACCTTCAACATTAAACAATCTTTTGCGTTGCATTTTTCACTCCTTTTTAAACCTAACCGGCACAACTGATGCATTCTTCTTTTTCGGCGGAAGAACCGTCTTTCTGAATGGTTCGCGTATAATACAAGGTCTTAATACCTTTTTTCCAAGCATCCATAATTGTGTCATAAATATCGCGTGCTTTAATATTTCGGTTCAGATTATACATCAGCTCAATAGAGATACCCGTATCAATCCACTTATTAATCCGCGACATCACCTCAACCACCAACTGTTGGCTCAGATTGCGGTTTTCCTGATAAAACCAGAACTTATCCTTAATAAAAGGTGGACAATTCGGCACGCTTCCTTTGCTGTGATTCTCCACAAAAAACTTGCTGTAAATCGGCAAAACCGAGGCTGTACAACCCTGAATAAGTGAGGAGCTGGTATTCGGTGCAATCGCCGTAATCTGCGAATTTCTGATTCCGTATTTTGCCAAATCCGCAAAGACCTGATTCCATTGTTTAGCATATTTAGAGTTAGCATACATCAACTGTCTGCGCCCCAAAATCAAGCCTTTTGACCAATCAGAGCCTTCATAAGCGCCGAAAGTTCCCTTTTCTTTTGCCAAAGCAATGCTGGCTTTGATATTATAAAGCGCAAACTTCTCAAACAAATCATCAACATAATCAGCTGAAGCATTATACGGAATATTCCGCTTTGCCAAATGGTCTGCCAAACCCATCGCACCAACCCCGATAGTACGATAGCGCTTATTATGCAAAGAACCTTCCAAAATCGGAACTTCCGTAAAATCTATAGCATTATCCAAAATTCTGACCGAGGTATCGCAGATACTCTCAAGCTCTTCATCGCTGTCCACATTCGCCAAGTTAATTGAAACCAGATTACAAACATGAACCAAACCGCCATGTGCCACGGAAACAATATTTTCGCCATCCAAACGTTTCTTTTCAAACTGTGTCGGACGAACATTGCTATGCGATTCCGTGCAAAGGTTTGTTCCAACAATGACGCCGTCATGCTTGTTCGGATTCATTCTGTTTAAGGTATCCTTGAAAGCAATATAAGGCATACCTGTTTCCACCTGAGACTTCATCACTCTTTTCAACAGTTCTTTGGCCGAAACGAACTTAAACATTTCAAGCTTTCCGAACTGCGCGTCTAAATAAAGCTGATTATAAAGCTTATCAAACTCCTCGCCCCACAAATCGGCAATTTCCTTACCATAAACCCGACGCACCTCGGAAGGATCAACCAACAACCATTTTTCGTTGTTTTCAACTTTTTTCATAAACAAATCAGGAATAACCACTTGCGGGAAAATATCATAGGCTTTCATTCTCTGGTCGCCGTTTTCCGTGCGCAACTCCAAAAAGTCCTCAATATCCAAATGCCACATATCCAAGGACACGGTAACCGCGCCTTTGCGCTTGCCTTGTTGGTTAACCGCAACCGCCGTGTCGTTAATAATTCTTATCCACGGGATAACGCCGCCGGAGGAGTTTTTGATTCCCCTAATTCTGGCACCTTTGCAACGCACTCTGGACAAGTTGCAACCAACCCCGCCGCCGAATTTTGAAATCGCCGAAATCTGGTCAATCACATAAAAAATGGAATCTCTGTTGTCATCCATAACCGTAATAAAGCAAGAGCTCAGATTACCATTCGGACGACGCAAATTCATCAACAGCGGTGTTGCCAAAGATATTTTTCTGTTGGCAAGTTTTTCATAAGTATCCTTAACCAGACCAAGACGCACATCCTTATCCGCATTTTGCTCAATCAACAACGCAATGGATAAAAACATATCTTGCGGCAGCTCAACGATTCTATCGCCATATTCGCATAAATAACGCTTAATCAGCAAGTTAATCCCGGCATAATCATAAACCAAATCAAACTTTGGCTCTATAAAACCGGTCGCAAGCTTAATTTCTTCCTCTGAATAAACTTCGCTGATTCTTTTTGAATAAATGCCGCTTTCTTCGGCAAATTTCAAAAACTTCGGATAATCATAAAGTTTATCATAATCTTTGCCTGTTTGACGTGTTTCAGACATTTGTTTATAAAGCTCAAAAAGTTTCAAACGTCCGGCTGCATTTTTCCAATCAGGATCGTTAACCGTTGTCAAACTCAAGGCACTCATTGTTAGATATTTGGCAATTTCGGAGGTTTGGGTTTGGTCTTTCACAAAATCTGCCATCTTTTCTTCTAAAGGTTTCAAATCAAGGTCAAAACCTTTTGTTGCCCTTTCCATAACTTTTCTAAGTTTGCCTAAATCAAACTTTTCTGTTTTACCATCACGCTTAACTACCTGTTTTTCCAACATTATCCGACCTTTCAAATTACAAGATATAGTGCTTTAAGCAATTTCAAACAACAATATATTGTGGATTTAAGGCAAGTAAATAAAAATTTGGTTAATATCTAAAACTTTTTTACAGCTCTCTGTTTTTGCTAAAAAAGCAATGTGCATATTATATAAAATTTAACCTATTTCGCCTAAGCTCAAACTCAAAGAAAGAGAGAGATACCAATGCTAAAAAAATGGCTGACAGCGGCAAGAATTTATATGGATAAGCGAATGCTTACCATGATTGCGCTCGGATTCTCCAGCGGTTTTCCATTGCTTCTGGTTTTCGGCACGCTAAATTTATGGCTCAAAGATGCCGGAATCTCTTATGCCGCCATCGGGCTTTTTTCTTTGGTCAAAACACCATATAGCTTCAAATGGGCTTGGTCTCCGCTGATTGACCGCATACGTTTGCCCCTATTCTGCCGCCTTGGCCGCCGCCGTGGTTGGGCTTTGTTCACGCAGATTATTCTAATGTTATCCATTTTATGTATGTCAACGGTTAACCCCTCTGCAAGCCCTTTAACCATGGCTTTTTTTGCTGTTTTGGTAACTATTGCTTCTGCTTCACAAGACATCGTACTTGATGCCTACCGCATTGAAAGTTTTTCAAGCAAAGAGCAAGGTGCCGGTGTGGCCATTTTTGTTTTGGGTTATCGTTTCGGCCTCATCTTCTCAGGTGCGGGAGCAATATGGATGGCTTCCGTTATGAGCTGGAACAATGTTTATGTCATTATGTCTCTGGGTGCCCTTATCGGTATGATTGCGATTCTCTGTTCCAAAGAGCCGGCACAAGATTCAAAAAAAACTCAAGTTTCATACTCAGGCTCTCTCCGCAAACGCATCAAAAAATTTCTGCTGACAGCCGTTTATGACCCCTTCAAAGACTTTATGCGCAAACCGGATTGGGCTGTTATTTTACTGTTTATCTTTTTCTATCGTATGAGTGATGCCTATATGGGCCCCATGGCATATCCTTTTTATGATGACATGGGATTCAGCAAAGTAGAGATTGCTTATGTCAGCAAACTTTATGGGATGATAGCCACGATTCTCGGCGGCATTGCCGGCGGCCTAATAATCAATCGCTTCGGCATAATGAAGTCTCTGTTCTGGTTTGGTGTTTTACAAGGCATAACCAACTTAATGTTTGTTGCTCAATCTTATGCCGGTCATAACATATATTTGCTCACCGTAACCATCTCTTTGGACAATATTTCAGCCGGAATGGGAGCTACCGCTTTGGTGGCATATCTGTCCTCTTTGTGCAACATTGCTTACACAGCCACACAATATGCTTTGCTTTCTTCTTTGATGAGTTTTGCCCGAGATGTTTTTGCCGCCACCAGCGGATTTTTGGCAGACCACGTCAGCTGGGATATCTTCTTCTTCATAACAGCTTTAATGGTCATCCCCGGACTAATCCTATTGGCATATTTAACCAAAAAATATCCCTCAGGACATAGCTAAGACTAACGGTCGTGCAAATTATTTAAAGATAAATTACGTCTGACCAAGCCCTTTTTGTTAGACTTTATTTTATCCGGCATCTCTTTTTTACGTTTTTTCTTAACATCTTGCCCGGATTTTTTCAGAATCTTTTTAGCAAGCTCATTATTTTCTTTAGCGGCAATCTTAGCCAAATCCTCATCGGAAAGGTTCTTTTCACCGGCTTTTATCAAAGCATCCAAAGAAAGTCCTTCCAAAGCCTTGGTCCCTCCGGCATCTTTAACTCTTTTAACGCCGCGTAAGGTCTGAATAACCTTGCCTTCCGGAATTTTTTTAGTCGCCGTTTTTTCTTTTTGGCTCAACATATCTCCGACAGCTTGCTTTGCAATATTTTCCAAAGGCTCATTTGACTGCTGATTTTTCACAATTGCCTTTTGCTCAAAACCGCTTAATCCGGCTTGCTTTGCCATATGCGCAGCTGTTGCCAAAGCCTCCATTTTTCCGGCCATCCGCTGCATATTCATATTTTGCAGTTCTTCCTGATGGTGCAGAAGCTTTTTTTCCTCTTCGTTCAGTGCATTCATCAAAGAGTTAGCCTGATTAAGCTGCTCCAGGCTGTCCGGAACATACTGAAACTCCTCTTCCTCATCGTCATCATACTCGGAAGAAACATCAATAGTTCTGACCTTTTTACGAATCTTTTTCAAACCTTTGGGCAAATTTTCCGCCGCTGAAACACGCGGAGCTTTAAGGACATTTTTCTTTGCCGCCGAATAAACGGCAGCTTCTTTATGATTAATTCTGAGAGTAAGCCTCTCACTTGGTTCGGAATTATTCTTTTTCCACTCAATGTTCGGATTTGAAACGTCTTCTTTCATTCAAAACTCCACCACAATAAGCCCTACTGGCTTCCTCTTATTACACTTAATAAAATGCCATATTTACATAATTTTGTCAAATATTAACACAAAAAACTATATCTGCTTATATGTAATCATAATAGATCCATCAGACAAAACCGCCGTCAAAACCTCTATGGAAGCGCCATCACTGCGTTTTAGACTAAAACTCTTAGTCGTCAAACTGGTCAAATGTTTAATAATGTCTTTTTTAAGTCCGGCCCAATCGTCCACATTAGCAAAAAACTTTGCCTGAGCCTCAATAATCTCATCAATTCCGGGCTCACTTTGCAAAAGAACCTCATCAACCTTCCACAAACTCAAATAAGCTTTATTATAAAAAACTAAGCGCCCGTTGGCCCCAAAAATCAAAACCGGATCAAACAAATTATCCAAAATTTCTTTTTGTACCGAAAGCAAAGAATTATAGGCTCTCCTTGTCGCCAAGCGGTCGGTTACATCTTCAAAGGCAAACACCAAACCACCCATGGGATGTGGCGCGCGCACACGCCGAAAAGTTCGTCCATCCGGCAAATGCAACATATCTTCTTTAGGCTCAATGATTGAAGAAAACTCCTTTTGCTCATCATTTTTATACAAGCGAAAATCCGGAACTTCCGGCAACATTCTTTTTTCTCTGATAACATCCAAAAACATCGCATAGGTCGGAGAGCTCTCCAGCCAAACATCTTCCAACTTCCAAAAATTAGCAAATGCCTTGTTATAAAAAGAAAGCTTAAACTTATCATCAAACACAGCAAAAGCTGTTCCCAAAGCGCCCAAAATCTCCAAATGCGCATTTTGGTGCAGTTTAAGATTTCGCTTCAGATCATCAAGTTCCGTAACCTCAATTAAGGCACCGGCCGTACAAATCTTATCCAAACTTTGTCCGGCATGAAATGGGGTTTCTATCGCCTCAAAAGAGTGCCTTTTACCATCTTTAACAACAGACACCGTTTCTTTCTTTACTTTGTTGGTACCATGTGCTTTCAAGGCCAAATTCCTCAAAACGCTTTCTCCGCCCGCTGACGGAATTTCAATTCCAGCCTCCAAAATTTCTTCTTGTGAGGAATCCGGCACAAAATCAACATATTTCTTATTAACCAAAACAGGTTTCAAATCCTCGTTTCTAAGCCAAACCGGATAAGGAATATTATCAATCAAATCGCGCAGCAACAAAACCTTTTCCTGAGCCGTATTTTTTTCTTTTTCCAACAACTCAATCCGACCGGATTCAAAACTAACATCTCTAAACCAAATCATGTCGCAATAGATATTGCCGTCCAAACCATTAATTCTGGAGCCGGCCAGTTTAATATGTTTTCCGCTGGATTTCAGAACAAACTCTTCTTCAAAAGAAACCCCGTCATCCATCAACAAGCTAACATATTTAACCAACTTCTTGGCATCATCTTTATAAAAAGTTCTTAAAACATCTTCAAAAGAGGAGTTTGTACCTTTTTCCAGATTTAATATAACCGCCAAACGCCGCGAGCAACGTTCTCTAATAGTTTTTCTTGGATCATTGACCTTTTCATCAGGGTAAATAAAGGCAAAATAACCGTCTTTGGAGGCATAAAGAGTTTCGGCATAACGTTCTCTGTCTCTGTTCAAAAAATAATTTCTCTGCTTAAGCTTCAAAACCTTAATCACATTAAATAGCCATAGCCCAAGCAGCAAAACAAACATCGCAGCCAAAGCATACCAAAGCTCCGGCGCGGCATAAAACATATCTTGTAACAGCTCAAAACTCATAAATTTTCTGATTTTTTATTAAAATTATTGTCTGTTTCTATAATCTATAATATAAAAACAATTAGTAAAACTCAAAAATGTAAGGCAAGTGAATAAAATGTATACTTTGGCTTTTGATACCACCGCCAACGGCGTTTCTATCCTGTTAAGCAAAGACGGTCGCACGGTTGACTCCTTTCAAGAGGAAATGGACTTCGGACAAGCAGAAGTTCTCATTCCCGAAATCCGCAATACGTTGGAATCCGAAAATCTCCAATTCAAAGATTTAGACTTAGCAGTTGTTTGCACCGGTCCGGGTTCTTTTACCGGTGTTCGTTCATCAATTTCTGCAGCCAGAGCTTTCGGCTTAGCTTGTCCAAACACAAAAGTCATTGGCGTTTCAGCTTTTGAGGCTTATGTTCACGGTCTCCAGCCGGATGAAGTTGCCACGATTAACGCCGTTATCATTGAAACCAAGCGTGAAGATTTTTATTACCAGCTTTTTGATGATAAAAAGAAAAAAATCACCGAACCTTCTGCCGGCACTTATGAAGAAATAATCAACCAATTGCGTGGCCCAAAAATCACTTTGGTTGGCGACGGTGTGGAGAGATTTTTAAACAAACCGAGTGGTTTAAGCCTCCATGTTATCAAAATGCTCAACTGTCCGCCGATAGAAGACTTGGCCGCTTGCGGAATACACAAATATCAAAACAAGATTTTTGACTTTCCCAAACCGCTATATCTTCGTGCGCCGGATGTTTGCATCAAATAAAAACAAGCGACGATAAACAAACCATATCAAAACAAGCATTAAGACCGCCGAAAACAAAACATCGGTCAAAAAATGCGCGCCTTGCCCGATTCTAAACACCGCGGTAAGACAACCAAATGCAAGCGCCGCCCCTATAGTCAATGGTTTATACTTTTTCGGAGCCAACAACGCCAGCGCAACAAGCCAAAAAGCAACCGCCGTATGCCCAGACATAAAAGAACAATCCCAGACACATTGGTCAGAAATTTCCAACGGCAAACTAAAAAGCTTATCACCGCCAAATTGTAAAATATCTTGCGGTCTGGCTCTTCCCCAAAAAGACTTAAAAATCCCGTTTACAATCAAAATCGGCCCCAAGAACATTGTCCCCGAGGTCAAGAGCATAACCTTATCATCAATTCCGGCAAAAACCTTATGCTTCCTCTTTCCCCAAAGCCATGCAAAAAAAATCAATACCGCAGAAAAAACAATTAGTTCCGGAATACCTTTTCTGATAAGGTTGCCCAAAATATTTTCATCAAACACAAAATGCCCGTTGTCATAAAACAACGAGCTCACATAAATATCTATATCTGCGATTTTTTCGCGCCAAGACATTTAGCCATCTTCCAAATGGAGCAAAATGGAAACACTGATAAGCATCGCAATCAAAGCCGGTGTCCAAGCGGCAAAAAACTCAGGAATATACCCGTTAATACCGAAAGCATAAATAACTTGCGACATAAAATAAACAATAAAACCCGTTGCAATACCACCCACAATCAAAAACATCACACCGCCGCGTCTGTTGTTGGGGCGCAAAGCAAAAACAGCTGCCACCAAAACCATGGCGCAAAGCATAAAAGGAGAAGCCAACAACGTCAAAAAACGCATATGATGCCGCAAAGCCGAGAAACCGGACATTTCATAAAACTTAATCGTTGCCGGCAAATTCCAAAAAGATATAGCTTCAGGGTCAATAAAGTTTTCCTTGATTCTATCCACGGTCAAAGTTGTTTTATAAGACACATTATTCAGATTAAGCGTCGGTTTTCCGGCCTCAAAGACCTTCACATCCTTAAGCTCAAATTCATCATTTTCCAAAATGGCTGCAAAAGCCTGAACGCGGCGCAAAATCTGTGAATCTCTATCCATTTCCAAAATATCAATTTCACGCAATAAAAGGTTTTTGCCCTCCTGGCGCAAAGATTTCGCCTGCAAGACCAAAAACTTTTCATTATCAATAGCTTCCCTAATCCACAAACCTTTATCAGAAAACAATACAGCTTCAGGATTTTTAGTTTTAAAACGATAATTCAAGGTCTCATAAGCTTCATACATTTTTGCCGAAATCGGATTAACAACCGTAATATTCAAAACTCCGACCACAAAAACCGCAAACAAAACCGGAGCCAAAAATCCCCAAATAGAAACACCGGCCGCCCGAATAATAACAAATTCGTTGCTTTTGCTCAGCCGCCAAAACGAAATCATCGCCGCAATCATCATCACAAAAGGAAAAACCATTTCAAGTGTTCTGGGAAGTTTTGTGATTGCCATCTGCATAATAAACCAAGCATCAACATCCGGCCTATCAGAAGTACGGCGCAACAGCTCAATAACCTCAAACATCAGCACAATACCCATAACCATGAGCAACACTGCCAAAAAGTTAACGATAATCTGTTTTGTTAAATATTTGCCAAGAATAGAATTAGGTTTCATCTGCTATACTTCTGTAGTCAATTTTGCCGTCAGAATATAAAATATATTCTTATTTTTCAAGCCTGTTAATTTCTGCCAACAAGCGTTTTTCGTGCTCGGGCTGTTCTTGTTTTGCCTCAATAACTTCTTTACGGATTTTTTGTGTTCTGGAAAACAGCTCAAACAGCTTGTCTCCCTCACCCCAGCGAATATTTCGCTCCAAAGCAATCAGGTCTTCAACAAAACGCTGAATAAGCTCAAGAATGGTATCTTTATTATTTAAAAACACATCGCGCCACATTGTTGGGTCAGAGCCTGCAATTCGTGTAAAATCACGAAAACCGGAAGCTGAATATTTAATAATTTCCTGTTTTTCATAACCTTCCAAATCAGAAACCGTCCCCACAATAGAAAAGGCAATCAAGTGAGGCAGATGAGAAACCGCCGCCATAACCTTATCATGATGTTCCGGCGACATGGAATCAACCTTCATCTTAGCCGCAGCCCACAGAGCCGAAACCTTATCTATAGCCTCTTGAGTTGAATGTTTGCATGGCGTAACAATATACCAACGCCCTTCAAACAAAGTATCAAAACCATTTGCCGGACCGGATTTTTCCGTACCTGCGACCGGATGCCCCGGAACAACGATAATATCAGCGCCTTCCGGCAGATTTTTTTCAATCTCGTCAATGGCATATTTCTTAATAGAACCGACATCCGTAATAATCGCACCTTTTTTCAAATAAGGCGCAATTTGCCGCGTAATCTCGCCATAAGCACCTACAGGTGTAGCATAAACCACCAAATCAGCCTCTTTAACAGCAGTTGCAAGGCCAGAGGAAACCTCATCCACAATACCGAGCTCTTTTGCTTCTGCCAAATAATTTGGGTTATTATCATAAGCCCAAAGTTTTTCGGCAAGTTTGTTTTTCATAATCACGCGTGCCAAAGAAGAGCCGATAAGACCAATTCCGACAATCACAATTTTATTAAAAATCATCAAAAACAATCCTCAAACTTTAATCAAACAGCCCCGTAGACAAATATCTTTCGGTTGCATCCGGCAAAATAACCACAATATTTTTGCCTTTCATTTCCTCGCGCTCCGCAACCTTAACCGCCGCTGCCAAAGCCGCTCCGGCCGAAATTCCGACCGCCAAGCCATCAGTTTTGGCAACCATCTTAGCCATATCCACGGCTTCCGCATCTTTAATATCCAACACTTCATTAACCAGTTTTTCATCATAAAACTTTGGCACAAAACCGGCCCCGATACCATAAATTTTGTGCGGACCGGCCTTTCCCCCATTCAAAACCGGACTAGCCGCCGGCTCAACACCAACCACATATAAGTCAGGATTATTTGTTCGCAAAGCAGAAGCAATTCCGTTGATTGTTCCGGCTGTTCCGATTGCACTGACCAAACAATCAACTTCGCCGCCCGTATCTTCCAGAATCTCAAGACTTGTGCCAAACTTATGCGCATCTGGGTTTGCCTCGTTATCAAATTGCCTCAGCAAAATAACATTTTTATTTTTCTCTGCCAAAATATCTGCTTTGTTGATAGAGCCGGTCATCCCTTCTTCAGCCGGTGTCAAAATAACTTCTGCCCCAAAAAGTTTAATAAGCGAAATCCTTTCCTTAGACATATTTTCCGGCATAATAATCACCAGTTTATATCCCTTTGCGGCACAAATCGCAGCCAAACCGATACCCGTATTACCTGAGGTTGCCTCCACAAAGACCGTATCTTCACCAATCTTTTGCGTTTCTTCGGCTTTTTCTATCATCTTCAAAGCAACTCTGTCTTTAATGGAAAATACCGGATTATAAAACTCACATTTAGCTAAAAGATGAGCCTTAATTTTAAAATGTTTTTCCAAACGATGAAGTCTGAGTAAAGGTGTTCTTCCGACCATTTCGGTAACTGAATTATAAATCTTTTGCATTTTGCGCCTCTAATTTGTTCATAAACCCTAAAATATCCTTTTCATAAGAGCGGGTCTTAAGTAGTATAAGCATAATGATAATTTATTAAAAATAAAGAAATGAAAACAAAAAAAACACTGTTCTTTGTTATTTTTGCATCGCTGTTTTATGCCTTGCCTGTGCAAGCTACCAGCTTAGATGAAATTTACCGCGATTTGGTTCGTTCGGACAATAGCGGATATTTACCTATGTTTGTCAAAAACCGCTATGCTCCCGATTTTGTTTTAGATGAAGAAAGCTCAAAAAAAATCACCCCACCGGAAGAAACCAAGCCCTTAGACATCAAAGCCGTAAGTTTGGAGAGCCAAAGAGCCAAAAGAGAAGCAGAGCTCAAAGCCGCTCAGGAAAAATGGCAAAATACGTTAAAAGCCATCAAAAACAATCAAATAACGCCTGTTGACCTGGAAGAATTACAAAAACATGTCAATAACAATGAAGCCGATGCTGTAGAAATCTATGCCTGGATGAATGCTCGCGGCATTGGCATCAAACAAGACCTGGTAAAAGCCTTCTATTTATATCAAAAAGCTTCTTCGCTAAAAGTTCCCGGCGCAAACAACAATGCGGCTCAAGTCTACAAAGCCATGACCCGCGAACAACGCAACAGCTTGACAACCCTTTCCAACTAACTATTTGCATTCTTCAGCAAAAAGCTGCTGAAAAGCCAGCCAATGCGCATAATTTATCTTAATTTTTCCTTTGAAAATCTCTTTAATATCAACCCAAGCAGCTCTTCCGTTTTCGGGTGTTTTCCACTCTTTCTTTTTGGTATCAAACCCAAAAGAAGAAGCATCATAAACAATAAAAGTCATATTATAACGGCAAAACTCCCCGAAAGGTCTGGCATCTTCCGCGAAATAGTTAACATCTTGCTCATATTGTCTGATACCGTTATCAAGCATAAACTCAATACCGGTTTCCTCAAAAAGTTTCCGAAACAAACAGCTTCTGAAATCTTCTTTTCGGCTGACAGCCCCGCCCGGAAACTCAGGCACATTCACTTGAGGCGGATAAGTAACCAACACTTTGTTATCCTTGAGCAAAACAGCAAAAAAGCCTTTTTGCTCAACGGGGATAACATCATCGGCAAACTTTTCTTTTCCTCTGCGATCAAAAAAGACCTCAACCATTTTCAGCTTCCTTAATCAGCTCATGAACAAAATCTGTCAAACCAACCTGACGAACACGTTTCATTCTTTCACCGGAAATAATCTTTTGTACTTTTGTAATCGTTTCTTCCAAATTAACATTAACAATCACATAATCAAACTCATCCCAATGACTGATTTTATCCATAATAATATTCATTCTTTTATTGATAACCTCAGGAGTATCTGTTCCTCGGCTTTCCAAACGACGACGCAATTCCTTAATAGACGGGGGTAATAAATAAATGGAAACAACATCAGAACCGGCTTTTTTACGCATTTGTCTTGCTCCGGCCCAATCCATATCAAAAATAACATCTTGGCCGATATTAATAAAGCTGTCCACTTCTGAACGAAGCGTTCCATAACGGTCGCCATATTGCGATTCCACATGTTCATAAAAAGCATCTTGAGCCAAAAATTCATCATATTGTTCATTGGTAACAAAGTAATAATCCACACCGTCAACCTCATTTTCACGCGGCTTACGTGTTGTAACCGAAACCGAAAATTTGATATTGCTGTCTCTTTTCAAAATCTCTTTAACAACGGCGCTTTTGCCTGTTCCTGAAGGGGCTTCAATAATAAACATTGCACCGCGGCGAACTTTTTTCAGTCTGTTAATAATCTCATCCATTGATTTTTACTCCATATTTTGCACTTGTTCGCGAAACTGCTCAATTAGTGTTTTCAGTTCCATACCCAAATTAGTTATCTCAATATCGCAAGACTTTGAACAAATTGTGTTTGCTTCTCTGTTGAGTTCCTGACACAAAAAGTCTAATCTTCTGCCGACAGCCTCTCCGGAATCCAACAATTTGAAAGCTGTTTGAATATGTGCTTTCAGGCGGTCAATCTCTTCTCTGATATCAGCCCTGGCCACATACAAACAAACTTCTTGCGCCAATCTGTCTTCCGAAACCTGAACTTCCGAGCCCAACAATTCCTTAATCTGCACCATCAACCTTTCTTTCAACATCTGAGGCAAAGTCTCGGACTTTTGTTCAATTTTGCTCACATTCACGGAAATTTTATTCAAAATATCTTTTAAAGCCAAACATATTTTTTCACCTTCGGCTTGGCGCGCCAACAATAAGGCATCACAAGCCTTCTGAAAACCCTTTTGCAAATCATTGATTAACAAAGCTGTTTCATCTTCGTTTAATACATTATCGGCAACTTCGGCAACACCTTTAAGTGCAAGCATCTCGCTAACCGAAGGTTTAGAGAGTTTATCACTGTTTTCTTCATAGATTTTGATAGCTTTTTCAACAAGTTGTTTTAACAATTCTTCATTAAATACAATCTCGTTATTTTTATCAAAATCAACTTCCAAATAAACACTCAAACTTCCTCTGGCAAAATAATTTGCCGCTTCATTTTTAACGAACATAGACAAGCCATCCACATAAGAAGGCAACTTAGTCTTAACATCCAAAGATTTTCCGTTCACGCTTTTGAGCTCAAAAAACCATGAACAACGCTTATTATCATCAAAAATCGTTGTTCCGTTTTCTCTGGCAAAACCGGTCATACTTGAAACAGACACGAACTCTCTCCTTTTTACCTAAATTTAACTTTAGTATATATATATAAATACTTAATAATAATTTACCATTCGGGGACAAAATGACGACCAAAAAGAAACAAAATATTCTCATCACCGGCGCATCTTCAGGCATTGGAGAAGCTCTTGCCAGACATTATGCCATAACAGAAAAGGCAGCAAACTTATTCATCTCCGGTCGCAACCCCAAACGCCTAGAAGCCGTACAAAAAGCTTGCGAAAGATATAATGTGAAGGTTTATGCCAAAATTTTAGATGTAACGGATAAAGAAGCAACTAAAAATTGGATACAAGAATGCGAAGACATTGCGCCTTTAAACCTTGTTTATGCCAATGCCGGCGTAGCCACCTTGCAAGAAATCCCCGAAAATATTTACAATACTTTCAACACCAATGTTTTTGGCGTATTAAACACAATCATACCCGCTATGGAGATATATAAAAACCGCAAAGACAAAAACAAAACTCTGGTCATAATGTCTTCCATTGCCGGTTATCACGGCTTGCCTTCTTGCCCGTCATACAGCGCCAGCAAAGCTTGCGTCAAAGCTTATGGGGAGGCTTTGCGTTCAGACCTCAAACCATACAACATTCAGGTTAATGTCGTCTGCCCGGGTTTTGTAAAATCATGCATAACCGACAAAAACACTTGCCCGATGCCTTTCTTTATGTCAGCAGAAAATGCGGCAAAAATCATTGCGGACAGAGTGGAAAATAATGTCGGCTTAATAGCTTTCCCATGGCCGATGCGCTTGGCAACCTGGTTAATGTCTATTTTGCCCAACTGCCTGAGTGATTTTATTTATGCCAAACTCCCGCATAAGGTATAGTTATGGAATTAAATGCAAGCACCATATGCTTCATCATATTGGAAATTCTTATAGTTTCCTTAGCTTTTTATTTTAGAAGCAAATAAGTATTAAGACAACCAAACGGCATCTTTAAGCTTTTTTTCCAAAAAAGTTTTGTGTGCTTCCAGCTCCTCTTCTGTCGGCGGAAAAGAACGCGGCTCGCGATAAGTTTTGTTCTCATGACTTTCAAAAGTTGCTGTTTTCTTAGTTTCCTGCTTGCTTTCCAAGCCCATTGTCGGTTCTTCACCACCCAAAAGCTCCAAATAAACTTTTGCTAATAACTCGGCATCAAGCAATGCGCCGTGGTTTGTACGACTACTGTTATCAACCCCGAAACGCTTACACAAAGCATCCAAATTATTTCTGGCACCCGGAAACATATTACGCGCAATTTCCAGGGTATCAACTACTCTATCCCAAGAAAGAGTTGGTTTTCCGAGCTGTTTAAGTTCATAGTTCACAAAGTTAATATCAAATTGTGCATTATGCGCAACCAGAATACTGTCTTCTCCGATAAACTCCAGCCACTCATCAGCCACCTTATCAAAAGTCGGAAAATCCTTCAAAAAATCATAAGATAGACCATGAACTTTATAAGCTTCTTCTGGAACTTCTTTTTCAGGGTTGATATATTGATGATAAGTTTTGCCTGTCGGCATATGGTTAATAAGTTCAACAGCGCCGATTTCAACCAATCTTTCACCTTCTTCGGCATTAAAACCTGTTGTTTCCGTATCAAAAACAATCTCTCTAACCATTTTTAGCATTCCAATCCATCAACAATACTAACCATATCGGCAAAAACCAAATTTTGCGGCCTTCCCGTATCCACCACCACATCAGCCAACAAAACTTTAGCCTTGTTGCTTAACTGTACGTTGTTAATCTTTTCAAAATCTTCAGCCGAAATCTTATCACGCTCCATCACGCGTTTTTTCTGCGTTTCATAATCCACATCGGCAACAATAATGCAATCGCAATAAATATCCCATCTCATTTCAAACAACAAAGCAACATCTAAGAAAAACAAATCATTGCTTTGTGCGTGTTTATGAATAACTCTTTTAAGATAGCGCCGCAAAAAAGGATGAATAAGTCCTTCCAATTCCTTAAGACGCGCATTATCATTAAACACAATATTCCGCAAAGCTCTTTTATTAACCTTTCCGTTTTCAACCACTTGCGGAAAATGCTGTTCAATAACTTTAATAAAATCTTTTTTAAAATAGAGACGGCGAACCCAGCCATCCACGTCATAAACACAATATCCCAAACGTCTGACCATAGAAGCCAAAGTCGTTTTTCCGCAACCGATAGAACCTGTGATAGCTGCTAATTTCATAAAAAATTCCTTAAAATCAAAACCCTGACTCACTTATACACAAACAAGCCCAAAACTGTGCATAACTAAGCTCTCTTGCATATTTATACAAACTAATCACCACAATGTAAAATCCAATATACAACTTTACGCACAGGGGTATATTTTTTCGCACAAGGGTTGATAAAAAAACTTATCAACAAAATACTCAATTTAAAGTTTACAGAATCAAGAAAAACAAAGTTAACGATTCGTTAATAATTCTTAAATTCCGTTAACAATCTTATTAACATTCTTTTAACTTTTGGATATCTCTGTTAATAAAAACTTATACACATAAACAGCAGGGATATACAAATAACAACTAAAATTTTAAAAATATTTATATGGGGCTTTTTGACTGTGTATAAAAATCAAACAACATTTAATTGACTTTCATTCATTTAAATAATATAAAACAGACATACAGTAATTCTAATAATACTATACAGAGGGATATTTCCCTTTTCTTAATTACTTTCACACCCAATAATATATCAAGGTTACAATGCATTTAAAAGATTTAAAGCAAAAATCTCCCAAGGAGTTATTAACTCAAGCGGAGGAATTAGGAATAGAAGACGCATCATCTATGCGTGTTCAGGATTTAATTTTTGCCATTATGAAAAAAGTGGCATCTGATGATCAAACCATTTATGGCGAAGGAACGATAGAAGTTTTGCAAGATGGCTTTGGTTTTTTGCGTTCTGCTGAATCCAATTATTTGGCCAGCCCTGATGATATTTATGTATCACCGGCTCAAGTTAAAAAATTTGGTCTGCGCACCGGAGATACGGTTGAAGGTGAAATCCGTGGTCCAAAAGATAATGAACGTTATTTTGCTCTAACCAAGATTAACACCATTAACTTTGAAGATCCCGAAAAATCAAAACTTCGTGTAAATTTTGATAACCTAACCCCGCTTTATCCGATCAAAAAACTAGACTTTGATATCATCTGCGGCGAAAAAGACTATACCACGCGCATTATTGACCTGATTGCCCCGCAAGGCAAAGGTCAACGCGGTCTGATTGTTGCTCCTCCGAGAACAGGTAAAACCGTAATGTTGCAAAACATTGCACATGCCATAGCCACCAACCACCCTGAAGTTTATTTAATGGTTTTATTGATTGATGAACGTCCGGAAGAAGTAACGGATATGAGCCGTTCAGTTAAAGGTGAGGTTATTTCTTCCACCTTTGATGAGCCGGCTGCGCGCCATGTTCAGGTTGCCGAAATGGTTATTGAAAAAGCCAAGCGTTTGGTAGAAACCAAAAAAGATGTTGTCATCTTGCTTGACTCCATCACACGTTTGGGCCGTGCATATAATACGGTTATTCCTTCATCCGGTAAAGTTTTAACCGGAGGTGTTGACGCCAATGCTCTGCAAAGACCGAAACGTCTGCTCGGTGCTGCACGTAATGTAGAGGAAGGAGGTTCTTTAACAATCATTGCCACAGCTTTGATTGATACGGGTTCTCGTATGGATGAGGTTATTTTTGAGGAGTTCAAAGGAACAGGTAACTCCGAAATCATTTTGGATAGAAAGTTAACCGATAAGCGTCTCTTCCCGACCATAGATATTACGCGTTCAGGCACTCGTAAGGAAGAGTTGTTGGTAGACAAAGCCACACTTTCCAAAATGTGGGTATTGCGTCGTGTCTTGATGCAAATGGGTATGACCGATGGTATGGAATTTTTGTTGGATAAGCTCAGACAATCCAAAGACAACGAAGACTTTTTCAATACCATGAATTCTTAAAAAAATAAAAAATCCCTCACAAAAGAGGGATTTTTTTTTATAAAATAAGTTGACATAAAATATTTTCTGTCCATATAATTAACGCGGTTTAACAAAAACAAAGGCGAAAGATGTCATTTTTTGGCAAAACATATTCTATTTTCAAAACTTCCGAATTTTTACCGGAAGCTTTCGCCCTTATTTCTGCAAAAATTCTGCTAATCAGCATTTTGTTGTTGTTGATTATGAACCTCTAAGCACTTTTACTTTTTGGCAAGGCTTGGGTGCTTGGAGGATGAAAAATCAACAAGCTTTGTTTTTTGATGGTTAATTTTTTTAATGTAAAGATATAGCAGAAAATGAAAATAAAGAATAATACAGCAACTCTTTCGGTTTTGGAGCTTATGAGCCTCTGATTATTTGGGTAATTTGATAATCAGAGGATAAAGCAAAAATTACAAAAGAACAGAAAACAACAAAACGAGAAAGAGAAAACCAAAATGAGTAAATATAGTCAGGCCGTACTTGCCAAAAAACCCGAATTTTCATACCTTGATACAGAAGCTTCTTTAGGAGAAACTTATAGCGACGGAAGTAAAAACCCTTATAATCCGAAACTTTTTCCTTATGCCGAAAGCTTTATGTATAAGATTTTAAAACGCGTCAATGATACTTACGCAGCAGTAGTGGAAGAAGAAAATAGAAAATTATTGTCAAAAGAGCTTTATGAACAGCTGAAAAAAGATTTTCGTTTTGACTTTTCCGACCACCTCGGCCCCATGCGCCAAAGAGACAAACGTGGTGCGGAGGCAACGGTTGAAGAAAATGACTATAATATGTTTCACTCTTGCTACAAGTTTGTTAACCAAGCCGCAAGAGCACATCATTTTGGCGAAAAGTTCAATTTATCTCTGATGTCTGGCCGCGTAAATACCGATAACCAGACCGGCCCCGAGATTTGCGACCCCTTTGTTTACGGTCCGCCGCTTTATTTGTACAGCAAAATTTATCCGAAAGTTATTGCTATGACACTTCCCGGATATGATACGCCGGAAAAAATTGCAGCCTTAAAAGCGCATGAAAAAGAGATGAAAAAAGATATGTTTGAGAAAAAATCTCTGGCTGCAAAATCTTTGAAAGCCCGTTGGCATCACTTAATCAACAAAGAATTTATGCCGCAAGGTATGGAGTTTAAGGATTTATCCATGAACACGGTAAAAGAACTTTCTTTGTTGCATAAAGATGTTTTAACCGAGTTTTCAACACAAGTTGAACAACAGTTTCAAAATGATGTCAGAATGCTGAAAAAAGTTATGAAATTGTTGGAAAAACAAAGAGCTTACAATCAGGAAAAAGGCACACCGGAAACAGAGCTCGGAGCTTTGCAGCTGGCTTCAATTCATGCCATGCAAGCCAATGACTTATTAAAAGACAGCTCCGTCATTCAGGTAAGTGTAGAAGCAGAGAAGCCGATTTTTGCTTTTATGGCCGATATTTTGGAGAATCCTCAGTCTCTGACATCACAGATTTTTGACAATCCGCAAACAAGAGCGGTTTTTGAAACCGAGATGAAGAAGATTCACACTACCAAGTCGGACAATGAATATAATCATCTTCTGGATCATATGGTGCCGATGGGTTCTAACAAGATGCCGGCTTTTGCCAAAATGCTTGGTGACGAATATACGGAAAATATGGATAGAAAACAAATTGCCGAGGCTTTAAGAAGCGGCGAGGCTATGCCCAAAGTTTCCTTTATGTTAGCTGTTGTTTTGTTGGAAACAGGTGCAAAGATTGAGGGCGGAAGCTCGCAAATTGTTTATGCTCGCCGTATTAAAGAGGGCTTAGGAAAAGTTTTTGATGAAGCAAGCAAACATAAAGAGTTCAATCAGGAAGACATCAATGCACGCCGCAAAGTTATAGAAAGCTTTGATTACCGCACGGCGCAAGCTCAAATCTGGGGTGTTAAGGAAAACGGTGATGTTTTGGGCTATCGTGACTTGGTAAACGGCAGTGTCAAGATAGACGATAATTTGCTCAATGATGTTGCCTCAATCTCCTCAAGAGATGCTTTGGAAGCTGCGGCCGTACATCGTTTTTACTCTTTTATGACGGGGCAACCGATGTCTGAAGAAGAAAAGACCGCTCAGAAGGAAAGAGTAAAAGGCAACTTGTTGCGTTTTGCAGATAATGGCAATTTTGACCGCATTTTAGCACCCGGAAGCATTTTTTATAAAAGACTTGCCAACATCATCCGCAATGATGAAAATGTTGTAAGCAGACAAGTACAACGTGCTTATATGTCAAATAAAATACAAACAGCCGCAGGATTCTGATAATGCAACACAAAATCGGAGTAATTTCCCCTTCTCTGCCCTTAAAATCGGAGCAAGAGACAGAAACCGCCGTCAAACGCTTGGCAGATAATGATATTAGTGTAGAGTTTTTTACTTCAAAAAGTAAATTAGAAGACTTTATGCTGGCACAAACAAGCGAAGCGGAGGTTATTATAGCCTCGCGCGGCGGTTTTAACTCCGTAGAGCTTTTACCAAAGCTTGATTTTTCTAAAATAACCAAGCCCTTGTGTGGTTATTCGGACATCACGGTTTTACTGAATGCTTTGTTAGCGCAAACTGGCATAGTTCAATATTTAGGGCCGAATCTCAAAGCCTTAAACGGTGATGTAGAGGATTATGGAATAAAAAATTTTATCTCTATAGCATTAGAGCAAAAAGGAGCAAATTACTATCCGGCAAAGGCTTATATGGATACGCATATTTCCAAAACGCAAACCTTTGCCAATTCTGGGCTAACAATCATCAATGAAGGAAAAGCCAAAGGTCGTCTTGTCGGAGGCAATCTATGCAGCCAAATAATGCTTGCCGGAACAAAATATTATCCGGTTTTTGATGATATGATAATCATTGCCGAAGAAGATGACTTATGCGGTACAGAAACTTTTAATATGTTTATGCGTAACCTGTGGGCTTTGTTTAATTACGATTTTGCAAAAAATATCAGAGGCTTAATCATCGGTAGGTTTATGCAAAACAGCCTTGTTGATGTGGCAGCCGTAAAGCAAAAATTACAAGCTTTTGAGGCTTTGCGTCATATTCCGGTTATTGCAGGTTTTGATACGGGACATACCTTGCCGCAAATGACCTTACCTTTGGGCAAAGAAGCGATTTTAGACACAGCCTCAGATTCTGTTTTAAGTTTTTAAAAAGCCAAGCGCCGAATTATAAAAAATCCGGCGCTTGTTTTTTTTAGTTAATAATTTTATTTTATAACGACAATATTTTGGTTGTCAAAATCAAGGCAGTAACCACCTTCATCAACCTCCACCCAAACAATATGTCCGGGTTCGGTCAATATGGCTTCCTCAATATTTCTGTTGATTGTGAAGAACATATTATCCTCACTAATCAAAACAACTTTGGTATAGCCGCTTGCAACGATAGGGATAACTTTTTTAACAATAAAAGTTGTTTCTCCGTCTTTAAAAACAGTATAAACCCCATTAGGCTCAGCTTTTTCAATGTCTGCATTCTGTTTTTCTTCCCGTGCCAACTCTTTTTTGTCAGCCATATTATCCAGAAATCTGAAAAAAATGCATACGAAGAAAATCACAATAAAAACGACATTAGTTGCCATAATATTATTAATATCTATGGTTATTTCTTCTGTATTTCTAATAAACAGAAGAGAACCAATAAAAACCCAATAGATATTTACTAAAACACCAAAAATTACGGCAATACCCACTTTGATCCAAAAATAGATTGGCAACAAAGTCATTATCGCCATAATGCCGACAGCCAGGAAAAAAGCATTTCCGAAATGGCATCTTGTTTTCAGTCGCGAACGATCTGTAAAAAAGTTCACAATGAAAGATACAACAAACGTCAGTATTCCAAACAAGAGAAATTCTTTACTGACATTCAAGGTGTAAACCAATGTGCCGATTAAAATGCCAAGCACCAAAACAATTTTCACTGCGTAGCCAAAATCTGATTTTGACTGGTCGCTAAAAAATCTTCTACTCATAATATAATTAATTAATATAATTCTTATGAGAGATTATGAATATTTTTGGCTATTTGTCAATATTTTTTAAAAAATCAGAAAGTTCTTTCATTGTCAAAAAGATATGCTCAACACCAAGCTCACGTACTTTTTGCTGATATTCGGGCGTGCAGTTCATTTCGCTTCCGACAAAAGCCACCGGTAACATACCAGCAGCTTGAGCTGCTTGCAAACCGGGCAAAGAGTCTTCAATAACAATGGTGTTTTGCGGCAAAGCATTCATTTGCTTGGCAGAAAAGAGAAAGAGGTCAGGCTCTGGTTTGCCGTGCTCCACCTGCTCTGCCGTAAAAATATGGTCATCCTGAAAGTATTTTTTGAAGTTCATTGCCTTGAGTTTAGCCTCTGTTTTGGCTAAGAATCCGCCGGTTGCCAGACAATAAGGAATTTTTGTTTGTTGCAAAATCTCTTCCACGCCGGGGGTTGCTTTCAGGTTATGCTCAATATCATAGGTTTCGCGTCTTTTAAGTTCGCGCAAAAAATCATCATCAATAGTTATGCCGAGTTTTTGCAAATTTTTAATTTTTGTTTTAACGGCCAATCCGCCCAAAAATTTATCAGCGGTTTCAAAATCCCATCCGAGGTCAAAATTTTCATTAAGCATATTTTGCCAAATCTTAATCCATAATTTTTCGCTATCGGCCAAAACGCCGTCATAATCCCATATAATAAGTTCTGGTTTAATTTTGTTCATTTTACACCTTTTGGTTTAAAATTGATGAGTCTTTTTAAGCCTCGTACAGAAGATTTTAGGACATATTATAATACATTTATTAAGACGGAGTAAAAAACCGCTCCTGAGTCAAAAAAACGGCCTTATTTTAAATCTTGCCAAAAACGAGCTTTGGTATAATACTAAGCGCAGATTTTTAAAGGAGTTATGATGGATAATCAAACAATTTATGCCCTGTCAACGGTTTATGGCAAATCTGGTGTGGCTGTTATTCGTGTTTCTGGAGCAAAAGCAAAAGAAGCCGTTGCCAAGCTGACAAACTTGAAAGAAAAGAGCCTAAAACCGCGTTATGCATATTTTACGGATATCAAAGACATTGTTTCCCGTGAAACATTGGATAAATGTTTGCTGCTTTATTTTAAGGCTCCCCATTCTTTTACGGGAGAAGATATTGTAGAATTTCAGACTCACGGCTCTAAGGCGGTAATTGCTTCAGTTCTAGAGAACCTAAGCAAAATTCCGGACTTTCGTATGGCTGAGCCCGGCGAATTTTCCAGACGTGCTTTTCACAACGGCAAAATGGATTTAACAGAAGCCGAAGGTTTAGCAGACCTGATTGATTCTGAAACATCTGAACAACAAAAATATGCCATGCGCCAAATGGAAGGCGGTTTAAAAAATCTGTATGACGGCTGGAGAGAAGAGCTGATTAAGATAATGGCTTATCTTGAGGCTTATATAGATTTTCCGGATGAGGACATTCCGCAAGAGTTGGTTGATAAACTTTTGAACGATGTATTTAAACTTAAAACAGCCATTTCTAAGCACTTGAACACTGATTCAATCGGCGAAAGATTACGTGAGGGTTTTCGTGTTGTTATTGTTGGTCCGCCGAATGCCGGCAAATCAAGTTTGTTGAACACTGTTGTCAATCGTGAAGCAGCAATCGTATCATCCATTGCCGGAACCACACGAGACGCTGTAGATGTTCATTTGGATATTAAAGGTTATCCCGTAATGTTTACGGATACGGCAGGCATTAGAGAAGTAGAAGAAGAAATTGAGAAACAAGGTATAGAAATTGCTTTCCGCAAAATCGCTGATGCTGATTTGGTTCTTTGTTTATTTGATGCTTCAAAAGACTCTGTTCAAATCTTTGACAATATTAAAAATTCTTTTAAAAACAAAGCGATATATGTTGCGAACAAATCTGATAATTTAACTTTTGAACAATGTTCAAATCTCAAAAAACAAAGTTGTGTTGTTATCTCTGCAAAACACAAACAAGGTATTGCCGACTTAATGGAAGTTATATATCAGCAAATCAAAGAAAGATTTACAGCAAATTCTAATTTGCTTATCACGCGCCAACGTTATCGTGAGGCTTTAGCCGAAACTTTGGATAATCTGGAGCGTTTTTCTTTTGATAAAGAGATAGAGCTTTCAGCAGAGGATATACGGCTTGCTGCAAGAGGCTTGAGTAAGATTACCGGCCGCATAGAAGTTGATGATATATTAAATAAGATTTTCGGTAGTTTCTGTATCGGAAAATAATAAAAAATAAGAATAAAGACCTGAACATTTTGTTCGGGTCTTTATTTGCTGTTGACATATTAACTGGTTAATAAGATTTACATGATAGAATACAGCAAAATAAAAAAGGCAAAATAAATGAGCGATAAAGATAATAAATTTGATGTCATTGTTGTCGGCGGCGGACATGCCGGTTGTGAGGCTTGCGCGGCAGCAGCCAGAATAGGTGCAAAAACCGCGTTAATCACACATCGCATTGACCGCATTGGCGAGATGTCTTGCAATCCGGCAATCGGTGGTTTAGGCAAAGGACATTTAGTCAGAGAAATTGACGCGCTTGATGGCTTAATGGGTAAAGTCATTGATAAGGCGGGCATACAATTTCGTATGTTAAACGCCTCCAAAGGACCGGCAGTAAGAGGCCCTCGCGCGCAAGCAGATAGAGAACTTTATCGTAAATATATGTTAGAGGCTTTGCAAGAGCAGAAAAATTTAACCCTGATTGAAGCGGCGGTAGAAGGTTTGCTGATAAAAGACAATAGCGTTGTCGGCGTAACCTTGGCAGATGGAACAGCCTACGAAGCCGGAGCAGTTGTTTTAACAACCGGCACTTTTTTGAACGGCATTATGTTCACGGGGCATGTTGCCACGCCGGGAGGTCGTGTTGGAGATGCAGCTTGTGTCGGTATAACACCGTATTTAAAGTCTTTGGGGCTCAAAGTTGGCCGTTTGAAGACAGGAACCCCTGCCCGCCTGAATGGCAAAACCATAAATTGGGATATTTTGGAAACCCAAAGCGGCGATGAAAATTCCGAGCCTTTTTCTTATTTAACGGAAAAGATTACCAATCCGCAAATAGAATGCCACATCACACAAACCAATGAGGAAACGCATAAAATAATCAGAGATAACTTTTCCAAATGCGCATTGTTCTCTGGTTTGATTACCGGCGTTGGTCCGAGATATTGCCCAAGCATTGAAGATAAGCTGGTCAAATTTGCCGACCGCACCAGCCACCAGATTTTTCTGGAGCCTGAAGGTTTGAATACGGATGTTGTTTATCCGAACGGTATTTCAACCTCACTTCCGGCAGATGTTCAGGATGCCTTCATTCATACAATGAAGGGTTTGGAGAATGTTGAAATTTTGCGTTTTGCTTATGCTATTGAATATGACTATGTTGATCCGCAAGAGCTCAGTCATACGCTTGAGGTCAAAAAGGCTCCAAACCTCTTTTTGGCAGGTCAGATTAACGGCACAACCGGCTATGAAGAAGCTGCAGCACAGGGGTTATTAGCAGGTGTAAATGCGGCCTTAAAAGCTGAAGGCAAAGGTCGTGAATTTTTCATTGACCGTAGCAACGCCTATATTGGCGTAATGGTTGATGATTTAATTACCAAAGGCGTTGATGAGCCCTATCGTATGTTTACATCTCGTTCAGAATATCGGTTATTCTTGCGTGCGGATAATGCAGATGCGCGTTTGACGGAGCAAGGCTACGAAATCGGCTGTGTCGGCGAGCATAGATACACTGTATTTAAAGCCAAAAGAGATAAAATTCGCCATTATCGCAGCATAAGCGAAAGCCTGACAATCACGCCGAACGAGCTTGAAAAATTCGGGATTCATACCAAAAAAGACGGCACACACAGAACAGCCTTTAATGTAATGTCTTATGACGGTGTTTCACGTGAAACAATTGGTCAAATCTTTCCCGAGCTGTCAGATATTCCGGCCGATGTTTATGAGCAGATAGAGATTGATGCACGCTATGCCGGATATATCAAACGCCAAATGGCGGACATTGAAGTTTTCAAAAAAGATGAAAAACTGAAATTGAGAGATGATATAGATTATTCAAAAATAGGCGGCTTATCGCGAGAGATGGTTGCTAAGCTAAGCAAGGTTCGTCCGGCAACCATTGGCGAAGCTTCGCGAATCCCTGGGGTAACGCCGGCGGCCATAACAGCAGTTTTGGGTTATGTAAAGAGGTGAGAAATGACTTGTCCGAGCATAAAGCAAGCACTTGACTTATTTGACGATGGTTTGGTCAAAATGCGTGAAGAACAACCGCGTTTTGCTTTTTATTTTGAAAAATCTTATCGGAGCCATTGCTGTTTGGTTGCTTGTTGCGCGGAGATGATTGCCTCAAGATTACAATATCTGGATGTTCAGAAGGCTTATATATTTGGTTTGTTGCATGATTATGGTAAGATGATATGCGATGCCGATAGCAAACAATATTTTCATGGCCTGACCGGCTATAAGGAGATGAACAAATTAGGCTTTGATGAAGTTGCCAGAGTTTGTTTAACCCACACTTTTCCTGATAAAGATTTTAAGTATACTGAGTACACTTATCCAGAAATGCGTAAGACAAAAAAAATCCTATCCTCAATTGAATATAACGACTATGACCGATTGATTCAGCTTTGTGATTTGCTTGTAACCGGTATGAGCTTTGGTACGATTAAAGAACGTATGGCTTATGTAAAGGACAAATATAGACTCCCTACAATACTCATCAAAAAACGCTATCGCCAGGCTTTAAGATTAAAAAACTATTTTGATAGGCGTTGCGGTTGCGATATTTATCGCTTATTGGGAGTAAACTAGCCTATGCTAATACTTTCTCTAAAATGTCCTGATATGCGTGAGGCGATGCGCCTGTGGTGGGATGGATTAAGATATAGACAAGAAAATGATAATTTCGTTTATATGGATGAATATATTTTTCACACACAAGGCATTGCTTTTGCTTCCCGCGCCATTGCTGCAAACATAAAAGAGGTAAATCCTGAGACGGCATATATTTGCGGTCTTTTGCATGATTATGGGAAAAAATATAATGAGAAGAAAATAGGTCATTTTCACGGACTTGTTGGTTATCAGGAGCTCATGTCAATGGGCTGGGAGCGCCCTGCCCGCACTTGTTTAAGTCATACTTTTCCTGGAAAAAATATTGATGTAGACGATTATCCTTCTTACCCCAAAGCAGATATTCTTGAGGCTCGGGAAATATTGAAAAATTGGGAATACGATGTTTACGATCGTATTGTTCAGTTCACAGATAGGCTATTTGAAGGTCTGTCAATGATACCCTTTGAAAAAAGAGCTCAAGCCATAGGCCAAAGATATAAATTACCCCAAGATCTTGTTCAAAAACTAATCAATACGGGAATGGGGTTGAAAGCAGAATTAGATGATTTGTGCCATAAAGATGTATATGAAATTTTGGGGTTAAAATAATGCAAACTTTTTCTTATCACACGCATACAAATAATTTTGGCATCTACGATGGGCATAATTCTCCTGATGAAATGATGGATAAAGCCGAATCAATCGGATTTACGGAATTAGGCATATCCAATCACCTAATTTGCAAGCCCGGGTCATATTGCTGGTCATCTCAGAATTTTGACGACTTTGCCAAGGCCGAAACGGTGTATTTAAAGACCGCCGATAAGATAAGAGAAGCCGCAGCAAGGCATAAAATAAAAGTTTATGTCGGTTTTGAGGTTGATTATTACAAATCAGCAGATTGGCGCCGCGATTTTGAAAAACTGAAGAATCGCCTCAATGTAGATTATCTTATAGGCTCAACTCATAACTTAATGAATCATGATGCCAGCTGGGTTCAGAATATTTACCACATGAAATGGTCAAATATTCAAGTAGATGATGAAACCTTGAAGGACGGCATAAAGAACTATTGGCTGAATGTCATAGAATCTATAAAAAGCGGTTATTTTGATTTCATCGCGCATTTAGATGTTATCAAAATTTTCGGGTTAGGTTTGGAGCCGGAATGGGATGAATATAAATGGATGGTCATAGAAGCATTAGATAAGACCAAACACCCCTTTGAGTTAAATACGAGTGGCTGGACCAAAGCCGGAGAGCAACATCCGCATACATGGATGCTGAAAGAGCTGGCCAAAAGAGATGTTCCGATTGTTATTAACGATGATGCCCACTCTGTTGATTTGCTCGGAAGATACTTCGCTGAAGCTGAGAATCTTCTGACCGAATTAAACTACACGAATCGCTGGAAGCTTCAGAAGTAATTTTTGTATAAAATAATCTTCAGATTTTGAGTCAAATAACGCTGTCTAAGTCTTTGTTTTAAGATTCTTTTTAAAATAAAGACTTTTTTTGTGTTTATAACTTCATAAATGGGGTTTTAAATTAAATTGAAAAAATATATAAATATTTTATGAAAAAATTTATGGACACATACAATGTTTCACGTGAAACATTTGAGCGTTTGAAAACTTACGAGGCCTCTCTTCATGAGTGGCAAAAAAAGTTTAATCTGGTCAGCAATGCGTCTTTAGAGGATGCTTGGAACAGACATTTTTTAGACTCTGCTCAGCTGTTTAAATATATTCCGGATACTGCCAGAAATGTCGTTGATTTCGGCTCTGGGGCTGGTTTTCCGGGAATGGTGCTGGCAATAATGGCAGCAGAAAAAACACCGTATTTAAATTTCTTTTTAGTGGAAAGCATTGCTAAGAAAACACTGTATTTAAATGAGGTGAAGAATCTTACCGGAATAAACAATGTAAAAATCATCAATGACCGCATTGAAAACATCAAAATCCCGTCTGTTGATGTCATAACCTCAAGAGCAATGTGCTCACTTAAAGATTTGCTTTTTTATGCATCAAAGTTTTCATCAAAAAAAACGCTTTGTATTTTCCCCAAAGGAAAAAAATACAAAGAAGAAATTGCAGAGGCTCAAAAGAGCTGGACTTTTACTTATGAAGCTGTGCCGAGCAAACAAAGCGATGAAGGCGCAATTTTATTGATAACCGAAATCAAAAAACTTAAAGGAGTTAAATAATGCCAAGAATTATTGCTATAGCGAATCGTAAAGGCGGTGTTGGCAAAACCACCACCACGGTTAATGTGGCAACCGCAATGGCTGCTGCCGGAAAAAAAGTTTTGGTAATTGATCTTGACCCTCAGGGCAATGCCACAACTTCAATGGGTATCAACAAAACCGGCAGAATGGCATCATCTTATGAGGTTCTTCTTGGCGAAAAAAGAATTAACGAAGCCGTTGTTTGGACAGAGATTCCAAACTTCTCTCTGGTGCCCTCTTCCGCGGACCTTGCCGGTGCCGAGGTTGAATTGGTTGATGTAGAACACAGAGAATTTGCCTTGCGCAATGCTTTAGGCAAAGATGTCATAAACTATGACTATGTTTTGATAGATTGTCCGCCGTCTTTAAGCTTGGTAACCATCAATGCTCTGGTTGCCGCAGATGCTGTCATTGTACCATTGCAATGCGAATTTTTGGCTCTTGAGGGTATTACGGATTTGATTCGCAACATCAATCAAATTAAACGTGCTTTCAATCCAAAGTTAGAGCTTCAAGGTGTAGTCTTGACTATGTATGACAAGCGTAACAATTTGTCTCAAATGGTTGAAGACGATGTCAGAAATTTCTTTGGCAAAAAAGTATACCAAACCGTCATTCCGAGAAATGTGCGTGTTTCTGAGGCTCCCTCTCACG
The DNA here is from genome assembly GCA_944392835.1 of uncultured Alphaproteobacteria bacterium. Lineage (GTDB taxonomy): Bacteria > Pseudomonadota > Alphaproteobacteria > RF32 > CAG-239 > Scatacola_A. Next base: position 112,171 of record CALXYB010000002.1, on the reverse strand, counting down.
GCAAACCTGTTTTGATTTATGATTTCAGATGTCCGGGCTCACAAGCCTATATTAGCCTAACCGGCGAAGTTTTGAAAAGAGAGAAGGAATTATTGGCATGTTAGAAAATTCAAATTTGGATGATTTAGATATTTTGAGCGATACTCCCAAACACGAAGAAACATCACACAACGGCAAAAGAAAGAGTTTGGGCCGTGGCTTGGGAGCTTTGTTAGGTGATAGCGAATTTAATCTGGATGAGGCCTTAAATGATACACCGACCCAAACCGTTCAACCAGCTGATGATACTGTTGCCATAGATTCTCTTTATCCGAGCCCTTTTCAACCGCGCAAGGATTTTGATGAAGAAGCGCTTAATGCTTTGGTTGAATCAATCAAGGAAAAAGGCGTTTTGCAGCCTTTGCTGGTTCGTCGCAAAGGTGATAAATATGAGATTATTGCCGGAGAGCGTCGTTGGCGTGCCTCCAAACTTGCCGGACTAAAGTCTGTTCCCGTGATTGTCAAAGAGATGGACGACAAAGAGGTCTTGGAAGTCGCTTTGGTTGAAAACCTCTTGCGCGAGAATTTATCTGCCATAGAAGAAGCCGAGGGCTTTCAGCGTTTGATAGATGAGTTTTCGCACACGCAGGAAGCTTTGGCACAAATTGTCGGAAAATCACGCAGTCATGTTGCCAATACTTTGCGCTTATTATCCCTGCCCGATTCGGTAAAAGTAATGGTGCGTGAGGGTAAATTATCTGCCGGACATGCCAGAGCCTTGGTTGGTCTGGAAAATGCAGAAGCCTTGGCAAAACAGATAATTGCAAAAGATTTAAATGTCCGTCAGGTTGAGGAGCTCGTTGCCAAGCAAAAAAATCCCGAGCCCAAAGAACCCAAAAAGGCAAAAGATGAAGATATTGTGGAGATAGAAAAAGATTTGAATAAAAATCTTGGTCTCCGTATCAAAATTTCGCCAAGCAAACAAGGCGGGGGTAAGGTTGTTTTGCAATATGCCTCAGCAGCAGAACTTGATATGATTATTGATATCTTGGAGCAAAAACGCAAAACCGGTATGATACCGACCCCGCAAAGCGAAGCTCCTGCACCGACAAATGAAAAATTTACGATGAAGATAATTGATTAAGTCAAAAAGAAGCTCCCAAAAGGGAGTTTCTTTTTTTATCTTTACTCCTTGTTAAGGGCTTATGGATAAAATCTCAGAAAAAGAGCACGACAAAAAAATCTTGGAAATTTTAAAATCCTGTGTTCTAATAAAACAAAACAACAAGAGGAAAGATACGTCATGGTTTTTCTGAAAAAAGCGCTTTTGGGTCTCGGAGCCTTAATTTTGATATTTATTGGCGGTAGCGGAACACAAAGCAGTAGCTTGTTACTGCAAGGCAGCGGCTTTATCGGACTGATAATCGGCTTGGTCGTGCTTTATATTTTCGGAAAAATGGCTTGGCGCGCAATGGGATGTTTGCCGTCTTTTCTGGTTGTGGGCTCCATATTAGCTTTTATTGTTTATGCTATTGGCGGTTTTAATAACGGCATTGGCGGCGTTGGACAATCTCTGCGCAGTTTTTTAGGTATGCAAGGCAACGCCCAGCAAGCACCGCAAAATGGTAGTGTAATAATGATGGAAGAAACTTACACACCTTCTTTAGATGAAAACTTTTCATCGGAGATTGGTTCTCAGGCAAGACCGGAGCCACAAGCGCAAGCACCGCAAAAACAAAATGCTTTCCAACAGTTTATGAGTTCTTTTGGCGGCGGACAGCAACAACAAGCAGCCCCTGCTTTTAACCCCAACAATTTTCCTGCAATTTATAGCTCGGCGCGCGTAATCAATGCCGATACGTTGGAGCTTCAGGGAAGATATTTCAAGCTCTATGGCATAGACGCGCCGGAAGCCAATCAAACCTGCGCCGACAATCAAGGACGCTCGTATAATTGTGGCAGAGAAGCTGCAATGTGGCTCAAAAATTGGATTACGTCCAATGAGCTTGAGTGTCGTGTCATGCAACAAGATTCCAAAGGCAATATGGTTGGAACATGTGCTTTGGGACAGTATGACTTAGGAGCCGCTTTGGTAAACGCAGGTTGGGCAGTTGCTTACCGTAAATATACGGATATTTATGTTCCTTATGAGCGTCAGGCGCAAGCCAACAAAAGGGGCTTGTGGCAAGGTCGCTTTTATATGCCTTGGGATTGGCGCGAGATGCAGGGTAAAAAACCCAAAATCAAGGTCATAAAACCCAAAACAAAGCGGAAAGGCATTCTTGACCTCTAGGAGTGCTTATGGAAAAAATCACACGCATTTGCCGCAATGAAGAAGAAACAGCCAAATTTGCTGCCCTTTTGGCGCAAAGGGTTAAAGCCGGAGATACCTTTGCACTTTATGGCACTTTGGGTATGGGAAAAAGCGTTTTTGCCAGAGGTTTTATTCAAAGCCTAACCAAAGCGGAAGAAGTACCCAGCCCGACCTTTACTTTGGTCCAGAGTTATGATGCTCCGAATTTTGAGATATACCACTTTGACTTATATCGCCTAAAATCTCCGGATGAGATTTTTGAGCTGGGAATGGAAGAAGCGCTTTATGAGGGCGTATGTTTGGTTGAATGGCCTGAAAAAATGGGCGGCTATCTACCCAAAAATTGTTTTTCCATCCAGATATCAGCTCATCCGGAAGGAAGAGAGATAAGCATAAGCTCAACCTCTGCCGAAAAAATGGCGAGATTGCAAGATTTGGGCCTATAAAATGCAAAATATTTATGCCACTTCGCTCAACTACAAAGGCAAGGCTGTTTTGCTGACCGGAAAGTCCGGGAGCGGCAAGTCAGATTTAGCTTTAAGGCTGATAATGCGCTATGGTGCAAGGCTGATTGCCGACGACAGAACAGATGTTGAGGCAAAAGACGGCATCTTAAAACTATCTGCTCCCGAAAATATAAAAGGGCTGCTGGAGGTGAGGGGTATAGGCATTCAGAAAGTGCCTTTTGACCAAGAAGGCAAGGCGGCTTTATGGGTTGAGTTGACAACAAATTCAAAAGAGATAGAGCGCTTGCCTCAAGAAAGCTTTGTTGAGATAGAAGGCATTAAGCTTCCCGCAATCAAGCTCAATGCATTTGAAGCTTCTGCTTCCGAGAAGATTGTTATAAAAATGGATAGTTTGCTTGATTAATTAGGCCTCTTAGCCTAAAATAAGCGCCAATTAAAGACTTTAATTAAACGAAAGAAAAAATCCATGGCAGGAAATTATATTGAAAACTTTTTCCGAAAGCTTGGCAAACCCTTGGTTCGTTTTATCGCCGGTTTGGGTGAGCTTTCAATTTTTATCGCCAAATCCGTATATCATAGCGTAACCCCGCCGTTTTATATCAAATTGCTTGGTAAGCAGATGATAGACATCGGCTTTTATTCTTTGCCGGTTGTGGCTCTGACCACGATTTTTGCCGGTATGGTAATTGCTTTGCAGACCTATTCTGGTTTCTCCAGCTATGGTGCAGAAAGTGCTGTTGCTTCCGTTGTTCTGATTTCCGTAACGCGAGAGCTTGCGCCGGTTTTTTCCGGCTTAATGGTAGCAGGGCGTATCGGTGCGGCAATGGCTGCCGAGATTGGTACGATGCGTGTAACGGAGCAAATTGATGCTTTGGTAACCCTTTCAACCAACCCATTCAAATATCTGGTTGCGCCGCGCGTCTTAGCCAGCATCTTTGTATTGCCTTTGTTGGTTTTGATTGGTGATGTCATTGGTATCTTTGGCGGCTTTATTGTTGCGGTTTACAAGTTGGGCTTCAACCCTGCCAACTACATCAACTCCACCATCAACGGTTTGGAGAGTTTGGATATCATCACCGGTGTTGTCAAAGCCTGCGTCTTTGGTTTCATCATTGCCATTATGGGCTGCTACAATGGTTACAAATCACGCGGCGGCGCACAAGGCGTTGGTGAGGCAACGACAAACGCGGTTGTTTCGGCATCAATTTTGATTCTGATTTTCAACTATGTCATCACCGAACTTCTGTTTTCAAAATAAGCTTAAGCGGAGAAAATCTATGAGTGAATATAAAATACAAGTCAAAAATCTGCACAAAGCTTTTGGAAAAAAAGTTGTTTTGGACGGTGTTGATTTAGAGATAAAAAAAGGTGAATCTCTGGTTGTTATCGGTGGCTCCGGAACGGGAAAATCCGTTTTGATTAAATGTATTCAGGGCTTGCTAAATCCCGATAGCGGCTCCATCAAGGTTGACGGGATAGAAATCAATAATGCAGAAGATGATATCCGCGATGCCATGCATGCCAAAATGGGAATGTTGTTTCAGGGCGGAGCCTTGTTTGATAGCTTAAGCGTTTGGGAAAATGTGGCCTTCGGCTTGATTGAAAACCAGAAATGGAACCGCAAAGACGCCAAGAACGAGGCTATTCGGGTTTTGCGCCAAGTTGGTTTGGCACCTGATGTCGCAGACTTGTCGCCGAGCGAACTTTCGGGTGGTATGCAAAAACGCGTTAGCTTGGCAAGAGCGATAGCTACCAAGCCGGAAATAATCTTTTTTGATGAGCCGACAACAGGTCTGGATCCGATTATGGCCGATGTCATCAATGACCTGATTATTGAATCAGCCCGCGGCTTGGGGGCAACGGCTTTGACCATTACGCATGATATGGCTTCGGCTCGCAAAATTGCTGACAGAATAGCGATGCTCTACAAAGGCAAAATCATCTGGTGCGGCACGGTCAAAGAGATGGAAAAGACCGATAATCCGTATGTTTGCCAGTTTATCAACGGTTGTTCTCAAGGTCCGATAAAAGTGGAGGTCTAAAATGGCCAAGAAAGGCGGAAGCGAATTTGTCTGCCAAAATTGCGGCAGTATGTATCCCAAATGGCAGGGCAAGTGTGATGCTTGCGGCGAATGGAACACCATTGTTGAAGAAAAAGTCGGCGGTGATGGTTTTTCCAATCTTCCGGCCAAAAAGAAGGGGAAGTTGCTTGAATTTGTTGCCCTAAGCGGCGAAGAAACCGCCTTGAGCCGGATTCCCACGGGAATAAAAGAATTAGACCGCGTTTCAGGCGGCGGCTTAGTTCCGGGCTCAGCCATTTTGGTCGGCGGTGATCCGGGTATCGGCAAATCCACTTTATTGTTGCAAGTTTGTGCCAGTATAGCCAATGCGCCGACACATCCCGAATGTTATTATATTTCAGGAGAAGAGGCCATAGACCAAGTGCGGATTCGTGCCAAAAGATTAGGCTTGGAACAATCTCCGGTCAAGCTGGCTTCAACAACGGATGTCAAAGACATAATTGAAACACTGAATAAGTCAGATGCCGCCGTTGTCATCATAGACTCAATTCAAACCATGTATCTGGAAGAAGTTGAATCAACTCCGGGCAGTGTGGCTCAAGTTCGTGCTTGCGCTTATGAGCTTATTAAGCTGGCCAAGAAAAAAGGCTTTGTGCTCTTTCTGGTTGGTCATGTTACCAAACAGGGAGCTATAGCAGGTCCGCGCGTTTTAGAACATATGGTAGATACGGTCTTGTATTTTGAGGGCGAGAGAGGGCACCATTTCCGTATTTTGCGCGCGGTAAAAAACCGCTACGGTGCAACGGATGAAATCGGCGTTTTTGAAATGCAGGACAAAGGTCTGGTAGAGGTTGAAAACCCATCAGCTTTGTTTTTGGCGGAAAGACAAGGCAATATATCTGGCTCTTGCGTTTTTGCCGGAATAGAAGGTTCCAGACCGGTTTTGGTAGAGATTCAAGCTTTGGTAAGCCCAACGAGCTATGCCAGCCCCAAGCGCGCTGTCGTTGGCTGGGATTCCAACCGTTTGGCAATGGTTTTGGCTGTTCTGGAAGCCCGTTGCGGAATGAACTTAAGCTCTCAGGACATTTATTTGAATATTGCCGGCGGTTTAAAAATTTCTGAGCCGGCGGCTGATTTGGCGGTTGCTATGGCTGTCATATCATCAATGACGAACAAGCCATTACCCTCAGATACTGTAATCTTCGGTGAAATCGGGCTTTCGGGCGAAATTAGAGCTGTGAGCCAGCCCAATTCGCGCCTGAAAGAAGCACATAAACTGGGCTTTGCTAATGCCATTATGCCGGCAACCTACAAGAAAGACAAAAAACTCAACAACCACGAAATGCAGATTCACGAAATCGGCAATGTTCAACGTCTTATAAATTGGTTTAATTAAAGGATTAACAAATGCAAGAGTTAAATAATCTGGATATTGCTATCTTAATTATTGTTGCCATCTCAGCTCTTATTGCTTTGGGGAGAGGTTTGGTTAAAGAAGTTTTATCAATTGTTGGCTGGGTCATGGCCGGCGTATCGGTTATTTATCTTTTGCCCGTATTAAACCCGTTTATGATGAAATATATTGAAAGCGGCTGGATGTCTGGTGTTGTAACGGCATCGCTGATAATCATAATTTTTATGATTATCTGGATTTATGCCACGGCCGGCGTTGTTGGCAAAATCCGCACCAGCAAATTGAGTGGCTTAGACAGAATGTTAGGCTTGTTTTTCGGCATTGTCAGAGCCTTTTTGTTAGTTGTTTTGATGTATATTCTCATCAGTTGGATGATGCCTGTCAAATCACAGCCGGAGTTGCTTAAGAAGTCAAAATATTTCCAAATAGCAGGCAATTTTGCTGAGCCGATAGAAAAACTGATACCCAAAGATACATTAGATACCATCAAAGAAAAAACATCTGAAGTAGGCCTAACCTCAGATGAAGATGAAGATAAAGAAGAGAAAAAAGCTGAAGCCAAGGATAAGAAAGAAACAAACAAAGACAAAAATGACGTAGATGCTTTGTTTGAAAAATTAGCTCAGCCGCAGATTGAAAAAGCCCGCGAAAGCAAGAAAAAAGTTCAGCAAATCAAGGAAGATTTTGAGGGCTACAATAACTATGAGCGCAACAATCTGGATAGACTAATTGAAAATACGGTAGAATAAGCTAAAAAGCGTTTTTCAGGTGCAAAAGAGAGAAGGGAAGCTTCACCAAAACCGCATCAAACCGGATATCATAAGAGCTATATTGTGGGTGCTTTTTCAAAAAGGCTTCCGCGCCGTTGCGGATTCTAAGTTTTTGTTTTTCAGACAGGGCATAAGCAGCATTTTCAAGTGTTGAGCGCTTTTTAACCTCAACAAAGACCAAAATTTTGCCTTTTCTTGCGACAAAATCCACCTCTCCGGCATGTGTTCCCTTGCCGGTAATATAGTTTGCAGCAACAATGCGATAACCTTTCAGCCGAAACAAGCTTCGCGCCAAAAATTCTGCCCAATGTCCGGAGTGATAATTATTCATTTTTAAGTTTCAAAGCCAGCTCATAAATTTCGTTTTTATTTAGTCCGTAAGAGGCAACTATTTCCTTAACGGCAGACTTAAGCGGCATTTCAGCAAGTTTTTGCTTTAAGATTCCCTCAACATCAAGGCCGGAAAAATCTTTTTCGGAAGCCGGAGCAATCATTAGAACCATTTCACCTTTAGGTTCTTTAGCGCTAAAATGTTCAATAAGTTCGGCCGCCGTGCCGTTGATGCATTCTTCATAAACTTTGCTGATTTCGCGGGCAACAGCCATTTCTCTTTCTCCAAAAACTTCTTTGGCCGCTTCAAGGGTTTTGAGAATACGCTGTGCCGTTTCGTAAAAAACAATCGTAGCTTTTGTTTCCTTAAATTCACTTAATATATCAAAACGAGCTTTGTCTTTGTTCGGAATAAACCCGGCAAAGAGAAAACGGTTTGTTGGCAGACCGGAAAGCTGCAAAGCGCAAATAAGCGCGCAACAACCCGGCAAAACGCTGACAAAAACACCTTGTTCGCGCGCCTTATGAATGAGCTTATACCCGGGGTCCGAAATCAGAGGTGAACCCGCATCGCTGACCAGAGCAATGCTTTTGTTTTCATTGATTACCAAATCCAAAATATTTTGCGCTTCATCTTCTTCGTTATAGTTTTGGTAAACAACAAATTTCTTGTTAGCCGTGTTGATATTAAGAAGAGCAAAAAGCTTTTTGGTAATACGAGTATCTTCGCAAGCAATAACGTCAGCTTCTTTAAGCGTTTCAACGGCTCTGGGCGAAATATCTCCCAGATTTCCGATAGGTGTAGCCACAATGTATAATCCGTTCTGCATATCTTTATCTTTACATTAAGAGAATTTTATTCTAAATCTGATTAAGTATTGTTTCATAATACATTATATTTTCGGATTGTTTTCTATTTTAAGGTAAAATGCAAGTGCTAAAAAAATATTTTGTCTTTGTCCTTTTTGCAATCTTGGCCGGCTGTCGCTCGGCAGATGTTGCCACACAGGGCGGTTATGATGATATGTCAACGGATTATAGCGAAGTAAACTTGGGTGGACGAAGCAATTTCAGAGTAGGGGTGCTTTTACCTTTAAGCGGTAGCGCGGCCAAACAAGGACAGGGACTAAAAAATGCTACCATGATAGCCTTAGATGATGTTCGCAACCCCAATCTCATTTTGCAGTATTATGACACCAAGAGCACACCGGAAGGTGCGCGCGTTGCCATAGAAAACGCACTGAATCAACAATCCGATTTGATTTTGGGACCTTTGATGAGCTCAGAAGTTAAGGCCATCTCCAATCAGGCGATAGATAAAGGTGTTCCCGTAATCGCCTTTTCAACCAACACAGATGTTTTGCAAAGCAATATTTATACTTTAGGTTTGTTGATTGATGAGCAAATCGGTCGTGTAATGTCTTTTGCCGTAGCTAAGGGGCGCTCCAAATTTGCTTTGCTTGTGCCGGATAACTCAACCGGCGTAGCTGTTGCTAAAGCTGCGGTTAAGTTCGCGCAAAGGAACAATGTTCAGGTTGTTCGCATAGGCTTTTATCCGCCGGATACCACCGATTTTTCTGATGTCTTAAAAAAGATGACCGATTATCCGGCGCGAGTTGCACGTTTGCAAAAAATTCGCACCAGTATGGCAGCAAAATCTGCTAATGGGGATGCTAATGCGGCCAAAGTTCTGAAACGCTTGGAACCGTTAGACACATTGGGCGATGTTGATTTTGACGCCGTTATTATTCCGGAATACGGTCCGCGCTTAAAATCAGCAGCCTCTATGTTTGGCTACTATGATGTCTTTTCGCCGAAAGTAAAATTTTTAGGCACATCCATTTGGGAAAATACAAGCTTAAACAAAGAAACCACCTTGTTTGGCAGTTGGTATCCGGCAATGTCCAGATCTCATAGCGCATATTTTTCCAACAAATATAATGATTATTTCGGCGAGCGCCCGAACACGCTTTACTCCTTTGCTTATGACGGTGTTGCTTTAGCCTCTGCTTTATCCAAACAAGACAAAGACAACCTGACCGAAGCGATTACCGACCCGGATGGATACATCGGTATTAATGGCGTTTTCCGTTTATATATGGATGGTCGCAACGAACATAGTTTGGACATTGTTGAGGTCAGAAGCACGGGAGATGTCGTTGTAGACGCAGCACCCAAGCGGTTTGAAACATCTGTTATGGCCGATTCTTCCAAGCCTTTGGAGATAGATTCTTTATATCGTGCCCCTCTGATTTTCGGCAAGGACAGAACCACGGCGCAAACATTGATTTACGGACATCCCTTAAGCCCCGAAAACCAGCCGGAAGCCTATATTTCGTTTGAGCAAGAACAAGAGATTACGAGAGATGCTTTGGCCAAACTCAACATCAGAGTTCCAAACTAAGCTCAACCTGTTAAATTGTTTATTTTTTCCTTGAAAAAAGGGCAAAAAACAACGATATTAAAAGAAGTTTTTTAACGGAGGGCGGCGGGTTAATTCTCCGCCAACCCGGTCAGGTCCGGAAGGAAGCAACCGTAACGGAATCGATTAAGGTCGCGCGCTCTCCACCTCTTTTTTATGAAGATTGCAATGTCTGAAGAAAACACAAACACCGAAACCGGCAATAATGACCAATATGTCGTCCTTGCGCGCAAATATCGCCCGCAAAATTTTGATGACCTTGTCGGGCAGGATGCTTTGGTGCAAACCCTGACCAACGCCATCAAAAACAATCGTCTACATCATGCCTATATCTTAACGGGCATTCGTGGTGTAGGTAAAACCACCACGGCCAGAATTATAGCCAAAGCCTTAAACTGCATAGGCTTAGATGGTAAAAGCGGACCGACGGTTCATCCTTGCGGCGTTTGTGAAAATTGCAAAGCCATCACCGAAGGCCGCCATATTGATGTTATGGAGCTGGATGCCGCTTCGCATACCGGTGTTGACGATATCCGCGAGATTTTGGACGGTGTACGCTACAAGCCAACCAATGCGCGTTACAAAATCTATATCATAGACGAAGTCCACATGCTTTCCAAAAGTGCGTTCAACGCGTTGCTCAAAACTTTGGAAGAGCCACCTTCTCATGTCAAATTCATCTTTGCCACAACCGAGATTCGCAAAGTTCCGGTAACCATATTATCCCGTTGCCAAAGGTTTGATTTGCAAAGAATCAGCATTGAGGATTTAACCGGACTTTTCAAAAAGATTCTGGACAATGAAAAAATTTCTTATGATGAAGAGGCTTTGCACATCATCGCCAAAGCGGCAGATGGCTCGGCGCGTGATGGTGAATCTTTACTAGACCAATCCATCTCTTTAGGCGGCGGCAAAGTTCGCACCGACATTGTCAAAAATATGATAGGCTTGGCTGACCGCAATCAGGTTTTTGAGCTGTTTGAAAATTTGGCAACAGGTAAGGTTGATAAGGTTATAACCAATCTTCAGGAACAATACAAAAACGGCGCAAACCCGACAACTTTGTTGCAGGATTTAATCAACATCACGCATATGTTAGCCAAAGCGCGGATTATACCCTCTTCGGTTAATGACATCAGTTTAACCGAGAATGAGCGCGATTTTTGCAACAAAATGTCTCCGGTTGTTTCCATTGCCGTTTTATCCAAAATTTGGCAGATGATGATAAAAGGTTTGGGCGAACTTCAGGTTGCTCCGGTTCAGATTGATGCTTTGGAAATGATTCTGATTCGTGTGGCTTATTCCGCAAACTTGCCCACGCCTTATGAATTGTTAAATGACGTAAAAAAAAACTCTAGCCTAGGCAATTCTCGCCCTTTTGAGGCAGCGGCCGGTGCGCCGCAAAAAGCACCTGAACCGATGGCTGTAAATCCCGTCATAAAAGAAGAGCCTACGCAGGAGAAAACCAATAGCGGTATCTTCAAATCTGCAGAAGATTTGGTTGCTTATTTGGAAGCAAACCGCAAAATGCTGGTATCTTATGCCATCAAAAATGATGTAACAATCCATGAATTTTCGGACGGCTTTATGAAGATGACAATTTCGGATAAAATCCATCCGGATTTTATTATGAATCTGCACAAGATTTTAGCCGAAGCCACGGGTAAGGAATGGAAGATAGACATTTTACGCGGCCACTTGGGAGAAACCATTGCCGACAAAGAGCGCGCCAAATCGGAAGAAGAAAAGCGCAGCATTATGGAATATCCTTTGGTCAAGGCGATTATGGCGGAGTTCAAAGGAGCGAAGATAGAAACCCTGACCCGTAGGGTGGATTTGGAAGAAATGGCGGACGGGGAAGCCGACAGCGAACTGTTTTTTGAAGAGGAAAATTAGTTATGATGAATATTCAGGGATTGATGAAACAAGCCCAAATGATGCAGAAAAAAATGGAAGAAGCACAAGCCAAACTTGCCGAACAAGAACTCACGGGAACCTCCGGCGGCGGAATGGTAAAAATCACCTTAAACGGCAAATTTGAAATGAAAAAGATTGAGATAGACAAGTCCTTGCTTGATGAAGAAGATACAAGCATTTTGGAAGATATGATTGTTGCTGCTTATAATGATGCACACGGCAAAGTAGACGCTTCTATGGCCGAAGGTATGAAAGATGTAACCGGCGGGTTAAATCTCGGCGGCTTAAAGTTACCTTTTTAGCAGAGAAAAAACGTGTCTGGAAAAGAAATAGAAAAACTCGCCAAGATTATTTCCAAGCTACCCTCGCTGGGAACACGCTCTTCAAGGCGTATTGTTTTGCAGCTCTTAAAAAAGCGTGAGACTTTGTTTTTACCGCTGATAGAGGCTTTGCAAGAAGTTGCGGCCAATGTCAAAACTTGCGAAATCTGCGGCAATTATGACACGGTTTCGCCTTGCTCCATTTGCGCCTCAGAAAAGAGAGAGAATAATCTGCTTTGTGTCGTGCAAGATGTTGCTGATTTATGGGCGATGGAAAGAGTTTCTTTTTTCAAGGGCAAATATCATGTCTTAGGCGGTGTTTTATCAGCCTTAGACGGTATTGCGCCGGAGGATTTGAATATAGAATCTTTGCTTTGCCGTATCAAAAAAGATGACATTAAAGAGGTGATTTTGGCTCTGCCTGCAACGGTAGACGGGCAAATCACCTCGCATTATCTCGTTTCGCGCTTAAAAGATATGGATGTTAAAGTAACAACCTTGGCACAAGGAATCCCGATGGGTGCGGAGCTGGATTATATGGACGAAGGCACGCTCCAACTCGCGCTAAATTCACGAAAATTGTTATAAAAAAAGGCAACCTTTTATGGTTGCCTTAATTTTAAGCGGTTGCTTCCTGATAAATCTCGCCGATTCTGCTCAATAACTCTTCTCTGGTAAGCTGAAAATCACTTTCAATCCAAAGTCTTTCCAACTCATCTAAAACCGAACCGATTTTCCGGTTATTATTGATACCTGCACTGATAATATCTTTGCCACGCAGCGGAAAGATAGGAACAATGGCATCTTCAATCTGTTGTAGTTTTTGGTGAAGATTAACAACATTTTTCATCTCTAAAGCAGATTGCAACAACATTTTGTCGCGGCAAAATTCTTTACCATATTTATAAATCAACCGCATGATATTCTTGTCGTCATCAAAAGCATTGTCGGGAAGAGAAATCACCGCCCAACGGACGAAAGATTCACGTTGCTTTTTGGTCAGGTGCAAGCGAGTTGCCAAGCTCTCGGCCAATTCTTCGTCAGGTTGATATAAAACGAACAACCGCCGCATTGCCGCATGAGGGATATTTTCATCATCAACCAACTTAATCAAAAAATCAAGCTGCTCAAAATTCTGAGAGGTTGGGAGAAGAAAACCCAAAATCTCATTATCAAACATAATCTTGAGCGTTTTGCTCACATTTGGGGTCAACAAGATTTTAGAAAATTCATCACGGATTCGTTCAATGGATAGGTTTTTTAATCCTTCACGATTCTCCACACAGGCTTTAAGAGCTTTTTCATCCATTTCGCCTTTGCCAAAGAGAGAATAAAAACGGAAGAAACGCAAGATTCGCAAATAATCTTCTTTAATGCGATGGTTGGGATTACCGATAAAACGAACAATACCTTTTTCCAAGTCCTCAATACCGTTATAGTAATCAAAAACATTGCCTTTTTCATCGGCATAAACAGCGTTGATTGTTAGGTCGCGGCGAGCCGCATCAGCTTCCCAGTCGGTCGTAAATTCAACTTCGGCGTGGCGACCGTCGGTTTTAACATCGCGGCGCAAAGACGTAACTTCCAAAACCTTGTCATTGATAATAACACCGACCGTACCGAACTTAATGCCGATAGGCACGGTGCGCAAACCATTTTCGGAACAAGCCTCAACCAACTCATCGGGAGAAAGGTCGGTTGCCAAGTCCAAATCAAAACCTTTAAGGCCGGCCAAAGCATCACGCACGGCACCACCAACGAAACGAAGCGCGCCGCCGTGGCTTTCCACCACGCGAAACAACTTCAGAACCTTTTTGTCCTGAATAATTTTGCTCATATCCAGATAATTATCTCTAATCATTTTGTTTTTTCCCGATATTTTAAAATCTGCCTTATTGTTAACAGTTTTTATATATTTTTCAAATATAATAATTGGCAAATAATCATAAATTGTGGGTACAAGAGTATGTTAAAAAAGTTTTTATCTGTTTCTCTTTTTAGTTTGCTTGTTGCAGGCGGCGCAAATGCAGCTGCTTCAGGTCCAAAGCTTATTGGCGAATATGATGATTGGGTTGCCTATTATCACAAGGATTCCAACGGTATTGTTTGCTATATGGCCTCCACGCCGAAGAAAGATGAAGGCAAATATACCAAACGCGGTGATATTTATGCCGTCGTAACCCATCGTCCGGCAGAAAAAAGCTTTGATGTCGTCAATTTTGTAGCCGGCTATACCTTCAAGCCGGATTCTCCTGTTGTTGTCAAAATCGGCACCAAGACATATAAAAAGCTCTTCACAAGCGGCGACAAGGCTTGGGCAGTAAGCGACCGTGTAGACAGAGAATTGGTTGACGGGATGAAGCGTGGCGAGCGTATGATTGTCAACGGAACTTCCGCACGCGGAACCGACACCAAAGACACTTATTCTTTGGCTGGTTTCAGCAATGCTTACAAGGCCATCAGTGCTAAATGCGGTAAGAAATAATGACGGATAAAACAGAACTCTTAGGTTTAAGCAAAGAAGAGATTGCCGAGCAAATCTCCAAGCTTGGCGAAAAATCTTTTCGCGCCAAACAACTTTGGCAGTGGCTATATTACCATGGCGTAAGTGATTTTGAAAAAATGACCAGTTTTTCAAAAGACTTGCGTGCCAAATTGGCTGAAAACTTCACGATTACAAGACCAAAAATTGTTACCGAACAAATCTCGGTAGACAAGACTCATAAATGGTTGCTGGAGTTTGCGGACGGACAAAGAGTTGAGATGGTCTATATTCCGGAAGAAGACCGCGGTGCGGTTTGCATTTCCACTCAAGTCGGTTGTGCGATGGGATGCCGCTTTTGTCATACGGGAAGCCAGAAATTAACCAGAAACCTAACCGCCGGAGAGATAGTCGGGCAGTTTATGGTTGCGCGTGATGTTTATGATGAATGGCCGACCAAAACGGATGAGAACCGAATGCTGTCCAACATTGTGGTTATGGGTATGGGCGAACCTCTGCAAAATGTAGAAAATGTTGTCAAAGCCATGAATATCATAACCGATGGCGAGGGTATCGCTGTTTCACGCCGCCGCATAACGCTTTCCACTTCGGGAATTGCGCCAAAGATTGTGGAGGTTGCCGAGGCAACGGGTGTTCGCTTAGCCATCAGCCTGCATGCGCCCACCGATGAGATTCGCTCACAAATAATGCCGATAAACAAAAAATATCCTTTAGCCGAAGTAATGAAGGCTTGTCAGGACTACCAAAGCAAGGATGGCAGCCGTTACATAACTTTTGAATATCTGATGTTAAACGGTGTTAACGATTCCATAGAGAATGCCAATCAACTGATAAATTTGATGAAAAAATATCAAATCAATGCTAAGTTTAATCTGATAGCTTTCAATCCTTGGCCGGGTTGCGGTTTTGAACCAAGTTCCAACAACCGGATTCATGCTTTTGCCAAAGTCTTAAATCATGCGGGCTATGCCGCACCGATAAGAACCCCGCGCGGACAAGATATTTTAGCCGCCTGCGGACAATTAAAGTCTAAGAAAGACCAACAACAAGGCTAGTGCGCTTCCGCCCAATTTTGCCCGACACCTGTTTCGGCAATAAAGGGAATGTCAAATTTAACCACATTCTCCATTGTTTCTTTTATCAAAGTTTTGACGGTCTCAACTTCATCATCGGGAGCTTCAAAAACCAACTCGTCATGCACTTGCAAAAGCATTTTGGTTTTGAATCCGCCCTTTTGCAACCGCCACAAACATTGGTTCATGGCTATTTTGATAATATCAGCCGCGCCGCCTTGCAAGGGAGCGTTAATTGCGGCTCTTTCGGCATTTGCCGCAAGACGCTTGTTGCTGTCATTAATTCCGTAAACAAAACATTTTCGCCCGTAGGGGGTCAGAACAAAACCGTTCTTATGCGCAAAATCAATAGTCTTTTCCATATAAGTTTTAATTTCGGGCATCTGGCGAAAATAGTTGTCTATATAGTTTTTGGCCTCACCGGCAGAGATTCCGAGTTGTTTGGCCAGACCATATTGCGAAATACCGTAAATCACGCCGAAATTGATGGTTTTGGCATGGCGGCGCAAATTATGATCAACTTGCTCAGCCGGAACATTAAAGACTTTTGCCGCCGTTGCCGTATGAATATCAATACCATGATTAAAAGCATCTTTGAGGGCTTTAACATCAGCCACCACGGCCATCAACCGCAATTCAACCTGCGAATAGTCGGAAGAGATAATTTTATAACCGGGCTTGGCGATAAAACATTCGCGGATTTTAAGACCCATATCTGTCCGAATGGGAATATTTTGCAAATTCGGATTCGTTGAGGACAAACGCCCCGTTGTCGTCGTAATCTGATTATAAGTTGTATGCAAACGACTATGGCTGTCTAGGAGATTAAGCAAAGCTTCGGTATAAGTAGACTTGAGCTTGGCAAAACCGCGCCATTCCAAAATTTTTGCCGGCAGTTCGTGTTCTTCGGCCATTTTTTCCAAGACATCTGCGCCGGTCTGAAAACCGCCGCTGGCTGTTTTTTTGCCTTTTAAGCCGAGTTTATTATATAAAATCTCGCCGATTTGCTTGGGCGAACCAAGATTAAATTCTTCTCCGGCGAGGGCATAAACTTGGCTTTCAATCTGTCTGAGTTGCTCCTCAAAGGAAGAACTAAGCTTGCGCAGCGCGGCAGCATCAACCATCACGCCGTTTTGTTCCATATTTTTCAGGGTGCGAATAAGCGGGCGGTCAAAATTTTCATAAACGGCGGCTTTGCGCTCAGGAACAAGCCTTGGTTTCAAGATGTTGTACAGGCGCAGAGAAAGGTCGGCTTGCTCGGCGGCAAAGTCCAAAAGCTGTTGCGCGCTGATGGCTTCAATATTGAGTTTGTTTTTACCGCTACCGAGCAGATTTTCCAACTTTTGCGCTTTATAGTCTAAAAACAATTCCGCCAACTCATCAAGATTATGCCCGTGTTCGGTACTATCCAAAACATAAGAAATAACCGCCACATCATCTATCGGTGCAACATCTGCTTCCGGGCCGAAAATCTGACTCATAAAATGCAAATCAAGCTTCATGGAATGCCCGATTTTCAAGATGGAACGATTAAGAAACAAAGGTTGCAGATATTGAGCCGCAAGTTTGGCTGAAAGCGTTTTTTCTGTAGGTTGCGGTGAAGCAAATAAGTCCAAATTTGTGCCGGTTTGGGTTTCGGGCAAGGTAAGCGGAATATAACATGCTTCTCCGGGGGCAAGAGCTAAGGCAATCCCCAAAATCTTATCAAAGAAAGGCTCGCTTCCCTTTGCGATAGTCTTAAAAGCAAAAGAGCCGACAAGGCTGATTTTTTCAGCCCAAATCTTCAGGCTTTTTTCATCCGTAACCAGCTCATATTTTTTCTCAACTTTTTTATGTGAGGCATTTTGTGCGGCTGAACTCAAATGGTCGGCGCATTGTTCGGTTACCCATTTTTCCACTCTGTTCTTCAGGCTCTTAAATTCGTGCAGCTCAACAAAATGGAGCAGGGTGGTGAGCTCGGGGCTTCGGCAAACATATTCTTCCAGCGGGTGTTCCACCGGCACATCTTTTTTGAGCTCAACCAGTTGTTTGGAGATACGTGCGTTTTCAATATTGGCAAGCAAAGTCTCGCGCCTTTTGTTTTGCTTAATTTCGGCAGCATGCTCCAACACGCCTTCTAAAGAGCCGAACTGATTAACCAATTCCGCCGCGGTCTTGGGGCCGATTCCCGGCACCCCCGGCACATTATCAATACTATCGCCGGACAAGGCCTGTACATCAATAACTTTGTCTGGCAAAACGCCGAATTTTTCCTTAACGTCTTCCGGCGTGAAGAATTTGTCTTTCATCGGGTCAAACAGTTCCACCCCGGGCTGAATAAGCTGCATTAAGTCCTTGTCCGCGGAAACAACCACCACCTCATAACCTTTTTTCAGGGCTTCTTCCGTATAAGTTGCAATCAAATCATCCGCCTCATAACCTTCCATTTCCAAGTAGTTGAGGTTGAGTGCGGTAACGGCGTTACGAATGAGCTCAAACTGTGGAATAAGTTCTTCGGGTATTTCTTTTCTAGTTCCCTTATAGTCAGGAAAAATATTGTTACGAAAATTTTTCCGCTTAGCATCAAACAAAACGAGAGAATAATCGCACTTAATCTGCGAGGTGAGCTTCATAAACATATTGGTAAAACCATAAACGGCATTAACCGGAACACCTTGCGGATTCGTCATTGAGGGCAGGGCATAAAAAGCACGAAAGATATAACCCGAACCGTCAACCAAACAAACTTTTTTAGTCATGACGCGGCCTCATAAAGGGAGAGTTAAACTTGTATATGAATATAAACGACAAAAACCTATTCACCAACAGATAAAAAAAAGGAACGCTCAAGCGAACTGACGGAATTAAGGTCGGTTTTGTAAATATCTTCATAATTTTCAACATATTCGCCAACGGCAAGTTCCAAACACTCGTCAACCGAACGTCCGCTTTTTTCGGCCATAAGAACGAGCTTGGCATACAAATTTTGATTAAGCGCGACAGAAACGGTTTTCATAAAATTTTCCTTAACTTATTTGTGGCAAGATTGATACTAAAATTAATAACGGATTCTATGACTCCACGCAAGGAAAGATTAAATGGTAAAGAAAGCAAAGACCAAAAAGAAGACAACAAAAAGCAAAAAAAGAGAGTCAAAACAAAGGCTTGCGACTCGTCGTATCATCTTGATTTTTTTAAGTTTTCTGGTGATAACTTTTTCTGCTTGGTTGCTTTATTGTTTTCTGACCCTGCCCGATATTGAACAAGCCGTTGCCAGAACCCGCCAACCCTCCACCACCATTACGGCGGAGAACGGCAATGAGGTAAAAACTTTCGGCAGTGTTTATTCTGAGGTCATTCACTTAAACGAACTGCCGTCTTATGTGCCTGATGCCATAATCTCAACCGAAGACAGACGCTTTTATTCGCATTTTGGTTTTGATATTATTGCTTTCACAAGAGCCATGCTAACCAACATTTTTATGGGGCGTTATGCGCAAGGCGGAAGCACGATTTCCCAACAAGTTGCCAAAAACTTGTTCTTAACCCAACAAAAGACCATCAAGCGCAAAACCCAAGAGCTTTTGCTGGCTTTTTGGCTGGAGCATAAGTTTACCAAAGAACAAATTTTAACACTGTATTTAAACCGCGTATATCTGGGAGCGGGAACTTACGGCATTGAAGCAGCCAGCCAAAAATATTTTCAAAAATCCTCAAGAGATATGAACTTGTTGGAAGCGGCCATCATTGCCGGAATGCTGAAAGCGCCGTCCCGCTACAATCCTTTTGCTAGCGAAGAAAGAGCCTTAAGCCGTGCAAAGGTTGTTTTGCAAAATATGGTCAATAATAATACCCTGACAGAAAAGCAAATGCGCTATGCTCTAACTTTGCCGATTGGGGAAGATAAGTCCTATAAGGTGCAGGGAGCAGACTATTTTGCTGACTGGGTTTATCGGGAAGTAAATGATTATATCGGCGAAAGAGATAATGATATTTATGTTTATACCACCCTTAATCAGGAGATTCAGGAAAACGCCGAGAAGATTCTGCGTCAGGCCATATTATCTGCCAAGAACCGCAATGTCAGTGAAGGTGCGGTGGTTGTGCTGGATAAACAAGGCGAAGTCAAGGCGATGGTCGGCGGCATAGATTATCGCAAGAGCCAGTATAATCGGGCTGTTTCGGCTTTGCGTCAACCAGGGTCGGCATTCAAGCCTTTTGTGTATTTAACAGCTTTGCAAAATGGCTGGAAACCGCAAGATTTGATAGAAGACGTGCCGTTAACCATCGGCAAATGGAAGCCGGAAAATTATGATAAAAAATATCATGGTAGCGTAACTTTAAGCGATGCTTTGGCAAAATCTCTTAATTTGGCAACCATCAATTTATCGGAATCCCTGTCGCGCAAAGACATAATCCGCACCGCCAAGAAAATGGGCATAAGCACACCGATAGAAAATTCGCCGTCTTTGGCTTTGGGTACATTTGAGGTTCGGGTTTTGGATATGGCAACGGCTTACTCCTCCATTGCCAACGGGGGCTATGCAACTTGGCCGCACGCCATTAAGGAGATTTACACAAGAGACGGTTATCAGCTCTATCAAAGAGAGGCGGATACGCAAAACCGCATTTTAGACGAGCAAGCCGTTGCGGAGCTGACAACAATGTTGGAGCAGGTGATTCGTCAGGGTACGGGGCGCAAGGCCAAAATTTCGGGCTTTGCGGCAGGTAAAACAGGAACGACGCAAGATTATCGCGACGCGTGGTTTGTCGGCTTCACGGACAAATATGTTATTGCCGTTTGGGTCGGCAATGATGATAACTCGCCGATGAAAGGCATCACCGGCGGCACGCTTCCGGCAGAAATCTGGCGCAAAATTGCTCAGAGCATAAAAGAATAAAAAAGCATAAAATAATCGCAAAATAGTGCTTTTTAATTCCGATTTATTATATATAATATCGGAAGTTTGTATTGCATATAAGGCATGACAAAATCTTTTGTTGTGCAAGTTTAATTGAAAGAGAGATAAAGTATGACACAAAAACCCGTAATGCTTCTGATTTTGGATGGTTGGGGCTACAGAAGACCCATCACGCCGGATAATGCCATTGAAAACGGCAACACTCCGAACTGGCACAAGTTTGTTGAAGAATGTCCGCATAGCCTGATTGAAACCTCTGGCTTGGCCGTAGGTTTGCCGGACGGACAAATGGGCAACTCCGAGGTTGGACATATGAACCTTGGTGCCGGTCGTGTAGTTATGCAGGATTTACCGCGCATTGACCAAGCCATTAAAGACGGCAGCATTGAGAAAAATGCAGTTTTGGTAGAGTTGGTTAACAAGCTTAAAGCCACGGGCAAAGCTTGCCACTTAATGGGTTTGATGTCGCCGGGCGGCGTGCATTCCAGTCAGGATCATATTGTTGCTCTGGCCGAAATTTTGAACAAGAACGGCATCAAAACTTATGTTCATGCCTTTTTGGATGGCCGTGATACACCGCCGTCATCAGCTGCCGGATTCTTAGCTGATTTTGAAAACTCTATCAAAGCAATGGAAAATGTAAAAATCGCTACTTTGTCTGGTCGATTCTATGCCATGGACAGAGACAAACGTTGGGACCGTGTTGAGAATGCTTACAACAACATTGTTTCGGCAACGGGCAAGCAATATGCCTCGGTTAAGGAAGCTATGGAGGCATCTTATAAAGACGGCGTAACCGATGAATTTGTCATTCCTTGCGTCATTGGTGATTATAAGGGTTGCGAAGATGGCGATGCCGTGTTGATGGCAAACTTCCGCGCCGATAGAGCCAGAGAGATTTTGTACGCTTTGGCCGACAAAGAATTTAATGGTTTTGAGCGCAAAAAACAGGTTGATTTTGCTATGGCTGTCGGTATGACGGAATATTCCGTAGACCACAACCGCTTTATGAAAACAATGTTTGGCCCCGAGGCTTTGCATAACATCTTCGGACAAGTTGTTTCCGAGCATGGCTTGACACAGTTGCGTATTGCCGAAACA
The DNA here is from genome assembly GCA_944392835.1 of uncultured Alphaproteobacteria bacterium. Lineage (GTDB taxonomy): Bacteria > Pseudomonadota > Alphaproteobacteria > RF32 > CAG-239 > Scatacola_A. The sequence continues at coordinate 90,639 of CALXYB010000002.1, read as the reverse complement.
GAAAAATATGCGCATGTAACCTTCTTCTTCAATGGTGGTGAGGAAAGAGAATTTAAGGGTGAGAGCCGCATTTTGGTTCCGAGCCCCAAAGTTGCAACTTATGACCTCAAACCAGAGATGAGCGTTTATGAAGTTACGGACAATTTGGTTGAAGCCATTGAGAACAAGCGTTTTGATGTAATCATCTGCAACTTTGCCAACGGCGATATGGTCGGCCACACCGGCATAATGGAAGCAGCCTTAAAGGCTGTTGCCGCAGTAGATGAATGTTTGGGCAGAGTGGCTCAGGCAATAGAAAAAGTCGGTGGCGTTTTGTTGGTTACGGCAGACCATGGTAATGCCGAAAAAATGGTTGATGAAGTAACCGGCGCACCTTATACCGCACATACTGTCGGTAAGGTAATGGATGTCTTAGTCAATGGTCCGAAAGAGGTTAAAGGTCTGCGCGATGGCAAATTAGCAGACATTGCACCGACACTTTTGGACTTGTTGGGCATAGAAAAACCTGCCGAAATGAGCGGACAATCTTTGCTGATAAAATAAATGGAACTATGGTCGTCATATAAATTTTGGGCTTTGAGCATAGGGGCATTGTTCCTTATGCTTAAGCCCGTTGTGGCGGCCGAAGTATCTAAGGCTGATTTAGCCAAAGTGGAAAAAGCGGTTGAGGCGCAAAACTTAGAGCATAAAAAACTTCAGGTTCAAGCCACGCAAATCAGCTTAGAACTAACCCAAATCAGCAAGGATATGATAAAATCTGCTAAGCAGATTCAAAACAGCGAAGAAAAAATCTCGCAAATGGAAAGCGAGCTTGAAATGCTGAAAACAGAACTGCAAAAAGCAGAAGAAAACTTCACCCTTGAAGATGAGAACCTAATAAAGACGCTTTCGGCTTTGCAAAATCTGGCTCTAAAGCCGACAGAAGCGCTTTTTGTTCAGCCCTTAACACCGGTAGAGATAATCCGCAGCGCTATGCTTTTGCGCGAGGCTGTGCCATATTTGCAAGAAAATGCCACACAGATTCGGGAAGATTTGGAGCAAATCAGCAAAAAGAAAAAACAAGTAGAACAGCAAGTTGCCAAAATCATAAAACAGAAAAAAGTCTTGGAAAAAGAACACGAACAGATGAAGCTTTTGGCACAACGAAAGTCTAAAATACGCAATGCGGTAGAAGTCAAAAGCGTCAAGGCCAAAAAGAAAGTTGAGCAATTGGCGTCTCAGGCAAATGACTTGCGAGACTTATTAAACAAGCTTGAAAAACAAAGGCAAGAAAAACTCCGCAAACAAGAAGAGGAGCGCCGTCGTTTGGCTGAGCTCAAAGCTGCAGAAGAACGTCGTTTGGCTGAAGAAAACAAAAAACTTGAAGAAAAACAAAGAGCTGACTTGATTAAATTCAAACCGGAAGCTATAAGTGAAATAGGAACAAATTTTGCCAAAGCCAAAGGCCATTTGCTTCGTCCGGCGCGTGGGCCTGTTGTAACCAAATATGGTCAGAGGATATCAAAAGGCGTAACGTCTAAAGGTATTATTATCAAAACCCGTAGTCAGGCGCAGGTAATTTCGCCCTATGACGGCACCGTTATTTTTGCCGGTCCGTTCAGAGGTTATGGCAATTTGATTATTATAGAACACGGACAAGGCTATCTCTCGTTGTTAGCCGGTCTTGAAGAGATTGATTGCGAGCTCGGACAAATGCTTTTGGCTGGCGAGCCGGTCGGACAAATGCCCGAAGAAGATGAATCAGCAAAGTTGTATGTTGAGCTCCGCAAAGACAACCACCCGATAAATCCGCTAACCTGGATTGAAAAATAAGTTTTATTTTAGGAATAAAAATATGCAAACCAAGATATCATTTTTAAGTGCTGCTGTATTAAGTATGATGTTGGCCTCCCCCTTGCAGGCTGCGCCGAAAAATCAGGACAAAGAAGAGGTTGATACCTACGAGCTGCTCAATCTTTTCGGCGAAGTTATGGAGAGGGCAAAAATCTCTTATGTTGAAGAAGTTTCCGATAAGAAGCTGATTGAATCAGCCATAAATGGTATGTTGGTTTCCCTAGACCCGCACTCCAGCTATCTTGATGAACAAAGCTTTAAGTATATGAGCGAGCAAACATCCGGCAAATTTGGTGGTCTAGGTATAGAAGTAACAATGGAAAATAGCGTTGTTAAAGTTGTTTCACCGATAGATGATACGCCGGCAGCCAAAGCCGGATTAAAACCCGGAGATTATATTACCGCGATTGATGGTGAACAAGTAATGGGTCTGACCTTAAATGAGGCGGTAGATAAAATGCGTGGCAAGGTCGGAACCAAGGTTAAATTAACGGTTCGCCGCCCGAATGAAGAACCTTTTGATGTAACACTTAAAAGAGAAGAGATAAAGATTCAGTCTGTTAAAAGCGATGTTAAAAGCGGCGATGTCGTTTATATCCGCATCTCATCTTTTTCCGAAAATATTGATAAGATGATAGAAAAAGCCATTAAGGATGCCCGCAAAAAAACAGATGGCAAAATCGCAGGTGTTGTCTTAGATGTCAGAAACAACCCCGGAGGTCTGCTTGACCAAGCCGTAAGTGTTTCGGATTTGTTTTTGGATAAAGGCGAGATTGTTTCCACGCGTTCGCGCAATGAGGAAGATACTGTAAAATATACGGCAGAAAAAGGCGATATCATTAAGGGGCTGCCCATAGTTGTCTTGATAAATGAGGGTTCCGCTTCTGCTTCAGAGATTGTGGCCGGTGCTTTGCAAGATCATCATCGTGCAATTATCATGGGCGAAAAATCCTTTGGTAAAGGCTCTGTTCAAACAGTCATTCCTTTGGGTAAATATGGTGCCATGAGATTAACCACCGCACGTTATTATACACCGTCAGGTCGCTCCATTCAGGCCAAAGGTATTGAGCCCGATATTGAAGTTAAACAAGCCAAACTGGAAGTTGTTGAAAGCGGCGGTTTTGGTATGACGGAAGCAGAGCTCAAAGGTGCTTTGAAAAATGAGAACGCTGATGATAAGAAGGCTGATAAGAAAGAGCAACTCAGCGAAGAGGACTTAAAGGATTATCAGTTAATGCGCGCCATAGATATGGTTAAGGCTCTCCGTTTATATACGGAAAATGGCTCTTCAAAATAAGGGAAGGAAACAAAGTGCTAAAACGCTTAAAACAACAGCAGGGAATAATATTAGCCATCATAATTGCCTTGGCGGCAATTGTTGCAGCAGGTTATTTTTCTGCCGTTAAAAAAAGCGAGCCAAAATACCGCAACAAAGTTGAGCAAATGTTGTTTGAAGAAGGAGACAAATCTCCGAAATTTGTTATTACCTTGCCCGAGAAAAAAAGCCCGCAAGAGCTGAAAAGAGAACGGGAAAGAATAGCATCAACTTTGGAGCCGCAAGAGCCCAAGGAAAAGCTGAGCCCTCAACAACGAGTGTTAAGCAATATGCCTTTGCTTACCAAGCTTAAGCCAATAGAAAATGTAAAACCGCTCAGAAATATAGAGCCAGATACAACACTTGTTGAACAACAAGGTAGTTTTATGCTCCCAAAAACCAGCGAGCTTCGCAAGCCTTGGAGTGAATATGGCTACAAAGCAAAAGTTTTGCCAAACTTCTATCGTGTCGCAGTCGTTTTCAAAAACTTTGGCATAGACAGAGTCGGTGCTGAAGCTATTATGAAAGGTATGCCGCCGGAGGTTTCTTTTTCTTTTTCGCCTTATGCTTTAGATGTTGCCAATCAGATAAAAACAGCGCGTACGGCAGGACATGAAACCTACATGGATTTATTGCTGCCCTCGGATGATTATTTAAGCGCTGATACAGGCCCCTTATCAATGGACATAACCTCCAGCCCTGAAGAACTGGTACGAAGAGTAAAAGAATCAATATCCGTTAATGCACCTTTAGGCGGAATGGTTGTTGTTGGTGGTGCTGCCGGGGTTGATAGCATGGGACACTTAGAAAAAGTTATTGGAGAAGTAGCCCAAAGAGGATTACTATTGCTTAATGCTTCGGGAGAAGAAACGATAGATTTAATTAAGCCCAGCGGATTAGCACGCAATACGGCGGATATTGTCATAGATGAATCTTTCCGTCCGGAAGATATCCGGGACAAATTAGCCGCAGCAGAAAGATTTGCGCGCAACAAAGGAACGGTTATTTTAGTAGCGGAGCCCAAACCTGTTGTGGTTTTGGAGATTCGCAAATGGCTAAACAGCTTTTCGCCGCAATTAAGTTATAGCGAAATGATAGCCCAAAATATAACCGAGCCGGAAAAGCCTTTTGCGCTGGTTCCTTTGTCTAATACCGTTACAGAATAAAAGAGAAACAAAATGAGTGCTTCATATCGTCAGTGTGCCTCAGCAGTTGTATTTAATAAAAAGGGCTTGGTTTTGGTTTGCGCGCGCAATGACCAAAAGCATGATGATTGGCAGTTTCCGCAAGGCGGCATAGAAGAAGGAGAGACTGGAGCAGAGGCTGCGCAACGCGAGCTTTTTGAGGAAACTTCGGTTAAGTCTGTAGAGCTTGTAACAAGCATAGAAGAGGGGATGCGTTATTCTTTTCCTGATTTTATCTTAAAAAACAGAGAAAAGCGCGGAATTTATAATCTCGGGCAAGATATGCATTGGAGCTTGTTCCGTTTTACCGGCGAGGACAGCGAAATCAACCTAAACACGGCAGAGCCCGAGTTCAAAAAATATGAATGGGTAACCTTAGATGAAGCTGTTGAACGTGTTGTTGATTTCAAAAAAGAGGTCTATGCCAAGATGGCAAAGGTTTTTAAGCCCTATATCGGTTAAATTTTTATAGCATAAGGTAAGAAAATATGCTATACTCCGACAAAAGCGTAAAAAATCGGAGCCAGTTTAATAATGGACGCTACCCAAAAATTTCAAAAAATAATACGCAATTTTATTCATCGCGCCGCGGAAGCAAAAATTGTTTCGGAAATTCCTTTGGAGCCGGAGCAGTTAAATGCATTGCAAGAACTGAACCGTTATTGCGTCAATCAGGTTTTAAATGATACGGAAGTAATTTATGACCCAAGGAAGATAAATTATAAAAGCAATCAGGAGCTCAAAGCAGCGCTGGTAGCAATGTTGCTGAGCCGCGCACTAACGGATCCCTCACGCCGCAGGATAGAGAATAAAGAATATTTTGCCGAAAACGTTACGGTATATCTGCAAGATGATGACACCAAAGTTTTGGGTTTTGGTGAGCTTGCCCCCTATCAGGTTCAGGAGAGCTTATATCCCGAGATTATTAACGATTGGATGATATATCGCGACAATGCGGGCCTAGGAATCAAGGCTTTGATAGATAACAAAACCAATCTGGTTGGGTTGGATACTTATCGTGCTGGCGGCGACCCCATTTATGAGTTTGCTCGTTTTCATCGCAAATATACCGAGAAAGAGCACGAGAAAGAAGAAAAACGCCGCGAGAGCGCGCAAGAAGCATTGCGTAATGCTTTGGTTCAGAGCTTGGCGGCAGAGGTCTCCAAACAACAGCTTTTGGCCGGACAAGACCCCTTGGCCTTGATAGACAGACTGCTGTCTTCCGCCGGACAATACAAGCCACAACAAAAAACACAGCAGATAGACAAGCAAATAGAAAATGATATAACGCGTCTGCTGGAATATGATGATAGAGATAACAGTCGTCAAAGATAAATAAAAGCTCCCGAAAGGGAGCTTTTTTACTAAGGTTGTCTTTGCCGTCCGTGTTGATATTGGTTTTGCGGAGCCGGAGGCAGTTTTGAAAAATCAATCGGCGTATATCCGGCCACAATGCTTTTCATTCCGCTTATACCGCGTGGATATTCTTGGGCAACAAAGTTTTCAAATTTTGTGGCAATAGCATCCCATTTAGCTCTTTGCGGGTCTGAGGCATCGGGGACGATTCCGTCAAACATCTTGCTCTCAAACAAATCAGGCTTTCTGCCGTTATAATAAGCACCCAAATGTTTTTCATAGAGCTTATGCGCGCAATAAGCTTCAATGGCGTTGAAAATATATTTTTTCTCAAAATCAAGATTACCTGATAAACCAAAACATTGCGAAGCATTTGTTCCTGCCGGCAAAATATTCTCATTCAGGGCTTGGGCGAAAATAAAGGATTCGCTTTTTGCATCGGAAAGGCTGCCAAAACTAGCCGGACAAATACCTTCTACCGTTCCGTGCGGATATTGGGTTTCAAACAAACCTTGCAGATAAATTCTGCCGCTGACCACACGGTTAAACATTGTTTCTGAGCCAACCTGGTCTGTATAAACCGGAGGTTTAGGAATATTCTGCCCAAAGCGCAGATTAATCTCTCTGCTGAGTTTTCTGGCATCTTCATAGCTTCCGACATAAATAGTCATACCTTTGCCGTTTTCCCCGCCCTTATAAACCTTATGCTCAACATCCAGTTTTTCCAACATTTCGGAAACAGCTTTGGTTGTCGGGTCGTTGCGGTTGGGAACCACATCCAAATGCAACTTCCAAGCTGCCGCATTTTTACGGCTTTTACTCTTGTAGTAATAGTCTTCAGGTTTTAAGCCGGTGCGTGCCGTGTGTTCTGCCGTACGAGGATCAATACTGTCGCCGGTTCGTTGAACAGCTCTCTCAAATTCTTCTTCTGACTTTTTATCCAAACGCGCATAGTTAAGCATTTTTTCTTCAAAAGGAGATAGCTGCCCGAGTTTTTCTTTTTGTTCCAAGCGCACAATTGTCTTGTTGCGGCTGATAATATAAGGCTTAGCATTCTGATTCTGGTTCTGGTTCTGATTTTGATTTTGGTTTTGGTTTTGGGGCTGGGTAAAAGCCTCAATTTTTTGTCTGGTCGCAGCATCAACATCTTTGAAGAAGCCCTCATTCAGCTCCGGCATATTCACAATCTTCATCGGCGGATTAGCACTCAGGCAAGCCAACACCATTCTGGCTCTAAACTCAGGGGTCTTAATATCTCCGAGTTTAATAGCCGACATATTATTTTTGCGGGCATATTTAACCAAATCATCAAAATGCTCCTGATTCGGCACTTGGTTATTGCCGTTTTTATCTGCGGCCGAAAGAGAAATATTATCAAGGCTTGAGGCTTCAACATTGGTAACCGAGCCATCATTAGCCTTAAGTTGTGCCTGAAAGTTTTTGGCTTCCTCATTTTCGGCATATTGTAAGCCACGGTCATTAGCAGTTTGCGTATAAAACTCGCGCAACGGTTTTTTCCAAGAGGAATCAACATGGTTTGTATCATCCAAACTGGTGGAGTTAACACTCAAAGAATTTTCGTCTTCCAGAAGCTGTTGCAGATTTTCGCGCATAGCCTCCATGCATTCATCGCAAAAGGGCTTGTCTAAAAAATGGTTGATACCGATAGGTGCAGCATCCATCAAGCAATCCACATTAGTACAATGTTGCCCGCCTTGTTCAATAATGTTGCTTCTGCCTCTGTAAGTAGCACGGAAGACGTGGCCGAGCTCGTGTTTTACAATGTTTTTGAAGAGCTCTTTTTTAGAATCATCAAAATTTCTGACCGAAATACCAAAGCCTAAATTCTGCACACCATAACCGGCACAATTATCAAAACCATCATTAACCAAGGTAAGAGTAATAGGTTTTTCCGCATCATTTGCATCAGCATGTAGTTTAACAAAAATTTCGGCATCAAAACCATTGTTTTCGGAAAGCATTTTGGCGCGTTCAATATACCAATCCGTAGAAGCATAAGGCACCAAATATCTACCGGAAGGCAGTCTGACATATAGGTCTTTTTCATCACCAAGGGTTAAGGCATCAAAAGCGGCTTGGTCAATCTCGCTTCCCTGAGGTTTATAATTTCCTCTGGCAACGACTTCAAACTTGTCCTTAAATTCCGGAAATAGATTAAGCATTTCATCAAGGGCTTCCTGCGTCCAGAGATTAAATTTCGGGTCAACACCCGTCTGATTTTCAAGTATGATTTTTTTGACCATTTTTAATGCCTGCGAGAAGTTAATTTATCAATATTTCCGGACTATACCACGGATTCTAAGTTTTGTCTATAATATTTTGTCTAAAAATATAAAATTTCTGTTCAAAACATAGGATAAAACCGAATATTTGCTTGGTTCAAAAACGAGTTTGTTGTATATTCTATGAAGCAAAATTTGTAATAATTTAGAGGTTTTAACATTATGGAAGAAATGACTGCCGAAGAGCAAAGAAAAGAAGAGAGCGAGTATAATGCGGACTCCATCAAAGTCTTAAAAGGACTTGATGCCGTGCGCAAGCGTCCGGGAATGTACATTGGTGATACGGACGATGGCTCTGGTCTTCACCATATGATATATGAGGTGTTGGATAACGCCATTGACGAGGCTTTGGCCGGTTATTGCGATAAGACCGAAGTTATTCTTAATCCGGACGGTTCCGCAACCATTCGCGACAACGGCCGCGGCATTCCGGTTGGTATGCACAAAGAAGAGGGAATTTCGGCTGCGGAAGTTATCATGACCGAGCTCCACTCCGGTGGTAAGTTTGACAACAACTCCTACAAAGTTTCCGGCGGCTTGCACGGTGTGGGCGTTTCTGTGGTTAATGCCTTGTCTGTATGGCTGAACTTGCGCATTTGGCGCGAGGGCAAGGAACATTTGGCTCGTTTCTCGCATGGTAATGTTGTTGAGCATTTGAAGGTTGTTGGCGATGCTGAAGGTCGCCATGGTACGGAAGTAACCTTCTTGCCAAGTCCCGAAACCTTTACTATGACTGAATTTAACTTTGACACACTGGAAAGAGCTATTCGTGAAAAAGCCTTTTTGAACTCCGGCGTTTATCTGCGTTTAATAGATAACCGCGGCGCAGAGCCTCGCGAAGTTGACTTCCACTATGAAGGCGGTTTAACAGCCTTTGTAAACCACATCAACAAGTCAAAGTCGCCCCTGCATGAAAATGTTATCGCTTTCAGCGGTGAGAAAGACGATATTGCCGTAGATATTGCATTGCAGTGGACCAATGCTTATAACGAAAGCATGCTTTGCTTCACCAACAACATTCCGCAAAAAGACGGCGGAACACACTTGGCTGGTTTCCGCGGAGCTCTAACCCGCACAATTAACAACTACATCACCGAAAATAATCTGCTCAAGAAGGATAAAAACACCATCACCGGCGAAGATATGCGCGAAGGTTTGACTTGTGTTCTGTCTGTAAAAGCACCTGACCCGAAGTTTTCTTCTCAAACCAAGGATAAATTGGTTTCTTCGGAAGTTCGTCCTGTTGTTGAAAGCGTTGTCGGTGACAAACTCAAGGAATGGTTGGACGAGCACCCGATTGAAGCAAAAATTATCGTAGGCAAAATCGTTGAAGCTGCTACCGCACGTGAAGCAGCCCGCAAGGCGCGTGAGTTAACCCGCCGCAAAGGTGTTTTGGATGTAGCATCTCTTCCGGGCAAATTGGCTGATTGTCAGGAAAAAGATCCGGCATTGTCCGAAGTCTTCATCGTAGAGGGAGATTCCGCTGGCGGTTCAGCCAAGCAGGGTCGCCATCGTAAAAACCAAGCAATTATGCCTCTGCGTGGTAAGATTTTGAACGTTGAGCGCGCTCGTTTTGACAAGATGCTCAACTCTGCCGAGATTGGCACGATTATCACCGCTTTGGGCACAGGTATCGGACGCGATGACTTCAATGCCGACAAGTGCCGTTACCACAAAATTATTCTTATGGCGGATGCCGATGTGGACGGTTCGCACATCAGAACATTGTTGTTAACCTTCTTCTATCGTCAAATGCCGGAGCTCATTGAGCGTGGCTATGTTTATATTGCTCAGCCGCCGTTGTACAAGGCCAAAAGAGGCAACTCCATTTTGTACTTAAAAGATGACAACGAGATGGAAGATTACTTGATTCGCGGTGGTTGCGAGGATGCTGTTTTGACCAAGAAAGACGGCGAGCAAATTGTTGGCGCTGACCTTGTTTCTTTGGTTGAAAAGACCCGCAAAGCCAGAGCTCTGATTGCGGCTTTAGGACGCAAAGCTCCTGAAAAAATCATTGAGCAAATGGCAATCCATGGCTTGTTTGATGCTGAGACTTTGAGCAACAAAGCAAGCTTGAAGGAAAAGATTGAGCAATTAGCCCTTCGGTTGGATAGCTTTGAGGCTGAATATGACAAAGGCTGGAAAGCAGAGCTCAATGAGAATAATGACATTGTTTTCCATCGTACCTTGCGTGGTGTTAAGGAACAACACGTCATCGGTGGAAATATCGTAGACAGCGCCGAAGCCAAAGCATTGAACGAAATGCGCGGTTTCTTGAACGAAAACTTTGGCGATATGTCGCTGTTAACATCTAAGATTGGTGTGGAAAAGAAAATATCCGGTCCGGCCGTTTTGGTAGATGCCGTAATGTCTGCCGGCAAGAAAGGTATTACACTCCAACGCTATAAAGGTTTGGGTGAAATGAACCCCGAACAATTGTGGGAAACAACCCTAGACCCCGAGGCTCGTTCTCTTCTGCAAGTCAAGATTGAACATTTTGAGGAAGCCGATGAGACCTTTGCAACCTTGATGGGCGATGTGGTTGAACCCCGCAAAGAGTTCATTCAGGACAATGCGTTGAATGTGGTTAACCTTGATATTTAATCTTCCGCACATCAAAGAACAAAGCCCCGCTTTTTTAGCGGGGCTTTTCTTATATCTCAAGTGCTGCTGCCAATTGTTTACGCTTAAAAGCTTGCGCATGGTAGCGTTTAATCACCCAAGCCACTGTTTGCGGGTCAAAACCGGCATCTATAATAGCTTTTTCATCTTGCTTATTATCAATATACAGCGCCAAAATCTTGTCCAAAATCTCATAGGGTGGCAAGCTGTCTTGGTCTTTTTGGTTCGGCGAGAGTTCTGCGGTCGGCACGCGCACAATCACTTCCGCCGGCATAACCAAAGACTGTTTGTTGCGCCATTTAGCAAGCTCATAAACTTGCGTTTTATAAAGATTGGCTATCGGAGCCAAGCCGCCGCAAGTATCGCCGTATAAGGTGCAATATCCCATCGCAATTTCCGACTTGTTTCCGCAGGCCAAGAGCAGATAATTATGTTGATTGGACATTGCCATAAGGATTTTGCCGCGTTCGCGCGCTTGCAAGTTTTCCAGAACAATATTTTTGAGTTCAACGCCGAAAAGAGAAGAGAGAAAAGTCTTTTGAGCATCAATAATCGGCTGAATATCAATGTTTTTATATTCAAATCCGTTTAAGCGGGCAATTTCTGCAGCAATTTGTGTGCTGAGCGATGAAGTGTTTTTAGTGCGCATCATCAAACAATGAACATGTTTTGCGCCCAAAGCGTCAACGGCGATAGCGGCGGTTAAAGCGGAATCTATCCCGCCGGAAAGTCCGATAACAACATCCGAAAAACCGTTTTCTTCGCAATATTTCTTCAAACCATTGGTTAGTTTGTTCCAAATTTCCTGCATTAAATAACCCCTTTGTTCTGATTATTAAGATAAGTCTCAACCATAGCGTGGTTAAGCGGATTAACAAAGTCTTTCCACCGGCGGTCGCCAATCGTCATCATATCGCGCACCATAGAGCCGGAAACATATGGAAAACTATAATCCGTTCGGTCAATAATCTCAAAATTTTCAAAGATATTCTTAAACCATTGTGCGTCATAACCGCTGCCGGCAAAATAAACATCAGGTTTTTCCAAAGTCGGAAAAGCCTCTTGCAAAAAGTCTAAAACAAAATTACCCCATTCCGTTGGGTTATTAATGTCAAACAAGCCAATAACCAACAGTCGTTTTGCCTCAATTTCCTTATTAAATACATTTTTTATCATTTGTTTGCGTTCAGTATAGCTGAATGGGTTTCGTGTTGTACCTTGCTCTTGAATAGAGCCGAGAATAAGCGTAACTTTGGCGCATTTTTTGAGCATATCCCGAATAACTTTTTCATGCCCGATATGCAAAGGCTGTGCCCGCATAACCGCCAAACCATGCTTATATTGATAATTTTCCGACATCATTTTTCCTCCAAGTTGCCTTAAAGTATGGCGGCAAAGTTGCAAAATTGCAAATATAAAATGTTGACTCCGCGCATACTCCCGCCTAAACTTCAAACAGAATTTTTCAAATAAGGTAATGCCGATGAAATCAGGATATTTACTTGGCCTAATGAGCCTGATGTTTGTTTCTTCCGCCGCCGCGGGAGAATGGAATTTTGATGTTTCGGGAAGTGCGAATGCGTTGTATGGCTACAGCGATGTTTCTGCCCGCTATGAAAAATATAATGACAACAACCACACCCCGTCAGATATTAATGTTAGCCTTGCCGCCGAATATGCTTTTGACAATCCGTCATATCAGTTGGGAATGTATCTTGATGTTATGGCCGGAGCAGATAAGGAACTGGAAGATTATACGCAAGGCAAATGGGGTGAAGAAGCCTATGCGATTTTGGATACGCCTATGGGACGTTTGATGGGTGGACAAACTTATAATGTTGCTTATCAGTTTGGTGTCGGCGCGCCTTCTGTCGGACCTTTGGGTGTCAACAACAGCGATATTGTAGATTTCATCGCCAACCCCAACTGGCAGCGTAATAAAAAGGGAACAGCCTACCGCACGCTTAATTCCACAGACATCAACACGGATGGCGTAGCCCCGAAAATCAGCTATATTTCACCCGAATTTTATCACACCATTTTGGGTTTAACCTATGTGCCGGATATTTATTCGCGCACGGGTCTGGTCAGCCGCTATGCGGATTATAAGAACGAGGATGGCTATATTGCATCTTTGTATAATCAGACGGAACTGGGAAGTTTTAATTTAGAAACTTCTTTGGGTTTTGCGACCTTTGCCGATGATGATAAAGAATTTTCTGCCGGAATGCGCATTTCTCGCGGCAACTGGACATTAGGCGGAGCTTATCGCCGCACTTATGTTGATGGAAATGATTATCCGCAAAACTTGCGCCGCAATCCGGTGCAAGAGCCGGAGTTTTTTGACTCTTATCGCGAGGGTTATGCTTGGAACATCGGCTTAGGCTATGCCATCGGTCCTTATGAGGTTGCCTTAAGTTATTTCAATTCCAAAGCGGACAATACCGACAACGAGGACCGCATTGTGCAGTTTTCCAACCAATATCAACTCAACAAATATGTTGATTTATACTTAATTGCCGCGCATGTGGATTATCAGGGCGCAAATGATGATGCCCGTAACAATTCGCAGGGTTACGCTTTCATCACCGGTTTTGGTGTCAATTTCTAAAAGGGTTTAAGTTATGCCGAATTTGCTTTTTATCTCAGATAACGCTTCTTTTGCCGAGGACTTATGCGGCCAAATCAAATATCATGCGCCAGAGTTCAATATTTTGCCTGAAGATGATGGCGGTGTGCTGGATATTATCATCTTGGATGACAAAGCCTCTCTTTTGAAAGAGATTCGCGCCAAGCACCACAAAACACCTGTTTTTATTCTGCAATCCGAAGCGGACACAACTTTGGAAAGTTCCAATCTGAATATAGTTGTAAGCAAGCCTTTGCAACTTGATTCCTTTCTGAACCAGCTTTGCGCCGGCAACAATTTGTTAGATAAATCGGCAGATGGCTATCTGCATTTTAACAACTACGAGCTTAGACCTATCGCCAAAGAAATATTAAACCAGCGTAACAATGAAGTTATAAAGCTGACGGAAAAAGAAGTTTCCATTATCAAGTATTTATATAGAGCCAAAGATAAAATCGTTGGCAAAAATGAGCTTCTGCAAGAGGTTTGGGGGTATAGTCCCGATGTTAGCACCCATACGATAGAAACGCATATCTATCGTCTGCGCCAAAAAGTAGAGCACGACAACCCTGAAGCTCAGCTTATAATGACCGAGGACGGCGGATATAAACTAAAAATGTAGCTTCCTAAAGAGATATTTCCGCCACCACCGGCACATGATCGGAGGGGCGTTCCATACTACGCATTTCTTTTAAGATTTTGACACCGACCAAGCGCGATTCTAGAGTAGACGTTGTCCATATATGGTCAAGCCTACGGCCTTTGTTATTAGTCTGCCAATTCGGATTGCGATAACTCCACCATGAATAAATTTTTTCCGGCTCAGGGTAAAAATGGCGAACAGCATCAACAAAATCCAAAGAATTTTTTAATCTGGTCAGCCGTTCAACCTCAACCGGTGTATGTGAAATGATTTTGAGCATTTGCTTATGATTCCAAACATCATTTGGCAAAGGCGCAACGTTAAAATCGCCGCAGACAATCATTTTTTTGTTGGCATAAACGTCTTTGTGTTGTTCCCAATATTCTGCCACATCATCCATAAACGTAAGCTTATGCGCAAAGGAAAGGTTTTCTATCGGATCAGGAATATCTCCGCCTGCCGGAATATAAATATTGTTGATTTCAATATCATCAAAAACCTTGGCGCAAATATGTCTGGCATCTTTTTTGCCGACCCAGTCTTTTTGTTCAATATCTTTGAGCGGTGTTTTGGATAAGATGCAAACGCCGTTATATCCAGCCATACCATATAAAGCTATATACGGATAACCGAGAGCTTTAATCGCCTCAAACGGAAAATCCTCTTCCTTGGCTTTGACTTCTTGCAGACAGACAACATCAGACTGTTCTTGCTCAACCAATTTTTTCAACAAATCCAGACGGATACGAATGGAGTTAACATTCCATGTTGCAAGCTTAAAAGTCCGATTAGTCATTTATTTTTTTCTGCCTTTGTAGTTAAGCGGAGAAGATTTTTCTTTTTTGAACTTAAATAAGTCAGCATCTAACTTTTGGTCGCGCACGGCATCATATAAGGAAACGGTAACCTCCACGCTTTGCGGGTCCACAATCTTCCATTGTTTGAGCTCAAAAGGCTCATTGCTGAAGGTTAAGGTAATCGGACCGATATCGCCTTTTTCCTTGTAATCTAAGGTAAGGGTTGTAATACCCGCATCTTTGTAAAAATCCACAACCTTAACCTTTTTGCCGTCAATCTTCACATCATTGGCTAAGATGAGGCTGGCTGGAATATCGTCATAATCAATATGCGTAACCTGATCAAGCTCTGTGTCGTTATAAACGATAAAATTACCGTCTCCGACAATCAGAACCGAGGTTGGCGCGTCATAAATCATCCGAATTTTGTTGGGTTTTTGAATATAAAAACGACCTTCTGCCGTGTTGCCGTTGCTTGCGGTTTGTACAAAGCGTGCTTCCATTGTTTTAATATTATTGAGATAATTCTCAACTTTTTTAATATCTTCGGCAGTCTGCGCGGCCGCATTTTGCGCCCATAAACAAACACATCCGAGCAACAAGGCAAAAATCTTTTTCATCTTTCCAAATCCCGTTCTAAAAAACTGTCTTTAACAATATAATCGCCGGAATCTTTTTTGACAACGAAAAACCTCTGCTTGGCTAATAACCAAAACAGAGGCCATAACGTCAGCGCATAAAACTACTTATTGCAGCCGCAATGCTTGCCGGTATTGGTATTTTGAGAGTTAGTATTAGAATTGTTATCTGAAGAAGAACTTGCTGATTTTGTGGTATTTTGGTTGTTGTTGCTGTTGCAAGACTTTGTTGTGTTTTTCTCGTTTTTCATAATTTTTCTCCTTGCTAAAAGTTGAAAAAGCGACATAACAAGAGATAATTACGAAATAAGCGGAAACAAGACAGATAAAAAGGCTATAAAAGTTTTATATAAAATTTCTGGCTTTAAAAATTCCGTTTTCAAAACCCTGAATATTTTTGTTAGATTCGGCATCTTCCAAACGCTTTTCGGCGATGGCGGCATATTCTTTTTCGCGTTCAATGCCGATATAGTTTCGCCCGAGTTTTTTTGCTGTAACCGAGGTTGTGCCGGAGCCCAAAAACGGGTCAAGCACCACATCTCCCGCATCACTTGAGGCTAAGATAAGCTTGGCAATCAGTTTTTCGGGCTTTTGTGTGGGGTGCGGCGTGTTTTCTGGCATAGACCAGAAAGGAATGGATATGTCTGTCCAGACATTAGACGGCGAGGTCAGGCGGTAACGTTGCTTGCCATCATCAACCCAATCTTTAGGCTTGCCGGATTCGTCACGATACGGAGCAATAACCGGCCGCTGAACCTTAACCGCATCTAAGTTAAATTTATAATCTTTGCCTTTGGTAAAAAACCAAATATCTTCCAGACAATTTTTCCAGTTATTGAGAGCACCGCGCCCTTTTTCTCTCTCCCAAGAGATTCTGTTTTGCAAAATAAAATATTTTCCGGCAATTTCGGGAATAGCGATGGATGTTTTCCAGTCAGAACAAATATAAACCGAGGCATTATCTTTCAACAAGCGCACGGTTTTAGAAAGCCACTTATCCAGCCAAAGCTTATAAGCCTCAAAGTCCATCTCTTTGAAGGTGTTTTTGCCAAAGATCTTGGTCAGATTATACGGTGGGTCAGCGATGAGGAGATCAACACTTTTATCCGGCAAAAAATCCAGAGCCTTGAGCGCGTCCTGACAAATAGTTTTATTCAAAACCTCAGATAAAGAAGCTTTTTCTTTAAGCTTAATGGTTTTTGCCGCATATTCTGCGGTTTCCTTAAGAGTTAAACAAATTGTTTTGTTTCGGGGCGCTTTCTTTTTCATCTCAGGCTTATTCTTCGCCGAACTTGCTATCAATCAGAAGTGTAAGGGCATCAAGCGCTTCCTGAGCTTGGTTTCCTTCGCAAGTAACCGAGATTGTAGTGCCTTTGGCGGCCGCAAGCATCATCAACCCCATAATAGAACAACCATTAACTTTTTGGCCGATTCTCTCAACCGTAACATCAGCATCCAAATCTTCAATCGCCTTAACAAAAGCGGCGGCAGCTCTGGCATGCAAACCTTTTTTATTTTTGATTTCCAAAACGGCGGAAACAGTCTTCTCACTCATCTTACATTCCCAACAATTGTGATGCGATATTGATATATTTTTTGCCGGCTTCTTGTGCGCCCTCAACAGTTTCTTTAAGGGTTTTGTCTTTGCGCAAGGAGGCTAATTTAATCAGCATCGGCAAATTAATTCCGGCAATAATCTCAACCTTAGCTCTATCCATAATGGAGATAGCTAAGTTTGAAGGAGTTCCGCCAAACATATCGGTTAAAACGATCGCGCCATGTCCTTTGTCAACTTCACTGACTTTTTTCAAAATCTCCGCGCGGCGCATTTCCATATCATCCTCAGGACCGATGCAAACAGCCTCAATCTGATCTTGTTTGCCGACCACATGTTGCATGGCAGATATAAATTCTTTGGCCAAATTGCCGTGTGTAACCAAAACCAAACCTATCATTGTTTTCCACCACAACTCCAGCTGCGAACAGCACCAAAACTTTTCATAACATCTTCCTTGCTCTTAACCTTGACGAGCTCATCGGCACGGGTCTGGCGACCTTTGAAGACGATTTCTTCAACATTCTCAACCGGCACGCCATAAGTTCTTTCAACCATTTTGCCGTTGAGTTCAACAATCAAAACAAATTCAGCCTCAGCCAAGGGACCTTTGGTTTCTTCATCAATATTATCCAGACGAACGGCCAAACGGTCATCACGTTTCAAAAGGGCGGTTTTTTTGCCGTCAAATTCCAACACGGGGTTGACCGGACTACCGTCTCTGGCATCAATAAAAATAGCCAGCTCGCCGAACTTATTTTCAATGATTTCAAAAAAATCCTGCTTTTCAATTAATGTGTAATATTGTGTTTCCATAGTTTTTCCTGTAAGATGAGTTAACACACAAACTAAAAAAGATATTAGTACAATATCAGCAATGTGTCAATTTTGAGTTAATAGAACGGACCATCCATGGAAAAAACTCCCTTTAAATATCTCTGGCACTACATCTGTATTTTTAAGTATTTGGTTATAGCTGTGCTTTTGCTTAATTTTGCATCTCAGCTTTGTAATCAGACCTACCCGCTTTACTTGGCAAAGATTTATAATACGGCGGCCGGAGAAGTTGGGATACCGGATTATTGGGAGAAGATTATATATTTTGCCTTTGTTGCCTTTGGTTTGGGGTTGGCAAGAGTCGTTTTTTTTGATGCCACAATGTTTCTGGCGGCCTATATTTTGCCGCAAGTAAGAACCTTAGTGATTCGCGATAGCTTTGACTATACCAACCAGCATTCCATAGCTTACTTCAACCAGGAAATGTCCGGCAATATTTCCAATAAGGTAACGCAGCTCAACACCGGCGTGTTAGACGGCTTTAATGAGTTTATGATGTCTTCCTCAATGATTATGTATGTGCTGATAGCCATTGGCATTTTGAGCGCGATGAACATTTACTTTTTTGGTGCAATGTTGCTTTGGCTTGTGATGATCCTTCTGGTCAGTTGGAAGCTTGGAAAAAAACGCTCCGCCTTGTCCAAAGAAACCAGCCGTCAACAAAGCCAAGCAAACGGCGTTATTGTAGACAGTCTGGCCAATTATAGTGAGATAAAAAGTTTCGCCAACTTTCGTTTTGAGCGGCTTAATTTGATAAAATATTTGCGGATTCTGCGCAAATCTGAAACAAAAGAGCAAAAAGTCAAAGCCTGGATTCATTTAAGCCAAAACCTAATCTCCGTTGCTTCAATGCTGGGTTTTATGATGTTGTCAATTTGGGTCTTTCGCCGCGGTGGCATTGATACCACGAACTTCATCTATGCCAACACGCTTTTTGCGATGATAGCCGGAATGGTCTTTCAGCTCACTTGGGTTTATATGAACATTATGCGCATTCACGGTCAATTAAAGTCGGCGTTAGACACTTTGGCCGTAGAGCCTGAACTCAAAGACCGCCCGAATGCGACAGAACTCAAAGCCAAAAAAGCCGAAATCACTTTTGACAAAGTTTCTTTTGCTTACAACGGCCGCAAAAATTTGTTTGAAGATTTATCGCTTACAATCAAGGCCGGAGAAAAAGTCGGCTTAGTCGGTCATTCCGGCAGCGGCAAATCCACCTTTATCAAACTTATTGCCCGTTATTATGACATAAATGACGGCAGCATAAAAATAAATGGTAAAGATATCCGCGATGTTACGCAAAATTCGCTGCATAAGCTGATTTCAACCATTCCGCAAGATGTTTGCTTGTTTAATAGGACTTTGTTTGAAAATATTAAATATGGACGAACCAATGCCACGGAAGAAGAGGTTTATAAAGCGGCGCGCCAAGCTGGAGCCGATGATTTCATCCGTGCTTTTCCGAACGGCTATCAGACCAAGGTCGGAGATAGAGGCGTTGTTTTGTCCGGTGGCGAAAGACAACGCATAGCCATCGCCCGCGCCTTGCTCAAAAATGCGCCGATTCTGGTCTTTGATGAGGCCACCTCAGCCTTAGACAGCAAGAGCGAAAAACATATTCAAAAATCCCTGATTCACCTAATGCAAAACAAAACCGTTATTGCCATTGCGCACCGCTTGTCCACCTTGCGCGAGATGGATAGGATTCTTGTTTTTGAAAAAGGCAGGATTGTAGAACAGGGAACACACTTAAGCCTCCTGCGCAAAAAAGGCCGTTATTATAAATTATACAATATGCAGGCGGATGGCTTTATGGTGCAAAACGAGAGCTAAACCACGCTGTTGTTTCTAACTTCCAAAAATTGTGCTTCATCAGAAAGAGAAGCAAAGAGCTTCGGGTCGGTGGACGTAATCCATGCCTGAATACCGAGGTCTCTGATTTTTTCAAGCAAAGCCTCGCGTTTGAGGTCGTCCAAATGCGCTACAACCTCATCCAGCAACAACACTGGCGCAAAACCTTTATCCAAGGTTTGGCATTTTGTCTGTGCCAAAATAATGCTAATCAGCAGCGATTTTTGCTCACCCGTAGAGCAAAGTTCCGCCGGCATTCTTTTCTTTTTGTAATAAACCTTAAAGTCCGTACGGTTAACTCCGTCCACATTGTCATTATATAAAACATTGCGGCGTTGAGACTTCAATTTTTGGATATAATAATCTTCAACATCAATCGCCGGCATCGTGTCCAAAAGCTGTTCTATTGTGCCGTCCAGCTCCAACATAACATTCGGAAAAACATCATCCGGCTCTTTTTCAATAAACTTATTAAGCTTGGCAATCAGCTCACGCCTTGCCGCCGCGATAGCCACGCCGATTCCCGCCATATTTTCTTCCAAAGATGTCAGCCAATTATTGTTATTATTACCGTTTTTAAGTAACTGATACCATTCTTTGTATAGGTGTTCAAAATTAGCCGTTCTTTTGGTATGTTCCACATCAAAAGCATAAACTAAACGGTCCAAAAAGCTGCGTCTGGGTTGCGAGCCGCCGCGGAACAATCTGTCCATCTGCGGGGTAAGCCAAATAGCGGAAATATATTTCCCCAAATCTGATTGTGAGGAGGTTTTTTGCCCATTGATTTTGACGATTCGTCTTTCATAAGACCGAAAATCATCCTCATCGGTTTCTCTGGTGGTTTTCTCAACTGCTGTCCCGATTTCAATCTCATCTTCACCTTTATTGACCAAGGCTGAAACAGCCCAATTCAGGTTTGATATTTCGGTCGGGCTATATTCATCATTAACCAAAGCCGGCGTAATTCTTCTGATATCCGCCAATCTGGCCGAGCGAAGACCACGCCCCGGCGTAAGAAAAGAGATTGCTTCCAGAATGTTAGTTTTTCCGGTTCCGTTTTCTCCGGTAATGATAACGGGAGCAAGCTTGGCATTGATTCGCAAATGCGCATAGTTTCTAAAGTCAGTTAAAGTCAGGCGTGTAACACCTGACTTTTCTTTCATAAACTGAGCTAAATTTAATGCCAAGTTGTCCGTCATTTTTCTTAAACACGCATCGGCATCAAAACATAAATAGCGCTGGCGTCGCTTGTGTCATGGATAACGGAAGGAGAAGAGCCATCAGCAAAGCTGATTTTAACGCTCTCGCCTTTAACTTCGCCCAAGATATCCAAGAGATAACGGAAGTTATAACCAATCTCCAACGATTCGCTGTCATATTTAGCCTCAACTTCTTCCATAGCAGAACCCAAATCCGGGCTTGAAGTTGTGATGGTAACATGATTCTTGTTTGTAATCATTTTGATGGCACGAGTTCTTTCTGCCACAACCGAAACACGGTCAACGGCGGAAGAAAGCTCCTTAACGCCAAGTTCCAAGACTTTATCATTATCTGTCGGAATAACGCGCTCATAGTCCGGATAAGTTCCGTCAATCAACTTAGATGTCAAAATAACATCTTCCATAGTGAAGCGAATTTTGTTTTCAGACAAAGCGATGGTAATATTATCGGTAGAACTGTCATCTAAGAGTTTGCGAACTTCGGCAACCGTCTTTCTCGGTACAATAACACCGGTCATATTTTCTGCACCTTTCGGCAAAGGCGATTCTACACAAGCCAAGCGGTGTCCGTCTGTGGCAACTACGCGCAGAACCTTAGCTTCGCCTTCGTTTTTGGCATGAATGTACAAACCATTCAGATAATATCTGGTTTCTTCGGTAGATACGGCGAACTGTGTACGGTCAATAACATCTTTGAGCTCATCTTTGCCCATAGCAAAATTAACCGGAAGTTTGTCGCCGGAGATAACCGGAAAATCTTCCACGCCGATGGTAGAGAGTGAAAACTTAGACCGGCCGGAGGCAATGGTTAATTGACCTTTTTCATCAGGAAAAGTCAGCTCAACATCAGAACCATCAGAAAGCTTACGAACAATGTCATAAAGCATATGAGCCGGAGCAGTTGTTGCACCTGTTTCAGCAGTCTTGGCATCAACAATTTCCGTAATCTCGGTATCCATATCCGTAGCCTTAAAGCTGATACCGTCTTCCATAGCCTCAATCTTAACATTTGAGAGAACCGGAATAGTGTTTCTCTTTTCAACAATACTCTGAACGTGGCTCAGAGTTTTCAGCAATTTTGCGCGCTCAATTGTAAATCTCATTTTCTTATACCATTAATGTTATAAACTAATTTTCACTAAATATAGCACCCATTTAGCAAAAACCGAAACTAAAACAACGATTCGTCAACAGCTTTTTTAGTATTCGGAGAGCTTGTGTTTTTTTAGAAAATTAGCGGCAGGTAAAAACATATTTGAGGGCAGATTTTTTTCATCAAACCAACGCCATTCTGCGCATTTATCAGGCTCCATAATTTTGGGTTCACCGCTAAAGCAATGTGTAATCATATTAAGCGTAACATAATGCTTGCCCGATTCCTCAAAAAAATCATTGGTAACATCAGCCAAAACAACGTCTTGAGGAGCGATAACCAACCCCGTTTCTTAGCTTCTCGGGTAGCTCCTTCTTCAAAATTTTCGCCATATTCCATATGCCCGCCCGGCGGACACCAAGTGCCGTTTCCGTGAGCAGATTTTCTCAAACCCAGCAAGACCTGATGTCTTTCGTTGAAAATATATAAACCTAACCCGACTTTTACAATTTTCTCATCATTCATGGCGCTTCTCCAAGCATCAAGGTAAAATACGGAAAACCTTTTACAATAAAAAAACAGGTTTTACACAAAAGGTAAAACCTGTTTAATTAAGGAGTTAGAGTTAGTTTAGGCTTCCAAAGCTCTTCTCAAAGCATCAACATTTTCTGCCAGAGAAGCATCTTCTAAGATAAGTTCCTCAACCTTGCGAACCGCATGCATAACGGTTGTGTGGTCACGGTCAAATTTGCGACCGATTTCCGGCAATGAACGCGAGGTGAGTTGTTTAGCCAAATACATGGCAATCTGACGCGGACGAGCAACTGTACGAGCTCTGCGGGAAGACTGCATTTCTTTGACCGAAATATTGAAATGTTCAGCAACTTTTTTCTGAATTTCATCAATCGTGGTGCGCTTGTCATAAGAACGCAACATATCTTTTAAGACATCTTGAGTCATGTCCAAAGTGATTTCTTTGTCGCTCAAGAGCTGAGAATGTGCAATCACACGACGGAGAGCGCCTTCAAGCTCACGAATATTGGAGGTAATCTTGCTTGCCAAAAATTCAGAAACTTTTTGTGGCAATTCAACACCGAGCTGGCGAGCTTTGTTCTCCAAAATACCGATACGCAAGTCAAAGTCAGTCGGATGAATGTCGGCAACCAAACCGCAACCCAAGCGAGATTTTAAGCGAGCCTCAATTCCTTCCAAATCAGCCGGAGATTTATCCGCGGAGATAATAATCTGGCGACCTTCTTCAATTAAGGAATTAAAGGTATAAAAGAACTCTTCTTGAGTGGTGTCTTTACCGCCCATAAACTGAACGTCATCAACCATTAAAACATCAACGGAACGGAACTGCTCTTTGAAGGCTGTTGTATCTTTGTAGCGCAAAGCGCGAACAAACTTATACATAAACTTCTCAGCGGACAAATAAACAATATTTCTGGTCGGATCTTGTTGCTTAATATGCCAAGCAATAGCGTGCATCAAGTGTGTTTTGCCAAGACCAACGCCGGAGTATAAGAACAACGGGTTAAAAGAAACGTTTCTTGATTCCGCAACTTTGCGAGCAGCCGCATAAGCAAACTCATTGGTCTTGCCGACAACAAAATTGTCAAAAGTATATTGCGGATTAAGCGGAACAGACAAAGATTGGTCGCTGTTAGCTTGAAAATCGTTACTGTTTGCTAAAACAGAATTAAGGCCGGATTGATAAATATTTTGCGGAGCCGGACTTGAAGAGATTTTCTTCAACAAAGAACGGACAGAGGGATTGTAAAGTCCTTTAGAGTCCTCTTGGACGGCTTGAACAACAAAGTTGACGCTTTTAATAGCCGGATTCTTTTTCTCCCAAATTTTGTGGATGCGGTCGCTATAATGAGTAATTACCCAGTTTCTCATAAATCGGGTCGGAACACAAATATTCATAATTCCATCATTAAAAGCACCCGGTGTCAGTGGCTTTAACCAACTGTCAAAAGCTGTTTCCCCTACTTCAACTTTCAACTGGCTGCAGATCTGTCCCCATTGTTCCTGAACAGAACTGTTGTTGTTAATTGCTTCTTCAGCCATCATATCTCCCCATATAATAAAATCACTAAAAACAATCGGAATGAATATTAATGAATCACCTTGCAAAAAACCGGCATCTCCGAACTTTTGTTTTGGCAATCCACCATAATATCCACGCCGCAAGACAACCCCAATATTTCTGGAGGCATCTTGCCCCTTGCATTAGCTGTCTTCTAGCGCAATATCTTTAATAAAATTCGGTCCCATTTCCAAAATCAATAAAGACATTCCATCAGAGAAGACAGAAACTCTTAAGATAATACTTTAAAGATTGTTCCCCAATTTTTGCAATCTACTGGGTATTAATTTCAGAGTAAGTTCCGACTAAAATTTTCAAATAATTTCCATCGGAATTTGTCTGGATAGTAAAAGCAAAAAAAAATAATTACAACAGAACATTCACCGAACATTGCAATTAATTTTCTTGACAGAAGATTCTTGCAGAGTCGCTTAGATTCTGCCGATTTTGGCACAAAAAAACGCAAACCGACAAACTCTCACATAGGAGAGCAACCATCAGTTTGCGTCAGAAAATTTTTGCTTGTAATAAAAGATTACAAAGCTTTAATTTTGGCAGAAAGACGAGAAACAGTGCGAGAAGCAGTATTCTTCGGCAGAACACCTTTCTGAGCAGCTCTCATCAACTCGGATTCGGCAACAACCAAAGCAGCCTTAGCAGCTTCTTTGTTGTTTTCCAAAATAGCAGCGTTAACTTTTTTAACGAAAGTACGAACACGACTTCTACGAGCGCCGTTAATGATGCTTCTTTTATTGTTTCTGTTAATTCTTGTTTTTGCCGATTTATGATTGGCCATGTTTTTTTATCCTGTATTAAATAGTTATGACAATTTTCAATTCTGATATGCTTTATAAACTCTTAAGACAGCTTAAGTCAATACCTAATTTCGCAAAAAAGCCTGAAATTAGCACCTTTTAAGGGTTTAATGAGCTCCTTGAGCAAAATTTCTTAATGATTCTCTGAACTCATCGGCCACCAAACAACATTTTGCCGCATTTCTTTCCATGGCGATTCCGTCTTGAAGGTTAAGATGTTGTGCTGCCAAAATGGTTTCTTTGGCAATCTTTAAAGCCCCTAAAGGCTGAGTCGCAATGCGTGCAGCTGTTTTCAACGCATCGTCTTTTAAGTCGGCTAAAGGAACAATACGGCTGATTAAGCCGGATTCATAAGCTTCATCAGCGGTCATGGCTCGTCCGCTCAAAATCATTTCCATAGCCTTAGCTTTACCCAAAGCTTTTGTCAGCCGCTGAGTCGCACCGAAAGACGGAATGCTCCCGAGGCTAAGTTCAGGCTGACCGAACCGAGCATTGTCTGAAGCCAGGATAATGTCACAAGCCAGAGCCAGCTCGCAGCCGATTCCCAACGCATATCCGGCAACGGCAGCAATAATAGGCTTAGATGTTTTTTCAAAAATACCGAAATATTTTTGCATTTCATCAATGCCCAAAAACTTTTGATTCCCCTTGCTCAGAACTTCCTTAATATCAATACCTGCAGCAAAATTTTTGCCATCACCTTTTAAGACAATAACTTTGATATTGTCGTTTTTATCAAATTCTTCCGCGGCCTGGGCCAATTCTTTGAGCATCTCCAAATTAACCGAGTTTATTGCCTGCGGGCGGTTGAGAGTAATGATACCGACATTATCTTTGGTCTCTGCAACAATATTATTATATTCCATGGCGCAATCCTAAATCTGATTTTTAATGGTAAAGCGAACATTTAAAGGTTTGGTCGATTCTTTGACGATTTCCAAGGCTTCTCCCTCGCGATAAAACAGCAAGCTATCACCTCTTTGCCCTTGATAAGTCCAGCCAAGTTGCGGCAGCGTATCAACATAAAACTTTTTAACGCTCTTAAATCCGACTTTAGAACCGGTTAAAACAGCCTCAACCAAACGCGCTTCTTCATTCCCGAAAGAGAAATTATCGTTTTTGATTTGTGACAAGCCCTTCATAATCGGAATATCTTCATATCCTTCCAAAAAAGAAGCAGCCGGAGTCTGTTTGCAAAAACAGCACATAACAAACATCATCATGGCAAAAAAATAAAATTTACGTTTCATCTTCATCATCACTTTTGCTTAACCGAACAATAAAAAGTTGAGCGTCCTGCCTGAACAATTTTCTTTATACCGCCTGTTTGGGCAATATTACAAGTACACCCCGGACATTTCTGCCCTGTTTTGTTATAAACACAATGCATATTTTGAAAATACCCCAAGCTTCCATCCGGCTTTTTGTAGTCATGGATACTAGAGCCACCGGCAGCAATTGCTTTTTGCAAAATTTTTCGGATACTTTCTACAAGCTTCTCACACTCTTTGAGCTTGAGCTTATCAGACATTCTTGTCGGAGCAATCCCCGCATCAAACAATGCTTCTGAGGCATAAATATTGCCGATTCCGTTAACAATTTTTTGGTCAAGCAATGCCACTTTAATAGGTATCTTCTTGTTTTTCAGTTTATTAAATAAAAACAATCCGTCAAGTTTTGCATCAAAAGGATCAAGCCCGATATGTGCAAAAATCGGATTCGTAGCCAAATTTTTTGTTTTCACCACATCCAACATGCCGAAGCGGCGCGCATCATTATAAATCAAAAAACACTTATCCGTCTCAAAAATAACATGGTCATGTTTTTCAAGTTTTTCGGGGAGTTTATCGCAGATTTTGACCTTGCCGCTCATCCCCAAATGCCAAACAATGCTTAAACCATTATCCAGACCAAGAAGCAAATATTTTGCTTGGCGAGAGATAGAGATAATCTTATGCCCCTGAACTTTTTTTGCAAAATCATCAGGGATTATTTTCCGAAAACGGTTGTTGAAAATGCTAACGCTTATTATATTAGCCTTATAGGCAGCCTTCAGGAGAGCATTTTTAATTGTTTCCACCTCGGGTAATTCGGGCATCTTAACCTCATAAAAAGAATAAAATTTATGATAAATCGTCTGGCATTTTTTATCCAAAAACTCAAGTTAAGCATAACACTTGCTCGCTACGATTTGCTATGTCTGATAGACGGTTTAACATCTTTTTCTGATGTTATAAAACTTGCGTCTCCGTTTGTAAAGGAGTCTCCGCAACCATTGTCGCAAAAGCTAAAAAGCCTGTTGTCGGATACAAAAATCAACCTGCCGAGTATTTTTATTTCAGAGCTTGCCGCTTTAGCCTTGGATAGGAGCGGAGTCTTTTTTGAAGGCTTTGCAAAAGAACAAAACTTTGCGGCTCAAACATCGGTATTATGCCAAGCTTGCCCTTTTGCCAATCAAAAGTTTTACTTAAAACTGTTGCAAGAAATTTATGACCGAGACTTTGCACAATATCCGAATGCCTTTGCCGATTTTCAGGATAGATTAAGCATAAGGCAAGATATGCGCCTTTGGGCTGATAAAAATGATGACTTATTGAAAAGTTCTGCTCTGCCCCTGCAAACAAACTGGGTGAAAACTTCTAAGCAAGACTGGGTTATAGATTCTCCGGAACCTTTCCGCCTTAGCGCCGACTTATCTGAAGCGGAGCGCCGAAATTTAGCCAATTTTTTTGCCAAAGAATTATTTGAAAAAGGCATATTTGTTTTTGGCTTTAGGCAAGTTGCCGTCGATTCCCAAAACCATGTTGCCTTTATGCAAGCAGATTCGGTTTGCGCAGCCTCCTATGAACATTGTTTGGCAGTTTTAGGCAAGCACGCTTTTCCGTTAGATGATATCTCCGTCAAATTACAATATGCTCTAAGAGAGCTAAAATTTCTTTGTTCGGATTCTATTGTTGATGAGGCCATAAAAACTTATGCTGAAAAATTTAAGAAGAAAAACACTTTTCTGCCGCCAAACAAGGACTTATCAGAATATTTAAGCAACAACTATGCTGAAGAAAAAGAAAGACTACACCAAAGTTTTTGGTCAAGACACGTAGAGAAAAAACACACACCTGTTTCGCAGGCTTTTAGTAAGGCTTCGCTTCTCTATTGGGGGCCGGCCTTAATTGTCGGAATGATACTTTTTGCCTTGCTTCACTCTTAGGAGAGCAAAGGTTGTTGAGCATAACACGGATTCGGTTTTCTCCCCTAGACTGGTTCAAAACGCCTTGCGGTTGCGTTGCTTTATTATAAAAATAAAACAAAGTAAAAAGTCTGGTCAGATAAGTAAGTCCCAAAGGCTGTTTGCAGTCTTCAACCAATTCAATGAGTCTGTTTCTGGAGATTCCTTCATCAAAACAGATTTTTTCCAAAGCCGTCCATTCACTTTGACACAAGCGCATACTTGTCCGCCGCTCATTAATCACCACAACTTTATTAACCAATTTTGTCATCGGTAAATCTTCAGAAGTCTGTAATAAGTTAAAACCAAAATCACCTATTCTGTTGCCAACAAAAGCAAAATAGGTTAATAATATAAATTCAAAATCGCAAAATACAACCTTAAAAAGAAAAAATTAATACTTCTATGAAAAAAGCTGTGCGAAGCCGAAAATATTTTGCGCCGCAAACGGATGACAAGGAGCGGCGCTGCGACCATCCGGGCTGTAACAAACCCGGAGAATATCGCGCACCCAAAAACCGCAAATTGAAAGAATATTACTGGTTTTGCCTTGAGCATGTACAAGAATATAATGCCAAATGGAACTATTATGAGGGAATTTCTACCGATGCTCCAGAGGAAGAACCCAAACGCCGTATGCATTTTAGAGGTTTCAAATCACGCATAAAATATAACTTTGGCTATAACATCAAGGATGATTTCGGATTCTTTGGCGAATATGCAACGGATTTTGCAGCGATGGATGAAGTTTATTACAATGAGGAGGAGAGGCGTTTTCTGCAGATTATGGAGCTCAAACCATCGGAAGTAAGCATTGAGAGCTTAAAAAAGCAATACAAAAAACTGGTAAAAAAATATCATCCGGATGTCAACCAAGATGATAAAAACGCGGAAGAAAAATTTAAGCAACTAACCATAGCCTACAAGGCTCTATTAGCCAAATTTTCTTAAAGACTTTGAGCCAAATTTTGGCAGGCTTTTTCAATGAGCTGATAAACTTTGTCAAAGTCAGAAGAACCATACGGATTCGGTATAAATCTTTCTTGAGCATAGGCCGCCAAATTATCAACTTTTGCTCTTTGGTAGCGCTCATCACCCAAAGGACGACGCAGCTCCAAATAGTCGGCGCTGTCATCGTCCATGGTTAGGATAAGGTCAAAATTAGCAAAATCTTCGGCAAAAACAGGTCTGGAACGCAAGGTGGAAATATCCACGCCGCGTTGCGCCGCGCAAGCGATGGCGTGCTTATCTGGAGCATCACCGCCGATAGCGCAGATACCGGCAGAATCCACAAACCAATCAGGTCTAAGCTCGCGCATAATACCTTCCGCCATTGGGGAGCGGCAGATATTAGCCGAGCACACAAACAAAATTTTTATTTTATTTTCCGAGACAGCCATGTGTTTCTCTGGCAAATTGAACATATTTTTTATAATAATTTTCCAAACTCTTCTTTACCAGATAGTTAACGGTTCCTTTCGGAAATTCACCTTTCTTATCAGGTTTTCCGGCCGGAATGCCTGTCAAAATCTCAATACCGTCATCAACCGTATCAACCGCCCAGATATGGAAACGTCCTTCATCAACGGCAGCTAAGACATCTTCACGGAGCATCAAGTCTTTAACATTTGTGCGCGGAATAATCACACCTTGTGTTCCGGTCAACCCTCGATGATTACAAACATCAAAGAAGCCTTCAATCTTTTCATTAGCACCGCCAATCGGCTGAATTTCGCCAAATTGGTTGATAGAACCCGTAACGGCAATATTTTGCTTAATCGGCAAGTTTGCAATAGCCGAAAGCAAGCAATAATATTCGGTTGAAGAAGCACTGTCGCCGTCAACCCCACCATAGGATTGTTCAAATACAATGGAGGCAGAAAGCGAAAGCGGATATTCTTTGGCAAAACGGTTAGCGATAAGCGATTGCAAAATCAACACACCTTTGCTGTGGATTGGACCGCTCATATCAACTTCGCGTTCAATGTTGATAAACTCGCCTTTACCGATTCTGACCTGTGTCGTAATTCGGGAGGGTTTACCGAAAGAGGTGCGCGAGAAGTTATAAACGACCAAACCGTTGATTTGTCCGACACGTTCGCCCTCAACATCAATCAAGATGGTTCCTTTGTCAATTTGTTCAAGCATAGCCTGTTTGATACGGTCACTTCTGTAGATTTGCGCATTTATGGCTTGCTCAATATGATTTTTGCCGATTTGGTTAGCCTTAGACTTGCGTGCCCAATAGTCTGCCTCACGTAAAAGGTCGCCGATAGAGGCAATATGCGCCGTCAGTTTTTCAGAATCTTCTGCCAAACGAGATGAATATTCAATAACTTTGGCAACCGCTTGTCGGTTAAGTGAACGCAAATGTTTTTTCTTTGAGAGAGAGCCGATAAGTTTAGCATATTCCAGCTCATTTTCTTCTGTTCTGTCCATCAAAACGCCGAAGTCTGCCTCAACTTTGAAATAATCCGAGAAGTCAGGGTCTCTTTCCGACAAAACTTCATAAAGTTCCTCATCACCTGTCAAAATCACTTTCACGTCAAGAGGGATAGGCATCGGGTCAAGAGAGATGGTTGTAAAGCTGGTTTCATCACTCGGTGTTTCAATCTTAATTGTTTTGGAAGCCAAAGCGCGTTTAAGAGAGTCCCAAGCATAAGGCTGCAAAAGGAGCTTTCTGGCATCAATTAAGAGAAAGCCGCCATTCGCATGGTGCAAAGCACCGGCCTTAATAAGGGTAAAATCAGTTAACAAAGCACCATATTGTTGCAAGCGTTCAACCTTACCGACCAAATTTCCTTGTGTCGGGTGGTCTAAGTGAACGATTGGCGCACCGGAATCCGGCTCATTTTTAACCACGACATTGACTTTGAACTTAGCAAATTTGTCTTCTTCTTGCTTGTTCATACGGCTGAGCAAAGCGGTTAGAGCATCCTCGCCTTCGCCTTGTCCGTTGCTTTCATTTCCGCCGTTTGGCAAAAAGTCTTCAATATTTTCAATAATATTTTTCTGAACGGCTTTTAAGAAGTCATTGACTTGTTTATGACCTTTGTATTTATGGCGCAAATTATCAATCGGATTCTTAACGGCAACCTTAATAAATTTTTCGCGCAAGACAGAGGATTCTTTGCGTTGTTTATCTTCCCATTCAGGCAAGTCTTGAGCTGTATTTTCAATTTCTTCCTGCATAGAGTTCAAGTCTTCAATCAAAGACTTTTTCTCATCTTCAGGAAGTTCATCAAAAGCCTCGGGGCTCAAAACCTCACCGTTTTTAACCGGCGCAACGACCAAGCCAACCGGCATATGTAACAGGGAAACACTTTTGCCTTTGGCTTTTTTCTGCAACAAGCGGACATATTCTTCTTTTTTCTGCTTATATTTTTCCCGAATAATGCTCAAAGCAGCCTTATATTCATCGCTATCCAATACTGCGGGGATAGAGGAAGAAAACTCCTCAATCAACTTATCAATATCTTTGGCAAATTCGGGAGCTTGTCCGGCCTCAAAAGAGATAGCAATAGGTTTGTGTGGCTCATCAAAATTATAAACATAAACCCAATCGTTAGGGGTAGGACGATTCTTGGCCTCTTTGACCAAAATACGCTTAACCAAGCTGGTTTTTCCCGTTCCCTCAGGGCCAAGGCAAAATAAGTTATAGCCTTTAGACTTAATGTTAATGCCGAGTTCAACGGCGCTTATGGCTCTGTCTTGCCCCAGGGCAGAAAGGCGCTCCTCAAGCTCTGCAGTTGTTGCAAACTCAAACTTGTGCGGATCGCATTTTTTGTATAACTCGTCAGATTTCAATTTTGAGATAGCCATTTTACAAAAATCCTTATATATTTTTAGCGTTAAGAATAATATAAACCGAGAATAACTAATATAGTGTTAAACGTCAGATGATTTATGTGAAATATATAGCGGTTTTAGCCATCAGCATTTTGGCTTTTGCATATTTATTGTGGTACCTGCGCTGCATTCGCCGAGATCATTTTCAAAAACTAAGTATAGAAAAGCTCCTTGCTCAAGAAGAAG
Organism: uncultured Alphaproteobacteria bacterium; assembly: GCA_944392835.1. GTDB lineage: Bacteria > Pseudomonadota > Alphaproteobacteria > RF32 > CAG-239 > Scatacola_A. The sequence continues at coordinate 58,592 of CALXYB010000002.1, read as the reverse complement.
CAAGTCGCACCAAACTCTATCTAAACACACGAGTTCTGCGCCAAATCATTTCTGCCTTGTTGGCAAAAAAAGATAAAAAATCTCGCCGTGCTTTGCTTAATCTGGCTTGTGGTAGAATATCTGCTTTTAAGGCTTTTCTTAACAAAAATTCCAAGCTTAGCGCTTTGAGCAATATTTTATTTCCGGAAAAAATAGAGGAACTCCCGCCGGCAGAAAAAGCTGTTTGGTTTTTAAGCCAAAATCAAATAAAAGAAGCGGAAAAAATAATAGAAAATCTTGCGGACAAGGGTTTGCAACCTTATGCAAAAGCGCGCAAACGCTTCGTTCAGGGGTGGCTTTTTTTGCGCGATGGCGACATGCTTTCAGCCTCCCAATGCGCAGCTGAAGCGGCCACGCTCTTTGCCGAGCAAAAAGCTTTTGTTGAAGAGGCCCAAGCTTTGCTTTTAAACGGAACAATATATCGGTTGTCTTGCGTTGAAGATGTTGCCTTAATGATGTTTGATTCTGCCGCCAAAATCTTCAGGCTCTATAAGGATTCGCAAGGCGAAGCAGAGACCTTGGGAAACAAGGGAATGCTCTGGGTATTGCAAGAAAAATTTGAGGAAGCGGAGAAAGATTTTGAACAAGCTCTAAAGCTTTGCCCGATTGATAAAAACCAGATTCTCACCATATCAATTCTCAACCAGCAAGCTTTGCTCAAAATCTTGAGCGGCCAATACAAGCCGGCCAACAAAATACTCAAACAAAGCGAAAAGCTTAGTAAGCAAAGAAACTATATTAGTGGTTTGGCCTTTTCATCTGAATTGAGTGCTCATCTTTTATATGCCGACAACAAAAAAGCCGAAGCCGCCAAAACGGCCAAAAAAGCAGCAGAACTTTACCAGCAAGATAATAATATGTCGGCTTATTATGAGAGCTTATATTTACAAGCGCTTGCTTTGTTTGAGGCAGAGAAGACCGATGATGCAGAAAAAATTCTAAGAGGGCTCATATCTCAGGCTAAAGGAATGCAAACCTCTTTTCATTTGGCTGGAGCTTATAATTTGATGGGGCTTATTTTTTGGAGAAGAGAGAAAATCAAACAAGCAAAAGTCTGGTTTCAGGAAGCAGCCGCTTTAGAGCAGAAAAATGACAGATATACGGGAGCAGCAACGGATTATGCTGATATCGGTTTGCTGGAGTTTCAGAAAGGCAATCTGGAAGAAGCACGCAAGAACTTCAAGACCGCTTTGGAATATGCCGATATTTATGGCAAGAACAAACTCTCAGAAATACTAAAAGCCAAAATGTCAGAACTAAAAATTTAATTCAAATTTTATGGGGTAGCTACCTTTATGTGCTGATAAAATATCAACATCTTTAAGCCCAAGATTACGATATCCCAAAAGATTGATGGTCGGGACGGAAAAAAGGTCAAACCAGCTTTTACCATCAGTCATAATGATTCGGTTTTTAACTTCTAAGTTTGTTTTCGCCAAAAAGTTTTTAAAAGTTGTCGACCAAGCAGGTACGCCAAAATTTCCAATCATAATAACAGGTTCATCTTGCGCCAAAACAAATTCAGCCAGATTATCAAACACGACCGCTTCTTCGTTTTTTTTGAGCTTTGCAAAATCAACGTTAACAAAAACCAAGTTCTTTCCACTAGTTTCAAAAACTAAGAAAGATGCACTACGCTTAGGCGCAAGCTTGATTCTTCCGGCACGCAAAGGCTCTTTGTTTGTCAGAATAAAACTTTTCTCAGCTTCTTTGCTTTGATGAACAAGTTGAAAATCTCCGAAACTTTCCGGCAAATATAAGGGAACACGTTTGTGGTTAATGCCAATAATCTCTGCCCCGTTCTCTAGAGCATCTTTAACCAAGGGCTCAACTACCCGAGCATTATTTTGATACAAGATTGTAAGATGATTTTTGCCATCATGCGCCACATTTGTCGCAATATTTGCTGCCGAAGATATAATTCCGAAGTTAACAATCAGCAAAATTAGGGCAACGGCGGCATGCACAAAAAACCTTCCGCAAAGAGCATAAATCAAGGCTATAACGGTAATCAGATAAAAATGAAACTGCAGCAAATTACAAAGCTGTCCGAAACTGCCTCCGCCGAAAGAGCAAAGCGTAAGTATGCCAATCACGCCAAGCGTAAAGTTAAGGATAAAATTATCTCTTTCGTGTTTTTTTCTTTGACTGAAGTAACCCATTTTTAATTTATTTCTGCTAGCGTAGTTTTTGTCGTGTTGAAGCCTGCATAATAAAATGCAATGCAACATGATTATACTAATCATTAAAAGACAATTTGTAAATGGTGGCCTTAAAATTATGCCGGATCAGGTAATAACTATTTTAACTGCAGGAGATTTTTTAAGTACGGTGTCTGCCAATTTGGATATGATGGCGGGTATATTCAGCCGCTATTTTTCCGGTGCGGATAACTTACGCATAGTTTCCATAATCCTGATGTTGCTGGCATTTATTCTTTTTTTGTTTTTAATCATCATCTTATACGTCAAATCCATCATTTCTTTTCTGAAAAGTGACCAAGCTGCACAAAACGGCAATAGCATTTTGTTTGATGATAGTAGCCGCCCCGAAAACCAAAACACGCTAGAAAACGAGCTGGAGCTGGAACGAGAGCTTGAAAAAGAGCTGGCAAGAGAGCTGGAACAAGCAAGGGCTGAAAAACAACAGACCGAAGAACAACAAGCCACAAAACAACAAAAAGAAGCCCAAGAAAAAAAATCTGCCGAAAAAAAGAAGCGTGAGCAGGCTCAGCGTTTGGTGGCTGAACGCACAGCCGAAAGAAGCAAAAGCATCTCGGTTGATTTGGACTGGAAAAAAGGCAAAATCAACGAGCTTGATGCCAATAGGGTTATGCTGGATATAGAAAGTTTGCAGTATCAGCAAAGCCACAAAGGTTTGCCGGAGCTTTTAGGTCTGATTATAGATATGGCTGGTCGTGGTGTTGATGACCTAAAAATAGCCCAAACCATAATGTTTCGCAATCAGGGCCAAAGTTCGGAAGACGAGATTTTGCAAGTTATTGAGGCCATTAAAGACTTTATCGCCATGTGCTTGAATGATAAGTTTGAGCAGGTCAAAGCCAACGCTGAAACACCTCTCCCACAAGAAGATGAGGCTTTATACCATTTGGCAAAAGGAGACCCGTCATTGGCGCTGGTTTTGATAGAGGCCTTAATGGATGAAGAAATAAACCGTGGCGCATCTATGACCCTTGGCGCCAAAAGAGATATGCTGTTCCAAGGGGTTTCTAACTATGCCTGCACTTTTGGGTCTTTGGCCGGCTTATCGGATGTTCATTTAGCCACAGGATCTTTTGAGCTCGCCATAGAGCTTGCACCACAGAATGTTAATGCTTGGAGCCGTGTGGCAGATATGTACGCCAGAGCCGAGTCAAACAACAAAGCCGTTAGGGCTTACGAGAATGTTTTGGAGCTGGCCGATGCCGAAATCTATCCGCAGCAAGTTGCCAATGCCGAAAAAATGTTATCGCAGTTCTATTATGCTCAGGGCAACAGTTTGCAAGCAGCAAAATTATATAACAATTCCAAAGCTTATTATGATTCTATCGGCATCAATCGCCGTTTGGATAAAAAGGAAGTTGAAATTATTGAAATTATTGAATCTCGCCAAAACGAAGATTTGGAAGCCACGATTGCCAAAATCTTGCAAAACAGCGACTTAAGACAGTTTAGCTATGCCTAAATCTTGTCAAAATTGATTCTCGGGTCAACCCAAGAATAAGTCAAATCGCTGATAAGTTTTAAGACCAATCCCAATAAAGCAAAAATATATAAAGTTCCGAAGATAACGGGATAGTCGCGTGTCATAATGGCTTCATATCCCAAAAGTCCCAGACCATTAAGCGAGAAGATAACCTCAATCAGAAGCGAGCCGGTAAACAGCATCTTAATCAGCATGGCGGGCATTCCGGCAATCACAATCAGCATAGCGTTTCTAAAAACATGTCCGTAAAGCACTTGGTTTTCTGTCAGACCTTTGGCGCGAGCGGTCAAAACATATTGCTTGTTAATCTCGTCAAGAAACGAGTTTTTGGTAAGCATTGTCAGGCTGGCAAAACCACCGATAACCATTGCCAAAACGGGTAGGGTAATATGCCAAAAATAATCCATAATTTGTTTATACCAAGGAAGCTCACTCCAGTTATCCGAAGTCAAACCGCGGAGCGGAAACCATTGCAGATAAGTTCCTCCGGCAAAGAACACAATCAAAAACACCGCAAACAAAAAGACGGGGATGGCCGAGCCCAAAATAACCGCAAAAGAAGTCCAAACATCAAACTTTGAGCCGTCTCGTACGGCTTTTTTTATGCCAAGAGGAATGGCAATCAGATAAATAATCAGCGTAGACCACAAGCCTAAAGAGATTGAAACCGGCAAACGTTCAATAATAAGCTGCCCGACAGTTTTATCCTTATAATAACTATGCCCAAAATCAAAGACGGCATAATCTTTGAGCATTTTCCAAAAGCGTTCGTGTAAGGGTTTATCAAAGCCAAATTGCTTTTCCAGCTCTTTGACCAATTCTTCCGGCACGCCTTGCGCCCCCTGATATTTGTTGGCCGAACTTTCCATATTCATATTTACCGAAGCCGTAAATTGCGACTTCGCATCAACGTTCATTCCGCGATACTTTGCCAAAACATATTCCACGGGTCCCCCCGGAGCTAACTGCACAATGGCAAAGTTAATAACTAAGATACCCAACAATGTGAAAGGAATAAGCAACAGCCTTTTGATTATATAATTTCTCATTTCTTATCCCTCGCAATTTGTTGCTTCATCCACCAGGTAAAAGGCTGATATCCTGCCTTAACTTCAGATTTCGGATGCCCAAACTTGTTTTGATAAGCAACCCGATTATATGGCGAATACCATTGGAAAATAACATAATGCTCATTAAGCAAAACGCGGTCAAGAGCGCGCACATAAGCCTCATAATCATCTTTATGTTGCGCCTGTATCAGTCCTTCAATCAAAGCATCAACCACGGGGTTCTTAATACCGATAACATTATAACTTCCCTTCGCTTCGGCAGAACGGCTACCCCACATTTCGCGTTGTTCGTTTCCGGGCATTCGGCTCACCCCATAAGAGACAATAGCCATATCAAAGTCAAAATTATCCAACCGATTCTTAAAGATATTAACTTCTAAGTTCCGAAAGACGGCTTTAATACCGATTTTTTTGAGGTTATCAATAAAAGGCAACATAACCCGTGTAAAGGAACTACCGTTGGCGGAGTTGCTCAAAACCTCAAACTCCAGAGGCTCACCTGTTGCAAGATTAGTCATTTTGCCATCAACAAAATCATATCCGGCTTCGTTCAAGAGCTGAACCGCGCGCCGCAAATTCTCGCGCGATGCCTCAAAGTCCGGATGGCCTGGATTCGCAAATTCTTTTTCAAACACAGCCGACGGCAAAGAGTCTTTATATTTAAGCAAAATCTGTTTTTCTTTGCCGGAAGGCAAGCCTTTTGCTTCCATTCCCGTATTGGTAAAATAACTATAAAGCCGTTTATATTGATTGTAGAATAAACGTTCGTTTGCCCAATCAAAATTAAAAGCCAAGCCAATAGCCTCGCGCACACGTCTGTCCTCAAATTTCGGTCGTCTTACATTAAAGGCAAAAACTTGCAAAATTGCCGGATTATTATGCTCAATGGCTTCTTTAATAATTTGTCCTTTTTTGACCTTGTCATTGTCATATCCCGTAACCCAAATTTTGGCGATATACTCTTCACGAACATCAATATTACCGGCAAAGAGCGCTTGCAAAGTAACCGTTGTGTCTTGATAAAAGTCAAAACGAACTTCATCAAAATTAAAAAATCCTCTGCGGGACGGCAGGTTTTGCGCCCAATAGTCTTTAACTCTTTTCAGAATAACGAATTTTCCGGCCTGAAAATCAACAATCTCATAAGGGCCGCTACCAAGCATCGGTTTAAGACTGGGTTTGGCAAAATCTTTGCCCTCCCAATCTGCTTTTGATAAAATGGCAATTTGTGAAAGAATGAGCGGCAACTCACGATTATTTGAGCCTTTGCGGAAATGAAAGCGCACATGATGCTCATTAACTTTTTCCACCCGCTCCACATCGGCATAATACATCTTGTAAAGAGGCTGACCTTTTTCAATCAGGCTGTTATAGCTGAAAATAACATCATCAGCCGTAATCGGTGTTCCGTCATGGAAGCGCGCTTTGGGGTTAAGGATAAATCCGACAAAAGACTTATCAAGAGGAAGCTCAAATTTTTCGGCAATCAGAGGGTATGCCACAGCCGGGTCATCAACCGGAGACACCGCCAAAGTGTCCATTGTCAAGCCGACAGCCGTTGCCGGAGGAATACCCTTAAATATAAAAGGATTAAAGCTGTCAAATCCGCCATAATCCGGCATAACGATTCGCCCGCCTTTAGGTGCATTGGGGTTAACATAAGAAAAGTTTTTGAAATCTGGAGCGTATTTTGCTTCATCATACAAAGCAATATGCTCAGACAAAACAACTTCTGCCCGCAGAGGCGGGACAAAACCAAAAATAAGGCCGCAAAAAAGGACAAGTTTATTTATGATAGTTGGCTTCATTTGTCCAATTGCCGAAAGGATAAGCATAATTTTCCTCTTTTTCCTCTTCTTTGGGTTCTGGCTGAGGCTTTTCAAAGGAAGGTGCTTCAGGTTCTTTAACAGGAGCTGCCGAAGAAGTGGCATTCCGCATTTCTTCCCATTCTTTTTTGAGGTCATTTAAGGTTTTGCGCGTGTTAGAAAAACGCTCATCTTCTTCTGGCTGAATGGCAGTTTCTTTGGGCTCAATCTTAGGAGCTGGGGGTTCCTCCGTCGGCATATCATTAATTTGCGTCTCAAAACGCGGTTCATTTACGGGAGCAGACATCTCTTCCGCAACGGAAAAATCATCTTCTTTGTCAAAAGAAGGCTCGGCGATTTTCGGTGCCGCCAATTCTTCTGTTTCACCAAAACTACGTTCTAACGCGATGGAGAAAGGATCTCTGTCTTCAGAAGATGATGGAGCCTGTTCCATAAAATAGTTTGAGCTTTTTTCTTTGCGGAAAGGATTAAACTTTGCTGCTTTGGCAGCCAGAGCCTTAGCATCAATTTTTTCAAAAATTGTGTTCTTTTCAGGCTCTCTGGGCTCAATTTGTGGCTGAGGTTGCGGGGCGACGGAATTTTCTTCTTCATAAGCCACATTTGCCTGAACAGGTGCGGGGGCGGGAGCTTCTTGTTGTGCAAAGATAGGAGCAGCGGGTCCGCTCGGCGCAAACTCACGGCTGCGGCGAATTTCATCGGAAACCGGAGCCAGAATGGAAAAGACTTTACCAAACACGCCGGTTTCAATTATGGCAATAAAAACACGTTCTTTATCGTGTTTTTCAAGCAAGGCGGTCAGGCTCAAATAGCGAGCGCACCACTCCAAAATAGTTCCGGCGATAACATTGTCTCTTTGCGACTTTTCAAATATGCGCATCTGAAAGTTTGGCTGATTTTGGTTGACCTCAATCAAAACTTTGCCGAAAGCCCATCTTCCGCCGTTCTGAACCTTGCTCCACAAGCGGTCAATCTGGTCGGTTGAGGCAATATTACAACGTGTGAGCAAATCGGCAATAAGCTCGTTCATATCGGCAATAAACAAATCAAACTTATTAAGGATAAAACCATCTTTAATTTCTTGCTCAGCCTCAAGCATAATCCGCGCAATTAAGTCGGTATAATCCTGGTTTTTTTTCATTTGTTTAAATAAGGAGAACATATTGTTAGAAAGAGTTCGGCTTCCCAAATATTGGTTAATAAAACCAAAAACCATCCACAAAATCAAAACCGGCAAGAGCGCAAGGCCGACATACACGGAAATATCCATAATTCCGAGAGAGCTGAATGCAACGCCGTTTAAGTGGTCATTAACATAAGCCACGGCAAAAATCAGCCAAACAAGTGTGGAAAAAACCGAAATAAAGAAAGCCAGTGCCAACACGTCCTCTTCTCCTCTGAGGTTTAATTTTTTACTGATTTTAGACTTTTTGGCTGTTTTTTCAATTAAAATCTACATATTACGCCTTGCTTTGGGATATATTTTGAAAGACTATAATCAACATAACAAAAAAAATGGATGAAATTTTGAATAAATTGTGCTAAGACAACACACAGGTTTAATAGTTAAAGAGAATTTTGATGAATACAAACAGCACATTAGTTTTGGATTTTGAAAAGAATATTGTAGAAATTGAAGCTAAAATTGAGGGATTAAAACTTCTTGCCAAAGACGAGGATGTAGACATCGCTCAGGAGGTTAATCGTTTGCAGCAAAAACTAGAAAAACAAGTTCGGCAGTCTTATGCCAACTTGACCCCATGGCAAAAGTCTCAGGTGGCTCGCCATCCGGATCGCCCGCATTGTTTGGATTATGTTCATGCCTTGATTGAAGATTTTACGCCTTTGTGCGGAGATAGACTGTTTGCCGATGATGAGGCGATGGTTGGCGGTATCGGACGCTTCAAAAACATTTCTGTTGTTGTCTTGGGTCAAGAAAAAGGTCATGACCTTGAAACCCGTATGAAACATAATTTCGGTATGGCTAAGCCGGAAGGTTACCGCAAGGCGCAACGTCTGATGGATTTGGCTGATAAATTCAATATGCCGGTTTTGGCTTTTGTTGACACGGCAGGAGCATACCCCGGAGTTGAAGCTGAGGCCAGAGGTCAGGCGGAAGCAATCGCTTCGTCCATCCAAAAGTGCTTGCGTATCAGAGTTCCGCTGATTTCAATTGTTATTGGTGAGGGTGGTTCCGGCGGCGCAATTGCCATTGCTACGGCCAACAGAGTTCTGATGTTGGAAAACTCCATTTATTCAGTTATCTCACCGGAAGGTTGCGCTTCTATTTTGTGGCGCTCGGCGGATAAGGTCAAGGAGGCAACTGAGGCTCTGCGCTTAACAGCGCAAGACTTAAAACATTTTGGTGTAATTGATGAGATTGTCAAAGAGCCGGTCGGCGGTGCGCATCGCGACCCGCAAACAACCATCAATCGCGTGGGCGAGGCCTTGTTGCGTAACCTTAAGGAGCTGTTGCCTTTGAGCGGCGAAGAGCTCAAAAAGCAACGCACTGAAAAATTCTTGGCAATGGGTCGCAACTTGCCTGAGTAGAAAACCAATGACTGAAAGTTCTTTTACCATAATGGAAACCCTGCTGCTTTTAGTGGCAGGGCTTTTGCTGATTGCAATAATATTAGGTGTGGTTTTGCTCTTGCGTCGCAAAACGGATCCGGCGCTTCAGAGCTTGGCGGAAACTTTGTTTCGCGGTCAGGCGGAGTTGGCTGGCCGTTTGTCTCAATTATCAGAAAATGCGGTTGCACAGCAAGCCAAAATCTCAGGCGCTATTGATGAACAGCGCCTGTCTATGCTCAAGATGATAGATGAGAAGTTATTGCAGGTAACCAAAAATGTTGGTGAGGGCTTGCAAAAATCTACCACGCAGACCGCAGAAACGTTGCAGGCTTTAAGAGAGCGCTTAGCTAAGATAGATGTTGCACAGCAAAAAATTTCTTCTTTGTCAGAGCAGGTTGTCTCATTACAAGAGGTCTTGTCCAACAAGCAAGCCCGCGGCGCTTTCGGCGAAATTCAACTCAACGATTTGGTAACCAATACTTTGCCACCCTCAGCTTATGAGTTTCAGGTTGTGCTGTCCAATGGCAAAAGAGCAGATTGCGTGCTAAAGTTGCCTAATCCTCCGGGAACTATTGTCATAGATTCAAAATTTCCGCTGGAAAGTTATAATGCCTTGCGTATAGCTTCATCTGAGAGAGAAAAAATAGAAGCGGAAAGATTCTTTAGAGCTTCTGTTTTGAAGCATATTAAAGACATTGCCGAAAAATATATCATTCCGGGAGAAACAGCAGAGTCCGCCTTAATGTTTTTGCCTTCAGAGGCTATTTATGCGGAGTTGCATGCCAACTTTCGCGATGTGGTTGAGGTCTCTTATCGGGCAAAAGTTTGGATTGTTTCGCCCACAACCCTAATGGCAACATTAAACACGGTTCGGGCGATTCTCAAGGATGCCAGAATGCGGGAGATGGCCGGTGTCATCCAAAAGGAAGTCGGAATTTTGGTAGAAGACATCAGCCGCTTGGACGACCGTATAGAAAATCTTTCCAAACATTTTGATATGGCTAGCCGCGATATCGGAGAGATAAAAGTATCTTCGGGCAAAATTTCGCGGCGCATAGAAAAGATAGAAGATTTGCAGCTGGGCGAGGATGAAAAGCCTTTGTCTTTAGAGCATTCTGCCTAAAACAAGAAACAGATATAAAGCTTTGGATAACTGCGCAATAAGATTTTGGCTTTTTTTGAAAAGGGTCTATTGATTTATAAAACAAAAACGGCTAAATTGTATTGAAAATAAAATATTAAATAAGAGGTACTTGAAGTGACTAAATCAGAATTGATTGAAAAAATTGCAGAAAAAAACCCCCACCTGTTGCTTAAAGATGTAGAGCGCATTGTTAATGTGGTTTTTGAGAAAATCACCATGTCTTTGGCTAAGGGCGAAAGAGTAGAATTTAGAGGATTCGGCGCGTTTTCCGTTCGCAAACGCTCACCGCGCATTGCCAAAAATCCACGTACCGGAGAGCAGGTAAAGGTTGAGGAAAGAAACATCCCCCACTTCAAAACCGGAAAACAACTGCACGAATTATTGAACAAATAATAAAAACCTCATAGGAAGAAAGGGCTGTTGCCATGGGTTTCATAAGATTGCTTATAGGTTTGCCGCTGTTGATTGTAATATTGGTGTTTGCCTTTGTGAACAATGATTTGGTGGAGTTTAACCTATGGCCTTTTTATGTAGAAATTACGGTTTCGCAAAGCGTGGCAATAGTTGCTTTTATTCTTTTGGGATATATCTGGGGCAAAATCAGCTCATGGATGTCTTATGCACCGCTTCGTGCGCAGCTTCGCAAACAAAAGAAAGAAAATAAGAAGCTGAACAAGGAGCAGCAAAAACTGACCGAACAAGTCAGCGGCCTTCAGGAAAATATTGAGGCCTTAAAGACCCAGACGGCAGAGCTGATGCCGCCCAAACCGACGTTTAAGGAAAGATTGAAAAATCTCTTTAAGCACAAAGAGACGGAAACTCTCTAAAACAAATGTTTTTAACAACAATGGTATAGAATAATGAATTGGCTTACGGATTTTGTCAGACCGAAAATAAAGAAAACAACACCCAAAGAGATTGCCGACAATTTGTGGGTAAAATGTCCCGTTTGCGGACAAATGCTCTTTTCCAAAGAGATGAAAAAGACCCTTTATGTCTGCACCAAGTGCGGTCATCATTTGCGTTTATACATTGATAAACGCCTAAAAATGCTTTTTGATAACGGCGAATATAATGAGATTGCTCTTCCCAAAACCAAGGAAGACCCGCTCAAGTTCCGTGATTCCAAAAAATATACCGATCGCCTAAAATCATATCGCAAAGCAACCGGCAATGATGATGCCATTAAAGTTGCTCAGGGCGAAATCGGAGGTATAACCTGCGTTGTTGCCGCTCTTGACTTCTCTTTTATGGGTGGTTCAATGGGTATGGCTGTAGGTGAAGGCATTGTCAAAGCCGCCGAGATGGCAATGAAAGGAAATTATCCCCTGATTACGGTTGCTTCATCAGGTGGTGCGCGCATGCAGGAAGGCATCTTGTCTTTGATGCAGATGGCCAGAACAACCGCGGCAATCAATATGGTAAAAGAAAAGGGTTTACCTTTTATCTCTATCTTGACAGACCCGACAACGGGTGGCGTTTCGGCATCCTTTGCTATGCTTGGCGATATTCATATTGCGGAAAAAGGTTGCGTCATTGGTTTTGCCGGCGCACGCGTTATTGAACAAACCATCAGAGAAAAGTTGCCGGAAGGTTTCCAGCGTGCCGAATATCTTAAGGAACATGGCATGGTAGACATTGTCTGCACGCGTGATGAACTGAAAAATGAACTGGTCAAGGTCATAAGCATTTTGACCCACAACAAGCCGAAGTTGAATACACCTTTGCTTGATAATAAGTAATAAGAAAGCCCCTCGGATGAGGGGTTTTTTTTATTGAAAATATTTATAAGCATCTAAAATTTTGCGAAGATGGTAAGGAGTCATAGGTTTTGTGCCTTCCTCAAGTTCTTTGAGCGTTTCCGGAGAAAGCCCCGAGCGCGCCGCCAGCTCCTGATAACTCCATCCGGCTTTTTTTCGCAAGCGGCAAATTTTCTGTCTGGCTTGTCCGGCCAAAACACGCTGAATAAAAGCATCTTCGTCTTGTTTCATCATCAGCGCTTCTCCTTCCTAATTTCGTCCTTTTTGCGCCAGTTTAATGGCATCAAACCAATGAAGCGTACTTTGTTTTTCTTTTGGCAAAATATCCATATTCTGCGACAAAGGACAAGAGCGATATTTTCCGACAAACTTCCTCGCACGTTTCTTAAGCCCTTTGAACTTATTTATATAACCCTTCCTTTCAAAAAAATCTATTCTGGCCTGAACAAAAGCATTATAAAAAGCCTCTTGTTCTTTGTCAGAACAATTATTTAAGAAAAGAGGAATCTCTTTCCAATTACGCGGTCTTTTTTCAATATCTTCGCCGCGCATTTTCATCACTGCAATCAACCCTTCTTTGGCAAAACTCCTAAAAGTTTTGTAATCGTGGTTGTAAACGGCATCTAAAAGCATTTCGGAGAGAGAGGCATTATGGAGCTCATTGAGTTTATAATGCTCATAAAAAGCCACGCGCATAATAGTTTTTGCTTGGGGCAAAGAAAGATTTTTAACGCTTTCCGGAAAACCTTTGGCTTCGTCAGGAAATTTTTCTTTAAAATCCGTAAGGGTAGGGTTAGTAATACCAAATTTTGTCTCTTGGTCGGTTTTTGTTCCGTCATCATAACCGCCTTCAGACTTAAGGATTTCTAGAGCGGCCAGCTCAAAACGCAAGGCTTGATAACCTTTAATACCACCCAAAGAAGCACCCGCAATCAACGTTCCGTAAAGAAGGTTTTTTCTGTTACGGCGAATTTTTTCCAAAATCGTTGCGCGACTCTTCCTCATATACATAATATAATCTATAGAATGCGTTCTGTCTATGCACAAAAAAGACCCGATATTTTGACAATATCGGGTCTTAAATAATAAGATTTTAGGAAAGAGATGCGCCAATCTTCTTATCAAAGAAAGCAATCACCTCACCAAATTTGGCTTGATAATCAGGATCTTCCATCAATTCTTTTTTTATTTGTAACATAGCTTCTGAATCGTAAGTAGACAAAATTTTATCAAGTTGTCTAACGGCCAGAGTGTCCTTTGCTACCAAAAGCTTGTTGAGCTCTGCGAAAACTTGAGCAAAACTCAACACAAAAACATTACAATTTCTGCGCTGAAATTCTTTGATTATTTCCTTTTCCGCCGCAACCCAATAAGTTTTTTCAATCAAGGCTTCAATGCCTTTTTGTTCAGCATAATACGTATTATAGCTACGAACGGCGCCGAGCAGTTTTCCAAGCTCGGAAAGCTCCATTTTTTTAAGCTTTAAGGGCTTAATATATTTTTTTAGCTGTTCAGGCGAAAGTTTATCAAAAATAATCATAACTCTAATTTTTTAGATTAATTTAACATCACCGCGCGTTTGTGCATTTGCTGGTGTACTTCTTCCATATAAGGCTCATAAAGCGGTTTGTTGGAATACAAAACCTTTTTAACTTCGGTTTCAACGCGCTTTAAGGCCTCTAAATCAAGAGTATCAAGAATTGAATAGGCCTGAACTTGAAAATCTTCATCTTCCATATTCAGGAGTTCAATGGCACTTTTGCCCTCATTTCCTTTTTCAATTCCGACATAGAGCATTTGCAACCCACGACCGACAACTTCATCATTGATTAAAAGTAAGGCAGCATCCCACCACTTTCTTTCTAAAGCAGCGTCCATTCCGTGAGCAACTTGAAGCTTAAAAAGCTCAGAGTTCACATAACCGAACAAATCAGCAAGTTCTTTTTCGCTCAGTTTTTTGAGCTTTGCTTTTGTGCAGAGCTTTTTGACTTCTTGGGGCGAGAGGTCTTTAATGTTTCGCATGATTTTTGGTTTTTTAGGGTTTCTCTTTTAGGCTCCATTTTTTCGGGAGTTTTTTCCTCTACAACGCAGATAACACCGTTTGTCAGACACAGAGCCATAGGCAAAGGCATTTTGGTGAGCAAAGAAAGAACTTCTTCTTCACCGACAATGTTGTCCATTGTTTCGGCAAAATCCAAAGCACAATTCTCTTCTTCCGGCAAGTTTCCGCGGAAAGCCAGATAGCGTCTGTCCAGTTCTTCTTCAATGTTTTCAATCAGGTCTTCCAAAAGAATTTTTTTCTCGCAAGACTCTTTGCCTTCCTTAAAGAAAACAGCATCAAAAAAATTGAGTCTGTTAAGTTCATCAAATGCTTCCATTTGTGCTTTCAACAAGACTGTTGTCGGCATCAAATAAAAACCGGATAAATTCTCGGTTGCAAAAAAATAAGCACTTTCCATAAGAAAATATTTTTTTAGTAAAACAATAGGTTAACTTAGAAAATATTGTGCCTTATGCCAAAAAAGAAAACGAAAAAATCCGTAATCATTCATCATAAATCCACAATAATTTTCTTTAATTCTTATGCGATAGCATATTTTTAGACAAAAAACAACAAAAAAACCGCAGATTTTTCTGCGATTTTCAAAAATTATTTTTATATTAGGAAGCTTTGTTGAATAAATCTTTGATTTTATCAAAGAATCCTTTAGTTTCCGGCTGGCAGGAATCATCTTTACTGATTTCTCTAAACTGCTCCAACAGCTCTTTTTGCTTAGCGGAGAGGTTAACCGGTGTTTCCACCCGATATTTAACAAACAAGTCGCCTCGTCCTTTTGAGCGAATGACCGTCATACCTTGACCGCTGATTTTTTGAATCTGGTCAGATTGTGTTCCCGGCTCAACTTCTAACTCAATACTGGAGCCGTCAATGGCCGGAATTTCAATTTTACCGCCCAAAGCCGCGCAAGCCATACTGACCGGTACACGCATATAAAGGTTAGAACCTTCGCGGCTAAAGATTTTATGTGGTTTAACACTGACAAAAACATACAAGTCCCCGTTTTCGCCGCCTCTGATACCGGCTTCACCCGCCCCCGGAATCCGCATTCTGGTGTCATCCTCAATTCCGGCAGGGATCTTAACTTTGAGAGTTTTGTCTTTATTGATAATTCCGCTGCCACCGCATTTTTTGCAGGCTTCTTTAACCAAACGTCCGGTACCTTTGCACTTAGGGCAAGTTGTTTCCACAATAAAGAAACCGCCTTGTTGCTGATGAACACGTCCAAAGCCGCCGCATTTGTCGCAAACGGGGGCTTCCGAGCCGTCTTTTGTGCCGTGTCCATGGCAGGCTTCACAAGTTTCGGTAGATGGCAGCGTAATTTCTTTTTCCACGCCGTTAAACGCTTCTTCAAGGCTAATTGAAAGGTTGTAGCGCACATCTGCGCCGCGTTGTGCATAGGAACGTTGTCCGCCGCGAGAGCGTCCGCCCCCCATAAATTCAGAAAAGACATCGGCAAAAATATCTGAGAATCCGCCTGCGCCAAAATTAAACTCAAACCCGTTAAACGGATTTCCTCCACCGCCGTTAGCAAAAGCCTGATGTCCGTAGCGGTCATAAGCCGCACGTTTTTGGCTATCTTTAAGCACATCATAGGCTTCGTTAATTTCTTTAAATTTTGCCTCAGCTTCCTTATCCCCGGGGTTACGGTCGGGGTGATATTTCATTGCCAAGCGCCGATAAGATTTCTTAATCGTATCGCCGTCTGCATCACGAGAAACTTCCAATAGTTCGTAGTAGTCTTTTTCAGTCATTTTTTTTGCGCAAATAATATTATTAAACAAACTTTACCCTTATTTAGGTTGAATAAAACCAAAACGCAAGAGCTTTTAAGCAAATGTAAGGCATTTTTTAATATTTTTCTGCTAAAATTCAGGCAGTAAGCAGAATTAGACAAAATATATTGCCAAAATACACAAAATATGGTAATGTAAAGTCATATTTGAAAGTTTTTTAGGAGAGTTTCCAATGGCTGATATTAAAGAAGTTTATGCACAAAGTGAAGAATATCAAGATTATGTGCGTTTTAGTGGCGAGAAAGAGCCCACGGTAGACAAGTTCTTGGATACTCTGAACCCATCTCAAAGAGAAGAATTTATGAAGAAATACGGACAAGAAAATCAGCCGGAAAAGAATGCTAAAGAAGATACCTTTATGGCCGAATATAAAGGCAACCATACCGAAGAAGAAAGATATAAACTGGCTGAAAATTTGTACGACAAACTTCGTGAAGTAGATTCTTTAGAAAAATTGGAAACATGGTTTGCTTTGAGCTATGATTTAGTCCGCGATGCTAAAAATGCCGGAGAGCTAAGAAAAAGAACTCCGAGTAAAGAAATCAACAGCTATTTTGAAAAAGCAGGCTTTTTTGCTTTAAGTTCCGGTCAACATAGCCCTGAGGAAGAAAAGAAGTTAGAAGCTATGCTTTCTGAGGTGGCTGGCGACGGAAAAGAATTTAAGATAGACAGTAAAGAAAACGCCTTATTTTCTTATTGCATTCAAGGAATGAAGGATTCTTATTATCCGATAGAATATCCAGAAGAAAGAGTCAAAAAACTTCCTACAAGCGGCAAATCCAATAAATACCTGGACGCTATCTTTAAGGCCGGTGCTGAATATAATAAGAGCAAGCAAAAGAATAGTGTTTTGGATGTCAAACAGCCTAATAATAATGAGATTAGCGACAATCAACCTACAAAGAATGAATTGGAAGATGTTTTGGGCAAAGACGAGTACGAACGTATTAGAAGTATGTATTCCGACCAGAACGAAGTATGGCTTGACCGCATTCGCGTTAAAGTTCTCCAATCCATGAACAAAGTGGACGGCAGCGTAAAAGTTGATGACTTGCCGGTAGAAAAACTGGTTGATGAGGTCAAAAAAGCCGATGACTTAAATGATAAGGAGCGTGAGGAATATCGCAAACGCGTTGAACAACATTTGCAAATGGAAATGAACTTTGACCTTGTTCCGCCAAAAGCTCTGGCACAATGGGAAAGAAACCTCAATAAGGATATTGCCGAAGCCAAACAAAAGAAAGCCAACACCAACAATGAGGAAACGGTTTTAGCGGCCATTCATGAGCGTATGGATAGCATGATTAACGATATGGCCAACCGTACGGGTTACTACTTTGTAGATACAAGTAACATTGCCGATGTTTATGACGGCTATGTTGAGATGATAGACATCCGCAACCAAAATAAAAACGGCAAAGGTGCCAAAGGCATTTTGGATGAGTGGATGACCAAATATGAGCAAGATTTCGGCTTATATGGCAAGACACAAAATGATGCCGAGAAATTGGAAGCCATCGCCCAAGATACTGAGCAAAAACTGGCTGATTTCAAGTTCAATGCGGATAATCAGAAGATTCTCAATGCCTTAAATGCTAACGGTGTAAGCAAGGAAGAATTAACCGAAGTCTTGATGCTTGTTGCCAAGAGCGATGCCTTGGATGATCAGGTTTTGATGGAAAGCAAAACCGCTGACAAAAAAGACATTCATGCTTCAGCCAATGATGAGTTTTTGAAGAGCGTATTTATGTTTGTTAATGCAGATCGGAAAGCACAAAAACAAGCTCCGATTCCTTTTAACAAACTAAAGACTGACTTGCTCAACGGTCAAACTTATACGTTTTCTGCAGAAGGTTGGGATGGTGCTAAAGACAAATGGGTTAACCAAAAGACTAGCAAATTTGATCATCTGGCTAAGAAAGTAGGCAAGCAGGCGCCGATAATCAATCGCTTGTACGCGCCGGTTAGCAAGATAGACAAACTGGCCAACGCCCGTTTTGAAGAAAAAGCCGACACCAAAAATTTCCGCAAAAACTTCTGGAGGGGTTTAGCCGGAAACGCAGCCTTGGTTGGCGGTATTTCCGCAAGCTTTGCCGTCGCCAGCCGCATTCCTGGTGCGCAACCCTATTGTGCTTATGCTTCAGCCGGTTTGGCTCTTGTCGGTATGACGGTTGCCTATCAGCAACGCCGCCGCGCTGCTCATGCTCAAGGCAAAAAATACAAGTTTTATAAAGATCCCGAGCTTTTAACCAATATGCTTTTGAGTGCTGCAGCCTATGGTGCGGTTGCTTGGGGTCGTCCGGAAGGTTTATATGCCGTCATGGGCGCGAATATGGTCAGAAACGGTTATTTCTCCTTTAAGAAAGCCAAGAAAGCCGGAATTAAGACAGGTGAAGCCACATTAATGACGGTTGCTTCCGTTGCTATTACGCCTTTAGCTGCTTGGGGTGGTCAAAAATTAGGTAATTTCATCGGTGATACACTTTCTGCCGAAAACGGACCTTTTGGTCATTGGTCAGAACGAAACGGTGAAATCGTCCCCGGTGAAAAGCACGAGATTAAAACCTATGATCAAAAACACATTGACAAAGCCGAAGTTTGGAACAACAGCGATGGCGTAAGCCATGGTGCGCGTTATACGCCGGATGGCTCTCAGCCGATGGAATCTGCTTTCCATGCTCACGGAACTTATAATGAGGCTTTGAGCAATTTACAACAACACCATACGGGCTGGGCACCGGAAGCTGCGGATGTTAACCTTGCCAAACTTGAGAACGCGCATTTGTTAGGTGCGCCGGATACACCTTTGGCGCAAGATCCGTCTCGCACTTTGGGTGATATTATGGGTGTAACCGATGCCAACGGCAACCACATAACTTATGAAGATGTCTTCAAGCACTTGAGTACCAATCCGCAACAACCGTTAAGTCCGGCAGAAATACAGGTTATGGACAAAGTTGCGTTGCATATCAGTGCGGACGCCAATGGTCATATGGGACACTTAATCCCGGATGTCGGCATCAAACCGCAAGACTTATATTCTTATGACCCCTCTCGTCCGGATGGTATTCAGTATGACAGATGGCAAGACCCTGACAGAATTATCCCCGGTGAGAGAGTTTGGGTTCCGAACGAACCGGAAAATATTGTCCCCTACATTCCGCCATACTTCTTTGCTCAGGTAAAGAAAGTTAAGCTGATGAAGGAAAAAATCGGTTCTATTGCCGACCGTTTGCTGAAGAGAAAGAAAGCTCAGGATGACAAACAACCCGTTAAGGATAAAAATGAGCCGGTAAGAACTATAGCAAAACCGGTCAAGGACGACAAAGGTACGGTAAGAACTATCGCAAAACCGGGCAAGGACGACAAGGATACAGCAAGAGCTGTCGCGAAACCGGGCAAAGATGATAAAGGAAATACCTTAGAGCAAAGATTAATGGGCTTACAAGGTGATAATGTTTATTATGGTCCGACATCAGGCGATGTTGCTTATAATGAGGTAGAAGGTTTGGAAGAAAAACCTGAATCTAAGAAAAACACCAAGTCGGAAGATAAAAAACGCTATGAATTAACGGAAAAAGATAAAGAAAGCAAAGAATATAGCGAGGCTTTATCAAGAGCATTAAGCGGAGATGAGAAAGCCATAGAAGCTTATCGCCAAAAACGCGAGAAAGAAGAAGCTCTCAAAGCAGAAATGCACGACCATGTTCAAAAACGCAAAGAGGTTCTTAAAGCGCGCCAACATGAGATGCAGGGCAAAATGCACGGAGCCGTTGTTGCAGACCGCTTTGCCGAGGAGGACATTCATGGTGTTGAAATCTCCGAGAACACGCCTGAAGGCTATAAACAAGCTCAAAAGCAGCGCGAAGCTGATAAGAAAGAGTTTAAGGAAACCGGCAAAATCGCCCGCTTTATGAGAATGTTTACAAAGGAGAAATAACCTTTAACCCTGAATGCCGAGCTATGAGCTCGGCATTCTCTTTTGCAAAATTAACTTTAATTAAATTAAAATTATGCCATAATGTCCTTCAGACATCACTTTGGTAATAGAGGTAATATATGCTGACACTGAAACATCTGCCCATTCACTCTTTTAATGAAAATTTGGCTTATGTCCATAAGGATTGCACGGCTTATAAGGTAGATGACATCCGTTCTTTAACCAAAGTAGAAATTCATGGCGGTGTTAAGCCTGTTTTTGCTTTTTTACAAATTGTCGATGACCCAAAACTTTGCAAACCCAACGAACTGGCCTTAAATACGGAAGCCTACGAGCAGATAAATTTGCCGGAAGGCGCCAATGTTTCTCTGACTTTGTCTTCTCCGCCGCCGAGCTTAGCCTCAATCAAGCGCAAAATTGCCGGCAATATTTTAAGCTCAGGCGAATATAGCGCCATCATTAACGATATTGCCTCCAAAAGATATTCCAATATGGATATAGCCTCATTTTTGGTTGCCAGCGGCTCATTTATGAGCGCGCCGGAGGTTCTGGCTTTGACCGAGGCCTTAATCGGCGACAAAGTCCTGCATTGGGATAATGAGAGTATTGTGGTTGATTGCCATTGCTTGGGCGGTGTCCCCGGAAACAAGACGGATATAATCACCACGGCGATAGTGGCAGCCTATGGTTTGCCGATTCCCAAAACCTGTTCACATTCTCTGACCTCTTGTGCCGGCGTTGCGGATACTTTTGCGGTTTTGGCCAACGTGGATATTGATGAAAAAGAGCTCAAAGAGCTCATAAAGGAAAACCGCGGAGCCATAGCCAGCTACAATTCTTTGGATATTGCAAGAGCCAACAAGATAGTCTCTTCGGTTGAAAGACAAATCGGCATCACCCAACAAGAACATATTGCCGCTTCAATCTTAGCCATCAAGCTTTCTGCGGGTGTAACGCATTTGGTGGTAGACATTCCGGTAGGACCGAAGTCGCGCATAAAGAACACCAATGAGGCTATGCGTCTAAGAAAACTTATTGAATATGTCGGAGATATGCTCTCCATAGAGATAGATGCCGTAATCACCGACGGTTCCGAGCCCATAGGCAACGGTGTTGGCGCGGTTTTGGAAGCTAGAGATGTTATGAAAGTTTTGCGCAATAAAGAAGATGCACCGCAAGACTTGCTTGAAAAATCGCTGTTCTTGGCTGGCAGAATGTTAGAGTTTGACCCCAAACTCCGTGGAGGACAAGGCTACCATGTTGCTAAAGAGATTTTAACATCAGGACGTGCGCTTGAGGTTATGAATCAGATTATCCATGCTCAAGGCAAAGCACCGCAACCTCAGCTCGGCCATTTGACCCGAGATATTGTTTCCAATGTCAGCGGTGTGGTTGAGGCCATTGACAATGCGCGTATCAATAAAATAGGCATTTGGGCAGGCGCGAGCCAATATCCGGGAGCAGGGCTGGATTTAATGAAAAAAGTCGGAGATACGGTAGAACAGGGCGAGACCTTATACCGCATACACTCTTGCAATTCAACAGACTTTGCCTTTGCCAACTCGGTTGTGGATGGCTATACGGGTTATGAGATTTCCGGTCGCGGAGCTTATTAAAAGAGGCGAATATGAGCAAAATCAAAATAGCCATTATCGGCTGCAACAATATGGGGCAAAAACACCTCAAAACTCTGCGTGAAAACTTTGCTGATAGAGTAGAAATTGCGGGGATTTTGAACTCAACGGAAGCCTCTTCCGCCCGCCGTGCTGCAGAACTCAATGTACCTTATTTTAAGAGCTTGGAAGATATAAACAAAGACAAAGTAGATGCCGTGATTGTGTCAACACCGGGGCCAACCCATGCAAAAATCGGCGAAGAATTACTTTTAAAGGGTATCCCTTGTCTGATAGAAAAACCGCTTGCTATCACTTTGAGCGGGTGTAAAAAACTATTGGCTGCGGCCAAAGCCGGAAATAGCCTGATTGTTACGGGGCATACCGAAAATTATAATCCTGCCGTAGAGCGTTTGAAGGATGAGTTACAAGCTCCAATAACCAAAATTGAGGGCATTCGCACCAGCCGCAATGCGGAAAATAAAACCGGTATAAGCGCTGTTCAGGAACTGATGATTCATGATTTGGCAATAGTTTATTCTCTGTTGGGTGATGACTTAAAAAGCACCCAAACCACCAAAAGACCGGATTTGAGCTGGGAAAATCACGCTATTGCGGAAATGGAATATAAAAACAGCGCCAAAGTAAAGCTGGAAGCCTTGCGGGAAGATAAAGACATTGAAAGATATATGAACATTGAAGACGCTCAAGGTAACATTTTCCGCATAGAATTTATGAGCAGAGCCCTTTATAAAAACGGTAAGCTTTTAACCGAAGGCGGAAATTCTTTGCAAAATGAGCTGGCAAATTTTCTGAACTGTGTTGAAGGTAGGGAAACACCGAAAGTCAATGCCGAAGAAGCAACGAATATCTTAAAACTTTGTCTAAAACTAGAGCAAAATCCTTCCATAATTGAATATTTTAAAACAAGTCAGAACAAAGTCAGATAAAATCAGCGACCTTGACGTTGAGACATCGCCATAGTCTGAAAGTCACTGAAGGAAGCCATGGATGCAATATGTGTTTGTCCTGTGTGCAAAAACTCAAGGTTTTGTTGTAAATAAACACCGATTTTAGCAACGGCATCATTCGGAATACCTTTTTCTTTTGCAATTTTCAGTTCTTTTTGAGCCATAATATTATTGTATTTAATGGTAGCTTCCGGTGTAATCTCATCCACACCGACAGTTTCTTTAACTTCTTTAATGAGTTTGTTCTCTAACTCTGTGTCTGGTTCACCATTAGCTTTTACAAAACACCCTTTTTCAAAACCGACAGGCAAAAAATCGGGACCATTTTTATCATGCAAAAAGGAACAATCATAAGTCCTTCCGTACGGTGTTGTGAGGTACAAAACGTTATTTCTGTCAACATTACGTTTTCCATCCTTAGATATTTGCATAACCGCTTCTGAGCTAGTCATAAAATAGCCGTCGCCTAAATCATATAAACTTTGCTGAGCCGCTTGATAATTTCGCACGGTTTTTCCATCAATAGTTTGTACTTGCTCGGAAGAAGAATGTGTAGATTTTTGCGAAAATTGGCCATTAAGATGCTTAGTAATAACTTCTGTTTTGTTATAATTACTAGATTCATAAGAATTATTATTTTGTGCAGCATGAGCGGTTAAAGAACTACCCCCAATCAAAGCCGTAAGAGCAAGAGTCTTAGCTCTTTCTTTAATCCGTTCAATTTTATTCTTAATTTCTTTTTTGTCCATAACGCGGCGCTCGCAAAATATTAAAACTACTATAATTATAGCATGACACACAAAAAAAGCAATATTTATCCTTGGCTTTTTTGTCAATTTTGTGCATTTTAATCTCAAACATTAAACATTAATTTATACTATTATGGAACTAGAAGAAAGACGCTCTATCTCATTAGCCGTCGTTAAAAAACGTTTATGGTACGCCCCGTGGAAAGAAAGAACAGTGGGCATTCGGTTTAACATTTTCTTCATTAGCTTAAAACAACCCAAGCCTAACATCTTTAGTAAGGCAACAATAAAAAGCCTTTGGCTTCGCCATTGGCAGGAACATGGCCGATTGGGCTCCACTTGGTGTTGGCAGCATATCTTTGAAGAAAAGAATGCCATAGACCAGTTCTTAACAAAACTTGGAGGCGATCCTCTTCCCTCATCGGTGATGACGGAAGATGCTGAGATTTATTATGTTGACGGGAATTTTCACAGCATTCCCGAAGGCGCATTGAAGACTGAAAAATATGACTACCGTCCGATAGTCAAAAGACCAATGCGCCGCTCATAAAAAGACAAAAGAAAGGGTTTGAAACAGAGTGTTTCAAGCCCTTTTGCTTTTTTTATCAAAAAAAACATAAAAAAATCTCCTCAAACCTTGCTTAACGCTTTTTGGCTTCCTATATAAGCAATCAGAAAGGAACAAATTTCATAACAAATTGAGGATATAAACAATGAGCAATAAAGTTATTGGTATTGACTTAGGAACGACAAACTCTTGCTTTGCCGTCATGGAAGGCAAAGAAGCCAAGGTTTTGGAGAACTCTGAAGGTGCCAGAACCACCCCTTCAATGGTTGCTTTCACAGATAACGAAAGATTAGTTGGTTCTGCTGCAAAACGTCAGGCTGTAACCAATCCGGAAAACACACTGTTTGCCATCAAACGTTTGATTGGCCGCCGGTTTAATTCGCCGGAAGTATCTAAAGACCGCGCACAAGTTCCGTTTAAGATTATTGACGGCGACAACGGCGATGCTTGGGTCGAAGTAAAAGGCCAGAAATATGCACCTTCTCAAATTTCTGCTATCGTTTTGCAGAAGATTAAGGAATATGCCGAGAGCTATCTGGGCGAAAAAGTAGAAAAAGCCGTTATTACCGTTCCGGCATACTTCAACGATTCTCAGCGTCAGGCCACAAAAGATGCCGGTAAGATTGCCGGTTTGGAAGTTTTGCGTATCATCAACGAGCCGACCGCTGCCGCTTTGGCTTATGGTATGGATAAAAAAGCTAATGGCACAATCGCCGTATACGACCTCGGTGGTGGTACCTTTGATATCTCCATTTTGGAAATCGGCGATGGCGTATTTGAAGTAAAATCCACCAACGGTGATACCTTCTTGGGTGGTGAAGACTTTGACCAACGCATTGTCAACTACTTGGCTGATGAATTTAAGAAAGAATCCGGCATTGATTTGCGTGGCGACCGTTTGGCTCTGCAACGCTTGAAAGAAGCTGCCGAAAAAGCCAAGATTGAGTTGTCTTCCGCAACCCAGACAGATGTTAACCTGCCGTTCATTACTGCAGATGCAACCGGCCCGAAACACCTCAACATCAAATTGACCCGCGCCAAACTTGAATCTTTGGTAGAAGACTTGATTGACCGCACGGTTGAGCCTTGCAAAAAAGCTTTGGCAGATGCCGGCTTGAAGGCAAGCGATATTGATGAGGTTATCTTGGTTGGTGGTATGACCCGTATGCCGAAAGTTCAGGAAAAAGTTAAGGAAATCTTCGGCAAAGAACCTCATAAAGGTGTAAACCCGGATGAAGTTGTCGCTGTCGGTGCTGCCATTCAGGGCGGTGTCTTGATGGGCGATGTTAAAGATGTTTTGCTACTGGATGTAACCCCGTTGTCTTTGGGTATTGAAACCTTGGGCGGCGTCTTCACCAGATTGATTGACCGCAACACAACCATTCCGACCCGCAAATCTCAGGTATTCTCAACCGCCGAAGATGGCCAGACAGCCGTAACCATTCGCGTCTTCCAAGGCGAGCGTGAAATGGCCGCAGATAACAAATTGCTTGGTCAGTTTGACCTAGTTGGTATTCCGCCGGCACCGCGTGGTATGCCGCAAATTGAAGTAACCTTTGATATTGACGCAAACGGTATTGTAAATGTTTCCGCCAAAGATAAGGCCACCAACAAAGAGCAGGCTATTCGTATTCAGGCCAGCGGTGGTTTGTCTGATGCCGATATTGAAAAGATGGTAAAAGACGCTGAAGCCAATGCTGAAGCTGATAAGAAGAAGAAAGAATTGGTTGAAGCCAAGAACCAAGCTGAAGGTTTGATTCATACAACGGAAAAGACCTTGAAAGAAAATGCTGATAAAATCAGCGCTGCTGACAAGACCGCGATTGAAGATGCCATTAAGGCCTTGAAGACAGGTGTTGAGGCAGAGGACTTGTCTGTTATTAAAGAAAAGACTGAGGCTTTAATGCAGGCTTCTCTGAAACTCGGCGAGGCTATGTACAAACAGCAGGCTGAAGCCGCCGGCGCACAACAAGGCGCACAAGCCGGCGCAGATGCAGGAGCTTCCAACCAGCAGAACGGCGATGAAAAAGTCGTAGATGCTGACTTTGAAGAAGTCAAATAACCAACTTTGGCTTAATCCTCAAAACAACACCCCCGTTAAACCTTAACGGGGGTGTTTGCTATTCATCAACCAAGGATATTTTGATTTTCTTTTGGTAATGAGCACAAAGCCGAAAGAATTTGTAAATATTGCCGCAACTGCCACGTTCCATTCGCTCAATCAAACCATAAGGTAGTTTAGAATTTTGTGCAACTTTGCTGAGCTTTTGGCGTTTGTTGCGCCGTTCTAACCATAGTGCAAAGCCAAGCTCTTTGAAAAACTCAGTTCTGACGTGAGATTTTGAAATTTCGTTCATCTGTTCAACTCCTATTTTGCATAAAACAAAACCGCTCTCGGAGGAGAGCGGAGGAGTTGACAACTGCGCAAGACAGCGTGCTTATTCGTCCGCAAAAGTGGCTTATATCGCACCATCCTCCATTATAGGAGGTTATCATTGGGTTCTTGCGAGGAGTTGTCATACTCCGCCGATGGCATAACCATTTCCACCGACAAAGGAAAGTATAAAGAGAATTTGCTAAATTTCAATGAAGATTTTTAAATAGACATAGGGCACAATCTCACGATATGCACTTGGGAAGCATCGCGATTCAACAATGGTTGCCGCCGCAGCCAGTGAGCGCTCAAGTGCGTCCACTTGTCAAGCTGGCAACAGCTTGGGCAACAGCATAAAAAAACTCCGGCAGATAACCGGAGTTTTTTTAGATAACAGCTTAAAGATTAAGCATTTTTCTTCAAAGCTTCGCCCAAGGCATCGCCCAAAGCAGAGTTAGAAGAACCTGTAGAAGCATACTCTTCCAAAGCTTTCTTTTCTTCTTCAATTTCAAGAGCTTTGACAGAGAGACCAATCTTGTTGTTCTTCTTGTCTACAGAGGTAACTTTAGCTTCCAGAACATCACCTTCTTTGTAGTTTTCGGGGTTCTGAGCAGCCTTGTCCTTAGACAGGTCGGCTTTCTTAATCATTGCGGCAACGCCGTTAACTTCAACATTAACGCCTTTGTCATCAATAGAGGTAACGGTTGCTTTAACAACATCACCTTTCTTCAAGCCTTCCATAGCTTCAGCCATAGCATTTTCAGACAATTGTTTGATACCGAGGCTGATGCGTTCTTTCTCAACATCAACATCAATAATCTTAGCCTGAATATCCTGACCCTTTGTAAAGTCTTTAACGGCTTCTTCACCAGACTTATCCCAAGAGATATCGGATAAGTGAATCATACCGTCAATTTCGTCAGACAAACCAACGAACAAACCGAATTCGGTAATGTTTTTGATTTTGCCCTCAATAACAGATCCGACCGGATGCTCTTCAACATAAGCAGCCCAAGGATTCGGAGTGCATTGTTTAATACCGAGGCTGATGCGGCGTTTGTCAGCATCAACTTCCAAAACCTTAACTTCAACTTCCTGAGAAGTAGAAACGATTTTGCCCGGATGAACATTTTTACGTGTCCAGCTCATTTCAGAAACGTGAACCAGACCTTCAATACCGTCTTCTAATTCAACGAATGCGCCGTAATCAGTAATGTTGGTAACTTTACCTTTGTAAACTTCGCCAACTTTGTACTTATCGGCAACAGCTTGCCATGGGTCGCTTTCCAGTTGTTTCATACCCAAGCTGATGCGTTGGTTGTCTTCGTTAAACTTAATAACCTGAACTTTAACGGTCTGACCGACAGACAAAACTTCAGCCGGATGATTGATTCTCTTCCAAGAGATGTCGGTAACGTGCAACAAACCGTCAACACCGCCGAGGTCAATAAATGCACCATAATCGGTAATGTTTTTAACAACACCCTCAAGAACAGAACCTTCTTTAAGAGTATCAATAAGTTCGGCACGAGCTTCAGCGCGAGTTTCTTCCAAAACAACGCGGCGAGAAACAACGATGTTTCCTCTAACCTTGTCCATCTTCAAAATCTGGAACGGCTGAGAAATGCCCATCAACGGAGTAATGTCGCGGATCGGACGGATATCAATCTGAGAGCCGGGCAAGAAAGCGATAGCGCCGTTGAGATCAACGGTGAAGCCGCCTTTAACACGACCAAAGATAATACCATTAACTCTTTCACCGGAGTTGAGGCATTTTTCCAAATCCTGCCAAACTTCTTCACGGCGAGCTTTCTCGCGAGAAAGAACGATTTGGCCGTCTTTGTCTTCATAGCGGTCAACATAAACTTCAACTTTGTCGCCGACTTTGAGTTCAGCATTTTGACCGAATTCACGCAACGGAATACGGCCTTCAGACTTAAGACCAACATCAACAATGGCAAAGTCAGGGGTTACACGGATAATTGTACCTTTAACAACGGAACCGGTAATACCCTTATCACCGAATTGTTCATTCAAAAGGGCTTCAAAGTTTTCGTTAGTTTCAGGAATTCTTAATTCTGCATTAGTCATAAAATATTTATATTTCAAAAAATGCCAACTCCAAGAAACATAAAGCGGAGCGGACTTGTGCGGGTTAAAAAAGATATGTCGGCGCACCCCGAAACATATCGGGTTTGTTTATACACCGAAAATATTATTTTTCAACAAATTTTTTCAATGATTATCAATAATTTCGCGCGCTTTAGCGACAACTTCTTCAATGCCTAAATCAGAAGTATCAATGATAATGGCATCATCGGCGGGTTTTAGAGGCGCGGTAGAGCGTTTGGAATCTCTTTCATCGCGGGCGATAATGTCAGCCAAAACCTTTTCATAAGGGGTATCCATTCCTTTTTCTTGTAGCTCTTTGAAGCGGCGTTTTGCGCGCACTTCCGAGGATGCCGTAATAAAGAACTTTATGTCGGCATTAGGGCAAACAACCGTTCCGGTATCTCTGCCATCATAGATGGCGCCGTTTGCGGGTGTTCCGTCGGCAAAGGTCGGATTCTTGGCGAAATCTTGCTGCATTTTAAGCAAAGCAGCTCTGACTTTAGGAAAAGCAGAAACGACAGAGGCGGCGATTCCACCCTCGGAAGAACGAAACTCTTTATTTTTGGAGAGCTCCATCATTTTAGCAAAGGTTAAAGATTTAGCAGAAATTTCGGCAAGAGTTTCATCGTTAATGTCTTGTCCTTTAAGGCGTAAATCCAAACCAACAGCCCGATAGACCATACCGGTATCAAAATAAGCCAATTTATAAATATTAGCCAGAGTAGAAGCTAAAGTACCCTTGCCGGCAGAAGCCGGTCCATCTATCGTAATAATCATAATCTTCGTCCGAAATATGTTAAAAATTATTTATTCCTTAACATATCTGATATAAACTTGAATGTGTAAGGATATTTTGAGTTTATACCAAACTTTTGTAAGACAAAAAGGATAAATGATGCGAATAATATATTTTGCCTTGGCAGTCGTATTTTTAACATCTTCGTTTAGCGAAGCCAAAACAGCAAAACATAATATTGTTGTACAAAGCTACAAAGATATTGAAAAAAATCAGATGTACGAACCGGGGTTCGTCCAAGGAGGGTATAAAGCGCAAGCCAAGCAAAACAAACGCGAACCCGTTATAGCTACAATCGCGGAAAATGAGAAGCCTGCAGAAGATTATAATGAAAACATAGCGGCAGAACTTTTCAAAAAAGATATGTCCCCGATTACGATAGAGATTAAAGAAGCTAAAAACAAGGTCAAGCTCAATGTAGGGCAGCCTCTGCAGGTTATTCTATCGGAAGACAATGGACAATGGTACTCAGGCGGTAATGAATTTAAACACATCAAAATCACGGAAGATTATCACTATAATGGACAGCGCATCATCAATATCAGCGTCTTTGAGGCAGGAAAAGAACAAGTCTTTTTTGACCTCATAGAGGAGAATAACGGAAAAATCAATGTCCTTGGTTCAAGAGTTTTAAGTATTACGGCGGAATAAATGAACAGAAAAAAAACAAAAATAAGATTATATGTGGATGCAGAGCTGAATATATCCGATGAGATATTATTGAATGATAAACAGGCGCATTATTTAACGAATGTTATGAAACTCAGTAACGAAGATGAAGTTTTGGCCTTTAACAACCGACAGGGCGAATTTTTATGCGCTTTGCAAAACAAAAGCAAAAAAACGTTTTATCTGAAAGTCTTAAGCCAAACCAGAGCTTATGAACAATGTCCGGATATATGGTTGCTTTTTGCACCGGTAAAAAAAGACCAGACCGATTTTATCATTCAAAAAGCCACGGAATTGGGTGTTGCCAAAATAATGCCGGTTATCACGACCCATACGATTTCTGACAAAGTAAAGACCGAAAGATTCGTTGCTCAAAGCATAGAAGCTGCGGAACAATGCCGCCGAGTAGATTTACCCGAGATTTCCGAAGCCCAAAGTTTAGAAAAAGTATTGAACTCATGGAACAAAGAGCGGATGCTTTACTTTATGGATGAAACAAGACAAGCTCTGCCTGCAAACAAGGTTTTTGAAGCAAAATTCCCAAAAGCAGCAATACTTGTTGGTCCGGAAGGAGGCTTTAGCGAGGAAGAATTAAACCTTTTGAGGCGTTTGCCTTTTGCTAAAGGCGCAACGTTAGGAAAAAGAATTTTAAGAGCAGAAACAGCCGTCGCGGCAGCACTGTCTATTTGGCAGACCCTTGTTGGAGATTGGAGAGAGGAGTAGGCAAATGCGTATTTTGGTAGCAGATGATCATGAGCTGTTTTTAAAGGGGTTAGAATTTATTTTATCTGATTTGGATAAAGATTTAGCTCTTGTTTTTGCCAAGAGCTATACGGATATTTTTAAGATTTTAGAAAAAGATACAAACTTTAATCTTGTCCTCACGGATTTAGCTATGCCTGGAGCCAATTGGGAAGACGGCATTATGCATATTCACAACACATTACCTGATACACCCATCATTATTTTATCTGCCGTATTTGACAAAGAAATCGTAGAAAAAACCATAGAAATAGGAGTTTCGGGCTATGTCCCTAAAACATCCTCCAACGCGGTCATCTTGTCTGCGGTTAATTTAGTTTTATCTGGAGGAGTTTATATTCCGCCGGAGCTGCTCAATCACAAACTCTCAGAAGATTTTAACGAGTTCAAACAAGCTGTGGAGCTGCCGGAAAGCAAAAGTGCGGAAGAAAGAGTCAAAACTCTAACCCCGCGCCAAAGAGATGTTTTGCGTTGTATCTCACAAGGAATGTCTAATAAGCAAATTGCTTATAATCTTGGGTTAACGGAAGGAACGGTTAAATTACATGTAACCGCAATCTTGAAAATATTGAATGTCTATAACCGCACAGGGGCAGTAATGGAAGCCACAAAATTGGGAGTACTTTAGGCAGAATGAGCGATTTTAACAAACAAAGATTAGAAGAATATACTAAAGCGTTGGGCTTACAAAAACTTCAAGAGCTCTGGAAAAACTTTGAGGAGGAAACAGAAAGCTTTTTTGCAAAACCTTCATCTGAAAAACAAAATTTGCGTCTCAAGTTTCATAGCCTTCGCTCCGATGCTTTGGTTTTTGGCTTAGAAAAATTTTCTAAACATTGTGCCGAAACAGAAGAAATGATTTTATCCGGCATGACAGACAAAAATCTTGAATGTAAGATAAAAGAAGCACAAACAATTTTTAATCATCAGCGCAAACAAGTAAGCGCATATTTTAAGGAGAGTAACTAAATGAGAAATGAAGAGAATTATATTTCCAGCGAGGAAGAACTCTTAAATGCGATTGATGATGATAATAAAAAAATAGCTTTACCAAAATATCTGACAGCCATCTATGGCAAAATTTATGAAAATCCTAAAGTAAGCAATTTTTTAGATAATGCGCGTTTGCTTAAAGTTTTAACTTTAGGAAACAGCTCTCGTCTAACAGATGCGCTTCTGAAGGAACTTCATTCAAATCAAAAAATTTTGCAAATCGGTGCGACTTTTGGCGATCAAATTGAGCAGACGGCAGACCGTATAGGCCATCATGGTAAATATGATTTGATAGATATTAGCGAAACCCAACTGAAAAGGGCGGAAGAAAAATATAAATATCTATATTCCAATATGCGCTTTTTGCATTTTGATGGCCGCGAGCCGATAGGTGAAAAATATGATGTTGTTATTGTTTATATGCTTTTGCATGAGCTCCCGATTTTAAGCAAAATAAGAGTTGTCAATGCAGCACTAAATTCTACCAATGAAAGCGGAAAAGTTATATTTATTGACTATTATAATCCGCTAAAATGGCATCCTTTACGCTATGTTGTAAGAATGTTCAATCGTCTATATCAGCCTTTTGCTGAAAAGCTGTGGGACAGAGAAATACATACTTTTGCCGATAAAAAGACCAATTTTTTCTGGCGGAAAAAAACATATTTTGGAGATATGTATCAAAAAGCCGTTGCGTCGCGCAAAGATGACCGAGATTTCTTTGAAACAATGGAAGAAAATTAAAAAAAGAACCGGATTTTTCCGGTTCCTTTTTTTTATAATTTACTAATCTTTTCCGCAACTTCTTGAGAAGGATTAAGTCCTTGCTTGGGCTTAAAATCTAAGAGGTCCGGAGCGTCAATATGAGCTGCGTAACCGCCCTCAATCAAGGACTGAACAAAGCGCTCATGTTTGGGAGTTAACCAATTTTTGCCCGTAAAGACCCAAACAGGTTTGCCTGAACCACAGCTTTCGCAAGCCATAGAAACAGAGTCTCCTGTAACGATAACATTCTCGGCCAAAGCCCAAAAACCTTTAATCGGATTATCTTTTTTCTCTCCCCACCAATAAGTATAAGCTGGGATGCCTTCAACTTCTTTTTTAATAATCTCTTCGGCTTTTTCACCGGTCCGGCGAGATGTTGTAATCAGGATAGAACCGCCGATTTGTTCCTTGATACGACGAATGCTTTCGCCCAAAAGACGAGCATTTTCGTCCGTAAAGGGCTTGTTTTTAATAGCTCCACCGATAATAACAGCGGTCCAAGGTTTCGGAAGATTAGCAAAAGCCTCCGTCCATTTCGGAGCTTCCTCAGCCAAAACCTCAGGCGTAATTCGGTGTGGGCAACCGGTAATATAAAAAATATTATCGGATTGAGCTTTGTTTCTGTCATGTTCAGGAACAACTACCAAAGAAAACTCTTTTAAGCCGCTCTTACCGGGATGCATAAGCTGAACCATTTTTGTTTTGTTTCTGGATGCTTTACGAATAAACCGAGCAACAGGAACGGTTCTGCGGCTAATAGAAACAACAATATCTGGAAAAGGCGGATTACTAACTTCTTTTTTTGTTTCGGCTGTAACACTGAAAAGAGATTTTCCGAGCAGGAAGTTTGGCAAATCAGCAAAACGATTATATTCTATTTTTTTCTCAACAATATCAAAAGCATTCGTGTCTAAAGCCTGCATAATGCCTCTGGCTTGACCGACACTGCCCATACGATTATCCAATAAGAACCAGATAGTTTTTTTCATGTGTACACTCTAAAAATTAAATAGTAAAAAACCAGAAATTATTATAATCTGTATCATACAAATGAGTTACAATTAACGCAATGTTTTTTTTGAGACGGAGGAATAATGCAAAAATTTTATTTTTTAGTGCTTTTAATGAGCTTGTTTTTTTCAAGCAATTCCTACGCCCAATATAGTTCGCAAAATGATGCAAAATACATAGCTACGCTCAAGGCAGTGGTTAATTATAAGATAGATGATAAAGAACATATAAACGACATTGAATCTCTGCGCCAAAACAAGCAGTTTAATCAAAAGTTGCAAAGAATGCTGAACAAATTGAGTAATGAGCGCACCAAAGATGCCAAAAACCGTCAAGTCTTAAAGATTTTGGAAAAAGCCGGTGAAGACATCTACAAAATTTTGGATTAAGGAGAGGTGCTAATGAAAAATCTAAGAATTTTGACCTTGCTTTTAATGGTTGCATCTTGTGCCATAATCCGAAATGATAATAAGGTTGAGGACGATTACTACACAAGCAACATAGAACGCTTTATGCAAAATGTTTCCGTCAAGGAGGAAAACCCGCGTTATGTTATTTATGAGTATAAGGATGTCCGCATAGATGAGGTTGCCTCAATTGCCACGCGCTATTGTGCCGAGCATGGAGATAAAAAAGCATTTTTGCGCCAAAGTATTACATATCGGAATCATCTGCGTCGCGCAACTTTTGACTGCGTAAACTTGCAATAGCAATGCACTCTTCCTATATTAAAAATAAAGGATAGAATTAGGAAAGCGCGAAAAAGATGAACAAAAATTTATATCATATTTTAGGTGTTTCAAAAGATGCGAGTGAGGCAGAGATAAAGTCCGCCTACCGCAAATTGGCCCGCAAATATCATCCGGACTTAAATAAGGACGATAAAGATGCCGCAGAGAAATTTAAGGAAGTTTCCTGCGCTTATGATATTTTGGGAGATAAGGAAAAGCGTAAGAAATATGATAACAACGAGATAGATGCTGATGGCAAACCGACAGGTTTTGGGGCCGGATTCGGGCAAGGTGGTTTCGGCGGCGGCAATCCGTTTGGTCAAGGCGGAACGCGAACCTATTATAGCGGCAATGGCGAAAATTTTGATTTTTCTTCTATTTTCGGAGATGATATTTTCTCACAATTTGCCGGTGGCGGAGCATCAGGTTTCCAAGGATTTGGCGGAAATGCGCGCCGCCCACGCAAAGGTCAGGACATTGCCTATACCATGCGGGTAGATTTTCTGGATGCGGCCAAAGGTGCGGAAAAAGGCGTTATCATCAACGGTAAGAACATTAATGTCAAAATTCCGGCCGGAATGGAAGATGGCCAAACCTTGCGGCTTAAAGGCTTGGGTTATGAAGGCGCAAACGGCGGGGCCAATGGCGATGTCTTGATAACGGTTAATGTTGATAAGCACCCTTATTTCACAAGCGAAGGTCTGAATATTCTGTTGGATTTGCCGATTACAATTAAAGAGGCGATTTTGGGTGCTAAAATAACCGTGCCGACGATTAGCGGTAAAGTAATGGTCAATATTCCGCCTTATGCTTCATCAGGCGAAAAATTGCGCTTAAAAGGCAAGGGAATCAAGAAAGGGAGTACACAAGGCGACCAGTTCATAACCTTGAAGATTGTGTCCCCCAAAGCTCATAATACGGAACTAGAAAAGGCTCTGGCAGCCATGCCGGATGAAACAGTCAGGAACTTTTAATGTTTTTGGAACAACTGCGCGACTTTGAATGGTATAACGAACCGGCAGATGTCTCTTTTGATGAAAGAGGCATGCAGGTTTTAAGCCTTCCCGGAACAGATTTCTGGCAAAGTTTGCACCACAGAGTTTCCAAGGACGATGGCCATTTTTTCTTTACCCGCAAAACCGGCAATTTTACTTGTACGGTTAAATGGAATTTTGAAACCAACGGCAATTTTGACCAATGCGGCATAATGTTAAGGATAGATGAAAGAAATTGGGTCAAGGCCTCGGTTTTGTTTGAGAACTTTCGCGCCCCGCTTTTAGG
Source organism: uncultured Alphaproteobacteria bacterium (assembly GCA_944392835.1). Taxonomy (GTDB): domain Bacteria; phylum Pseudomonadota; class Alphaproteobacteria; order RF32; family CAG-239; genus Scatacola_A. The sequence goes on along the minus strand of CALXYB010000002.1, from coordinate 23,290 downwards.
CACTTGCGTAACCAATGCGGGATTTTCAGATTGGGCTTCGCAGGAGATACCTCGGGGCATAAATCAGGTTTGGTATCGTTTGAAAAGAATAAACGGCGATTGTCTGCTCCATGTTTCATTAGACGGCAAAGTTTTCAAACAGGTCAGAATGTTTCACTTGTTAAATGATAGTCCGGAGGTTAAAATCGGAGCATATATTTGCAGTCCGCAACGAGATGACTTTGAGGCGGTTTTATCACAAATAGACTTTGAATAAAGGAAAAGAGCTATGAAAAATTACAAATTTTGGGTTTTATTGGTGTCAGCATTGTTCGTAACAGAGGCCGCTATGGCAGAAGCGGTGGTTAAAAAGCTTCCCGCACCGATAACAACGGGCGGCAAGGCTTTGATGGATGTTATGGGTGAGCGTAAAACAATTCGCGAGTTTAAGGCTCAAGAGATTGATGACCAAACCTTAAGTGATATTTTGTGGAGCGCATGGGGCATAAGTCATGACGGAAAACGCACGATTCCGACCGCGATGAACCAGCAAAATCTGAAGGTCTACGTTGTTAAAAAAGACGGCGCATGGCTTTATAATGCGGCAGAGAATAATTTAACTCAAGTTACAACGGAAAATTTAATGCCCTTGTTTGCTACGCAAGACTTTATGAAAAATGTTCCGGTAAACTTGGTTTATGTCGGCAGTGATGAAAAATATTCCCCGATGCACGCCGGTTCTGCTTATCAGAATGTTGGGCTATATGCCGCTTCTAAGGGAATGCACAGCGTTGTCAGAGGTTATTTTGACCATGACGGTGTAAAGAAGGGCTTAAAGCTGGAGGATGGCGAACAAGCCATCGTTTCCCACGCCCTCGGCTGGTAAAAGAATAAAAAAATACCCTGACATTGTCAGGGTATTTTTTTATAAATTGTGAAGATTACTTTTTCAACTGAGAAGCAACTTCTGCGGCAAAATCTTCATTACGTTTTTCCAAACCTTCACCCAAGCGGAAGCAAACATAAGCCTTGAGCTTAACATCTGCGCCCATTTCTTTAGCGGCGTCAGCAATAACCTGCTTAACTTTCTTGTCCGGATCCATAATGTAAGCTTGTTCTTCCAAAACAACCTCATCAAAATACTTTTTGATGCGGCCTTCAACCATTTTTTCAATAATGTTTTCATGCTTGCCGGAAGCTTTAGCTTGCTCAGAGAAAATAGCCTTTTCATGGTCAATTGATGCTTGGTCAACATCAGCGATAGTCAAAAACTGCGGATTAGAAGCGGCAATATGCATAGCAATATGTTTGCCGAGTTCTTGCAATTTAGCTTTGTCGCCATTAGATTCCAAGGCAACCAATACACCGATTTTGCCCAAATTCGGTTTGCAAGCGTTGTGCATATAAGAAGCAATAACGCCGTTTTCAACTTCCAACATAGCAGCACGACGCAAGTTCATGTTTTCACCGATTTTAGCAATCAAATCTGTCAAACGCTCTTCAAAAGACTTATTAACTTTCGGGCATTGGAAGGTCTTCATATCACAAACTTCGCCTTTGTTCATCAAAGCAACCAAAGCGGCGTCTGCAACATATTCTTGGAACATATCATTCTTAGCAACGAAGTCGGTTTCGGAGTTAACCTCAACGACAGCGCCTTTGTTGCCTTCAACGGCAACGGCAACCAAACCTTCTGCGGCAATACGGCTTGCTTTTTTAGCGGCCGATGCCAAACCTTTTTTGCGCAACCAGTCAACGGCAGCTTCCATATCACCGTTTGTTTCCATCAAAGCCTTTTTGCAGTCCAACATACCTGCACTGGTGCTCTCTCTCAAATCTTTAACCATTTGGGCAGTAATTTCTGTCATTTATTTTTCCTCATCAATAATTTTTTAAACCATTGCGGCGATATTCATTAAAAAAACAAATACCGCCGCATAAAGTTTTCAGACTTTATTTTGAAAGAATATTTTTCAATTATTCTTCAACGGCTTCAACTTCCTCTTTAGCTTTTTTGGAAGCTCTTTTCTTAGCCGGTTTAGCTTCAACAGCGTCAACAGCTTCTTCAACCTTAACGCCTTGAGCAGCAATTTCAGCCTGCATACCATCCAAAACAGCACTGGAAACGAGTTCGCAGTAGAATTGGATAGCGCGAATAGCATCATCGTTACCCGGAACAGGGAAATCAACATCGTTCGGGTTAGCGTTTGTATCGGTAATACCAATAACCGGAATACCGAGCTTTTTAGCTTCCTTAACGGCCAAAGCCTCTTTCGGAGTATCAATAACGAACAAGAGGTCGGGTTGGCCGCCCATGTTCATGATACCGCTGAGTTCATTAGCGAGTTTTTCACGCTCTTTTTTGAGGTTCAACATTTCTTTCTTTGTGTAGCCCTCATAAGCGTTTTTCTCTTCCATTTCGTTCAGCTTAACCAAGCGGGAAATTGATTTATATACGGTTTTCCAGTTGGTGAGCATACCGCCGAGCCAGCGATGGTTAACATAATACTGTCCGCATCTCTCAGCATTTTCTTTAATGATATCCTGAGCTTGTCTCTTTGTGCCGACAAACAAAACCTTACCGCCCTGAGCAGCAATGTCACGAGCAGTAGCCAATGCTGTATAAAGCATCGGGTAAGTTTTTTGCAAGTCAATGATGTGAACGTTATCTTTTTTACCGTAAATATACGGAGCCATTTGCGGGTTCCAGCGGCGAGCGTGGTGACCAAAGTGAACACCGGCCTCAACCATCTGGCGTAATGTAAATTGTGGAATTGCCATTATAAATGTCCTTTTTTTCCAGTTAAACCTCCGCAGATTCTAACAACCGCTTTCGCGGCACCGGAGCGAAACGCGAACACCGCTTTCCGCCTTATCTGCGTGTGAAATTATAGAAAACATCCGTTTTCCGAGCTTTCTTTTATACGCTATTTGCCTAAATTTCAAGTCTTTTTTATCAGATTCCTTAAAATTTTTTTAACGCCGCAAGAAAAAGGGATTTTTTGTTTATGAATTGCGCTTGAGGCTTGCAATTCCAAAGGTTTTGAGGTAGTTTACGCTCATTAGCTAAAAATTGAGGATAATATGAGCGATTTATTTGATAGTACCGCGCCCGTACAACAATCATACTCGGCGCAAGATATTCAGGTTTTGGAAGGATTGGAAGCTGTTCGTGCGCGTCCGGGGATGTATATCGGCGGCACGGATACAACGGCACTGCACCACTTGGTTGCAGAAATTTTGGACAACTCTATGGACGAGGCTGTCGCAGGCTTTGCCAACCGCATAGAGGTAAGGATGAATGCCGACAGTTCCGTAACCATTACCGATAACGGCCGCGGTATTCCTGTAGACCCGCATCCGAAATATCCGAATATGTCAGCGCTGGAAGTTATTCTGACAATGCTCCACTCCGGTGGAAAGTTCGGCGGCGGTGCTTATAAAGTTTCAGGCGGCTTGCATGGTGTCGGCTTGTCTGTGGTCAATGCTCTGTCGTCCTCTCTGGTGGTTGAAATCGCCCGCGATAAAAAACTTTATCGCCAATCTTATGAAAAAGGCAAACCCATAACCCCGCTGGAGTTGGTGGGAAATGCGCCCAATCGTCGCGGCACATCCGTAACCTTTTTGCCGGATCCCGAGATTTTTGACGGCAATTCTACCCTAAATCCCAATCGGGTTTATCGTATGGCGCGTTCCAAGGCCTTTTTGTTTAAGGGAATTCATATTGAATGGAAATGCGCTCCGGAACTTTTAAGTGAAGGAGACCAAACCCCTCAAGAGGCAGAACTCCATTATCCCAATGGTTTGTTGGACTTCTTGAATTATCAGGTCGGCGCAAGAGGAACCATCAACCGTATGCCTTTCTCAGGAGATGCTGAGTTGGCAAATGATGAAGGTCGGGTAGAATGGGCAGTAACTTGGCCGGAAGATGAAAACGGCTTTTGCAATTCTTATTGCAACACGGTCATTACACCAGAAGGCGGAACTCATGAGTTGGGTTTCCGTACGGCGCTGATTCGCAGCCTTAAAGAATATGGCGAGATGGCAAATATCAAAAAAGTTTCGCAAGTAACGGCGGAAGACTTTTTGAGTGATGCCTGCATTATGCTGTCTGTTTTCATTCGCGACCCGCAGTTCCAAGGCCAAACTAAGGATAAGCTGACTTCTACCAAAGCTGTTCGTTTGGTGGAACAAGCCGTTAAGGATTCTTTTGACCACTGGCTGAGTTCAGATAAAGAAAATGCGGCTGCTTTGCTTGAATATGTTATTGAAAGAGCAGAGAGCCGAAAGAAGAAAAAAGAAGAGAAAATCCAAAACCGCAAAACCCCAACCAAAAAACTACGTCTTCCCGGAAAGTTGGCTGATTGTTCACAAGCAGCCGCCGAGAATACCGAAATCTTTATCGTTGAGGGAGATTCCGCTGGTGGTTCCGCCAAGCAAGGCCGCGACCGTATGACTCAGGCGATTCTGCCTTTGCGCGGCAAAATCTTGAACGTTGCCAGTGCCTCGTTGGATAAGATAACTCAAAACCAAGAAATCAAAGATATGATTGAGGCTTTGGGTTGCGGTATTAAGGAGAACTATAAAGAAGAAAATCTGCGCTATGAAAAAATCATCATTATGACCGATGCCGATGTGGACGGTGCGCATATTGCTTCCCTTTTAATGACCTTCTTTTACCAGCAAATGCCCAAACTGATAGAAAACGGACATTTGTTCATCGCCACACCGCCCTTGTATAAGATTGTTGTCGGCAACAAGAATTTTTATGCTCTGGATGATGATGACAAGGATGCGATTCTCAAAAAAGAAGTCAAAGGCAACCAAAAGGTCGAAATTAGTCGCTTCAAAGGTCTGGGCGAAATGAGCGCGCAGCAGCTTAAAGAAACGACAATGGATAAAAAGAAACGCCTGTTGCTGAAAGTCTTGATTCCTTCCTGCAACACGGAAGAAGGCAAGGAAGAAGCCTTTGAGACCCGCCGTCAGGTTGAACGCCTGATGGGCAAGAACCCCGAACTGCGCTTTAAGTTTATTATTGAGCGTGCAAAATTTGTTGATGATTTGGATATTTAGACGTGATTCGCCGAGCTTGTACTGACGATTATACAAAGATTCTCTCCCTCTGGCTGAAGGGAACTTCTGCCGCGCATCCTTTTATCAAAGAGGATTATTGGGCAAACAACCAGGAGATGGTCAAAAATCAGCTTCTGCCACAGGCACAAACCTATGTCTTTTGTGACAAACACCAAATAAAAGGTTTCATCAGCTTGTTGGAAGATAATTATATCGGCGCTTTGTTTGTAGACAGGCGTTTTCAGGGCAGGGGAATAGGTCGCAAATTGTTGGAATATGTCCGCCGCCGCCGTCCGAACTTAAGCCTGAAAGCCTATGCGCAAAACGAAAAGGCAATAGGTTTCTACCGCCATAAGGGGTTTAAGATTTTATCTGAAAATATGGATAATAAGACTCAAGCCAAAGAGCTGTTTTTGGTCTGGAACAAAGGCTGTCTGAGTGGCTATGCCAAACGTTTCCCAGGGGATTCTTAAAACCATGCCCAAAGTTTCAGTTATTACCGTTTGTTATAACGAGCCGGATGTAAAACACACTTGCGAAAGCATAGTGAACCAGACCGATTCCGATTATGAATGGCTAATTATTGACGGTGGCTCAAAACCAGACTGTCTGAATATTTTGCAAAATTATAAAGATAAGACGGCTTATTTTGTTTCCGAAAAAGATAGCGGAATTTTTAATGCTATGAACAAAGGAATAGCAAAAGCCCAAGGCGAATATCTGATTTTTATGAATGCCGGAGACGAGTTTTTTCACCCCGAAGTCTTGCGCTTGGTAAAACCTTTTTTGGATGGCAAAACAGAAATCATTTATGGCGACACGCAGTATATAAATGAAGATGGAACAACGGAGCTTCTCTCTTGCCCTGAGGTTTTGAACAAAGAGTTTTTTAAGGAACAAACCATAAATCATCAGTCATCTTTTATCAGAAGAGATTTGTTTAAAAGATTTAGAAATTATGATGAGAACTTTCCGATTTTTGCCGATATAGAAAAATGGCTGGTTTATGAGGAAAATGGATGTCTGTTTAAGCATTTGCCTGTAATTGTCGCTAAATTTTACCGAACCGGCGTGTCCAGCAAACATACGGAAAAATACTACGCCGAACGCCAAATCTTGTGGCAAAAACATAATCTGGATTAAATAAATAAAAAAAGCAGGATAAACCTGCTTTTTTATTATCAATGGTGGAGCTGAAGGGGATCGAACCCTCGACCTATTGATTGCGAACCAATCGCTCTCCCAACTGAGCTACAGCCCCGAATAAACTCAATAAATAAAACCGGCTTTGCTGCCGGTCTGATAAAAAATGGTGGAGCTGAGGGGAATCGAACCCCTGACCTCTTGAATGCCATTCAAGCGCTCTCCCAACTGAGCTACAACCCCAAAAGTCAAACCGAATATATGCAAATAAATTATGCTTGTCAATGCTTTTTCTGTTTTTTAGAAACAAATGTTGCGCATAAAGAAAAAGCCCTACTAAAAAGCAGGGCTTTTTTAAGAGTAACTAAACTTAGTTAATATAGATATGAACCTCGGAAGAAGTCGCATCAGCGCTGGTCTTTGCAGACAACATAATATTGTCGGCGCTGACACCCATATTAATCATATCCTGAAAGATTTGAGTCGCGTTGTTTTGAGCATTACCGCTGGACAATTGCTTACCATTCAACGGACTGACGGCGACAACCTCAAACATAGCATTTGGTTTTTTACTCAAAGTAGATGTAACAGCTCTTTTCAACGCATCTTTATACTGTACGTTCTCTTTGTTGAACTTTGCAACAAATAACGGTTTACCGCTTGTCTGTGCCGGACTGGCATTAAAGGAAGCAAGCCCCTGAGAGACAACCGTGCCGGGCAAAGGAAGATTATTTACGCCATAGCTTCCAACCTTAATGGCATTGTTCAAATCAATCATATAATTTCTGGCGGTCTGAACATATTGTTGCTGCCGCATAACATCCGTGTTAACTTCGCTCAGCAAGCTATTCATCAAAATAGCCGTCTGATTTGTCTCGTTTTCAAGGATTCTCAACTGGCGATGGTCTTCATCAACCGCACCGGAAACACCATAAGCAGATTTAATAGAGTCTAACAAATAAGAGGTCATGGCTGTATCAGAAGCAACGCGTGCAGCCAATTGTGTCATAGCATCTGTATTAGAGTTCATAACCTGAATATTGTTTTGAGCATTTTGCAACAAAGCAAACATATGCGGGTTGCCCGGAGTCGTACCGATTTGTAACTTAGCCTCTATTGTGCCGATAGTTTTATGATACTGTTGGGCATTGCTGATTACAGAAGCTCTGATTTTTTGCAATTGTTCATTATGTTGACGAATAGCAACCTGCAACTGAGACAACTCGTTGCGGAAGGAAACAACTTTCTGACCAACGAATGTACCTGTTTCACCACCTTCGGAAACCTTAACCGGCTCAAAATTAGTAGAACCGAGTTCCGGCAATGCGTTTCCATCCAGGTCAACAACATTTGTGCCGTTAGCCTTAATTTCTTCCTGAGAGTCGGAACCGATAAGAGACGGAAACAGAGCGTCTTTGCTGAACGAACAAGCACTGATAATCAGCGACAAAGCTGATACCATTGACAATCTGAGAGCTGTTTTTTTCATTGATTTAAGAACCTTCCAGAAAACCTGTTAAACCTCTGATAGCTTTTTACACTTTTATCTTATTTTGTAAAGACTATTTTGCAAAAAGACAAGTAAGAATTTAGATTTATCATTTATTTACATCAAACTTAAGGCGAATTTTAGGGCGAATAGATTAAAATTCTTTTAAATTATTTAAAATAACACTTGCAAAAAAAAATAAATCGCGCTATTAACATCACTGTTGTCAAAACAGATGCACCCGTAGCTCAATTGGATAGAGCATCTGACTACGGATCAGAAGGTTGTGAGTTCGAACCCCGCCGGGTGCGCCATTAAAAAACCCTCCCTTGTGGAGGGTTTTTTAATGGCCTGTCCGGCAGGGAAGAAATCGCAGGAGTGAGTTCGGGCCGAGTTTGCAGGCAGACGGGAGTATGCCGGTGAGCGAAGCGAAGCAAACGAGGCAGGCGCAGACATCAGTCAAGCCAGCCCCGCCCAGGTTCAATATTATTCCCTCCCTTGTGGAGGGTTTTTTAATGGCCTGTCCGGCAGGGAAGAAATCACCTTACCTTAAAAATCCTGAAATTTTTGTTTTCATAAATCAAATCATAATTGTTTGAAGTTTCATTATAAATCTTATTCAAAATATAAATATCTCCGCTTTGCGGCGCGGCTTGGTAAACAAGCGGAAATTTTAAGATATTCCCTTGTAAGTCGGCATCGCTGTTGGTTTTAAAGACAATATTTTTATTTGGAAAATAAAACTTATAAGCCGAACGATAGCAATCAATAATATAGCTTTCATATTTGTCATTGAGACTGTCCTTTACAAAAATAGATAAAAGCTTCTGCTCATCAGGCAAAGAGCTGATAAATTTTGCAACATCATGGTAAGATTCGCCATTTTGTTTCTGATAAATTGAATAATTTTGCCATATTGCCAGAGCTAAGAAAGCCCCGCCGAACAAAAAGAGCAAAAGCTTTTTTTCCAAAGCATAAAAGACAAGAAACAGACCAAAAACACCGGATATAATAGCGTAATATGGAGCAGTATTTTCATTATAGATTCCAAGTTTCCAAGCCACAAAAATAAGGATAATCCAAGCTCCAGCCAAAATCCCGTATAACAGAGTGAAAGATTTTTTAGAAAAGAAGATAGCCCAAAGAGCACAAAAGCAAATAAAAAATTCCAGATAATATTTTTTCCAAGATTCTGGGTTTAAGTGGGCGGAAACATACTGATTGCTGCTAACTCCCAAGCCGAACAACAGATAAATAAAAGCAAACAGGAGCATTGAGAAAAACATCATATATTCCAAAGGCAGATTCTTTGCCGTTTTGAGCGGATGCAAAAAGGAATTTGGCGTAATTTGACCTCTATAAATCAAATATAACAAATCAGCGGCTAACAATCCGGCATAAAACAAAATAACGGTTTCTTTGGTATAGATTGCCAAATTCATTAGAAGGCAGAACCCCATCAAATAACCCAAAGAGGGCTTAGCTAAATATTTTTTGAGCATCAATAAGCTGAGACAAATAAAAATCAGCATTAACCTTTCGGGAAAAATCGGGTTGTTAACCCAAACCAAAGCTGGATAGATACTCACCAAAGCCAAAGCACATAAGCGTTTGGAGGAGGGGGTGAAGTCAAATAACAGATACAATAAATACAAAAGCAAAGAGGTTTCGGCTAAGACCAAAGCGCTTACGACATAAAGATTATGGCTGATGGCGTAAAATAAGTTTAATTCAACATTGCCAAACGGAGAAAACCGAATATCAGAGATTCCCGTGCCTTTGCCTTCTACAAAATTAACCGTAGTCCCGATGCTCATCAAATCAAAATTAGCAAATAGGCTCATTTCTTGGCTATATGTGATAAGGCACAAACAGACAAAGGAGATTATGAATAAGACAAAAGAAAAATAATATTTACGTAGACTGAAGTGATAAATTTTATCGGGAAAAGCAAGCGAAGCAGACTTAGGCCTAATCCACAAAAATTGTGCGAACACCAAGCCCATAATGGTTAAGAAGAAATACCCCCAATAACCGTCATTAAAATAAAAACTGAAGTTGCGTAAAAGGGTGGGCAGAATATTATCTTCAAACAAAGGGGGTGTAAACATAGCTTTCTCCTTACCGCCATGCTAACATCCAAATCCTAAATAATGATAAATGCGCTAATATTTTCCGGCCATAGCTTTGTAAACATAGTTTTCATATTTAATGGTCTGGTATTTTTGCGAGATAAGGTCTTTGCGTAAGGAGTTTTCGGTATAAAGCGCTTCTAGATAATCCTTAAGCTCCACTTTGCCAGTATTATAGCGTTCCTGATAATATTTGGTAATTTGCTGAGAATTATGATAGTTCTTTTGCGTATTTTTCAAAATATTATTAGCATAACCATAAGCTGCGGAATAATAAACGACCTCATTAACGGCTTGGTTTAGCGTGTTCTTAAAATCAATGGCTGTAATTTCATAATCGGCTTCGGAAAGTTTAACATTGTTTTCTACTCTGTTCCAATCAAGGAAGGGCAGGTCAACGGATACGCTGCCGAGCAGATACGGAAAGTCAAAAGTTGTGCGTGCTTTGTCGGAAGATGTTCCGAGCAAACCGTTTAAGGACACATTCGGATACCAGTTTTTGTTCTCGGCTTGCAGATTTTTAAATGCTTTTTCCAAACGATACTGGCTGGCGAGCAAGTCCGGACGATTAGCCAAGACGGCAACCGGAACATCAAGATTAACACCGAGGTTTTCTTGCGACAAGATATTGCCGAACTGAATGTTAAGCGCCTCTTCCTGACGAAGATTCAAAATATTTTTCAGGCTGGTTTCCATTTCTTTGAACTGCGTCTCAATCTCCAAGAGCCGATTTTGTTCGGATAACAAGCTTTGTTTGGTTTGCAAATATTCCAGATTATCAATCTTGCCGCTTTTATACTTTGTTTCGGTAATTTTGAGGATATCTTCATAGTTTTTGATGTTTTCTTGGGTAACATCCTTGCTGTTTTGCAAATATTCCAGATTAAAATACAAATCAACCACACTGTTAATCAGGCTCAAACGAGCGCTTTCTTTGTCCATAACGGTTGCTTCATATTCAAATTTTTGTGCGTCTTGCAAATCACGGATTTTGCCATATAGATCAGCCTCATAGCTTAAGCCGGTTTCGCCTGAAAAATTGCTGGCAAAATTATCGCTCGTGCTGATTTGTCGCTGTCCGGAAGCATTCATCCCGCCGGAAAGCGTAGGGAAGAGGTCGGAAGTAGCCAGATTCAAATTATATAGCTCTTTGTTAATATTAATGGCGGCTTTCAGATAATCGGGGTTATTTGCCAAGGCCAAATCTACCAAGCGGTTGAGTTCGGCGTTGTTATATTGCGTCCACCAATTTTCGTTCGCCTTATATCTTTCCTTAATCTCGGCGGTATAATTAAGCTCCGAGGCAACATCTGTCGGCATTGCACCGATAGTCGCACAACCGCTCAGCAACAAAGCTCCGCAAAACAAAGATATATATGTCAGATTCTTTTTCATATCATTCACTCGCCAAAGCATCAATCGGGTTAAGGTTTGAGGCATTTTTCGCCGGCATATAACCGAAGATAATACCGATAGCCGTAGAGCAAACCAAAGCCAATACGATAGATGCGGTTGAAAAAATCATTCCGAAGTTTTCGGAAAAAGTATTAAATCCGAAACCAATAAGCATAGAGAGCATAACGCCCATAAATCCGCCGACCAAACAGATTAAAATAGCTTCAATCAAAAACTGTTGCAGAATATCCGCCTGTTTGGCACCGATAGCCATACGAATACCAATCTCTTTGGTTCTTTCCGTAACCGAAACCAACATAATATTCATTACGCCGATACCGCCGACAATCAAGGATATGACCGCAATGCTGGCTATAAGGAGTTTCATTGTGTTTGTGGTGCTCTCAATCGTTTGTTTAATACTATCGCTGTTGCGCATAAAGAAGTCTTTTTTGCCGTGCAAAGAGGTCAAAATATGCTCAATACTGGATTCGGCAACTTGCGAATTAACTCTATCCGAGATTTTGACCGTGATGGAGTTAATATCCGTACTGCCGTTAATTTTATACATTGCGGTTGTATAAGGCACCCAGATATTCATTGAATCAGACATTGGTCCGGGGTTGTTGTCTTCTTCCGTAACGCCGATAACTTTTAAGGGCTTTTTGTTGAAGATAATGATTTTGCCGATAGGATTCGGTGTGTCCGAAAACATTTCTTTTAGCGTGTTGTTATCAATGACGACAACGGAAGCAATGTTATTCACTTCATCTTGCGTAAAAATACGTCCTTGCGCGATTTTGCGCCCTTTAACATCAAAAAACGAAGCTCCGACACCGCTGAGTTGCGCTGTTAGGGAGTAGTTTTCATAAACCAAAGTTCCGCTGGCAGAAACACTCGGTGTTGAGCTGTCAATAAAACTTTGCTTGGCGAGATAATCTGAATCACTGACTTTTAAGGTCTTAACTTTTCCCGAACGTATGTCGCCGAAACCCGTACCCGGCATAATATCAATGGTGTTTGTTCCCATAGAACTGATTTTTTCCAAAATTTTGGCTTGTGAAGCATTACCTAACGCCACGACAGACACAACAGAAGCAATACCGATGATGATACCCAGCATCGTCAGCAACGAGCGCATTTTGTTGGCCAAAATAGCGTGCACAGACATTTTAAGCGATTCCTGAAAACTATATTTAAAAGCATCAAGCTTGCTGCGTTTAATATTCTTAACTTTGTCTTTGAGCTCATAAAAATCATCAGCTTTGCGAATATCGGAAACAATTTCGCCGTCTTTGATTTCAATAATACGGCTGGCTTGTTCGGCAATATGGCTATCATGCGTAACCAAAATGACCGTATGCCCTTGTTTGTGCAGATTCTTAATGATTTCCATAACCATTTCGCCGCTTTTGGAGTCCAAAGCGCCGGTTGGTTCATCGGCCAGAATAATCTCACCGCCGTTCATCAAAGCGCGGGCAATACTTACACGTTGTTGCTGACCGCCAGAAAGCTCGTTCGGCTTGTTGCCGAGCTTGGTGCCTAAGTCAAGTTTTTTCAGGAGCTCAACCGAGCGGGCGTTTCTGTCATCGGCATTCAAGCCCAAATAGATTGCCGGTAAGGCTGCGTTTTCCGTGGCATTAAGGCTTGAGAGCAAATTATATCTCTGAAAGATGAACCCAAAGGTCTTGCAACGAAGTTCGGCCAACTGGTCTTTGCCCATTTTGCCGACTTCAACCCCGTTAATCTTGTAGGACCCATTGGTCGGCACATCCAAGCAACCGATAATATTCATCATGGTAGATTTTCCGGAACCAGATTGTCCGATAATCGCGACAAAATCGCCTTTTTGAATCTCCAGATTAATTCCCTTAAGGACATGAACCCGATTCTTTTCACTACCGAAATATTTATGAATATTTTTCAGTTCAATAATGTTATCCATGGCTAAAATCCTCTTGGCCCTCTGACATTGGAGAGTTTATTTGAAATTTCGGCGGAAGACATTTGCGCCAACACAATCTCATCACCTTCGGCAACGCCTTGTTTAACCTCAACATTCAAGCCGTCCGAAACACCGGTAATAATTGTGCGTTGCTGAACTCCTTTGGGCGTAAGCACATCAACATATTTTTGCCCATTGCTGTTTTTAATGGCGGTAACCGGAACAGTCAGAACATTTTCGGCACTTTCAACATAAATCACATTTTGTGTTGTCATACCGATTCTGAGCTTGCCTTCAGGGTTTGGAACAATTAAACGTCCGTAGTAATAAATCGCCTCGCTTGATTCCACAACTTCGGTATATTCATTGTTTGTCAGAAGCGTCAAGCCGGGGTCAATGGAACGCAAAGTTGTTTCATAAACATCGTTTAAATCTGCCAGAATAGAGTAGGTAACTTTAACACCTGGTTTAATGTTGCTGATGTCGCCTTCAGAGATTTCAATCAGGATTTCCATTTGTGTAAGGTCGGCGATTTGAACAATTGCCGGAGTATCCATAGCAGCATTAATCGTTTGTCCTTGCTTAACGGGAACAGATACGATGGTGCCGTCCAAAGGCGCGGTGATTTTGGTATAACCCAAATTTGTTTCAGCCGTGCTTAAAGAAATTTCGGTTTCCTTAATGGTAGATTCCAACTCGGTAACTTTAGACTTCGCCGTTTCATAAGCATCTTCGGCATTTTCTAGGTCTTCATCTGAGGCAGCATTTTTCTTTTTCAAACTTTGCATACGTTTATACTGTTTTTCGGCAACTTTTAAGGAAACCTGAGCAGCCTTTAATTGAGCATTATAACTTTCCAATCTGGCCTTGTTGATATACACTTCGTTTTGCTGAGTTGTGGAATCAATTTCGGCAATAAGGTCGCCTTTTTTCACTTCTTGACCGATAGAAACATAAAGCTTTTCAATCTCACCGGAAACCTGAGCGCCGACGGTAACCAGTTCAATGGCGCGGACTTCGCCTGTAGCATTAACCACCTTTTGCACATTCTGGCGTTTGACGCTATCTGTAATGTAAGACACCTCGTCGCCGGAAGAATGAACTGAAAAGAACAAAGCTCCACCGACAAAAACAATCAGAAGATAAAAGATAAATTTTTTATAATTTTTAAGGTTCATCATTGTCTATACTCTAAATTTATGCCCCGTATATATTTATAAACGGAGCATAAAAACAAAAAGTTCAAAATTTTTTTAAGAAATTTTACATTCCGAGACGCAGGTTATAGCTTCCTTTCCAAATCAGATATGCTATACTAGTACTATTACACGTGCCGGTGCCGGAACAGTTATAGCTTCCTTTCCAAATCAGATATGCTATACTTATCGCTGATGCAGAGGTAAGGTCGGCAGTGTTATAGCTTCCTTTCCAAATCAGATATGCTATACTCTCATGAAGCAGTAAAGCACATAATCGTTAGTTATAGCTTCCTTTCCAAATCAGATATGCTATACTGGATAGCAAATAACCTGTTGATTTTCCAACAGGTTATTTGCTTTTGATGCAAAAAATCAGAGCAATAAGAGTTGTTTGTCAGCAAGTTCTTCCTCTTTTTTTAAGGTTCCAACCAATATTTCCATAGAAACATATTGTTTTTCTGTAACTGTAAGCAGTCTAACACTTCCTTCCTTTGGAATCAAGGACTTAAGACGTTTTGCGTGCTTATCAACGTCATCTTGTCCCTTACAAATTCGCGAATAAACAGACAATTGCAACATTGTATAACCGTCTTTTACCAAGAAATTCCTAAAGCGACTCGCATTCAGACGATCAGATTTTGTCAGAGTCGGAAGATCAAAAAATACAATCATACGCATAAATCTTTCTCCTCCGACAGCCATTTATCCACAACCTTATTGAAAAAGTGGAAGTTTTTTTAACATCGGAATTTTTAATTCCGTTGGGCTTTTATTTTTAATTGCTTTAGCAAGAGATGAAGCCTCAAGTTCACAGCAATATAACAACCCAATTTCCTCTTTTTCTAATAAGCACGTTTGTGTTAATACACCAACCAATTTGTGCTTAATGTCAGTAGATAATTCCGTAATATTATCCCAGTTCATAGTGGCAACTTGATAATCTAAAAAAGGACGAAAAGGTTCCATCAAATCATCTGCCAGATTAAAGGAATTTAACTTATTAGCATGATGAATGCCAAAGCAAGGTAATAAACCGGCTCCAACGATAGCTCGCGCCATCGCGCCGCGAATTATGGCATAGCCATAATCCAAAGCTGAATTACGAATATCTGCCTCATTATGGCGATTAAAATTATTCCATAGATTTTTCCAATATAAGCCGGCAGCAAAAGCCTCTGCATTCTTAGCATCACCGGATTGTACAGTTTTAGCTATTTCTTGCAATTTTTTGGCCCCGTCTTTATTCAATACAGATAAAACCTCAGCCTGATTTTTAATTTTCGCTTTAACAATTTCTTGCCAGATTCTTTTTTTCAGCGGTTCACTAGTCTCTATTTGCAACCAAGCAATTTCAGAATAGCGACTATGATTATGAAAAGGAAAAAATGTTCCCGATGGAATATGGCTACTATCACAAGAAAATAAAACAATACCATATTTTGCTAGTTCTGATAATAAATAACTACTTAAAGATATTTGTTTGTTTTCAAAAATCAAAACAGATATATCTTCCAAAGGAATTTTTAGCTCTGCTTCATCTTGTGGCAAATAAAGAAGTTGCTTATCCTTTATACTTAATTTGCACGGCTTAGTAATTTGAACGATACGCCACCCCATAGATTATTCTTTCATTAGTTCTTTTGAAGATTGGATAAAGGAAGCCTTTTTTCATGTTTGACTTCAGCAATATTGCCGAGTGGGTCAACAGCATATTTTTGAAAACCATCCAACATCTTAACGCCAATACTCGGAGTAATGGAACTTCTATCCTGTGCTTCTATTGTTATAGAGCCAGTTGTCCTTCCTGTCCCTTTAAAATAACCAAATATTGGTTCATTATTTCCTTTTTTTACCTTAACCAAGTCATCCATGTAGAGACTAAACTTAAACGTATAAGTATCATCTATAAGTAGCCATTCATCTTCAAATTTTAATGGAACGATAGCTTTGTTTGGCAAAGATTTTCCCATATCTGACAAATAAACAGGAACCAAATAAAACTCATCTTTTCCTTTTTTATTTTTTTTAACAAAAACATCTGTTCTGAGCATATTCCCATTGCCAGCCCATCCACCTCTGATTGGAAGTCCTGATTTAAGATCTTTTTCATTGAAGTTTTTATGCTTAGGATTTAAAGAACGGATAGTTTCTTGGTGTATTTCTCCCGTAGCGCTTTTGCGAGGAGGACGAGAAACAAACACATTTTCTAATGATTTTTTCACATCTTCTCTAAAACCAGTCCAAGGCTCAGAAAATTTATATTTTAAAGACTTGAACCATGCCTCACTATTATTTTTTGTTTTCGCAATTTCCCATTTGTTTTCCCATAAGCCGGAAACTGTAGATAAATATTTCACCATTCCTTGTGTGGCACAAGCAATAACAATAGCATCTTGAGCGTGGTGACGGTCATTTTCATCGCGATCTTTTTTTAAGCCCCAACAATGACGTAAATAGGCAGTCAATGAGCCAGTTCTCATCTGGATTCGGTTCTTTATATCAGGACAAGGACTGTTGCTAAAATCCAGACCATCTTCCAAATATTGTTTTATATAGCATGAAATATAATTATTATCGTTTGCATTTCTTTCCCGAAAATCTATCTCTTTGTCAGCAAAAGATTTGGTTAATAGATTTTCTTTTTTTCGGTTGTTTCGGAGCAAATTAACGCGAGCTTCAAAATTATTCCAAGCCTCTGCATCTCTAATATATTCAAAAGGAGTCCTATTTCCTTTCATTCTGTTTTCAGATGATAAGCACAATACTTTATTGTTAAGAGAATCATCCAAAGAACGAGAATAAGGAATAATATGGTCAACATCCAAATATCCCTCCTCATCTAAACGATTTAAATCCAGAGCTTTACCGGAGTAAATACATTTACCGTCCTGTTCTTGGTAAAGACGATATTTTAAAATATTCTTTGAGTTTCCTTTGATGTTTTCTTTTTCCAGTTCTTCCTGAGCAGTAAGTCGTTCTTGTCGGTTTTCGTTATTTTTTCTAATAATTTTTTGGCGTTCATCAAAATTCTTTTTAAGGTCTCGTCCTGTTTCAATATTTATTTGATCCGGTACGCCAAATTGCCGTACCATAGCATTATATACTTTTCTAAACTGAGCAACTGTACGATTAACGACAGGGATTTTTGTTTGTTTTTCAGCAGGAATAACATCCAATAAAATTCCACGATTTTCAACAAGTTTATTTATATTTTCTTTAAAATTATATCCGGCTTTTTCACAAGCATCATTATATAAGAGCCCTTGCTCCATATAAGGAATAATTTTATACAAAGCTTTTAAGGATAAATTGATAAATTTATCAGTTGTTAAAGAAGCAAATTTTTCAAGATATATACTGGGAACATCAATACATCTCAATCCTTGTAAGATATTCTCGTCATTTTTTTCGCAAGCAATAATATTTATTATTTTATCTAAGAGAGGTATATTCTTGCTAATCTCTTCCCATTCTTCTTTTTCAAACAAGGATTTTAATTTATGCCAGCCTTTCATTTCATAAAAAATAACATCCTCAGGATTAATTTCTTTTATAGTGCCATCTTTAGCTTTTTTTGTTGTCTGTCCGTAATTTAAGCCTGCAAACTGAATTTTGGTATTAGGAAAGATTTTCTTAGCGATAGTTTGATATTTTACCTTTTGAGTATTTTTCAGAAGTTCAAATAAAGCTGTTTTTTCTTCTGGGAAAAGAAAACGTTTCTGGTTATTCTCATAAATGGTAAGATTATTAATTTTTCCCAAAGCGACAAAAAATTCAGCGCTTGGAGCCTCTTTAGGTGCGCGTTTTTCTTCTTTCTCAAATGTACAAAACCCCACCATATCAGCAACACTTCCCGCAGGACGATAACGAAAAGCCATCCGTTTAAAATCATCATATAAATCTTTAGTAAAAATACCATACTGTTTTTGATTCTCATAAATTAAATCAAGTTCTCTTTCAATTTCACTGCGCGGAATAGAATTATTATAGATAGCCTGCTTAACACCTTTATCATTTTCAACGATAGAATTACGTTTTTTCCCATTTTCTCCGGCTCTTTCAACAATTATTTGAGCTAAGGATTTGTTGCCTTCAAGCAATAATTTATTCTGGTTAATTGCTTTCAAAACCTTCCCGCCTTCAGCATCTTTTTCTTCGGCCGCTTTTCGGTAAGATTTAAAACCACGATGTTTTGCTAAATGAGTTAGAACACGCAGGAGTTCTTCTTTTGATAATTTTTCAGATAACCCTTTAATCCGAAGATTCCAAACATCTCCGCCTATTTGTTTAGCATAAAGAGTTTCCAAAGTTTTTAAATCAGAGATTAGTTTTTTTGCAACAAATAGTTTTTTGATGCCGTCCATTCTACGAGCTTTGCGTCTGCAAATACGCCGGGCCAAACGTTTTTTTCGGCGGGGAGCTGCTAAAGATGAACCATCTTTAGGATTCTCAGCGACAGGAAAACAACGAACACCAGATTTTATGATTCTTCCGTCAATGACCTCACCAGTTTCAGGATTAAAAATTTCATTATCAAATTCTACGATTGCCCAACCAATGGATGCTATTCCTAAATCAAAGCCAAAAATTCTCTTTTTCATAGTTCCCCGCAAATAAAATTATTCTTGACTTTGAGTTTAACAACTAATAATATTAAATCAAGAAATTTTTGATTGTATATCTGATTTGGAAAGGAAGCTATAATAATCGAAAATTTCTACGTAAATTTTTACGAGTGGGGTTCTGACAAACTGTTTTTTACAGGTAGTCATCCCCTTTTTTTATGCAAAGACCAAAGAACTTAAAAACAAAAAGCCCCGCACAAGGCAGGGTTTTTTGTAAATGGCGGAGAGAGGGGGATTCGAACCCCCGGTACGCTGTTAGCGTACACACGCTTTCCAAGCGTGCACCTTAAGCCACTCGGACATCTCTCCAAAACAGCACCTCTTTTTTAATCTATTATCAAAATTTTGCAAGGATTATTTTTAATTTTTTTGTTGTAAATATTTTAAATCAGTTAATTTTCTTGACTATTAACGCGCCTTCGGTTAATCCTGTTTTCAGGACATATACTCTATTGTATGTCTCAGTGCCTGAGAAGGTGCGGGCTGTCAGAAGCCTCACAACCAAGCGGTGCATATGGTTTGTTGCATCGATAAATATCGTGCATATATTATATGCACCGTTAACATATTCAATCCCTAGCTATAACGGCCGGGGAGCTTTAAGCGTATGTTCAAGCCTCAAAAGCTAAAGGCTTAAAGAGTCATGCTTGGTTGTGATTTCTGAACTCCCCGACCACCTTTTCAGGTGGTTTTTGTTTATCTGCACTCAAGGAAGTTGAATATGACAAACCAACCGTTAATCTCTGTCATTATTCCGGTTTACAATACCGAAAAATATATTTCTGATTGTCTGAATAGCCTAATCTCACAAACAGAGAAGAATATAGAAATCTTAACCGTTGACGATGGCTCAACGGATAATAGCCTAAAAATTTTGCAACAATATGCGGCCTCGCATCCCAACGTTAAGGTATTCAGCCAAAAGAATTCCGGGCCGGGAGTTGCCAGAAATCTAGCCTTAAGAAAAGCCAAAGGCAAATATATAATGTTTTGCGATTCTGATGATATGTATAAACCGACAATGTGCCAAGAAATGGCTCAAATTATGGAAAACAAAAGAGTAGATTTTGCCATTTGTGATATGGAAGGTATGGAAAATAAGACAGCCACTTCAAACATCAGACAAAAGGGTTTTCAAATTATTAATCCGAATTTATTTCCTGAAATTGCTGTCGGAATAATTTGTTTTATTTTTAGAACGGATGTTTTAAGAAAATATGATATTTTATTTCCGCCAAGTTTTTATGCTGAAGATGTTGCTTTTATTTACAAATATATCTTCATTTCCAGACAGTTTTTTGCCTTAGATAAAAAATTATATATTTTACGTCATAGAGCGGATTCTTTAACGCAGAGCCTGACAAAAAACAATTCAAAAATAATGAGTAATTTATGCGCCATTGAAGAGATATTTGTTTTCCTAAAACAGAATCAACTTTTGAAGATTTGTAGAGATAGCTATTTGAAAATGATGGAAAAATTGGTTATCGGTAGTTTTGCTTACCTTTCCGATGAAAATAAAAAAACAGCATTTATAGCTCTGCAAAAGATATTAAAACCTTTTTCGGGAAAGTTAGAAAATTTTAAACTGTTGAGCCTCATAGAAAGCGGAAAAGAAAAACAGTTTTTGCGCTATGTCAAAACTTGCAATATGAGCGGCACTTCAAAAATAAAGTTTTGCGGTCTGACAATTTTTAAGGTCAAAAACAAAGGTGATATACAGATTTACTATATCTTGGGTTTGCCGCTGTTCAAATCTGTTTTTTGTGGGCAAAAGCGACAGCGATATTTTTTAGGCATCAGAATGTCATAACTTTTTATGGCTGCCGTAGCCGGTGCCGATTTTGCGACCGATGGCTTCTATTCTCGCTCCGATAGAGGTTTTAGAATGAAGCGGTGTTTCGTTTAATGCCGCTTTCCCCGGATAAAGTTCATAGAGCTGGCGATATTCCCCTTCGGTAACATTCGGCATAATCACATTCGCGCCGCATTGCAGGGCGATAATCCGCCCCTCGGGGTGTAGAGTTTCCATAGCCGTCGTGGCGGGGATATTAATATCCGGCAGCAACAAGCGCATAATCGCCATTGTTCTGAGCGAGAGTTCAAAAGCGCGACCTTTTTCGTCTTTAAGCGGTGTGTCAGGGTGCGGAATAAACGGACCGATTCCCGCCATATCAATTTGCATATCCTGCAAAAATAAAAGGTCATCGGCGATAGATTCAAGAGTTTGTCCGGGTAACCCAACCATAATCCCTGAACCGACCTCATAACCGAGTTTGCCCAAGTTAACAAGACATTCTTTGCGCTCATCCCAACTCATTCCGGGGTCAAGGCGGTGGTAGAGGTCTTTATCTGTTGTCTCAATGCGGATTAAATATCTGTCCGCACCGGCTTCTTTATATGCCTTATATTCTTCAAAACTTTTTTCGCCGATGCTGAGTGTTATGGCAACATCAAGCTTTTTTATCTCTGCAAGAATAGGTTTAAGGCGTTCCGGCGTAAACCATAAGTCTTCACCTGATTGCATCACTATGGTTTTGAAACCGAAATCCTTAACCGCGCGCCTTGCCAAAGCAACAATTTCTTCAGGCGACATTCTGTAACGCTTAAGCTTAAGGTTATCCCGCCGCAAACCGCAATACAGACAATTGTTTTTGCAAATGTTGGAAAATTCAATAAGTCCGCGCAAATGTACCTCATCGCCCACGAATTTTTGCCGCACCTCATCTGCCGCGGCAAAAAGAGCTTGGTCATATTGTGGATTACCCAGCAACTGAATAATCTCTTCTTTAGAGAGCTGATGAGAGATAATAGCTTTTTGCAAAAAATCAGGACTTTGCATATTTTTCTTCCAGTTTTAAGAGTTTTTCTTTGATGTCAATTCCGCCGGCATAACCGACGAGTTTTTTGTTTTGCCCGATAACCCTATGGCAAGGCACAATAATCGTAATCGGATTTTTATTATTCGCCATTCCGACCGCGCGATAACCCTTCGGACAACCTATTTTCTCAGCAATCTGCTTATAGCTTCTGGTCTCGCCATAAGGAATATTAAGGAGCTCTTGCCATACTTTTTGCTGAAAATCTGTTCCTTGCAGGGCAATCGGAAGAGAAAATTTCTTTCTTTTTCCCTGCAAATATTCCTCAATCTGCAGAGCCGCCTGCTCCAAAAGAGTTGTCTCTCTTGCAACAGCCTTGGCAAATTTGGGAGATATTGCACCAAAACAAACAGCTCTCAAAACTTCATCATCAGCAATGAGAAAAAGCTTTCCGAGAGTTGTTTGCAGAATATGGTAAGACAAGCTAACCATTAGAGATTATTAAGCCATTCAGTAACCTTGTTATCAACGGCATCATCATATTTTTTCGGCAGATTATTAAATGATGCGCTTTTTTGCAGCTGCGCATTTTTTGCGGTAGCTGCAAAGTCTTTAAAATATGTGCCGAAATTGCTACCTTGCGTAGAGAAAGGAACAACTTTTTTGCCCTTAAAGTCATATTGATTTAAGAAGGCCAAAACAGGCGTTGCCGCGGTATACCACCAAATCGGCGCGCCAACAAAGATTGTGTCATAATTGGCGGCATCGGGAAAATCCTGAACAAGCTTCGGGTATTCTTTAGACCAGAGTTGCTTTTTCATTTTTAGGGCGAAAAACAGTCCGTTTTTGAGCGGTTGTTCTGTTTTAATCTCATAGACATCCGCATCGGTCAACATGGAGATTCTATCGGCAATATCTTTGGTATGTCCGCTCAAGGAATAATAGATGACCAAGGTTTTGCCCAAATTATTGTGGTATCCGATTTTAGGGCCGCTAAATTGAGCCATTTCAGCTTTATTTTTTGCCGCAACGCGATAAAGATGGATTCCTCCGGCAACCAAAGCCAAAACCACAATGGCTAACAGAATATAGAGAACATATTTCAGCATTTTTATCTCCTAAAGTGAGAGTAATATTGAAAAATAAAAACTTATAAAGTGAGCTTAATAGAAGTATGCAAAAAAAACAACCCCATTTGAGAAGAATAAAAATCAGATACCCAAGGAATAGTCCTCTCCGGACGAAAAAAAGCCCCTTTTTAGAGGGGCTTTTATGGCGTCCCCGAGAGAATGGCTAAGAAAAAATATGATACAGACATCATATTTTTTTCTGCAACATCTTGGCTATCTTAATTTTGCAAGGGAAGTGATAACGACCGCGGCAAAAACTAGATACCCAAGGGATAGTCCTCTCCGGACGAAAAAAAGCCCCTTTTCAGAGGGGCTTTTATGGCGTCCCCGAGAGAATGGCTAAGAAAAAATATGATACAGA
>CALXYB010000001.1 GCA_944392835.1 uncultured Alphaproteobacteria bacterium | reverse complement strand
ATGATGACAAAGTCTATTTTGGGTAAGTCCTTGCGTTTTAGCGGTGCAGCACCATAACGCGGAACCATAAAAGCTATAGGTGCGGCGTTGTCAAAAACAGGGTCAAAGATGATTCTTTTGCCGCCAAAGTCCATTAAAGCCATAGAATGTCCGAGCCAATATAAAGCGAAATTTTCGGCTTGCTCGGGAAAACTCTCTTTAGAAAGTTTTTGCATCGGGAGCGGTTTCTTGGGTGCAAAAGGTGAGCTTTTGATAAAACGAAACCAGCTCGCAGGACCGTTGCGGACATTGTCAAAGTCATAAACCATTTTTTGCGGACTTTGAAATTTGCCATGCTTGAAATAAGGTAAATGTTCGTATTTTTTCAATTCTTCTGTTGAGGGTGAAGCACCAATTTCTCTGACAGTGTAACAGCCTAAATAGCCAATACAAATTATCGCTGAGATAAAAATTGTTAATATCATTTTCGTTCTTGTCCTCATTATTCATTTAATCCCTAAAATGTCTTATAAACCTACTTGCTGTTGTTGCTCTGCATTATAACGGTTTCCCATAATAGGAATCGCTGCAATAGATTTTTCTAATTCTTGCCAATCTTGCTGCGAACAAGAAATTTCTAGTGAATGTAAATTTTCATCTAAATGTGCAGATTTTGTTGTTCCGGGAATTGGCACTATCCATGGTGCTTTTTGTAGCAACCATGCTAAAGCGACTTGTGAAGAAGTTATTCCTCTTGTTCTTCCAAAATTCTGTAAAATATTAACAATCTTTGTATTCTGGCGAATCGCCTCAGGTGTAAAACGAGGAAGTGTTTGACGATTGTCATTATTGGTATCAAATTGTGTGTATTCATTGATGTTACCGCCTAGAAATCCTCTGTTTAGTGGACTATAGGGAACAAAACCGATACCCAGTTCGCGACATGTTTCCAGTACTCCATTATTTTCAACATCGCGATGCATAAAATGATATTCGCTTTGAATGGCCGTTAATGGATAAACTGAATGAGCTTTACGAATTGTTACGGGACTTACCTCACACATTCCCCAGCGTAGCACCTTTCCTTCTCGGACTAAATCACCAATCGTGCCGGCAACGTCTTCTATTGGTATCTTACGATCAAACCGATGTTGATAGAACATGGGTAAAGCCTCAAGACGTAATCTTTTTAATGATTCTTCACAATACCGGCGTATGGTTTCCGGGCGGCTGTCTTGGCGACCAGTGGCCTTGCCGTTTATTACTTCATGACCAAATTTTGTGGTTATGTTAATCTTGTCTTTATATGGGGATAAAGCTTCTCCGGCCAATTCTTCATTTGTTAGTGGACCATAAATAATTGCCGTATCAAATAATGTGACACCTTTGTCTACTGCTTCGTGTAATAATCTAATACATTGTTTTTTATCCGGATGCTCGCTCCGATTATAGGTCATTCCCATAACACCAAATCCTAATGCTGATACTTCCATGGCGGCTTTACCTTGACCTAAGATTCTTTTTTTAGTTAGAAAACTTGAGCCGTTTTTATTGGCTGATATTGATGCCTGAGCCTTTCTAATGCTTACAGGTACAGCCGAAATAATAGCTGCAGCAACGGCTGTTTTTAAAAAGCTACGTCTTCCCATTTCAAAATCTGTCATATTTGATATCCTTTCTATCTGTTTTGTGGATATTATACACACAGTTTGGAAGTATTTTCTAATATATTTTCTTTATGAAGTTATAATTTTTATTTATGGATAAGATTATCTGTACCCCAAAGCATCAATGAATTTTCTTCAATCCAAGAAACAACCGGTTTAATAAGTTTTTTATTTTCTTTGAGGTAGGAAAACCAATAAGTAACTTTTATTCCGTCATCCTCCAAAGGAATAATAATGCGCTCCCCGTCATTTCGATAAAGTTGAACCAAACGTGTGGTAAAGGTCAGAACTTTTTTTTGTTCCAGCATTTGTCGGAAGATGAAGTAATCCGTATATACGGTTACATTGGGCAGAGATACCAGCCAGTCCATAAAGTTTTGCATCTTTCGTTCATAGGCCCCGAAAGCGCGGTAAACGGCGAATTCTCGGTTGGGGTAGTCGTGCAAATTGATGCTGGTTTTGTTGGATAGCTTGTCGCCTTTGGGGAGAGACAACATTAGTTGTTCTTTGGCAAAGGGCAAACTTTCAACATCCGAATGTTCTAATTTTTCAAGAGATATTACGGCATCAAACTTTTTTGTTAATAAGCTGTTTAGCAAGGTTTTGTCATCGTCAACAAGCTCTGAGGAAATGGAAAGATTATGGTTGCTTTTTTGTAAAAGCGGTGCGGAAAAACGCATGGGTCCGGGGTCGCAAAAACCTAAATTCAGGTGGTTGTTTTCTTTGGCATATTGGCGGAAAGCGTTTTTCATTTCTTCGGCTTGACCTAAGATGGCGCAGGCATAAGTGAAGGCGAGCTCGCCGGATTTGTTTAGGCTGATGTTGTTTTTTTTGCGCTCAAACAGAGGGGTGCCAAGTTCATCTTCCAGCTTTTTTAAGCTCATACTTAAAGCAGGTTGGGAGATGTGCAAACGCTCTGCCGCCAAGGTCATGGTTTTGCATTCGGCAATGGTCTTGAATTGTAATAATTGGGTTAGCTCCATTTTGCCTCACTATAAAAAATATTTATGGCTTTATAAGAAAACAATATTAGACTTCCGGCTTCTCGTCAACCATAATAGTTTAAAAAATATTGGGAGTAGGGTTGATGAGAATTTTTGTTATTACTTTATTGTTGAATTTGTTTTGGTGTTTTAACTTTGTTGCAGCGGAGGAAAAAATTATGACACGCGCAGAAAAAGCAGATGAGGTTTTTAAGACTCTTTTTCAAGCAGAACGGGTGGAGAATCCGACAGACCCTGAATTTATGGAGATATTGCAACGCAATATTTTCGGTGAGATCTTTTTTACGGGTAATTTAACTCATAAAGAAAGGGAAATGATTACGGTTGTTTCTTTGGCAACAATGCAGACTCTGCCTCAGCTTAAAGCGCATATTAATGCGGCGTTGAATGTGGGAAATACGCCCTTGGAAATAAGAGAGGCGATTTATCAATGCGCGCCGTTTATCGGTTTTCCGAAGACATTGAACGCCATTGGGGTTTTTAATGAGGTGGCGAAAGAGAGAAGTATTAAATTGCCGTTGGAAAAAACAGGTACGACCACGGATGAGGACAGACATCTTAAGGGTTTGGAAATTCAGCAAAAACTTTATGGTGATGAAGTGAAAAAAGCGATGGCAAAACTGCCTGCCGAATATAAGAACGTAGTGCCTGATACCTTAACGGATTTTTGTTTCGGAGATTTTTATACCCGCAAAGGGCTTGATGTTAAACAAAGAGAGCTTTTGTCTTTGGTGATATTGACGGCAATGGGAGCTGAAAAACAGATTGAGGCGCATGTGGTTGGGGCAATGAGAGCCGGAAATGATAAAGAAAAACTTTTGGCGGCAATGGTTCAGGCAATCCCATACATCGGTTTGCCTAATGCGATGACAACAATCAATATGATTAAGAATACGGAAATTGAAAATTATAAACCTATCTATGAGGAATAAGTTTTATGAAAAAACTTTTGGTATTTTTGATGGCTTTTATTTCTTTTTTAGATTTTGCTTGGAGTGCAGAAGTGATGAAAATTAAATTGACCTTAGACAGCGGCAAAGAAGTTGTGGTGCAGATGGCGGATAATTCCGCGGCGCGCCAATTTGTGCAGATGTTGCCGGCGGAGTTTGAATTTATTGATTTTGCGGGAGAGGAAAAAATCAGCGAATTTCCAAAGCCCCTATCCTTAAAAGATGCGCCGCGCGGTATGATTGCAACGGCGGGAAAGATGTTTATTTATGCTCCTTGGGGGAATTTTGGCTTTTTTTATAAAACGCATAGTTTGATGCCGGATAATAGTCTTATTGAGCTCGGCGAAGTGGAAAGCGGTTTGGAATATTTGAGCGAATCCAAGGGTGGTTTTGCGGCGCGCGCGGAGATTTTGGAAAGGTAATATTTTTTGATGAGGATAATAAAAAAACGCTTGACCTAGAGTAAGCTCAAAATGTTATCCTTAGCACGAATCAGTTTTTGAAAGGAGTTTTTTTCTATGAACAGGAGAGAGTTTTTGATGACAACTTTGGCTGCTTTTGCTTTGTCGGCTTTGCCGAAATTGACTCTTGCGGACAAGATTGCGGTTGCAGAATCCGTTAAAAGTCAGATTAACCCCAAAAATAAGCTCGGTTTCGGGTTTATGCGTTTGCCGCTTAAGAATCCGTCCGATCAAACATCCATTGATTATGATACCCTAAATAAGATGGTGGATACTTTCTTGGACAGAGGCTTCACTTATTTTGATACGGCTTGGATGTATATGGGTTATGAAAGCGAAAATGCGCTCAGAAAGTCCTTGGTGGAAAGACATCCGCGAAATAAGTTTACCGTGGCCAGCAAGCTGCCTATCGGTATGCTCAAGAGCGCAGAGCACCAAGAAGAAATCTTTAACAAACAATTAGAAAAAACCGGTTTGGATTATTTTGATTATTATCTGGTGCATAATGTTAATGCTAATACAATCGGAAATGCACGCAAATATGATAGTTTTAAGTTTGTTGAAAATAAGAAAAAAGAAGGAAAAGTTAAGCATTTCGGTTTTTCTTTCCATGATTCTCCGGAGATGTTGGAAGAGGTGCTGAAGGAGCATCCGGAAGTTGAGTTTGTGCAGTTGCAGATTAACTATATTGACTGGGATAATGCCAGCATACAATCCAGAAGATGTTATGAGATTGCACAAAAATACAACAAACCGGTTATTGTGATGGAGCCGGTTAAGGGTGGTAGTTTGGCGATGGTTCCGCCCAAGGTGGAGAAGATTTTTAAGAATGCTGAGCCTGATATGTCGGTGGCTTCTTGGGCTATTCGTTATGCCGCAAGTTTGGATGGCGTGATGATGGTTTTGAGCGGTATGAGCAATATGGAGCAGCTTGAAGACAATACCTCTTACATGCAAAACTTTAAGCCCTTAGACGAGCAAGAGATGAGAGTTGTGGAAACGGCGGTTAAGACTTTGCATGATGAAATTACTATTCCGTGCACGGCATGCAAATATTGTGTTGAGGCTTGTCCGATGAAGATTGCCATTCCGGATTATTTTGCATTATATAATGCCGAAAAACAAGAACGCGGAGATAAGCCATTTAATGCTCAGGCGGTTTATTATGCAAACCTGATTAAGACACATGGCAAGGCATCTTCTTGTATCGGATGCAGGATGTGCGAAAAGAATTGTCCGCAGCATATTGAAATCAGCAAGTGGATGAAAGAAGTGGCCAAAACCTTTGAAGCCTAAGGGAGAAATTGAAAATGAATAAGTTTTTGTTTTTAGGTCTTATTGTCTTTTCCGTTATTGCTTTTTCAAGCTATAAGATTATGGCGCAGATGCGGGAGAATGAAAATATGAACAAGGAAAATGCCAAGATATTGGTGGCTTATTATTCTTATAGCGGAAATACCAAAGAAGTGGCTGAAGCCATTCATGAAAAAGTCGGCGGAGATTTGTTTGAGATTAAAACTGAAGGAAGTTATCCGGAAGAATATCGTCCGATGACAATGCAGGCTCAAAAGGAAATTAGGGACGGATATCGTCCGAAGTTGACTTCAAATGTTGCTGATATCGCGCAATATGATGTTATCTTCTTGGGCTCGCCAAACTGGTGGGGAACCATTACACCGCAAGTCAGCAGTTTTTTGGAAAGCTATGATTTGTCCGGTAAAAAGGTTGTTCCGTTTATTACGCATGGCGGCGGCGGGGCGCAAAACACAATTGATGATATGACCAAACAGTGCAAAGGTTGCGAAGTTTTATCTGACGGTTGGGTCGGATATGGCAGTCGTACAATGGGAATCTCCGGCTGGCTAAAAGACTTGGGGTTTGGAAAATAGATGGCAGATAGTTTTGCAGAATTGGGCTTTGCCAAGTTGGATTTGAGCCGCAAAGACAGAACCGGAATGCCGGAAACAATCTATTGTGCCGGCAAAACCAAAGAACAACTAGCAAAGATTTTAAAAACTTTTGCCGAGCAAAAAATTGCGGTTTTGGGAACCAGATGTTCTCAAGAGCAGGCTGATTTTGTAAAAACAGAAGGGCTTGTGATAGAGTATGACAAATGTTCCAAAACGCTTGTCTTAAAAAGTGGAACAATGGCTCACCTCAAAGGCAGAATCGCCGTTTGTACCGGAGGCACGGCCGATTTGCCCGTGGCGGAAGAAGCGGCACGCACGGCTGAGTTTTTCGGGGCAAAGGTTGATCGTTTTTATGATGTCGGTGTTGCCGGAATCCACAGATTATTTGCCAAGTTGGAGGAAATCAGAAAAGCAGAGGTTATTATTGCCGTTGCAGGAATGGAAGGGGCTTTGGCCGGTGTTTTGGCCGGATTGGTTGAGGCTCCAGTTATTGCCGTGCCGACCTCTGTCGGTTATGGCGCTTCGTTTAACGGTTTGTCGGCGCTTTTGACAATGCTTAATTCATGCGCGGAGGGAATCTCGGTAGTGAATATTGATAATGGTTTCGGGGCGGCAGTTACGGCTTGTAAGATTTTGAGGAGAATAAAATAAATGTCCCAATATTTGTATTTGGAAGGGGCTTCTGGTATCAGCGGTGATATGTTGGTGGCGGCTTTGCTTGATTTGGGTGCAAGCCGAGACAAGCTGAATGCGGTTTTGAAAAGTTTGCCCGTTCAGGAGTTTGACTATGAGATTACACAAAAGTCGTCTTACAGCATTAGCGGATGTGATTTTAAGGTGATTTTGCATCATCATGAACATTCGCATGAAGAGGAATATGGCGAACAACATCATCATCACGAACACAGACATTTGGCAGAGGTTGAAGAGATTATTGATAAGACAGAGATGTCTGACAAAGCTCGGGTATTGGCCAAAAAAATGTTTAGAATTGTGGCTGAAGCCGAGGCAAAAGCGCATGGCTGTGCGGTGGAGGAAGTGCATTTTCATGAAGTGGGCGCGGTGGACTCTATTGTAGATATTATTTCTATTGCCGTGTTGATTGATGATTTGGGGATTGATGAAGTTATTGTCAAGTCATTGAACGAAGGGCAAGGTTTTGTTATGTGCCAACATGGGCGTTTGCCGGTGCCGGTTCCGGCTGTGGTGAATGTGGCGGAAAAATATGGTATAGCGCTGTGTCCGACGAATGATGACGGCGAGATGGTTACGCCGACGGGAATTGCGGCTGCAGCGGCTCTTCGGACCAAAGACAAGCTTCCGTCTGCGTATAAAATCAGAAAAACGGGAATCGGCTTGGGCAAAAAAGATTTTGGGCATGCAAATTTTTTGCGGGTGATGGTTTTGGAAGATGATGTGCCTGAAAAACAGATGTTTGTTATAGAAACAAATATTGATGATTCGACAGCCGAAGAACTTGGTCTGGCGATGGAAAAATTGATGAATGCCGGTGCGGGAGATGTCCATTTTGAGCCGTGTTTTATGAAAAAGAATCGTCCGGCTTATGTGTTGCGCGTGATTACATCCTCAGAGCTTGTGCCGCAAATGGAAGATATTATTTTTCGTAATACGTCAACAATCGGGCTCAGAAAATATGCGGTGGAGCGGCGGTGTATGAAGCGGGAGATGATGAGAGTTAAAACATCTTTCGGTGAAGTTGAGGTCAAAAAATGTTTTTTAGACGATATTGTGCGGTATAATCCCGAATATGAAAGTGTTAAGCTCTTGGCGGAAAAAAACAACGCAACTTTCCGGCTGGTTTTTGATGAGGCGCGCCGTTTGGCAGAGGCAAGCGACAATGCTTAAGGCTCTGAAAGCTTTTCTTCATCCTTTGACCTCAGAGGGAATCGCTTTGGCTTTTTCCGGCGGGGTGGATAGTATGTTTTTGTTGGCGGTTTTGCAAAAAATGTCTGAAGAAAAGCCATTCCCGCTTGTGGCTTTGACGATGAAAACGGTTTTGCAAGACGAAAAGGAGATGAGCGAGGCAAAGCAAGCAGCGGTAGATTTGGGGGTTAAAAGCGAATTTCTGAGTTTTAATCCGTTTGACCTAGAGGCGGTTAGAAACAATAGGCGCGAGCGGTGTTATTTTTGCAAGAAAGCTATATTTGAAAAGTTTGTTGCTTATGCCAAAGCGCAAGGTTTGAAATATGTGTTGGATGGAACAAATGCCGATGATTTGAAGGTCTATCGTCCAGGAAGAAAAGCCTTGCAAGAGCTTGGCATTATATCTCCTTTGGCGGAAGTTGGCTTGACAAAGGCCGATATTCGAAAATTGTCCGCCGAGCTTGGGTTAAAAACAGCTTCTAAGCCTGCTGTTCCTTGTTTGGCAACCAGATTCCCTTATGACACATATTTAGATGATGCGGCTCTTGCTCGTGTGGCAAAAGGTGAAACGGAGCTCAAAAAAATGCTGCCAGAGGTTGTGGATTTGCGCTTGCGTGTGCATGGTGATTTGGTGCGCTTAGAAGTGGCAAAAGAGAATTTATCTGATGTGTTTGCGCAATACCAAGAAGTAGTGCGGGTTTTAAAAAAGCTCGGCTTTGATTTTGTTACGCTTGATTTGGAAGGATTCCGTTCAGGGAGTTTTGACTGAGCTATTGAGAAGGATGAAAAATGAAAAGAATCGGACTTGTTTTTATGATGATGTTTTTGATGTCAGCTAATGCTTGGGCGCATGGGAGTTTCGGGCAAGCGGAAATAGCCTCAGGTGCAACTTTGTCTGCTATTTGGTTGGCGGCTTTGATAACTGCGGTGGTGCATACAATTATTGGGCCTGATCATTATCTGCCTTTTGTGGCTATTGCCAAAAGCCGCGGTTATGGTTTGGCAAAAACTTTGTTATGGACGTTTATCTGCGGGGTTGGGCATATTGCAAGTGCGCTTATCATTGCCTTGATGTTTATTTATTTTTCGCATTGGCTGAGCGAAGAAAACTTTTTGTGGTTGGAAGAAAATCGCGGCAATGTTGCTGCTTATGCGCTTATCGGCTTGGGTGCGGCTTATTTGTTGTGGGCTTTGCGCCACAGGTGGCAGCATAAGCACCAAGCAGAACATAATCATTTACAAGAGATTAAAGGGCAAAAAAGTATTGCACTTTGGGTGGTCTTTATTATCTTTGTCTTAGGGCCTTGTGAAGCTTTGTTACCGATTTTGACGGCATCAAGTGTTTTGGGTGTTTCGGCAGTTGTTTCCAGTACGTTGATTTTTTCCATAGCAACGATTATGACCATGATGTTGGCGGTGGCGTTGGGTGTTTGGGGAATCAGTGCTTTGCGCTTTGGACAGTTGGAAAAATATGCGCATGAGATTGCCGGCGGAACGATTATGGCTTGCGGTGTGGCAATTATATGTGGTTTGTAAGAATTTAGGGAGGAAAAAGATGAAAGTTTTACTGGTTAACGGAAGTTGTCATAAAGACGGAACGACTTTTGCCGCTCTGAGCGAGATTGCGGAAACTCTTAAAAAAGAAAATATTGATTCCGAAATTGTGCAGTTGGGGCCAGATGCTCAGCAAGACTGTGTGGCTTGCGGTTATTGCAGAGAGCATAATAAATGTGCGTTTAATGATATTGCCAACGAGATTATTGAAAAGATGAAAACATCAGACGGACTGATTGTTGGAAGTCCGGTTTATTATGCGCATCCGTCAGGACGTGTTCTTTCGGTCTTGGATAGAGTTTTTTATGCCGGCGGAAGTTTTTTGAAGCATAAACCTGCGGCGGCGGTTGCTGTTGCCAGACGCGCCGGAACAACAGCAACGATTGATGTCTTGAATAAGTATTTTACCATTAATCAGATGCCGGTTATCTCCTCAACTTATTGGAATATGGTCTTTGGTGCCAAAGCGGCGGATACCAAAGAAGATGCCGAAGGTTTACAAACCATGCGCAACTTGGCGCATAATATGGCTAATGCGCTCAAAGTTATTGAAGCAGCTAAAAATGTTGATTGGGATAAGGCTATTGAGAAAACAGCCAGAACAAATTTTGTTCGCTAAGATGGGGGATAAATGAATAAGACTTATTTGCTCAGAATCTGTTTGGCTATAGTCGTTGCCGTATTGAGTATTTTAGGTATATTGGGTGTTTTTTATCCATTTAAGATATTTGATGTGCAAGTGGCGGCTTTGTTGCAACGGGTGTTGGTGGATTTTTCTTTGTTTGCCGGCATATTGCTCTTGGGCATAATCGTTTTGACCTTGCTTTTGGGGCGGGTTTATTGTTCCGTGCTTTGTCCTTTGGGGTTGTTGCAAGAGGGGTTTGCACTTATCTTCAGGCGCAAGAATGTCGCTCTGAAAAATCGGTCCTATAAATATTTTGTTGCGGCGATTGTCTTTGGAGCAATGTTGGGCGGAACGGTTTATTTGGTGCGTTTGATTGACCCATATAGTGTTTTCGGTTCTGCCTTCAGCGGCGCTGTTTGGGGGCTGGTTTTTGCAGCGGGTATCGCTCTTTTGGTTTGGTTTAAGGGACGTTATTTTTGCTCTAATATTTGTCCGGTCGGTGCGGTTTTGGGCTTGTTGTCCAAAAATGCGCTGATGCAGGTTTATATTGATGACGAAAAATGTGTGGCTTGCGGCAGATGTGCTTCTAAATGCCCGAGCGGGAGTATTGATTTTAAGAATAAAATCGTTGATAACGAAACTTGTGTGAAATGCTTTAGGTGTTTGGGAAGTTGTCGTCAAAGCGGTATTCATTATGATAAAAAGCCTGATACAAAGGTAAGTTTTAATCCGGAGCGCAGAAGGTTTATTCTGGGCGGGGCGGCATTGGTTGTTTTGGCTTTAGCTGTTAAGAGCGGGGTTGAAATCAGCAAGAAAGTTGCAACAAAGCTCAAAAAAGTTATTCTGCCGGCCGGTGCCGGAAACGCTGATGATTTTGCCAATAGATGTCTTAATTGTAATCTCTGCGTGCAGAATTGTCCGATGAAGATTATTAAAAAAGCGGACGGGGAATATCCGGCGGTGCATATTGACTATCAGGATAGTTTTTGCGACTATAATTGCCATAAGTGTTCTGAGGTTTGCCCCTCGGGTGCGATTAAACGCCTGACACTGGCAGAAAAACAAAAGACGCAAATTGCTTTGGCTGAGATTGATGAAAATATCTGTATTAAATGCGGTTTGTGTGTGATGAAATGTCCGGCGCAGGCGATTAGTCGGGTAGATGGGGCTTTTCCGATTGTGGATGCCAATAAATGTATCGGTTGCGGAGCGTGTCAAACAGCTTGTCCTGTGAAGGCGATTAAGGTTGTCGGTGTTGAGGCACAAAAATTGTTGTAAAGGAGTGAAAAAATGTCGTTAGGTTTAACAGAGATTGCTTTGATTTTGGTGGTGGTCTTGGTTTTGTTCGGCGGAAAGAGAATTCCCGAATTGGCCAAAGCTCTCGGCAAAGCACAATATGAGTATAAAAAAGCCAAAGAGATGTTGCAAAATGAAGCACAGGACCTAAAAGATTCGGTTGAAAAAGCCGTTAAAGACGAAGAAAAGAAAAACAAAGAATAAATATGGACGACAAGGAAGAAAGTCTGATTCAGCATTTGGAGGCGCTTCGCTCAGTGCTTGTCAAATCACTTGCGGCATTGGCGATTTGCTTGTTGCCGATGTTCTTCCTTGTGCCGTATTTTATGGATGCTTTGATTAAAGTTATTGTCGGCGACAATGAAATTGTCCTAAATTATTTTTCGCCGATGGAAGTCTTTTTATTACAAATCAAAATCGCCGTTGTTTTGGATTTGTTGCTCTGTTTTCCCTATATTGCCAGACAAGTTTGGAAGTTTTTGCTGCCGGCGTTGTATGATAATGAGCGCAAGTTTATTAAATCAATCGTCTTGACCTCTTCTTCTTTGTTTATTGTCGGGGTATTGTTTTGCTTGTTTTTTATTCTGCCTCTGATTATTAATTTCGGTATCAGTTTTGCAACGGCGGACATCAAAGCCGTGTTTGGAATTTCAAATATTGTCGGTTTGGCCTTAATGCTTTCGGTTATTTTTGGTTTGATGTTTCAGTTTCCGCTGATTACTTATTCGCTTATTCGCTCCCAAATAGTGTCTTATGATGGGGTGAAAAGTAAGCGTCCGTATATTTTTGTGGGTATCCTGATTGTGGCCGGAATTTTGACACCGCCGGATGTTGTCAGCCAATTGATGTTGACGATTCCGACTTATTTGTTATTTGAGGCGGGGCTTTGGGCTGCTCGGAAATACAGAGCCGAAAATTAATCCCATTTCTTAAACACGAAAAAGACGGCCAGCAAAATCAGAACAAAGCCGACAATATCATTCCAACGCAAAGATTCCTTAAGGTACAAAGCCGAAAAGATTGAGAAAACCAAAATGGTGATGGCTTCCTGCATGATTTTAAGCTGCGGAGCGGTGAAAAATTCGTGGCCGATACGGTTGGCCGGAACCTGAAAGCAGTATTCAAAAAAAGCAATGCCCCAGCTAGCAAGAACCACTGTCCATAAAGCCGTGCTTTTGAATTTTAAGTGTCCATACCAGGCAAAGGTCATAAAGATATTGGAAATGGTTAAAAGTATTACGGGATATAAAGGTTTCATCTTTTTTCTTCTTATATTTGATTTATGCTTTGGTTGGTTTTGGCGATGTCTACCGTAAGCTTTTTGATGCGGTCAGCTTGCTGTGCGTTCTCAAATATATATAAGGCATCGTGAAAATGTTCTAAGGCTTCTTCCAAAGCCTCTTTGTTGGCTTGGCTCTTGCCAATGCGATAATATATATCACCGATGCTTTCGGCGCATTCGGCCCAGAGAAGGGGCTCGCGTCTTTCGGTGATGACTTTTTGGCGGTTCTTATAGCTGTTTATGGCTAGTTCGGAAATGTCTGCGCTTTTGGTAAAAGAGCCAAGCAGAGAAAGAAGGTAGCCCAAATGACCTTGAATCTCGGCCCAAAACTCAGGGAATAGTGCATAGGTATATATCTTTTCGGCTTCTCTTAACTGAAATACGGCATCGCGTAGGGCTTGAATATCTTCTTTTTGCCGCCAGTAGTTGAAAAACAGTTTGGATAGTTTGTATGAGATATAGCCGTAATCATAAGGATAAGTATATTTGCTTAAATATTTTTGCGATAGCCGATAATATTCAATAGCGCCTTTGAAATAAGCCGCCGGATTTTTGGCTAGATAGCGAGTGCCACAATCATACAACTGCCCTAAATGGTTATAGATACAGCCTAAGTGAATAGGGGAGGTTATTAGGTCCTGGTGTTTGAGGGCTGTGTCAAACAGACTTTTGACAATCTTGAAATCATGACCATCGGATTTATCAAAAGCAAAGCTCAAATAGATGATGCCTAAAAAGTTCATGATATAAGGCATATATTCAATGGATAAGCTCTTGGCTGAATTGTCTTTTGATAAGCAATCAATATTTTTTTTCAGCAAATAATGCTTGTAGATTTTGATTTGGGCATTGCTTGCGTTTATGGCGCTTAAAATACCGCCGTAAATGAGGTTGACTAGGGCTTCGGGATATGCGCCTGCTTCCGGACGAGCCGGAATGTAAAGACTGTCCATTAGGGAAACAAAGGCAAGCTCTTCATCCTCATATTGACGAGGTGTTTGAAAGTTTAGGCGGATGCGGTTGCCTTCTCTGCAGCCCCAAACCAGAACATCGGCTCCGGTTTTATCCAGAATGGTTTGGCCTTTGTCTATGAGGTCAAATAAGGTTCGGCTCTCCAGATTGAGAAAAGTTTTGTTGAAGGGTTCGTCAAAGTAGCTGACCTCTAGGCCTTCTTTGGCAGAGAGCTGGCGGGCGATAATCTCGCCGCTGTTACCTTCAACATTGTCGCTAAACTCTATGACTTTGACTTTGAAAACGGGCATCTGAACTGACGCAAAATCAATAGCTTCCGGTTGTTTGCCTACCGTGCTCTGAAAAAAAGTTTTTATTGCGTCAAAAAAAGCCATTGTTAAACCATAGTCCTATCTGATGATTTTTTTGATGTTTTCTACGTTATCTTTGATGTCCTGAATAACCTCTTGGTTGATTTCTTTTAAGCTTTGAGGTTGGTCTTGCCAGTTGTGTAGTTTGTTCATAAACCATAGGGTTATGAAGGCTGTTGCCAGAGGTAAAGAATAGTTATTTGGGGCATAAACTTGAAAACAACCTAAAACCGTCAGTACAGCTAGGAGCTTAGCAACACTTTGACATGTTATGGCAGGGGAAAGACCTGAGATATTGGTTTGGTAATATAGTGTGTTGGAAACAAAGTCGCCTTTGTCATTGACCAGTTTGTTGCCGATGGCCCATAACATCTCAAGAATGTAGTAAGTGATAAAAATTAGAGCACAACCGCCCATTCCTTCGCGTGCGGATAAGATAATCAGCCAGCCGAGCATAAAACCTAAAGCGGTGCAGCTGTTGTCTTTTAACATTAGTTTTGCAGGGTACCAGTTGTAAATAAGCAAAGCTAAAGAAGCCCCTAAAAGTGAGATAGAAAGATTACCGTAAAGTGTAGGTATGCCCCCCAAAAGAGAGATGATGAAGAACCCAATGCAAAGGCCAGAGGTTTGGGTGGCTGCCATACCATCAATGCCGTTGAGGTAACGAAAACACCAAGCAAAACCAACCCAGAGAATAATTGTACAAAGGCGATCTGCCCATAAGGGTAAGTAGCCTTGAAACAGGGTAAAATCTTGTGGCAGAAGCAAGGTGCAAGCAATGGTAAAAATAAGCAAAAGAGCTAGGGAAAGTCTGTTGGCATATTTGGAAAAGGTAGAAATATATAGCCCGATAAAAGCAATCAGAGCAATGCTAAATTCGGTCAAACTAAGCTCAAAAATTTGGTCTTGGGGATTATTGCCAAAGGCAAAAAATAATATGAAAGCAAGGGTGCTTACACTCAAAAAGGGCAAAAATGCGTCGTTTTTCCATGATGAGGTCAGAGTTTGTGTTTCTGTCTGAGCCCAAACGAGCCGAAGCCCCACTAAAGTTGCCAGGAAACAAACCAAAAAGGCAATGAATGAGATAAAAAATCCAGCTTCCATAAACTTGACCCTTTGAAAAATTAGGTTAATTTTATTGTTTTATACTCGTTTTCTTCTTTTTCTTCAACTAACAAAGCGTTTTTATACTAAGATTAAGTTGTAAATTTGTTTAAGAATCTTGTTTATCTGGCTATCCATAAAGCGGATTTTGGCACTACGGGCTGCATTCATCAGAACAGAGCTGATGAGATGAGCTTCGCCATAACCCCCGCTGTTAATCTCTTCCTGCAGAGGGAACCGATAATTCATAGGTGCTGCATAAAGTTTTTTGATAAGCTCTTCCGTATTGAGTTTTATGCCCTCGGCAGCTGCAATTTCTGAAATTTCATTTAATAGTATAGGAATTTGGTCGCGGAGGGTTTTGTCTTTGGTTATCTCAAAGAGGTTTTTGTTGTATAGAGAAGACAGCAGAGAGCCTACAGCATAAGGGGCAAAAAACTCCCAATAACACATAGCAACATCTGTTTCAAAGCTGATGTTTAAGTTGAGGTTATCTAAAATATCAGCAAAGGGTTTTTCTTTTTCCCAGTTGATGTTTTTGCAGATTTTTATTTGCGGTGTGCGCCCAAAAAGAAATATTTGTTGGTCGTTTTGTTGTAGGTAGCCGTCAAAAAAAGCCCGAAAAACATTGCCGCCAATCATTGCCTCCAGATAATTGATGTCTTTGAGCGGCGTGAAACACAAAACAGGTGTCGTTCCGACTTTTTCTTTGGATAAAGCCGCCAAAAATGGATTTATTTGTCCGGCATCGGCGGTTAGGAGAATGAGTTTGGGATCGTCTTTTATCCAAAAAGAAGTGTTAAATTTATAGCGGCTAAGCTTTAGGCTGCTATCTTCTTTTAGACTTATGCCGTTGGTGGATAAGCTGATGTTGTTTTCTTTGTCGGAAATGATGATAACATTGTGTCCGGCATCGGTTAGTTTGGCGGCCAGATAGCAGGTTAAGGCATTATTGCCGACGATATATACGGGGCGTTTGTCAGATGAGGCTTGGGTGTCTGTATTCTCAGCAGCAGAAGAAGTTGACAGAGTTTCAAGTTCTGAGGGTTTGCTATTAAAAACATCTTTGCGAAAAAACATTTAGGCAACCTTCCGTAATTTGGCAATGAAAAAAGAATCGAGGCCTCCGACTTCTGCCAAGTGAAAAGGCAGTGTGCGGATGAAACCTTCTTCGGTGAAAATATCCCTAAGCTCTTGAGCGCGTCCCTCTAAGCAAATATCTTCTGCTTTTAAGGGGCAGAGTTTGAAGTTTGAATGTGTTTCCAAAAACGATTGAATTTGCTTTTCTCCTTCGGCTTTGGTGATGGCACAGACGCAGTAAAGCAAAATGCCGTTTGGTTTGAGTGCATGGGAGACGACATTGAGCAATTTTTGTTGCAGGGCAACTTGTTTTTCAACATCGGAAACGTTTTTGATATGTACAATTTCGGGGTGTCGGCGCAAAGTTCCCGTTGCAGAGCAGGGGGCATCCAGTAAAATGATGTCAAAAGGTTCGCCTTTATAATTTTGCAGATATTCTATGCCGTCGGCGCAGATGGTTTGCGGTAGCGCAAAGCGGAGCCTTAACATGTTGTCGCGCAGTTTTTTGAGGCGGCTTTCCGAAATGTCTAAGGAGGTTACGTTTGCTCCCGCATTAATCAGTTGTGCGGTTTTGCCGCCGGGGGCGGCGCACATATCCAAAACCTTTAATCCGGCTATCTTACCCAAACATTTGACCGGTAAGGCGGCTGCGGCATCTTGAACCCACCAATCTCCGTTTTCGTAGCCTTCTATTTCGGTAACTCGGCCGCCTGTGCTTAAGCGAATCGAGCCTGAGGGTAAAAGTGTACCGCCCAGTTTTTCAGCCCAGATTTCCGGAGATGATTTGACCGTGATGTCAAGCGCAGGTTCTTTGAGAGATGCTGCTTGAATTTTGGAAATGGTTTTTTTGCCATAGCCATGGTCTAAGATGCGGTAAAATTCGGAGGTGAAAAATTCGCCGAGGTCGTGTTTTTTGAGCTCTTCTCGGTCAGTACAAGCTTTGCGCAAGACAGCATTGACAAAGCCTGCAACATATTTGTCGGTTTTTCTTTTGGCGATGTCTACCCAGCTGTTGATGATGGCATAGTCCGGTGTGTCCATAAACAAGATTTCGGTTAAACCCAAAAGCAAAACATATTCAGCAAAAGCGGCTTTTTCGGGAAGCTTTTTCTTAGCATATTGCTTAAGAACTTTCTTTAAGAAAACCAAACGTCTGAGTGCCGTCAGCACCAACATATTGGCAAAAGCCGCGTCTTTGCCGGCAAGAGAATCGGAAGCGTTTTTGACATCAGAAAAAAAAGCTTTGTCAGTTAGGACTTTTTGGAGCATTTCTGCGGCGATTTGGCGTGGGTCAGACATAAAACATTCCCTAATAAAAGTAAGTTTTGCTCATTTTAGGCAAAACCAGAGCTAATTACAAGTGAGAAAATGCTGTAAGCGTCTTGTCTTTTGGTGAAAAGTATTATACTTTGTGTGCAATGTGTAATTTTTTGAAGAGGATATCCGATGAATAAACATCTTAGCGCAATCTTGATTGCGGGACTGATTGTTTCGGGCTGTTCGGGAACGGCATCTTGGTCTTCGTTAAATCCGTTTTCCGAGGCGAAAGAAACGGTTAAAGAAGAAAGTGAGCCACAACAAGTGCTCGGTGTTAATCCGTATTTGTGGCAAGCCGCTTTGGCTAAGTTGTCCTTTATGCCTTTGGCTTCAGCAGATGCGGTCGGTGGCGTGATTGTTACGGATTGGGCTGCGATGGATGGTATCCCCGATGAGCAATTCAAAATTACGGTTAATATTTTGTCGCAGAATTTGCGTGCCGATTGTTTGAAAGTTGCGGTGTTCAAAAGAGTGTTGCAAAACGGTACTTGGGTGAATGAAACCGCAGATAAAAGATTGGCCGGAGAAATTGAGCAGGCGATTTTGACGCAGGCCAGAAAATTGTATAGAAGAGATTTAGCTGCCAGAGACTAGAGAGGAATTAAAATGACAGATAAAAACGCCAGATATAACGGTAAAGAGAGTTTTGAGGAATGGCGCAAAGAATGGGCGCTGGAAGACAGATATAATTTTCATACCATTGAAAAAAAATGGCAGAAAATTTGGGATGATGAAAAGGCTTATAAGGTTGAAATAGACCCCAACAAAGAAAAATTTTACGCCTTGGTTGAGTTCCCTTATCCCTCAGGTGCGGGGTTGCATGTCGGACATCCGCGTTCTTATACGGCCTTGGATGTGATTGCCCGCAAAAAACGTATGCAGGGTTTTAATGTTTTATATCCGATGGGCTTTGATGCTTTCGGTCTGCCTGCCGAAAACTATGCTATTAAGACAGGTGTGCATCCGGCTGTTTCTACACAAGCAAATATCAAAACTTTCACTAAACAGCTGAAATCTCTCGGCTTTAGCTTTGACTGGGACAGATGTATTGATACTTCTTCGCCGGAATATTTCAAATGGACGCAATGGATGTTCATTAAGTTCTTTGAAAAAGGATTGGCTTATAAAGATAAAATTGCCATTAACTGGTGCCCGTCCTGCAAGGTCGGTTTGGCTAACGAGGAAGTTGTGAACGGTTGTTGCGAACGTTGCGGCGCGCAAGTCGTTCGTAAAAATAAAGAACAATGGATGATTGCCATTACCAAATATGCTGACCGGTTGATTAATGATTTGGACGGTTTGGACTTTATTGACCGTGTTAAGTCTCAGCAGATTAACTGGATTGGACGTTCCGAAGGTGCTGAGCTTGATTTTGGCTTAACCGATAAAAACGGTAATGTTTTGGATGGCAAAAAATTGACCGTATTTACGACACGTCCGGATACGGCTTTCGGTGTTACTTATATGGTTTTGGCTCCAGAACATGAGTATGTCGGGGCTTTGATGAACCAATTTGAAAATGCCGATGAGGTTAAAGCTTATGTTGCGGAAACGGCTAAGAAGTCTGATTTGCAACGTACGGCAAATGATTCTAAAACAGGTGTTGAGCTTAAAGGAATTAAGGCTAAAAATCCGTATACCGGCGATTTGATTCCGGTCTTTATTTCCGATTATGTCTTGATGGGTTATGGTACGGGCGCGATTATGGCTGTGCCGGCGCATGACCAACGCGACTATGACTTTGCTAAGGCCTTTAATCTGCCGATTATTCAGGTTTTGGAAGGTGGCGATATTTCCGAAAAAGCTTGGGAAGAAGACGGCGCTCATATTAATTCCGGCTTCTTAAACGGAATGAACAAAGAAGATGGTATGAAAGCAGCCATCAAGTATGCTGAAGAAAAAGGTTTTGGCAGAGCTAAAGTTAACTTCAAGTTGCGTGATTGGGTCTTCTCTCGTCAACGTTATTGGGGTGAGCCTATCCCGATGGTTTATTGTGAAAAATGCGGCTGGCAGCCAATCCCAGAATCAGAGTTGCCTTTGACCTTGCCGCCGGTTCCTGATTATCATCCGAATGATGAAGGCGAATCGCCCTTGTCTAAGGCCGGCGACTGGCTGAATGCAACATGCCCGAAATGTGGCGGACATGCGCGCCGTGAAACGGATACAATGCCGAACTGGGCCGGTTCTTCTTGGTATTTCTTACGTTATTGTGATCCGCATAATGATAAGGAATTTGCATCCAAAGAGGCTTTGGACTACTGGATGAATGTGGATTGGTATAATGGTGGTATGGAACATACGACCTTACACTTATTATATTCTCGTTTTTGGCATAAGTTCTTATATGATTGCGGTTTGGTTCCGACCAAAGAACCTTACAATAAACGTACATCGCATGGTATGATTTTGGCAGAAAACGGCGAGAAAATGTCTAAGTCTCGCGGCAATGTCATTAATCCGGATGATATTGTTGATGCCTATGGCGCAGATACTTTCCGTTTGTATGAAATGTTTATCGGACCTTTTGACCAAGTTGCCATGTGGTCAGATGAAAGCTTGATGGGTGTTTATCGTTTTGTCAGCAAAGTATATGCTTTGATGAAGAAAGTTTATGATATTCAGCCGACCGAAAAAGATTTGCGCGCT
Source organism: uncultured Alphaproteobacteria bacterium (assembly GCA_944392835.1). Classification (GTDB taxonomy): domain Bacteria; phylum Pseudomonadota; class Alphaproteobacteria; order RF32; family CAG-239; genus Scatacola_A. The sequence continues at coordinate 264,481 of CALXYB010000001.1, read as the reverse complement.
ATGCACAAATGTATCTTAGAAGTTACGGAGCGTATTGATCAGATGAAGTTTAATACAGCGGTTTCTTCTTTGATGACTTATGTTAACTATATGTCCTCCTTGGAAAAGGTTCCGGCAGAGTTATATTTGACTTTGTTGAAGTTGATGTCTCCGTTTACGCCGCATTTGGCAGAAGAAATGTGGGCACGTATGGGCAAAAATACATTGATTATTACTGAAAGCTGGCCCCAAGGCGATGCTAAGTTGGCGCAAGATGATGTGGTTACCATTGCTGTTCAGGTTTGTGGTAAACTGCGTGGCACGATTGAGATGCCTAAAGATGCGCCGAAAGAAGAGCTTGAAAAGGCAGCTTTAAGTATGGAAAATGTTAAGCGTCAGCTTGAGGGACAAGAAGTCGTTAAGGTTATTGTTGTTCCTAACAAAATCGTTAATATCGTCGCTAAAGCGGTTGCTGCAGAATAAGGAAACGGATGTATGAAAAAATATCAGGTGTTATTGTTGGCTTTGTTTGTAAGCTCTTGTGGTTTTCAGCCTTTGTATGTGGAAAAGAAGCATAATAATACTTGGTATTTTTCCGGCGATTTTGATACCTCCATTACGCAGGAAATGGCTCAAATTAAGGTTGAGCCTATTGCTGAGCGTTTTGGACAAGTGATGAGAAACGAGCTTTTAGATAGTTTAACACCTCGTGGTACTCCGAAGCAGCCCAAGTATCGTCTTTATGTGGAGCTAACGGATAAGCAAATTATTCAACAGGCTTTGCGTAATGACATTACGGCAACACGCGAGCAAGTTCGGTATAAGGTTAATTATTCTTTATATGATATGAAAACCGGAAAACAATTGGTGCGCGGAAATAGTATTGCTTATTCCAGCTATGATATTATGTCTAATCCGTATTCTACAACCGTAGCAGAGAAAAAAGGCGAGAAAGATTGTGCTCAGATTATTGCCAATGATATTGCTTTGCGTTTGGGAGCGTATTTCCATTCTCGCCAGACAGGTGTAGGAGACAGCAGTGCAATTTAAGCAGGCTCAAATAGATAAATATCTTAAAAAGCCGGACGATGTTTTGCGTTGCGCGGTTATTTATGGTAGCAATGAGGGCTTGCAGGCTGAATATGTGAAAAAATTTACAGCTGCTATTTGTCCTGATTTGTATGACCCATTTCGGGTAGTTTATCTGAATGGAAGTGACGTAAACGCTGATGCCGGTATCTTGTTTGGAGAATATAACGGGCAGTCTTTGATGGGCGGTCGGCGCGTGATTGTTATACGCGACGGAGATAATAATTTAACCAAACATATTAAGGCCTTGTTTGAAAATAATGTTTCGGACGCGTTGCTGATTATATCTTCCGGAAGTCTGAATAAAAAGTCTTCTTTGGTCAAACTGGCAGAAGACAGTGATAATATGGCAGCGATTGCTTGTTATGAAGACAGGGATGAAGATATTTTTAACTCAACGCGGGTAAAGTTTATTGAAAATGGCATAACCATCGGAAATGAGGCTTTGCAGCTTTTGTGTTCGCGCCTTTCTAATGACCGTATGAGTAACTCAGGTGAAATTGAGAAGTTGATAACTTATTTGGGCGATCATAAAAATGTTACGGTTGAGGATGTCCAAAAAATCATCAGCGATGCCTCATCATCTTCCGGAGATGATGTTTGTTTTGCGGCGGCAAGCGGTTATGCGGAGAAAGCTTTGGCTGCATTTAATAAACTGGTTAATGAGGGAAGCGAGCCGATTTCTATTGTTCGGAGTTTGACGTATCATTTTAATAAGATTTTGCTTTGCAAGGCATATATGGAAAATGGCGAAACCTTGGATAAAGCTGTCTTTAAACTACAACCCAGAATTATTTTCTTCCGAGAGCAAAACTTTAAGCGCCAAGTGTCTATTTGGCCGCGTGAAAAACTGCTCAGCGTGTTAGAACTTCTCTATAAATGTGAGCGCGACTGCAAGACGACCAATATGCCGGTTCAAGAAATTGTATCGTATTGTTTGATGCAGATATCATCAGCTGCTCGGAAGCTCGTATAGTGGATAACTAATACAGAAACTGCAGGTCAAAAGTGTCCTCACGTACGTTTATGTACGCTGCGGTACTTTTGCCTTTGTTTCTTATTATTTACCTCACTCTCCGAACTTCAGGAAGCTAAGTATAATGGGTAACTAATACAGAAACTACAGGGCAACAGTGTTTGGAAAACTAGAATCTTGGGGCAAAGGCTTTTTCAAAGACCTTTTTTTGTAAGTGTAAATATTTATCCATTTTTTCTTGCGAAATGTTGCCTGTGCGGCTGAAATACGTGTAGCCTTTGTTTATTAAGCGGCGGATATATATTTTATTATAACAGAAAGCCAGAGGAATAGCTGCCAGACCAAGAGTTATGATTTGTAAAAACAAAACAAAAATTGTCCAAAGCCATTCTTTGCGGTATAAAGGAACCAGAAAACCAAAGAATAAAATTGTCCAAGAAAAACCAATCGGAGCTGTTTTTATGCTGCCGTTGCGAGGATTCTTTAATATTAACTTTGCGCCCGACATTTCTGCCTCTGTTGTTGTTTTTTATTTATTATAGCGCAGAAGTTATTGATTAATGCTTAATGGATGAAAAAAACTCTCCCTGTTTTTTTTCAGGGAGAGTTTGGAAAGGTTATTTATGGATTTGTCTGACAAATTGTTTTTCAGAATTTTCAGTAAAGGCGGCATAAATAACAACCAAAGAGGCAATGCCGACCAAAATGTAAACGGCGCGAGACAAAATGCTCATACTGCCGAACAAAAAGGCAACCAAATTGAAATCAAAAAATCCGACCAAGCCCCAGTTCAAAGCCCCGATGATGGTCAGAACAAAAGAAGTCTTTGTTAAATATTCCATTATTCTCTCCTAAAAAAGATTTCAAATAATTATCCGCTTATGATATATGTGTCTTATATGATTTTTCAACGAAGGGGCTTTTATGTTTAGCGATAAATTTTTGAAGTTTATTGAAATGTGGCAAAAAGAATATGCCATTGAGCGGAGCATTGATGAAAAAGTTTGCGAAGATAAAGATGGAAACCCTATCCCTTGGTACACTTATCCGGCAATTGAATATTTGTCACAGTTTGATTATGCAGACAAAAAGATTTTTGAATTTGGTTGTGGTTATTCTTCGCTTTTTTGGGCAAATAGAGCCTTAAAAGTTGTGAGTGTTGAAGATAATCCCGAATGGTTTGCCGAATGGCGTAAAAGTTTTAATAAGTCTAATCTTGAAATCCGTTGGCGAGATGAGGGTGAGGCTTATTTTAATGCGATTTTTGAAAAAGACGAGCTTTATGACGTGATTGTGGTGGATGGCAAATGTCGGGCTTATTGTGCGGCAACGGCTGTTAAAAAATTAGCTAAAGGCGGAATCATTATTTTAGATGACAGCGATAGAATTAATACCTCTGCCGAATATGTTAAAGCGGTTGAAATTCTTAAAAGCGCAAATTTATTACAAGTGGATTTTTATGGCTTTTGCCCAATGAATAATTATACCAAAACAACGTCTGTTTTCTTTAGTCGCGATTTTGATTTTAAGTCTCTTTATGAAGTTCAGCCGATTAACGGTATCGGAAATTTGTGGTCTATGGGGCGCAAAAATCGCAAGGCCTTTGTTAAATCAAACTGCTGATTTCTGCTTTTAATTCATCCAAGCCTAAGTTTTTTTCTGAGCTGGTGGCTAAAACATCAACATAAGCAGCGCCGTGCTTTTTGATTATTTCTTTGGTCTTGTTGATGGTGGCTTCTAACTCTTTGGCGCTGATTTTGTCGGTCTTGGTCAGGACTATTTGGTAGGTTACTGCGGCTTTATCCAAAAGTTCCATTGTTTCTTCATCAACTTTTTTTATGCCGTGGCGCGAATCTATCAAAAGAAAAACTCTTTTCAAATTTACACGGCCTTGCAGGTAAGTAAAAATCAGCTTCTGCCAGCTTTTGACCATACTTTCCGGAGCTTGAGCAAAGCCATAGCCGGGGAGGTCTACCAGATGGATTTTATCTGCCAAATTAAAGTAATTCAGCTGTTGGGTGCGTCCTGGTGTGGATGAGGTTTTGGCTAATTTGCGCTGGTTGAACAAGGCATTTATGAGGCTTGATTTGCCGACATTGGAGCGTCCGGCAAAGGCAACCTCTCCCATCTCGGTTAACGGAAGTTGGTCAAGTTTAGCAACGCTTAAAACAAAGGTGCAAGGTTTGTTAAACAAAGCCTTGGCTTCGCTAATCTGTTCGCTGCTAAACTTGTCCGTTTGGGCTTCCATCTTAGTCTACTCCGTTTTTCTTCATTATGGCTTTTTGCTGAATAATGGAAAGGATATTGCTCAGGGTCCAGTAGATGACCAAACCAGAAGCAAAATGTCCGAGCATAAAGGTAAAGATAAAAGGCATCATGGCAAACATACGTGCCTGATCTTTGTTGGTCGGAGCCGGATTAAGTTTTTGCTGAATCCACATTGTCAAGCCCATAAGAATCGGCCAGACACCAATGTCCAACAAGCCCGGAATCGGCAAATGTGTCCAAACCGAAAGGGTTAAGGGATCCGGTGCCGAAAGGTCTTTAATCCAGCCGATGAACGGGGCGTGGCGAATCTCAATAGAGATGTTTAAAACCTTATACAGTGAGAAAAATACCGGAATTTGAATCAACATCGGTAAGCAACCTGCTGCCGGATTGATTTTTTCCTTACGATAAAGTTCCAGAGTTTCTTGCTGAAGCTTCATTTTGTCTTCGCCGTATCTTTCTTGCAGCTCTTTAATTTTGGGCTGAACCTTTTTCATCTTAGACATGCTCTCATAAGACTTGTTAGCTATCGGGAACATAATAAGTCTGAGCAAAGCGGCAAATAATAGAATTGCCCAGCCCATGTTGCCGATGAAATTATACAAGAAATCCAAAATATAGAAGAAGGGTTTGGTCAGAAAATAATACCAGCCAAAGTCTACGGCTAAGTCAAATTTTGGAATATTGAACTGTTTGGTATAAGTATCCAAAAGTTTGATTTCTTTGGCACCGGCAAACATCTTGACGGTATTGCTTCCGACTGAGCCGGCAGCGATTGTCAACGGTTCGCCAACATAGTCTGCCTGATATAAGTTTTTACCGGTGTTGCTGAATTTGACGGTGGCATTTTGCTCATTGCCTAAAACGAAGGCCGAGAACCAATAGCGGTCTGAAAAACCTGCCCAGCCGCCGGTGGTCTTGAAGTCTTCTTTTTTGGAATCCTCAATATCTTTGTATTTAATTTCGTGGAGATTGTTGTCGGCAACACTAATCAGACCTTCATGAACAACGCCGCTGGCAGCTGCTTGATTGTGAAAACGACTGATTAAACCGTAAGGATAAAGCACAATGCTTTTGCCGGTGTTGTTCTCAACGCTTTGTTCAATGGTGAACATATAGTTATTATCCAAACTGATGCGGCGAATGAACTTTAGACCCTGACCGTTATTCCACTCCAAAGTAACAGGGGTTTGCGGGGTCAGCTCTTTGCCTTTAACCGTCCAGAGTGTGTTGGCATTCGGGGTACGAATGGCAGAATCTTGCGGCAACCACCCAAACTCGGCATAATAGGGATTGGCGGTTTTGGCCGGCGTAAACAACTCAACATCGGCACTGTCTGCTTCCAAAGTTTGTTTATATTTATCCAACAAAATTTCATCAAAGCGGCCGCCTTTGATGCGGATTGAGCCGCTGATGGCACTATTTTTGATGTTGATACGGGCATCTTTACCTAAGACTTCGAAAACTTCCAAGGGTGTTTCTGTAATTATGTTTTCATTTGAAGTTTCTGCTTTTTCTTCAACGGCAGCTTCTACAGCTGGGGTTGGCGCTTCCGGCATAGACGGGGCTTTGCGCGGGAAAAAGTAGTTGGTTATGAAAATTACGGCGATGGACAAGATAACAGCCCAATAGATGCCTTTCATTTCGTCTTTCATTTATTAAAATCTCCTTTATTGACACGTCTGTCGTGTCTATATCTCTTCTTAGGCTTTTTCTACTGTATAATTAGGGTTTAAGCAAGCAAATATCCAGTTTTATTCTTTTTTTTCTTGCTTTGGAGGAACGGGATCATAACCTGAGCCGCCCCAAGGGTGGCAACGCAAGATGCGCTTTATTCCGAGATACAGACCTTTGATGATGCCGTGGGTGGAAATCGCTTCAATCATATATTGGGAGCAGGTCGGACGATAGCGGCAGACTCCGGGACAAAGCGGGGATAAAAATTTTTGGTAAAACTTAACCAACAATATCAGCAGGTTTTTCAATATCCGGTTCATTTTGTTGTTCTTCCGGCAGGAGTTGTTTGTGGAGTTTTTTTAAGCCGTAACAGAGGTCGCCTTTAAGTTTGTCAAAAGGACAATCCGCGGTGTTGTATCTTCCGATTAAGACATAATCCGTGTTGGCTAGGGCTCTTTGGGGAAAAAGCTCGCGGACAACGGCGCGCATCCTTCGGCGGGCACGGTTACGGATATGGGCTTTGCCGATTTTCTTGGTGGTGGTGTAGCCGACACGGCAAAATTGGTTGTCGGTAGATAAATTTTGAGCCGCCTGCAAAATAAGTGTGGATGTTGCCACCCGAACACCTTTTGCGGCGACTCTGACAAAATCTTTGCGTTTTTTTAAAACCAAGACTTCAGGCATAGGTTATGACCTAGGCTGAAAGTTTTTTGCGTCCTCTGCTGCGACGAGCTGCAATAACTTTGCGGCCGCCGGCTGTAGCCATACGCGCACGGAAACCATGGCGACGAGCTCTTACCAATTTACTCGGCTGATATGTTCTTTTCATTTGTTTTCTCCGGTTAGTGCCGACTTGAAAATCGGCTGTTTTTATTAATTATTTAAGCCTTGAAAATTTTGCTCAAGGCCTCGGGTAACTCTGCTTATAGACAGTTTTTTTCTCCAAGTCAATGTTTTTTTGCAAAAAAAAGCTCCGCTTTGGCGGAGCTTTTTAGAATTATCGGCGGTCGCCGAATAATCTTAACAGAGCCAAAAACAGGTTGATGAAGTCAAGATATAACTCCAAAGCACCGGCAATGGCTTTGCGGGTGGCGGTATCACCAGTATCGGCGCTCATATACAGACTGCGAATCTTTTGTGTGTCATAAGCGGTTAAGCCTGTAAAAATGACAACGGTTAAGATTGACAAAGCAAAACTTAAGCCGGAGCTCTGCATAAAGATATTAACGATTGAGGCAATGATAACACCCCAAAGACCCATAACCATAAAAGACCCCATAGCGGTTAAATCTTTTTTGGTAGTGTAGCCATATAGGCTCATTCCGCCAAAAGTGGCCGCCGTGATTAAGAACAAACGAGCAATACTTTCATGGGTATAAGCCAAGAAAATAGGAGCCAAAGAGATTCCCATAACTGCAGAATAGCCCCAGAAAACACCTTGGACTTGTGCCAAAGTGCCACGGCTGATGACCCAGCTAAAAGCAAAAATCATCAAAAACGGGGCGAGCAAAAACAACCAGCCAAGACCAGATAAACTTGCGCCTTGCGGGGTAATGTTAAAAAACAATTTCATTAATGAAGTGTTGGCAACCAAATATGAGGCTAATGCGGTTATGCATAGGCCAGCTGCCATATAGTTGTAAACTTTGATCATATATTGGCGTAAGCCTTCATCTACATAAGCGGATGATTTTGAGCTGACAGCGGTAAAGTTTTTATTTTCTAACATTTAAGTTAATCTCCTTAAGTTGATGTTATTTAAAATATAGGGAGCAAATGCATAATTATCAAGTTTTTTGTTTTATTCATACAGATAGAGTTCTTTGCTATGGAGCCGGAGCCAGACTTTGCCGGTTTCGGCTTCGGGATAAAGTTCACGCACGCAGCGCCAAAAAGCTCGTGAATGGTCCTGATGTTTAAGATGCGCAACTTCATGCGCCATCAGGTAATTGATGACGTTTTCGGGAGCTAAAGCAATCCGCCAGTTGTAATTGATGTTGTGCAGAGAGGAACAGCTTCCCCAACGTGATTTAGTGTCTTTGATGGTGACGTCATGCAAGGAACAACCTAGCTTTTCAGCCAAGAGTTTGGAGCGTTTGTAAAATTCGTTTTTGGCTTGCTCTTTGATATAATCTTTAACTCGGCGGTGCAAAAATTCAGCTTCTCCCGATACGTTTAAAACATTGTCTTCCAGAAAGGTTCCTTTGCGCAATTTGGAATTATGACGGATGGTTACCGTTTGCCCGAAAAGGGAAATTTGCTCTCTATCCTCAAACTTTTTGGTTTGCGGAAGTCTGGCTAAAGAGCGCTCTATCCAATCCTGATGTTCCTTAGCAAAAGCAACGGCTTTTTTTGCCGAACAACGTTCGGGGATAGTTAAAACCGGCAGGCGTTCTTTAGAATCAATGCGCAAGGTTAGTCTTTTGGCGCGCGGTGATTTTATGACCTTAATCTCAAAGCCCAAGGCTTCCTGAATATCAAAGGTCTTCCCAGTCAACAATGTAATTTTCATAGTCTTGGATTCCTGTTTCGGAAACGGTTTCGCGATTTTGGAGCGACATTTTTGCTTCATGGACGGATGCGGCTCGTCCGGTTTTGAGCGGATGCCAATCAGGTAAGTCAAAGCCATTATCCAGCAACCAATAGGCACAAGTTTTAGGCAACCAACGCGGTTTTTCGCGGACGGCATTTAAATCTATGTCACGGCAATCGGGTACTTTTTGAAAGCGCTTGGAATAAATGCGGCAGAGGCAAGTTTGGCAATCTAAAAAGCGGCAGCGTGTGTTGGTAAAGCGAATTTTGCCTTTTATCTCTAATTTATTCAAACAGCATTTGCCGCAACCGTCACAAAGAAGCTCCCATTCTTCTTTGCTCATCTCTTCCAGTTTTTTCTTTTTCCAAAACTCCGGTTCAAGCTGTTCCAGATGAGCAAAGCGTTCTTCGGGGTTGAACGAATCGTCTATAAAGTAATCATCTTTACTCATAAGTCATCGCGCTCCAAAATATGGTCCTCAAGCTCCTCATCTTTGACCAGTTTTTCGGAAATGCAAAAAGAAGAAACAGGTTCTCTTTTGGGCTTGGGTCTGCCTTCCAGCAAACAGCGGTAAGCGCAGGATTTGGGCATCCATTTAATTTTTCCAACATTTTCTTTGGTTAGCTTCAGACATTCGGGTACAAGCTTGCAGCGGTTTTGATATTCCGTGCATTCGCAAGTTTCAAAATTAAAATATTTACAGACGACATCGGTGTAATAGATTTCGTCCGTATCTTCATCCTGAATTTTTATGAGGCAGCACTTGCCGCAGCGGTTGCAGACAGCTTCCCATTCTTCTTCGGTCATATCTTCAAGTTTTTTTGACAAGGCATTTCCTTTTTATTCATAAATTTTTTGCTATAATATACCAAGCATTAATTAAGGAGAAGTGAAAAATGTTTAAGTGGTTGGCTGATATGTTGGTTAAAACACCCGTGCAGGGAACCTGTGCTTGTTGTGAAGGCAAAAAGCGACAATTGCAAAAAATGCAGGAGGCTATTATGCGCGGAGATGTTGCCGAAGATGTGCCGCAATCTGCTGACGATGCCGTTATGCGTTCGGATTCTCCCGAGCATGAATATACGGGCAAAATCTTTGGAACAGCTTATTACGGAGGCTATCCCGTAGAAGTTAAAGACAACAGTTCAGCCGAAGAAGGTTGTTGTTGCTCTGACGATGAGAATAGCTCTTGTTGTTGCGGCGGGCATGGTTGTTGCCATAAATAAGCCTTAGCCTATTTGGTCAGGTAAATATTCTTCTTTAATCAGGTTGCCAAATTGAGCAAATTCGCCGTTCCAGAAGAGTTTGACCGTGCCGGTCGGGCCATGGCGTTGTTTACCAATAATGACCTCACCGATGTTGGCGGTTTCTCTGACGCGTTTTTGCCATTCCTCCATACGGTTTTGCAAGTGTTCCGGTGTTTCTCCGGCGCGTTGTTTGGGTTCTTCGTTCTGGATATAATAGTTTTCGCGGAACACAAACATTACGATATCAGCATCTTGCTCAATGGAGCCGGATTCACGCAAGTCTGACATAACGGGGCGTTTGTCATCGCGTTGTTCTACACCGCGGTTTAATTGGGACAAGGCAATGACCGGAACATTGAGTTCTTTGGCCAGAATCTTCAGACCGCGCGAAATCTCTGATAATTCCTGTACGCGGTTGCCTTCGGTTTTTTTGCTGCCCGTCCCCATAATCAATTGAATATAGTCAATGACAATCAAGCCTAAGCCTTTGTTACGCTTCAGCCTACGGGCGCGGGTGCGGATGGAGTTGATGTTTAAGCCCGGCGTGTCATCAATATAAAGCGGGATGGTTTCAAGCTCGCGCACAGCCGCGGCAATGCGCGTGAACTCGGCATTATCTAACTCTCCGGTACGCATTTTGTGCCCGGGGGTTTGGGTTACGGTGGAAAGAATACGGCTGGCTAATTGGTCGGCAGACATTTCCAGAGAGAAAAAGGCCACACCGCGAGATTTGGGGTCAACGGATTTGTCGTGGCTCATAAACTCGGCGACATTATAGGCAATATTGGTGGCCAGAGCGGTTTTACCCATAGCCGGACGACCTGCGATAATGATAAGGTCAGAGTTGTTTAAGCCACCGGTCTTTTCATCCAAGGCATCTAAGGCTGTCGGCAGACCGGAGATTTTGCCGTCTTTTTGGTAGGCTTGCTCAATTTGGCTCAAAGAAGAGGTTAAGGCTTGTGCAAAGTCTATGAATCCGCCTTGGCTTTCGCCTTGATTGGATAATTCAAAAAGTTTCTTTTCGGCTGTTTCTATCTGCGTGGTGGCATCAGAATCTAAGTCTTCCTTCATGGCATCATTGACAATCTCGTAGCCGGTATTTATCAGTTCTCGCCTCAGATATTTGTCGTAAATAAACTGCGCATAATATTCCACATTGGTTAAAGGGGATGCGCTGTCTGCCAGTTTGATTAAGTATTGGTGGCCGCCGACTTCTTGCAATGAGCCTTCTTGCTCAAAGTAATTTTTTAAGGTGATGACATCTGCTACATGACCGCGCTGAATGAGTTTTGCAATAACCTCAAAAACTTTGGCATGAATAGAATCGGCAAAGTGATAGGGGCGCAAAAACTCCGAAACTTTCTCATAGGCTTTGTTGTTGGCTAAGATTGCACCAAGCAGAGCTTGTTCGGCTTCAAGGTTTTGCGGCAGAGAGGCTGTATCAATTTGTTCCATCGGGCAGACTTTCATGGATGTTGGTTCGTTCTTGTATTGCCCTTTATAAACAACTTCAAAACAAAACTCAAAGGTTTTAGCTCTTTCCCTGATTCAGCCTTGTTAATTGTGGGGATAAAAAAATATCCTCCTGAAAAATCAGGAGGATATGACTACATTTGCCTGTAGATAATTATTTTGTGGCTTTGCTTTTTGCAATGCTCTTTTTAATTTTTTTAGCTTCTTCGGTCAGCTTGCTGTTGGAAGTGGATTCCAAATAAGCATCCAAACCGCCATTGTGTTCAATAGAACGCAAAGTTTTAGAACAAACTTTTAATTTGAAAATTTTGCCCAAAGTTTCGCTCAAAAGAGAAACAACCTGAAGGTTGGGCAAGAAACGACGACGACTCTTGTTGTGAGCGTGGCTGACATTGTTGCCGCTCATAACGCCGGTGCCGGAAATATCACATTTTTTAGCCATTGTTTTAATCCTCATAAATAAACTTGTTGCTTGTTAATAACGTTTATGTGATTAAAAGTCAAGCCCAAATTGCGATAATTTCGGCAAATTTTCGGTGAAAGAGCCTGAAAAAAGACTTTTTTGTAAAAAATGCTGGAAATGTAATTTAAAATAATGTACATAAAAAAGGCAATAAGTTATGTACCCGTAGCTCAGTTGGATAGAGTATCGGCCTCCGACGCCGAGGGTCGTGGGTTCGAATCCCCCCGGGTACGCCATTTGAAAAAAAAGCCACTCTTTATGAGTGGTTTTTTTATGGCTTCCCGAGTGGTCGAACCCACGGGTTCGTTCTGGCTCGTAAGTGTTTTTCAAACACAAACTCGCTGCGGTCACTTGATTTGTAACGCTTTTTCGGCGGCGTTTTGCCTTGCCTCAAAGCTAACAAATCTGCGCCTGTCGTCAGAAAATTCTTCACCGGAGAATTTTCTTTCCTCCAGCCCCCCCCAGATACGCCATTTATAAAAAAAGCCACTCTTTATGAGTGGTTTTTTTATGGCTTCCCAAGAGTTTCATTTATTTGCGTTGAAATTTATTGCTGAATGTTTAATATAAGTATAGGTACTGTTGAGGAGGAAATTATGAAAGCATGGATTAAAGCAATTTTGATTTTGCCATTTAATGTTGTAGTTGTTATTCCTTTTCTTATCTTATATTTTTCCGATTATGTTTATACTGCACCCGGTATTTGGCAAAATGTACTCGGGTGTGTTTTGTTGGCGGGAGGTTTGTTTTTGGCCGTTTGGACAATGCTTTTGTTTCATAAAATTGGTAAGGGAACTCTTGCTCCATGGGACGCGACAACTCATTTGGTGGTGGAAGGACCTTTTAAATATACCAGAAATCCGATGATTACGGGAGTGCTGGCAGTTTTGACAGCAGAAGCTCTTCTCTTAAATGAAATTTATGTCTTTTATTGGATGATAATTTTCTTCTTGATTAATTGTATTTACTTTAAGTTGTTTGAAGAGAAGCAATTGGAAAAGAAATTTGGTGGAGAATATCTTGCTTATAAGAAAAATGTTCCGATGTGGTTTCCTCGTCTCAGAGGTAAAAATAAATAATCTTTCTTAAAAGCCTGATGTATTAAGAAAATTTAAACTCAAAGATGCGTATTTTTTGTGCAGAGTTTAATTTTTTTTGTAGTGAAGTAAAGATGCATCAAATTCATACCCTTATTTTAGACTTAACCATGATTACTATTTATGCAGGTATTATGACGCTTATCTGCAAAAAACTCAAACAACCGATTGTGCTCGGATATGTGATGGCCGGTATTTTGGCGGGACCGTATTTTAATTTTTTGCCAACGGTTAGTGATAGAGAAAATCTCACGCTATGGGCAGATATCGGCGTTATCTTTTTATTGTTTGGCTTAGGGTTGGAATTTAGCTTCAAGAAAATGATTAATGTCGGAAAATCAGCAATGATTACGGCAAATGCTAATATTTTGTTTATGTTGTATTTGGGGTATAGTACGGGTATTTTACTTGGTTGGTCTACAATGGACAGCTTTTTCTTAGGAAGTATGATTTCAATGTCCTCCACGACAATTATTATTAAGGCCTTTGACGATTTGAATGTTAAAAAGCAAAAATTTACGGATTTGGTCTTTGGGGTGTTGGTGGTAGAAGATATTATGGGAATTTTGATGTTGGTATTGCTTCCGACAATTGCCTTAAGAAGTAATATTGATGGCGAAGCTTTGTTAGGAAGCGTTATGAAACTAGTGTCTTTTTTGGTTTTGTGCTTTATTGCGGGTATTTATCTTGTACCAACTTTTTTGAAAAAAGTAGAAAACTTTTTAACAGATGAAATGTTGCTCCTAATTACCATTAGCTTGTGTTTCGGTATGGTCTATTTGGCAACTTATTCCGGTTTCTCATCTGCTTTGGGAGCTTTTATTATGGGTTCTATTTTGGCTGAGAGCAGTTTAATCCAGCGGATTGAAAAAAATATTCAACCAATTAAGGATTTTTTTGGTGCGGTTTTCTTTGTTTCTGTCGGAATGATGGTTAATCCGGCGATGTTTGTTACTTATGCTTGGCCGATTTTCTTGATTACTTTGATTGTGGTCGTTGGTAAAATAGCATTTTCGGTTTTGGGATTTATTGTTTCGGGTCAACCGGTTAAAACATCTATTTTTTGTGGATTTTCTTTAGCGCAAGTTGGTGAGTTTGCTTTTATTATTGCTAGCTTAGGTATGAGCTTAAAGGTTTTAAATCCGCAGGTTTATCCGATTATTGTAGCTGTTTCAGTTATAACGACTTTCTTAACGCCAATGATGATTAAGGCAGCAGATCCATTTTATAAGAAATTGTTAAAGTTAGCTCCGCAATCGTGGTTGAAGTACATTGATAAAACAGATGAACCTGTTAGAGTTAGTCCTTCGGAAGAAAAATTGTGGGCGGAGTTGTTTAAAAATTATCTGCTTAGAATGTTTTTGTTCTCTTTAATTTTATATACGATTATTTTGCTCTCAAAGCACTATGTTCAGCCTTTTGTCCTGAGTTATTTTCCTAATTTGAGCGGTAAAATTCTTGTGACTGGAATTACATTAGTTGTTATGGCTCCTTTTTTGAAGGCTCTTATCGGTTGGGAAGCTATTTTGCCAGCCTTTGTCAGAGATACAATTATGAGAGTATTATGTTGGCTCCATGGAAAACCATCGGAAGGTGAACATAAAGAAAAGTGGTTGGAAAAAATTGGTGAAAAGTTTGCTTTTTGCGGAAATTTGAGTGAAAATGCCGAGAATATTAAAAACTTTTTTATTTCAAACAGTATATTAGCAAAAATTTATTATAAATTGTGGATATCCAAAAAGGCTAACCGCTTGCCGTTGGTTTTAATGACTAGTTTTAGGCTTTTGGTGGTGGCTTTCTTTATTGTTACTGTAGTTCATACTTTTTTAACGGAAGATGTAAGAATCTCTTTGTTGTTGTTAGTTGTATCCGTATTTATTTTAGCGCAGTCCAAATGGCTCCTGACACAATATATGAAAATCGAGGCGCAGTTCTTGGCTAATTTGCGCGGACATCATCAAGAGAAAAAAGACGAACTTCAAGAAAAAGAAGAAGCCTAAAATAGGGATTTGTCTGTTAAGGCATCATAGCGCTTGTGAATGCATTGGATACAGGTTTTGTGCACGCCTTGTGTGATGTTATAAATAATAAAACGGCCTCGGCGTTCTGAGGTTACGAATCCGTCGTCTTTTAATCTTTTTAGGTATTGTGAAACTTTGAGCTGAGGGCTGCTGATGGCATTGATTATGTCGGATACGTTCATTGGGCCGCGCAGAGTTAAAATCTCTAAAATGCGCATTTTGTCGTAGTTGGCAAAAAGCTTGATACGGTTGGCAGTCATCATCGTATAGTCTGACGGCAAAACGGCCTTTACGCCGTCTTCCAAAAAGTAAAAATTATCGGTCATCATGGCATAAAGTTTGCGTAGGCAGGTGAAGATACTTGCCGGATATTCTTCACAAATGTCATAATATATAAAAATGCCGCGACGTGTTGTTTTAACCAGATTGGCCTCGCGCATTTTTTTTAGGCTTTGCGAGATGATGACTTGTTCTTCGTTCAAAGCTTTGGTTATAGCCGAAACTGATGAGCTACCGTTAACGTCTAGGTATTCCAAAATGCGTAGTCGTAGCGGATGGGCAATGTAAGAAATTCCCTTTACGGCTTTACGCATGATATTTTCCGGTAGTTGTGCTTCCATAATGCCCCCTTTTTTGTATATATAGCAGAAATTGCATATATTGCAAATAAAAACAATCCCCCTGTGTTGTGGGGGGATTGTAGGATACTATGAGTTTATTTATTATTTGTTGGTTTTAAGAAAAGGTTGGACATATTCATCAAATCTTTGTGCATTGGCATCCGACCAGCCCATGAGGTATTTGTCTCCCATGCAGAATAATGGAGTGCCAATACTATTGCCGAGATTGAATTTTTGCCCACATTTTTTGAAAAGCTCAAAGCCGTTGCCGACATAAATATTGACCATTGCCATATTTAGTTCTGGGTATTTTTTATCTATATATTCAATGGCATTGTGGCAATATGGGCATTCGTTGTAATAAAAGAAATATATTTTATCCTCACTTAATGCTGAAACTTCTTTTGTCTTAGAATCGCAGCCACAGAGAAAAATCATCAGAGCAAAAAGAGTTAAAGTTAATTTTTGCATTTTTCTTCTCCTTTATTCAATACAGCAATCTACGGCTTTGCGGACAAAGGCTTTCATCTTGGACAGAGCGCCGCTTGATGTGTTTTCTTGTGCTTGGGGGAGGTCTTGTTTTTCAATTTTTGCAGAGAGCTTTTTGATGTCTTCGGTTTTGTCCTCAATCCATTTAACACTATCTACGCTTAACATGTTCATATTAAGTCCCCAAAACAGACAATACAGCTCATAGGCCTGATTGAAGAGTTTGTAGGCTTCTTCTTTGTTGTTTAGGGATTGTTGCTTGGTGCCGACTTCCATTAAACGCATGGATGAGGCTAAAAGGTGTTTGGATATGCACCAGACTTCGCCTTCGTAAGAGGGGATGATTTTTTGCATGAGGTTTTTGCGGAGCTCCCTGATGTCTTGGATGAGGTCATAGAAAGAGGTTTTGTTGGTTTTTGCGCCGGAGAAAACCAAGTGTTCTTCAATAGAAATGAGGTTCATGATGGCGATGCTCAAATCTTGGTCGGAAGATAGGTCCTTGGGGTTGAGCTTTTTGGAGCTGTCTATCTTTTCAACAAACTCCTTAACATTATCTATTTTTTTCATGATACTTCTCCATATATGTTATATTTGATATGTTACAAAATACATATATGTATAATATCATACATATAATAATTGTCAACAATCAAAGTATATTAAATTTATATGCTAATTTTGAATTTGTTAGCGGCAAAGATTCCAGAGTTCTTGAAAGCTGTGAGCGGTTTTTCCCGTAGTAAAATGCCCGAAATTAAGGTAATGATGAAAAGTGATTTGCGGGTAGGCAGTCAGTAATCTGTCCTTGGTTTGGTGTTCGGCTTCATCATCATCTTCCGAAAAAATGAGATGGATTTCATCTATGTTATTTAAGGCTGACGGTTTGAGTTCGGTTTGCAGAAAGTCGTCAAATTCTTGTTCGGGGTCCAGCCAAGGAGCGACTAAAATGAGTTTTTCAAGCTTGAGTTTGTGTTCTTGCAAATATTTTATGGCGAATCCGCCACCGGCGCTGTGTCCAATGAGGATGGAAAGATTTTGGGGTTTGAAAGCTTCAAAAGTTTCTTTCCATTCATTATAAGTCGGGCGGTAGGGGTGCGGAAGTTCCGGCGTTTGGCACTGCCAACCGGCACGCAAAAACTGCTGTTGCAACCATGGCAACCACCAAGCATTGGACGGTGAGGGGTATTTGGAAAAGAAAAATTCTTCTTCTGGGCAGATGCCGTGCAGGATAAGTGCATTTTTCATGGTTGCGTCTCCTTTTTTTGTTGGTATTATGAGGGGATTGAAAATAATTGTCATCTGTTATTTGGGAAAAATGATAAAAATTCTGATTTTGCTGTTTATTCTCGGTGTGTTATTGGCTATTTGGGCTTTCGGGTTTGAGCCGAATATGCTGAAAGTTACAACTTATCGTGTGGCTAAGCCTGAGTTGTCCGGGCTTAAAATTGCTTTTGCCAGCGATTTTCATATTGCGCCAAGGCATCAAAAGCGGCTTGAAAAAATCGTTAAAAAAATAAATCAGCAAAAAGCGGATTTGATTTTGTTGGGCGGTGATTTTGTTAAAGGACACAAGTTTGAAACTTCTATGCCGATTGAAGAAATTGCTAAAGAACTTTCAAAACTTGAAGCACCGCTTGGTGTGGTCAGCGTTTTGGGAAACCATGATTGGTGGCAGGATGGTCAAAAGATAAGAGAGGTTTTGCAAGATAGCGGAATCGTCGTTTTAGAAAATGAAAACAGAAAATTAACTTTGGGCGAAAAGAGTTTTTCTTTGGTAGGCTTGGCTGATTATAATACGCGAAAGCCGGACATAAATAAGGCATTATCTGCGACGGAAAACACTGTCTTGTTTCTAACTCATTCTCCAGATGTTTTTCCCGAAATCCCGCAAGATGTGTTCTTAACTTTGGCAGGGCATACACATGGCGGGCAAGTCGCTTTGCCGTGGTTTGGTGCTGTATTGGTGCCTTCAAAATATGGTAAAAAATATGAAGGTGGTTTTATTGAAGAAAATGGCAAAAAAATGATTGTCAGCCGTGGTTTGGGTACGAGCTTGTTGCCGGTTCGGTTTGGGTGTTTGCCAGAGATTGTGGTCGTGGAGTTTTACTGAGGCGGAAGCTCAAAAAGAAGAAAATCCGTTTCTGTTGCGCAACCGCGAAGTTTAATGAGTTGTGTTTCGTCTTTGATGCCGAATCCGTCTCCAGCGGATAGTAACTCACCGTTTAGGTCCAAGCTTCCAGAGATGATGTGTAGCCAATATTGATGAATGTTGGCAGTTAAAAAGGTTATTTCTTTATTCATGGTTAGAAGAGAGCGAAAAATTTTGCAGTCTTGGTTGATGTGAAGTGAGAGCTTTTTCTTTTGAGCTGAAGCGATGAGGCAGAGTTTGTTGAGTAATTTGGAACGTGAAAATCTTTTTTTATCATAGGCGGGAGAGAGCCCTTTGGAGAAAGGTGAAATCCAGATTTGCAAAAAACGTAGAGGTTGGTTATGTGAGGCATTAAGCTCACTGTGGTAAATCTCTTTTCCGGCAGAAGTGAGTTGGATGTCGCCGGCTTTTAAAACGGCTCTTTTACCTAAACTGTCTTTATGTTCCAATCTTCCGTCCAGAATTATGCATAACATTTCCATGTCTGATTGTGGGTGCATGTTGGCTCCGCCGCCGGATGAAAAAGTGTTGTCATTTATGGCTTGTAATACGCCAAAGTTTTTAAGGTCTGCATCCTGATATAAGCCAAAGGGAAAAGTGTGGTAACTTGTAAGCCATCCAACCTGCGTTTGTCCTCTTTTTTGTGCGGGCGTGTAGCAAAACATGATGTTTCTCCTGTCGGTTAGGGTTATAAATAATATTATTAAAAAGGCTTTCAATAGCGGTAAGAATTTATATTAGCAAAAGATTATACTTACAAAAAAACCCTCGCTGGGCGAGGGTTTGAAGTTTAATGTTCTTGTGGTTTTGTCGGAGGCGTTTGTGTGCGTAGATGATAGGGCACAACCTCTTTTTTCCCTTCTATCTCAATCTGGGGATCAACAAAACTTATGGAGCCTTTTTCATAAAAGTAAAAATCTCTGCGGATGCGGGTCTTGTCTTTGATGGAAAGTTCGTTCCATTCTTTTTCAGTCATACCGTAAGGGTAAGTTTCTTTGGGTTGCGGTTGGGGCTGTGGGTCGGAAGCACAGGCAGAGACCAAAAGCATTAATCCTAAAGCTAACAGTTTTTTCATTATTTTCTTCCTTTCCTTAATTCAGCCAATGTTCTAATCTCAAGTTATAATTATGCCATTTTATGGAATGCTTTTCTACTAAAAAATTTTTATGAATGTGGAAAAAATTTTTAAATTTTCTGCTCTGCGAATCGGTGGAAACCGAATCTCATCAAGAATCTTAACCGATTCTTTAGATTCCCAAGTTAGACTTTTGCCCATAATTTAACTTATGACTTGCAAGACAGAAAGCCGAGTTATAAGCTAACTTTATCAACTTTTGGATTAACTTTTTAAGGATAAGGATATGACAGCATTTAAGAAAATCGGCAATGTTGTGTTCATGACATTGGCGGTTATGTTTGCCCTTGTTCAAGGGGCTGCTGCTTCCGAAATTGATCTGAATATTCCGATGTTGGATGTCAGCTACAATATTTGGGGCTATGCTACAACCGGTTCCCAACTCTTGTTTTACGGTATGGGAATCTGTATCTTAGGTATGCTCTTTGGTTTTTATGAATTTGTTAAAATTAAGGGTATGCCGGCACATAAGTTGATGCTTAATGTGTCTGAAACAATTTATGAAACCTGCAAAACTTATATGAAGCAACAAGCTAAACTTCTGGTCTTGTTGGAAATCTTTATTGCGGCTTGCATCTTTTATTATTTCTTTTATTTGAATGCAACGCCACTGCCGAAGGTTTTGACCATTTTGGCTTGGTCTATTTTGGGTATTTTGGGTTCTTTCTCGGTCGCATGGTTTGGTATGAGAATCAATACTTATGCAAACTCTCGCACAGCTTTTGATTCTTTGAAGGCTAAGCCATTCTCCGTTATGAGCTTGCCTTTGCGCTCCGGTATGTCTATCGGCGTTTTGCTGATTTGCGTTGAGCTGATTATGATGATTGCTATTTTGCTCTTTGTGGACAGAGCTAGTGCAGGCGCTTGCTTTGTCGGTTTTGCTATCGGCGAATCGCTCGGTGCTTCTGCTTTGCGTATTTGCGGCGGTATCTTCACAAAAATTGCCGATATCGGTGCTGACTTGATGAAGATTATTTTCAAAATTGATGAAGATGATGCGCGTAACCCTGGTGTGATTGCAGACTGTACCGGTGATAATGCCGGCGACTCTGTCGGCCCGACTGCCGATGGTTTTGAAACTTATGGTGTTACCGGTGTGGCTCTCATTAGCTTTATTGTTCTGGGCGCAGGTATGATGTATGCCCCGAACGGTGATTTGACCTTGATGGCCGGTGGAATTGATATTCAGGCACGTTTGATTGTTTGGATTTTTGCAATGCGTGTCTTGATGATTATTACTTCCGTTGTTTCTTATATGTTGAACAACAAAGTTTCTAAAATGATTTTCGGCAATCGCGAATCCTTTAACTTTGAAACGCCCTTAACCAGCCTGATTTGGTTGACTTCAATCTTGTCTATCTTGGTTACCTTCGGTGTTTCTTATGTGATGATTGGTGATATGGGTGCTGATTTGTGGTGGAAGCTTTCGGTTATCATCTCTTGCGGTACTTTAGCTGCTGCTTTGATTCCGGAATTTACCAAAATCTTTACTTCTTCCAAGTCAAAGCATGTTGAGGAAATTGTTAATGCCAGCCGCGAGGCCGGGGCTTCTCTGAATATTATTTCAGGTATCGTTGCCGGTAACTTCTCTGCTTTTTGGCAAGGCTTGGTTATGGTTGGCTTGATGGTTATTGCCTTCTTTACCGCTCGCACCGGTCTTGATGCTTATATGGTTTATCCGACCGTGTTTGCTTTCGGTTTGGTGGCCTTTGGTATGCTCGGAATGGGTCCGGTTACAATCGCCGTAGACTCTTATGGTCCGGTTACCGATAATGCACAATCTGTGTTTGAGTTGTCTCAGATTGAAGGTGTTAAAGGCATTGATAAAGAGATTGAGAAAGAATATGGCTTTAAGCCCAACTTTGAACAAGGCAAGCAATTGTTGGAAGAGAATGACTCAGCCGGAAATACGTTCAAAGCAACAGCTAAGCCCGTGCTCATCGGTACAGCTGTTATCGGCGCAACCACGATGATTTTCTCTATCATCTTGCTTTTGAACTTGCAGCTTAATTTGTTAGACCCGAATGTTTTGTTTGGTCTGATTTTGGGCGGTACGGTTATTTACTGGTTCTCGGGTGCTTCCATGCAGGCCGTTTCTACCGGTGCTTATCGTGCTGTTAACTATATTAAAGAGCATATTAAGCTGGATACGAATAAAGCAGCTTCAATTGAAGATTCTAAGAGCGTGGTTAAAATCTGCACCATCTATGCGCAGAAAGGTATGCTTAACATCTTTATCGTAATCTTCTCATTTACGATTGCTTTTGCTTGCTTTGATGCGACCTTGTTTGCAAGTTATCTGATTTCCATTGCGGTCTTTGGTTTGTTCCAAGCTCTGTATATGGCTAATGCCGGCGGCGCTTGGGATAACGCTAAGAAAGTGGTTGAAGTTGACTTGCATGAAAAAGGTTCGGCTTTGCATGCGGCTGCCGTTGTCGGTGATACCGTCGGCGACCCATACAAAGACACTTCTTCGGTTGCGCTTAATCCGATTATTAAGTTTACAACGTTGTTTGGTCTGTTGGCTGTTGAAATGGCCGTTGCAGCGCCGCGTTGCGTATCTATCGGATTGGGTATCGCGTTCTTCTTGATTGGTTTGTATTTTGTTCGTAGATCTTTCTACGGAATGCGTATTGAACCGAAAAAGATGGACTAAGCGTTAGTTAATCTTAAAAATCCTCTGAATTGATTTGATGTTCAGGGGATTTTTTTTGTACAGAACAGAAGTTGACATTTTTGGACAAAAGTTCTATGGTAGGGTCTCGTTTGATATTTTTTTAGATATATTGTATTGTTTAACCAAAAAAATTTTTGCTTATGGATAGAATGCAAGAAGCCCGCGTTGACCTATGGAAGGCAATGAGCGGTAGATTTATTCCAACAGGTGTTTTGGAAGACATGGGTTATAATGCCGATGAAGGCGCTTATAAGCACTTTCTAGACATTTATAAGGACCCAAAACAGAGTGTCCTATTGCTTACAAATGAGCCCACGATGGCCGGTTATGCTGGTTTGTGGCATGAGTTGTATGGAGACAGAGAGCTGGAGCCGGAAGTATTGGAATTTTTGTTATCAGATGAGTTTGTTGAGCTGAAAGGCTATTGGCAAGACGAGTTGACAAACTTTATTCGCAATACAGCCAGAAGAGAAGCACGTCCGTATTTGGCTTTGTTGTCTGACGCTATTTATGTTGGACGCGGTGAAAAGAAGGATATTCGGCAGGTTTTTGAAGCAATGTTGGAAAGGCAAAACGATGTTGATTACGACTATGATGTCGTTTTGTGTTTCTGTCTGATTGCTCTTCGGTTTGACCTGATGCGTGAAGATCTTTTGCCTCTGTTCTATAAGGCTTTGGCAAAACACAAAGGATTCAGTAAGTAAAAAAGATGGTGCAGTACGGCGGCTTTTTTTAAAAAGTCGCCGACTGTTTATTTTAATTATTTTGAAGTATGACAAGAGAAAAATTGCAGCTTAAGCTGTGGAAGACAATGCAAGGCATGGTTCTTCCGATGTTAGAACTAAGAAATATGAGTGGTTTTGAGAAAGAAACCGAGCTTAAAAGTTTTTTTAATCTCTATGATAATCCTGAGACAAATAAGCTCTTGATGCAAAAAAATTCCGAAAATGCGTTTTTTTGGGATAAAATAAGAGAAGAGGTTACTTTTGGAATATTGGTTCGGTCTTCTTATAATTTGTTTGAGGAACTCGGAGCCGTAGCAGCAGATTTTTATTATGGAGTTGTTCCTGATAGAACAAAAATGATAAATGCTTTATTGAATGTTCTGTTGCACCGAGAGTATTCTTATACTGTGCATTGTGCTTTCTGTCTTTTGCTGTGGAATTTTGATAAGATTCCGGATGAAAATTTGCCGTTGTTGGCAGAAGTATTCCTTAAGCATAGAAAAGGTCTGGAAGCCAGAGGTAAAATGTGGCGGAAACAACGCTTGAAAGTTTTGGCCTCTGCCGCATAGTTATTTCGGGTATTTATAAATAAAGCGGATTTTCTTATAAGGGAATCCGCTTTATTTTTTTTAAAGTATGCAATCTGTGGCATTGGGACCGTTGCATTGGATTTTGTGGTCCAAGCGATTTTCTTTTAAGCCGGCAGGGTCTTGATGAATGATTATTTGGGCATTGGGGTATGCGGCACGCAGAGCATCCTCAACCATATCCGTATAATCATGAGCTTTGGACAAAGGCAAGTCTCCGTCTAATTCAAGATGAAGCTCAAACATATATTCTCCGCCCAAATCTCTGGTGCGCAAATCATGTATGCCATGGGCGAAGTCATGGCTTAAGACAATTTTTTTGATGTTGTTTCTAATGTCATCGCTGAGTTCGCTGTCTGTCAGCAAGCGAACGGCATCTTCGGCTAATTTATAAGCGTTATAGAGCAAGTAAGAGGAAACAACAAAAGCGGTTAAGGTATCAAACCAGCTCCAGCCGAATAATTTGACTACGATTAAGGTGATGATGATGGAGAGGTTGGTTATGACATCTACGGTATAATGCGCGCTATCAGCCGAGATGGCTTGAGAAGCCGTGCGACGGGTTACGTATTTTTGAAAAGCAATTAGACCAAAAGTGGCAAATAAGCTGATGAGCATTATCAAAATACCGACTCCGGTTTGTTCTACGGCAACAGGGCTGATTAAACGACTGATTCCGTCATACATAACAAAAATTCCTGAACCCGCTACAAAAGCAGATTGAACCAGAGCGGATAGAGCTTCTGCCTTACCGTGGCCGTAGCGGTGATTGGAATCAGCTGGTTGGGATGAAATTTTGACCGCAATAAAAGTTATTGAAGAGGCAAAAATATCTGCCAGACTGTCTATCATAGAAGACAAAACAGCCAGAGAGCCGGTATATAAAGCGCCGAAAGTTTTAAGCAAGCTCAAACTTACGGCCAAACTTACGCTGGCGATGGTGGCTATTTTTTTTAGTCTTTGATTATTTTCCTGAGTTGAGAGCATTTTGTATTTTCTCCATGTCTTCGGCTTTTATTGCAAAGAACTTATTTTTAGCGCTGTCAGCAAAAGTTTGCAAATGTTTTCCGTTTATTTTTTCACCGAAATCATAGGCGGCAAAAAACTGGTTGTCCTTTTGGTAAAAGTGCAGTGTGATTTGATTGTTGTCTTCTGCATCCAGATTTAGGGTTAAAAGTTCTGTGGCAGTGTTGTCAGCTGCTTGTGCTGACAGAACATAGGTGTTGAGCAAAACACGAGCCAGATTGGCAAGTTTGTCGCTGTTGGTGTCTTTGTTGACTGCGGCCAAACGTCCAAAACGCAAGTTCCAGAGTGTGCTATAGGTCCAGTTTTGCCAGGTGGGCTCCAAATCTATGAAGTCAGCGGCTATCAGCCAAACCTGAAATTTGTTATCAAACTTGATATAGGCGGCTTTGGCTCCGCGTCCGATGTCTTGGTCATATTTACCGACATTGAATGCGGTTAAATTTTTGCCGTCTGCAGATTTTAGTTCAATACGGATATTTTTGGAGTTTTGTACTTCTTGCGGGGCAAGACCAAATTTGTTTAAATCTTCTCCACGGTCAGATTTTTTTTCATAATAAACGGCCTCCAAAAGTGCGCTCAAAAAGCTTCTTATTCTTTCCTGATAAACCGGAAAATCCTCATAACCTTTGAGCTGCCATTCTCCGTCTTTTAAGTAAAAATCAAGTGAGGTTTGGTTGTTTTGGATGATGATTTGTTGAATGTCATTGATTTTATTTTTTAAATCTTTGAAAACGAGTTGGTTCTCATAGCTTTCAATCTCGCGGTTTTCGGTAAGATAAACCGAAGCAATACCTGCGCCGAGTAATAAGAGTGAGCCGGCTAGTAAGCGCATGAGTTTGTCATTGAAACGGAAAGTGCTTGTAAAAGCTTTGCGGCGTGAAGCAAAGCTGAAAAGCAGAAGTCCGCAAAGAATGAGCAGGGGGATGGCATAGATATTGATTATTTTGATTTTTGTATCTATGGCATTGATTTCGGCATTTAAGGCTTTGCGGATTTGTGAGAGTTCTTTCCGATCATCTTCCAAGCGTTTGCGAATGCCGGCAATCAAAGACAATTCATCAGCCGTGAAAATTTGGCGTTGCTCAAAGTTTTTTTTGCTCCAGATTTCTTGTAGCTCTGCTTTGGTGTGATTGATGCGCTCAATAATCTCGTTTTCTTTGACCTTAAAATCAAGCTGGGCGGTGCGACGGATTTTTTCAATATCTTCAAAGCGTCTGGTCTTGGCTGATTTTCCGCGCAAACCGATAAGGTTGTCGCCGCCGCTTAAGTCCTCTAAAGCATTGAGCACAAAGTTGCCGTTGTCCATAACCGGAACGGCAAAGCTGCCATCTATGAGCTTGACCGAATTGGTCCAAAAAGAATCGTATAAAAAGTCGGAATCGCCGACAGCTATCAACTCAAAAGGATTGAGAGGATTATTGCTTGTAATTTTAGCTGCGATAATCTTGGGAGTGTTGTCCGACTGAAAGTTGCGCAAAATGTCTCCGGGATTGATGTTTTGATAAACAGCGGAAACATCCATATAAGCTGCATTTTTTGAAGTGATAATCAGGGGCTCAAATTTAATGTCTAAACTTGCCGGCTCAATCTCAGAGGCTGAAGAAAACAGCAGATTTTTGAGCTTGGAAACAACGGGGGCTTTAGGATTAACATTTTTTTCGGTTAAGATAAATTGGACAACATCTCGGGTGAAAGAGGGATTGTTTTTGTAGTCTTGGGTGGCATCTACCATAATGGAATTGTCTAAATCCGTTACGACAATATCATTGCGGAATCTGATGCCCCAGAAGTCAGCTAAATCTCCAAGATAGGAGGGAACATACTCGTGGTTGATAGGTGAAAAGATGCGAGGAGCTTCTGCGGCATTGTCCAAAATAAGTAAAATTTTGCCACCGTTTGCTGAGTAGTTTTTAATCTTGTTGACTAGGTCTTGTTTAGGATTTTGCGGATTTATTATCATCAAGACATCTAAGTTTTTGGGAAAATCTTTGGCTTCTTTGATGTTTGTGATGTTATAAAGTTCTTTTAATTGTTTGATAATTTGCCATTCCTGACTGACGACGTTGTTGTTTATGACTGTGTCAAAGATGGGTAGGGTGGTGATAATGCCTAAATTTTTTTTGGGATGAGTCAGCTCAAAAATCTTTTGAGTGATATCTTGTTCGGCAAAATTACGTCTTTCCAGAGCAAAAAACGGTATGCTTTGCTTGTTGTCAACAGAATCCGTTAAGGTTAAACCGAAAAAGGCATTGATGTTTAAGTCCGCAACCGGAAAAGGCTGCAAGCCGGCCGTGATGGCTTTGTCTTCGGTTTCATCCAAGGGTTCAGGAGTATAAATACGATAAGAAAATTTTCCGTTTGATAAGGCAGCGTATTGTTTGAGAAGAAGCCTTACTTTATCAAACATTAAACGAAAGTCAGGATTTCGTTCGCCTAAAATCGGTGAGTAGTAAAGTTTTGCGGTTATGGGACGGGGGAGGTAGCGCAAAGTGTTTTTGGTGGTGTCGGTTAGGGTAAAAATCTTTTCTTCCGTGCAATCTAAGGCAATGCCTCTGGTTAGGTTATTGGCTAAAAGATTGATGCCGCCGAAACCTAAAATCAGGCAGAAAAAAGCAAAGATATAATAGCTGCGCGAGGTTGATTTCAGCCATTGTGCCGTGCCGGATGTTTTGAAGCTGACAATTAGGATGGTGGTGAAGTTAAACAGCAAGATGATTGAGGCAAAAAAGATGATGTCTCGCAGTTCTATAAGACCGTTGATGATGGTGTTGAAATGCGTGAGAAAACTGAAAGAGGCTATCATGTCAACCGCGGAAAGCGGCAAAAACAAGCGGACAAAAGAAAGAACATATTCTAAACCGCTTAAGAAAAACAAAAGATTGGCAACAACCGAGAGAACAAGCGCAATAACCTGATTCTTGGTTAAAGCTGACATGGTTTGAGAGATGGCAAGCATACATCCCGCTAAAATGAAACTGCCGACATAACTTAAAATGATGATATTATTGTCCGGTTCGCCCAAGATATTTACGGTTATCCAAAAGGGAAAAGTTAATATCAAGGCCAAAGCGCAAAACAGCCAAGATGCAAAAAATTTTCCCCAAACAAAGGTTGAAGCCGGAACCGGCATGGTCATAATTTGGACAATGGTTTTGGCGCGAAATTCCTCACTCCAAAGGCGCATGGAAATGCCCGGAATGAATAATAAATATAGCCAAGGTTGGAAGGCAAACATTGAAGATAAATCTGCTGAACTACGTTCAAAAAAATTGCCGAAATATATGGCAAAAGAGCCGTTTAAAAGCAAAAAGGCTATCAGGTAAACATAGGCTAACGGAGAAATAAAATAACGTAACAGTTCGTTTTTAATGATGACAAACAGTTTTTTCATTCGTTTTCTTCCTCGGAGGTGGTAAGTTTACGAAAAGCCTCGGCCAAAGATTTGCATTTGTTTTGTTTGATGATTTCTGCACAGCTTCCGTCAGCCATAATGCGGCCTTTGTTTAGCATAATGATGCGGTTGCAGACGGTTTCGGCTTCTTCCAAAAGGTGGGTGGAAATAAGAATGGTTTTTTCTTTGCCCATTTGACTGATGAGGTTGCGAATATGTTCTTTTTGGTTGGGGTCTAAGCCATCTGTCGGCTCATCCAGCAAAAGAATCGGCGGGTTGCTTAAAATGCTCTGAGCGAATCCGACACGCCGCAGGTAGCCCTTGGAAAGGGTTTCAATTTTTTGCTTTAAAACATGGGTGATGTTTGCGGTTTCGGCGGCTTTGTCAACGGCAGATTTATTTAAGCCGCGAAGCTCAGCCATATAGTATAAAAAACTTTTGACACTCATATCGGGATATAGCGGTGCACCTTCCGGTAAAAAACCAATGGCTCTTTTGGCTTCCATGGCGTGGTCTTGAATATTTTGTCCTTGTACAAAAATGTCTCCTGAAGATGGTGCAAGATATCCGGTTATCATATTCATCAGGGTGGATTTTCCGGCTCCGTTTGGGCCAAGCAAAGCAATTATCTCACCTTTGGTGGCCGAAAAACTGATGTTGTTAACGGCTCTGATTTGACCATAGGTTTTGGTCAAATTGAGAGTTTTAATGGTAGGTGTCAAAGTAAAACTCCTTATTTTTGGGAGACAGGTTTTGCTTTGGTTTTATTAATCTTTTTGCCGGAAAGCTCTTGTGTGATAAAGTTATCAAATTCTGTGGGAGAAATGAGCTTGCCATTGACGCAAAAGACTTCAGGGATTCCCTTGGCTTTTGCTACTTCCAATAAGCGTTCGGCGCTGGTTTTTTTGTCATAAATCTCATAGGTAAGGAGTTTTATATTTGTTTCTTCCAGTGCGGCGATTGTTCTGTCGGCGTTGCGAACATCTGCCGGATTATTAAGCGCCAAAATGACAACAGATTTTGCTTTTTGTTTATTTAAGGCAGAGATAACATCATTGGCGAAAGAAGGAGCGGAAGTTGTCGGAATATTTTCTTTTTGAGTAAAGTTAAACTTGCACGCGACAAGAAAAGCAACGATGAGGACAAAGCCTGTGGTAATAAGTTTTTTTATCATGATATTTCTCCTTTCATCATTTATCCCTTTAATATAAAAGAAGAAAGTTAATGAATCCTAACTATTTTTTATTGACTTCGTATAAAGCAATGGCCGCTGCCGTTGAGACATTTAAACTTTCAACTTTTTCGGAGATGGGTAGACGAACCGTGGTGTCGCAACTTTCTTCAACCAGACGGCGCATCCCTTTGCCCTCAGAACCCATAATAATGGCAATTTTGCCTTTTTTGTTCATTTTATCTATGGTGGTTTGGGCGTAGCCGTCCATGCCGACAGTCCAAAAACCTGCATCTTTTAGGCGGTTGATGGCGCGTGTGAGGTTGGTTACGCGGCAGATGGGCAGATGTTCTATCGTGCCGGCAGAGGCTTTAACCATTGCACCGTTTTCGGTTGGAGAATTTTTGTCTTGCATAATCAGGGCCAGAGTGTCAAAAGCAACGCAAGAACGGATGATGGCACCGATATTTTGCGGGTCGGTTACCTGATCTAAAATCAAAATATGGCAGTCTTCTTTTTGCTCAGCCAAAATGCAGATATCTTCCAAGTCATATTCCGGAAGCTCGGAGCAATAAAGCGCGAATCCTTGATGTACGGCATCTTGCGGTAAGAGACGGTCAATCTCTTTACGCTCAACAATGTTTAAAATATTGGTTGGTAGATTCCTTTGGGCGCAAAGGGTTTTTGCTTCCTCGGCGTTTTCTTTGGTGCAAAGCAATTTGATTATTTTGCGCTCAGGATTGTTTATTGCTGCGGTTACGGCGTGGCGGCCATATAAAATCAGAGAGGATTTCGGAGCTGTGTTGTTATTGAATTTTTTTGACATTTTAATTCCCTTATTCGGCATTTAAATTTTTTATGATATCAATGACTTGATATAAATTTTGGATTGTGAAAGTTGCTTTGTTTTTGAATTTGTCTCTGGGGTCATAAATTGCACAAAAGGCTTGTTTGCCATTATGCGTATAAGTCGCGGCGGTTTGAATATCTGCCTCGCCGTCGCCTATAACCAAAATTTCATCCGCGGGCGGAAGTTTTCCGTCAAAGACGGCGTGTGTGGCGATGGGGTGAGGTTTATCCTCGGCATATTCTCCGGCAGCTATAACTTTATCAAACAGATTTTCAAAGCCTAGTTTGGCAATCTCTTCCTTAATGTATAAGGTTTTTTTGTTGGTGAGAAGATAAGTTTTTAAGTCTTGCTTGCGGCAAAATTCCAAGACTTCTTTTGCGGAGGGCATGGCTTGCAAGTTGGCGGCATGATGGGCGGTTATGTATTCATAATAGGCCTTGCTTGCCGTATCTTTTCTTTCCTTGAAGATAAAGCCCAGCGTATCTTTGTTGGGAAGAGTGCTGGTTAAGCTTTTTATTTCATCATAGGGAATGCGCGGTAAGCCTAGTTTATCAAAAGTGTAGTTATAGGCGGCGGAGATAACGGGGTAGGTGTCGGCCAAGGTGCCGTCCCAATCAAAAACAACATATTTTATGCTCATAAAACCTCCGCCATTTAGGCTTTTTTAATTGTAATTGCCGTATAAAAAGGTATGATAGCCGTTAAAGGAGTATGGGTCAATGGAAAACAAGCAGCGTGAAGCAAAAATAAAAGCCTTTTTGGAAGAAGAATGCGGCCTTAAAGATTTTTGTTTGGAAAATATGGTGGCAGATGCCTCGGTACGCAAGTATTTCAGAGTGCTGAAAAAAGACGGAACAACGGCCGTTTTAATGGATGATGAAAGTCCTTATACGCGAATCCGCGAATTTGTTAAGATTGATGAGTTACTTCGCTCTGTCGGCGTGTTGGCTCCGAAGATTTATGCGCAAAAAGTTGATGAAGGTTTTTTATTGTTGGAAGATTTCGGTAATAAAGACGTTGCTTCGGCCTTGGACGGCAAAAATGACGCGGAAGTGCTAAAGCCTGCGGTTGATGCTTTGCTGACCATTTATAAAAACACCAAACGTCCGGATTATATTCGGGATATGGATAAAGCTTTTATTATTAAAGACTTTTGTTTGTTTTTGAATTGGTATATGCCTTTGGCTCTCGGCAAGTGTTTAAGTGCTGCGCAAAGAGAAAAGTTTTTGAGCTTGATTGATGAATTGTTGCCGATGTCCTCCAAAGTTCCGGCTTCTTTGGTAATGTGGGATTATCACGTCAATAATGTTATGCTTCCTTCCTATGATAAACGATACGGAATTATTGATTTTCAGGATGCTATGTGGGGACCGTCGTTATATGATTTGGCGAGCCTTATTGAGGATGAAAGAAGAGATATCTCTCCCGAGGTGGCGCAGAAATTAAAGGAATATTTCTTTGCAAATATTGAAGGTGTTGAGCGCGAAGATTTTGAAGATGCTTATGCCTTCTTGGCTTTGCTTCGGCATATGCGAGTTATCGGTCGTTTTACAACACTGATAACAGTCAGTCAAAAACCCCATTATGCGCAATATGTGCCGCATGCCTTGGAACTTTTGAAAAAGACTCTGACTTATCCAAAATTTGCGAAGTTGAAAGCTTGGCTGGATGAAGTTTTGCCAGAGGAAAAAAGATGTGTTCCGCAGCCTAAAAATATTACCAAGGCTTTTGTTTTGGCTGCCGGACGCGGTGTGCGTATGGGTGAGCTGACAGAAAGTCTGCCTAAGCCGTTGATTGAGGTTAACGGCAAAGCTTTGATAGATTATAATTTTGACAAGCTTAAAGAAACAGGCATTAAGGATGTGGTGGTTAATGTTTGTTATAAAGGTGAATTGATTAAAAAACATTTGGAAAAACAAAAAGAATTTAATATTCAATTTTCTGAAGAAGCAGAGGCTTTGGAAACCGGTGGCGGAATCAAAAATGCGCTGCATCTTATGGGGCAAAACGCTTTCTTTGCCATGAATAGTGATACTTTGTGGATAGATAAAGGTTTTAAACCTGCAATGCGGCAGATGCTTGATGAATGGGATGACAATAAATATGATATTTTGCTTTTGCTGCACCCGATGAATCAGATTTTCGGCGATAATGGCAAAGGTATCGGAAATTATCGGGTGAATGAGGATGGAAAACTTGAACGTAATGTGAATAAGGAGGAGGGATATCCTTATTGGTTTACCGGAGTGTCTATTGTGCATCCCAGAGTCTTTAAGGACAGTCCGAACGGAAAGTTTTCATTGCGCGATCTGTTTGATAAAGCTCAAGAAAAAGGTCGCTTGGGGTTTGTGGTTAATGACGGGATTTTGTTCCATGTCGGGATTCCTGAGGCCGTAAAAGAAGCTGAGCAAAAGCTTTTGGCTTTGGCTTGTTAGGCAAACTTATCCGAAAATAAATCTTAAAATAGAAAAAATGTGTTGACAGTTGCGCAAAAATGTTATTATTTGCGTGTTAGTGAATAACAAAAAGGATATTAAAATCCTCTATCCCGGCTGAAGTTTTAAATCGGAGGGGTGGCAGAGCGGTCAAATGCAACGGACTGTAAATCCGTCGACGAACGTCTACGATGGTTCGAATCCATCCCCCTCCACCATTTATCTTGAGCCATAAGGGAACTCTTGATGAAGAGGTTGATTAAGCGGGTGTAGCTCAATGGTAGAGCAGAAGCCTTCCAAGCTTATGACGGGGGTTCGATTCCCCTCACCCGCTCCAATTTTCCCCTGCATTTTGAGAATGTCTTAACAACTTAAACTTAGGATTAAACAACTATGGCAAAAGAAAAATTTGAGCGGACAAAGCCGCACTGCAACATTGGAACGATTGGTCACGTAGACCATGGTAAAACCACTTTGACAGCAGCCATTACAAAAGTATTGGCAGAAGAAGGTGGAGCAAGCTTCACAGCCTATGATCAAATTGATAAGGCACCTGAAGAGAAGGCACGCGGTATTACCATTTCTACCTCACACGTAGAATATGAAACACCGAATCGTCACTATGCACACGTAGACTGCCCGGGTCACGCCGACTATGTAAAGAACATGATTACCGGTGCCGCTCAGATGGATGGAGCAATTTTGGTAGTATCAGCAGCAGATGGTCCGATGCCGCAAACACGTGAGCACATTTTGTTGGCACGTCAAGTAGGTGTACCGGCATTGGTTGTTTACATGAACAAAGTAGACCAAGTAGATGATCCGGAATTGTTGGAATTGGTAGAAATGGAAATCAGAGACTTGTTGAAGTCTTATGACTTCCCAGGAGATGAGATTCCGATTATTAAAGGTTCAGCTTTGGCAGTATTGGAAAACGGCGATCCGAAGATTGGCCATGACTCCATCATTGAATTGATGAAGGCAGTAGATAGCTACATTCCGCAACCGGAACGTCCGAAAGATAAACCGTTCTTGATGCCGATTGAAGACGTATTCTCAATTTCAGGCCGTGGTACGGTAGTAACCGGTCGTGTAGAGCGTGGTGTATTGCATGTGGGTGATGAAATTGAAATCGTAGGCATTAAGCCGACACAGAAGACAACATGTACAGGTATTGAAATGTTCCGTAAGTTGTTGGATGAAGGCGAAGCCGGCGATAACATCGGTGTATTGTTGCGTGGTACAAAGAGAGAAGAAGTAGAGCGTGGACAAGTTTTGGCCGCTCCTGGTTCTATTACTCCGCACACAGACTTTACATGCGAATGCTATATTTTGACGAAGGAAGAAGGCGGTCGTCATACTCCGTTCTTCAGCAACTATCGTCCACAGTTCTATTTCCGTACAACAGACGTAACCGGAGCTATTGAGTTGCCGGAAGGAACGGAAATGGTAATGCCCGGAGATAACATTCGTATGACAGCCAAATTGATTCACCCGGTAGCAATGAACGAAGGATTGCGTTTTGCTATTCGTGAAGGTGGTCGTACGGTAGGTGCCGGCGTTGTATCAAAGATTTTGAAGTAATCTGAGATATATACCTGAATTAAGTTAAAAGAGGTTTCCAAAATCGGAAACCTCTTTTTTTGTATGTGTTTTTGAAAAAAATGAAAATTGAAGAAAATTTTGACAAATTTCATTAATTGTGTTAGCTATGGTATAAAAGTTTTTACTATTGTTTAATTTAAAATTTAAGCTTATGAAACGAGTATTATTGTCAATTGCAGTATTACTGCTTGTATTTGGTATTTTTGTTAAATTTGGTAAAAAGAATTTTCCTCCTACTAATGCAGAGGCTGAAAAAGCTTTTTGTGGTACTGTTCTCTCTCTGAATCCGTATAATATTTTAGATTCTGAATATGTGGAAATTATGACGGAAAATGGGCCTGTTGTACGAAAAGTGATTAGTTTCAGAGATTTTGCTGATGTTGGAAAAAAAGATGTGGAGGTCTCTGATACAGTTATCCTTTATTCTTGGAATGGCAAATTTTATTTGGCATCTAAGGATGTTGATTGGGGACTTTTTATGCAAAAAGTTAATGCAGATGCAAAGCAAGTTTATGCAATTAGCTTAGCTTTAGGTTTTGCATTTTTATGTGTTGGATGTTTTTATAATAGAAAAGCTGTTGTTTAACAACAGCTTTTCTTTTTGACAATTAATATCTTATATGGTAATTTTTTGTCTAAATAAGAATTATTGTGCGGTTGATTGTTGTGTTGAGAAATAATTCGTCCGAGAGTTATTAATCTAAATATTCACCTTAAAACTTTGAAGTTATGTTGAGTTTTAGTGATGAAAAAAAGTACATTGATGAAAGCAAATTAGAAGAATTTGCCGAGATGTATAAGGAATTTGGCTTGTCTATTGATGGCGAGATTTATTTAACCCATTCCCAACAATGGGAGAAAATTTATTTTGTACTTTCGTACAAGCCATTTGCACCGCGTGTGCAGGATGAGATTATAACGACCGATAACCGCGTGGTGCTCGGTATGTTTGCAAAAAAATACAATCTTAGTCCTGAGCAGGAGCGACGTTTGCGACGAGCTCCCAAGGGATTAAGAAAAGTGTATTATTCCAAGCAACGTTTCCGCAATGCTTTGGAAGTGGATTTTGCCAAGACCGCGGATAAGAGGGAACTGCAAAGTTATGTTCACTTCCACAAAGGCAGGATGTGCGAAAAGGCTGCAAATATATGTATATCGGTGCGCCGGTTGCATATTTAGGTAAGAAAGCTAATTTTAGAAAAAGAGTTTCGTATAAAAAACGAAGCTCTTTTTTGTTGAAGGGATAAAAAAGTTCTTGATTAATTTATGGGATTTGTGTATCAAGGATAAGCAAGTTGAAAATAGGGGTATAGCTCAGTTGGTAGAGCATCGGTCTCCAAAACCGAGTGTCGTGAGTTCGAATCTTACTGCCCCTGCCAGTCAAGATGAAGACGCTAAAAAGCGTCTTTTTTCTTTTTAAATCAATAATTTAATCGAGTCCGTGTTAGGTGTCGTTATAGACATCAATTCCCGCTTGTTACACGGACTATCTCAAATACAAGCCTTTGTTTTACAAGTAGTTGTAATGTTTGTTGCTTCAATAGTTCCGGGGATTGTAAATAAGATATCTATAAAAGTTTGCAAATTCCTTTTTATATTAAACTTACGCACAGGTTGAGTTTTTACCGCTCCAATTTGATGAATAACACGACAATATAAATGTGAGAGTTCATCCATCATATAGTATTAAATGAATGAGAGATGAAGATTTGTTCTTTGTCTCTTTATTTTAATATCGGGATACCATGCAAGCCATACAAGATAAGATTATTTTTTTAGTTAATTTTACTTAAAACTTTTACATGCGAGATAAAAAATCCTGCCTTTTTCATTATACATGACATTGCAACATTTAAACTCTGAATGAGAGAAGTTTAATTTTTTGTTTTACTTTTTCTTAAGCACATCTAATATAATCTAAAATTAGGAGAATTGGGATGATTGACTTGGAAACAAATTTTAGAAATTGGCTAATAAAACAAGGCTTATCAGAAAAAACAAAATCTGGCAAACCAAGTACTGTTTATGACTACTTAACTACAATAAACCACATATGTAAAAAAGAAGGTTACTCTTGGGAAAGATTAGCATTCCATATTTTTGATATCATTGATAATTACCAAAGGAAACATAAGACAGCATTAAATAAATATAACGAATTCTTATATGTAGCAGATATTCCATGTGATATCAGACAACTACGAAACGAAAAAATTATATGTTTATTGAATGATAAAATAAAAGCTTTACAAGAAGAATTTGGTCTTGACGAATATTTTGTGACGCAAGATATTGCAGATATTTTACGTAAAGATGTTCGCACTATAAAAAGATGGCGAAAAAATCGTATCAAACAAAATAAGTTGGATCAGGAATACGAAAATACTAACGGTGAAGATCCTATTGGTCCGAAATTCACTCAACTTGGTAGTGATTATGTATATCGCAAAAAGGACTTAGAAAAATATCTCAGAATCGATTCGTAGTGTCCTTTAGTCTCATAAAAATGATGATTTTTTCCATTGTTTTTTTTCAAGTATTTAAAATTTTCTTTTTTTAGAAACAAAGTTTGTGATGTTAATGTCACTAATTGTCACTAAACGTCCTTTAATACCATTTTTTGCAATCTTTTCTTTATTTTTCAGTATGTTATCGTTTCTTTGTCAGCAAACGAGCTGATATGTCAAGCGATGGTAAATTACCGGGAAGACATAATGCCAAATAAAGAAAGGAATTTCACATGGCAGAAAAAAGTATATTAGAAGCTGCAAACCAAAATGGTTTTGTTGCTCAAAAGATTGTAGGTGACACTATGTTATCTATAATTGATGATATTGACTTCTCTAATATTTCAAGTAGTGCTATTTGCGCAGCCTTAAATAACGCAAAAAAATTTAAGGATAGACAAGCTCAAAATGATAACGCCTATAATGGTGATGACAACGGAGGTGGCGACGATACGCCATCTCCATCACCTACTAGTATTGTTATTGAAGATTCTATTGAGGACAGTAACGGCAATTCTTATCAGGTTTTTATTGATGTCGATGAAGTGTCAAAGCGTACCCACATCAGCAAAAATGAGTTGATTGAGTTATGTTCTGGCACAAGTACCTCTGTTTCTATTCCCTCTGATTTGACCGATTTAAATAAATTTATTACGGTTAGTCAAGGCACTGCAAATATAGCCAAAAAATTATCCAAAAGAAAAATTTTACCTCCAGAAACAAGAGCTTATTTTTTAAAAAGAGCTCAAGAATATGCTTATCTTTGGTTGAAAGGAGAAGTTCAACTTAGTGAAGAAATTAGGCAAATTGTGAAGCGTCAGGGCAAAAGAAGCGACTTAAAAGCGGCTAATGATAATAAAAAGACCAAAAGGAAAACCGCTAGGATGGATGATGTGTTGAGGGAATTACGCACCAAAAAAGAAGTATTAGCTCAAGATTATGGTATTGGTTATACTCAAGCGAGCCAATTAGCCCGTCTAACAGATGAATTAGTAGAAAAAGAGCTTGATTATGCTAAAAAACATAATGAAACCTTAAGCCGTAAGCATGCTTTATCTTTCTTGAATCAACCACCTGATTTGACCGATGAAGAAAAAGCGGAAATGGACACAACAGGTACGGGAATGGAAACAGAAACAATTACAGAAACAGGAGTAAAGGTCAAAAAACCTAAATTTAAGTTTGAAACAATTCGCTCTACAATTCCTTTTGAACAACGTAAGAAACGCAAATTAAAACACAAAATGCCATATTGTCACTTGTTTGCTTGTGCCATGTCAGATGGATACTACCTTGAACAACATGGATTTGAATGTGTTTTGGCAAATGAAAGAGATCCTAATATCGCAGAGTATTGTGCATTGATGTATCCCAAAGCCGAAGTTTTGGATAAGGATTTCAGAGTACGATATGACGAGTTGGCTGAGAAATTTAAGAAAAAGCAATGCCAACTTTTAGTTATCACACCGCCTTGCCAAACATTTTGTCCTCAGAAGCCAAAGGGGTGGAGAGATGATGACCGTCTGACATTGGTTATTGATATTATCCGTTTTATTAAAGAAACCAGACCTAAACATATTATTTTAGAAAACGCGCGAGATTTTTTTTCCTTTTCTTTGCCATTGGTTGAGAATCTGACAACACACCCTATTGCCGAAGAATTGCAGAAAATTTTGAATGGGCGTACAATTGGTGATTACCTGCAAGATGAATTGACAGCAGGAGATTTGGGGTATCACTTAAATTTTGCTATTGAAGATGCTTGTTTTTATGGTTCGAGCCAATCAAGAGTGCGTAGTATCATGCTTGCATCAACAGAAGGTGTTTGGGAGTGGCCTTGTGCTGAAAAATTTGCAAAATCTCTATGGGAAACTATTGGTCATCTTCCTTCACTTGAAGCTGGAGAGGATAGCGGAATACCTTATCATAAGGCCAGCCCTTTACATAACGACAAGGCTATTAATGAACAAATCATTGAAGCTCTTGCACACACCTCAACAGGTAGATGTCCCATAGATAATGCCCCCAAATATCAACTTCCCGGCTTTGGCTTTTATGGTGCTAAAGGTGCTCGCAAATTTTGGGATAAACCGTCCAATACTATTGATACTGGAAATGGTAGTGTTGTTGGTCTTCGGACTATTCATCCTGGTAGACTTCGTAAAGATGGTACCTATTCCGATGCTCGTCCTCTAACATTGCTTGAAGTGTTTTTGGTAAATGGACTTGAAAATTATGAAGTCCCTGATAAGTTCAAAAACAATGAGAGATTTGTTCGAAAATTAATGGGGGAAATTTTTCTTCCAAAATTATGTGAACGTATCAGTCTAGAAATTCCTGTCGGCGATGAGGAGTGGGAAGAAACGGACAACGCTTCTGAATAATTGATAAAAAACAACAAAAGCCAACCTTTAATATCTGAGTTTTAAAGGTTGGCTTTTATATGTATGCCCAAAATCTTTAGTGCACACAAAGCCTCACATAATAAAAAATTTTCATCAAATCTAAACAAACAATTTTAGTAATCAAAAAGAAAGGTATTATTTATGCGAAAAAAGAGAGACTTTTATATCTCTCTCTTTGTAACTTCATCTTCTTAAGGCAAGCAAGTTAAATTCCGTCTGTAAATTAGTAATCCCGTCCAAATCGTAGCAAAATGTCATCAAGTTTGTGTGTTTTAGTGGCTCGCGAACGGGAAAATACACGGCATGATATAAATAGTTAATGAGTAAAATAACTATTTATAAAGGAGAAATGCTATGTATCAAATCAAAGTCAATGGTGTGTTAATGCCGACAATCTATTACACCTTAAGAGAAGCAATGGATGCCTGTGCGGCTGAAAAAGCAAGATGCCGTGGTGCCATTATGACTGAAATTGTTCGTTTATAAGGAGATTTGCTATGTTAAAGGAATTTGAAAACTGGTTATTAAATAATAATTACAGACCTACCACTGCTTTTGATTATCAAGGAAGAATTGAAAGACTTTGCCGCAAAGAAGGCTACACTCTGTCTCATTTGGTTGAAAATATTGCAGCTATTTTGCCTGAATATGAGATTA
Organism: uncultured Alphaproteobacteria bacterium; assembly: GCA_944392835.1. Classification (GTDB taxonomy): domain Bacteria; phylum Pseudomonadota; class Alphaproteobacteria; order RF32; family CAG-239; genus Scatacola_A. The sequence continues at coordinate 225,229 of CALXYB010000001.1, read as the reverse complement.
ACGGTAAACAAAGTGCTTATGGTAAACGCTCTCACACCTCAGTTAGACAAGCTTTGAGACGTTTTAAGATGTTTTTGGTGTCTAATAAACTCATTGACGGAGCTAACTAATGACTGATATCAAAACATTAAATGATAACTTTAGAAAAACCTTTAACGGTGGAAGAGTTATGTTAACTTGTGGAATTAGAGCAAAGAGTCAAAGTGAATTGGCGGAAATTCTTAATCAAGTTAGATGTTTTAATAATTTCACCACTGCCAACGACCCGTATAATGAACATGATTTTGGTAATTTTTACTATAAAGGAGAACAAATTTATTGGAAAATTGATTATTATGATAAAAATTATCGATTTTATTCAGAAGATCCAAGCAATCCAAGCCTAACAAACCGTGTTATGACTATAATGTTAGCAGAAGAATACTAAAAGCGAAGCCCGAAGAGAGTTTAATCAAATCGGGCTTTTTTTTTATTACTTTCCTTAAAGACATTAAGTCTACCATTGCATACGATAAATAAAATGTCTTAAAGTGCTTCTTTGTACACCAAGAATTCGAGCAATTTGAGATTTAGAAATGCCTTTTTCTAATAAATTTCGTACTTTTTTAGCATTTTTTGAAAGTTTTAGTTTTTTAGATTCTGCCGAAAATGGACGACCAAGCTTTTTCCCCGAGGCTTTAAGATTGGCTAGCGATGATTTTGTTCGTTGAGAGATTAAATTTCTTTCTATCTCTGCAGCCAGACTAAAAGCAAATGCCAGAACTTTAGATTGGATATCATTGCCTAAGCGATAATTTTCTTTTAATGTCCAAACCTGACAATTTTTATTCAAGCAAGTTTCTAAAATCCGCATAACCTCAAGCAAAGAGCGACCTAAACGGGATATTTCACAAGTAATCAAAATATCATTTTCTTGCAAAGTTTCTAATAAAGCTCCAAGTTTTCTATTTTTTAAAGCCTTTCTTGAGGATATTGTTTCCTCCATCCAGTTATCTATTTTTAATCCTTGACTTTTAGCAAATTGTTCAATCTCAAAGTGTTGGTGTGCATAGGTTTGTTTATTGGAACTAACCCGAATATAACCAATTACAGACATAGTGTTCTCCTTCAAATTTATTACAAATACCGGTCATTTTATTAGAACGATAAATTCAACCAAAATTTTTAAGTTTCGCACTTTTTCTTCTTATAAAAAAATAAAGTAAAAATAATGACTTGTTTTCCATTCTGCCCGTATACATCTGTTTTGTAGTCAATCGGCCACAATCGTTGGTTTTAGTATAGTAAAGCTATCTGTTTTAAACAGATGACAAACTTTAATTGCAATTAAAGATAAGGAAATTGAACTTATGAGAAAAAAACTTTTAATTACAACGGCTTTAGTGGCTTTAATAGGCGTTTCAAATGCTTATGCTTTGGATATATCAGAAGATACAAATCGTAATGATAGTAGTATAACAGAACAAGATGATATTAATGTTACTGCAGGAACTCTCAACTTTAATAATGCAGATATTGAAAGTTTCAAAAATGTCAATATTAGCGATGGTACGTTGAATTTTAGTAATGAAGCAGATATTTCCGCCTTAGGAAGCGTTAACATTAGTGGAGGAAATGTAAGTATTAAAGATGTAGGTCAGATTTGGTCTTTAGGTGATGTTAATCTTAGTGGTGGAACAGTAAATATGAGTAATTTTGCTATGATTACAACCGCCTATAAAGATATGGATCGTGTTTTTGGTGAGCAATCTAAACCGGCTTCAGCTGGAGACATTAGTATTACAGGAGGAACTGTAAATATTAAAGATCAAGCTATTTTTGTAACAGAAGGTGAGATAAATGTAAAAGAACAAGGTGTTATTAATGTTGAGGAAGGTGCAACACTTTTTGCTGTTAAGGAAATTCCTGATGGTACAGATAAGACTAATTTACCGGAAGTTATTGCTACTACAGATAAAACCGGAATTTTATTAACCGATAATGGTATTATTAATGTTGCTGGTACTTTAGCTGCTAGTCTATCTGGAAATGGTAATTTAAACATTGCTTCTTCTAATGCTTTAATAGATGGTGATATTTCGGGCACCAACTTAACTTTTGAAGAAAATCATTCTTTAAGTAATGCCATTTCAGGTACAATTGGTAATTTAGCTTCTTTGAATGTTAATAACGGTACATTAGCTTATGATAAGCAAACAGGTAAAATTGGTAACCTAAATGTTGCAAATGGAGCTGGTTTGGATATTGGTACTAATACAGTAAATGCAACAACTGCTAACTTTGCCGAAAATTCAAATCTATCTTTGCGTGTAGAGTCAACTAGTAGTTTTGGTAACATCATGGCTGATAGTATCAAAATTGGTAAAGATACCACAATGAAAGTTACTTTAGACAATGGTGTTGTTGATAGTACCGGAAGTGAAACCTTCAAATTTTTAAACAGCGAAAATATTGAAGGAAGTTTTACCAATAAAATTGCTGAAAATAGCCGTTATAATATTGAATGGAATGAAGATGGCTCATTAAAAGTCTCCGGTAAGGATGTAACATCATCAGATATTGTTGCAGATGCTGGAGGCTCAATATCTAATGCTTCTACCGCCGAAGCCTGGGAAAGTATTAATAATTCGTCTAACGTTAGCGCACAAGCTAAAAAGGTTTCAAATGTTTTGTATGCTTTATCTCAAGATACATCAGCCGCTGGAAAAAAAGCCTACACGGATGCTTTGACTGCTGTTGCTCCTGAGGTTGCGCCAATGGTTCAACATACACAAACCGAAACTGCAAACCAAGTCTTTGGCGCTGTCGGTACTCGTTTAACCGGTGGTTCTGTTTCAACCGGTGGTGAAGGTATGTCTTCCGGCGATAATATCTTTGAACGTGCCGCAATGTGGGTTCAAGGCTTGTTTAATAAATCTAAACTTGATGACACTTCAAAATCTTATGGCTTTGATGCAGATTCAAACGGTATCGCCATGGGTGCTGAAAAATATGTAACGGAAGACACCAAAGTCGGTTTAGGTTATGCTTATACCAACACCGATATTGACGGCTTCAAAAGAGATACCGATGTTGATACACATACTGCCTTTGTTTATGGAGAATATAAGCCGAGTAATTGGTATGTTAACGGTATCGCCTCATACGGCTGGTCAGATTATGACGAAAGCAAGAATGTTGCCGGAATTAATGTTAAGTCTGACTATGATGCCGAAACCTTTGGTTTGCAAGCTATGACCGGTTATGACATGCAAATGAAACACTTCGGTTTAACTCCTGAAGTTGGTTTGCGCTATGTTCACATTAGCCAAGACAGCTATAAAGATTCTGCCGACCAAAGAGTATCTGCAAATGATAGCGATATCTTAACCGGTGTTATCGGCGCTAAAGTCAGCAAAACTTGGACGCTTGAAAACGGTATGAACATTAAACCGGAAGCACGCATTGCCGCAACTTATGACCTGATGAACGATGACACAAACTCTGTCGTAACTTTGGCCAATGGTTCGGCTTATAGTGTTGAAGGTGAAGCATTAGACCGCTTCGGTATGGAATTTGGTGCCGGATTAACCGCAGAAATCAATGATAATGTTGAACTCTCTCTAGGTTATGAAGGTAAATTCCGTGAGGATTACCAAGACCACACCGGTTTGTTAAACGCTAAATATAAATTTTAATGCTTAACAACTAGTACGAAGATACCCTGTAACAAGAAAGTTGCAGGGTATTTTTTTATGCCTCATTTTTTAACCCATGGATACAAGCGTTTTATTTGGTATAGGTTTTGTTACTTTTACTAAATTCGGTTATCCACGGGTTGTTTATGGAGTAATGGTATATGTCTAAACAAGATGTTTATGAAATTTCAAATAATTAACCTAATTCTCAATTGGAATGAGGTTGTTTTTACAACTTTTGTAAAATTTAGCATAAGTCAAACATAATAATACCTATTTACAATGTGTTATAACTATTCAAAAGAATCTGATATAAGTGTATTGTCGTGTATTTTGGGATTTGTAAACGGTTAAATTTCCATTATGATGTTTTTTTATAATTTAACTTCCTGCTATGCATAACAAGAAGTTACTTTTTTCTTTGATATTATTCTTTAATTTTATGTAATTGTATGAAAACTATAAAATAAAAAAACAAGGCATATACTTATAAAACAAGGATTTAATGCGTTTTTTATTCTAGGTTTTCAAGCTTAAATTCATAGAAAAATAGTAAAAAAACAATAAAAACCTAATTTTAGTCTTTGTTGTAAAAGTTATTGTCGTTGATGACACAAACTTTAAAATCAACTTCTTACACTCGGATGTTAAAAGTTAAATGGATTACATGTCGTTGATGTCACTTTTTCATTAATTGACATTCATATAAATTAACAAGATACAAATTAAATATCATTTTTTGACCATAGGAATCGGTATTTTCTTTCAATATAACTTTTATTACTTGAATATAATTGGTGAATCAGGAGTTGTTTTAAGCTTGTTTATGTCAGTGTTTTGAAAGAAGTATAGAATCATTGATAGATAGAAAGAATTTCATAAACTATTTCCCTCATATAGTTTATTTGTGTTTAAATTGATTATTTTTTACAAATATATACATTTGATTTCGTTACCATCAGTTAAGTGACATTGATGTCAGTTAATCAACTTTTGTAAAATTTTACAGAAGTTAATTATAATTTGACAAGAAAAGAAGCCCGCCCCTTATATTTTATTATAATATATATTTTTCATACCATAGTAAGAAAAAGATGTTTGTTGTTATAATCGTTTATGTTTAATTTTAATATTTTATTCAAATAATAATATTTAATTAAGAAGAATAAAAAATTTTAAAATATAGAAAGAATACTTTATTGCTTTATATGTCACTTTCTAAATATATTTCTTATGTATATTTATTTCTAAGTAGCTTTCTTTATTATCAAATAATTAAATTTATTATTAATTATTTGAATATCTTTATATATAGGAATCAAACAGGAAACAAACAGAGAATAAACAGTCAATAAACAAGAAAAATATACTATTTGGAACTTTTTTTAGTAGAAACCATAATTTTTACAATTCTATATCATGTTTTAACAAAAAAAGGACAATAAAAATGATTGAAATTGTAAAAAGTTCAGAATTTAATGCACGAGCTGTAAAATCAATAGATTTAGCAAATAAAATCCCTGGATACAATTTTTCATATCCGGTTTTGAATACTATTGATATATGTAATATTTTAATGATTGGAGGTTCAATCGAAATTTCAATTGAACGAATGGGAAAATCTAAATGGTCTTATAATCTAGATACAAAAGAATTAACCATTGAAAAAACTACGTTACCTGAAAAACATATTATAACAGATACTACAGAGCTAATTATTGAAATGGATAAATATTTTAATAAGAATAAAGCTGAACTTTGGCAAAATAGCTATGAAACTAATATTAAAAAAAGTATTTCTAAAAAAGGAAATAAAAATGCTCAAAAAACAAAAACAACGAATTCAAAAGAAACAAGCAATCAAAATATAGATATAAAAGATAAAAATAATGATATAAAAAAAGGTTTATCGACACCTTCTATATCCCCAAGCCGAGATTGTGAGTTAGATGATTATGGAGATCCGGTGAAGTATTGTAGTTTTAATGAATATCATAATAAATATGGAAAATCACTACAAGATTATTTCAAATGGCTTAAAAGAACATTGAGATTATATTGTTTAGATTCTGATATGCGTCAAAGAATAAAAGCCTTGGGTATAGATATTGATAAAGAATGCCGTGATGAATTTTATAGGCAAAATGGTGGAATGGGGTTGTAAGCTCTTTTTGATATTACAACATCTATTGGAAACTACACTCATCAACATTATCTCACGTGTAAAGGCTTTTATTAAACTTTAACTAATTTTTAATGGTCTGTCCGGCACGGGGATGGGATTGTCTTTATTAATATCACAGAGGTAGTCTAAGATGGGGTATCCGGTATGGGGGTATAATAAAGAGATAAAATTCAACTTCTGCTAAATTTTACAAAAGTTTATATTTCTTACAGTTAGTGCAGCTCAGAAACTTTATAAATTTGTAGTTCTAATATAATGCGCAATCAAATAAAGGATATCAATAATGCATTATAATAAATTAGAAAAACAAAAGAAAAAAGCAAATCAAGCTGTATTTATCGCAATTGGAGCAGATACAACTAAGCAATATTTGGAAGTTTTGAAATATTGTAAACATGAAAAACTTCCAATTGTTAATATATTTGTATCTCAGGAAACAAGTGATGAACAAAAACTTTATAAGATAATTAATGAAGCTATGGATTTTGCAACTCGAGAGGGTATCAAAAATGATAATAAAACAGCTCTTGTCTTTGCAAGTAAACAGAATATTCCGCTTTTTATTAATATTCCTTATATGAAAGAATTGATATTAGATGATTATACCGAGCTTCACATTGCTAAATCGCATCTAAAATTCTTTAAAAACTAATCAATTTTTATTTTTGTTATTCACTTTTAACCTTTGTTTCTCACAAACAAAGGTTTTTTTTATACATAAATTTCAATTTTCTTAAAAAAAATTTAGTAGAAACACAAAGACAAACACTTCTATATAACATGAAAAATAATGATAGAAGTAAGCTCGCTCATGAGTTGTCAATTCTTTATCCCGGCATTACGGATATTGAATTAAATGAAATGACTACTAATCTTATAAACTTTTATAAAATTGCAGTTGAAGTTGTTTTAGAACAAGAAAATCAAGAGACAAAATAAATTGTCGTCAATGACAATAACTTTTAACATACGGATGTCAAAAGTTAACACATTGAAAATTAGTAAAATATTAGCAAAAAAGTTACAAACGGACTCATTTTTTTGCGTACATTCCCAAATTATCGCGACATAATAAATATAGTGTAAAAACAAAGGAGTAACAAAATGGGTATTTCTATAAAATATGTCGTCACCGATCCTTGCTATATCTTGGATAATGATGTTTGGAGTAAATGTTGTGAAGTCTTTGATAAATATAAAGATGATGAATTTATGTATCAAAGGTTTGATGAGGCTGTTTCCAAGGCTTTGATTGAATATACCGGTTATCCTGCTTTTGCTTGCGGTACCGGTTTTGGAGATTGGAGTAATCAGCTTAGCGGTATTGGTGTTATAAAGTCTGAATTCTTCGCAGATGCCGGAATGGTTTGTGTTTGTCGTTTAACTTCCAAAATGCTTCAACATTGGAAAGAAGAATACGGAACGCAAGACTTTTCAGGTATAGCAATATTTGAAGCATCTCAAGATATATCTGTTGAATTTGATGTATCAGATAAAAATTGGACAGTTGTAAATATTACAGACAATCAAACAAAAGCTACTATTTCTTCAATGGATAGCGATTTTTATGAAGAAGATGATGATGATTATTTTGAAGAAGAGGATTATGAATAATGAGAAAGAAGTATCAAAAAGTTATTAAAAGTGATAAATGCACTCAGGCAATTGTTTTTGCCCGAGTTTCAAGCAAAAGACAAAAAGAAGAAGGAGTTTCTTTAAATGTTCAAATGGAGGCTATTACAAAATATTGCCAAGAAAAAGGCTTAAAAATCATCAAAGATTTCAGTATTGATGAAAGTTCGACAAGAGGAGATCGAAAACAATATCATGAAATGTTGGATTTTGCTCAATCTTGTATAGGTAGGGTTGCAATTGTTGTGAATTATGTTGACCGTTTGCAGCGTAGTAGTGATGATTCTTATTTGATTAATAAATTAAGAAAAGATGGTAAAATAGAAGTTCATTTTCTTAAAGAAGGATTGATTATTCATAAAGATTCAAAAAGTACAGATTTAACTTTTTGGAATATGCACGTTCTTTTTGCCAATGCTCAAATTAACAATATGATTGATAAGGTAAAGGATAGTCTAAATAAAAATTGGGCTGAAGGTAAATGGCAAGGCAGAGCTCCATTAGGTTATTTAAATCAAAGAAATGAAGATAATAAAGCAATTATAGTGGTTGATTCTGTTCGAGCTCCAATTATTAAACGTTTATATATGGAGTTTGCAACAGGATTACATACTGTTACATCTATTTGGCATTTGGCAAAAGAATTGGGGTTATATTCTAAAGCAAAGAATAGAAAGAATTGCTTTGTTACAAGAAATACTGTTTATGAAATACTTACGAATCCTTTTTATTACGGTGAGATGTGTATTAAAGGCAATCTTATGCCACACATATATGAGCCGTTGGTATCAAAAGAATTATTTAATTCTGTTCAAAATATATTTGTTAAGAATGGCGGTCATAATAGAACAAATATTAAAGAGTTTACAAAAACAACATATATATTCCGAAAACTTATTCATTGTAAAAGTTGTGGTTGTTTGATTACTCCAGAAAAGAAAATTAAAAAGAATGGAAAAGAATATGTTTATTTAAGATGTGGACATTCTGCTAAAATATGTAACCAAGGAATAGTTAATGAAAATGAAATTATTAGACAGCTAAAACAAGAAGTTTTTGCTAAGTTAAGTCTTCCATCATCCGTGCAAGAAGCCTTAAAAGAACAACTTTTAAAGCAATTAAATGATATTTCTCAATTAAATACAATTTTTAAATCTAGAATTACAAGAGAAATAAATGATTTGCAGATACAAGGAAAAAATTTGTTTGATTTTTGTCTTAAAGGAAATTTTCCTTATTCGTTTTATGAAAGTAAAAAGGCTGAAATTGATAATCAAATAAAAGAATTGGAAAAAAGCTTGGAAAAGTATAAAACTATAGATAATGATATGAAACAAAATGTAGTTAATGTAGTTTCTATGGCCGCAAATATTTCAGATATTTTTGATAAAGCGACTTCAGATAAGAAAAATCAGTTGTTACGATTACTTATTACGGATTGCAAGTTGAATGGTAAAAGGTTGGAATATAGATTGAAAGCTCCGTTTGATAAACTGATTACATGTACGGATTCTCAAAAGCTGTCTCAAATTACTATGGATAATTTGGATGAGTTTGAAAAAGTAACGATGTGATTTTTAGGTTTTCTTCTTGCTTGTAGAAAAATTATTACTTACATTGTTAGTAAGAGTTAATAGGAAAAGGATAATCTATGTTTAATAATGCGGGAACGCCTAATTCAGCAAAAGCTGTAAGTAGAATATATGAGCAGCAGTTCATAGAAAAACAGATACAAGAACAAAAAGAACGTCAACAAAATGAACGAGAGAATCGTAGAGACCAAATAACAGAAGAATATAATCAGAAAAGTCTTGAATTGGCAGAACAAGCTAAGTTGCTTAATGAGAAGTCAGTAAAATTTACAAAATTATCTTTATGGATTGGAGGTATAACCTTGCTTGTAACTACAATCGGAGCAATTTTTACCATTTTAAGTTATTATCGGTAAATATTAAATTTATATTGTAATAAAGGAAATACCTGAGGATGAAATAATGGAGCTAAATGTCCCTTATTTTCAATGAGTTTGTTTTTTGACATTGAGTCGTTGATGTATATAGGTTCCTTATTTCAATTTTTTGGATATCTATGGAGCTAAGTAAGTTTTAAACGTATTGATTCTTAATTGTTAAAGTTGTACTGTTACTTTTAATGGTTGCTATTTTTTTGTAAAGGCTTTTCTATGAAAATTATACGTCCAAGACTTACAGATTTTTTTAATATACCCGTTACTCAAGAACAGTTAGATTTTGCGATTCCTTTTGTTGATGAAGATATTCCCCTTTATGTCGACCCATTTTTATTGTGGAAATCGCCATCTATGCAAGACACTTCTTTACATGCATCTGTATTGAACTCATTTAATCATCTTGGTTACATGGTAAATACAGGTAATGAAAGTGAGGCTATTGAACTTCTAAAAGAGTTCTCTGAATGTCCTGAGGTGGGTTTAGGAACATCGAAGACTAAAAAAGGTGCTAAGATTGGAAACAAGCAGGCAAGGGAAATATTGTCATTGTTTAAGAGTATTCCTCAAATACAAAAAAATGGATTTACTCATTTTGAAACAATACAGATGCTTGTTGATGGTATTTCTAAGGATAGGATAAGTGATATAACTTGTAGTTTAATTAAATCTTTTCTTATTGATTATACAATACAAAGTTCAGAGGAGAATAAAATTCCTTTAGTTAAAACATCTGGTTTGATGGTTTATAATGCTAAATCTAATATCTTAAAGAAAGAGGATGTCTTTTTACCTCAAAATCCAGAAAGTAAGCAGCCTATCATATTTGTTCCTAAAAGATGGCTTAGATATATTCCTTGGCTTAACTATGATGATTATTTCAACTCTTTTTATATAAAAGATATTGATGATAAAATCGATAAAAATGAATTAGGCAGAATAAAGATACTTAAGTATAATAGAGAAAATTATGGTACTGTACAGTCATATGTTGAAATTAAGGAGCGAGAACAGAAAGATTGTTTTAATGACCCCTTGTTCAAGCAAATACCTATAATATCAGCGAAGAGAAAACTTTCAGAATTGCAAAAATTACCAACGGGAACAGTTGATGCTGCTGATAAAAGGTATGAAAATGTTATTGTCCAGTTATTTGCATCAGTTTTTTATCCTCATTTGGATTTTGCAGATAGCCAAGCTAGAACGGATAGTGGTGTATTAATTAGAGATCTGATATTTTATAACAACAAAAATCTTCCGTTTCTTGAAGATATATATAACAAGTATGACTGTAGACAGATTGTGATGGAGTTAAAAAATGTTAAATCTCTTGATAGAGAGCATGTAAATCAATTAAATAGGTATTTATCAGAGTCTTTTGGTAGATTTGGTATATTAGTAACAAGGAATGAACCTCCAAAGAATGTTCAGAAAAACCTTATAGATTTATGGTCGGGACAAAGAAAGTGTATATTGGTTTTGACAGATGCTGATGTTGATTTAATGGTTAATTTATTTGAGAGCAAGCAAAGATTGCCAATTGAGGTTATTAATAGAGCTTTTGTTGAATTTATGAGAAAATGTCCATCATAAGAAAGGAGTGATATGAGTAATAAAATTGCGTTAGAGCCAAGTCATTTTGAAAAGATTAATAGTCAGCTAGAAGGCCTTCATCAAGAGATTAGTGTGTTGTCTAAAAAGAATCCTGATGGAGCAGTAAATAAATTTAAAATAAATCATATAAATTCTGTCCTCGATGAAGCTAATAAATTGTTAATGGGGCGTTATATGCCTCTAAAAGGATTTAATAATTTTGATGTCGATGAATTGCCGTCTAATAGTGACATTGTTTTTGTTTTAATGCAATATTTGATGTGTATGGAACAATTAAGAAGTGACAATATTGTTTTTGACCTTGGGGAGTGGTTTTGGAAAATCGATGGGGAATTAACAGATGTAAGAACGGGACAGCCTAAAAAATTGGAGAAATAAAAATGGGTAGAGATAAATATTATATATCACAAACAGATGCTGATAAATTTGAGATGATATATCCTATGATAGGGTCAATGTATAAGGAAATGAAGGATTTATCATCCAAAAAAGCTGATGGTGCATTGAACAAACTAAAGATTAAAATGATTAACAGATTACTTAATACTGCACAGGAATTGCTTAAAGATCATCCTACAATAAAATTTTTAGAAATTTTAGATGATGATACAATCCCTCAAAATAGTGATGTTACTTTAATTCTTAAGCAATATATAGATGCTTTAATACAGTTTAAAAATGACCACATTGACTACAATCATCGTTGGAATATTGAGGATCAAGATTGATTGAAAGATTGTTTTAAGTTGTTTAAACATTCTATATAAGTTCGAGCTATTGAATTTTCTTGGTTTTTAGCTTGTGCGTCGTATAAAAATAGTCCGTATATTATCCTATATCCCCTGCCAATAAAAAGAACCGTCCGAAAGGGCGGTTTTTTTATTATTAGCAATAGAGGAAGTTGATGAGAATTTTTGATGAAGAAAAACTACAGTTCTTTGCCTTGGTAAGTGTGTAAGTTAGATGTATTTGTTTTATACATCCCTGTAGTTTTATGTTTTTCATATTCTTGCATATAGATTATAAAGCGGGCTCGCTCCGAGTTGTTTGTTTTATTCAGTTTTTTTATTTTTTTTAGAGAAAGTAAAATTGCTAATTTTTTGGCCGTATGTGTGTTTATGCAAATACCTGTATTATTCTCCTGATTTATCTTGTTATATGCATTTATTACATCAATACCAAATTTATCTCCTAATTGTCCGGTTCTCATCAGATATGCAAAATCTGTATAAATATCATTAAGTTCAGTATCTCCGAAATCAATAACGGATAGTTTTTGGGAGCTCTTATCATATAATAAGTTATCTTTAATTAAATCGTTGTGGCTTAGGACATTAATTTTGCCATAATTAGTGTCGTTATCAAAGTCAGATATTACTTGATTGATTTGTTCTTGAACTTCAGTAGGAAGTAAGTTTAGCCTTTCTTTTAGTTTTTTTTCTTTTTTGTTGAAAATATCTAGGCTATGAGATGAAGATTTTTGCTCTTGTTGTTTAATTGATTGGTTGTGAAGATAATATAAAAATGTTCCTAAATCTTTGGCAATTTGTTTTTGTTGAGCTTCCGGTAGCTCTTCTAAAACATCCTTGGATAACTCTTTCCCCTGAATAAATGTTGATACCATAATATCTTCGCCATCAATATTTTCTATTCGCGAGGTTGGAAAATTACAGCTTGGGTTTGTTTTTGCCAAAGATGAAGTAATTGAGATTTCTTTTAAGCATTCTTGCTTCCAAGTATGCTTATTTTCTTTATTACAATGTTTTATAACAACATTATTTCCATTTTCGTCTTTAGCTAAATCAACAGAAGATGAGGCTCCTTTACCTAATGTTTTTATGAATTTATATTTTATGGGCGTATTCATAAATAATGTCTTTCTTGCAGAACTATATAAAACTTATAGTATGTGGATTTATCAAAAAGTTCAATTTTAAATTTTAGACATCGTTTTATATGCTCTGTTTGGCAAGTTTAAGCCGTCCGAAAGGGGTTTTTTTATTGACAAAAATTGTGGTTGGTTTTATCTCTGGCTTACTTTAATTAAAAATATGAATATTATTTAAAAATTTTATGTTATGTTTGCTTTTTTTTGTATTGCAGGTGTCGGCTTGGTTGTTGTGGCTATAGTCGGGCTGGTTATTGATAACCGTTTGGATAAAAAATATGGTGTGTCTTATGACCATTATGGAAATGAAATCGCGCATAATAGTACCGGCGGATTGATATTAGTTTGGTGTTTGCTTTGTGCTGTTGCGGCATTCATCTTAAATGAAATGAAGTTGTTGGATTAGCAAGCTGATGTATTTTGCAAAAAAACACCCTAAGACGTTGGTTGTCTTGGGGTGTGATTTTTTTATACGGGCTCTTTTTTTGTGCGTGTTGTGGTGGAGTGGTGCTTGTAGAGTGATTTTAACTAATATTTTATTTATGTATTTTATATGAGATTAGTATATCACTTAATAAGAGGGTAGAATGGATTATCGGTATACCGCTGTTTTGGCGACAATTTCCAATTCGTTTTCTGATGCGGTATTAGATTATGCCGTTAATAGATATAACTATCATAAAGTTCTTTTATTTACCTCATTTATTGCTTTTGTTATCCAACTGATATATGGGCTGAATGTGGGCATAACTCTTACATATTCTTCTATCCCATATTTATTGATACATGGTGTTTTTGTATTATTGGGATATGTTTGCTTTGTTAAAGCATTGGAGTATTTGCCGCTGGGGTTAGTAGGGTTAATAGAAAGCAGTAATTTGTTTTTGACACTGTTTATTGATTCTTGTGTCGGCTATATAAAGATTACGCCTTATTTTGTTGGGATGTTTGCTGTTTTTATATTCTCAATTTTTTTGTTTTGTAAAGATTGTTTGAGTAGAGAGAATTCTTGTTTTAAGGAAATAGAACGGCAGGGTTTTCTTTGGGTGTTAGGTTCGGTTCTTTTTTATGTCGCGGCTCCGTATTTGATTAAGGTTTCTGATGGTTTGGGAGCAAATGAAATAGCCATAAACTTGTCATATTATATGCTTGCGCTTCCGTATTTTGCTTATAATGTTTTTTCTAATTGTTCAGAGCAAAAGTTTAAGCCTCAAAATTGGTGGAATAGTTTGTTGTTTTTGGGCTTGGTTGTCGGAATATTGGAAAGCTTGTATTATCTTTTGGAAACATTTAGCTTTATTAACGACGCACCGACGGTGGTTATGATTATTGCTCAGATGCGAATTTTTTTGGTATTTTTGCTTTCTGTATTGTTTAAAATGGATAAGTTTACGTTTAGAAAAACTTTTGCCCTTGTTTTGGGTATTATCTCTGTTGTCGGGGTTTATTATAGTTAATAAAAAAAACCGCTTGTAAAAAAGCGGTTTGATTGTGGTAAAAGAGCTCAGCAACCTCTGAGATGAGTTTGCTCTTTTGCCTCCTTTTCCTTTTTAATCATCATTTCGTGCCAGTCTTTGTCCCATTTTTTGTAGGTTTCTGCAATGTCGCTTTGGCTGTTTACCGATACGTAAACGCCTTTTAATGTGGCACAAACTTTGCTGCAGCTGGGATTGGTCAGCTTAGATATTTCTACCATATCTTCAATAGCTTTTATAACGCTATTCCTCTCACAATCAATAAAATTAACTGTTATGCTACAGATAGATAAATTTGTTTTCATAAAGCTTAGTACAAAATAATTGTTAGACAATATAATTAAATTTTTTGCGATTATAGGGAGATGTTGAAAAATGTAAATAAAATTTTTGTATTAATTTTCTTTATGAATGTAGCGGGGAGGGATGATGCCGCCTTTGATGACGATTAAGTAGTAAGGCACTACCGAAAACCTTAAGCCTAATTTTTCATCACAAATCGACCAATCTACCGGTGAAGTGTCTATGTCGGCAATAGAATTTAGCTTGACTAATTTTTCATCGCAATCTTGCAGTAGTTCATTATCTAAATTTGGACGGAGAGCCGGCGAAACATAAACAGCTTCTATGAAGCCGTCTTTTTGCAGAGTGTCTAAATCAATGGCAAAAAGGTCTGCATTTTCAATAAAAGGTTTGAACATATTTATGCTTTTTTCGGTCCATTGGATGGGCTCGGAAAAACCGCGAATGGCGCGGCTGCGGCCCGTAAAACAATTTTCCATCCACTTAACAATTCCCTTATGCGTGGTTTCACCGCCGGTGCGTTTGTAGTAATAATGTAAATCTGCCTGAGGATTGTTGGCAAAAGACAAAATTCCTTGTTTGAGAGCGTTGTTGCCTTTGGTGATGTAGTGATAAAGTTTCATTTCTTTCTCCGTTGTTTTCGGCAGTATAGCATAGCTAAGTTTTTTAGAGTCAAGCGGTTTCTTTTTCGGGGTGAAGCGTGCCGTCTTTGACGGCTTGGGTATAGAGTTCAATTTTATAGTTGATTTTGTTCATATGCTTTTGTAACTCTGCCATTTGTTGTTCTACACGGATTTTTTGTTGTTTGAACATATCTAAGCGTTGCTGAAGCGTTGAATCGCCTTCAATATACCAATCTATATATTGTTTGATGCCTTTTAAGTGTAAGCCGGTGGCTTTAAGGCATTCAATAAGCTCCAGCCAACCTAGGTCGGAATCTGAAAAAACGCGCAAGCCGGCACTGTTTTTTTTGATAAAAGGTAAAAGACCTTCTTTTTCATAGTATCTCAGAGTATGAACGCTTAAGCCGGTTTTTTTGGCTACTTGACCAATTGTATATCCCATTAATCTACTCCTATTTATTAAATTTTTTTCAGTTTAAGACTTAGAGCATACTCTAGGTCAAGTAAAAAAATATGCTTGAGGCGTTTTATTAAGACAAATTAGGCTTTTTTTGAAAAAATTGTTGCAATCTTTTGTGTTATAGTTTATGTTGCCGATAAATCAGACAGCCTTTCTTTGTTGTTTGGTTGTATGTTCGTATGTGCAGATGCGACCAAAAATGATGTGAAACGGCTGGCTTTGTTGTAATTTTTTGGATGGATGGGATCTATGGCAAAAATTAGCCCGATTCAGTTTTTCAGACAGGTAAAACAAGAAGTTAAAAAGGTTACCTGGCCGACACGCAAGGAAGTTATGCAGACCTCTGTTATGGTCATTATTTTGGTGGCTTTGGCTGCGACTTTCTTCTTCTTCGTTGATCAGATTTTCGGCTGGGCTGTTAAGTTAATATTTGGTCTTGGAGTATAGTTTTATGGCTGCACGTTGGTATGTCCTTCATGT
The DNA here is from genome assembly GCA_944392835.1 of uncultured Alphaproteobacteria bacterium. Classification (GTDB taxonomy): domain Bacteria; phylum Pseudomonadota; class Alphaproteobacteria; order RF32; family CAG-239; genus Scatacola_A. The sequence goes on along the minus strand of CALXYB010000001.1, from coordinate 208,926 downwards.
TTATTCCGGTTCGGAGAAGAAAGTTGCCGAATCGATTAAAGAACAGGCTGTGTTGAAAAAAATGGAAGACAAAATTTTTGATGTCTTGGTACCGACCGAAGATGTGGTTGAGGTCAGAAAAGGCTCAAAAGTTAATTCCGAACGCAAGTTCTTCCCCGGTTATGTGTTGATTAAGATGGAAATGACCGATGATACTTGGCATGCGGTTATGAATACGCCGCGCGTTACCGGTTTCTTGGGCAGCCGCAACAAGCCGCAACCGATTTCGGAAGCTGAGGCAAAGCGTATTATTACGCAGATGCAGGAAGGTGTTGAAAGACCGCAAACCGTGGTTGACTATGAAGTCGGCGAGCAAATCAGAGTTATTGACGGTCCGTTTGCTTCTTTTGTAGGCTTGGTTGAAGAGGTTGATGTTGAAAAGTCTCGTTTGAAGGTTTCGGTTTCAATCTTTGGTCGTTCTACGCCGGTTGAATTGGAATTCGGACAAGTTGAAAAGGTTTAGTTTGTCAGTTTTTCTATGTTGCCGATATGCCTTTGAGGTATATCGGCTTTTTTTGCGAGTCAAATCAAAGGCTTGAATCAAATTTTTTTTGAAGAAAATGCTTGCAAATTGAATCTGTTGTGATATATAGAGGCGACTCTTAAAGGGTGAAGTTTGCCCTTTGAGAGTGCGAATCGTGTTAATTTGTAATTTCGTGGGAGACCAGCCATGGTCTGGAAAACCACGAACCTAACAGAGGTATGAAAATGGCTAAGACTAAAAAGAAAATTTTAGGATTAATCAAGCTTCAAATCCCCGCAGGAAAGGCTAACCCTTCTCCTCCGGTTGGTCCGGCTTTGGGCCAAAAAGGCTTGAATATTATGGAATTCTGCAAAGCATTTAATGCTGCTACTCAGAAGATGGAACCAGGTGTTCCTGTTCCGGTTGTTATTACGGCTTTTGAAGATAAATCTTTTACTTTTGAGACAAAGTTGCCGCCGGTTGCTTATTTGATTAAGAAAGCTGCCGGTGTTAAATCTGCTTCTAAGGAACCCGGTAAGACTGTTGCCGGTCAGATTACTATGGCTCAGGTTAAAGAGATTGCCGAGACCAAGATGCCTGACTTGAACTGCTCTACAGTTGAGTCTGCCATGAATATGGTTAAAGGACAGGCTGTTTCCATGGGTATTAAGGTAGTGGAGTAAGACGATGGCTGGAAAAAGACTTGTAAATGCTTATAAGACAGTTGACAAAACTCAGGCTTATGCTCTGAAAGAAGCTGTTAAAATCGTTAAATCCAACGCTACTGCAAAATTTGATGAGACAATTGATGTCGCTATCAATTTGGGTGTTGATCCGAAGCATGCTGATCAGATGATCCGTGGCGTTTGCTCTTTGCCGCATGGTACTGGTAAAACTGTTCGTGTTGCCGTATTGGCTCAAGGTGAGAAAGCTGACGAGGCTAAGGCTGCCGGAGCTGATATCGTTGGGGCTGAGAATCTGGTTGATTCAATTTTGTCCGGCAAAATTGATTTCGACAGATGTATTGCTACTCCGGATATGATGGGCTTGGCTGGTCGTGTTGCTCGCGTTTTGGGTCCGAAAGGCTTGATGCCGAACCCGAAACTCGGAACTGTTACTACAGATGTTGCCGGTGCCGTTAAAAAAGCTAAGGCCGGTGAAGTTCAGTATCGTGTTGAAAAGAATGGTATTGTTCATGCCGGTATTGGTAAAGCATCTTTCTCTGAAGAGCAGATTTATGACAATGCCAAGACTTTCATTGATGCTATCTTGAAAGCTAAACCCCAATCTCTCAAAGGAAACTATTTGAAGAAGATTTCTTTGAGCAGCACAATGGGTGTTGGTGTTAAAGTAGATTCTTCTGCTTTGTAATTGAAGTTTTGGGAGGCAGGCTAAGCTTGCTTCCCGCTCTTTCAGAAGATATTTAAGTTCTTAAATGCTTCTGAAAAACTGTCCAAGACCGCAGGTGGTCAAAGCAAGCTTTTGTTTGAGACTTTAAATATCCTGCGCAGACGGGAGTTGAAAAATATTTATCTTTTTTTCTCCTGGACAGATTTGGTCCCGTGGCTGATGTGAAAACAAAAGTTGCGGATGTGTAAAATGGCGTTATCTGATTTAAGATAATGTTTTGTTTGGAGACAATAAGTGAACCGCGAAGAAAAAACACAGTTACTCGGTGAACTGAATGAATTGTTCAACAGCTCCGAAATCATTGTAGTTTCTCACTACAAAGGTTTGACCGTTAAGGAAGTTTCGGAACTGCGCGACAAGATCAGAAAAGCAGGCGCCGGGTTCAGAGTTACGAAAAACCGGATTACTCGTCTTGCTCTTAAAGGAACAAAGTTTGAAGGCTTGGCCGATTTGTTCAAAGGTCCGACAGCCATTGCGTTTGCCAATGATCCTGTTTCAGCTTGCAAAGCTTGTGTTCAGTTTGCAAAAGACAATGAAAAATTGATTGTTGTCGGCGGTGCGATGGGAACAGGTGTTCTCTCCGTTGCCGAAATCAACAAGTTGGCTACGATCCCGTCTATGGACGAGCTCAGAGCCAAGATTATTGGTTTGTTGCAGGCTCCGGGTGCTCAATTGGCACGCGTTACAAAAGCTTACAGCGAAAAAGAAGCCGCATAGTATTATTGTTTTAGCCGGTTTTGCTGGCGGATTTTTCTCTCGCGTACCATTGTGTACAGAGCGTTCAAAATCCACTTCGCATTGCATGGTCTAAAAGCAACAATATTAAAAGCGTAAGACGAAAGTTTTTAAGTAATTTAATTGTTTAATAAAATTTTATTGGAGAAAAAAAATGGCCGATTTAGCCAAATTAGTTGATGAATTGTCAGCTTTGACCGTTATGGAAGCTGCTGACTTGTCTAAGATGTTGGAAGAGAAGTGGGGCGTTTCTGCCGCTGCTGCTGTTGCTGTTGCTGCCGGTGCTGCTGCCGGTGCTGCTGAAGAAGAAAAGACAGAATTTGATGTTATTCTGGAAGCTTCTGGCGACAACAAGATTAACGTTATTAAAGAAATCCGCGCTATTACCAACCTCGGCTTGAAAGAAGCTAAGGATTTGGTTGACGGTGCTCCGAAGACTGTTAAAGAAGGTGCTCCGAAGGAAGAAGCTGAAGAAATCAAAAAGAAATTGGAAGCTGCCGGCGCTAAAGTTACTCTTAAGTAATTTTGAGTTTGGTTTGACGGGTGGCGGTCAAAAGACTGCCATCCGGCTTTCTTTGTAATAGATTGGTCTTTACCAAAAATTATTACCGAAATTTCTGACTTTGATTTTTTTTATTGCGCAATGATTAAAGCAGAAATGTTATTATTGAAAAAGAGGTTCCGTTTGAGGAGCCTTTGACTCGTTTAAAAGAATCTTTTTGAATAAGTAATTTCAAAAACTTAGACGATGTCTGTAATTATTTTGCAAATTCGGTTGCGGGGGCGTAAGGCCTTGTTGGTGCAGGCGGATTTTATGCTTTGAAAAAATTATGAGTTATAACCTTCCGTAATCGGGATGCAGTGTTCGCTGCGAGGATTGTTACGGAATTACACCTAGGGATGAAAGCACAATGAAAGAATCTTATACGAGCAAAAGACGTGTAAGAAGAAGTTTCGGCAAAATTGACGCTGTGTCCGATATGCCGAGCTTAATCGAAGTTCAGACCGGTTCTTATGCAAGTTTTATTGAGCAGGACAAAAATGCCGAACCTTGCGAGTTTGGTCTGGAAGAAGTATTCAAATCTATTTTTCCAATTAAAGATTTTTCAGGAAACGGTGAATTAGAGTTTGTTAAATATGAGCTTGAAGAGCCGAAGTACGACGTGGATGAGTGCATTAAGCGTGATATGACTTATGCTGCTCCGGTTAAGGCTACCTTACGTTTGGTGGTTTGGGATATTGACGAAGCTACCGGTGCAAAGTCTATTCACGATATTAAAGAGCAAGATGTTTATATGGGCGATATTCCGTTGATGACGGATAAAGGTACGTTTATTTTCAACGGTACCGAGCGTGTCGTCGTTTCTCAGATGCACCGTTCACCGGGTGTCTTCTTTGATCATGATAAAGGAAAGACCGTTGCTTCCGGTAAGTATTTGTTTGCGGCCCGCGTTATTCCTTATCGCGGTTCTTGGCTTGATTTTGAATTTGATGCCAAGGATTTGGTTTATGCCCGTATTGACCGCAGACGTAAGTTGCCGGTAACTTCTATTTTGTATTCTTTGTATTCTAAAGAAACCGAAGAAAAAATCAAAAAGCTCGCCAAAGAAGGTAAGAAGATTGATCGTGCCGAAGTTAAAGGTATGGATAAAGAAGAAATCTTAAATTACTTCTATGACGTTGATACTTATGTCGCCGATAAGAAAAACTGGAAAGCCAAGTTTGTTCCGGAAAGAATGAAAGGCGTTAAGTTTGATTTTGATTTGGTTAATGCCAAAACCGGTGATGTCGTTTTGGAACAAGGTAAAAAATTGACTCCGCGTTCGGCTCAGAAATTGGCTGATGAGGGCTTGGAATTTTACAGTGTTGCCAAAGAAAAAATGTATGGTAAGTTTTTGGCAAACAATCTTGTTGATGGTAAAACAGGCGAGGTTATTGCTGAAGCCGGTGCCGAGTTGAACGAAGAATTGTTAGATAAAATCTCTAAAGCTAAAGTTAACGAGATTAAGACTTTGTTCATTGACGGTGTTAATGTTGGTCCTTATATCAGAAATACTTTGGAAGCTGATAAAAACAACTGCCGTGAAGAGGCTTTGCTTGACATCTATCGTGTTATGCGCCCGGGTGAACCACCTACCTATGAAACAGCTGACCAGTTGTTTAAGGCATTGTTCTTTGATAATGAACGTTATGATTTGTCTTCCGTTGGTCGTGTGAAGATGAATGTGGCCTTAGACATCTCTTTTGATGATGCTCCGGACACATATCGCACTTTGCGCAAAGACGATATCTTGCGTATTGTTAAGCGTTTGGTTGAATTGCGTGACGGCAAAGGCGAAGTTGACGATATTGACCACTTGGGTAATCGTCGTGTTCGCTCTGTCGGTGAGTTGATGGAAAACCAATATCGCATGGGCTTGCTCAGAATGGAAAGAGCTATTCGTGAAAGAATGTCTTCTGAAGTTTTGAATAATGTTAAGCCGCAAGATTTGGTTAATGCTAAACCGATTGCATCAGTTATCCGTGAATTTTTCGGTTCTTCTCAGTTGTCTCAATTTATGGACCAGAACAACCCGTTGTCTGAAATTACGCACAAACGTCGTTTGTCTGCTTTGGGCCCCGGCGGTTTGAGCCGTGAGCGTGCAGGCTTTGAAGTCCGCGACGTGCATCCGACACACTATGGTCGTATCTGCCCGATTGAAACACCGGAAGGTCCGAACATCGGTTTGATTAACTCTTTGTCTACTTATGCCCGCATCAATAAATACGGCTTTATTGAATGTCCGTATCGTAAGGTTGTTAACGGCGTAGTTACCAAAGAAGTTGTTTATTTGTCAGCCAATGAAGAAGGCAAGTTCAAAATCGCTGAGGCAAATGCTAAGGTTAAGGAAGATGGTCATTTTGAAAATGATTTGATTGCTTGCCGCAAAGCCGGTGAATTTGAGTTTGCTCATCCGGAAGAAATTGACTTTATTGACGTTTCTCCGCAACAGTTGGTTTCCGTTGCTACGGCTTTGATTCCGTTCTTGGAAAACGACGACGCGAACCGTGCGTTGATGGGTGCAAACATGCAACGCCAAGGTGTGCCTTTGTTGCGTTCGGAAGCTCCGCTCGTTGGTACGGGTATGGAAGCTGCCGTTGCTAAAGATTCTGGTGCTACGGTTGTGGCTAAGTATGACGGTATTGTTGATGCGGTAGATGCTAACCGTATTGTGGTTCGTTCCAAAGAAGGAAACGGCGCAGATATGGGTGTTGAAATCTATAAGCTGCAAAAGTTCCGTCGTTCTAACCAAAATACCTGCATTAACCAAGTTCCTTTGGTTAAGGTCGGAGATGAGGTTAAGGCCGGTGATATTATGGCTGATGGTCCTTGTACCGATATGGGCGAATTGGCTCTGGGTAAAAACGTTTTGGTTGCCTTTATGCCTTGGAACGGTTTGAACTACGAGGATGCTATTTTGTTGTCTGAGCGTGTTTCTCGCGATGATGTCTTCACGTCTTTGCATATTGAAGAATTTGAAGTTATGGCTCGCGATACCAAGCTTGGTCAGGAAGAAATTACTCGTGATATTCCGAATGTGGGCGAAGAAGCTCTGCGTAACTTGGATGAAGCCGGTATTGTTTATATCGGTGCCGAAGTTAAGGCCGGTGATATTTTGGTCGGTAAGGTTACGCCGAAGGGTGAATCTCCGGTTACGCCGGAAGAGAAACTCTTGCGCGCTATCTTTGGTGAGAAAGCATCTGATGTTCGCGATACGTCTTTGCGTGTTCAGCCGGGTATTGAAGGTATTGTCGTTGACGTACATGTATTCTCTCGCCGCGGTGTTGAAAAAGACGAACGTGCTTTGTCTATTGAGCAAGAAGAAATTTCACAGCTGGCTAAAGACCGCGATGATGAAATTGCCATTATTCGCAGAAACTTTGATGCTCGTTTGAAGTCTATGTTGCTTGGACAAGTTGTTGTTGATGCTCCGAAGGGTATTGCTAAGAACTCTACTATTACGGAAGAAGTTTTGGCTTCTCAGCCTTCTTCACAATGGCGTAAGATTGTCGTCAAAGACGAAGATGTTATGGCCAAGATTGAAGAGTTTGGTGCTGCATTTGATGCTCGTTTGGAAAAAATCCAGAAGCATTTTGACAACAAGGTTGAAAAAGTTCAACGCGGTGATGATTTGTTGCCGGGCGTTTTGAAGATGGTTAAAGTCTTTATTGCTACAAAGCGTAAGATTCAAACCGGTGATAAGATTGCCGGACGCCATGGTAACAAGGGTACGATTTCTCGTGTATTGCCGTTGCAGGATATGCCTTATATGGAAGATGGTACGCCGGTTGATATCGTATTGAACCCGTTGGGTGTGCCTTCTCGTATGAACGTCGGACAAATTCTGGAAACACACTTGGGTTGGGCTGCGCGTGAGCTCGGTAAACAACTCAATGAGATGTGCGAACAGTATAAACGCGGTGAAAAGACTATGGACGAGCTCAATGCTGAGTTGAAGAAAGTCTATGGTGATAAGCAATACAAGAATGATATTGTTCCGTTGTCTGAACCTGAGAAATTGGAAATGATTTCTAACCTCAAAAACGGTGTGCCGATGGCAACTCCGGTATTTGACGGTGCTAGCGGTGATGACATCAACAATATGTTGACGATGGCCGGTTTGCCGACTTCTGGTCAGATTGACTTGTATGATGGTCGTACCGGTGAGAAGTTTGACCGCAAAGTTACGGTTGGTATCATTTATATGATTAAACTGCACCACATTGTTGACGAGAAGATGCACGCTCGTTCAGTTGGTCCGTACTCTTTGGTTACTCAACAGCCTTTGGGTGGTAAAGCTCAATTCGGTGGTCAACGTTTCGGTGAAATGGAAGTTTGGGCTTTGCAAGCTTACGGTGCTGCCTATACCTTGCAAGAAATGCTCACTGTTAAGTCCGATGACGTTAATGGTCGTACCAAAGTTTATGAAGCAATTGTTCGTGGTGATGACGGATTTGAAGCCGGTATTCCGGAATCCTTCAACGTTTTGGTTAAGGAAATCAAATCTCTGTGTCTGAACGTTGAGTTGCTGAACGAAGAAGTTTAAGGTAAAGGAGCTTAGTTTACATGAATGATATTATGAAATTTTTTGGTCAACAGGTCTCTGGTGATTCTTTTGACCAAATCAAAATCTCAATCGCCTCGCCTGAACAGATTCGTTCATGGTCTTACGGTGAAGTTAAAAAGCCGGAAACCATTAACTATCGTACGTTCAAGCCGGAAAGAGACGGTTTGTTCTGCGCTCGTATTTTCGGTCCTGTAAAGGATTATGAATGCTTGTGCGGAAAGTATAAGAGAATGAAATATCGCGGCGTCGTTTGCGAAAAGTGCGGTGTTGAAGTTACTCTTTCTAAGGTTCGTCGTGAGAGAATGGGACATATTGAGTTGGCCGCTCCGGTTGCTCATATTTGGTTCTTGAAATCTCTGCCGAGCAGAATCTCTATCTTGACCGATATTCCGATGAAGTCATTGGAACGCGTATTGTACTTTGAAAGCTATATCGTTATTGAACCGGGATTGACTCCGTTGGGTGTTAACGAATTGTTGACAGAAGAACAATATCAGGAAGCCATTGATGAATATGGTGAGGATTCTTTCCGTGCCGGTATCGGTGCTGAGGCTTTGAAGGAAATTTTGGCCTCCATTGATTTGGAAGCTGAAAGAAAAGCTATTCGCGAAGAGCTGAAAGACAATGCTTCGGAAGCTAAACGCAAAAAGCTGATTAAACGCCTGAAGATTATTGAGAACTTCATTGATTCCAATACAAAGCCGGAATGGATGATTCTTGATGTTCTGCCGGTTATTCCGCCTGAGTTGCGTCCGTTGGTTCCGTTGGATGGTGGTCGTTTCGCTACATCTGATTTGAACGATTTGTATCGTCGTGTTATTAACCGTAACAATCGTTTGAAGAGATTGTTGGAACTCCACGCTCCAGATATCATTATCCGCAACGAAAAACGTATGTTGCAAGAGTCTGTTGACGCTTTGTTTGATAACGGTCGTCGCGCTCGTGCCATTACAGGTACAAACAAACGTCCGCTGAAGTCTTTGTCCGATATGCTCAAAGGTAAGCAGGGTCGTTTCCGTCAGAACTTGTTGGGTAAACGTGTTGACTACTCCGGTCGTTCAGTTATTACGGTTGGTCCGGAACTCAAACTTCATCAATGCGGTTTGCCGAAGAAGATGGCTTTGGAGCTCTTTAAGCCGTTCGTTTACGCTAAGTTGGAACTCTACGGTCATGCTACAACAATCAAGGCAGCCAAGAGAATGGTTGAAAAAGAGCGTCCGGAAGTATGGGATATCCTGGAAGAAGTTATTCGTGAGCATCCGGTTCTCTTAAACCGTGCGCCGACTTTGCACCGCTTGGGTATTCAGGCTTTTGAGCCGGTATTGGTTGAAGGTAAAGCTATTCACTTGCATCCGTTGGTTTGTACAGCGTTCAACGCCGACTTCGACGGTGACCAAATGGCTGTTCACGTTCCTTTGTCCGTTGAGGCTCAGTTGGAAGCACGCGTTTTGATGATGTCTACCAACAATATTTTGTCTCCGGCATCAGGTAAGCCGATTATCGTGCCGACACAAGATATGGTCTTGGGTATTTATTATCTGACCTATGATGCAGACGGACTTAAAGGTGAAGGTTCAATCTTTGCAAATACAAACGAAGTTGAAATGGCTTTGGATGCTAAGGTTGTTGATTTGCACGCCAAAATCAAATGTCGTATGGAATATATGACAGATGACGGTGAACTCAAATATGGTTTGGTTGAGACAACTCCGGGTCGTATTTTGGTTTCGCAAATTTTGCCAAAGCATAAAGATGTTCCGTTCTCTTTGGTTAACCGTTTGGTTAAAAAGAAAGAAATCGGTGAAATTATTGACATCGTATATCGTCATTGCGGTCAGAAAGAAACCGTTATGTTCGTTGATAAAATTATGACTTTGGGCTTCACCAATGCTTGTAAGGCAGGTATCTCGTTCGGTAAGGATGACCTTATTGTTCCTGATGCTAAGAAGACCTTGATTGCTGAAACCGAAGCTCAGGTTAAGGAATTTGAACAACAGTACCAAAACGGTTTGATTACCAAAGGCGAAAAATACAACAAGGTAGTTGATATTTGGGCTGCTTGTACCGATAAAATCGCTGATGAGATGATGAAAAACATTTCAAAAACCGAAAACGGTTACATCAACTCTGTTTACATGATGGCTCACTCCGGTGCTCGTGGTTCTGCCGCACAAATGCGCCAATTGGCAGGTATGCGTGGTTTGATGGCTAAGCCGAGTGGTGAAATTATTGAACAACCGATTATCTCAAACTTTAAAGAAGGTTTGACGGTGTTGGAATACTTTAATTCTACCCACGGTGCTCGTAAAGGTTTGGCTGATACGGCTTTGAAGACCGCTAACTCCGGTTATTTGACACGTCGTTTGGTTGACGTTGCTCAAGATGTGGTTATTACCGAAACCAACTGCGGTACGGAACGCGGTATTATCGTTCGTCCGGTTGTTGATGGCGGTAACGTTATCGTTTCTATCGGTGAACGCATTTTGGGTCGTACAATTCAGGAAGACATTTTGCATCCTGAAACCGGTGAGGTTTTGGTTCAGAAAGGCAAACTGATTGATGAAAACGATGTTGACATTGTTGAAAAAGCCGGTGTTGAACAAGTTAAGATTCGTTCAGTTTTGACATGCGAAACCAAAAACGGTGTTTGCGCTGCTTGTTATGGTCGTGACTTGGCTCGTGGTACTCCGGTTAATATCGGTGAAGCTGTCGGTGTTATTGCCGCTCAGTCTATCGGTGAACCTGGTACACAGTTGACGATGAGAACCTTCCACATCGGTGGTGCGGCTTCTAAATCTGCTGAACAGTCTTCTGTTGAAGTTCCGTTTGCAGGTGTCTTGAAGCTTGAAAATAATCACTCGGTTGTTGACCAAGAAGGCCATGCGATTGTTTTGTCTCGTAACTGCGAAATCGTTATTGAAGATGCTAATGGTCGCGAGAAGTCTCGTCACCATGTTCCTTATGGTACAAAGATTTTGGTTGCCGAAGGTGCTAAGGTGAAGAAAGGTCAGAAAGTTGCCGAGTGGGATCCGTTTACAATTCCGGTAATTACCGAAAAAGAAGGTAAGGTTGAATTGGTTGACTTGATTAACAATGTTTCGGTTAAGGAAAGCGTTGATGAAACAACCGGTATTGTTTCTAAGGTCGTTATTGATTGGCGCTCCGGTTCAAACAGTGCCGGCTTGAAACCAAGCATTGTCTTGAAAGATGCCAAAGGCAAACCTGTTACCTTTGATAACGGTAAAGAAGTTCGTTATTATCTGTCTGTTGATGCTATTTTGACAGTTGATAACGGTGCTGAGGTTAAGGTTGGTGACGTTATTGCTCGTATTCCGAGAGAGAGCTCTAAGACCAAGGATATTACCGGTGGTTTGCCGCGTGTTGCTGAGTTGTTTGAAGCTCGTCGTCCGAAAGACCAAGCCATTATCTCTGATATTGACGGTATGGTTGAGTTCGGTAAGGACTATAAGGCAAAACAACGTATTACCGTAGTACCGAAGAAAGGTGAGCCGATTGAATATTTGATTCCGAAAGGTCGCCATTTGGTTGTTCAGGACGGTGATATCGTTAAGAAAGGCGACTTGTTGGTTGAAGGTACTCCGGCTCCGCATGATATTTTGCGCGTTTTGGGTGTTGAAAAACTCGCTGAATATCTGGTTAAGGAAGTTCAGGACGTTTACCGTCTGCAAGGTGTTAAGATTAACGATAAACATATTGAGGTTATTGTTTCTCAGATGTTGCGTAAAGTTGAAGTTACCGTTCCGGGTGATACAACCTTCCTCATCGGTGAGCAGGTTGACCGCGATGTGTTTGAAGAAGAGAATGCCAAAGTTATTGCCGAGAACGGAACTCCGGCTCAGGCGGATCCGATTTTGCTCGGTATTACAAAGGCTTCTTTGCAGACCAAGTCGTTTATCTCGGCTGCATCCTTCCAAGAGACAACTCGTGTCTTGACCGAAGCGGCTGTTGCCGGAAAGGTAGACAAACTGACAGGCTTGAAGGAAAACGTTATCGTCGGTCGTTTGATTCCGGCCGGTACGGGTACTGTTCTTCGTGCCTTGAAGAAGGTTGCTGCTCAGAATGATAAAGAGATTTTGGCTCTGAAAGAAGAAGCTGCTCAAGCAAATGCTCATGCACATGAGGCTTTGCCGAATGCCGAAACGGATGAGACTAAAGAAGCTCAATAAGTTCTGAAAACAACTTAATCTGGAAAAATCCCCTCTCCAAAGAGGGGATTTTTTTGTAGTGTGTCTGATTTTGGTTGACTTTTTGTGCTTTTTGTCTAATAGTGGCAGCTGATTGATTTATTACATTGGATATTATGTTTAACCCTTAAAATAATAAAAAATGGAAGATTTGAATGTTTTAGTCGTCATTGTATTTATACTGGCGGCAGTGCTGGTTTATCAGAATTCAAGAATTAGATTCCTTGAAAATCTGCTAAAAGATTCTGATTATTTGAAATCTCGCGCAGAGTTTGAAACCAAAGAATCTCAAGATGGTTCTTATTTTCAGGATGAGGTAATTAAAAAATTACTAAAGGAATTTTTGGAAAAAGATCTTGCTCGTATTCAGAAAAAAATGGAGCAAAATATTCGCCAAATTTCCAATATGGAAATTCAAGACCATGAACAACTCAGAGAAATGGATGTTTATCGTTTGTGCCGCAGATATGTGGCTTTTGAGTTGAAAGAGAGAGATGGAAACGCAATGTCAGACAATTAATTTTTTTAGTTATGATTGAAATTATTGCTTGGACAGGAATTATCTTGGTTGCGGTGATCATCTTCTTGATAGATAAGCTTATTATGATAAACAAAAAGATTAAGCATCAGGCTTATACTGTTGAAACGCAACTTGCGGATATGCGTCGTATGATTTCCGAGCTGGAAGAATGGGAAAAATGTGTCGGTTTTTTGATTGAGGAAAAAACAGATGAGTTTCTTGAGGCCTTGGAGGCGAAACATAGACGTGCAGAAGCTGAAAATAGGTTTTGGGAAACCAGAAGGCTGAATATGATTAAAGAAAAATATCTTGAAAAAATTAAAAACAGTGCTTATGAAAACCAAGAAGTATTTGGAGAGGCTGCTGAAAAGTGAGGTGGTTCTCAGTGGAAACGTAGCACAGTTTGCTTACCGAAAAGTTGATTTTGATATTGAGGAGGCTGTACGGTTTGCAGAAACAACAGCTCTTAATGTTTTGGTCAAACTAGGCAAACTGGCAAAAATCTTTCAAAAGTATTATGCCGAAACTTTTTCGGAAAACAGTTTGATGTTTTTGTTTCGCTATTTTAGGCGGAACAGAGCTCAGCAGTTCTGGAAAGTTTTTGGTAAAGAGATTGAAAAAATCCGAACCAGAAAATTGCTGGAAGCTTTTGTTTATGGTGGAAAGCATATAAGGCGAAATAATCTGGAAATCAATGAATTTGCGGCAAGAGACTATTATCTTTCTTTGTCGGAAGAGAATAGGTTGATTTTGCTCGCTAATATCAGCAAAAAGGCTGATAATTCATTTGAATTGTTGCGGGAGAATATTAATAGGACAGACCTTAGTCCTGCGGAAATTGAAAATTATCGTACCAGTGCTTTGTTTTGGAGCGAGGTATGGGAATTTTTAAGCCGAATTAAGGTGGCGGCCTAAAGTTAAACACTAAAAACATTTTTTTATGATGTTAGTTGTATTTATTATTTTTATTGTTGCTTTCATCTTTTGGGGGGTGCACCTTGTGGAGAACAGCCCGATTTTCAAAAATGATAAAGAGAAAAAGTGAAAGCATAACTGGTTTAAGCGTTCTTATTCGGAAGAGTAGGAACGCTTTTTTTGTGTGTGGTTGTTTTTTTTCTTTGTACCATTTTGAGAATAGCGTAAACTGTGTTCAGGATTTTTAACAAAGGAGAAAATTGATGAGAAAACTGATTTTGTCTTTGGTGGCTATTTGTTTTTTGTCGGCTTGTGCTACAGATCCTTATACAGGTGAAAGCAAAGTTTCTAAAACGGCATGGGGAACGGGAATCGGTGCACTTGCCGGTGCCGGAATCGGTGCCTTAGTCGGTGGCGAAAAAGGTGCTTTGGTTGGTGCCGGAATCGGTGCTGCCGGTGGTGCAGGTGTTGGTGGTTATATGGATATTCAGGCCCGTCGTCTGCGTGAAGAATTGGTTGGTACAGGTGTGCAAGTTCAAAAGGTTGGCGAAAATGTGCGCTTAATTATGCCGAGCAATATTACTTTTGATACGGATTCCGCCGTTTTCAAACCCGTCTTTAATAATATTTTGACATCTGTTGCTAAAGTGATTAATGAATTTGATAAGACAAAAGTTCAGGTTGCCGGCTATACAGATAATACTGGTAGTGCTGCTTATAATGACAAATTGTCTATGCAGCGGGCTCAGGCTGTGGCAAATTATTTGAAGTTGCGTGGGGTTAGTGCTGCCCGATTGATGGTTTACGGCTATGGTGAGAATAATCCAATTGCCTCTAATGCAACGGCAGCAGGGCGTGAGCAGAATCGCCGTGTAGAGATTACGCTGATTAATGCTCAGTAATCTTCCTATAAATTAAAAAGCCCCGAAATTTCGGGGCTTTTTTTAGGGTTTATAACTTAATAATTATTTGCTGCGACGTAAGAAAGACGGAATTTCTAAGTTTAATCTGTCTTCTTCATTATATTCGTCGTCAGAGAAAGACGGAGACACGGGTTCTTGGAGTTTTTGCTCGTGCTCTTTCAGTTTCTTTCTGTTTCTTTTGGCGATGGAGAAGCCGGTTACTCTTTCAATGAGTGTCGGGGTATATTCTTCTTCATCTTCGTTTACAATCAGCTGCTCAGGTTCTTCGGTTTTGCGTACGGAGAACGGAGTTGGATTGTGGTTCGGGAATAATTCCGGCTCTTCTTCAACAGGACGGAGTGAAGTTTTGGCCGTAAAACTGTTTTCGTTAGAAGACAAAATGCTTTCAAGCTGTGCTTCGGCATTAATATCTTCATTCTTGTTAATAATAGCTTTGAACAGAGAAGATGCTTTGGGCATTTCGTTCATGGCCGATGATGTTTCAAGAGAATCGAAATCCTCTATTTTTTCATTTGTGACGGCTGTCTGAATTGCCTCTTCTGCCGGCGCAGAAGCTTCTTGTTCAATGGAAATTATCTCTGCTTTGGTGATAGTTTCCGCCGGTTCTTCAGCGACTGTTTCGGTTTTTGTGGCTGAGAATTTTTCTAAATTGGAATCAAGCTCTTCATTGGGGGTGATGATGGTCTCTGTGCTGTAGCTTTCCTCAATGTAGCTTGGTTTGATTAAGGGCTTGTTTTGAACTTGGCGAGCAACATTTTCGCCAATGCCTGTGGCAACGATGGATACACGGATTTTACCGGCCAGAGTTTCATCAAAGCTAGAACCGAAGATGATGTTGGCATCTTCATCTACTTCTTCCTTGATGCGGCTGGCAGCTTCGTCAATTTCAAAAAGGGTAATATCTTGTCCGCCGGTGATGTTGATGAGCACGCCTTTGGCTCCATGCATTGAACAATCGTCCAACAACGGGTTGCTCAGAGCTTGTTCGGCAGCTTTGATGGCTCTATCTTCGCCTTCGGCTTCTCCCGTGCCCATAATGGCTTTGCCTTTGTCTTCCATAATGCTTTTGATGTCGGCAAAGTCTAGGTTGATTAAGCCCGGCATCATCATCAAGTCCGTAATGGAACGAACACCTGCGTACAAAACATTATCTGCCATAACAAAGGCATCAGCTAAAGTGGTGTTCTTGTCAGCAATACGGAAAAGGTTCTGATTCGGAATGATGATAATACTGTCTACCTGCTTGGTAAATTCTTCAACTGCGGCTTCGGCAGTTTCTAGGCGTTTGCGACCTTCAAACTGGAAAGGTTTGGTTACAACGCCAACGGTTAAAATTCCTTTGGATTTTGCCAACTTGGCAACAACCGGAGCAGCACCTGAGCCGGTACCGCCGCCCATGCCGGCTGTGATGAAGACCATATTGGCACCTTCGAGTTCTTTTTCAATTTCATCTTTGGCTTCTTCGGCGGCAAGTTTACCGATTTCGGGTCTGGCTCCAGCACCTAGACCTTGTGTCGTTTCTAAGCCTAGCTGAATCTTGCGGCTGGCAGAAGAATGAGCCAAAGCCTGAGCATCTGTATTGGCAACAATGAAGTCAACGCCTTCCAGATTCTGCGCTATCATATTGTTTACGGCATTGCCGCCGCCACCACCGACACCTATGACGGAAATCCGTGGTTTTAAGTGCATTACAGTTTTTTCCGGTACGGCTAATTTGATTGACATTGTATTTCTTACTCCAAAATTTTACTTAACTTTGTTTTCAGAATAAGAAAAAGTGATTAAGTTTTAGTTACTAAAAAAATAAAAAGAAATATTTTTTAGAAATTTTGTTTCAACCAACCAAAAATACGGTTGAAAGCAGAGTTGCTGTTGCTTTGTTTTTGAATCGTTTTGGTGGGTTTCTTCTCGGTATAATTTAGTGCAAAAGAAAGAAGACCTACAACGGTGGAAAATGCGGGATTATACAAGATATCCGGCAGATTTGGGATACTTTTAGGACGGCCTAAACGAACTTGTTTGTCCAAAACCATAGAGGCGACTTCTCTGATGCCGGATAATTGGCTGCCTCCGCCGGTTAATACGACACGATGGCTGGATATGTCTCTCAGACCATGTTCGCTAAGCTTTTGGTTGACGAGTTCAAAGATTTCTTCAACCCTCGGGGTGATGATGCTGATAAGCTCTGATTTGGGAACTTGCTTGATGGAGCTATCGTCTTCTTCACCTACGGGATAAACATTTATGGTTTCTTCTTTGTCTGCTTGTGTTAGAAAAGCACAACCATGCAAAGTTTTTAATCTTTCGGCATGGGTAAAGGAGGTGGTTAAGCCCCAGGCAATGTCATTGGTAACATTGTTACCGCCAACGGCGATAGATGAAAAGTAAATCGGGTGGCCGTGCTTGAAGCTGGCAATGCTTGTCGTGCCGCCGCCGATATCAATAACCGTGGCTCCGATTTCTTTTTCGTCTTCTACCAAGCAGGCTAAAGCAGAAGCATAAGGCGAAAAAGCTCTTTCAGCCGTTTCAAGATGCGCATTCTCTATAACGGTGGAAAGATTGCGGTACTGAACCTCGGGAACTAATCCTAACAAAATGTCTACTGAAAGACTTTCACCAAAAATGTTGCGCGGGTCTTTAATTTCATCGCCCATATCCAGACGGTAACTTGCCGGAAGGCAGTGGATGAGTTCATGTTCTCCGACATTAATCTTATTGATGCCTTTTTCAATAACTTTGGTTATGTCTGTTTCATTTACCGGACGGTTTTTGTTGATGGCAATGGTTGCATCTTTAATAATGCTTTTTATCTTATCTCCCGAGATGTTGACAATAATGCGGTCAATACGTTCGTTGGCCATTTGTTCGGCCGCTTCAACCGCATTGCAAACGGAAAGCGTGGCTTGGTTGATGTCGGTTACAATGCCGTTTTTGATACCTTTGGAGGCGTTGTAGCCATAGCCAACAACATTAATTCGTCTGTCGCGGCTGATTTTGGCAATAACGCAACAAACCTTAGATGAACCTATATCTAAGGCGGCGATGGTGGTCAGCCGATTGAACGAATGTGTCAACTTATGCTCCTCTGGTTTTTGTTTTTTTGCTTTCTTTGAGCTTTTGGCGCTCTTCTTCCGTCATTTTGCCGAGTTTGACAATGACTTTATTTTTCAATCTTAAATCAATGAAGGTTAATTTACGTTTAAGAAGACCTTGGGTCTGGTCTAATTTTACCAACTTTTTCCAAGCTTGTTCTATGTTGTCTTCGGGAAGCTTGATGGTGATGCCGTTTTCAATGTCGTCTAATATCAGATTCCAGCGGCGCTTGGAGATATAATTGGCAACCTTAACACGAGGCCAAATCTCATTGTCTTTTTTGATGATGTCTAAAAGCTCATTGATATGTTGCGGCGCTTCTTCTCCGACAATGAGTAGTATTGGTCTTGTGGGCTTAAAGGGTGCATCAATGACATTGCCTTCCGTATCTATGGGATGAAATTTCTCTGAAATTTGCCATATAGAAGCAACTTTGCGCTCCTTTAAGCTAATATGCAAAATGTTTGGAAAATAGCTACGGCGAATTTCGGCTTCTCTGACCCAGGGCAGAGCCTCTATTCTGGTCTTGAGGTCATTTAAATCCAGGGTGAGGATATTGTCGCCGCGCTTTAAATTCAGGACTTCTAACAAAGCCTGTTGGGAAGTTTTTTTGCGCCCTTCTACCAAAACATCATCTAAGGTGAAGCCGAGTTTTGTTGTTTGATTGTAAAATTCTTCGGTCAGATAATCTATTTGTCTGCCGACAAGATTGGTGCGGATGGTTACCGTAATAAAGGCAAAAGTAAATATTATACCGATTATGATTAAGTTGCCCAACATTCTGGTCGGCCATTCGCAAGGTAACGATACTTTGTTGTCAGGCGGAAGAATCGGTTTGTTTAGTGTTTCTGTATTTTCGGCGGTTTCGGTCATCGTTATTTGTTTATTCCCATACGCTTGACTTCCCACTCCAGGGTTACGGAAGTTTTTTCGCGAACTTTTTTGATGATGGTTTCGCCTAAGGTTTCAATGTCGGCGGCAGTGGCTTTGCCTGTATTTATCAAAAAATTGCAATGCTTTTCTGAAACTTTGGCTCCACCGATTTGTAGGTCTGCACAGCCGGATCTTTTTATGAGCTCCCAAGCTTTTAAGCCTTCTGGGTTTTTGAAGGTTGAACCGGCCGTCTTTTGGTTGTAGGGCTGGTTCTTCATCCTGTAAGCTTTTTGTTCTTCCAATTTCTTCTTAATGTTTTCGGCACTGTCTTTTGTGGTGCGGAAAGTTATGCTCAAAATTATCCAATCATCCGGGAAGAAACTGCTACGGTATGATAGCATTAGGTCGTCTACGGGAACGGTTTTTATGTCGCCTAAGCCGTTGATGATTTGAGCTTCTTTAATGACATCTTTGACCGAAGACCCAAAGCAGCCGGCATTGGTTTTGACAGAGCCGCCGATAACTCCCGGAATGGAGCATAAGAACTCAAGACCTCCGATTTGGTTGTCCAGCATAACTTTTTTGAGTTCGGCATTTTTTACACCGGCACCGCAAGTGATGGTATTGTCGCCCAAGGAAATTTTGCGAAAAGCTGTAGAATCCAACTTGATGACAACGCCCGGAATACCGCCATCTCTGACCAAAAGATTGGAGCCTCCACCGATGATACAAGTGGGGAGATTATGTGGTTTGTTTTTTAGAAAATGGCTTAAATCTTCGGCATCTTTCGGGCTAAACAAGACTTCTGCCGGACCACCGACGCCAAACCATGTGTATTTGGCCAAGCTGACATCATAGGCATATTTTCCCCGAACGGCGGGGAGGAGGTCTGCTATGTTTGATTTAAATAAATTCAGGCCAAACATGGTGTTCTCCTCAGTGCTTTGAAATAATTTCTTTTTCTACGGCATCTGCAAAACGAACGGCCGCATCGGTTATGCCAATTTTTTTGGCGTTCTCGGACATTTGTTGCAGCTTTTTGGGTGAGGACATCAGGTCTTTCAGCAGTTCGGATAATTTGGTTTGAGTGAAGTCCTTTTGTTTTAGAACAATGCCTGCTTTGGCATCATTTATCTCTTTAGCATTCATGGTTTGATGGTCGTCCGCGGCAATGGGGAGCGGTACCAAAATTGAGGGAATGCCGACAGCTGCTATTTCGGAAACAGAAGAAGCTCCCGCACGTGAGATGATTAAGTGTGTGCCGGCGTAAAGCTCCGGCATATTGTTGAAAAAGTGTGAAACGGTGATTTCGGCCTCGCAGTTTTTATATGCTTGTTTAACAGCTTCTACATCGTCTTCGCGACATTGCTGGAAAAGGCGTATTTTTTTCTGGCGGGCGGGTGTAAGTTCTGTGATGACGCTTGGAACAATGTCGCTAAAAATTTTTGCGCCTTGAGAACCACCTAAAATCATAATTTGAAATTTATCGTCTTTGCCCATTGTGGGATAGGGAATGTCACGAACATCGGCGATGGTTTTGCGGATGGGCATACCGGTTAAAATGGTTTTGATGCCATTAGGTGTATATTTTACTTTTTTGAAGCTTTGGGCAATCAGTGCGGCATATTTACTCAAGAATCTGTTGGTGCGGCTCATAACCGAATTTTGCTCATGGATAACCAGATTTGTGCCGAGCAAAATGGCGGCCATACAGCTCGGGAAAGAAGCGTATCCGCCAAAGCCGATAACACAAACAGGTTTCTTCTTGAAAATAAGGTAGCCGGCCTGCAAAACCCCAAAACCGGTTTTAATCAAACTTTTGATTTTGAAAAATTTGCTCTTGCCGACCAGAGCTCCGGCTAAAACCGCATGATTGGGAATTTCTCCCAGACGGCCTTTATAATTATTTTTGCCTCTCTTATCCGTGATGAGTTCTACACGATAACCGCGTTTGAGGAGCTCATCCGCCAAAGCTTCCGCCGGATAAACATGTCCGCCCGTGCCGCCTGCGGTCAGAATGATTAACGGTTTTTGAGATTTTTTTCTTTTTTTAGTCGCCGACATCTTTATCCTCCGCATGAACGTTTTTCCGAGTTATGGCTAAAAGCATGCCCATTCCCAAAGCCGTGGCTAGTAAGGATGAACCACCGTATGAGATAAACGGCAGGGTCATGCCTTTGGTCGGCATCAGGTGCAAGGTGGATGCCATATTGATAATTCCTTGCAAGCCGAAAGATGCCGCGAGTGCTGATGCCGAGAGTATGATAAACAGGTTGTTGTCTTTCATGGAAATCAGCATCGCACGAATGACTATTGCTGCATATAAGCCTACTATAACCAGACATAAAAGCAAGCCAAATTCTTCAGCTGCAACTGCAAAAATGAAGTCAGTATGTGCATCTGGAATATTGAGCTTTACAACACCTTCTCCCGGGCCTCGGCCAAATATGCTGCCGCTTTCAAAAGCCTCCAGAGATTTTTTGACTTGGTAACTTAAGTTGTTTTCCGAATCTAGGAATTGTTGGACGCGGGTATGAACATGGTCAAAAGTGAAATATGCCATAACCAGAAGTCCGACCCCGACAAGTCCTAAAATAGTTACCAACAACAAAGACAGGCCTGCCAAAAAGAATTGAAACAGCCAGATGAGTGAGACAACAATAGACATACCGACATCAGGTTGGGCTAAAAGCAAAACCAAAGTGAATGCAAATAAGAAGGTGGATAAGATGTTGCCCGGAAAATCGCGGTATTTTTGCTGGCCGTCAAACAACCACGCGGCAACTACTGCAAAGCAGGGCTTGATGAACTCTGAGGGTTGCATTGAAAAGCCAAAGATATGAATCCATCTTGAAGCACCTTTGGTTTCTTCTCCCCAGAAGAGGGTCGCTATCATTAGAAAAATGGTGGCGGAATAGCCCAAAATAGCAACACGCCGGATGGTCTTTAGGTTTTGCATGGAGAGAAAAAGCATCAGCATATAGGCGATGGGCAAAAAAAACATCTGGCGCTTGATGAAGTGAAAACTGCCGACACCGATGCGGTTGGCGACAGCCGGACTAGCAGAGAAGTTCAAGAAAATGCCTATCAGGATGATGATGGTTATTAGGGTTAGCAAAACTTTGTCTACCGTCCACCACCAGTTGGCTATAATGCTGCGGCTATTTCTTGAAAAAGATATCACAGTTTTCTCCCTATAGTTCTACAAATGTGGTTAAGCCCAAGAGACCTAAGATGAAAGCAATAATCCAGAAGCGGATGACAACGGTGGTTTCTTTCCAGCCAAGTTGTTCAAAATGGTGGTGAATCGGTGCCATTTTGAAAAAGCGTTTGCCTCCGGTCTTTTTGAAATAAGCAACCTGAATCATAACAGACAAAGCTTCTATGACAAAAACGCCGCCGACAACAGCTAATAAAATTTCGTGTTTGGTCATGACCGAGATTGTGCCAAGCAAAGCACCCAAAGCCAAAGAGCCGGTGTCTCCCATAAAGACTTTGGCCGGAGGAGCATTAAACCACAAAAAGCCGACACAGCCGCCGATAACTGCAGCGCAGACAATGGTGATTTCGGCGGTGTGAGGAATCGGCATTATGTTAAACAACGGGGCAAATTCCGTACCGCAGAGATAAGCCACAATGGCAAAAACTATAAATGATACAACGAGTAAGCCTGTTGCCAAACCGTCTAAGCCATCACTTAAATTAACGGCATTAGAGGCTCCGGCAATGACAACCATAGCAAAGGGAATGTAAAACCAGCTTAAGTTTAAGGCAAAGTTCTTAAACCATGGAAAAGTCAGCTCAAAGCGGCTGTTTTCCGGGGTGGCTTGAGATATGACCCAAACAGCTATCAAAGCTGTGGTAAACTGCAAAAATAATTTCATTTTGGCGGTCATGGCATTGGCTGTTTGTTTGGTGACTTTGACATAATCGTCAACAAAGCCGGTTAAGCCATATACCAACAAAACCAAAATGCTTATCCAGACAAAAGAGTTGTGCAGATCTGCGCAAATCAGCATACTGATAATGGCTGAGCCCAAAATGAGCAGTCCACCCATCGTGGGCGTACCTTTTTTGGTCAGAAGGTGGCTTTGCGGGCCGTCTTCTCTGATGGGTTGACCTTTGGCTTGGTGATGGTGCAAAAAGTTGATGAGTTTGCCACCGAAAGATAAGGCCAAAATCAAAGCCAGAAAAAAGGCTAAAAAGCCCCTGAACGGGACGGAGTTGAAAAAGTCTGATAAGTACAGCAACATTGTTCGTTCCTTAAATTTATGATGATGGGAAATATCATAAATTTAATATCTAAAATATTCCTTAAAAAAATGAGGAAACTTATATAATTTTGAACTTAAAAAGCCATCATGCAACGGAAGCTGTTGCGGCTTTTCTTTTTTACTTTGACAATATCGCCTGAAGTCAGATGTACGCCAAGTGCAGAAGCTTTGTCTTCGGCATAGTCTGAAGAGGTGAGGTATATATCTTTTTTTAATGGGCGTGCGGATTTTATTTTTTCCAGTTTTTGATTCAGATGCAAAAAAGTATGTGCGCCAACTCTTTGTTGTTGTAGTTTGTTGATGGGAAACAGTTGTAAGAAATCAGGCAAGAACCAATCACCGGATTTGGTGCCTCTGGTTTGATAAACACGACAGTAGGTCTTAGCTTTTTCCCAATTCTTAGAGCCGGGTTGCTCTAGGGACATTATTAGACCTTTGTCCTTGTTATCATTAACTTGCCAGACAATGCCAATGGGGACTAAGCCGTCTAAGAGTTCAGAATTAAAAGTTTTGTTGCTGTAATAAATGTCTCCGACTTCTACTGCAGAGCTTATTTGCGGGGAACAGAGCAAAAATAAAAGCAGCAGGATTTTTTTCATAATTATTCTTCCGCTTGGAGAACTTCGCCTTTGGGGGAAATCTGAACTTGTCCGGAGGCGGTGGTATGATTGCTTATTTTGTGCAGATTGCGAGAGATGCGCTCCACAGAGGGGAGAGAATCGCCCCAAGCCGGAGACGTGTTTTCATAAATGAAAATCAGCAAGTTTAGGGCATCATACAGGTTTGAACTACAGGAAGCGGGGAGCTTGCCCGTGGTGCTTAAAAAATTATCGGTGAATTTGTCTGTGTGGTATGAAAGATAATGGTTAAAATTATATCTGCCATCACTTAGATTATTGCCAAAAGCGCAGGTGAAGTGAATGCGGCGAAATTTGTCAGCCAAGGGAATCGCTTTTTGTGCAGCCGGAGACCATAAGGTTATGATGGCTGATGCATCTTGTTTTTCAATAAGGTTTAATATGTTTTTTTCTGCTTTTTCGGCATCGCCGGAATCGTCTAGGTAAAACAAGCGATATTGGTAATTGTTTTTTCTGCTCGTCCATTCTTTAAGGGCGATGTTTAAGGCATCTTGCGCAGCTAAACCGACTTCGGCATTGGGTCCGCTTAAGGGAAGCGTTATGCCGATATTAACTGTGCCGTCTTTTTTGGGCTGAGCTTGTTTGTTGTATAAATACCAAGTTCCCCAAAAAGTGAGCAGAAGCAATATGAAAGAAATAACTTTACGCATTTAGCTGTCCAGATAAAGGGTGCTTTTTTTGTAGTTGTCTATGGCATGTCTGAGCAGAACTCCGATAACCGCGGCAAGCGGAACGGCAATCATCAGTCCCAAAAATCCCAATAGAACACCGCCGGCCAGCAAAGCAAACATTACCCAAACCGGATGTAAGCCAACATTCTCTCCGACCAGTTTGGGGGTAAGGAAATTGCCTTCCAAAAATTGTCCGGTGGCAAAAACCAAAACAACCTGCAAGATGGGCATTAAGGTATCAAACTGTGCAAAGGCAATACCGATACTGAGCAAGAAGCCAACAATGCTGCCAACGTAAGGAATAAACGAGATTAAGCCGGCGATGAAACCAACCAGCAAGCCTAAGTCAAGGCCTACAAAATATAATCCTAAAGAGTAATAGGTGCCCAAAATAACACAAACGCTCAGTTGTCCGCGGATGAAACCAGCCAAGGTGCGGTCAATTTGGCGGGCTTGTTCGCGGATTGAGGATTTTGATTTGCGCGGTAATAAGCTATCTACCTTGGCAATGAACATATCCCAGTCTCTGAGCATATAAAAAGCAACAATCGGTGTAATCAGCAACAAAGATATAAGGTTGAAAATGGCAAAGCCTGAGGTGATGAGACCGCGTAAAACACCTCCGATAACTTTTAGAGTATTGGCAAGGTTGTTACGCATATATTCACGGATTTTTTCTGGCTCAAGTGAAGGAATGCGATTGTGCAGCTCATTGATAAAGGGTTCTATTTTCTTTAAAAAAGCGCTGATATATTGCGGCACAACGTTGATGAAACGTCCAAGTTGTTCATCAATGACACCGATTAACAAAATGAGAGCCGGAATGACAACAATGGCAACTAATAACAAAACCAAAAAGGTGGCTAAGGTTCTGTTCATGCCCCATTTTTCAAATTTTGAGGCGAAGGGGTCTAGCAAATAACCAATCACAATGCCGGTTACAAAAGGCAAAAGAACCGAACGCAAAACATAAACGGAGACACAGAATAAGACAAAAAGTGTCAGCCAAAACATCCAGTTGCGGTTATTTTTTGTGGTTGTCGGCATTGGCAAAGTCCTTTCAAATCTTTTCAATTATGTAAAAATCACCGGCATTTTTGAGGTTGTAATATTTGTTGCGCAAAGCTTCTTGCAGTTTGTCAAAACCCCCGATAAACGTGATTTTGAATTGAACTCTTCCCGAACCTACGGCGGAAGTGGTGATGCTGTTGATATAGGCTATCTCTTTTAATTGTTTTTCAAGCATCAGCCAATCCTTCAGATAGGCATAAGAATAAAGCACCGTAATTTCAGATTTGTTTTGGCGATCTACAACGTTTTGCGTTTTGATTTGGTTGTAAATGTGGTCGCTGATTTTGTTAATCGCATCCGTGAATAATTGCGGCGAGCGGTCGCCGGCAACCGTGATGGTTTCTTCTTTGCCGTTTTGGTAAGAATAAAGTGTGATGTTTAAGCCTTCAATGCCGTTATAGGTGGCATCTGCAACATAAATGTCTTTGGTGTTGTTGATGAAGGCGATTTTATCCAGAGCCATACCGTTTAGGCTTAAGGCTCTTTCGGCATCAAGAGCGGCATAGTTGGAGCCATTGGCCGGAATGCTGAAAAATTTTGCCGAGCCGATGGTGCGGGGATTTTGCTCCCAAGCTTTGCGCCAGAGGTTGCCTGCCTCCCAGAGCATGGGGGCATCGGTTTTGAACTCCCGAAAGGTTGGGATAATCAAGACATTGGCGATAGAACTGATGACAAAGGGAATGTCGTTTTCCTGCATATAGGTTTTAAGGATGTGTTCATTGATGGCAACGTTAAGCGTGGCCATATAACGAACATCAGAGGCTTTTTCCGAAATGACGGAAACTTCTTTGATGAAGTTTAGTATCTGTGCATCATTGAGTTCGTTTAGCTTATTAACACCTTCTGCCGTGGTAACGCGTTTGGCAACGGTTGTGTAAGCCTGCCGATTGGCTGCGGTCATGGCGCGTTCTCTGGCGACAGATGCATTTTCTGCCGTAACATCAACGCTTATTTCGGCGTTATAAGTCATATCTCCGGCAAAAACGGAAGTTGCGGCAAAGACAAAAAGGGCAAAAATTGTTATCAGGCGGCAAAACACTATTAAAGTCTCCTTAGCCGACAATTTCAATGTTGGAGAAAAAGAAGTTGATTTCTCTCTTGGCACTTTCGGGAGAATCCGAACCGTGAACCGTGTTCTTGTCAATAGAGAGCGCAAAGGTTTTGCGAATCGTCCCTTCTTCGGCGATGGCCGGATTGGTTGCACCCATAATTTTACGATACAAGGCGATGGCGTTGTCCGCTTCCAAAATTTGAACGACAACAGGTGCGGAAATCATTTGCTCAATCATACTAGTAAAGAAAGCTTTGTCTTTATGCTCGGCATAAAATTCTTCGGCTTGAGCTGCGGTTAATTGTAATCTTTTTTGGGCAACAATATGCAGGCCCGCTTCTTCAATCATGGCATTGACTTTGCCGGTGATGTTGCGGGAAGTTGCGTCCGGTTTGATTATTGAGAGGGTTCTTTCCATTGCAGATTTCCTTCTGAAAAATGAATTTGTTACGAAATTTATGCCGATAGTATATTATTTTGCCGTAAAAAGCAAAAGTTTTTATAGACTTTTGCGCTCAGGCGTTGTTTATTAAAGATAATTCTGTTTAAACATAAGTAGAAAGGGATGCCTCAATGTTAGAGAGTGCTTATTTGAACGGCCTGATTGCCAGAGCCAAAAGCGATGTTAAAACTATTGTTTTGCCGGAAGGCGAAGATGAACGTATTTTGAAAGCGGCTCACCTGATTACGGCTGAAAAAGCCGCTAAGGTTATCATTTTGGGTGATGTAGAATCGGTTAAAAAATATTTTAACGACAATAATTGGAGTATGGATGATATTGAGCTGATTAACCCGGCAGAATCGGCTAATTTGGCAAAATATACCAAGCTATTGTATGAGCTGCGCAAAGAAAAAGGTATGACCGAAGAAGAAGCCGCTAAAACAGCGCTTAATCCCAACTACTTCGGAACATTAATGATTAAGGCCGGTGATGCAGATGGTATGGTATCGGGTGCAAACCACTCTACGGCAGATACGGTTCGTCCGGCTTTGCAGATTATTAAATCAGCTAAAAAAGGTGCGAGCGTTTCGTCTTTGTTGATTTTGGTTCATAATGATAAGCCTTATATCTTAGCTGACTGCGCCATTATTATTGACCCGACAGACAAAGAAATGGCTGACACAGCTCTTGAGGCTGGTAAAAATGCCATTAAGTTTGGTATGGAGCCAAAAGTTGCCATGTTAACCTTCTCTACCAAAGGTTCAGGTAAAGGAGACCAAGTTGACAAAGTTCGTCGCGCAACTGAAATCGCTTTGGATGCTTTGAAGAATGATCCTGATTATAATACATTGAATATTAAACTTGATGGTGAGTTGCAAGCAGATGCTGCTTTGGATGCCGTTGTTGGTGCCAAAAAAGCTCCGGGAAGTGAAGTTGCCGGTAAAGCAAATGTGTTGATTTTCCCTGACTTGGCATCCGGAAACATCAGTTACAAAATGTTGCAGAGAATCTGCGGTTGTGAAGCCTATGGTCCGATGTTGCAAGGCTTAAATGCGCCGGTTAATGATTTGTCTCGCGGCGCTTTGGTTGGAGATATTGTGGGCATGATTGCGATTACCTGTATTCAGGCTCAAAAATAATTTGAAAAAATCTAAAAAATAAGGACGTAATGATGAAGAAAATACTCGTTTTGAACTCCGGTTCATCTACGCTGAAATATCAGCTCTTTAATGTGGAAGGCGACAAATATGAAGTTGTTGCCAAAGGTAATGCCGAGCGTATTGGGCGTGAGGCTTCTTTTGTCGGTATAAAATATGCTAATGGCGACAAAAAAGAAGTTAAGGTTGATTTACCGGATCATAAAACAGCCCTAAACGAGGTTATGAAACTTTTGCTTGATGGTGTTATCAGCAATTTGAAAGAAATTTCCGCTATTGGACATCGTATCGTTCAAGGTGGTTCTATCTTTAAGGGTTCTGTCGTCGTTGATGAAAAAGTTATTGAGGATATTGAATCCCTTTCAACTTTGGCTCCGTTGCATAATCCGGCTGCAGCTTTGGTTATTCGTGCCGTTATGAAAGAGCTGCCTACTGTTGCGCAAGTTGTGGTCTTTGATACGGCTTTCCACCAAACAATGCCTGCAGAGGCTTATGTTTATGCTCTCCCTGAAAAACAGCGCACAACCTATAAAATTCGTCGTTACGGTGCGCATGGAACATCACATAAATTTGTGGCTCAAAAAGCAGCAGAAATTGTTGGCGAAAAATCAAAAATCATTACTTGTCATATTGGCAGCGGTGCGTCAATTACGGCTGTTAAGGACGGCAAATGTATTGATACCTCTATGGGTATGACTCCGTTGGCAGGTATTGTTATGGATACGCGTTGCGGCGATATTGACCCCTATATTCCGCTTTATATTATGAAGACGCAGAATTTGACACCGGATGAAGTTAATGAGATGCTCAACAAACAAAGCGGTAAGTATGGCTTGACCGGTTATAGTGACTCTCGTGATTTTGAGGCTGCTTATAATCGTGGTGAGCCGAAAGTTTTGGAAGCTATGCAAGTTTATGTTTACAATATTGTCAAATATATCGGTTCTTATATTGCGGCTTTGGGCGGTGTTGATGCTATTGTCTTTACGGCAGGTGTCGGCGAAAACTCTCCTATTGTGCGCAAGCTGGTTTTGGAACGCCTGGCTTATTTGGGTATCAAAGTTGATGAAGCAAAGAATAACGAACGTGGTGATTTTGCTGAAATTACCACGTCGGATTCCAAGGTTAGAGCCTTTGTTATCCCGACAAATGAGGAGTTGGCAATCGCTCAAGATACGGTTAGCTTGACTAATTAGTAATTTTGTGGCATAAAGGCGGGGTGCTATTATGATGGCACCCCGTTTTTTTTATTTCAATAACAACATAGGAAAGCATTTATGAAGAAGATTCTTGTACTGAACTCCGGCTCTACTACTGTAAAATATCAGCTGTTTTTGATGGATGGGCAAAAGCACCAAGTTTTGGCTAAGGGTATGGCTGAGCGTATCGGTATTAGTGGTTCCAGCGTCAGTATGTCAGTTGATGAAAATGAAAAATTGGTCAAGGAAGTTGAACTGCATAACCATATTGAGGCAATTAAGGAAGTTTTGAATATGTTGCTTTCTGGTCCGATTAAGTCGGTTGAGGAAATTGATGCCGTCGGTCATCGGATGGGACATGGCGGAGAATATTTTGATAAGTCAGTTGTTATTGATGAAGATGTTTTGGATAAGGCACGTGAAGCCGGTGATTTGTTGCCTTTGCATGGTGCGGCTTTCTTATATGGTATTGATGCTATTACGGAGCTTTTGCCCAAAGTTAAGCAAGTGGCTACTTTTGATTCTTCTTTTCATCAGAGTATGAAAAAAGAGGCTTTCCTTTATGCTATTCCGTTGGAGCAATATGAAAAACACAAAATTCGCCGCTATGGTTTTCATGGCACATCGCATAAATATGTGGCTGAAGAAGCTGCGAAAATGCTTGGTTATAAGGGCAAGTTTATCAGCTGCCATTTGGGTGGCGGAGCTTCGGTTACGGCTATTGAGGATGGAAAATCCGTTGATACGTCTATGGGCTTTACACCAATGGCCGGAATGATTATGGGTACACGTTGCGGTGATATTGACCCCTATATTCCGCTGCATATTATGAAAACCCAAAACAAAACCGCAGATGAAGTTAACGCTATGCTTAACAAGGAAAGCGGTTGGTGCGGATTGACCAGAGGTTATACGGATTTGCGCGATATTGAGGAACAATATTTGGAAGGCAACCAAGATGCCATAACTGCGGTTGATGTTTATGTTCATGCCTTAATCAAATATATCGGTGCATATATGGCTGTACTTGGCGGGGTTGATGCTATTATCTTTACCGCGGGAATTGGCGAAAACTCTTCCTTTATTCGCAAAAAAGTTTGTGAACGTTTGAAGTTTTTGGGAATTGAACTTAATGAAGAAGCAAACCATATTCGTGGTCAGGCAACAGAAATTACAACGCCTTCCTCTAAGGTCAAGGTTTTGGTTATTCCTACCAATGAAGAATTGATGATTGCGGAAGATACTTATGCTTTGCTTCATGACAATGTTGTCTTGATGGAGAAAGCATCTTAATTTTTCCTCTTGGATTTTGATTTTAAGCTCCTATTTCTTTAGAAGAGTGTTTCTAAAAAATGGGAGCTTTTGTTATGGGAAAATTTATTTTTTTGATAAATCTTTTATATGCTTTTTCAGCGATTGCCGATGATAATAATACGGTTATATATGGAGCCTCAGAAACCGCTCCGGGCGTGTATGACAGTGCAACCGTGCAGATGACACCTAATGAAGGTAATATTATGGGACAGCCGATTGTCGGAGATGGATTTCAGTCGGCTATGGATAATGCTTCCTCAGATGCGAGTGATGAAACTGCAACAGATAATTTGAGCACAACCAATGTATCTAAACCTTCACAAATGATGCCAAGTAATGTTGTTTCCGAATCTTTGCCGCAGAACCCGCAAATAAGTCCGCAAGAATCGCCGCAAGCAGTTAATCAGCAGATTCAAAATACTTTATATGAATCCGGCGGGCGTATATATGATGTTCAGTCTTATCCAACCTCCGATGTCAACACCGTGGAAGAGCCTAATATACAGCCTACGATTACGACTTACCCCTCTTATTAAAAACTCGTATAATGGGTAACTAATACAGAAACTGCAGGATAAAATTTTTAGTCATGTACTTTTATGTACACTCAAAAAATTTTTCCCTTGTTTCTTATTATTTACCTCATTCTCCGAGTTTTTACAAAAAATGGGTAACTAATATAGATTTTGCGAGCTGAAAATTTTAGTTGTTTACGGTTGACATATGTAGGCAAAAGGCGTATAGCTCTTCCTTGCGTTTTTTTTATATTTAATTTTTTATAATTTTAAATTCTAAGTTTTATGGAAAAGCAAACTAAGAAAGATGCGCAAAGCGTATCAGGTAACAAACAGCATGTTTACGAAGGTCAAACTTGTCCGATGTGCGGTTCTCATGAATATGCGGGCGGTACTGCCGGTGGAAGATGTTATGAATGCGGTTATTCGTATGGTTTTCACGGAACAGGCGAAACGCATATGCCGGATAAGGATAAAGAATGAGCCTAACAAATTTTAGTTTGTTGTAATAAAAAAGCTCTGAAAGTTTTTCTGACTTTCAGAGCTTTTTTTCTAGATCCTTTCAAAGTCTAAAAATACCGGCTTCCGTCCTTCGCGGATGGCCTTGCGCTGGTATTTGGTTTCAACCCAGTCGGAAGGCTCATGTTTCCAATCGTTGCCGCAAGTGGCCGTCCAGCGAAAATCCGGACAATCATGCAGTTGATGCAATGTCCAGCTTTTATATACCTTATGGTCGGTGGCAACTCTTAGAATTCCGCCTTTTTTTAAGACGCGAGACAGTTCTTTTAAGTTATCCGGATTGATGAACCTGCGTGAAGCATGGCGCTTTTTAGGCCAGGGGTCCGGAAACAAGACAAAAACTTTATCCAAAAATCCGTCCGGAATACGAGGGAAAAGCAAGCGCATATCATCATCATAAACGCGGATATTGTCTTCTCTGTCGGCACTTAAATTGATATCTTCGGGCAAATTACTACCCTCTTTGATGCCGGTTATCAGGCTAAGTAAATTGGCAACACCATTTTGAAAAACTTCTGCACCGATAAAGCCAATATTGGGGTTGTTTTTTGCTTGTCCGGCCAAATGTTCGCCATTACCAAAACCGATTTCCAGATATACTTTTTCAACCTTTTTGCCAAACATGGTTTCTTTATCAAATGTGCAATCATCTTTTAGACGGACTTTGGGTAAGAATGCGTCCAGCAAAGTTGTCTTTGCCTTGCGGATGATGCGGCCTTTGCGGCGGCCGAAAAATTTTGGCTTTTCACTTAAAAGCATTTTGCTAACTCCTTACTTAAATCCGTTTTTTCCCAAGAGAATGAACCGCTTTTTTGTGGTGCTCTTCCAAAATGACCATAAGCAGCCGTTGGTGCATAAATCGGGCGGCGCAAATTGAGCTGCTTAATAATTCCCTTGGGAGTTAAATCTACCATTTCTCTTAAATATTTTAATATCTTTTGTTCATCTACTTTGGCTGTGTGGTTACAGTTGATGTAAAAAGACAAAGGATCGGCGATGCCAATGGCATAAGACAACTGCAAAAGACATTCATTAGCTAAGCCTGCAGCAACCACATTTTTTGCTAGATAGCGTAAAATGTAAGCAGCAGAGCGGTCTACTTTGGTGGCATCTTTGCCGGAAAAAGCGCCGCCGCCGTGTGGTGCATAACCGCCGTAATTATCCACGATGATTTTGCGGCCTGTTAAACCAGTATCTCCGTCCGGTCCGCCGATGACAAAACGTCCTGTTGGATTGATTAAAATATCTTTTCTTTTGGGCATCCAGCCTTGAGGTAAATTTCTTTCAATGATTTTTTCAGCAATGTCGCGAACATCATTTTGTGAAAGTTTTTCTGAATGTTGTGTAGATAGCACAATTTTAGCGATGCCGACTGGTTTGCCGTTTTCGTATTCAACGGTTATTTGACTCTTTGCGTCAGGCTCTATACCTTTGATTTCACCTTTGTGTCTGGCCTCACTTAAATCTTTTAGAATTTTGTTGGCTAAATAAATTGCCAAAGGCATATAATCATTGTCAAAACCTTCTTCCTTCTTGGCGTAGCCAAACATAATTCCTTGGTCGCCGGCTCCATCGTTGTCTACACCCATTGCAATGTCTGATGATTGGTGGTGGAGCAGGTTTTCTATGCTGACAGTGTGCCAACTGAATCCTTTTTGGTCATAGCCAATTTTTTGAATAGTGCTTCGTACAGTGTCTTCAATCTCGGCTTGGCTGATGTAGGCATTGCAGCTTGTTTCTCCGGCGATGATAACACGGTTGGTGGTCGCCATAGTCTCAATTGCGGTGCGTGCGTTGGCATCTTTGCCGATAAATAGGTCTACAAGCGTATCTGAAATACAATCGCAGACTTTGTCCGGATGTCCTTCGGAAACAGATTCTGATGTGAAGAGATATTTCATTTTGCCCTCTATATTTTGTTATGCTTGAAGTATAAAAAAAAGCTGGCTAAAAGCCAGCTTTTTTTTATATATGCAGAAAATTATTTATTGTTTTCTTCGTCTTCATCGTTATGATTGTTGTATGTTGTTTTAGACATGGCAATAATCAAATCAAACATACATTTTGCGGCTTTACGATTTGGAATTTTGTAGTAAGCCTTAACCAACTCAATGGTTTCTTGTCTGTGCATCGGGTCTAAATCTATGTCCTCAGAATCCTCGGCAAGTGCTAAAGGTGTGTTGTCGGGCAAAGAAAACATACGCGGACTTTGGTTAGCAACATCTTTATCCATATCTTCATAAAAAAAGCCTACGGGAACTTCCAAAACTTTGCCAATATCCCACAGACGGCTGGCACCGACACGGTTCATACCGCGCTCATATTTCTGTACTTGCTGAAATGTCAGGCCGAGAAGTGATGCTAATTTTTCCTGACTTAGGCCCAACAAGGTACGCCGCAAGCGAATCCGGTTGCCTACATGTACATCAATCGGATTTGGTTCGCCGTCAGGAGTTCTGCCGCGGCTAGATTTTTTAGAGATATCTGCAGTCATTGTGTGTTCCTTTTAATTAGTCTGTTACTTAATAAATAGGCGGTAATGACTTTTTCGTCAACTGATTTTTTATATAATATTTTATATTCAAAAAGGCTAAAATTTGCCTTTCTTCTTAAGCCTTAATTTTCAAAAGGTTAGCGCTTGAGCTTTTGAACTAATAGTGCGAGCAGAATATTAACAAGGCATAATGTAAGCGGAATATTGTTGCCATATTTTCCATATAGAGTCGGTAGGGAAAGTTGCTGAGGGAGAGTTACATCTAAAATATTTTTATGGTTAAGCGGCAGAAAGGCAAGGATTTTTCCTGTCGGGGAAATGACGGCGCTGATACCGGTGTTGGCTGCGCGAATGATGGTTATACCTTCTTCCAGAGCTCTTAGTTGGGTGCTGACCAAATGTTGCCTTGGGCCGCTACTGTCTCCGTACCAACCATCATTAGTCAAGTTTACCAAAAATTCCGGTTTGTTTGATGGATTGATGATTTGTGCGGGAAAGATAATTTCATAACAAATGAGTGCGCCAAATGAGGGATAATTTTTTAGCTTGAAAACTTTGTGCGCTTTTCCAGATTTGAAATCAGCAACAGTTTGGGTTATGGGCTTTATCCAATCAGGTAAAAATTTGCGTAACGGCATATATTCGCCAAAAGGAACGAGATGACTTTTATCATAAAAATCTACAATCTCTCCTTGTTTGTTTAAGATGAACATGGAATTTAGCGGGCGATAATCATAAGCGCTTTCAAATTCGTATCTTACTAAGCCCGTAATCAGATAGCCTTTAGGCGGAACAGCCTCGGTTATCAGCTCCCGATATTGGGGTTCAATATCCAAAGGATAGGGGGTGGCGGTTTCGCCCCAGATGACAAAATCTATATTATCCAGGGGTTGCGATTTGCTTAAACGGATGTATTCCAAAAAATTGTTTTCAAGCGAGGCATTATCCCATTTCATGGCTTGGGGAATGCTCGGCTGAACAATTCGGATGTTGATGTCTGATGTTTCATCAGAGATATTTTGTATGCGCCAAGCGCCATAAGCATAAATGAAAATGCTTATCAAAAGAATTGTTGATGTGGCGATAGTTGCCGAAATTTTGTTGCGGTAGATGAAAATTAAGGCCGGAGCGGAAACGCCAAGCAAAACCAGCAAAGAAAGACCGTAAGTACCGAAGAGCGCGGTCGTTTGTATGGTTTGGGGACTGAACGCCAAAACCGAACCCAGTAAGTTCCACGGAAAACCTGTGAGGATAAAACTGCGTATCCATTCAAAAATAACCCAAAGAGCGGCAAAAGCCAGCCACTGAGCGTAAGGTTTTTTGAAGCAATATGTGAAGTAAGCCGGAGCTCCGATAAATAAGCCAAAAAATGCGCCCGAAGCGAACAAAGTTATCGGATAAAGCCAGCCAAAGGCGGCGATATCTATCAGCAGGGCATTGCCTACCCAAGAAAATCCGCCGGCAAACCAACCAAAGCCAAACCAGTAACCGTAAGCAAAGGCTTGTTTGCCAGATGTTGCTTTGCTGAGGCATAACAGCAGCCAGCTAAAGCTTATGAAAAGCAGTGGAAGCATATAATATGGCGGCAGAGCCAAAACGCTCAAAGCGCCTGCCGCCAAGCACAAAGTTTTTTTATGTGAGAACAGCTTTTTAAGCATTTGCGGCTTCTTGTTTGTCCTCTTTGGGGATTGAAATCATTACTTTCTTTATGCGGCGCGGATCTACTTCCAAAATGCGGAATTTGATACCATTCGGACCTTCAATAACTTCGCCTCTTGCCGGAATGCGTTGTGCTAAGTGGAAAACGTAACCGCCGAGAGTGTCAATTTCCAGCTCATCACAATCAATATATTCGCTTAAGTCTAAGTTGGCGGCTTCTTTTATCTCGTCTAATTCGGCTCTGGCATCGGCAATGACCAAACCTTCATCTTGAAGCATAATGACGTGTTGTTCTTCAGAATCATATTCATCCTCAATGTCGCCGACAATTTCTTCCAGCAAATCTTCAATAGTTACCAAACCATCAACGCCGCCGTACTCGTCAACAACCATTGCCATATGGACTTTGTTGGCCTGCATATCGCGTAATAAGTCTAATACTCTCATTGATGGTGAAACAAATTTTACCTCACGATTGACAATATCTTCTACTTTGACGTTGTCTTCATTTTTGAGCAGGCATTTGGCCAAATCTATGATGTGAATGATGCCTAAGATATCATCCAGAGAATCTCCATAAATCGGGATACGTGAATGACCTTTGGTTACCATAAGCTCGGCCAGTTCTTTAACCGTGCCGCTTTTGTGAAAGGCGATGATGTTGGCCCGAGGAATCATGGCATGGCAACATTTTTTATCTTTTAGGTACAAAATGTTATTCAGCAGTAATTGTTCGTGTTCACTAAACGGGCATTCGCCTTCGGAATTAGCTTCCTCAATTAAATCTTCAATAGTTTCGCGGACGGTTTCTAATTGTTTGCGCGTAAAATGACATTTAAGTTTGTGCCAAATTGATTCTTTATGATTTTCATCAGTCATGATTGTTTATTAATCTCCATAGGGATTTTTGATGTTTAAGTTTTTGAGAATGTTGATTTCAAAGTCTTCCATATATTCTGCTTCATCATCTTCTATGTGGTCAAAACCCAAGAGGTGTAAAATGCCGTGCGTGAAAAGATGGCAGAAGTGGTCTTGTAGCGAGATGCCTTTTTCTTTGGCTTCGCGTTGCATGGTTTCAAGAGCAATAATGATATCGCCTATTTCTATATCATCAAAGAGTTCTAAGTTCTTGTCAAAATCAGGGTCATCAATGGCCGCAAAAGAAAGAACGTTGGTAGGCTTGTCCATCCCCCGAAAATCACGATTTAGGGTATGAACTTCATCGTCATTGCTTAGGCAGAGGTTGAAGTTGACGGTTTTTCCCATCTGCAAAAAGTCAATCTCCTCATGCTCATTGACATAATCCAAAGCGGTAATGAGCACCTGATTAGCCAAATTTTGCAGGTTGGGGATTTCAGTTTCCCAGCCGGGTTCGTTTAATGTGATGGCAAGATTGGTTTTAGTCATAGCCGTGTTGTTTCTTACCTTTCTCTTCATAAGCTTTTACGATTTTTGCGACCAGACCGTGGCGGACAACGTCATTGGCGCTGAAAGTTACAGAGCTGATGCTGTTGACATTTTCCAAAGTATCTAAGGCATCTTTTAAGCCGGAAATAGTGCCGCGCGGTAAGTCTACCTGACTCAAGTCGCCGTTGACAACCATGCGCGAGTTTTCACCCAAACGGGTTAAAAACATCTTCATTTGCATCGGGGTTGTATTTTGAGCCTCATCCAAGATAACAAAAGCGTTTGACAAGGTACGGCCGCGCATGAAAGCCAGCGGTGCAATCTCAATTTCGCCAATGGCCAATTTCTTGTCAACTTGTTCGGCCGGCAACATTTCGTATAAGGCATCGTATAACGGGCGCAAATAGGGGTCTACTTTGTCTTTTAAATCACCAGGCAGAAAACCTAAGTTCTCTCCCGCCTCAACCGCCGGACGAGACAAAATAATCTTGTCTATTTTGCCTTCAAGCATCATGGAAACGGCCAGGGCAACCGCCAAATAGGTCTTACCCGTACCGGCAGGGCCTAAGCCAAAAACCAGCTCGTTTTTCATCATTTCCTGAATGTATTTGGCTTGGGTGGCCGAACGCGGATAAATATGGCGTTTTTTGGTTTTTAAGACAATGTCATTGAGATTTTGCTCGTCAATCTTGGCAGGGCCTTCGTCGCTCATGCGGACTGCGGCCTTGACTTCCTGTTCGCCAATTTCAATGCCTTTGCTGACCTTGTTGTACAGAAGGTCTATGGCGGTTTTGGCTTGCTCTACGGCATCATCATTGCCTTTGATGTTTATTTGGTTGCCAAAAGAGCTTATCTCAACGCCTAGGAGTTGTTCAATTAGTCTTAAGTTTGAGTCAGAAACACCGACCAACTGTTGAACGAGTTGGTTGTTGTAGAGTTCAAAATTTACTTCAGCCATGGTCTTCTCCTTTGTCGTTTGTTGGTCAGACTGGTTCACCGCTGAGCGAGTTGGTCGTTACTTCGGTTACTCTGACATTGATTATTTTATTTAAGTTTTCCTTGGGCAAGTCAGCATGCAGATTTTGCATATAAGGTGTTCTACCGATAAGCTGTCCGGCATGGCGGCCCTTGGTCTCAAATAATACGGGCATTATTTTACCCAAACATTCTTTATTAAACTTTAACTGATATGAAAATAGCAAGTCTTGCAAAATTTCCAACCGTTCTTTTTTGACTTTTTCTTCTACCTGATTAGGCATAATGGCGGCCGGAGTTCCCGGACGGCGGCTGTATTTGAAAGAAAAAGCCTGAATGTATTTGACTTTATTAACAACATCTAAAGTGGCTTTGAAATCTTCATCCGTTTCTCCGGGGAAGCCAACGATGAAGTCTGAGGACATCCGTAAGTCGGGGTTGGCTTGCTGCAATTTTTCTACAATTCGCAGATAGTCAGAAGAATTGTGCCTACGGTTCATTGCTTTAAGGATTTTGTCAGAGCCTGACTGAATCGGTAAATGAAGATAAGGCATGAGCTTGGGTAAATCTTTATGGCAAGCAATAAGGTCATCATTGACATCTGCCGGATAAGAGGTGGTGTAGCGTAGGCGCTCCAAACCGTCAATTTCGGAAATGCGACGAAGCAGATAGGCCAGATTGCGCTCTTTGCCGTTTTCATCCTCTCCATGGTAGGAGTTAACATTTTGGCCAAGCAAGTTGATTTCTACACTGCCGGTTTCAACCAGATGGCGCGCTTCTTTCAAAACTTCGGCAACGGGACGGGAATATTCTACCCCACGGGTGTAAGGTACGACACAATAAGTGCAGAAGTTATTGCAACCTTCTTGTACGGCTAGATAAGATAATCCGCCCTCGGCTTTGTTCTCGGGCAGAGAATCAAATTTGGCGATGGCAGGAAACTCGGTATCAATGATGCTAATGCCGCGTTTCCGGGCGACTTTGGCCAAAATCTCGGGCAGGCGATGGTAAGTTAGCGGGCCGGTGGCAAAATCAACGAAGGGGGCACGTTTGGCAATCTCTTTATCTTCGGCCTGAACAACGCATCCGACAACGCCGATGATGGTGTCTTTACCTTCTTCGGCACGTTCTTGTTTGATGAGGTTGATGCGACCTAAGTCCGAAAAAACTTTTTCGGCGGCTTTTTCTCTGATATGACAGGTGTTCAAAATAACCAAATCGGCTGATTTGAATGTTGCAGCTTCTTCGTAACCCAAATTTTTCAAAATAGCGGCGATGCGTTGTGAATCATAAACATTCATTTGGCAGCCGAAAGTTTTAATATAATATTTTTTTACCACGTTTTTCTCTATATCCAAAATTTATCTTTATCTATCAGTTTAGGTTAATGTGTTATCTTTTTCAACGAATTTTTAGCAGTTTTCACGTTTTCTATGTGTTTATTTTGTCTTTTTGGTGTTTTTTGTTGCGTGTCGGGCAAATATCTTGTATCATTTGCTCAAAATTATCATTTAAGAGGAAACTTATGGCGGAGCTTAAAATGGAGCAAGATATGGAAGTTTTATCAAAACTCAATGAAGACCAAAAAGTGGCTTTTATGAAGGCTTTTTCTCGTTTGGCCGCTGCTGACGGACATTTGGATGAAGATGAGCTGGTTTTTATTCGGAAAATGGCAAAAATCTATGGCATCTCTGAAAAACGCGTAGATGAAATTTTGAAAATTGATAATGACGATGAAGTGGTTAATGCCGTTAGGATTATTGATAATCGGCGAGCTGCTTTGGAGCTGATTAAAGAAATGTGCATTTTGGCTCATGCCGATGATGAGCTTTCCGATGAGGAAACTTTGCTTATCGGGCGTGTCGGCCAGGCTATGGGAATTGAGCTTGAAAAGATTGAGCAAATCAGTAATTGGATTATTGATCGGATTATTTGGCTTGAGCAAGCTAAAATTATTTTTGAGGAAGTGAAATAGCTTTTGGAGGCTGTTATGATTGAACAACCGCAAAATTCGGATAAGTTAGAACATTTGCGTCGGATGAAGCAAGCGATTAATACGGGACTGACGAATTTGGATATCAGTCAGCACACAAGAGGACGTTCGGCACAAGATATTATAAGCCGCGCGGTGCAAAATCGTTTTCGGGTCGGTAAAGAAGAAGGCGATATTTTGGCTCGGCAGATGACTTTGGCTCCCAAAGATATTAAGCTCAAGGTCGGAAATCAGGATTTGCGGGTTGATGAAATGCAACATCAGATTGCTATGGATGTGGGTGAGGATTTGCAGTTTATGTTGGCAGATTCTTATGAGCAGATTAACTCCGAGAGTACATCAAGTCGTGAATATTATCGCTGGATTGATGAAACAGAAGATATTATCAAACATATGAATGACGGCTTTGTTTCTGAAGGTGATTTGCGTGAGCGCAATGACTTTTTGGATATGTCTTATCAACGTGAGATGGAGCTGATGGTTTGTATTTCTCTTTATCAAAACAGCGTGTTTAAGGAGGCAAAAGAGAAAGCTGATGAGCTTTCTTATAAATTGATGAAGCTTCGCCAGATGCGTAGTATGATTAAGCAAACCACAAAAGACAAAGCTGACAGAAAGGTTGAAAAAAACGAATATGAAAAGGCTTTGGAATATTATCGTGCGGCAAAAGAGCTTAAAGAACATGATTTATACTGGAATTTGCCGGAAAATGTTTTGCAAAATTTGGGTAGAAATGCTTATGAAGCAGGCATAAATCATGGTTATGATGATAATGGCTATGGTGTTTCTCATGCTCGGGATAAAGATTTGCAACCTAACTTTGTTTGGTATGATTGGCTCAGAGAACAGATGGTGCGTTCAATGTCTCCCAACCAATATCAGAACCAATATGACCACAGTATGGGCGAGATGCTGATGCTCAAACGTATGGGTAATGAGAATCGCCAAACAAGGGAAAGCTTGGCTGCGCATATTGAACGCTTAAGTGGTCGTCGTCCGCCGTTGAAAGATGCTCCTGAGTATAATTATTCAGAGGTTAGAAAACGTGCCTTTGATATGTCGCGCTTTCGGGAACTGCAAGGAAGAGAACTCTAAAACTTCTTGTGGCGAAAGTTCATATTGAACTAGACAAAGCAAAAAATAGCGTTTATTTTATCAGCTGAATGTTTTAATTTGTAAGGAGTTTTTTCTATGGGTGTTTTGTTGGAGCCGTTTTTTTACATCATCGCTCTGGTGGTTGACATCTATTTTAAGGTTGTTGTCGTTGAAGTTGTTTTGCATTGGCTAATTCACTTCAAAATCTTGGAAGCTAATAATAAATATGCTCAGAAGACTATGGAGATTTTGGAAAAGGCAACAGAGCCGGTTTATGCTAAAATTCGCAGCAAAATTCCGCCAGTTTCGGGTTTTGACTTTTCGCCCTTTATTTTGTTGCTTGGTTTGTTGTTTGTAGGCCGTTTGGTCTATCGTCTTTCTGAGTTGGTTTTATAAGAAAACCGTTTAAAAATTGAGACGGAAGTTTTGGGCGAAAGTTATGCGCAGGTTTTGTATTTGTGCGGCTTTCGCCCTTTTTTTGAGTTTTGAAGGTTAGACAAGTTGTTTTTTGAGGAAAAAGATAGTCATCTTGTTTTAAGAGTGAGGTTGACTCCCAATGCCTCTTCTTGCTCATTTAAGGGGATTTTTGTGGATGCAGACGGACAAGAATTTTTGAAAATCAATGTCGTGGCTGTGCCGGAAAAAGGTAAGGCTAATCAGGAACTGATAAAATTTTTGAGCAAAATGTTTAAAATCCCTAAAAGCGAAATTAGTTTAATCAGCGGAGAGACAGATAGGTGTAAAAAACTTTTGTTGCCGCTTTCGGATAAGTTAAAGTCTGAATTGGAAGGAATTGTTGATGGTGGCGAATCTGATTAAAGGTAAGGAAATTGCTTTGGCTTTGCGCGAAAAGTTTGGACAAGAAATAATGTCTCTGGGGCATAAACCGCATTTGGCCGTGATTTTGGTTGGAAATGATGAAGCTAGTCTGATTTATGACAGAAACAAGCAAAAGGCAGCCATAGAAGCCGGAATGGATTGTGATCTCCATCATTTGCCGGAGGAAACTACGGAAGCTGAAGTATTGGCTCTGATTGATAATCTGAATGAGGATAAAAATATTCATGGTGTTATGGTGCAATTGCCTTTGCCCAAGCATATTGATTCCAGAAAAATTATTGAACATATTAAGCCAGAAAAAGATGTGGACGGGTTTACACCGCAAAATGCCGGTTTGTTGTCGGTTAAAGATGAACGCGCTATCGTTTCGGCAACGCCAGCAGGTATTTTGTATTTGCTTAAAACAGTTCACAAAAGTTTGGCCGGGATGCATGCTGTTATTATCGGCCGTTCTAATATTGTCGGAAAACCATTGGCCGCATTGCTTCTGAATAATGATTGTACGGTTACGGTTGTTCATACAAAAACGCGGAATTTGCCGGAGATTACAAAACAAGCGGATATTTTGATTGCAGCCTGTGGAAAGGCTAAAATGGTTAAGGCTGATTGGGTTAAAGAAGGCGCAACGGTTATTGATGTCGGAATTAACCGGATTAACGGAAAGCTTTGCGGCGATGTGGATTTTGATGAGGTTGTCAATAAGGCTGCCTATATAACACCTGTTCCCGGAGGGGTTGGACCAATGACTATTGCGATGTTGCTTGAAAATACATATCAGGCTTATAGGCAAAGCAAAGCTTAGATGGAGTTGCCTATGAAAGTAAAAAAAGCCGGAAAAGTTTTTATACTTGATGACGACTTGCTCTTTTTGGAGCTTTGTAAGAGCTTTTTAGAAACACGTGGATTTAAGGTTTTTGCAGAGGCAAAAGTTGATAAATTTTTGCAATATATACAGTCTGAAATACCGGATGTGGTTGTTTTGGATGTTAATATGCCGGAAGCAAGCGGTTGGGAAGTTTTGCACTTATTGCGTAAGATATTTAAAACTTATGTGCCGGTTATATTGACAACGGTGGAAGCAGATAAAGAATTGGCTGCAGCCAAGGGAATTGCTCATTATTTTTCAAAGCCTCTTGATTTATCTCGTTTGGCGGAAGTTATCGGAGCTTATTGCGAGGGTGGTAAAAAGCATGATGTTTTGATGATTGAAGATTATCAGCCGTTTGAATTGCCGTGGCGGGAAGATATCAGAAACAATGGATGGAGTTGTTTTGGCGTGTGTGATTTTCTTGCTGCCGGGCTTTATTTGCAAAAAAATTCACCAAAAGTTGTTTGTGTCGGAACATCTCAGGAACGTTTTGATAAGTTTAGAGATAAATTGGAACATCCTAAGGTTATTTATGTGGAAAATAGGCAGGAAATTGAAAAATTAGCTTTGCATCTTGAATAATTCTGTTATCATCAAATAGATTTGTTGAAAAGGATAAAGAATGTTATTGCGTAAAGTATCAGATTATTTCCATGCCTTGGTTAAAGCGACTTATGATTATATGATTAATTTGGCATCGCGTCCGAATGCGATGTATTTTTTGTTTGCGGTGGCTTTTATTGAAAGCTCATTTTTCCCTATTCCACCGGATGTTATGCTTATCCCGATGGTCTTGGCAACGCCTGCGAAGGCTTGGCGAATCGCTACGGTTGCAACAATCGCCAGCGTACTTGGCGGCGCTTTCGGTTATGCAATTGGGGTATTCTTCTTTGATTTGATTGCGCGTCCAATTTTGACATTTTATGGTTATATGCACCAGTTTGATGTATTTAAGGAATATTATCATGAGTGGGGCGCTTGGATTGTTTTTGGTGCGGGGGTTACGCCTTTCCCGTATAAGGTTATTACAATAGCCAGTGGTGTAGTGCATTTGGATTTTGTTGTCTTTATGTTGGCATCCGTTGTGGCTCGTGGCTTTAGATTTTATTTGGTGGCTTGGCTTTTGAAAAAGTTTGGAGAGCCTATGAAAGATTATATTGAGAAAAATCTTGGAATGCTCTCAATCTTGTTTATGGCTTTGCTTATAGGTGGCTTTGCCTGTATTAAGTTGTTTTAAGCAATAAAAAAACCCGCTTGGCGGGTTTTTTTATTATTCTTTGTGGCGGAAAGTAATGCGCCCTTTAGTTAGGTCATAAGGGGTCATTTCAATGTCTACCTTGTCTCCGACCATAACACGGATGCGAAACTTGCGCATTTTTCCTGCTGTATGCGCTAGGATTTCAACGCCGTTTTCTAATCTTACTCTGAACATGGCGTTAGGTAATTTTTCAATTACTTCGCCTGTCAGTTCAAGAAGTTCTTCTTTACTCATAAAATGTTCCTTTTTTATTTATTTTTTTATTTGTATAAACCTTAATTTTTATTTTTGCAAATTATTTCTTTGTAAGTATCGGAAAATTTAAGGTAAAACAAGTGCCTTCTTTTTCTTTGCTGCGGACAGAGATATTGGCATGAAAGTTTTCTATGATGGATTTGACAATGGATAAACCCAAGCCTGTTCCTTGGCTGCGAGCAGAATTATTTCCTTCTGAATAAAACGGCTCAAATATGCGGTTGATTTTGTCCGCCGGAATGCCGATGCCGTTGTCAGAAATTTTGATTTCAAGATTTTGCCG
Source organism: uncultured Alphaproteobacteria bacterium (assembly GCA_944392835.1). Lineage (GTDB taxonomy): Bacteria > Pseudomonadota > Alphaproteobacteria > RF32 > CAG-239 > Scatacola_A. The sequence continues at coordinate 164,664 of CALXYB010000001.1, read as the reverse complement.
CTTTTGTTTAATTTCAATTTGAAGTTTTCCTCCATTAGGCATGGCTTTGAAAGCATTTTGAATCAGGTTTATTAGAGCCATTTTGAAGTCGCTTTCAGAACCAATAAGGTAAAGCTCTTTTTTTGGGTGGATGAATTCTATCTCAACGCCATTGCGCTTTGCTTCATAGTCAAGTAAAGATAATGCGTCATTGATGACATTTGTACAGTTAATTTCTTGGTTCATATCTGTTGAAAATTGCGCTAATTTGAGTAGGCGTTCGGGTACTTCAACGCAGAGATTAAGTTCATCATTGATGAGAGAAAGATATTTTTTCTCCTCGCTTTTATCTTTTGGATCTTTATGGAATTTTTCTAATAAGCCTTCAATGATGATGCGAATGGAGCCTAGATGGTTTTTCATCTCATGGGCAACAGAGGTGGCTAAAAAGCCCAAAGAAGATAGTTTTTGTTGGTGAGAAAAGCGAATGTCCTCGCTTAAGTCGCGGATGGCTTCTACAATGTAATTTTTTTCTTTGTTGATGTATAAGGGGGCCGCGTTGATGGCTAAATGACGGTTAGGTGCATTGGTAAATTGTTGAATGACTTTGACATTGGGAGCATTGTTTTCCATAATTTCACGCAAAGGACAAGTGAACATGCTGGCAGAGCAAGGCTCTTTTCTTCCTTGGGAGGAAAAATAGCATTTTTGACCGATACAATTTTTATTTGTTCCGATTTGTTTGTAATATTCTTTGTTGGCAATAATAATATTTCCATCCTTGTCTATGACGCGGATACCGTCTGGAATACCATCAATAATGGATTGTAAAAAGGTTTTCTGATCTTTAATTTGTTGGATGCTATCTTGAATGTTATCAAGCATTTGGTTAAAGGTATGGGATAAATCATCAAGTTCATCGTGAAAATAGCGTTGTTTGGTAATATCTACGCGACAATCATAATCTCCTAATGATACAAGGCGGCTGACAGCAGCTAATTTGTTGATTGGGCTCAGGACTAGTCGTCGCATTAAAAAGCCAATGAGAAGCATTGAAAAAATAATTAAGAAAGAGCTGGCAAAAACAAGCCGAATGCCTTCCGTAATGGCTTTGTATCTTTCATCATAATTTTGAACCATTTGGGTAGTCCTTTGCTGTTCTAAGCTCAGCTCAGCTTGCTTTTCTTTAATATTTCTTTCATCTCTGATGGTGTTGAGGTTGTCGGTGTCTATGATGTTTGTATTTGAGGCGTTTATAAACTTGCGGATATCTTTGCGCAGATTGATGTTTTCATATAAAAGCTCAATGTATTGTTGGTTACGCAGAATGGTGGATTTTTGTTCTTCTTGAATTTTGCTGCCATAGACAATGTAAAAAGTATATACAAAAATAACCGCCATAAAGATAAAGAACAGAGCCAGAGTGTAGATAAATTTTTTGTTTAGGCTGAAAAACATCTTTTTTCTCGCAATAATTTGTGATTGATTGCCTGATTTTAGTGCTTATTTAATAAAATAGCAATAATATACGAAAATAAATACAAAGAAAGCAGCGAGCGATGAATGATAATTTGAAAGATAAACTTGAGGGCTTTTCTCTTTTGCCAGAAGAGGAACAGGCTTGGTATTCGTGGAATGACGAAAACGTGGCATTCATTAAGAATGATGTATATGATGGTAAAAATATGTGGTTAATTTATGCGGCCGACGGGACCAAAATTGCAGCTACGGATAACCGGGATTTTGCTTTTATTGTGGCTAAGCAAAATGATTTGTTACCGTTGAGTGTTCATTAGTGGTTGTTAAAATAAAAAAGCCGGCAAGAGCCGGCTTTTTTTAGTTGTTCAAAACAGCATAAATTTCTTCGCTGCTATTGATTTGTCTCAATTTCTCACAGGTGCTTTCGTCTTTTAAAATGCGAGAGATTTGAGCTAAAGCCGTCAAATGGTCGGCCCCGCTCCCTTCCGGTGAAAGCAGTAAAAAGATTAAATCTACCGGTTTGTTGTCAACGGCTTCAAAGTCTACGGGTGCATTTAGTTTAGCAAATAAGCCATAAACTTTATCTAATTCCGGAATTCTGCCGTGCGGAAGGGCCGTGCCTCCGCCAAATCCTGTAGAACCCAAGTTTTCGCGTTCTAAGACGATGTCAAAAATTGTTCTTTCGTTAATGCCCGTGAGCTCTGCTGCTTTGCTCGCCAGTTCTTGCAAAAGCTGTCTTTTAGAATTGGCTTTTAGGCCCAAAACAACATTCTTCTCGGTCATTATGTCAGAGATTTTCATTAATTTATTGCCTTTTGTAATTGAAACTATTTGTCTGCCTTCGGCTCAACCCAGCCAATGTTACCATCTTTGCGACGATATACCATGCTGATGTGGTTGTTTGCACTGTTTCTGAACATGATGGCAGCTTCGTTGGCTAAGTCCATATACATAACAGCTTCACTTACGGTACAAACCGGAATGTTGGCATCTGTTTCTGCAATGGTCAACGGAGCGTTAACATCAATATCCATTTCGTCTTCTGTTTCGTGCAACGGGAAGACAGCTTCGTTGGCTAACTCGGCCAGGCCAAGTTTGCCTTTGTGGTCGTTGAGTTTGTTTTTGTTACGGCGCAGACGTGTTGCAATATGCGTATTCGCATTGTCAAAAGCCGAATAAGGATCTCCGGCAACGCCAGAACCTTTCAAAACAATGTTTTTAGCAGGATGAACCGTTACTTCAGCATTAAAATCTTCACCTTCTTTAGAGAAAGCGACGGTGCAGCTGATGGGCGCATTAAAATATTTGTTTACAGAGTTTTCAATGGCTTCTTCAACATGTTTGCGAAGTCTGTCGCCAATATCAACTTGTTTGCCTGTCAATGTAATTTTCATAATTCTTCCTTGCAAAATAAATTAAACTTTCTTGAAATTCTACTTTACTATGAAAAAAAAGATATTTCAATCAGAGATTTTGATTAATTCAGTTATTGGAAAAAGTCAACAGTAAAAAAGTTCGGATAACGGCTTATTAAAGCAATTTTGTGCGGTCTCAAAAAATTCATGTACTTCTATGTACACTAAAATTTTTTTCGCCTTCAAAATCACTTTACTAAGCTCGTTCTGCGAACTTTTTGGCCTGAAGATAACGTCTTATTAAAGCAATTTTGTGCGGTCTCAAAAATTATATCTGACTACGTTTTTGGCGTTTGCGTTCGGCTGAAGTCGGAATCCCCATGGCTTCGCGATATTTGTTTACGGTACGCCGCGCAATCTTTATGCCTTTTTGTGCCATAAGCTCAACAATTTTATCATCTGATAAGATATTTTGAGGTTCTTCGTTTTCTATCAATTGTTTGATTTGATGTTTGATGCTGATGACCGATGTGTTTTCATCGCCGGTGTAGGTTCCGGCTGCGGCGGAGAAGAAATATTTGAGCTCAAAAATGCCGCGCGGGGTGTGCATATATTTATTTGTGGTTACGCGACTGATAGTGCTTTCGTGCATTTCAAGAGCTTCGGCGACGTCTCGTAATAACATAGGCTTAAGATAGTCTATGCCTTTTTCAAAAAATTCGCGTTGGTTGCGAACGATTTCTTCACAGACTCTTAATATGGAAGTCGCGCGTTGATGCAGAGCTTTCATCAAAAATCCGGCATGGCCGAGCTGTTCTTTAATATAACGCTTGGCTTCTTTGTTTTTGCCGCTAATGTTTTTTATTTCACTATAATATTCCTTATTGATAAGCAGTCGGGGTAGGGACATATTGTTCAGCTCAATTAAATAATCGCCTTGTTTATTGGTGCGAACAAAAACATCAGGGATAATGTTTGAGGCTGTGTCGCTGTGATAATCTGCGGCAGGTTTGGGATTGAGCATTTTTATATCAGCTATCATCGTGGCCAAATCTTCATCATCTGCAGCGCAAATCTTTTTTAACTCCTTGAATTTCCTTTGTCCCAAAAGCTCCAGATTATCCAATAGTTTTTGCATTTGCGGATCCAGGCGGTTGAGGTCTTTGAGTTGAATGCTTAGACATTCTTTGAGATCTCTGGCAAAAATTCCCGAAGGCTCAAAACCTTGCATAATGCGTAAAATATTTTCAATATCTTCAACGGGTAAATTAAGTTTTGTCGCGATGTCTCTTATATTTCCTCTGAAATAGCCGCTTTCATCCAAAAAAGCACTTAATCGGGAGGCGATGATTTTGTCTTTGGTGGTGGCAAAATTTAGAGAAATTTGTTGATCTAATAGCTCATAAAGAGATGGTTTGTTGCTTAATTTTTTTTCAAAAAAATCAAATTCTTCATCGGTATTATGATTTTTAGATGAAGCATATTCGCTCCATGAATAATCGTTATTTCCTTCATAGCCTTCGCGGTCGCTGGCGTAGTCATCAAAGGAGTTATCATAGTCTATGTCAGGGGTATAATCTTCTTCAGAATTTGGCTGTTGTTCTTGTGGATAGTCATCAATGCTTGGCTGAGATGATATTTCGGCATCGGCCAAACGGTCATCTTCTCTTTCCAGAAAGGGATTATTTTCCAGTTCTTTGCTTAAGAGTTCACTTAATTCAAGATTAGACATCTGCAACAAGTTAATCGCCTGTCGCAGTTGCGGGGTCATTAGCAGAGATTGGGATTGCTTGATTTCTATGCGGGGTGTAACCGCCATTGCTTCAGCCTCCCGCGCTTACATGGAGAAGTTGTCGCCCAGATAGACTTTGCGAACTTCTTTGTTGGCAACAATCTCTTCCGGATTGCCTTCCATCAATACGGTGCCACCGTGCAAAATATAGGCCCTGTCCGTGATATCCAAAGTTTCGCGCACATTGTGGTCGGTTATCAAAACGCCTAATCCGCGGTGTTTGAGTTGGGATACCAGATTCCGAATCTCGGATACGGCAATCGGGTCAATACCGGCTAAAGGTTCATCCAGCAAAATGAAGTTTGGTTGGCTGGCTAAAGCTCTGGCAATTTCCAAACGGCGGCGCTCACCACCGGATAAGGCTATCGCCGGAGATTTACGCAGATGGGCAATAGAAAATTCTGAAAGTAATTCTTCCAACATATTTTCTCTTTGGCTTTCATCCTCAATAACAATTTCAAGAATCGCTTTAATATTATCTTCTACGCTGAGAGAACGAAAGATTGATGCTTCTTGCGGCAGGTAACCAATTCCCATGCGAGCACGGCGATACATCGGAAGATTGGTTATATCTTGTCCATCAATATGAACATCTCCATAGTCCGGTGTTATCAAACCGGTTACGCAATAAAAACAGGTTGTTTTGCCAGCGCCATTGGGACCGAGTAAGCCGACCGCTTCTCCTCGGCGAACATTAAGCGAAACATTGCGTAAAACCGGACGGTTTTTATATTTTTTGCCAATGTTAAAAACTTCTAAAGTGGAGTTCATATTGTGGTCATTTTTGTTGAACATTAATGTTTCCTTATTTTAATGGTTCATTGAGTTCCCAAGTTTTTTGTGGAGTTTGCTTTGGTTGTTCCGCTTTGTTTTCAGCTCCCGTTGTTGGCGTTTGATTTTCTTCTTTGTTAGGAGTTGTTTGGGGTTCCGGCTTCTTTTCTTTATCTTTTTCTTTGAAAACACCGGAAACACGTTTGCCGGAACCTTTCTTGGTTTGAAGTCTGCTGATGCCCGTATTTAAATCCGTTACGGCAACATCACCGCGAATGAAATTACCGTCTTGTTTGATAACGACATGGTCATAGAGATTAACTAAATTATCTTTAGGGAGATAAACACCTCTGTCTGCGGTTACTTCCGCATCTTTGGTTACGATTTTGACGTTATCATAGATTTCAACCCGCTGCATTTCAAGATTTCCTTGAGCATTCTTTTCAAAAAAGCTAATCATTCTGTCGGCATAGACTTTGTTCTTTTGTGCATCAATGGCAATAACATTTTCTAAAGCAACGGCTTGTTGTTTGGATGGATAATATGTGATGCTTCCCGTTGCCGTGATTTCTTCTTCGGCAGTTTTGATTTTGGCGGGTGTGCCTTTCAAAACCATGCTGTCTGCAGCCACATCATAATCCATCGTGTTACCGAATCCATCAGCGCGATCAGATTTTAGAATAACATTGCCTTTAGCATGAACGGTCTTAATTTGAGATTTTTTAGCTTGTGTTGTGCCTTCTTTATTGTTTTCATAAAAAGCCGTTATTGTATCTGCTCGGATGCTCATGTCTTTTTTGCTGGCAAGGGCATTGCCTACGGCAACCATTTTTTGTTCCGTTTGGTGCCATTCAACTCTGTCATCGGCGACAAGATTTATTTTTTCAGCCTGTGCTGGACAAATATAAGAAATAAGAAAAAGGGCTGATACAAAAAGTTTATTCATGGTTGTTATCCTTTAGGCTTTCTTCTTCAACCGTTATGTAAGTTTTTCCCGTAAAAATCAAAAGGTTTTTTTGATTATAAAATTCAAATCCTTGAGATTGTAATGTGCCGAAAACTCCCTCAGATGTTACTTCTTTATTACCCCAACCTTTTCCGGTATTGAAATCAAATGTCATTTCTTCAGTTTTGCCGGTCATGCCGTCACTGTAGAACATATCTACATTGTCTTGAAGGGTTAGAACGTTGGTGTTTTGGTTGTAATAGCCGATAGGAGATTTTATGTTAATCCAGGTATTGTTATTCATCGGCAATACGCCGTCCGGGTTTGTGAGTTTGATTAGTTTTGAACCAGGGGCGGTTTCATCTACATTTTTTGCCGTAAAATTGTTAACTTTGTTGTCTTTGTCCGTAATGTAAAAAGTTGTGTTTTCCATGTGTAATTTTTCCAATTCTCCTTTTTTGGGAATTGTGATGTCTATGGAAAACTCATCGTTTGTTTCTTTTAGACTAGGAAAAATTATAAGCAAACCGATAAGTAATGCGGCAATGCTCGGAAGTAAAAGTTTTGTCAGACGGATAATTTGTGTATGTCGTGATATTCCCTGTCTTTTACTTCCGGCATTGATATTTTCGCCGCTAAAATATGCGTCAAGTTTGCTTTTATCAAACAAGTTAAGCTACTCCTGCGCGCAGGCAATCATGCATATGGATAATGCCGATGGGTTTTTGGTCTTCAACCACAAATAACTGTGTAATACCTTTACCTGTGGTGTTCATGGTATTTATGGCCTCGGCAGCTAAGATGTCTGGCCCCACACATTTGGGATTGTGGGTCATGATATCGTCGGCTGTTTTGGTCAGCATATCTGCGGATAGGTTACGGCGCAAGTCGCCGTCCGTGATGATACCAATTAATTTATTATCATTGCTTACAATGCCGACGCACCCCAGCATTTTAGAGGTCATTTCCAGTAAGGCTGTTTGTAATGGGGTACCTGTTTTGACCAAAGGCATCTCTTTGTCTTTGTGCATTAAATCTGAAACTTTTAAGAGGTAAGAACCTAGTTTTCCACCCGGATGACGTTGTCTGAAATCAGTTTTTGAGAAGCCTCTTCTTTCCAGAAGACAAACGGCTAAAATGTCTCCCAAAACCATGGTGGCAGTTGTTGAAGATGTCGGAGCAAGTCCTAATGGGCAAGCTTCACCATCGTCAGGGAGCTTTAATAAAATATCGCCCATCTTACCTAAGGTGCTATTGGGGTTTTTGCTTATTGCAATTAAAGGAATATTATAACGTTTGCAATAAAGAATAATGTCGGAAAGTTCTTTGGTTTCACCAGAATTTGAGATGGCTAACACGACATCATCTTTGGTAAGCATACCTAAGTCGCCGTGGCTGGCTTCGCCGGGATGAACAAAGAAAGACGGTGTTCCGGTTGAAGCCAAAGTTGCGGCAATTTTGCTGCCGACATGTCCTGATTTTCCCATGCCGGTTACAATGACACGACCTTTGGTGTTTTGCATTAAATCCAGAGCTTGAGTTAATGTGCCGTTAAGCTCATCTTCCATCATACGGAGGGCTTCTACTTCTTTATCAATAGTTCTTTTGGCGGAGAGTATGTCTTTATTATCCATTATAAAACGTCCTTAAAATTAGTTCAGACAATGTAGTGAAGATATTATCTAATTGACTTTCTGGCAAGGCTTTTTTTGCTACTTATACAATTTGTCTATTACGGGGCGGTAGAAACGCGGACCACTGTTCCGCTGATGCGCCAAGAGCGGTAACGGTAAAGGGGCAAAATCTGTATGCCTGTAAGTCGGATGTTAACATTGCTTAGGTAATCACCTTTGTATTCATTTAATAATAAGTTTATGGCGGCTTCGGGGGTCGGAGCTTTACTTAGGGGAATTAGAGCAATGACATGTTGTCTGGAAAGTGCTTGAGACCATGTCCCCGGTGAGTTTTGGGCAATAAGACTTTGCAGGCGAACCGGCTTTGTTGATATGATAGAATACTGTCCCTGAGAAACGGAACATCCTCCCAGAATGAGGCAGAGTAAACAATAAAGAATTTTTGGCATCTTGGTCTCCATTATTGTAAATCAACAACGTTACCTGTTACTTTAATCTGATTCCAACCAAAAAAGATAAACCAATAGGTACTATCAGTTACTCTTACGTCGGTTAAAATCTGTCCATGTCCTTTGAGCAAAGCGTTATGTACGGCTTTGTCAAATTGAGGTTGTCCGATGGGTAAAAACAATAATATGGGAGATGTATCGGTTCCGGTAACCTGCGTTTTGACACTACTTTGTGCCAGGCCAAAGGAGCTAAGCTTTACGCCAGGAGGAACGATAACGGAAAGATGTCCCGTAGATGATGTGCAGCCACAAAGAAAAAAGATAATCAGTGCGGCAAAAATTTTTTTCATGTTTATTCTCCGTGAGTAATTATTTGGGAAAATAATAAATATAATTAGTTAATCTTCAGTGAATTTTAGACTCAATTAGACTCAAAATGCGGCCGGAAGGTTTAAAAAGATATTCCCGAATCGGTAATGAAAACGAATCTCTGCCAGGAGTTGGCATTTTTGCTTGGCTAAAAGTTAAGAGAAGGTAAAGATTTTTTAGACTCAAAAATGCTTTTTTTGTAAAAAATCTGTTGACTATTCGTGAAAGTGAATCTAGTATGCGCTCAATCTTTGAGGCCTGAAAGGGTGGAAAAGAGGTAATTAAAAATGGATATAAATCACCCTATAAGGGTTTTTTAGGTAAGTTTTTAGCCTGTTTCGCAAAAGCAGCGATGCTTTGTGAATCGGGTTTTTGTGTTAACAAATAATGTAATTGAATTTTAAGGAAATTAGTGATGCCTACAATTAATCAGTTAATTCGTAAATCACGAACACCAAAAGTGAAAAGAAACAAAGTTCCGGCTTTGAAGGCATGCCCGCAAAAGCGTGGTGTTTGTACAAGGGTTTATACAACAACCCCGAAAAAACCGAACTCCGCTTTGCGTAAAGTTGCTCGTATTCGCCTGACAAACGGCTTTGAAGTAATCAGCTATATCCCTGGTGAAGGTCACAACCTACAAGAACACTCAGTGGTGCTGATTAGAGGAGGCCGTGTAAAAGACTTGCCTGGTGTTCGTTATCATATCATTCGTGGTACCTTGGATACTCAAGGTGTTTCTAAACGTCGTAAACGTCGTTCTCTGTACGGCGCTAAGAGACCTAAATAGGAGATAGGATAATGTCACGTCGTCATAGTGCTGAAAAAAGAATCGTACTGCCTGATGCAAAATATAATGATAAGGTAGTCGCAAAATTTATTAATAATGTTATGGAAGACGGTAAAAAAGCCGTTGCTGAAAAAATCGTTTATTCGGCTTTTGATATTTTGGCTTCCAAAACTAAGCAAGATGCATTAACCGTTTTTAACGAAGCTATTGAGAATGTTAAACCTGTTGTAGAAGTTCGTTCTCGTCGCGTAGGCGGTGCTACATATCAGGTACCGGTTGAAGTACGCGCTGATCGTCGTCAGGCTCTGGCTATTCGCTGGATTATTGCTGCCGCTCAGAAACGTTCTGAAACAACCATGACAGATAGACTTGCCAACGAATTGTTGGATGCTTTTGCTAATAAGGGTGCTGCTGTTAAGAAGCGTGAAGATACCCACAAAATGGCTGAAGCTAACAAGGCTTTCTCTCATTACAAGTTCTAACATAAGGACACAACAATGGCTCGTACACATAAACTTGAAATGTATAGAAATATCGGTATCATGGCTCACATTGATGCCGGTAAGACAACCACAACCGAACGTATCCTTTATTATACAGGTGTTAACCACAAAATTGGTGAAACGCATGATGGTGCCGCTACCATGGACTGGATGGAGCAAGAGCAAGAGCGTGGTATTACCATTACTTCTGCTGCTACAACCTGTTTTTGGAAAGGTCATCGTATTAACATCATTGATACGCCTGGACACGTTGACTTTACTGTAGAAGTTGAGCGTTCTTTGCGCGTTTTGGATGGTGCAATTACCGTATTTGACTCTGTTGCAGGTGTTGAACCGCAGTCTGAGACCGTTTGGCGTCAAGCTGATAAATATGGTGTTCCACGTATTTGTTTCTGCAATAAGATGGACCGTATCGGTGCAAACTTCTATCGTTGCTTGGACATGATTAAAGATCGTCTGGGTGCTACTCCGTTGGCTTTGCAGTTGCCGATTGGTGCTGAGGCTGATTTCGTTGGTGTTGTTGATTTGCTCAATATGAATGCAATTGTTTATACCGGCGATACAGCAGACTCCCCGATTGAAATCAGAGAAATTCCGGCAGATTTGAAAGACAAAGCTGAAGAATATCATCATGCTTTGGTTGAAACAGCTGTTGAACAAGACGAACAAGCAATGGAAGATTATCTTGAAGGTAAAGAAGTTTCTCTTGAGACTTTGAAGAAATGTATTCGTAAGGGTACATTGGCAAGAGATTTTGTTCCTGTTTTGTGTGGTACTGCTTTCAAAAACAAAGGTGTACAGCCATTGTTGGATGCCGTTGTTGACTATTTGCCTTCACCGCTTGATATTCCTTCTATTGAAGGTGTTAAGCCGGGAACAGATGTCGTTGAGATCAGACATCCGGGTGATAATGAGCCTTTGGCTGCTTTGGCCTTTAAGATTATGAATGACCCGTTTGTTGGTTCTTTAACCTTTACACGTATTTATTCTGGTACAATGACCGCCGGTTCTTATATCTATAACTCTGTTAAAGATAAGAAAGAACGTATCGGTCGTATGTTGTTGATGCATTCTAACAAACGTGAGGATTTGAAAGAGGCTCATGCCGGTGATATTATTGCTTTGGCTGGCTTGAAAGATACCACGACCGGTGATACGCTTTGTGATGCTTCCAAACCGATTGTTTTGGAAAACATGGTATTTCCTGAGCCGGTTATTGAATTGGCAGTTGAACCTAAGACAAAAGCTGACGTTGAAAAAATGGGCTTGGCCTTGTCCAGATTGGCTATGGAAGACCCGTCTTTCAAAGTTTCTTCTGATCCTGATTCCGGTCAGACCATTATTAAGGGTATGGGCGAGCTTCACTTGGAGATTATTGTTGACCGCTTGAAACGTGAATTCAAAGTTGAATGTAACGTTGGCGATCCGCAAGTGGCTTATCGTGAAACCATTACCAAACCTGCCGATATTGAATACACCCATAAGAAACAATCCGGTGGTGCCGGTCAGTTCGCTAAGGTTAAAATCAAGTTTGAACCGATTGAAGGTTACGATGGGTTTGAATTTGAGAATACCGTTGTCGGTGGTAACGTTCCGAAGGAATATATCCCTGGTGTTGAAAAGGGTTTGCGTTCCGCTATGGAAGCCGGTGTGTTGGCCGGATATCCTGTTACCGGTGTTAAGTGCACTCTTTATGATGGTGCTTATCACGAAGTTGACTCTAACGTTATGTGCTTTGAAATTGCTGCTCGTGCTGCTTTCCGTGAAGGTATGCGTCAGGCAAATGCAAAGCTCTTGGAACCAATTATGAAGGTTGAAGTCGTAACTCCTGAGGAATATATGGGTGATATTATCGGTGACTTGAACTCTCGTCGTGGTTTGGTTAACGGTATGGACCAACGTGGTAATGCTCGTGTTATTGATGCGAAAGTTCCGCTGTCTAACATGTTTGGTTATGTTAACACTTTGCGTTCTTTGTCTCAAGGTCGCGCACAGTTCTCTATGGTATTCAGCCATTATGCTGAAGTTCCGCGGGAAATTGCTGAGACCGTTAAGGCTAAGAACAGCTAATCTTTTTAGTCAAGTGGCAGGAGTGGTTTTGCTCCTGTCATCTTGGCAAAAAATGTAAATATGAAATAAAATTTGGAGAAAATTTAAAATGGCAAAAGAGAAATTTGAGCGCAATAAGCCGCACTGCAACATTGGAACGATTGGTCACGTAGACCATGGTAAAACCACTTTGACAGCAGCCATTACAAAAGTATTGGCAGAAGAAGGTGGAGCAAGCTTCACAGCCTATGATCAAATTGATAAGGCACCTGAAGAGAAGGCACGCGGTATTACCATTTCTACCTCACACGTAGAATATGAAACACCGAATCGTCACTATGCACACGTAGACTGCCCGGGTCACGCCGACTATGTAAAGAACATGATTACCGGTGCCGCTCAGATGGATGGAGCAATTTTGGTAGTATCAGCAGCAGATGGTCCGATGCCGCAAACACGTGAGCACATTTTGTTGGCACGTCAAGTAGGTGTACCGGCATTGGTTGTTTACATGAACAAAGTAGACCAAGTAGATGATCCGGAATTGTTGGAATTGGTAGAAATGGAAATCAGAGACTTGTTGAAGTCTTATGACTTCCCAGGAGATGAGATTCCGATTATTAAAGGTTCAGCTTTGGCAGTATTGGAAAACGGCGATCCGAAGATTGGCCATGACTCCATCATTGAATTGATGAAGGCAGTAGATAGCTACATTCCGCAACCGGAACGTCCGAAAGATAAACCGTTCTTGATGCCGATTGAAGACGTATTCTCAATTTCAGGCCGTGGTACGGTAGTAACCGGTCGTGTAGAGCGTGGTGTATTGCATGTGGGTGATGAAATTGAAATCGTAGGCATTAAGCCGACACAGAAGACAACATGTACAGGTATTGAAATGTTCCGTAAGTTGTTGGATGAAGGCGAAGCCGGCGATAACATCGGTGTATTGTTGCGTGGTACAAAGAGAGAAGAAGTAGAGCGTGGACAAGTTTTGGCCGCTCCTGGTTCTATTACTCCGCACACAGACTTTACATGCGAATGCTATATTTTGACGAAGGAAGAAGGCGGTCGTCATACTCCGTTCTTCAGCAACTATCGTCCACAGTTCTATTTCCGTACAACAGACGTAACCGGAGCTATTGAGTTGCCGGAAGGAACGGAAATGGTAATGCCTGGCGATAACATTCGTATGACAGCCAAATTGATTCACCCGGTAGCTATGAACGAAGGTTTGCGTTTTGCTATTCGTGAAGGTGGCCGTACAGTGGGCGCTGGCGTTGTATCAAAGATTTTGAAGTAATCTGAGATATAAACCAGAGTAAAGTTAAAAGAGGTTTCCAAAATTGGAAACCTCTTTTTTTGTATGTGTTTTTTATTGATTTTTTGTTTTTGTTGTGCTAAATGCTCGTCGGTTAAATTAAAAGTATAGAGTTATTAATTTTTATTTTTATGTGTTATGAATACTCCAAAAGTATTGTTAAGTATGATTAAGTTTTCAGAACAAAATGTTCAGAAGGCTGATTGGTATAGAACTTCAGTGAAAGATGCCACACGTTGCAGTTTGATTAATTTTTATGCCAGAAGCTTTTATTTTCAATTTATATCGCCTCTTGATCCGTGGGAAGGACAAGTTGTCGCTGAATATAATTATAAAAAGATTTTGGAAAAAGTTGATGAAGATATTCTTGGATTTGTGGCAAAAGCCTCAACTACAATAGATGAAGCTAGGAGCTTATATGATGATTTGTGCGGAGCTGCACAAAGAAGAAAAGCTCTTTGTCGTAGATATGATAGGCTTTTGTGGTGTGATTGGAGACAAAGAAGAGCGCTTAAAAAGCGTATTCAGAAAATTGATGACGAAGAGATTGAGTTATCGGATTTTTTGAATATGGCGTTTTATTTGTTTGAAAACCATAAGCTCGGAAATAAGACTGATTTTGTAGGAATTTTTTGTTGAATGTTTGAATAAAGCTAAAATCCGGTTGTCGCCGGATTTTTTTGTATCTAAACAATTCTTGACTCTTGTTAATAATCTGTTAACTTATAAATGTTTTAGGAATTTAGAATGTAAAATGTGTAAGCGTAAAACAACAAAACAAGCAAATTGTACAAATACATGCTTCAAGGAAGCATTGCTTTAGCGGCCTCTGAATTTAGAGGCCGCTTTGCTTTTGATAAAGGCAGAAAATGAGTGATAAAAAAATAGCAAAAATATATTATGAGTCTCATGTTTTCTTAACTCAAACAGGTGAGTTGTATGGATATGTTATTGGAAATGACGGTAAGCCTAAATGTGGTAAGTTGAATGCGCAGCAGAAAATTGCATTTTGGAGAGAACGTACTTCATATTATGACAAGCAGACATTTATCTCTTGGCATCCTGTTGCAAATAATTGTGAAATGGGTATGGAAGTAAGCCGTTTGCAGGAACAAAGGTGTTAGGAAATTTTATCTAATATGTCAGATAACGATTTGTGGTTATCAGGTTTGTGCTGTTTTTCTAATAGAGGTTTTGATAGCTCGTGTAAGTAAACTAATGAGAAAAGACGAATGGATGGTGTTAAGCCGAGCTTAGGGTCTTTGCGGCTTTCTATCATCTCAAGAAGCATTTTGCGGTTTATTTTTTCTCTTTTGCAAATATCTTTTAGCGCATCCCATTCGTTTTTGCATAAACGCATTGTTGTTTTGCGTTGATGAATGGTTATTACTCTGCTACTTAATTCGGTCATTCTCTTATACTTCTGTGTTTCTTGATTCATTAGCTTCTACTAATAACATATACAAAAGCAAATATCTTTGCAATCAAAAATATGTGATTATCAATAATAACTCTTTTTAATATATAACTGGTTATATGGTGCGGTTTTGCTGATTTAAAAATTTTGTCAACCAGACTCAAACAGAGTCTGGAAAAGCGATTCAGCGCGATAAAAAAATGAAAAAATATGCTTTTTTTGCTTGCATATTAGACTCAGTTATGTTACAAGGTGCTCACGATAATTGTTTTGGGCTAGGAATCTGCCCAGCGATGAAAATATAAAACATACCGCAGCACCTATACTTTTGTATGTGCTGCAGAGTTTAACATTTAGATGGCAAGTTTAGCTTTCATGCTGGATTTTGCCGTCTAGTTATAGGAAAAGTATTAAAAATGATGGATACACAAAATATCAGAATTCGCCTTAAGGCTTTTGACCACCGTTTGTTGGATTTGTCTACAAAAGAAATCGTTCATACGGCCAAAAGAACAGGGGCAAATGTTAGAGGACCTATTCCTCTTCCGACAAGAATCGAGAAGTTTACGGTAAACCGTTCTCCGCACGTTGATAAGAAATCTCGTGAGCAGTTTGAAATCCGTACTCATAAGAGACTTCTTGATATCGTTGATCCCACACCGCAGACAGTTGATGCTTTGATGAAGTTGGATTTGGCTGCCGGTGTTAATGTAGAGATTAAACTCTAATTTTAATAATAACAATGTTGGCCGTTTGAAATATGAGCTGTCAACCAATTGAAAAGGAAATAAATAAAATGCGTACAGGTCTAATTGCAAAGAAACTTGGTATGTCTCGCATTTTTGAAGCAGACGGAACACATATTCCGGTTACTGTTTTGAGCGTTGACGGATTGCAAGTTGTTGCTGTTAAAACGCAAGAAAAAGATGGATACAATGCCGTACAACTCGGTACGGGTGCTGTTAAAGCAAAGAATGTATCTAAGCCGTTAAAAGGACATTTTGCTAAAGCTAATGTTGAACCGAAGCAGAAACTGGGCGAATTCAGAGTTTCTGAAGATTGCTTGTTGTCTGTCGGTAATGAATTGTCTGTAGAACACTTTGTTCCCGGTCAGTATGTTGATGTTTGCGCAACATCTATCGGTAAAGGTTTCGCCGGTGTTATGAAGCGTCATAACTTTGCCGGTTTGGAAGCTACTCACGGTGTTTCTATTTCTCACCGTTCTCATGGTTCTACAGGTCAAAGACAAGATCCCGGTAAAGTATTTAAGGGTAAGAAAATGGCCGGACATATGGGTGATGAGCGCGTAACCGTTCAAAACCTGAAGGTTGTTGCAGTTGATGCTGCTAAAGGCTTGTTGATGGTTAAAGGCGGCGTTCCGGGTTGTGAAAACGCTTGGGTTCGTGTTACCGATGCCATTAAAAAGGCTGGTAACGTTACCTTGCCGATGCCTGCCGGCTTGAAGAAAGTTGATGAACCTGTTGCAGTTAAAGCGGAAGCTGAAGCTCCTGCTGACAATGCATAAGCTATAAGGATTGAAAATTATGAAACAGGACATCTTAAGTTTAGTAGATAACAAAAATGTTGGCACAATTGAGCTCAACGAATCGATTTTCGGTTTGGAAGTTCGCGCCGATATTTTGCACCGTGTTGTAAACTGGCAGTTGGCCAGATTGCAGACTGGTAACCACAAGACCAAAGGCCGCTCTGAGGTTGCTTTGACACCTGCAAAACCGTTTAAGCAAAAAGGTAGCGGTAATGCTCGTCAGGGTTCTCGCAAGGGTACTCAATTCCGTAAGGGCGGTATCGTATTTGGTCCGGTTGTTCGTGATCAGTCTCATGATTTGACCAAGAAGTTCAGAAAACTCGGTTTGAAGACCGCTCTTTCAGCTAAGGCTAAAGAGGGCAACCTTGTTATTGTGGATGAAGCAAAATTGTCAGCCCCCAAGACAAAAGATTTGAAAGCCAAATTGGATGCTTGCGGTTTGAAAAATTGCTTGTTCATTGACGGCAAGGAAGTTGATGTCAACTTTGCGTTGGCCAGCCGTAATCTTGAAGGCGTTGACGTTCTTCCGACAATCGGTGCCAATGTTTATGACATCTTGAGAAAGGACAAACTGGTATTGACTAAAGACGCAGTTGCTTGCTTGGAGGAGAGATTGAAATGGTAAAATCTAACAATACAAACAAAGTTTCTGCAAAAATGTATGATACCTTGGTTCGTCCGGTAATTACCGAAAAATCTATGCTGTCTTCTGAAGCTGGCAAAGTAACTTTCTTGGTTCCTTTGTCTGCTACCAAAGATGAAGTTAAGGCAGCCGTTGAAACAATTTTCAACGTTAAGGTAAATAAGGTAAATACTATTCGTCAGTTCGGTAAGGAAAAACGCTTCAGAGGTTATGTCGGACAGCGTTCCGATTTCAAGAAGGCAGTTGTTACACTTGCCGAGGGTCAAAATATTGATGTTACAACAGGAATATAGGACATGGCTTTAAAAAACTATAAGCCCACATCTCCGGGACTTCGTCAGCTGGTTATTGTTGACAGAAGCGAACTCTATAAGGGAGCTCCCGAGAAGTCTTTGACTATCGGTCTTACCAAAACCGGTGGGCGTGATAATTTCGGACACGTTACAAGTCGTAAAATCGGTGGCGGCCATAAGCGCAAGCTCCGTATTATTGACTTCAAACGTAATAAATTCGGTTGCGAGGCAACAGTTGAGAGAATCGAGTATGATCCTAACCGTTCTTCTTTCATCGCTTTGATTAGTTATGAAGATGGCGAGAAGGCTTATATCTTGGCTCCTCAAAGATTGAAAGCCGGCGATAAAGTTATTTCTGCAGAAAAAGCAGATATTAAGCCGGGTAATGCTATGCCTTTGAAGAATATGCCGGTTGGTACAATTATTCACAACGTTGAGCTTAAGGCAGGTAAGGGTGGACAGTTGGTTCGTTCTGCCGGTTGTTATGCTCAGGTTGTTGGTAAAGATGCCGGTTATGCCCAATTGAAGCTCAGCTCCGGCGAGTTGAGAGTTGTTCGTGAAGAGTGCTTAGCTACTGTCGGCGCTGTTTCTAATCCGGACAATCAGAACAGATCTCTCGGTAAGGCAGGTCGTTCTCGTTGGCTCGGTATCAGACCGGTAAGCCGCGGTGTTGCTATGAACCCTGTAGACCACCCGCATGGTGGTGGTGAAGGCCGCACTTCCGGTGGTCGTCATCCGGTTACTCCTTGGGGTAAACCTACTAAGGGTGCTAAGACTCGTTCTAACAAGAAGACAGATCGCTTTATTATGCGTTCTCGTCATGAAAACAAAAAGAAATAAGGAGATAAGCTAATGACACGTTCCGTATGGAAAGGACCTTTTGTTGACGGCTATCTTCTGAAGAAAGCTGATGCAGCCAGAGCTTCGGGTCGTAATGAAGTTATTAAAATCTGGTCTCGTCGTTCAACAATGTTGCCGCAGTTTGTCGGCTTGACATTCGGTGTTCACAACGGACATAAATTTATTCCGGTTTTGGTTACCGAAGATATGGTTGGACACAAGTTTGGTGAGTTTGCTCCGAGCCGTACATTCTATGGTCACGCTGCAGACAAAAAGGCTAAGAGAGGTTAATTATGGGAAAATCTAAAGATACAAGAAGAGTTGAAGCCAATCAGGCTATGGCTGTTTGCCACTCTATCCGTACCAGCCCGCGTAAACTGAACTTAGTTGCTCAGACTATTCGTGGCTTGAATGCTGAAAAAGCAATTGCCGAACTCAGCTTCTCCAAGAAGAGAATCGCTAAAGTTGTTTTGGCTGTTTTGCAGTCTGCTATTGCTAATGCCGAAAACAACCACCAGTTAAACATCGACAAATTATTCGTTAGCGAAGCTTTTGTCGGTAAAGGTTTAGTTATGAAACGTATGCACGCACGCGGTCGCGGTCGCGGAGCTCGGGTTTTGAAACCCTTCTCCAACCTGACTGTTGTCGTCACCGAGCGTGGGGAGTAAGTTAATGGGACAGAAAGTAAATCCTACAGGTCTTCGTTTAGGCGTTAACCGCACTTGGGATTCCCGTTGGTATGCAGATGATAAGTTCACTGACTACCTCCACGAGGACTTGAAAATTAAAGAATTCTTGAAGGATAAATTGGCTCAGGCCGGTATCAGCAGAATCGTTATTGAACGTCCTGCTAAAAAGGCTAGAGTTACCATTCATTCTGCAAGACCGGGTGTTGTTATCGGTAAGAAGGGTCAGGATATTGAGCTCTTGAGAAAAGAGATTCAGAAGATGACTGATTCTGAAGTACAGTTGAACATTCTGGAAGTCAGAAAACCTGAGTTAGACGCACAGCTCGTTGCTGATTCTGTTGCACAACAATTGGAACGCCGTGTTGCTTTCCGTCGTGCCATGAAGCGCGTTATGCAGTCTGCTCTTCGTTTAGGTGCAGAAGGTATTAAGGTTAGCTGCTCGGGTCGTCTCGGCGGTGCTGAAATCGCTAGAACCGAGTATTATCGTGAAGGTCGTGTGCCTTTGCACACCCTGCGTGCTGACATTGATTATGCTACCTCTACGGCTCACACAACTTATGGTGCCTGCGGCGTTAAAGTTTGGATTTATAAGGGCGAAATTATGGCTCATGATCCGATGGCTCAGGACAAGAAGTTGGCTGAACAGAAATAATTATTTGAGGTTAGAATAAGATGTTAAGTCCTAAAAGATTAAAGTTCCGCAAGATGCACAAAGGCCGTATTCACGGCTTGACAAAAGGCGGTGCTGAATTGAGTTTTGGTTCATATGGATTAAAAGCTCTTACTCCGGATCGTATTACGGCTCGTCAGATTGAGGCTGCTCGTCGTGCGATTACTCGTGAGATGAAGAGAGCCGGAAGATTATGGATCAGAATTTTCCCTGATGTTCCTGTATCTGATAAACCTGCCGAAGTTCGTATGGGTAAAGGTAAAGGTTCTATTGAATATTGGTGCGCAAGAGTGCACCCGGGTCGCATTATGTTTGAGGCTGACGGAATCGATGAAGAGACCGCTCGTGCCGCATTTGCTCTCGGTGCAGCCAAACTGCCGATTAAGACAAAGTTTGTTAAGCGCCTTAATTCCGATAAGGGAGAAGCATAATGGTAAAAACTAAAGATTTGCGTGCGATGACGATTGATGAATTGGAAGCTAAGTTGCTTGAAAATAAAAAAGAGCAATTTAACTTAAGAATTCAACAATCTACTGGACAATTATCTAATACTGCGGTAATAAGAAAAGTCCGTCGTGAAATTGCAAAAATCAACACGCTCATTGCCGAGCGCAAGAAGAATAACTAGGAGACTGAAATATGCCTAAAAGAATTCTTCAAGGTGTTGTTGTTAGTGATAAGCAGGATAAAACTGTCGTGGTCAGCGTAGAGCGTCAGGTTATGCATCCTGTTTACAAAAAGTTCGTTAAGAGAAGCAAAAAATATGCGGCTCATGATGAAAATAACCAGTTCAAAGTCGGGGATGTTGTTCGGATTGAAGAATCCAGACCTTATTCCAAGACTAAGTGTTGGACTGTAATCGTTGATAACGCCTAGAAAAGAAGGAAGTAAAAAATGATACAGATGCAAACCAACCTGGATGTCGCAGATAATTCAGGCGCACGTCAGGTGCAGTGCATTAAAGTTCTTGGCGGGTCCAAGAGAATGCATGCTTCTGTGGGTGATGTTATTGTCGTTTCCATCAAAGACGCTATGCCGAAAGGCCGCGTTAAGAAGGGCGATGTTCATAAAGCTGTAATTGTTCGCACAGCCAGCGATATCAGACGCAAAGACGGATCTGTTATCCGCTTTGATTCTAACGCTGCAGTTCTGATTAATAAGGACGGTGAACCGATTGGTACTCGTATCTTCGGCCCCGTTACCAGAGAATTGCGTGCGAAGAAGTTTATGAAAATTATTTCATTAGCACCGGAGGTATTGTAATGAGCCTTAAACTTAAGATTAAAAAAGGTGACAAGGTTATTGTTTTGTCCGGCGAGGACAAAGGCAAGACCGGTGAGGTCGTAAAAGCCATGCCGAAAGAGGGTAAAGTGGTTGTTCAAGGTATTAACTTGGTTAAAAGACATACCAAGCCCAGCCAAACTACTCCCGGCGGTATTGTTACCAAAGAAGCTCCGATCCATGTTTCCAACGTAGCTATTGTTGCCAGCGATGGTAAAGCTACCAAGGTCGGATATCAGGAAAAGGACGGCAAGAAAGTTCGCGTAGCTCGTCGTTCCGGTGAAGTAATCGATAAATAAGAGGGAAAATCTTATGACAAATTTTGAAAAACTTTATAATGAAGTCATTAAGAAATCTCTGGTGGAAAAATTCGGTTACAAGAACCCACACGAGATTCCGAAGTTGACTAAAATTGTTCTGAATATGGGCGTTGCTGACGCTATTACAGACAAGAAAAAACTGAACAATGCAGTTGAAGAAATGGCTTTGATTGCCGGCCAAAAACCTTTGGTTACTAAGGCTCGCAAGTCTATTGCTACCTTCAAACTGAGAGAAGGTATGCCGATTGGATGCAAAGTTACTCTGCGTTCTGACAGAATGTATGAGTTCTTGGAGCGTTTGATTAACATGGCTCTGCCGCGTATCCGTGACTTTCATGGTATTACAGGTAAGAACTTTGATGGTAAAGGCAACTTCGCTTTTGGTATTAAAGAACAGATTATCTTCCCCGAAATCAACTATGAAAAAGTTGAGAATGTTCGTGGTATGGATATCGTTATCTGCACAACGGCAAAATCCGATGAAGAAGCTAAAGTGCTTCTTGACGGTTTTAATATGCCCTACAAGAAATAAGCGGAGATTTTACTATGGCTAAAACAAGTTCAGTATTCAGAAACTTGAAAAGAGTTAAAATGGCGCAGAAGTTTAACAACCGCCGTTCTAAACTCAAAGAGATTGTAATGGATAAAAATGCGTCTCCTGAGGAGCGTTTCCAGGCAACTCTGAAATTGGCAGAATTACCCCGTAACTCAGCTAAAAACCGGATTAGAAACCGTTGCAAAGTTACCGGTCGTTCTCGCAGTTATTACAGGAAGTTCGGTTTGAGCCGTGTTGAGTTGAGAGACTTGGCAAGCTTCGGTGAAATTCCTGGTTTGGTAAAATCAAGCTGGTAGGGAGATTTAGATCATGTCTATGACCGATCCTTTGGGCGATATGCTCACACGCATTAGAAACGCACAAAGAGCGAAGAAGAACGAGGTCGTATCACCTGCTTCTCGCTTGCGTGAAAATGTTTTGGAAGTTTTGAAAAGAGAAGGTTACATCAACGGTTATGAACGCGTTAATGTTAAACCCGGTATTGATGAACTTCGTATTCAATTGAAGTATCATGAAGGTACTTCCGTTATAACCGAAATTTACCGCGTTTCTACTCCGGGACGCCGCGTTTATTCAAGCGTTCGCGATTTGCCGAGAGTTTATAACGGCTTGGGTATTTCCATCATCTCTACACCGGCTGGTGTTATGAGTGATCATGAAGCTCGCAAAGCCAATGTCGGCGGTGAAATTTTGTGCCAAGTATTTTAAGGGAGAAAACAGATGTCTAGAATTGGTAAATATCCTGTTATTATCCCGAACGGCGTTACCGTTACGGTTGAGAACAATGTTGTTACCGCAAAAGGTAAGTTGGGTGAACTCAGCTTTACTTTTGATGACAACCATGTTTCTGCAAAGTTGGAAGAAAACAAAGTTGTTGTTTCTCCTTTGAGCCAATCTAAAGAAGCTCGCGCTTTGTGGGGTACAACCAGAGCTCAGATTAACACTTTGGTTAAAGGTGTTAGCGAAGGCTTTAAAAAGGATTTGGAACTGGTCGGCGTTGGTTATAAAGCCCGCGTTGAAGGCAGCCACAAGTTAGTTTTGTCTTTGGGTTTCTCTCATGATGTTATTTTTGAGGCTCCGAAGACCATCAACATTGCTTGCGCAAGCCCGACTCAGATTTCCGTTTCTGGCGCCGATAAACAACTCGTTGGTCAAATTGCTTCGGAAATTCGTAAATACAGAAAACCTGAACCTTACAAAGGTAAGGGCGTGAAGTATGTTGGCGAATATGTACGTCGCAAAGAAGGCAAAAAGAAATAAGGATTAATTAAATGAGTACGCCAAGAGAATTGTTTGAAAAAAGAAAAGCTCGCGTAAGAACTGCTTTGAAAAACGCTGCCAACGGCAAAATGAGACTTTCTGTCTTCCGCAGCGGTAAGCATATTTATGCGCAGATTATTGACGATGCTAAAGGTTCTACAGTTGTTTCTGCTTCTACTCTGGACAAAGAAATCAGAGATCAGATTAAGAAATCTTCTACCGTTGAAGCTGCCAGCTTTATTGGTAAAGTTGTAGCTGAAAGAGCCGTTAAATCCGGTGTTAGTGAAGTTGTCTTTGATAGAGGCGGCTACATCTATCATGGTCGTGTTAAAGCTTTGGCTGACGCTGCACGCGCTGCCGGCCTGAAATTTTAGGAGATAAGATGATGGTACAAGCAGATCGTCGTAACAGCAATAAAGCTGAGAAAAAAGAAGAATTGGTTGAGAAACTGGTTCATATTAATCGTGTAGCTAAGACCGTTAAAGGCGGACGCAATATGTCTTTTGCTGCTGTCGTCGTTGTTGGCGACCAGAAAGGCCGCGTTGGCTATGGTTCTGGCAAAGCAACCGAGGTTCCGGATGCTATTGTTAAGGCTACTAATGAAGCCAAGAAAAATATGGTTCGCATTCCGCTCCGCGAAGGCAGAACTCTGCATCATGACGTTGCTGGTCGTTTCGGCGCCGGTAAAGTTATTTTGAGAACTGCTCCTGCCGGTACCGGTGTTATTGCCGGCGGTCCGATGCGTGCTATCTTTGAAGTATTGGGTGTTCAGGACGTTGTTGCCAAATCTTTGGGTTCCAACAATCCTTACAACATGATTAAGGCTACTTTCAATGCCTTGATGGCTATCAATTCACCTCGTATGGTTGCTGCTAAGCGCGGCAAAAAAGTCGGTGATATTGTAAGCCGTCGTGAGAATACTTCTAAACTGGAAAAAGAGGAGGCTTAATCGATGGCTAACAAAACTATAAAAGTTACGCAAATCGCTAGCCCTATCGGTCGTCCCGAAAAACAGAGAGCCACATTGATTGGCTTGGGTCTGAACAAGATGGGTAAAACTGTTGAACTTCAGGATACTCCCGCTGTTCGCGGTATGATTCGTAAGATTCCTCATCTGGTTAAAGTAGAGGAATAGGATTTGTTAAAAGAAGCCAGCAGGTGTCTGCTCGGTAGTGTTTGAGACTTAGTTCGGCTTCTTTTTTGAATCTTTGATGAAATGTTAGATTAGGTGAAGAAACATGAAACTTAATGAATTGAGAGACAACGAGGGAGCAACCAAAAACCGCATTCGTGTTGGTCGTGGTATTGGTAGCGGCAAGGGTAAAACTTGCGGTCGCGGTCAAAAAGGTCAGAAGTCTCGTTCAGGTGTTGCCGTTAATGCTTTTGAAGGCGGCCAGATGCCTATTTATCGCAGACTTCCGAAACGTGGTTTCAAGAATCCGTTTGCTAAGACATTTGCAGTTGTTAATTTGGACACAATCCAAAAGGCTGTTGATGCCGGTAAATTGAATGCTTCTGCAATTGATGTTAAGGCTTTGATGGAAGCCGGTGTTATCTCCAAAGAGTTGGACGGTGTTCGTCTGTTGGCTCGCGGCGCTATCACCAGCAATGTTACAATCAGCGTAAACTCTGCTTCTAAAGCTGCTGTTGCAGCTGTTGAAAAAGCAGGTGGCAAAGTTAATTTGATTGAAGCATAATTTGCTTGAAGTTGTTTATAAAAAACCTCCCCTGATTTGGGGAGGTTTTTTGTTGAATTAAATGATTATTTGTGTTGTGTAAGTGGATAAATTTGTTGAATTAAAAATTTTTTAGTGTATTAATAAATTAGCTTAAAGGGACTGCTTTGTCCCTCGTTGTTTGTTTTAAATAAAATAATAAGGATTTAGAGATGGTATCATTGGCAGAAAAAATGGCTGCAAATATGGATATGTCCGCTTTCAGCAAAGCTGAAGAATTGAAAAAAAGACTTTGGTTTACGGTTTTGGCTTTAATCGTTTTCCGTTTGGGAACATTTATTCCGCTTCCTGGTATTGATCCGCATATTTTGTCGGATATTTTTGCCAGACAGTCCAGCGGTATTTTGGGAATGTTTAATATGTTCTCTGGTGGTGCTTTGGAACGTATGACAATTTTTGCATTGAACATTATGCCCTACATCTCTGCGTCCATTATTTTACAACTTGGTCAATCGGTTATTCCGTCTTTGGCTGCATTGAAAAAAGATGGAGAAGCCGGTCATCGTAAGATTACGCATTATACCAAAGTTTTGACCGTATTTATTACAATGATTCAAGGTTATGGTATTGCCGTTGGTTTGGAAGGTATGACCGGAAGTGCCGGTTTATCTGCGGTTGTAATGCCTGGTTTTATCTTTAAATTTACAACAATTGTTTCTTTGGTCGGCGGTACGATGTTTATTGTTTGGCTCGGAGATCAAATTACATCTCGCGGTGTAGGTAATGGTTCGTCTTTAATCATTACGGTAGGTATTATTGCCAATATTCCGAGTGCTTTGGCACAAACCTTTGAATTGGGCCGTGTCGGCTCAATGTCTTTGGGCGTTATTGCCATGTTGTTGGTAATGGTTTTGGCCTTGATTTATATCATTGTATTGGTAGAAAGAGCTCAGCGTAAAATTACTATTCAGTATCCGAAGCGCCAGATGGGAATGCGGATGATGTCATCTGAAAATTCACATCTGCCGTTAAAGATTAACCCGACTGGTGTTATTCCGCCGATTTTTGCCAGCTCTTTGTTGCTGTTGCCGATTACGATTGCAAATTTGTCTGCTGAAAATGGTCCGGATTGGGTTCAGACATTGAGTCAGTTGCTTGGACATGGTCAACCTTTGTATTTGACCTTGTATGGTGCATTGATTGTTTTCTTTGCATTCTTCTATACTGCCGTTGTCTTTAATCCGGAAGAGACTGCTGATAATTTGAAAAAACATGGCGGATTTATTGCGGGTATTCGTCCGGGTAAAAATACGGCTGAATATTTGGATTATGTTATTACGCGCTTGACTGTTTTGGGTGCTGTTTATTTGACCGCTTTGTGTATTTTGCCTGAAATCCTGATTTCAAAATTATCGGTTCCGTTTGTTTTGGGTGGTACGACTTTGCTTATCGTGGTTCAGGTTACGATGGATTTTGTTGGTCAACTGCAATCACACTTAATTGCTTATCAATATGAAGGCTTGATTAAAAAAGCCGCTTTGGTTAACAAAGGAAAGAGAAGATAATGTCTTTTAAGGATAGCGGATTGGGTTTGCATGTGGTCTTTACCGGAGCTCCGGGCTGCGGTAAAGGCACACAGGCAAGAATCTTGAAAGAAAAAGTTGCAATTTGCCATTTGTCTACGGGTGAAATGTTGCGCGCCGAGGCGGCAAAAGGTACGCCACTTGGCTTGGAGATAAAGGCTTTGTTGGACAAAGGTGAATTTGCGACCGATGAGATGATTATTAATATGGTTTCAAAACGAATCGATGAGGCTGATTGCAAAAACGGTTTTATTTTGGATGGCTTTCCGAGAACTTTGCACCAAGCTGAAGTTTTGGATGAAATGCTTGATAAAAAGGGGATTAATCTGGATGCCGTGATAGAAATTCAGGTTCCCGATGAGATTATTATGGAACGTATCTTGGGCCGTTATGCTTGTATGAACTGCGGGCAGGGTTATCATGACAAATTTCAAAAACCGAAAGTTTATGGTGTTTGTGACGTTTGCGGTGGTACGGATTTTTATCGTCGTGTTGATGATAATAAAACAACGGTGCAAAATCGTTTGGTGAACTATAGAGCTTTGACTTATCCGACAATTCCGTACTATGAGAAAAAAGGACTCCTGCGTTGCGTGGACGGAACCGGAACAATTGAGGCCGTTAGTAACAAAGTTGACAGCATTTTGGGCATAAAATAGCCTGAGTCAACGTCTGGGTTTTCTAAAAACCTGAAAAAAATGCAACTTTTTGAATTTTTTTGCTAAAAGGGTGGTTGACACTATTAAAATTTAGCCTATAATCCGGCTTAATTTTGAAAAGTGGTGATCAACTTTTTGAATGTGATAATTAATTTAAAGGATGGAGAGTTAATTTGGCTCGTATAGCTGGTGTAAATATTCCGACAGCCAAAAGAATTGAAGTCGCTCTGACTTATATTTTCGGTATCGGAAGAAAAACTGCTCAAGACATTTGCGCAAAATCTGGAATCGACTGCAGTCGCCGTGTTCACGAATTGTCCGAAGAAGAGGTCGCTAAAATTCGTGAAGTTATTGACAGCAACTATCTGGTTGAAGGTGAGTTGCGTCGTGAAGTCGGCGTTAACATCAAGAGACTTATGGATCTCGGATGTTATAGAGGTTTGAGACATCGTAAAGGTTTGCCGGTTCGCGGACAGAGTACAAAAACTAATGCCCGTACCCGTAAAGGTAAACGCAAAACCGTTGCGAATAAGAAAAAGTAAGAGGTAGATTCTAATGGCAAAAGCAGTACAACGTGTTAAGAAAAAAGAAAAGAAGAATATCACGGCGGGTGTTGCCCATGTGAATTCTACTTTCAACAATACAAGAGTAACAATTACTGACGCTCAGGGTAATACTGTTTCTTGGTCTACGGCTGGTGCTCAAGGTTTTAAGGGTTCTCGTAAGTCTACTCCTTATGCCGCTCAGGTTGCTGCCGAAGAAGCTGGTAAAAAGGCTCAGGAAAATGGTATGAAGACCTTGGAAGTTGAAGTTAAAGGTCCCGGTTCTGGTAGAGAATCTGCGATTAGAGCCTTGCAGGTTATTGGTTTTACAATCACCTCAATTCGTGATGTAACTCCTATTCCTCACAACGGCTGCCGCATGAGAAAAAGACGTCGCGTTTAGTCTTTTTATGGATAGTGAGGCTGTATGTCAGCCTCGCCGTCTTTTGATTTTTGTAAATATTGCATATGCACTAAAATAAGAGGACATACCAGTGATTCAAAAGAATTGGCAAGAACTTATTAAACCTACTAACTTAGATGTTTCCAGCGAAGGCGAAAACAAAGCTAAGATAGTAGTTGAACCTTTGGAAAGAGGTTTCGGCTTAACTTTGGGTAACGCTTTGAGAAGAGTTTTGTTATCTTCTTTGCAAGGCGGTGCCGTAACGGCTATCAAGATTAACGGCGTTCTGCATGAATTTTCTGTGGTTCCCGGTGTTAGAGAAGACGTTACCGATATTGTTCTCAATATTAAATGTTTGGCCGTTGCCGTTCATGGCGAGGGGCCGAAAACGATGACCTTAAAAGCAGAGGGTCCGTGCGAGGTTACGGCCGCTATGATTGAAACAGGTCATGATGTTGAAATTATGAATCCGGATTTGGTTATTTGTAATCTTGATGCCGGTGCTAAAATTTCTATGGAATTGACCGTTAATACAGGTAAGGGTTATGTTCCGGCTTATCAAAATAAAGCCGCTGATGCTCCGATCGGTCTCATCGCCGTTGATGCAATTTATTCTCCGGTTAAGAAGGTTTCTTACAAAGTTGAGAATACGCGTGTCGGTCAAGTTACTGACTATGATAAATTGACAATGGTGGTTGAGACAAACGGCGTTGTTTCTCCGGAAGATGCAGTTGCTTTGGCTGCTCGTATTTTGCAAGACCAACTCAAACCGTTCATTAACTTTGATGAACCGGAAGTTGAGGTTGAGGCTGAAAGAGAAGAGTTGCCGTTTAACAGAAACCTGCTCAAGAAGGTTGAAGAGCTTGAGTTGTCTGTTCGTTCGGCTAACTGCCTGAAGAACGATAATATCGTTTATATCGGTGATTTGGTTCAGAAGACTGAAGCAGAAATGTTGCGTACACCGAACTTTGGTCGTAAGTCTTTGAATGAAATCAAAGAAGTTTTGGCAAAAATGGGTATTCATCTCGGTATGGATACTCCGGGTTGGCCGCCTGAGAATATTGAAGAGCTCATCAAAAGAGTTGACGAGCATTTCTAAATTAAAAACACCCGCAAAGAAATTTGCGGGAGTTTTTTTTGCTTGCAATTAAGACTTTGATGTGTTAGAAGAAAGTCCGATTGAGGAGTCTTTATGCAGGAGATGTTTTATTTCGTGGTAGAGACTATGGTTTTATCCGCTTTGCCCGTCAAAGCACAGAGAAAAATGAAAGGACATTGTCATGAGACATGGAGATGCACATAGAAGATTTAATATGCCGAAAAGCCAGAGAAGAGCTTTGTTCTCTAACCTGACCAACGCTTTGTTTACACATGAGCAGATTACGGTTACTTTGCCCAGAGCTAAAGAACTCAGAACATTTGCCGACAATATGATTACCTATGCTAAAAAAGGTGATTTGAACAGCCGCAGATTGGCTCTTGCTTTCCTGCGTGACAACGAAGTTGTTTCTAAGCTTTTCTCTACTTTGGCTGAGCGTTATAAAGGCCGCAACGGTGGTTATACACGCGTTTTGAAGTCTGGCCTGCGTTATGGCGACTGTGCTCCGATGGCTATCATTGAGTTGGTTGACCGTGATGTTAATGCTAAAGGTGCCAAAGATTTGGCTCGCGTTGCCGCTGAAAAGGCAGCAGCTGCTGAGGCAGAGAAAACAGCAGAATAATCTTTGTGATTATATCAATATACAGAGCGAATCGGAAACGGTTCGCTCTTTTTTGTGCTTATGAGCTATTTGTGTGGTGAGAGATAATTGACAAAAGTTGAATTTGTGCTACAACCAAAAAACTTAGTTTATATTATGTCAATTAAATATCATTTTGTATGAAAGCTTCTATTAATCACAACAACAATGTTTTTTCCTGTAAGGGATTTTTGTATTCAGCTTACATTTATCGTGATGATGCGTATATTTTGCTTAATGCAGGGCAATCTTGTGTTTTGCATTGGGAAAATGAGGAAGAACAGGCTAGGGTGAAAGAGTTTATTGCTCAGTTGCAGCTTGGGGCTTATGTTTTTCTTTATTATACGCGAAATGGTCGTGTGATGAAAATTTTTGATATGTTGAGTGGGCAGATTTTGGACTGTGAAAGTTCAGATAATTGTTTGGCAACAGAAACAGAAGAATTTTCAGGGGTTCTTAAGTTTAAGACCAGAGAGTTTATGCGACCGAATTTTGAAGTTTATATCTTTTCCGTAGTTGATGGCAGAAGCACCAGAGGCTATGCTTATTTGGTTGATGTTATCCATGAGGAGAAGGATAGACGCGGATTGATGAAGATGCAAGCTGGTGATGATGTTTTAATTCGGGAAAGTAAAGATGGTTGTGTTTTGGCAATTAAAGATATTTCTCGCGATATCACAATCGGAGAATATAAGTAATTTTTTTGTTTAACTTAAATTATTTTGTATCATGAAAACAATCGGATTGGTGGGCGTATCAGCCGTGGAAACGACGATTGCCTATGTGAAAGCGATTACGGAGTTTACGCGTGATTACACGTGCAGACAACAAGATCCGCAAATGATTATTGCAGCTCTTGATTTTCAAAGAGTGAAGAAACTACGAATAGCAGAACAGTGGGGTGAGTTAATTAACTCTTGTGCAGATGTTATATCCTATGATATGGCTGCGGAAGATTTGGTACTTATTTGCTCTAATGAAATGCATCGTTTCTATGCGGATATTCAAGAATTGAGTATGGAAGACAATATCCTTTCTATTGTTGATACAACGGTGGATAATGTCCTTCAACAAAATTATCAAAAGGTTTTGTTGCTTGGTACGAAGCCTACAATGCGTGAAGATTTTTATGTTACGGCATTGACGCAAAAAGGTATTGATGTTGTGGTGCCAACAGAGAAAGAACAAGACGAAGTTGAACGTGTTATTGAGGAGCTGTGTGAGGGTATCATCAGTGAGGCATCAAGAACATCCTTATGTCGGATTATTCGGGCTGTTTGCGAGCGTGAATTAGGTATTCAGGCTGTGGTTTTAGCCAGTACGGAATTGCCGATGATCTTGCCGGCTCATTTGGTTTACCGCTGGGTTCGTTTGCCGGTTGTAAATACGCTTCGTGTTCATGCTGAGGCCGCGGTTAAATCTGCGCTCGGATTGTAATGTGATTTAAGCTTAAAAAAAGGGACAGATATTAAAATCTGCCTCTTTTTTTGTGTAAAAAAATCCCCGATTTTTCGGGGATTAAAAAAGTTATTTTTTATTATTCAGATCATCACCTTGGGCAACATAAGCCTCAACCGCGCGGCTGGCCTTTTTCGGCAAGGCAATACAGCCAGGGCCAGAAATGCAGCCACCTTCGCAGCACATAACCTCAAGCATGTTGTTCTCGCAGCCTTTTGAGCCATAACGCTTGAGTAAGCGAATGTTTTCTTTGGTGAGACCGTCTATGCGTTCGGCTTTGACTTCCGCCTTGTCGCCAATGATAGAGGCTACTGCGCCTGAAACTCCACCGGTTAAGGGGAACTGACGACCTTGTGCGTAAGATACCGTTGTAAACTCAGCCGGTTCGCATTCATCAATATTGATACCGGTGGCAACAAACATTGCGCCAAGTTCTTCAAAGGTCAGAACATAGTCAACATTGGGGTCATATTCGGCTTCGGCACGTTTGGCTAAGCAAGGACCGACAAAAACAGCCACGCAATCCGGATGTTCTTTCTTAACCAATTCGGCCGTGTAGTACATCGGTGTTTTGGTGTGTGATACATAAGGCTGAATTTCCGGAATGTGTACTTGTGCGGCTCTGAAATATGCCGGACAACAAGAGGTGGTCATTAACTTCTCACCTTTTTCCATCTTTTCTAAAAATTCGGCAGCTTCTTTTTGTGTGGTAATGTCGGCTCCAACAGCAACTTCAATAACATCACTAAAGCCGACTTTTTTTAGTGCACCAACAACATTGCCAATATCTCCGGGGAATTGACCGATAATTGCCGGAGCGAGCATAGCCACAATCTTCTTATCCGTTTCGTTAAGAAGTTTTAGAACATCTACCATTTGTGAACGTTCTACAATGGCACCGAATGGGCAAGATTGCAGACATTTTCCGCAAGAAATGCAGGTGTCATGATTGATGTGTTCTTTACCAAACTCATCTTTGGTAATCGCTCCAACCGGACAAGCTTCCTCACAAGGAACAGGAATGCGAATGATGGAATGGTAGGGGCAAACTTCATGGCATTTGCCGCAGTTGACGCATTTGTCCGGATCAATATGCGCACGCCCATTAACAAAAGAGATAGCTTCTTTCGGGCAGTTCATCTGGCAAGGGCGGGCAAAACAACCGCGGCAAGCGTTGGTTACCATATATTGCGCCTTAATGCAAGCCGAGCAAGCGATATCAATAACACAAAGCTGTGCTTTCTCGGGTTTTGTGCGCTGTAAAGCTTCTTCGCCATATTGTGCCAAAGATTTCAGCTCATCGGTTTCTTCTTCCGGTGAAAAGCCTAAGCTTGACATACAGCGATATTTTAATACCGCACGGTCTTTATATATGCAGCAGCGGCTGGGTTGTTGTTCTTTTGGGCGCAACTCTAACGGAATGCGGTCGGCATTTTTGAATTTATCTGCAAAATAGCTTTCGGCAATTTTGATTAAGATGCGGGTGCGCATCTGGTTGGCATTGTTTTTGGGTATAAGCACTGTATCAGTTCTCCATTCAATCTTTAATTAGCCTTCTTGGGCTTTGATAATTTCGCGAATCTTGGTTACAACTTTTTCAAAAGTTGCTTCTTCAATCAATTCATCATTAACCATTACAAACGGGCCTTTGTTATATTTGGTTTTGATGTCTTTGCAGAGGTTCATGCATCTGACCTCAACAATCTCAATTTTGTCGGCAATATCGGCGGGAGGGGTGAACTCCAGAGCCTGAATTTGGGCTGCACCCATTACAAAGCAGGAAGTTCCCGAGCAGATTTTTACTGTTACTTTATCCATGGTTTTGTCCTCTTTCTGTTATTGTCGTCAGATATATCTGACGCTGATTTCTTTTAGGTATTGGCTTTGCAAGAGCCTAAATATTTTTTTGACGATGTTACGCCGTATCTCCAACTCCATCGGAAGGTTGGGGTCCTGATGGGCGATGTTGATTTTGGTGCCGACTACAAAGTCTATCTTGTCGCTGTCTAAGAGCATTTTTGCTAAACGAACCGCTGCATTGTTTTTATTTTTATCTATGCCTTCTTTTAGCATACGATAAACTTCGGTCAAGGTTAAAATTCCCTCCGTTACCAAATCTACGCCTTCCATTGTGGATGCCATCGGGATTTTATCGTCAAAACTGGTTTTGTCAATCTCGCATTTTAGGCAAAGTTCACGTTCTACAATATTAGCCGTTGTGCCGCCACAAATAACCGTCTTGCCATCATAATTGGCGACAAGTTCCGCAAACTCATGATCTTTGTCTTCATCAAACGGCGGGCCGGTTAAAACCAGAAGTTTTCGTGGCTTGCGGAAATATAAAACGACGCAGCTGATGTCATCTCCCGCTTTGTGCTCTACTTCTTTATCCAAAGCTTCATGCACGACGGCACGAGCTAAATCATGCGCCGAAATGTATGGATTTTTGCGAATCTCTTTTAAGATGAAGTCCATGCAACCTTGTCTTCCCCAGCCTAAAGGATATTTTTTGTTGCCTAATCCGGCTTGGGTTACACCATCTGAAACCATAATGATACGGTCTTCCGGTTGCGTGGTTAATTGCGAAACGCTGATGGTGCGGTCTTTCCATTTGGGGGAAGATATTTCTCGGCATTTGACCGTTAGCGGTTTGAAGTCCCGAATAAACATATGCGGCGGATTGTCCATTTCAATAATCCGTGTCTTACCTCCCAACTCGCTGTCTACAATAGAAAAAGTGGCATAACTGATTTTGCGCACCTGACATATGGGCAAAGCATCCATCATAATCTCTGATGAGCGCAGAAGCTCCATATTGCTTTCAACAAATTTCATCGCCATCCGTGTCGTCATAGAAGATAATATATTCGCTTTGACTCCTGAGCCCAAGCCATCAGAGAGAATTGATATGATGCGTTGTTCTTCGGGAATCTTTTTGGAAAAAACCGTGTCTCCAAAGCAATCTTCGCCGTCTTTTTGGCATTGATGTGTGCCTATTTCAATAAACAACGAATCGTTCATTTTTAATAATCCCGTTTGTTGGAATTGGTGCGTATGGTTAAGTCGCTGTTGTTTTGTTCATCGTCTGCAGCAAAGTCTTTGGCGATGGAACGCAGCAAAACT
This sequence comes from uncultured Alphaproteobacteria bacterium, assembly GCA_944392835.1. Lineage (GTDB taxonomy): Bacteria > Pseudomonadota > Alphaproteobacteria > RF32 > CAG-239 > Scatacola_A. Next base: position 130,535 of record CALXYB010000001.1, on the reverse strand, counting down.
TCCGTCTCGGCCATATGCTCGCCTAAAGTGCAGGCGATTTGCTGGACGGTAGCCAGATTTTTATGGATTACTTCTTTGGCTTTTTCGGCGATTTGTTCTTTTTTCATTTCCATATTGGTTACATCTTCAATAATACCGCCGACAATTTGTTTTTTATCAATATTGAAAACAACAACATCAAAAAGCTTATCATTAAAGCGGACATGCTCGCGGTGAATGTCTTGCTCTAAGTCTAAAGATGCCGAAAACAGATTGGTGAAGTTAATGAAATCACGCAGGTCTGCGCCATGCAAATTTTCTTTGTCATAGATATCCGTATGTTCTTCATCATTCCAAAAAGTTTCAACAAATTTGTCATTATATTCCATAATGCGGAGTTGGGCATTGGCGATGACAATCGGGGACGGAATGCAACGCAGAAGAGCGTTGGCTTTGCGTTGAGCTTGTTGTTTCATGTGTGAAACACACATCTCGGGCTCGGCTTTACCATCTAATAAAGCTTTGGCAAAGTTGCGGCAAGTGTTATAACCGCAGCCGCCGCAGTTAATTTCATCTTCAATGCTATATTTACCGATGCTTGCTAAAATCTTTTTTATTTCGGTTTCATTATGTTCGGGCGGGGTTATGCTTTCTTCTTTATAATCCAAGGAAATATCTACACTTGGATTGCGTTTGCCGGCAAGCCCAGAAAAATCACTTTCTTTTAAAACTTCCAATCGTTTTTCAAAACCTGATTTTTTGGAGGTGGTGCAAGGTCCGTTAATGCAACCGCCTTCGCAGGCTAAACATTCAATAAATACGGGACGGTCAAAGTCTGTATCTTTGAGGTTTTTTAGTTCTCTTTTGATGTTTTCAATGCCGGTGATTTGCATTAAATAGGCCTTTTTACTTTGTTCATAAGGCTTCAGTGTTTCTATCATGCCGCCTTCAACCGGATAAGCGGCACCTTCCTCGGCTTTGGCCAGAACAAACTTGTCAAAGACAGAAGTGTGAATGTCTTTTAGGTCAATATTTTCTTCTTTGAGCCATTGTCTTAAGTCATTAAAGCTTAGGCTTAAGCTTAGCAAGTCAGGATGTTTGTCGGCTTCAAGTTTCTTGGCTATGCAAGGGCCGATAAAAATAATCTCAATATCCTTACCAAGCGCTTTTTTTAGCAAACGACAATGAGCCAACAATGGTGATGTCAGTTTAGTGAGGTTAGCTGTGCGTTCCGGCAGATATTTGCTTACATATTCAACTACGGCAGGACAAGCGGTGGAGATGAATAAATGGTTTGTGGAGGAAGAATCGGCAGAGGCTTCATCAAGCAACTTGGCAACGTTGGCAGAAACTTCTTCCGCACCTAGGGCAGTTTCGCTTACGCCGCGGAAGCCCAGACGGCGCAAAGCCGCAATCATTTGTTCTTTGCTGATGTCATCAAATTCGGTAACCCAAGACGGAGCCAGAGAAACATAGACATCTTTGCCGCTTTGAATGAGGTGTTTGGCGCGGGTTAAGTCGTTGCGTGCTTGTTTGGCTTTGGCCGGGCAAACCCTATAACAAGTTCCGCAGGCTATGCACAAATCCGGAACAATCATGGCCGAGCTGTCTTCAATTTTAATGGCCTTGACCGGACAACGGCGGACGCATTTGTAGCAGTCTTGACAGTTGTTTTTGATGGTGTATAGGGGGTATTCTCGGTTGGACATGGTTCGCCTGCCTTAAAAAAATTAATCTTGTTTTGAAGCGGAAAAATGTTTTTCCAGAATGTCTAAAAGGGAGCCTTGGTCAATGTTGTTATATTCAACATCATCAATACAGATATTGGGACCTTTGGAGCATTTGTCGCAACAGCGCAAGCCGGTGAGCTCTACCTCCGCATCTAAGCCGTGCTCGTCTAAAAAACGTTGAATGACTTGCAGGTTTTTATTATTACCACGTGCAAAACAGGAGCTGCCCATACAAACTTTTATTGTTGATGTCATTCAAGAATCTCCGATTGTTGGCGAAAAGTTATTTTAAAGTATAAAAGCTGTGAAGAAAAAACGCAATCCAAATTTATGTTTGGTGCTTGTTTTTGGAAAAGAGCTGTGGCAAAATGAAAATAGATTTTTTGTGAGGGGTTTTGTATGGCGGAAGATGTTTTGATAATTGTTTTAGCTATCTTGGCGGTTGTTTTTGCTTTGTTGTTTGTGGCAATGAAGGAAAAAGACAAACAAAACCAAAAGGATAATGCCCTTCTTAAAGAGCAGCTTAAGCAAGCGTATAAGTCGGAAGCTGCAGCAAGAATGGCCAGCGGGGCGGCTCATGATTTTAATAATATGTTATCAGGAATTTGTGGTGCGGCAGAATGTTTGAAGCAAAAGTTGTCTGAAGAAACGGGCTTAAAAAAATATTGTGATATTATTTTGGGTGGTTGTGAACGAGCTTCTCATTTGGCCAGACAGATGACAAGGCTTTCTCTTAAGCCTGATAATCGTTGTGAAGCAATGGATTTGGCAGCCGGTTTAGATGAGAGCTTGCGTTTGTTAGAGCATGGGTTGAGCAAAAGTATTAAAATCGTGCGTAAATTTGAAGACAAGTCTTTGTTTGTTAACCTAAGCGGGGAACATTTGCAAAGCTTGATTCTGAACCTTGGCTTTAATGCAGCAGATGCGATGAGTGATAAAGGTAAAATTACGGTTGGTTTACGCCGTGTGTCTTTGCGTGATGATGAGATTAGGGATTGTTTGATGTCTCCTTCGGCGGGCGATTTTGCTGAAATAAGTTTTGCCGATAGTGGTACGGGGATTGCACCAGAAAATATGGCGCGAATCTTTGAACCTTTTTTTACGACCAAAAAAGCAGGTAAAGGAAATGGTTTGGGTTTGGCGGAAGTTTACGGAACTGTTGCTGCAGCAGGTGGAACGCTTAGAGTTGAAAATCAAAAGAAAGGTGTTTGTTTTTACATCTTTTTGCCTTTGGTTTTGAAAAAAAGTACACCTAAAAAAACACAGAAAACGAATCAGAAGTTGGCGGTTAAGATTTTGGTGGTTGATGATGACGCTTTACAACGCAGTTTGGCTTATGAAATCTTGACCGGTGTGGGTTGTGAGGTTAAAACTGCAGAGAATGTTGCGGAGGCTGTGGCGGTTAGTAAAAATGAATTTTGTCCGGATGTCTTGATGACGGATGTGTTTTTACCCGATGGTGAAGGTAGCAAGATTTATGATAGATTGAAGAAAAAGCATAAAAATATTAGGGTCGTTTTTTTGAGTGGCGGAGAGCCGGGAGAAAAAGTTCAGAAGATTTTGCTCAAAGATAAGTATGCGGCTTTTTTGGCTAAGCCATGTCGGGCAGAACAGGTTTGGGAAATATTGCAAATTCTGTTAGCAAAAGCTTAAGCTACTTGATAAAAATAGATAAAGGTTTAAAATATTTTGAGTGGTTCTGGAGGAGTTTTTAGTTGGCAACAATGAATAATCTGCAAGGTAAAATGTCTGAGAAATTTTTGTTGGAGACGTTGGATCGTATTGCCAAAAATCCTTTTGGCTATGATGTTTTGTATGTAAGTATTTCCAAGCTTAAGCCTAAAAACAGACACCCCGAATTTGTAAAAGTTTTTGCCAGATTGTTTGATAGTGTGGTTGGTTCGGCTCGTGGCCAATTTTTTGTACTTTCTAACGGCGATTTTGTTATTCTTGCTAAAAATATTACTCCAGAAGTTGTGGATGAGGCTGTACAAAAGTTGCGGCAAGGGCTTTCATCTGACCCGATTGTACATTCTCGGGATGGTACGGAGTTTGCCAGAGTTATTAGCTTTCCAGAAGAGTTCGCTTCTTTTTATGAATATGTAGAAAAACGTATTTTGATGCCGGATGAAGAGCTTGCCGTGCTTGACTATAAACGTCCGTTGGAGGCCAAAGAAGTTGATGACGTTTCTGAAAAACTTGATATGGCAGATATTTCGGATATTGTTAAAAGGCAAAGCGTGTTACGCGTCCTGGGTGGTGGTAAGTTTAAGGTTTTGTTTCAGGAATTCTTTGTCGCAGTGAAAGATTTGAGCTTGAATTTTGATCCCAGCCTTGATTTGGTGGCAAACCGCTGGATGTTTATGTATTTGAGCCAGATGCTTGATAAAAAAGTTTTGTCAGCTATTCCGGTTGCCGAGCTAAAAAAATGGCCGGAATATATAAGTATGAACCTTAATTTATCTTCTGTTTTCTCTCGTGAGTTTGTTGATTTTGCAAAAAACTTTTTACGAGGTGAGAGAAAGCTTATTGTTGAAGTTAAATTAATGGATGTCTTTAATAATTTACCTCTTTATTTTGAGGCAAAAGAGATTTTGCATCGCGGCGGGAATAAGCTCCTCATAGATGAAGTGGATACGGCGGCGTTGAAAATGCTTAATATTAAGCGTCTTGAGCCTGATTTGGTAAAAGTGTTTTACGAGCCATTGCTGGAATATGATTTGGAAAATGAAAGTTTACGCAGAAATATCAGAGATGTTGGGCGAGAGAATGTTATTTTGGCCAAATGTGCCGATGAAAAAGCTTTAAAATGGGGTGTGCGTTATGGAATTACGGCATTCCAAGGCCCATTTATGGATAATCTGGAAGTCGCATTAATCCGTACCAAATGTCCTAATGGTAAAAATTGTTCTGCGCAAGAATGTTTGAAAAGACGGCGTTTGTTACTGGGTAGATTTCGTGATGAATGTGTCCAAAAAGATATTTTAGAAGATTTGTTGTGAGTGTAAAAGATGTTTACGTTTAATAAGATAGAACCTGAAAAACCTTCTTTTACTAAAAATACGCTGATACTTGATTATTTGATGCGTATGGAAAAAGATTTGGATAATTATAGGGCATTGTGCATCTTTATTCATAAACTGCAGAGCCAGAAAATTCGGAGTATGCAACGCCAGGAGTTAATAGAGACGTTTGAAAACGTGATTAAAAAAAGTGGTGGCGAAATATTCGGATTGCCAAATGATGATATGGTAGTCATTTTTAACAAGAAAGCACATGATGAGATTTTGGCTTGTTTGGTTAAAGTGCGTTTTATGTTTCATGATGATGCTTTTTTGCAGAATGCATTTGATTTAGAAAACGCGAAATTTGTGCAGTTTTTTGAACTTGGTAATGGAGCCGATGAATTTAAATCCTTGATTAAGTCTAATACCGTTGAAAGTGGAAATGAGGCTTCCGGATTAATCGGAGGCGGAACTAAAGGAAAGTCTTCCGTGGGGGCTGCTTTTATGTCTGGGCCAAGAAAATTGCGGCGTGAACTGACACCTGCGATGTTGGCCAAAGTTCAAAAAGCACTTTCTATGACAGATTTTTCAAGCTTGATAAGACGGCAATCTGTTTGTGCGGTTATTGGAAAATCGCCTCCGCAAATGTTGTTTGATGAGGTGTTTGTATCTATTGCTGATTTGCGCGATATGTTGTTGCCGGATGTTGACTTGACAGCGAATCCATGGTTGTTTCAGCACTTGACTGAAACCTTGGATAAACGTGTCTTGGTTAGTATTAGCCGGCATGATGATGGCTCTCTTACCAATAATTTTTCTATTAATCTCAATGTGTCTACCATATTGTCAGATGAGTTTTTGGAATTTGATGACAATATAAATGCTTCCATGCGTTCGTCTATTGTGTTGGAATTGCAGTTGGTGGATATTTTTAGTGATGTTAAGGCTTTTATGCTGGCAAAGACTTTTGCTCAATATCGTGGTTATAAAATTTGTATTGACGGTATTACGGTAGATAAGCTGAAATATATTGACAGAGAGAATTTGAACAGCGATTTGATTAAGATTATTTGGCATCCGTCATTTATGGATGTTATTAGTGAAGATAAGCATTTTACGGATTATGTGAACAAGGCTGAAAGAGCAAGAATGATTTTGTGTCGTGTTGATGATCCGCAAGCGGTGGAAATCGGAAATTCGCTCGGTATTAATCTTTATCAAGGGCGCTATATTCAGAGGCTGCTTTTGGCTCAGCCCAGAAAGACCATCTTTAGTATTAAGAAATAATTTTTGGGTTTGGTAAGAAAAATACTCTGATTTTTATCAGGGTATTTTTTTTATATTTAATTAGCCAAAAAAATTTTATGTAGGTTCATTAATGGTAGACAAAAAAAATTGTAGTCTCATTAATAGTTGACTCATTTTCAAAATCAGTGTATCCTAATATTCAGATATGGACTTTAACTCTAGAATTATTGGGAGATTGACTATGCGAAACTTGCTTTTATCTACTGTTACTTTACTTGTGGTTCCGGCTGTTGGCTTAGCCGCTCCCGACTTTTCTTCACATACACACACCACACCTATTGAGTTAGAGCCCATATCCTACTCATCAGGAGTTAAATTTGCTAAAGTTTGTTTCTTGGGTTCAGGCGACTGCGGTGATGGTGGCTTTGCCTCTATTGATGGTGATGATGGTTATGATATTAATACTGAGACTCAATGTATTAATGAAGGTTATAGTAAGCAAAATTGTAATTCGGTTCAGGTAATTGATGGTGTTTGTCCTTATAATCCGGCTTATGGAAAGGGTTGTAAATGTGTTTCTAACCTTATCTCTTGTCCTGCAGGACAAGTTGGTAACGGTGATAGTTGTGGTGGAAAGTATGTTTCTTGCAAATGCAATCCGAATCTTATCGCTTGTCCGAGTAACAAAATAGGTTCTGGTGCTAGTTGTGGAGGAAAATATCAATCATGTGTTTGCAAATCTGAGTATCAATATACATCATCAAATTGTACATCGCCGCGTTCGGTTTCCGGTTCATCATGTGATGGAAAATACACAGGATGTTCTTGCCCAAGCGGTGTCAGTTCCGGTTTGTATGGCTGTAAGGAATATTATCCTTCTCCTTGCTCTACTGTTTGTAAGGTGGCCAAAGCAGATAATTGTGATAACAGAACAGCCGTATCAACCCCTTATGGCTGTGCTGAATATTGGTCTGATTGTTCTACAAAATGTAAAACCGCTTATAATGATAACTGTCGTAATCGTATTGCTGTCAGCGCTCCGTATGGATGTCAAAAATATTACGCGGATTGTTCGTCTAAGTGTGAAATTGCTGCTGCAGAGCCGTTGTGTGGTATAGGTTCAATTTATTATAGTGATGGTTCTTGTCTTTCTGCGGATAAGCATAATGCATCTAAAACGGCGTTGGGGGTGGTTGTTCATATTTCATCAGATGGTAAACACGGACAAGTGATGGCTCCGTGGCCGATTGATGCAAATGGTAGAAAGAGCACTTCTTATGTTATGTTACATTGGGCTGAAGGAGATGCTGTGGATTATGATATTCCTTCATTAAAAAATTATCCGGAAAATGGGACGGAGCGTTTAAGTGATTATAAAAGTTGCAGTAATACGGATATAATTACTCAGACCGGAAGCGCCAGTGTTTATCCGGCAGCTTGGGCGGCAAGAAAATATGCTCCGACAGCTGCAACTAAAGGAAAATGGTGTTTGTTCGCCAGTGGTATAGCTGTTAATATTTATGAAAATCAGGAAAAGATTCAGAAGGCAATTTCAGTTTTGGGTGGAGTAGCTTATCCGAGTTGTTGTTGCTGGACTTCTACAGAATATGAAACGGAATATAATACAGGTTATTATGCCGGAACTTCAGGATTTAGTGCAGAACATGGGTTAGGTAGAGGAGGTAAGGGCGGCTATAATTATGCGTATGTCTACCCTGTTCTTGAATTTTAGAAAAATAAAAAAGCCTCCGATTAAGGAGGCTTTTTTTTATTGAATGTTTTTAGTCGCTTATCTCTGCTTCGTAAGCATAAACAATTTCTGTTTCTTTTTCATTTTCGGAGCGGCTCAGTTCGCAAACCATTAGGGTGTCCGCATCTTGCAAGCTGTCAAACACCTCAGCGCTGATGTCTTTGAGCAACAAGCTGTCTTGTTCATTGCGAACTAAAAGTGCTGCATTTTCTTCAGCATCAAGCTCAATACGCGGATTTTTGGGTTCTCCTTCGCGCTCATAGAGAAGAAGCATTACCTCATCTTCGTCATTAATCAAAAAGTCAAAAGTATTAAAAACATCCGCGTCCATATTTATATCCTTAGTTAATTTATCTTGTTGTATATTAGTTAAATTATTATGGCTTGACAAGACTAATGTTAATATTTGAACTTATTTTGCTGAAATCGGTTTAAAAATGCGTTAACCTTGTGAACAGATTTTAGGAAAGGTGGAAAATGCAAGTTTTGATAGACCGCTTTATTACGCTCTTAAAATGGCCAATGGCTGTTTATATGCTGATTTCAGTGCCGGCTTTTATTCGTTCTCTTTATTATTTTAATTTTGTTAATATTAAGTTCTTTGCTTTGGGAGCCGGTTTTATATTGTTCTTTATTGCCAGACAGATGGCTGATGGTTCGGTCAAAGCCAGTATGCAGATTGTGGCGCATGAGTTGACCCATGCTTTCTTTGCTCTTATTACTTTCCACAAGGTCAAACATATTCGCGTTGAAGCTGATGACAGCGGTGGTTCCATGGGCTTTGAAGGCGAGGGTAATTGGCTGATTGTGATTGCGCCTTATTTCTTTCCGCTGTTTGGATTTTTCTATATGTTGTTTGTTTCGGTATGGACATCTTTTGCGCCGATGAATCTTATCTTAAACGGAATTTTGGGGTATTTTCTCGGTTATCATTTGGATACGGTGGCTTCGCAAATTCATGAAAAACAAACGGACTTACCAAAAGTTTCTTATAAGTTTTGTTGGATGTTTTTGCCCGGAGCGAATTTTTGGGTCATTGGCAGTATGCTTGCCTTTAACAGTCGCGGGTGGGACGGTTTTTGGGTATACCAAGACCTGATTAAGAAACTTAACGTTCTTAATTTTGAATATGTAACCAACCTGATTTTTTAGAGATAGGTCAAACGGCAATTATCCGCATCAAGCCTGACAGGAACGCCTATGGGCAGAACAACCCTTGATGGGGTGTGCCCGTAAGGGAAGTTTTTGATGACCGGAATGTTTAGGTTTTTACAAAACTCGTCTATGATATCATCAATGCTTCCATCCTCGGGGTCTACGATTTCAGAATCGGCAAACTCACCAAAGACAATGCCTTTGACTTTATCAAAATTTGGGCATTGGGTGAGTTGTTGCAGCATAAGGTCTATTTTATAAGTCTTTTCGCTGACATCTTCTATGAGCAGGATAGTATTGCTCAAATCCGGATAAAAAGCTGTACCGCATAAGTTGCGTAAAAGGCTTAAGCATCCGCCGAGCAAAATGCCTTCAGCTTGTCCTTTGTTTACGGTTTGACCATAATGCAAGTCAAGCTTTTGGTCGTTGAAAATTTGTTGCAGGCTTTGCTCAACCAAGGGATCAATCTTGCCGGTTTTAAAATCATATTTTAGCGAAAAACCAGTGCAACTGGCAACTTTGGTTTGGGCATAGATGCTCAGTTGGAGGGCTGTGTTATCGCTGAAGCCAAAAATCGGCTTGGGATTTTTGCGAATGAGCTCATAGTCTATGAGCGGTAACATATATTGGCTGCCTGTTCCGCCGGAGGTGCAAACAATAGCTTTGATTTCCGGGTCTGCAAAAAAACGATGCAAGTCAGCTACGCGGTCTTCGGCGGTGCCTGCCATATAGCGAAAAGTGTCATAAATATGATCGCCCAAAACGGGAGTGAAACCTAATGAGCGCAAATAAGCCAGTCCGCATTCAACGGCTTGTTTATTGCTGGTGAAAGATGAGGGGCTGATGATGCCGATTTTGTCATTAGGTTTAAGCTTCATTTATAAGTCCTCCAAAATTTCCTTGCAGAAGGCTGGAAGAGAATTGTCTCTTGCGCCCATAATGACAACGCGATCGCCGGCTTTGGCATTCTTTTTTAAGTATTCGCCGGCATCGGCTCGGGTATCAAAAAACAGGGCTTGTTTGCCGAGTTCTTTGGCATATTTGATTAAGTCATTGGAGGAGATGTCTCTGGTGACGGTGCCGCCGGCAAAATAAATCTCGGGCATAAGCAAAACATCATCCTCATTCATGGTTTGGGCAAAAGATTCTATAATTTGCCGTCCCATTAAGCGCATGGGGCTGAAGCCGTGTGGCTGGAACATTACCAAAAGTCTTCCCGGATAACTGCGTAAGGCGGACATTGAGGCTAAAACTTTGTCCGGATTATGTGCAAAGTCATCAATGACAGTAACCCCTTTATTCGTGCCGATGACTTCAAGACGGCGGTGGGTGCCTAAGAAACCTTCCAGAGCTTTGGCGGCAGCAAATTTATCAATACCTAAAAGTGAGCAAGCGGCAATGGCAGCTAAAGCATTGGCAACATTAAACTTGCCAATCAGGTTGAGGCGGAAAGTTTGTCCGTCTAAGGTATATTCTGTGCCATCAGGCAAAGCTTTGATGTCTTGGGCCATAAAGTCGGCATCTTTTCCTTCAATGGAGAAGGTGCGGTTTTGCTTTTGCGGGTTGTGAATATCGCCACTTGCAGGGCAGTCAATATTGATAACAACACCGTGGCGCGCGCGCATTGCAAAATCGCCAAAAAGTTTGCGGAGTTCCTCAATGGGTTTGTGGTCCAATGTGATATTGTTAATGAGGGCGATATATGGTTGATATTTTTCTATTGAGCCATCACTCTCATCTGCTTCAATGACGCAAATGTCGCCTTTGTTATATATGATGTTCGGAATCCCTTTGCGGTCGGCATAGTTTAGGAGTAAGCCTCCGTTGATGACGCAGGGTTTCTTTCCCAAAACATCCAAAATATAACCAATCATTGCAGTTGTGGTGGTTTTTCCGCTGGTGCCGCCGACAGCAATATTGTAAGGATATTGATGAAAAATCTCGGCCAACAAATCAGAACGTTTTTTGATGGGAATATTTTTTTGCAATGCTGCTTTAACATCGGGAATCGTATCTTCAACCGCGGTGGAAACGTATAAGGTATCCAAGTCATCGGTTATGGCTGAGCCGTCTTGCGGTTTGATGATGATGCCAATATCTTCAAGGGCTTGTTTGTTTTGCGCATCTTTTCCTTGGTCAAAACTACGGTCTGAGCCGTAAACTTCGTTACCTTGCAATTTTAAGATTTGGGCGAGGGCGCTCATACCGCTGCCGGAAATTCCGCAAAAACTTACTTTAGTCATGTAATTTAGTCCTTTTGTTATAGTGCGTTGAGCGTATTGTTATCGCGCTCTTTCATTAGTTTTAGGTTCTTATAATCTATTGTGATGTAGCTTTGTCCGTTGCCATCAACATTGACACCCAAGGCGGCTCCGATTGTGCCATTCTCAAAGGTGGCATAAAGCTCGGCTGTGCCGTTTTGAAGCTCTGATAAAAAGTTTGGATTGCCGATGGGTTGTTCTTTTTGTTCGGTTACGGTTTGTGGTTTGCCTTTAGAATCGGTTGTGGTTACATCTACATTGATGACGTTGGGTGTATAAAATTCTTGGGCTTTGCCATATTTTTGCGCAAGAAGTTTGAAGTATTGGCGGTACATGGCCATAACACCGGAGGCTTCAGGGTCATCTTGAATGAAATTACCATAAGCAATAATCCGCCATAAGCTGTTGTTGGTGCCAAAGGTTAGGGCGACATTGCGAAAGTCGTGCAGACTATTGGGTAGATTTTTGGCAGAGTAGTTGTTCATGTAGTCTTTTTCGCCAGTAGGCGTTAAGGTTACGCCAAGATTTTCTATCTCTTTGGTTGAGGCTCCCCAGATTAAGCCAAAGGGAGCGCTGCCATATTGTGCTTTGGTGTCTTTTGTTGCTGCGCGGTTTGGACGTTTGACAACCTTGTTGTCTTTGAGCTTGAGCAGTTTGGGCTTGGTGTTGAGCATTTTGCGTGCGTTTTCAATCGCCATATCTTCATTTTCGGCGGCAATAACTTCATCCGTTACAAGTAAATCCTGATAAAAGTTAGATGTGTTGTTTTGAGCCCGAGCTGAGGCGCAAAGCGCTACACTGAAGCAAAAGAGGTAAAGAATCTTTTTCATAATTTTATCCTTTAACAAGAATAAGAAAAAAATTGAACAGTGTTCAATTTCGTTCTATGATTATTTCCATATTAGGCTTAATTTACAAATATTTTATTAAACAATATAAGATTGATATGACAAAAGACAATATCCGAGAATATTTGATTGCCAAGGGGCGACAGCTGGTGGTGGAAAACGGGGCTGATTTTTTGACTGCTCGCAAATTGGCTGAGGCTTCGGGCTGTTCGGTCGGCACAATTTATAATCAGTTTGCCAATATGGATAAGTTTATTATGGCAGAAAATTTGCAGACGCTTGAGGAGCTGAAAAGCCATTTGTCCGCTTTGATGCCGGATAGAAATCCTTATAAAACCCTTAATCGTTATTTGGATGGTTTTGTGCGTTTTGTTTTGAGAAACAAAAACTTGTGGTTCTTGCTGTATAATTTTCATTTGCAGGCTTGTATGCATAAGTTGCCTCGGGTTTATTTGCGGGCTTTGGTTGAAATAATAGAGATTTGGCGACCGGTTTTTGAAGATGTTTTTGCGCATATTCGTCCCCGAGAGAGACGTTTGTCTATGCAGGTTTTGTGGTTGTCATTGTTTTCTGTCAGTTCACTACTTACAACTCCTGTTTTGGATGGGATGGGAAGCGTGAACAAGAAAACAATATGCCAACTTCTGCTTAACACATATTTGGCCGGTTTGACCGCTTTGAATAAGGATTAATGAAAATGGATATTTTGTGGCATTTGTATTATAAGCTTTTGTATTTTGTAAATAATCCGCAATTTTTGCAAAGCTTTTTTGATAACCGCTTTTATCTTATTTTGCTGGTGGTTATTTTAATGCGTTTCAAATACACAACTTATCGCAGTATGTGGTTGAGTGCCGTAGTCAATATTCCCGGAACTTTTTTGCATGAGTTGATGCATTATTTGGTTGGTGCTTTGTTTAATGCCAGACCTTGTAACTTTACGCTGTTTCCTAAAAAGAACGAAAACGGTGATTATGTTATGGGAAGTGTCGGCTTCCAAAATATTACCTATTATAATGCCGTGCCGGCGGCGATGGCTCCGTTTTTACTCTTGCCTATAGGTTTTTATATCAACCGTCATATTTTGCCGGTTATGGCCCCGACTTTTTCTAACTATGTGTTATATGTGTTGCTGCAGACCATTATTGTAGAAAATGCTATTCCGTCATCCGTGGATTTTAAGGTGGCGGGAATGTATTTGCGCGGTGTGATTATGTATGGCGCTTTAATCTTTTTGTATTTGTTATATGTATAAAAAATTTATTTATGTTCTAAGTTTTCTACAATTTGTTCCGTAACATCTTTGGCATCACCATAGAGCATTAGGGTGTTTGGGGCAAAAAACAGCGGATTTTCAACGCCGGCATAACCGCTGCCCAAAGAGCGTTTGACAAAGAAGACGGTCTTGGCTTTTTCAACCTCAAGAATCGGCATTCCGAAAATCGGAGAACTTGAATCCGTGCGGGCCAAGGGGTTGGTTATGTCGTTGGCACCGATGACGTAAGCGACATCTGCCGTTGAAAATTCGCGGTTGATTTGTTCCAGCTCATAAACATCTTCATAAGGAATGTTGGCTTCTGCAAGTAAAACATTCATATGACCGGGCATACGTCCGGCAACAGGATGAATGGCAAATTTTACCTCAACGCCGTATAATTTCTGTAAGTCCTCGGCCATTTCTTTTAAGATATGTTGTGCTTGGGCAACGGCCATTCCATAGCCCGGAACAATAATGACTTTGTTTGCGTTTTCCATTAGAAAAGCAGCATCCTGCGGTGTCGCGGTTTGAGCCGTTTGTTCGTTTGCTGTGGCTTGCTTTTGGTCTTTGAGACCAAAACCGCCGAGTATCACGTTTAATAAAGAACGGTTCATGGCTTTGGTCATGGCATGAGATAAAAAGGTGCCGCTGCCACCGACAATCGTTCCGACAATAATCAGTAAAATGTTGTTTAGAGAAAAACCGATGCTGACAGCAGCCCAGCCCGAATAAGCATTTAATACAGAGATTATGACCGGCATATCTGCACCGCCAATCGGCAGGGTAACCAAAAAGCCAATAATAAGGGATAACAAAGATAATATATAAAAATATTTAATGTCTCCGGATAGGAGAAAAAGGCTGCAAGATGAAATGATACCAAGGGCCAAAAGCAGATTTAGAATTTGTTGTCCGCGAAAGACAAAAGCTTTGGGAGAGATTAGCCCCTGAAGCTTGGCAAAAGCAATTACGGAACCCGAAAAAGCAATGGCACCGATTATCAGCCCGAGAGAAGATTCAAATTTTGTCGGCGTATCGGATAAAATTTCTGCGCCGGCGATAAAAACAGAAGCTAAACCGCCTAAGCCGTTGAAGGCGGCTATCATTTGCGGCAAGGAGGTCATCTTAACCCGAAAGGCAAAAAATAGACTAAGGCAGCCGCCGGTCAGAATCATGAAAAATGTCCAAAAATAGTCATGCACTTCCGGCATGAAAAAAGTGGCCAAAACAGCAAGGCTTATGCCGATAAAGCCTAAAATGTTTCCGTGTCGTGCCGTTGCCGGATGTGCCAAGCCGCGGATGGATAAGATAAAAAGTATTACAGAAGCCAGATATGCCGCAGAGATATATGATGTCATGATTTTTTTCCTTCCGTTTTAGTTTTTTTCTTAAACATCCGCAGCATACGTTGCGATATGGCAAAACCTCCGAAAATGTTGACTGAGGCCAAAAAGACTGCAAATAAGCCAAAAAGTTTCGCAAGGTCGGTTTCTTGTTTTCCGGCAATGAGAATTGCGCCAATGATGATGATACCCGAAATGGCGTTGGAAACACTCATTAAGGGCGAGTGCAAAGCTGGACTTACGCCTTTGACGACAAAATAGCCAATGAAGCAGGCTAAAACGAAGATTGTTAACAGAAGCCAAAAACTACTCATAAGGTTTCTCCTTGAAGTTTTCCGTCTTTGCAGATGCAAGTTTTTGCAATGATTTCGTCTGAAAAATCAAAAGCCAAATTTTTTGTATCGGGGTTATATGCGGTTTTTAGAAAGTTAAGTATGTTGCGGGCATATAATGTGCTGGCAGTGTTGGGAACTTTGGCTGCCAGATTGGAGTTGCCGAGAAGGGTTATACCATTTATTTTTTTTGTTTGGTTGTTTTGGCTGCCTTCAACATTTCCGCCTTCTGCCGCGGCCATATCAATAATTATGCTGCCTTCTTTCATGTTGCTGAGCATTTCTGCGGAAATCAGACGCGGAGCCGGTTTGTTCGGAATCAATGCCGTGGTGATGACAACATCGGTTTTTTGGAGTTGGTCGCTTAGAAGTTTTCGTTGTTTTTCTTGGTAAGCTTCGGATGTTTCTTTGGCATAACCATCGGCGGCTTCAAAATTTGTATCATCAACGACTTGTAAAAATTTTCCGCCCAAAGATTCTACCTGCTCTTTGGCTTGGGCACGTATATCCGAAGCATAAACCTGACCGCCGAGACGTTTGGCGGTGGCAATGGCTTGTAGTCCGGCAACGCCAGCCCCTAAGACAAGAAATTTTATCGGCGGGACTGTGCCTGCCGCCGTCATCATCAGCGGAACAACCTGTGGTAAAAGATTTACGGCTTCTATGACGGCACGATAGCCGGAAAGGTTGTTTTGAGAGGAGAGAATGTCCATATTTTGTGCACGTGAAATACGCGGAATCTTGTTTAGAGCAAAGCAAGTCGCGGATTGGTTTGCTATGGTGTTTATGTCTTTTTTGTTTTGAAAGTTTGCTATAATGATTTGCTTAGAAGTGATAAATCTTTCTTCTTCCTCCAGAGGTGCCCATATTTTGAGAATAACATCAGCAGTCTTCCAAAGCGTGGAAGTGTCCGAAATGATTTTAGCGCCAGCGGTCTGATAAGCAGAATCAGAAAAATCGGCTCTGAGACCTGCGTCTTGTTCTACCTGTACGTCAAAGCCCCAGGAAATATATTGGCGGATGGTTTCTGGGGTGGCGGCGACACGGGTTTCGCCGTCAAAGCGTTCTCGGGGAATGGAAATTATCATTTGATCTCCGTCTTTTTAACGATATTGAAAGTTTATGCCTTGTATATATGTTTATATATGATGTTTCGGTGCGGTTTACAATAAATAGTGTGATGTTTTAAATTTTAGGTGGAAAACGATTGATGGTTGGTTATTGGAATTTGTTTTGGACGTTTTTTAAAATCGGCTTGTTTACTTTCGGAGGCGGGGCGGCAATGCTGCCATTGCTCAGAATGGAAGTGGTTGAAAAAAATAAGTGGGCAACAGATGAAGAGTTGTTGGATTATTATTCCATCGGACAATGTACGCCGGGGATTATTGCCATCAATACCGCAACTTTTGTCGGGCATAAAATGCGCGGTGTTGGCGGAGCCGTGCTTACGACTTTGGGTGTGGTTACGCCGTCCATCATCATCATTACCTTGATTGCCGCTGTGTTGCAAAATTTTATGAATAATCCTTATGTCATGGAGGCTTTTGCCGGCATCAGAATCGTGGTTGTGGCTTTGGTTTTGTCTGCGGTGGTAGAGCTTTGGAAAAAAGGCGTGCATGGCAAATTCGGTATCTTTATTTTTGCGGCAAGTATGGCTTTGTTGATATTTTTTAATCTTAGTCCGATTGCGGTTATTTTGATTGCTTCTGTCAGCGGTTTGGCTTATTTGAGATGGGGGCATAAATGATTTATTTGGTATTGTTTTGGGAATTTTTTAAAATCGGGTTGTTAGCCATCGGTGGTGGTTTGGTAACAATCCCGTTTTTGATGGATTTGACCGATAAGTATGACTGGTTTAGCAAGCAACAATTGGCTGATATGATTGCTGTGGCAGAATCGACCCCGGGCCCTGTCGGGGTTAATATGGCAACTTATGGCGGTTTTAATGCGGCAGGCATCTTAGGCGGCTTGATTGCAACTTTGGGCTTGGTCTTGCCCTCCTTAATTATTATCATTCTTATCAGCAAATATGTTATGAAATATGAAAAAGAAGGTATTTTCAAAAGTATTTTGTTTGGTATCAGACCAGCTGTCTTGGCGCTTATTTTATATGCCGGATATATTTTGGCGGAAATGGCTTTTACAGATGTTAAAACCGCTCTTATAGGTGTGGCTGCTTTTGCAATTGTACATTATTTCAGAAAACTGCACCCGATTATTTTTATCCTTTGCGGGGCGGCGATGGGAATCGTACTTAAGTTATAAAAAAAGCCTCTCAAATGAGAGGCTTTTAATTGATTACATTTCCAAAGCTTTGCGGTAAGTTTCCAGCAAGAGTTCTTTTTCATCTCTGTCTGCGGCATCCATTTTGCGGAGCTTCAAAATTTCGCGCATGATTTTAACGTCAAAGCCGGCAGATTTTGCCTCAGCAAAAATGTCGCGGATGTCTCCGGCAATGGCTTTCTTTTCTTCTTCCAAACGTTCAATACGCTCAATTAAAGAACGTAATCTATCAACGGCAATACCGCCAACTTCAGTCATTGTATTATCCTCCTAATTCATAAAACCAATTGGATTGAAGCTAACAAAATATGTGCTTTTTGACAAGTAATAATTTGTTCAAATCTTGTTTAAAAGTAATATCTTTTTTAATATATCTTTGCTAATATCCGGTTCAGAAAAAGATTTAATTTGTGAGGAATAATAAAATGCCACAGAAAACACATACTAAGATTTTGGCTACAATCGGCCCTTCTTCTGCCTCTAAAGAACAAATTGAAAAGCTGATTGATGCCGGTTGTGATGCTTTTCGTTTCAACTTTAGCCATGGCACGCATGCCGAGCATAAGGAGCGCTTTGATATCGTGCGCAAGCTGGCTAAAGAAAGAAACAGACATATTACGCTTGTGGCAGATATGCAAGGACCGAAACTTCGTGTCGGTGAGTTTAAGAATGGTAGTATTCTTCTTAAAGAAGGTCAGAAATTTGTACTGGATATGACTCATGAATTGGGCGATGAGAATCGGGTTGAACTTCCGCATAAGGAGATTTTTGCCGCGCTGAAGAAAGGCGACAAGCTTTTGTTGAATGACGGTAATATTGTATTGTTGGTTAAAGATTGCAACGCTAATAGCGCCGTTACGGAGGTTTTGGTCGGAGGTCCGTTGTCCGGCCATAAAGGTGTTAACTTGCCAAACATTAAGCTTCCGATTTCTGCTATTACTGAAAAAGACCGCAATGATTTGGCTTTTGCGTTAAAACTCGGTTTTGACTGGATTAGCTTGTCTTTTGTTCAATCTGCAAATGACGTTAAGGAAGCTCGGGAACTTATCGGAGATAAGGCTTGGATTATTTCCAAACTTGAGAAGCCAAGTGCTATTGATGATTTAGAGGAGATTATCAAGCTCTCTGACGGTATTATGGTTGCGCGTGGTGATTTGGGTGTGGAATGTCCTTTGCCGACTGTTCCTGTTTTGCAAAAGAGAATCGTTACGGCTTGTCGTAAATACGCACGTCCGGTGATTATTGCCACGCAAATGCTTGAGTCTATGATTAAGGCACCGACTCCGACACGAGCCGAAGTTTCTGATGTGGCGACCGCGGTTTATGATGGCGCAGATGCTGTTATGCTTTCAGCCGAAACAGCTGCCGGTTCTTATCCGGTTGAGGCGGTTAAAATGATGAACTCGGTTATTACGCAAGTTGAAAATGATCCGCTTTTCTTTAAGCTGATGACAAATTCTCGTTCAAGTAACTGTTGTTTTGGCGAAGCAGACTCCATTACTTTTGCAGCAAGCGATATCTCATCAATCTTGGAAAAAGTTGCTTGTATCGTTACTTATACATCTTCCGGTTTGACTACATTTTTGACAGCCAGAGAGCGTCCGAATCTTCCGATTTTGGCTATTACTTCTGAGCCAAAGGTTGCTGACCGTTTGGGCTTGGTTTGGGGTGCAAAAAGCTTTGTGAACAAAGAAAGTTTTAAGAGCTTTGACAAGATTGAAGATATTGCCGTTAAAATAGCGGTTGAAAACGGTTTTGCAAAATCCGGCGACCATATCATTATCACAGCCGGTTTCCCTCTCGGCAAAAAGGGAAGGACTAATATGTTGCATACTGTATACGTTAAGTAAAAGTTCGTATAATGGTCATCTAGTACAGAAACTACGGGGTAAATTTTTAGTCGTGTACTATTTTTGTACACTCAAAAAATTTTCCCCTTGTTTCTTACTATATGACTCATTCTCCAAACTTTTGTAAAAGCTTGTATAACGGGTAACTAATACAGATTTTGCGAGCTGAAAAATGCTCATGTACTTTTTTGTACACTCCGCTTTTTTCACTCTTAAATCTTATTATTTACCTCGTTCTCCAAACTTTTCAAGCTTTAGCCAGCTTGACCGCGACACTGGCTGTGGCAAGAACCTTTGTTGAATCGCGTTGCTTCCAATATGCATATCTCTCTTATGTGTCTTGTATCTTTATAGATTCTTCAGAGCAAAGCTCCTTAGAATGACGGAAAAGGGGCGTTCATATCTTGTGAATGTGTCTTTGGGGGTAAAAATAGTAATAAAAAAAACCTGCGCAAATGAGGCAGGTTTTTAATCTCTCAAAAGATTCATCAATTAACCCTGACGAGCTTTCATCTTCGGGTTTTTCTTGTTGATGACATAGACGCGGCCTTTACGACGAACGATTTTGCAGTCCTTATCGCGTACTTTCTTTGATTTTAATGAGCTATAAATTTTCATTTCAAACAATCCTTTTATCTTTGACTTGTCCGCAAAATATGCTAAATGATACTAAATGTCAACCACAAAATTGCTTCATAGTGAGGAAAAAGTGAAATATTTGGGCTTATGGACGTTTATCGGGTTGTTGGGAGCTGCTTCTGCTCAGGCTCAGATGCCTTATATTGACGAAGTTAAGGCTTTGGGCGCGGTTGCCGGGCAGGGAATGGCTTGCGGGGCCTCAAAATATAATACTTTTGAGCTTTTGGCGCGGGCGATTCTTATCTCCAAAGCTCCGAGCGATAAGATTCAATCCGATGGCGTATATGCTTACAATGAAGCAAAAGCCAATGCCTATATCTCTAAGCAGATGGATGGTTTTTATGAATGTGATGCCATTAATCGGCGTTTTGATAATCAGGATATTTTTAAGGCAACATTGTACCGTGACGGAACAATCAAAATGCCTGATGGTACAATGATTACACCGCGCCAACCCTATGATGCGACTTTGGTTTATAATAAAGACATGGATGTGGATGCTGAAGAAATTTATAATGGCGGTGGAAACCAAGATGTCGGTGAAATCAGAATCAAAACCGAGGGCAGTTCTTCAGAAGTGCGTGCTGTTTATCAGCCGTCAAATTCAACAGAAGAGATTGCGGCTCCGGTAAGTGTAACTCAGCCGGAAGCTCCATCTTATGCAGAACCCGAATCACAAGAGGATTCCGGTATCGGGCATATTAAAAGCCGTTGGAAAAATTAGTCGTTAAACCAGCCGCGATCTGCCAAAAAAGCATAAAATCCGCCATCATTAAGTTGAGGAGCGCGAGGCTTTTCTTGTTTATCTAAAATCTGCAATATGTGGTTGCGTGTGCTTTCGGAAGGACACCAGTTTTCAATCAAAGGCATGCCGTTGGGGCCTTTTTTGCCGAGGCGTTGTTCCAGCATTTTGGAAAAAGCTCTTTTTTCATTATTTATACGGTCGTTGTCTATGCCTTTGGCATAGCTGAACTCAATGATATCCTCCGGTGGAAAGCCAGAGCAAGCTCCTGATATTACGGCAACATAGCTGCGAACTTGTGTGGGCGAAATTTGAGCTTTTTTGAGCTCAGGATTAAGCTCTACCAGATCTAAATACATTTTACGAACGGCAAAAAGGCTTTGCGGCTTTTGGTCTTGTAGTGCGTTGGCTAAGGAATCTTCACCGGGGTTTAGACCTCGTTCAATAACCTCATAAATACGCATCGGTTTCATCAAAGCCTCATATTCCAGAGGTTCCATATCGTTCGGAAATTTGTATTGGTGGTAAACGCCTTTGATGCCGGCGGCTTCTTCAAAACGTTTGACCGGAGAATAGTTGTCATAATCCAAGCATGCATAAAGCTGGTTAAGCTCTGTATGTTGTTCTTTGGGAACTGAGGCATAAATGGCTTTTTTTATGGCTTGGCTTTGCGCAAGAGTAAAAGGAATATTCTTTTCCATTGTGTTCTCCATGAAATATTCTGGATTCATTATAGATTGAAAATATTAAGATTGCAACTTGATAAAATTTCGGTATACTCGGGAAAATGTTTAATTTCAGGAGTATAAAATGGCATCTTATCAGTATATTTTCGTTATGCAGAATCTTACCAAAGTTTTTCCCGGCGGCAAGGAGTTGTTTAAGGGAATTACGTTGTCTTTTCTGCCGGGGGCCAAAATCGGCGTGCTCGGTGTGAATGGTGCCGGTAAGTCTACGTTGCTGAAAATTATGGCTGGCGTGGATAAAGAATTTAACGGTGAAGCTTGGGCTGCAGACGGTGTAAAGGTTGGCTATTTGGAGCAAGAGCCGAAACTTGACCCGACCAAGACCGTGATGGAAAATATTATGGATGGTTTGGGTGAAACGCGTGATTTGTTAAAGCGATTTGAAGAAGTTTCTGCCAAGTTTGCCGAACCGATGAGCGATGATGAGATGAATGCGCTGATTGAAGAACAAGCTGCATTGTCTGAAAAAATTGATGCCTGCGATGGCTGGAATTTTGAACGCACCATCCAGATTGCAATGGATGCTTTGCGTTGTCCGCCGGCAGATGCCGATGTTACCAAACTTTCCGGTGGTGAAAAACGTCGTGTGGCTTTGTGCCGTTTGTTGCTCCAGAAACCTGATATGCTTTTGCTTGACGAGCCGACCAACCATTTGGATGCCGAATCGGTTGCTTGGCTTGAAAATCACCTTAAGGAATATAAGGGAACGGTGGTTATGGTTACACACGACCGCTACTTCCTTGACAATGTTACGGGTTGGATTCTGGAGCTTGACCGTGGACAGGGAATCCCTTACGAGGGCAACTATTCCTCTTGGTTGGAGCAAAAACAAAAACGTTTGGAGCAAGAGGCTAGGGAAGAAACCGCTCGTCAGAAGACTTTGGCGAACGAGTTGGAATGGATACGCAAGAATCCTAAAGCGCGTCAGGCAAAGTCTAAGGCGCGTATCAATGCCTATGATGAACTTTTGAACGCTGCAACCAAGGATAAAATTACGCAAGCTCATATCAATATTCCGATGACGGACAGATTGGGTGATTTGGTTATTGAGGCAAACAACATTTCTAAAGGTTATGGCGATAGATTGCTGATTGATAACCTTTCTTTCAAAATTCCCAAGGGTGCGATTGTTGGTATTATCGGACCGAACGGTGCCGGTAAAACCACGCTCTTCCGTATGATTACGGGACAGGAAAAACCGGATTCCGGCGAAATCAGAATCGGTGAAACCGTTGATTTGGGCTATGTTGACCAAGGACGTGATGAGCTTGATGCAAACAAAACTGTTTGGGAAGAAATTTCTGACGGCCTAGATATGATTCAGCTCGGTAAAAAAGAGATGCTCTCACGCGCTTATGTCGGACAATTTAACTTCAAAGGCGGAGACCAGCAGAAAAAGGTTGGGCAGCTTTCCGGTGGTGAGCGCAACCGTGTGCACTTAGCCAAAATGCTCAAAAAAGGCGCAAATGTTATTTTGCTTGACGAGCCGACTAATGATTTGGATGTTGATACGCTTCGCTCACTGGAAGAAGGTATTATGGAATATCCGGGCTGTGTTTTGGTTACCTCTCACGACCGTTGGTTCTTGGACCGTTTGGCAACACATATCCTTGCTTATGAAGGCGACAGCCAAGTTGTTTGGTTCGAGGGTAACTTTGAGGAATATGAAAAAGACAAAAAACGTCGTCTCGGTGATGATGCCTTGATTCCTCATGCTGTTAAGTATCGGAAGCTTACCCGATAAAAAGTTTGTATAACGGGTAACTAATACAGAAATTGCAGGGCGAAAGTTTCCTCACGTACCTCTTTGTACGCTGCGTTACTTTCGCCTTTATTTCTTATTATTTACCTCGTTCTCCAAACTTTTCAAAAAGTTTGCAAGCTGTTGCCAGCTTGACCGCGGCAATGGCTGTTTTGTCGAGCTTTGTTGAACCGCGTTGCTTCCAGAGTGCATATCTTGCTTATGTGCTCTGTGTAAAACGGGCAATTGGGATAACGGAAACAGGTCCGTTTATCTATAATCCCAGTCGTCTTGGGCTTGTTGGTTGCGATAATCGGGGTGGAATTTTTGGGCTTTTAGATAGGCTTTGTAAAATATATTTTGTTTTTCACAAGCATCTTTGGCTTTGCCCGGATTGCCTGTTTGAGCATAGAGACTCTGCAGTTCGGCAAAGGTTTGGCTTTTGTTTGAAAAGCGTTGGCTGCGGTTTAGGCTGCTGTTGTCAATTAAGTATATTTTTTCTTCGTTTAAGCGAATCTTTTCAGCGGGGGTTGATGTTTCAGCTATATGTTGGTTGATTTCATTAATTCCGTTAGTGCTGAGTTGTTTTTTGAACTCTGTAATATAATTCGGTGTAAGCGGCGGGTTTTTTTTGTCTTTTATTATGCGGTTCAGAAGACGAACTTTGTCAATGGTTTTTGTTTGTTCGGTTAGCTTGTAACGAAAATGTTCTTGACCGCTAAAATGATAAATCTGGTTCAGCTTATGTGTTACAAACCATAAGTTTTTATTGTCCAGATAAGGTATGGTTTTATCCAGATTTGCAATAATTTTTGCGGCTTGAGATTGATTATATGTTTCAATATCTCGCACATAACGAAAGGTGCTCTCAATGCGCAACATTTCACCAACCAAGGGGGAAGTTACTTTATTTTCAATGCGGGCATCTATTGTTTTCCGAAGTTCCGTAATGGACAGGTTGGTGCTTTGTATTGGAAGGTCTGCACTTTTGATAATCTCTTGGCGAGATTCATTAAACCGATATTCACGGCACAAGGCAACCATCCGGTTAAGGCGAAGTTTTTCTTGTTCGTTAAAATCGGTCATATCCTTTTTCCTTGTTTCGGAAGCAATCTATGGCCTTATAATATATTATATTTTTGCTAAAAGCAATAATTTTGTATAAAATTTGTCTAGCTAGAGTTTTTTGACCATTCGAGCAAAAGTGATTCCTTGTTCCTCAAAGATTTCTCCTTCCTGATGGTAACCGAGTTTTTCATAAAAGCTGACCACTGAGAGCATCGCGTGCATAACGATACGACTATATCCTGCTTCTTTGGCGCGCTTTTCGGCATATTTTACCAATTCACGCCCAATGCCTTCGCCTTGATATTTGTTATCTACGGCAACTTGCATCATTCGGATTTCTTCGTTATTAACCGGAGCAAGGAGAAGACCTCCGACCAAAGCGTCATCCAAGTTTTCAATGCAACCAATATGCAGATATCCCGCTTCTTTGTCGCGGTGCATATCCAAAAACTTTAGTCCCAGAGGTTCAAGCAGAATTTTGTAACGGAGTTTGACCAAATCATCATAGCGGGAAGATCCGAAAGGAATGTCTATCATTTTTTTCATGGTGCCCTCCTTACTTTAGTGTCTTCTTATTATAAGCACAAATTGATTATTCAATCAATATTATATTGCGTAATCTGCAATTTTACTTTATCTATGACTTAAGAAAAAATTTTGAATGGATATAGTAAGAAAAATGACAACCGATTTGAATTTAATCAGAAATTTTGCCATTATTGCACATATTGACCACGGAAAGTCTACCCTTGCCGACAGAATGATTGAGTATTGCGGCGGCTTGGAACGCCGTGAGATGACCGAGCAAGTGCTGGATTCCATGGATATTGAAAAAGAGCGCGGTATTACCATCAAAGCTCAGACCGTTCGGCTTAATTATCAGGCCAAAGACGGCAAGACTTATCAGCTTAACTTGATGGATACGCCGGGGCATGTGGACTTTTCTTATGAGGTTTCACGCTCTTTGGCTTCTTGCGAAGGTTCGGTCTTGGTGGTGGATGCGACCCAAGGTGTGGAAGCGCAAACTTTGGCAAATGTCTATTTGGCATTGGATAATAACCATGAGATTGTACCGGTCTTGAACAAAGTAGATTTGCCTTCTGCCGATGTGCAAAGAGTTAAGCAACAGATTGAAGATGTTATCGGCTTGGATGCCTCTGATGCGGTTGAAACCTCAGGCAAAACCGGTTTGGGTGTGCAAGACTTGTTGGAAGCCATAGTACAACGTTTGCCTGCACCTTCAGGAAATGCGGAAGCGCCACTTCAAGCTTTGTTGATTGATAGCTGGTATGATCCCTATCTCGGCGTGGTTATTTTGGTGCGCATTAAAGACGGTGTGCTTAAGAAAAAAATGCAAATTCGGATGATGAGCAATAATGCCACATATCAGGTTGAAAAAGTCGGTATCTTTACGCCAAAGATGCAGGATATTGAGGCTCTTTATCCAGGCGAAGTCGGTTTCTTGACTGCCAGCATTAAAAGTGTGAGCGATTGTCGGGTCGGTGATACGATTACGGATAATAAAAATCCTTGTGCGGAGGCTTTGCATGGTTTTAAGCCCTCAATCCCCGTTGTATTCTGCTCTATCTTTCCGGTGGACAGTTCGCAGTATGAAAGTCTTAAAGACGCACTTGCCAAGCTCAAACTCAATGATGCCAGCATAGATTATCAAAACGAAAATTCGGCCGCTTTGGGTTTGGGTTTTCGTTGCGGCTTTTTGGGCTTGTTGCATATGGAGATTATTCAGGAACGCTTGGGGCGCGAGTTTGACCTTGACTTAATTACGACAGCTCCCTCCGTTGCTTATAAAATTCATATGACCAACGGCGAAATCATTACGCTGCATAATCCGGCAGATATGCCAGACCTCTCGCAAGTTTCGTTTATTGAGGAACCGATGGTTAAAGCTACCATTATGGTGCCGGACGAATATTTGGGTGCGGTCTTAAAACTTTGTACCGAGCGCCGTGGTGAACAGCACGAGTTGACCTATGTCGGGAATCGCGCAATGGTGGTTTATAAAATCCCCTTGAACGAGATTGTTTTTGACTTTTATGACCGTCTTAAATCCATTACCAGCGGCTATGCAAGTTTTGACTACGAGTTGGTCGGTTATGAAGAAGCGGATTTGGTTAAGGTGCAAATTTTGATTAATGAAGAGCCAGTTGATGCCTTGGCCTTTTTGTGCCACCGTTCCGAGGCGGAATCGCGCGGGCGCCAGATTTGTGAACGCTTAAAAGACCTCATCCCCAGACATTTGTTCAAAATTCCAATCCAAGCAGCTATCGGCGGACGTGTGGTTGCGCGCGAAACAATCTCTGCTCTGCGCAAAGATGTTACGGCAAAATGTTATGGCGGTGATATCACGCGTAAACGCAAGCTCTTGGATAAGCAGAAAAAAGGTAAGCTCAGAATGCGCCAGTTCGGCAAGGTAGAAGTTCCGCAATCGGCGTTTATTGAGGCGTTGCGTATTGGCGACAAATAAAAAGTTTGTATAACGGGTAACTAATACAGAAATTGCAGGGCGAAAGTTTCCTCACGTACCTCTTTGTACCAATTCCGACTATACCTTTGTTGCGAAAGCTGTCGCATTCTAACAAAGGAAAGTCTCATTGCTTTTCCTTAAAGAAAGCACATTTGGGTGCTTTCTTTTGCGGCAGGGTACTTTCGCCTTTATTTCTTATTATTTACCTCGTTCTCCAAACTTTTCAAAAAGTTTGCAAGCTGTTGCCAGCTTGACCGCGGCAATGACTGCGGCGCGAACCATTGCTGAACCGCGTTGCTTCCAATATGCATATATTGAGTTTGTGCCTAATGTTTTTGTTAGGCGAATCGGAGTGCGTCCAGCACGCCTTGCAAAATATAGGCGGCGGCGGAAGCATCTAAAACCTTCTTTCTTTTGCCTCGGGACATATCAACTTCTTTTATCAAAAAATTTTCCATTGCAGAAGAAGATAAACGCTCATCCCAAAAGAAGATTGGTAAATTTATTTCTTTGCTTAATTTTTCGGCAAAATGGCGGACCTCTTTGGCTATCTCTCCTTCTTCGCCGTTCATCTGCAAAGGCAAACCAAAGACGATGCCGCCGACTTCCTTCTCGGCAATAATCTTTTTGATTTCAGCCAAATCTTTAGCAAAACTTTCTCTTTGAATTATCTTATAAGAGGTGGCAACAGTAAGCAATAAGTCTGATACGGCAACGCCTAACCTCTTTGCACCATAGTCAAAACCGATGAGGGCACGGTATGCCGGAAGAGATGCCTTAAATTCTTTTATATTCATTTATCCTCTTTTAATTCATAAAATCGCGGTTATTTGCTAATTGATTTTTAAGAATATTATACTACTATTTTGCACAAGTAAAATTCTTTTTCCTGAAGGAGAGATAATGAAGTTAAAATATGTTTTGGCTCTTGTTATGTGTTTGTTTGTAGCTCCGGCGCGTGCCGAGTTGCAGATTGATGTTACCGGTGCAATGCGCGATCCGTTGCCATTGGCTTTTCCTGAGATGATTCATGAAGGCTTTTGGGTTGGGCAATATGCCGGCAAAATTCGTGATGTGGTCATTGCGGATTTGGAGCGCTCCGGTTTGTTTCGGATTATTCCCGAAAACAGCTATATTCAGGAGCTGACATCTATTGACGAACAGCCAAATTTTGTGGATTGGAAGGCTATTCAGGCGCATGCTTTGGTACAAAGTGCTATCAAAGAAGTTGATCCCAATACTTTGCGCGTGGAATTTAGATTATGGGATGTTTATGCCGAAAACCAACTCAAAGGACAATCCTTTACCACGACCAAAGATAACTGGCGGCGTGTGGCGCATGTTATTGCCGATGCGATTTATGAACGCTTAACCGGTGAAAAAGGTTATTTTGATACAAGAATCGTTTATGTCTCGGAAACTGGTCCTGCCACCAAGCGTATTAAGCGTTTGGCGATTATGGACCAAGACGGCGAAAACCACAAGTTTTTGACCTCCGGCGCAGCAATGGCCTTAACACCGCGTTTCTCGCCAAACTTGCAAAAAGTTACTTATATGTCTTATGCCGGAGCAATGCCGAAAGTTTATATTTTGGATATTGAGACAGGCAAGCAAGAGCTCTTGGGTTCTTTCCCCGGTATGACTTTTGCGCCGCGCTTCTCTCCGGACAGCAGCAAGGTTTTGCTCAGCTATGCTAACAACGGTCGCACAAATATCTATGAAATGGATTTGAAAAAGCGTACCAGTAAGCGTTTGACCTCAGGTTCGGCAATTGATACATCACCAAGTTATTCGCCGGACGGCAGCCAAATCGTATTTAACTCTGACAGAGGCGGAAACCAACAACTTTATGTGATGAATGCGGATGGTTCCGATGTGCATCGTATCAGCTTTGGTACGGGACGTTATGCAACCCCTGTCTGGTCGCCCAGAGGAGACTATATCGCCTTTACAAAAATGGCTAACGGTCAGTTTTATATCGGTGTTATGTATCCTGATGGTAGCGGAGAGCGTTTGTTGGCCAGCGGCTATTTGGTTGAAGGTCCGACTTGGTCGCCGAACGGTCGTGTGCTGATGTATTTCCGTCAGGACAAGGGAACATCACGCCGCAACGCGCCGGTCAAACTTTACTCTATTGACCTGACCGGATATAACGAGCGGATGATTGTTACACCGGCGGAGGCTTCAGACCCTGCTTGGTCGCCGTTGTTGCCTTAAACTAAAAAAGCTCCCGAAAGGGAGCTTTTTTTTAATCTTTGTTTATCAGGCTTATTTTTATCTTTTTTTGATACAAAGTGTAAAGGCGGAAATATTTATGAATGTCTTTGCAAATTCCTCTTTCCATTTGGTCTATCAGACCTTGAGGAAGTTTTGATTTTTGTGCAACTTTTATAAGGTTGTGGCGATTGTTACGTCTCTCTTGCCAGAGCGCAAAACCGAGTTCTTTAAAAAATTCGGTTCGGATATGTGATTTTGTAATTTCGTTCATAATGTTCAACTCCTGTTGTTTTGTAAAAAAAAACAAAACCGCTCTCGGGAGAGAGCGGAGGAGTTGACAGCTGTACTTAGTCAGCGTGCTTATTCGTCCGCAAAAGCGGCTTATATCGCACCATCCTCCATAAGCAGGAGGTTATTATTGGTTCTAAGTAAGGAGCTGTCATACTCCGCCTACAGACTAACCATATCTGTCGGCAGAAAAGATTATAAGGATTATTTGCTAATTTTCAATGAAGAAATTTAGGCTTTGCTATAGGTATAAGCAACGGTTTTTAGGGTTTGCAAAAATTTTTTGCCGCTTAGGAGTTCTTTTTTGCCTCTGGGATAAACATTGTCTACCAAATGTTGGATGTCATTATCTTCGGCGACTTCTTCCGGCAGAAAGCGGCGGCGGAAAGCATAAGCCGAAGCGATGGTTTTTTCTTCATCTCCGGTATCATAACCGATGATTTTGAGCAACTCTTGTGGATTGTCTTCTTCCACCAAATCCGCATTTTTTATATCATACCACAGACCAATCCCCGCTTTTGCGAGTTCTTGCCATGGAAAGCATTTTCCGGGGTCGGGTTTGCGTGTGGGGGCGATGTCTGAATGGGCAACGACATTATGCGGTTTGATGTTGTATTTTTTGATGATTTCCTGACAGAGCGGAATAAGATTTTGGATTTGTTGGGCAGGAAAAGCCTTTTGCCCCAAGCTCATATTGCCGATTTCTATGCCGATGGAATGGGAGTTTAAATCCGTGTCAATCCCCCGCCAATAGCCAAGCCCCGCATGCCAAGCGCGGTGCTCGTCATTAACCATACGCGTAATGTTTCCTTGCGGGTCTATGAAGTAGTGGCAGCTTAGCTCCAGCTTGTTTAGGCTTGCAAAAACATCTTGCGCATTATCATGGCAGGTGGCATGGAGCACCAGCATATCTATCGGTGTTTTGCGCTCATTGTAATGGGGAAGGGGAAGCTCCTGCATATTTTTATCCTAAATGGTTTTGCGACTTTTCATAATATTTTGGTAGGCGTTGTTGATTTCCGCCATTTTAATCGTATAAGCCTCTATGGTGTTTTGGTCTGCGCCTTTGGCCTGTGCGCGGTCTGGGTGATATTGGTTAATCAGCTCTTTCCAGCGTTGTTTGATTTCGGCGTTGCTGGCATTGCACCAGACACCCAAAACAGCATAATAGTCATTGAGCGATGAGGCTTGGGTGCGAACCTCAAAATTTTTGCGGATGGCTTCAAAGTTGCCTTCCGGTAGTTCTATAATCAGAGCAACCGAGCGGATGATGTGCAAAACGGCATCTCCGCAACGACCATCGGCAACCGCGATTTTGAACAGATTTTCAATGATACTTTCCTGCAGGTTGAGGTCATCTTTGGCAAGCAAGCGAAGCTGAAAAGCATAGGGTTCAAAATCATCGGCGGATTGTTTGGCGGTGTTAAAAATGCGGGCAATTTTGTCATTGTTGCCGGCCTGAATGTCAAAAATCTTCTTAAAGGTGCTAATCTCGTTTTCGCTGACTTGTCCGTCAGCTTTGGCAACTTTGGCGGAAAGCCCTGCCATAGACTGAATGAGCGAAACTTTACGAGCCTCTGCGGAATGCAGAGCCAACTTTAACGGATTAATCTTTGACCAAAAGCCAAGCAGCCAATTTATTTTCAGCTTATTGCGCCATGTGCCTTCCAAACGGTAGAGGTCGGCAAAAAAGCCGATGATGATGCCCGCAAAAAGCACAATTTCGTTGTGCAGAGAATAGCCCAGTATGAAGCCCAATATTTTGCCCCAATGGCGGTTCCAAAAATGTTCAAAACCTTTTTTGGTATCTTTGACAAGGGTGTTGTTGCGGATATCAAACAAAATATGCCCCAAAATGAACAGCGTGATGAAGCCGCCCCAACCGAAAGTTACGGCACCGAGAATTGCGCCCCAAAGTTTGCCGAAAAGGTTGTCATCCAAACGGCAATAATATTTATAAAAACCATAAGGCAAGAGCAAGCGCAGATTGTCGTCCAGCTCGCTTAAGCGATTTTGAATCCATTTGTTGACGATGGAGTGGTCAACCAACAAATGTCCGAGGAACATTCCCCAAAAAAAACCAGCAGCACCGAACAGGCGCAGTCCGATAACCGATAATGTAAATTTGCCAAGTGGTGCCATAAACTTTCTTCTTTAGATTTAACCTTGGCTCATAGTAGCCTAATTTTCCCGCAAAATAAAGTTTTTATAATCTGATGGTTGATAACTGAATGGGGAAGTCGGCTTTTTGGGTGATGGTGTTTTTGTGGCATTCGCGGCGGTAGCTGAAATAGTCTGCCGAAGTATAGGTATCAATGCCTGAGGCGGAAATATTGCTTATCCCGAATTTGCGTAGGCGAAAAATCAGATATTGCTCCATATCAAAAAGATAAGATTCTGCATCAACTTGTTCAAAAAAACGTTTGTTTTCCTCGTCTTGGTGCAAAAATTTCTGACGCATATCTTCTTTGGCGGCAAAGGATTTTTTTTGCAGGCAAGGACCAATGGCCGCGGCAATATTTTCTAATTTTGCTCCACATTCCATCATCAAATTTAAGGTATTTTCCATAATACCTTTTACCGCGCCGCGCCAGCCGGCATGGGCTGCGCCGATGATGCCTTGTTGCTTGTCGGCAAACAAAACCGGAGCGCAGTCCGCGGTGGTTATGCCGAGCAAAATGTCTTTTCGGTTGGTTACGAAAGCATCAGCTTCTTGTTCAAAAAGCGAGGGCTTATCAATAAAGACAGCATGATTGCTGACACCTTGGCAAGGCATGGCCAAGTTTTTTGATGTCAGAGCAAAATATGTGGCGGCAAGGTTCAGATTTTTAATAATATTTTCCGGCTTGTCCAAGCTCTTGCGGTTGACATTTAATTCGGCATAGCGTCCTTGCGACACGCCGCCTTTGCGGTCAAAAAAACAATGTTTTTCTTTAGCCAGATTTGGCGCAAACCAAGACATCAGAGAAAACTCTCCCCATAGGCCAGAGGTGCAATGCTCAAATAAGCGGCGATGCTTTGGCCGAGGTCGGCATAGGTTTGTCTTTGACCCAAACAACGCGCTTTAACTTTTTTGCCAAACATCAAGATAGGAACTTGTTCGCGGGTGTGGTCGGTGCCTTCATAAGTCGGGTCGTTGCCATGGTCGGCCGTGATGAACAAAATGTCATCATCTCTTAAATGCGGCAAAATCTCGGGCAGACGAGAGTCAAAATATTCCAGACCTTCGGCATAGCCTTTGACATTGCGGCGGTGTCCCCAGAGCATGTCAAAATCTTCAAAGTTGGTGAAAATCAGGCTGCCGTCCGGGGTGTTTTGCATAGCTTCAAGCGTTAAGTTCCAAAGTTCTTCCAAGCCTGCGCCGTGTACTTCTTTGGTTATGCCCCGATGCGCGTAAATATCATTAATCGCGCCGATGGCAACGACTTCTTTGCCGGCGGTTTTGAGCTGGTCCAGCAAAGTCGGACCAAAAGGTTGTGCCGTATAGTCACGGCGGAATTTGGTGCGGGTAAATTCACCGGCTTTTTCACCTATAAAAGGACGGGCTATAATGCGCCCGATGTTATAGGGTTGAACATATTTATAGGCAACGCGGCATAGTTCGTACAGCCTTTCCAAGCCAAAATGTTCCTGATGCGCGGCAATTTGCATATTGCTGTCGGCAGAGGTATAAAATATGGGTTTGCCCGTTGCGATGTGTTCCTCACCGAGCTCCTGAATGATGACCGTGCCGGAAGCGGCTTTGTTGCCTAAAATTCCTTTTAAGCCGGCTTCTTGGCAGATGTTGGCAATAAGGTCATCCGGGAAAGAGGGATAGTTTGGCGGAAAATGTCCCCAGCCTTTGAGGTTGGGCAGACCGGCAAGCTCCCAATGTCCGGAAACAGTGTCTTTATCGGCACTGATTTCTTTCATACAGCCATAAGCAGAAGGAAGACCCAGTTTGCTTTCTTCTTGCGCTTCCAATTTGGGTTCGTTGCCGGTTGCAAGCTCAGCCGCCTGACATAAACCTAATCCGCAAAGATTAGGAATTTTGAGGTTAGGGAAAGATGCCGCAATATGTCCGAAAGTGTCGGCTCCCTGATTGTTGAATTTGGCAGCATCCGGCGCTCCGCCGATACCGAAAGAATCCATCATTAAAATTATGGCGCG
The DNA here is from genome assembly GCA_944392835.1 of uncultured Alphaproteobacteria bacterium. Classification (GTDB taxonomy): domain Bacteria; phylum Pseudomonadota; class Alphaproteobacteria; order RF32; family CAG-239; genus Scatacola_A. Next base: position 97,418 of record CALXYB010000001.1, on the reverse strand, counting down.
TCCCATCTGTGTTCTCCTTTTATGAAATATGTTCCATAATGACCGGATTTTCGGTCGGTTTTTGCTCTGAAATGCTTATGTTGCGTTTGAGCTCATCAGCGGCTTGTTGCCAAGAATTTTCGTCCTGAGCGTGAATAACAGCCAAGGGTTTGTTCTCATCAACATATTCGCCGATTTGGCAAAATTCGGTATAGCCGGTCGCGTAATCAAGATTTTGCTCCGGCGTAATGCGTCCGCCTTTTAAGCCAATGACACTTAAGCCGATGTTGCGGGTTTGCATATTCGTAACCCAGCCGGATTTATCTGCAAACACAGGTTTTACCAAAGCGGCATGCGGCAGATATTTGTTCGGGGAATCGCAGAAGTCTTTAGGTCCGCCCAAGGCTGAAACCATATGCGCAAAAATCTCCAAAGCCTGCCCCGAATCCAAGGCTTTTTGCAATTTTGCTTCGGCTTGAGCTTTATTTTCGGCAAGATTTGCGGAAACAAGAAGTTCGGCACAAAGCGCGATGGTTACTTGATGAAGCCTTGGGTCAACATCAATACCTTTGAGGTAATTAACTGCCTCCAAAACTTCCAAAGCATTGCCGACATTGCGTCCCAAAACCTGATTCATATCGGTTAAAATTGCTGAAGTTTTAGTGCCTGCCGCATTGGCGACATCAACAATGGAGTGAGCCAATTTGCGCGCGTTTTCTAAGCTGTCCATAAAAGCACCGTTGCCGCATTTTAAATCCATTACCAAACAATCAAGTCCGGCCGCAAGTTTCTTGGATAGAATAGAGGCGGTTATCAGCTCCACGGATTCAACCGTGCCGCAAACATCGCGGATGGCATAAATCTTTTTATCTGCAGGAGCTAAGTTTCCTGTTTGTCCGATGATGGCGCAACCAACTTCCTTAACCGTTTTGCGGAAGAGTTCATTGCTCGGAGCTGTTTGATAGCCGGGGATGGAATCAAACTTGTCTAAAGTTCCGCCGGTGTGGCCTAGTCCGCGACCGGAAATCATCGGAACGAATCCGCCGCAAGCAGCAATCATCGGGGCTAGCATCAAGCTTACTTTATCACCGACACCGCCCGAGGAATGTTTATCTAGAATCGGACCATTGACCTCAGACCAATCCAGAACATCGCCGGAATCGCGCATATTTAAGGTTAGGGCAGTGGTTTCTTCCTTGGAAAAGCCATTGAGAAAAATGGCCATGGTTAGAGCTGCGGTTTGGGCATCAACAATAGAGCCATCGGTTACGCCTTTTATGAAAAAGCTTATCTCTTCTTTTGTAAGAGTTTGGTGATTGCGTTTTTTGCGGATGATTTCTTGTGGCAAAAATGTCATCTTAATATCCTCTCTCAATAACTTCTATCAGGTTGTCCAACAGGGAGCTTGCGCCGATGCGGAAATTAGACGGGCTGACCCATTTCCATCCCATAATGGCATTGGCCAAGACCAAATATTTTTTTGCATCATCAATGGTTCTTATCCCGCCGCTTGCTTTGAAACCGACATTGCGTCGGCCTGAAGCAATGGTTTCCAAAATGATGTTGGCGGCTTCCGGTGTGGCGGAAACTTCGGTTTTTCCGGTGGAGGTTTTTACAAAATTGGCCCCATTATCTATGCAGATTTTGGTAGCTTCGGCAATGAGTGCGGATTTCTCAATAACACCTGTTTCCAAAATGATTTTTAGGGGATGTTTTTTGCCGGTCAGTTTGCTGGCATAAGCTACGAAATCAGCACAAGTTTGATAGTCGTTGTTCAGAAAATTTTTGTAAGGAAAGACGGCATCAATTTCTTGAGCGCCTTTCTCCAAGGCATATTCCGTTTCAGCGCGGAGTTTGCTTAAATCAGAACCGCCTTCGGGAAAGTTGACAACTGTTGCCAGCTTGATGCTTGTGTCAGCCAACATTTCTTGAGCCAAAGGTAAAAACTTTGGGTAAATGCAAACGGCGGCAACATTGCCATAAGGCGTTTGGGCTTTTTTGCAAAGTTTTTCTATGCGGCTTTCCGTGTCATCTTTGTTGAGCGAAGTTAAGTCCAGCAGATGAATGAGGTGTTTGGCGGCGGTTACGTCATCCATATTATATCTCCCTTATGCAGGTTCTGACCAATTTGATAAGATTTGCGGAGGCTTTGTCTGCTTCTCGCAGAGTTTCGGCATGATTGATTGCGCCTTCTTTTAAGCCGCAACCCAAGTTGACAACAACTGAAAAACCTAAAACCTTCATACCGGAATGAACCGCACAAATAACCTCAGGGACGGTTGACATTCCAACCACGTCCGCGCCTAAAATTCGGAAAGCACGAACTTCGGAGGGGGTTTCAAAAGTAGGTCCCGAAACCATCAGATAAACGCCCTCTGCCAAAGAAATGTTTTCTTGCTTCGCAAGCTCTTTGGCTTTGGCTCTGAGCTCCTTGTCATAAGCATTGCTCATATCCGGAAAGCGCGGACCGTAGGCTTCATCATTGGGGCCAATCAGCGGGTTGGTGCCGCTTAGGTTGATGTGGTCTTTAATCAGCATTATGGTTCCGGCCGGCAAGTCGGTCATCAAAGAGCCGGAGGCATTGGTAACAATAAGGTTTTGAATACCTAATAACTGAAATGCTTTGATGAAAGTGTTGATGCTTTGCGGGCTGTGTCCTTCATAAAGATGGATACGTCCTTGCATACACAAAACATCTTTTTCTTCCAGTCTTCCGATAATCAGTCTTCCTTTATGGCCGCTGACCGTGCTTTGCGGAAAACCCTCAATTTCGCCGTAAGGGATGATGACGGGGTTTTCAATCTGGTCACCCAAGGCACCCAGACCGCTGCCTAAAATAATGGCTGTTTCCGGTGCGTAAGCACCGAGTTTGGCTTTGATTTGCGCGGCAATCTTTTCTATCATTTCATTAAGTCCTTTTCAGCAAAAGCAAGAGGTAAGAGTTCGGCAATGGTGCAAGTTTTTTGTACACCAGAGCTATTGGCCAAGTGGATTAGAGTTTGCGGCGAGGAAAATTCTTTAATCCGTTGGCGGCAAGCGCCGCAAGGCGTGATGAGTTCGCTGCCTTCTGCTAAAATCAGAATCTCGGCAATTTGGGTGTCGCCGCCGGCGACCATGGACGCAATAGCTCCGGTTTCGGCGCAACTGCCGCAAGGGTAAGAGATGTTTTCAACATTGCAACCACTGTAAAAATGGCCTTCTTGACTCAGAATAGCTGCCCCGACAGCAAAGTGTGAGTAAGGAATATGTGCGTTTTTGCGGGCGGCTTCGGCAAGTTCAAAAAGCTTGTGGATATTATTCATTGCTTGCTATTTTTCCTTAAAATGTTTATTAATTAAATTATGTTCTAATACTATATGTAGTTTGCAGATTTAGCAAAGATTATTTTTAAGTTTTTGCATCCATAGTGCAGGAGAAAAGTCTTGAAAAAAGCAGTGCTCATTATATTGGCTTTGGTGGTTTTGGCTGTCGGCGGAGTTTCGGCTTATGTCGCAATGATTGATTGGAATGAGCATAAAGATAAAATTGCTGAACAAATTTCCGATGTGAGTGGTAAATTGGTGGCTTTTGAAGGTCCCGTCAGTTTTAAGATTTTTCCGACACCTGATTTGATAGCTTCAAATATTAAGGTCTATAGCAACGAAGCAGGGCATCAGGATACTCCTTTAGCTACGATTGATAAGTTGGTGGCTAAGCTTGATTTGTGGGCTTTGCTCAAAGGTAATTTTGAAGTTAAAATGATGTCTTTGGTTAACCCAAAGATTTTTATGGAAGTGGATAATAACGGTCGGCTTAATTGGCAATCATCCATTACCGAGGAGCAAAAGCTCAGCCTTGATAATATTGAAATTACGCTTGATAGTGTGCTTTTGGAAAAAGCAACTCTTAATTTCGTTAATACTAAGCACGATATTGATATTACGCTTGAAAATTTGAATGCAGAGGTAATTGCTCCAAGTATTTTCGGACCTTATAGAATTGAGGGAAGCTACATTAAAGATAATAATCCTGAAGGTTTTGCATTGTCTTTGGGACGTTTTTCGGAAAGTTTTGCTACTTCGGTTAATTTTGTGCTGAACCACCCGACATCTGAAACTTTTGTGCGTTTTGACGGTTCGGTATTGCTTAAGAATGATGCAATAAACGGCGATGTGATTATTGAATCTAAAAAGCCGGTAGATTTTCTTAATAAAAATTTTAAGGAATTGCAGCTTGGGGCTGAATATGATTATCCTTTTGCGTTGTCTTTGCAAGCGGATACCAATAAAACCAAAATTGCCTTATCCAATATTGTTGTGAAATATGGTTCTACGGCAGGTGCCGGTAATATTTTGGTGCCTTTGGACCCGGACTATGTCGTGGATGACGATACTTCTAAACGTCGCCGCGCGGAAATCGGGTTTGAAATGACAGATTTGGATTTGGCTCCAGTGGAAGCAGCTTTAAAAAGTGCTTTTCAAAAGTATAGTGCGGAAGGGGCTATTTATAATCCGCAGCTGAAATTTGATTTTATTGCGGATTTGAAAGCTATTAATACTTTGTATAAAGGGCAGACACTTAAGAACTTTAATCTGAGTGTGGACTATTTGGATAATGAACTTAAAATCAGAAATTTAAGTGCTTCATTGCCTGGAGATACAGAATTTAAGCTTAGCGGCGATGTCTTTTCAGATAATGATGTGCTGACTTATTCTTTGGATCTGGAATATACAACCAACGACCTACAAAAACTGTTGGCTTGGTTGGGATATGAGGTTAATCCGATAACTCAAGCAACTTATAAACGTAGTGCCGGAGATGCAACGGTTGAGGGTACGCTTAAAACTGTTAAAATAGCTCCGTTTGATGTGAGTATTGATAAGAGTGCATTTAGCGGCAGTTTGGGTATTATCATCGGCGAGAGAATGAATGCCTTTATGGAAGTTCAGGCTGATAGTGTTAATTTTGATAACTATATTCCGTCTTTGCCTGATGCTGAAAAAGAAAAGTCTATGACGGACAGAATTAATTACAGAATTTCTAAATTGGGATTTTTGAATGATTTTGATTTTAGACTTATAGGCTCTCTTGGCTTGGGAATTTACGAAGGAGTGCCTTTTGAAAATTCGCAGTTTGATATGGATGTTGCGCAAGGATTGCTGACTATTTCTAAGCTTGAAATCGGGAGTATGGCAAATGCATCGGTTAATGTGACGGGAAAATTGACCGGGCTTGGAAAAGCTTTGCAGTTTGAAAATCTGAAATATGAGTTGGAGACAAGAGATTTTGTTTCTTTTTTGAATAAGTTTGCTTTGCCATTGCCGGATATCAACTTGAAGAAGCTTAAGAATTTTAACTCAAAAGGAATCGTTTCAGGAACGCCGACATTGATGGCGATGAAAGCTGTTTCAAAGTTGGAATATTTGGATTTTGTTTTTGGCGGACAAGCCGGAAAAAGAAACGAAAAATGGGTCTTGAGCGGTAATGTAGATGTCCGAGCTCCGGATTTTGTGCAAATGGTTAATGATTTTAACTTTAACTATAAACCAAAGACTTTTTCTCTGGGGTTGTTTACCTTGACAGGAAAGTTGGCCGGGATGTCGGATTATGTTAGTTTGACAGATGCTAATGTATTTGTCGGCTCAAATAATTTTAAAGGAAACGTGGTCGTTGATAAGAGATTGGCACGTCTGAATATTAAGGCTGAGCTTGATATTAATAAGTTTGAGCTGGATAGATTTGTGTATAACAATGTTTCAAATGCGGTAAATAATGCCGTTGTATTCAGGAATAATGATACGGAAAATGCGGATTTTATTGCGCGTCCGAAACTGGATAAGGATAAAATTAATTATGATTTCTACAAGACATTTGATTTGAGCGGAAATATTAAAGTCGGGTCTTTAAGCTATAAGGCTGAAGATTTTAAGAAGGCAGCTTTTGCGGCTTCTTTGAAAGAGGGCGTGTTTACACTTAAAGATTTTTCGGCAGAGTATAATGGCGGAAATGTTAATGGCTCTTTGGAGCTTGCTTTCGTGGAAACACCACAGCTTAAGGGAAATCTTAATTTTAAAAATCAAAATATGGCGGAAAGAGTTTGGAGCGGTAAGAAATATGGTATAAAATCAGGAACGTTAGATGCTCAGGTGTCTTTTGCTACCAATGCAGAATCAGAAGAAGATTTGTTGAACGGTTTGAATGCTGAGATTTTATATGATATTACATCGCCAAATGTTAAAGGTTGGAATTTGGCAGCAATCGCAAAGGATTTGAGACAGCGTGAATATTCTGAAGGCTTGGCGACATTGGCTACAGAAAATCTGCAGCAAGGTGAGACCCTTTTTCAAAAAGCCAGTGGTAAAGTAAAAATTGCAAATGCGGATTATGTCTTTGAAAACGCTTTGTTTGAAGCTCCGGGTTGGCGATTGGATATGACAGATAAAGGCAACCTTAATCTATGGGATATGGATGCTCAGTTTGTCTTTAATATATCAGATAGTAAAGTTAAGCCGCTGAAGTTTGCTTTAGCCGGGGCGATGATGTCTCCAGAGCTTTCGGTTGATGTGAAAGATATTACGGATATTTATGATGCCCACTGGGCAAAAGTTGCGTCGGATAAAAAGGCTGCAGAGGATGCGAGAAAAGCATATTTGAAATCGTTAATGGATACGCAGCAAAACTATGCAAAAAGTATTCAGAAGCGCTTGTTTGAGGAGTTTATTCCAGAGTTAGAAGCAAAGCGTAAGCTAACGCAGAACCCGGAAATCTTAGCAAAGTATCAGGAAATTGATGACCGAATGAAGGAAATCAGTAAGGGATTGGATGAGGTTATTGTTCAAGGAACAGTACCGGAGTTTGATGAAAGTTTGCCTAAGGCTTTGTCTGAGAAAAATACAATTTTGGATGAAAAATCAGCCGGTTTTAAGAAAGAAATACTTGCTGTTTATGCGTTAGACGTTAAGCAAAGAATCAAGGAGATTTATAATAAAATTACCGATAATTATAATCAATCCAAGGAAGACGTTAGTAAATATAGAGACGGGTATGGCGTTTTTGCTCAACGTTTGGCAATGATTAAAACAATGCTTGATATTGAGCAAGATGATAAAGTTATAGCGTTGAAAAAAGAGATTGAGGATGAGTTGTTGGCAATAGATGCTATAAATTCGCAAGTTGTTAAAGATTATATCTTTATACAAAATTCTCAAGATTTGGAGCAACTGGAAAATTATGCCGATAAAATTTCTGATTTGGAAAAGCAAACCGAAGAGGATTTAAAACAGCTTAATGATAAAATTGATGAGTTGTTTAAGTATTCGGAAGAAATTACAAAGGCTGAAGAAAAAGCTCATGAGGAAAGATTGAAACAAGAAGAAATTAAGAAAAAACTTGAAGAGAATACGGGTAAGATTTCCAGAGTGGGTGGAAAAGATATTATGGTAACGCGTAATATTCAGGAAATTGAGGCGATGGAAAAGGCTAAAGAAAATGAAGATATTCCAGTCCTTGATTTTAGCGGAAAGCAGCCTAGCGGTATTGTTACCAAACCTAATGTTACTTTGGAAACACAAGAAAGTGATGATGATAAAGTATGGAATGAAATTGAGGCGGTTGGTCGTAAGTTGCCAGAAGTTTTGCAAGAAGAGACAAAAGAGGTTGTAAATGAGACTACAAACGGATTGTCTGAGCAAGAGGAAATTTTGGAGAAGGAAAAGCTTGAAAACAAAGCTGAAGATAAACCATTGTTGGTGCCATCAGGGAGTTTGTTAAAAGAAACAATGGGTGAAATAACCAAAGCATCTGGCAAGATTATTCGGGTGGAAGATTAACATACCAAGTTGTTCATATAATAGTTGTGCATGGGTTGTTTTAGGCTTGTCGAATCGTTTTTTTATGTTATGATTCTGGGCATTGTGTAACAATGCATTATTTGGAGTTTTAGATGATAAAAAAACCGGAAGTTTGTATTTTGCCCGTTGCCGGGCTATCAACCCGAAATCTTCCCGCAACCAAAGCCCTTCACAAGGGTTTTCTGACGCTTGACAGCTTGCCGATTATTCAATATGCGGTCAACGCTTGTGCCGAAATTGGGGTTAAAGAAGTTGTTTTTATTTATAGTGATCAATCCTGTAAACATCTGTTTGAGACCTATTTTAATCCTTATCCATGGTTGGAAAACCATCTGAAGGAAAAAAATAAGTTAGACCTCTTAAAAGTTATTCAAGATATTATTCCGCATGGCATGAAGTTTTCTTTTGCAGAGCAAAAAGAGCCTCATGGCAACGGACATGCTATTTTGATGGCTAAAGAAATTGTCGGAGACAGAGATTTTATTGTTATGTGGCCTGATGATGTGTATATCAACATGCATGGTGAAGGTATTTTGCAGCAACTTTTAAATGTTTATAACGAATATGGCGGAATGGTTGAAAATATTATGGAGTTTCCGCGCGAGCAGATGACACGTTACGGAGCGTTGGTCGGTGCTGTTCGTGATGGGCGCGTCGTTCACGCTAAAGGTTTGGTTGAAAAACCGAAACTTGAAGAGGTTCCGTCAACTTATGCAAGCATGGGCCCTTACATTTTGCCGAATATCATTATGGATATTTTGCCGGAAGTTAAAAAGGGTTCTAATGGCGAAATTAACCTTACAGATGCAATGAATTTGGCAGCAGAGCGTGGTGTTAAGCTTAGTGGTGTATTGTGCGACGCAATGCGTTTTGACTGCGGTACAAACAAAGATTTGGCCTACTCTGATCTTAAGCTTAAATTGATGCGTAATCCGGAAATGAGAGCTTATGCTAAAGAGTTGTTGGATACAATGTTTGTGTAAGACAATGAAACTAAAAAAAAGAGCGGATATTAATCCGCTCTTTTTTTATGATGTAATCTTAAAGTTTGGTAATCAGCGAAATGGAATCGTCAATTAATTTATCTTGTGTTTTGGAATCTAATTTTTTCATTATAGCTGTTTTAACGGTTTGAATTGTCAGCTCGCTGGTTAAGTCCGAAATTTCTTTTGCGGCCTTTTCTTTGGCTGCTTTGATGCGGTCTTCGGTATCTTTTTCTTTAAGCTTCATTTCTGCTTCCAGCTTAGAAAGATTTTCTTTCTTGAAATATTCAATCTCTCTTTGAGATTTTGCTAAAATAGCTTCAGCTTCCTTGTCGGCATTTAAGAATTTTTTTTCATAATCTGCCAAGAGTTTTTGTGCATCATCACGAAGTCTGGCTGCACCTTGAATACGCTTGGCAATGTCATCTATACGTTTGTTGAGCATTGATTTGACCAGACCACCAATCGGCTTGGCCAATAAAACAACAACCAAAACAAAGGCAACACCGACCCAAAACTCGGCGCTCTGATAGAAGACTTCATCGTGCCCGTCAATGTGCCCAATGATTTCCGAGACATTATCTGCGGCATCCATAACGGCATTTTGAGCGGTATCTATGATATTAGAATTTTTGTTGGTCATTTTTGTTTTGCCTCAACGATTTTGACTGCGTCTTTGATGTCTTTGGCTGAAATGGTTGTTAAGCCGATTTTGGCAACAACGGCTTGAGCCAATTCTTCAGACATTTCTTTTACTTTTGCCAGAGCTTCTTCTTTGCTTTTTGCAATTTCAGCTTCTCCGGCAGCAATTTTCTTTTGGAGTTTTGCTGTTAGTTCATCTTGCTTCTTTTGCATATAAGTATTGAGCTCGGCTTGTGTGGCTGCCAGAGATTCATTAGCTTTCGCTGTGGCTTCGGCAAGTGCATCTTGATATTTTTTTAGAGAATCCTCTGCCTCTAGGCGAATGTTGTGTGCTTTGTTTAAGTAGCCGTCTATTTTGCGCTGGCGTTGCTCCAGAATATCGGCAATACGCGGTACGATAAAATGCGACATAATAAACAGCATGCTGAAGAAGCATACAATGAGCCAGAATAACTGAGATGTGAAAGTTGATGAATCTAACTGCGGCATAGTTTATCCCTTTATGTTCGTCTTTTCAGAGCCGAGGAGTGAGTTTTCCTCGGTTCTGACGAAAGACGGATTTGTTTAGTTGCCCGTGAGCATTACAAGGGCGATAACCAAAGCATACAATGCGATAGCTTCAACAGCGGCGAAACCTGCCCAGCCATAGATATCTACATCTTTTTTGACTTGCGGATTGCGGCCGACGGTTGAGATGATTGTTGTCCAGACTTGAGACACACCCCAAGCAGCGACTGTCATTGACAAAGCGCACATACCGGCGCCGATATAAGCCATTGGTTCCATAATTTTTATCCTCTTTCGGGTTGATAAAGAAGTTTGCTTGGCAAACTTCGGGTTAGTAAAAAAACATAATTATATTCGGCACAAGACCAAAACTTAATCCTTAGTGGCTGTGCAAAGCATCGCCAAGATAAATACAGCTTAAAACCGTATAGATGAAGGCTTGCAACAAGGCGATGAAAATTTCAAAGACAATGATGCAGCCATCAAAGGCCAAAGGAACAATACCGCCGATGCCTAATGCGACAATAAAGCCGGCAATAATCTTGAGCATGATGTGTCCGACGGTCATGTTTGCAACAAGACGGACGGTTAAGCTGAAGGGTTTGGAAAGAAAAGATATCATCTCAATCGGCACAATCAGCGGCGCCAGAGCAGCAGGAATCCCTTTGGGCAGAAATGTGCGCAGATAGCTCCATTTCTTTTTCTTGATGCCGATGCAGATGTTAAACAGCAAAGCAATGACGGATAAGCCGCCTACAGCTGCTAAATGGGATGTAAAGGTAAAAGCATAGGGGAATAAGCCCAGCAGGTTTCCGAAAGCAACAAATAAAAATACGGTGAAGATGAATGAGAAGTATTTCAAGCCTTCTATGCCAACATTTTCTTTTAGCAGAGATGATATAAATTCATACACCGTTTCGGGGACGGATTGTGCTACGGAGGGTATAATTGTTCTTTTGCGTAAACAAAGTCCGAAGATGAGCGTGGATAAAACAACAGCCAAAACCATAAAAAGGCTGGAGTTGGTGAAAGATATGTCCAAACCGCCGACTTCCAGCGGAATAATAGGCTTAATGGTAAATTGTTCCATAGGGTTAGACACGACGAACTACTCCTTGTTTCGGTCTTCGTTTTTTACAAAACGATATACGTTTAAGAATCCGGCTGCGCCACCGAAGAATAAGCCTGCTACCAAAAAGATGGGTTGTGTGGCAAACAACTTGTCCAGAAAATAACCCAAGGCAGCTCCGACCAAAACTCCGGAGACTAGCTCCGTTCCGACCCTAAAGCCGGTTTTTGTTGCATAAGCAAACTCTGATTCTTTTGTTTCTTTGCGGGCACGTTGCTCTATGGCTCGTTGTTTGTTTATGCGTTCTTCCAGCGATTTAAGGTCATCAGGAATCTTTTTCATTGTGCTTACTATACCTCATAAATTGTTACCGACTTATTAATAAAGTTTGGTACATTTTATTTGTTTGAGAGCTTCTTTTCTAAATAAGCTTTTAAGGTTTCATAATCCGGAGCGCCATGAATAACTTCTTTGCCGTCTTTGCTTACAATAAGCAGAGCAGGAGTGCCTTGAACTTTAAGCTTGTCTATGGCTTGTTGGCGTTCTTCTATAATTTGTTCGGCTAATTTTTCGTCTTTTAAGCATTTGGCGGCAGCTTCTTTGCTCAGGCCATTGAGAGAGGCATATTCGGATAAGAGTTTTTCTGTGCGAAAAGATAGTCCCCATTCACGTTGTTTTTTGAATAAAAGCTCCAAAAATTCGTGATAATTTTTTGCCGGAACGCAATGCGCCAGCATGGAGGCCATCATAGATTTGCTGTCTATCGGAAAGTCAACAAACATTACATTGACCTTACCCGAATCAATAAAGTCTTTTTTCAGTTGCGGTAGAGTATCTAAATGAAAATTAGCGCAATGATGGCAGCCGAAAGATGAATATTCATAAATCGTAATCGGTGCTTTACTATTGCCGAGAGAATGTCCTTTAGGCAGAATGACATTGACTTTGGGGTCAACTTTTTGTGCCAAAGTGTTAACATCTTCTGCAGAAGGGGCAGCTTGTGCGGTTTGCATCAAAACAGGACGGCCGTCCGGGCTCATAATAAAGCCTTTGAGGTTCAAATACATTCCTGCAGCGATAAAAAAGATAATCAAGCCAGCAATAGTGCCGCTTATTTTTTTGATGGTATCTTCAAATTTCATTTTTTATTATTCTCTCTTTTGTTGTCATTAAATACACTTTTACCCAATTTTACTAATATTTTCTTAAGTTCAGTATTGTTTAGGTCTGATGTCAGGTCGTTGATGTAGTTTTCTTCTTCCAGACTGACCTTTATTTGAGGTCCTTCCTCAAGGGATTTTTCCAGCTTTTCGTTTGCCAAACTACTGTCTTGCGTGATTTTTATCTTGGATACGGCTTGGTAACCAAAGTGGGTGTTTATCTTTTCTAAGATATATTTTTCACGATGCTGTATCTCAAGAGCAAAAGCGCCGGAAAGTACGCTTAAGTGCAAAGTGCCGTTGCTTTTTTGGCCGCGCGGAAAGTCTATTTTTTGCGGGAGGCTGAACTCTGCCAGTTCTTCGCCGACAATCTCTTTCCAGCCGGTTAAGATATCTATTTCTACAAAGCCTTTGGTGCCCAGAATTTGCTTGGCAAAGGGTAGAATCGTTTGCGACAAGGTGGACAAACCTTGCGTGCGGCGTTCTTCTGATATTTGTATTTTTTCTTTCTTCATAACATTATCTCTAACATATTGTTTTTCCCTCTTCCAGCATATCAAGACAAATATCAACAGTCAGAGGGGCGATGATTGACTCTTCTGCTTAAAAAAAATTATAATCGGCGCAAGGATAATTGTTGCGGTAGGCAGGTTATGGAAGGTTTGATGATACTTAAAGCTGTGCTCTCACTGGCTTTTGTTTTGGGCTTAATGCTTTTGACGCTTTGGGCTATCAAATATTGTCAGCTCCATGGTGCCAAAAATAAGTTTATGCGTAAGCTCGGTGAGAATCAGCGCTTGCAGGTGCTTGAAAACAGGCGGCTTGATGCCAGAAACTCGCTCGTATTGTTCAAAAAAGATGATAAAGAATATTTGCTCTTGCTCGGTGCAACGCAGAATCTGCTGATTGAATCCGAACAGGCTAAAAAGGTTCAGAAATGATGTCTAAAAAGTTTTTGTTTTTATGTTTGGTTTTAGTCGCGACATTGGGATTTTTTGCTTTTCCGGCCGAGGCTCAGACGCTTAGCTTAAATGTTCAGGATCAGCCTACCGGTTCGGCAACAGCCAGAATCTTCAATATTATCCTGATGATTACGGTGCTCTCCATTGCGCCGAGTATTTTGGTGATGATGACCTCATTTACCCGAATTGTGGTGGTCTTTTCCATCACCCGCAGCGCTTTGGCCACCAACTCCACGCCACCGAATATGGTCTTGCTCTCTTTGGCCTTGTTCCTCACAATGTTTATTATGGCTCCGACTTTTGAAAAATCTTGGGAAGAGGGGATTAAGCCGATGTATGAGGAAAAGGTTGAAATCCTTGAAGGCTTGGAAAAAGCCGCCGCGCCGCTCAAGGAATTTATGGTGCGCAACACTCGTGAAAAAGATTTGCTCCTCTTTACGGATTTGGCTAAAGAAAAGCCGGCGGAAAGCGTTGCGGAAACCCCGCTTAAAGTTGCTATCCCTGCTTTTATGATTAGCGAGCTTCGCCGCGCCTTTGAAATCGGCTTTCTTATCTTTGTGCCATTCCTGATTATAGATATGGTGATTGCTTCCGTGCTTATGTCAATGGGTATGATGATGTTGCCGCCAACTGTTTTGGCTCTGCCCTTTAAGGTTATTTTCTTTGTCTTAGTAGACGGTTGGTATATGTTGGCTGGGTCTTTGGTTAACTCCTTTAAATAAAATATTTGTATAATGGCCTGCTAATACAGAAATTGCAGGCCAAAAGTGTCCTCACGTACCTCAATGTACGCTGTGGTACTTTTGCCTTTATTTCTTACTATATGACTCATTCTCCAAATATTTTCAAACTGTTGCCAGCTTGATAAGGAGCCGCCCTTGAGCGTTCACTGGCTGCGGAGGCAATCTTTACTGAACCGCGATGCTTCCTTTGTGCATATCGTGAGATTGTGCCTTGTGTCGTTAGGACAATAAAAAAGCTCTTCCGAAGAAGAGCTTTTTTATTGATAAGTTTTGGGTTAGAAGACGTAACGGAAACCACCGTATACTTCGTGAGCGCGGATAGAAGCGCTTTCAATTTCACCCATATTCAAGAAACGATAACCGACATCAATGTTAATACGGTTGGTCAACTTAGCTGATACACCACCACCGACAGCCCAGGTGAAGTTGTCTTCTTCATACTTGACAGCTTTACGTCCAAAACCTTGGAACTCATATTGAATGTTGGTCATACCGATACCAGCCATAATATAAGGTGTAAACATAGAGTATGGTGTCAAGTCGGCATAGACGTTAAACATATAAGACATTGTTTGGAAAGTTGAGGTATTGCGTGCGTCAATCTCACCGGTTTTCTTTTCGGTTTCTTCACGCCAGGTAAATTCAACCTCAGCACGGAAGTATGTATAACGATAACCGAGGGCGGCAGCGGCCATCCAAGAGTTGTCATCAATTTCAAATCTGTCGCCAAGGGCTTCGTCCGAATCGCCTAAGTTGTGGTTAACGATACCACCACGGACACCCATATAAAAACCATCGCATTCAGCGGAGGCAGAGGCTGCCAGACTCATAGACATTAAAAAGGCAGCAAATGCCGATAAAAGCTTTTTGTTCATTGGTACACTCCAAATAAATTTAGATGAAAAAGTCTATTTTGTCCAATTTTATATAATAATTTGTTTAATTACACAAGTAAAAAATGCATTACTTGGGCTAAATTTAGCCCAAATGTCTTAAAATGTGATTAATAAGTGTAAATTTTTATGCCTAAGGGCTTGAAAAAATGATTTTTGTGCTTAAACGCGGCGAATCGGAAACGACTCGGAGTGTTTGTGTGGGTGAGGGGAGTTTGTGGCGAGTGGTTGAGGGGGGGGAGCGCGGAGGGGGAAAAGTGTGGCAAGAGTGGAGTGGTTGTGTTGCGTGGTTGAGGGGGTGTGGTCGGTGAGGAGTGGCGTGCGAGTGCGGTGCGCGATGACGGCAGGTGAGTTTGCTGAGGGGATGGAGTGGTGGGCTGTGGCGGAGACTGTGTGATGAGGTGAAAAGAGAAGAGGTGATTTTGTCTGAGGTGAGAATAGGCGGTTGAGAGGTATGATAAGATGAGGGTGGTGTAATGTGATGTGGCAAACTGTGGTGTGTTATGCTGCGGTGTGAAATGTGGTGATTGCGGGGGAGATATATTATTTTAAAAGTATTTAAAAACAGAAAGGGGGCAGGTAAACCTGCCACCCTTTCCTATAATAATTTGCTTAGAAACGTCCACCATTGGGGCGACGGCCTAAGCCAAACTCTATAGTTACTTTTACTGAGCCGTAAATCGGCTGTTCTTTTTCTTGAAAGACTTTTATAGAGTAAGTTTCTACTCTACCTTCAATGGCAACTTTTGTAATGCTGCCAAAGAAACGTCTTTCAAGTCCAATCACTGCTCCGTATTTAACGGAGTTGCCGTCTTTTACGACGGGGAAATCCACTGTTCCGGGCACGTCCACGTCAGGGTTGGTGTCCTCGTAGTGGAAATCTGTGTTATTTTTGCAATACTGATACCCTACAGAGGGACCAGCATACAATCGCCACAACCTCCCGTATTTTTCATTACGGTGAGCCTTCTTAGCTTGATAGCTAGTCATGCCCGTTGTATTAACAGATTTTTTATTTCCCCAATGCGCCAATGAAATGGCAAAGTCTACGGAAGTTCCGAGAGAACGGAACTTTTGTCCCAGTTCTTTGGATATTTCCATGTTCTCGCCTATTTCGGCATTTATGCTGAGGTGAGACCAGCCAAAGTATCCTTTGGCAAAAATCCCGTACTGAGCTCCCATATAGGAGTTCAGTCCACCAGAAATACCGAGTGACCAGCCGGTGATGATGGTGGCTTTGGGCTCACCATCTTTAAACTTCACGTCGTACGGCTTGCCGCCAAAAGCGTCGGCGAGATTAACATACGACATGTCGATTTCTGCGGTATCACCTGTTTCGGTGATTGCAGAAAAATCGTATTTTACTTCACTCGCGCTGGTCTGTGCCTGCGCATTTACTATATTTGTTGTTGCAGCCACCAATGCTACAAAGGCAACTGCTAAATTTTTTAAAAGTCTCATAAAGTTTTATAGTTAGGCCCCTCGGGGTTTTATGCCGAGGGGGAATTTGTGAATTTTTTACTCGTATCCATACTGCACTGGTGTTTTATCACCATGCAGCAGCAGTAGCAGAACCTTCAGCAGAGCTTACAGTTACGCTACCATCAGCATTTTCCGTGTAGGAGGATGCGATGTAGAGTTCTGCCTTGCCATTGTTTACCAAGCGAACTTGGTTGGCTTCAATGGAAGTAATCGGGCTATTGTTGCTTGCATTCTCAATAGAGCGCCACATAAATGCGTCGCCGTTTTGATAAGTGCGGCAGATAACCCATTCTCCATTAGCCTTCTGAGCAAGACCCAGTACAGCGTTTGCCGGAACGGTTACCTCAGACCATGTCTTTTTGGTAACTTCCTTGCCATCAATGTAGCCTTTCAGACCTCCACCAATCAACTGTCCATTTTCATAGATGTTGTAAGTGAAGATTGTTGCTACGTGATGTGCATTATTATAGTCCCAAGTATGAGACTGAGCACCGCTGGCAATACCAAACTGGTTCGGAGAAGCAACCCATACGTTAACCTGAGCGGCTGCGTCTGTGGCATGACCGTTGTAAGTTGCACTAATCTGAGATTTGTACATCTTACCGTCCTTGCCATTTTCGCGACCGAGGTCAACGAGGCTTGATGAGCCGTTGTCAACGAAGCTATATTCTTTTTCCCAAGCGCTGTCGCTTACTTTGTTTCCTTTTTCAGGAACGTAAGCAACTTCCTCGTGGTAAGCTGTAAATACTACAGAGGCCTTATTGGTCTTTGTGGTGTACAGCGTACGATATTTTGAGATCAAGAACTTGCCCCCAAATTTGCAGGCAACCTCACGGCTGCTAACAAGTTGCTTAGAACCAGCCACCGGCTGTGCATCAACAACGTTGAAATCTGCACTTTCAACGTCCTGAGCAGCAGGAGCTTCTACAGAGTTATAGATTTCAACGCCGTCTTTGCCTAACAGCTTCTCTGTTCCGTCAGAGAACAAAGAATAAAATTCTGCATAGGCGTATGATGTGGTGTTTGATCTAAACTCTAATCCGAAGTCTGCAACGCGGATGCCGGTTACGGTTACTTCGTCGCCTGTATATTTCCAGACTTCGAAGTTGTGGTTCTTATCCTCTTTGGCAGTTGTACCAAAGACGGTGCTGTATAAGAAAGTCATCGGCGTAACATCATAGTTTTTGCCGTCTTCAACTTCCTGACGAACAGTTCCGTCAATAGCCTGTTTTAGATTCAAAGTCCACATTGGAACTGACAGCTGTATAGGAGCTAAACCACCTTTACTATAGCTTCTGGTGGTGTAGTGGTACGACATATTATGGCTGTATCCATCGTAGAATGCAGTCATTTGCTGTACCATACCTTGACGGGTTATGTTGTTGTTTGTAGAAGATGAGCCTTCTTTTGTAGCTTCACCATTTTTGGTAATTGTCGGATTACCAAAGCTGATGTTGTTACGGAAGATGCGGCTTCCTTGTTCAACTTCAACACTTCCTGTACAAGGAAGATTGTCTGTTACAGAAATGTCTTCATAAGTACCGTCATCGTAGAAATGACGAATAATGTATGAATTGTTTCCATCCCATTCTTTCTCCTCGTATCCTGTCAGTTTCTTTTCCGTTGGGTCTTCGGGGGTATCTCCACCTTCTGCCGGAACGAAGAAACGATGCGTCTTTGTGAAAGTACGCACGTCGTTTTCATTGTAAGTGAACTCCCATGTGAGGGTGTTCTCATACAACATTCCTTCAATTCCTTCGTAGGTGTAGGCAACGCCTTCACCATATTCTACAGCCTTTAAGCCGCCAGTCCAGTAGCTGGATAGCATCTGCCAGCCCTTGTACCATGCAGCTTCGTGCACGGTGTTAACCTTTTCAGTGAAGCTACCAAAGTTGTAAACCCAAGTTGCCTTGAATTCCAATTTGGTAAAATCACCGTCTTGATACTGACGGGTGCTCTTCTGGGCGTAGAATGCGGGTGCGCCGATAATCGGGCTGCTTACGACGATGATGTCGTGGTTGCAGTCCTCAATGTTGGCGCGGACGTTGAGCTCGGTTGCGGGCTCTATTTCCTTGCCGTCCTCAAGAAGCGGATACCAAGTCAAGTATGACTTGTCATCAATCTTCTCAAGACCCGGTTCGCCGTTTTTCTCCAGCCCTTCTTTCTTGATTACCTCAACCTTGATTTCGACTGTGTCGTGCTTGATAACGATGATGCTATCGCGCACGATAATCGTATTATCCACGGTATCGCGGATAATCACGGTTGTGGTGTCGTATACCGTGTTCCATATGGTGTCATGCACCTCGATTGGAACTTTGATATATTCTTTTTTCACACTTGCGGTGAAGGTTGGTTCACCGTCGATTCCATTTTCGCAAGAGGTCAAAAAACCTCCAAAAGCTACTGCGCAGAGCAACATTACTAATGTCGCAGCTGCTAAATTTCTCAATTGTCTCATGATTGTTTATTTTTTTTGTTATTATTATTTTTTTTTGTTTTCTTTTGAGGGAACTTCGGGAAACGAGAGGTCTCACGAAGTTTTATATTGAAAAATTATGTTCAGTATGGAAGGAGAGGAAAAAATTCAGCTTATACCCTTGGTCTAACCTAAAATTTTATGTCCTTTTGTATTCTTTTAGAATAAATTCTACCATAATAAAACATAATTCGTATTTGTCGAATTTTAGGATAGCATAAAATTGATTAAAAAACAATAAAAACCGTATGAGTTTCTGGTTTTTAGGTCAAAATCTCCCCTGCAATTTGTGTTTAAAATGTCTAAATTTTAGACAAAACCTTGTGGGGCAAGGATTCGCGCCTGAGGGGGGTAAGTTTGTGAAAAATAAGATTTTTTTCTTCTAAAACGAATCCGGAAGATGAAAGTTGATACAAATTTTGCAGAATCTCGGACTCAAAAAGCCGCGAATCGGGAAATTTTTTTGGGGGCTCTATTTCGTAAAGTATCCGAGTCGGTGTCGCAGAGTCGGAAAATTGTTAATGTTTGTACCCTAAAGGAGTCGGGATAACTTTGAATTTTTAATATTTTTCTTGAAGAATCTGGAGAGATGTTATAGATTCCCAAACAGTTCTAAGAATCGGTCTGTGCCCATCCTTGGGTGTGGGCCTTGTTTTAACATTATAGCTTAAGGAGCTGAAACAACAATGACTAAATGGGTTTATACATTTGGTAACGGCAAAGCCGAAGGCGATGCCACTATGCGAAATCTCCTCGGCGGTAAAGGTGCCAACCTGGCTGAAATGAATAAGGTTGGTTTGCCTGTACCTCCCGGATTTACTGTTACAACCGAAGTTTGTACTTATTATTACAACAATAATCACACCTATCCGGCTGACCTCAAAGAGCAGGTTAAAGAAGCTGTTGCCGGTGTTGAAAAAATTATGGGCAAAAAGTTTGCCGACGCTAACAACCCGTTGTTGTTCTCGGTTCGTTCCGGCGCTCGCGTTTCTATGCCGGGTATGATGGACACCGTTCTTAACCTCGGTTTGAACGATGAAACTGTTAAGGCTTTGGCTAAGGCTTCCGGTTCTGAGAGATTTGCTTACGACTCTTATCGTCGTTTCTTGCAGATGTTCTCTGACGTGGTTTTGGGTGCTGACCTTGACCTCTATGAAGAAGCTTTGGAAAATATGAAGAAGTCTAAAGGCTACAAGTCTGATACGGATTTGACAGCTGAAGACCTCAAAGAATTGGTTAAAGAATATAAAGAAATCGGCCAGAAGTTGGGCAAAGTTGTTCCGCAAGATCCTTGGGATCAGTTGTGGGCAGGTATCGGTGCCGTATTCGGTTCTTGGATGGTAGACCGCGCTATTACTTATCGTAAGCTCAACAATATTCCGGGTGACTGGGGTACTGCCGTTAACGTTCAGACCATGGTATTCGGTAATGCCGGCGATGACTGCGCTACCGGTGTTTGCTTCTCTCGCGACCCAGCTACAGGCGAAAATGTTTACTATGGCGAATATTTGATTAATGCTCAAGGTGAAGACGTTGTGGCCGGTATTCGTACACCGCAACCGATGGCTTCTAAGGGCGACGGCACTTCTTTGGAAGAAAAATGGCCGCACCTCTACAAAGAGTTGGTTGATGTTCGTAACAACCTTGAAGCTCACTACAAAGATATGCAGGATATGGAGTTCACCATTGAGCACGGCAAACTTTGGATGTTGCAATGCCGTAACGGTAAACGTACCGCTCAGGCTGCCGTTCGTATGGCTGTTGAAATGGTTGAAGAAGGCCTGTTGAACAAAGAAGAAGCTATTATGCGCGTTGGTGCTGACCAACTTGACCAGTTGTTGCACCCGATGCTTGACCCGAAAGCTCCGAAGAAAGTTATTGCTACCGGTTTGCCGGCTTCTCCGGGCGCTGCCGTTGGTCGTGCCGTATTTAATGCCGAAGATGCTGAAGCTTGGGCTGCTAAGGGCGAAAAAGTTATCCTTATCCGTAACGAAACCAGCCCTGAAGATATTGGCGGTATGCACGCTTCTCAGGGTGTTATTACCGCTCGCGGCGGTATGACCTCTCACGCAGCCGTTGTTGCTCGCGGTATGGGTACGCCTTGCGTTTCCGGTTCTCATGACATTGTCATCAGCTACAAAGACAAGACAATGACAACTAAGTCCGGCGTTGTTGTTAAAGAAGGTGATTGGGTATCCTTGGATGGTGGTAAAGGCCAGATTATTGAAGGTCAGGTTCCGACCGTTAAGGCTGACACCAACACCGGTAACTTCGGTAAGTTGATGAGCTGGGTTGATGAAATCCGCACAATGGAAGTTCGCGCTAATGCCGAAACTCCGAAAGATGCTCAACAGGCTCGTGATTTCGGTGCTCAGGGTATCGGTT
This sequence comes from uncultured Alphaproteobacteria bacterium, assembly GCA_944392835.1. Classification (GTDB taxonomy): domain Bacteria; phylum Pseudomonadota; class Alphaproteobacteria; order RF32; family CAG-239; genus Scatacola_A. The sequence continues at coordinate 76,305 of CALXYB010000001.1, read as the reverse complement.
TGGCTCGTACAGAACATATGTTCTTTGACGCTGACAGAATTCCGGATATGCGCGCTATGATCTTGTCTGACAACGAAGAAGGTCGTCGTGCCGCTTTGGCTCGTTTGTTGCCTTACCAGAAGCAAGACTTCAAAGACTTGTTCAAGATTATGGAAGGTATGCCGGTTGTTATCCGTTTGTTGGATCCTCCGCTCCATGAGTTCTTGCCGCATACTGATGCTGAAATGCAGGAATTGGCTGACAAGATGGGTATGTCTTTGCAACAAGTTAAGAATCGCGCTAATGCTTTGCATGAAGCTAACCCGATGCTTGGTCACCGTGGTTGCCGTTTGCCGATTACTTATCCTGAAATCTGCGAAATGCAGACACGCGCTATCTTGGAAGCTGCTATTGAATGCGCTGACAACGGTATCAAAGTTTTGCCTGAAATTGAAGTTCCGTTGACAGGTTCTAAGAAAGAGCTGGATATCGTTAAAGACATTATTGATACAACAGCTGAAAAAGTCTTCGCCGAGAAGGGTAAGAAGATTAAGTATGAAGTCGGTTCTATGATTGAGTTGCCGCGTGCTGCCTTGAAGGCTGACGAGTTGGCTCAGTCTGCTGAGTTCTTCGGCTTCGGTACAAACGACTTGACCCAAACAACTTTGGGTATGAGCCGTGATGATACCGGTGCTATCTTGGATGAATATCGCGCTCGCGGTGTTTATGTTGCTGATCCGTTCGCATCTATTGATGTTGAAGGTGTTGGCTGCTTGGTTAAGATGGCTTGCCAGAAAGCTCGTTGCTCTAACCCGAATATCTGGTTGGGTGTTTGCGGTGAGCATGGTGGTGATCCGGCATCTATTGACTTCTTCCAGACTTGTGGCATGAACTATGTTTCTTGCTCTCCGTTCCGTGTACCTGTTGCACGTTTGGCCGCTGCTCAAGCTGCAGTTCGTCATAAGAACGACAAGAAGGAAGAGAGTGGTAATTGCTGCTGCAAAAAGTCAGCTTAAAAAACTCTGTATAATGGCTGACTAATACAGAAAATACGAGAGGCGGAAAATTCATGTAGGTTTGTCTACACTAAAATTTTCCGCCCTCTTTTTTCTTATTATTCCGCTCATTCTTCAGAGTTTTTGTGCAAAAAATAAGTCCTTTTAGGCTAAGTTACGTACTTTGATGTACGCGCCTGTCGCCTAAAAGGCTTTTTCTTATTATAATCCTCATATATCGGCTTTTGTTTTTTTGGGGGCGAGCCGCCCTCTTTTTTCTTATTATTCCGCTCATTCTTCAGAGTTTTTGTGCAAAAAAATAAGTCCTTTTAGGCTAAGTTACGTGCTTTGATGTACGCGCCCGTCGCCTAAAAGGCTTTTTTTCTTGATTGATTTTGCTTTGCGCTTGACAAAATTGTTTAACCGGATAAATTTGTTGCCATAGATTTATATTTTTCTAGGAGTATATCGTTTAATAAAAAAACATATTTATAATTTTAAAACCATATCATTATGAAAAGTCTTTTATCTAAAAAAGATGCCAAGGCTTTGATTGAGCAGCTTGGTATTAGTGTAAAAGAAGAAGATGTTCAGGTTGGACGTTTCTTTTTGGTGGATAGAGAGAAAAAAGTTTCTGTTTCGCCGTTTTGTGTATGTGGCGAAGGGGTTGAAGGCTTGGGTGTATGCTTTGTGTATTATTACCAAGGTATTTTGTCTCCAAGTAAATTCAAGAACTTTATATGCTCTTGTGTTAATGCGTTGATTCCTCAAAGAAAAAAACAGGCATATGCAATCTATGTGCGCGCTTTTAGCGGTAGGCATGAGCGTAAGCCTGAAGTCGTCCTGAAGGAAAATTCGGAATTGGTTCGCTATGACCAGCCCGGACATTCGTTTATTGCAGATGCTACTGAGTGGGAAGTGCATCAGGGACAGATTACAAGTGTGAAAGCACGGATTATGATGACCAAAATGCCGGCCAATGTTCAGGGAATTGTAAAGGTCTGTGACTAAACCTAACTATGATTGTAACAGGTTTGTTCTTTTAAGAACAAGCCTGTTATTTTTATGAATTTAAAAATATTGACAAATTTTGTCTAAAGTTGTATTTTGGGTGACGATAAAATAAGACTATGAGATATTATATTGTTAAACAAAAAATTTTTTTCGTATGAAATCAAATGTTATTATTAGGGACCTGACACTTCAGGCAGTTAGAAAATCAGCAGAAAACGCAGAAGTAGAAAATGCTGAAGTAGTGGAAAAGCGCGCTTATTTTAGAGAAGGACGCAGGATGAAACCGCTGGAAAGGATTGAATATCTAGCACAAAACTTTGACAAGTTTTTGATGTTTAATCCGGAGTATGAACAGACAGGGCTAATGCAAATTGCAATGTCTGCAACAAAGGATGTCGGTGCATATCAGCTCGGAAATACCGAATATATGGCGGATATCTTGGTTTCCCGCAATCCGATGCGGGGAGCTAGGTATTTTGTTGCAACGTTGGACGAAGTGAGGAATTGTGCTTCAGCGCATCGCCGTTTTCAGCGGTGCTTGTGCTCCGAAACCTATTTCATCACTTGTGATGAGTATTCAGTAACTTTGGAAAAGTTGCTGAATAATAACGATTGGCTTTTCGCTGACCGAGTAGACCATGCATTAGAAATTGTGGTTAAGAAGCTCGGTGGCGATATGTCGGAAAAAAAGCCGCAGTGGGTGAATTTTTCTTATGCCGGAATTAAGGATTTCGGACGCGTTGGTTTTTATACTGACATTGAAGGGGAAGACAAATTGATTCTCTGCATGGCAAATTCCGGCACAATCCTTGCGGATATTGCTGTAGACGAAATTAAGTTCGCAGAGGTTGAGCGAAAAGGCGAACGCACAGACATTGTGAACCCTCAGCTGAGATTTAGGTTGTTTTCAGATAATCTTGTTGTTCGTGTTAGCGCGGAAAACATAAATGCCGTGGTTAATTATGAACAACTATAAAATCAACAGAGTTCCGGCAACCAAGGGCAAGAAAAAAGAGAAAGAACAGCGCCGTCCGTTTGCGGATAGGGTTGATGAACTGGTAGATAATATTGGAGGCTTCTTTGCATATAATCCTGGTTATGTGCAGGAAGGTGTTATCCAAATTGCGGTTTCGGCAACAGCGGATCAAGGAACGTATTTATATGCTCCGGATAAGTATGTTGAAAACATACTGGTTTCTAAGACTCCGCGTAAAGGTGCAGACTTCTTCGTTGCCGGATTGGGAGCTTCTCGGTTCAGAGGCGGAATGAATGTCGGTAAACGCTGTCTTTATTCCCGAACATATTATGTTTGGAAAGAAGATGGACATTATCGGCTTAAGTTGCTTCTTAATAATGGAGAACAGCTGATGGCTACTAAGGTTGCGAAAGCTTTTGATGAATTTTTGCAACATCTCAGCAAGGCTTGGGTGCAAGTCGGAACTGATGAATGGCGGAAGTTCAGGCTAGAAGACGGATTAGACTCCTTTGGAAGAATCCGATTTTATACTGATGAAGAGGATGAGCTTTGGGTACTGATTTGTATGCCAAACTCCGGGGCAATTTTGAATTACCCGGCTTTTGATGTTGAAATCGGTGATGCTTTGAAGTTTGGGGGATATTATACGACCCGCTTTTTAAGCTTCTTCGTAAACGGGGAAAACCTTAGCCCCAGTCAGACTTTAGCGCAAAAGCGCCTGAAGGATGATGACTTGGGTCTGTGATATAAAAGAGCGATGTTTCAGTTTTGAAACGTCGCTCTTTTTGTTTTTTTTGAGGGCTTTTAATATTTGCTATTGAAAAATTAATTTTTATTGCTTAAGTTAATGCTGTATTAGTTGTTTAACAATTAAGAACATTAAACCCAATTGGAGATTATAAAAATGAAAAAACTTTTAAGTTTGTTTTGCGCAATCGCTTTCTTGTCTGGTTGCTCTGCTTTCGGTTCTAACGGCGGTCTCTTCGGCGGCAGCGAATGTGAATCTAGAGAAGCTCGCGACTTCATGGCTAATGCTGAAGACAGAGTATTCTTCGCATTTGATAGCTCAGCTCTTTCCGACAATGCTGTTGAAATCTTGAATACTCAGGTTAAATGGTTGAAGGATCACAAGAAAGTTAACGTTATCGTTCAAGGTTACTGCGATGAAAGAGGTACTCGTGAGTACAACTTGGCCTTGGGTGAGCGTCGTGCTAATGCCGTTAAGCAATATTTGATTTCTCAAGGCATTGCAGCTGACAGAATTTCTGTCATCTCCTATGGTAAAGAGCGTCCGGCTGTTCTCGGTAACAACGAAGCCGCTTGGGCTCAAAACCGTCGTGCCGTTACTGTTGTTAAAGCTGCCAACTAATCAGCTTGCAGTAGCGTAAGGGCTATTTGAAAAAAAGGGTGCCGAATTTGGCATCCTTTTTTTGTTGAGGTGGAAAGGCGCTTTTTTGTGCTTGTGATTACGAAACTTTTATTTTATCTTATTCCAAGATGTAAATAATATTCTGTAGAGGTCAAAGATGAAAATGCTGAAGAATGTTTTGCCTATGGTCGCAATGTTTGGTTTGGTGGCTTCGGCTCAGGCTCAGACGGGAAGTTTTGAGGCTGAATTAGCGCAACTTCGTGAAGATGTTACCTTTTTGCAAAGACAAGTCTATAACGACAATAATGCTAGCAGCGATAGTTTGACTTCTTCTAAAAATGTGGCCGTACAAATAGGGCAGTTTGATGAATTGTTGCGTCAGGTTATCGGGCGGATGGATGAGTTGGAGTTTAAGCTTAAAAAGCTTAATGAACGCCTTGATGTGATGAATAAAGATTTTGATGTACGTTTCAAAATGCTTGAAGGCAAGCCGATTACGTCATCCGGCAGCGGCAAATTGGAACTTCCTAGCAAAAACAAATTTGCGGCTCCGGTTGCCGAGGGGGCGCCAAAGTCAATTGTTGGGGACAGCATTAAAGGAGATGAGCTTAAACCCCTTAAAAGTAATGATGTTAAAACTATTTATCAAGAAGGCTTGGAAGCTCTTAAGGCCGGAAATGATAAGTTGGCGGAAGAAAAATTTAATACTATCCTGACTAAGTTTTCTGAAAATGGTTTGGCCGGAAATGCGCAATATTGGCTCGGCGAAGTTTATTACGGTCGCAAAGATTTTACTAAGGCCGCCGTTGCTTTTGCCAAAGGCTACGAAAAATACAAAGGTCCTAAAGGTCCGGATAGTTTGCTCAAGCTCGGAATGTCTATGCGTGAGCTTAAAAAGAATGAAGAAGCTTGTGTTGCTTTCACATCTTTGCCCAAAGAATTTCCCAAGGCAGAGCCTACAATCCTAAACAGGGCTAAGAGTGAGGCGGCTAAACTTAATTGTAAATAAAAAGTTCGTATAATGGCCTGCTAATACAGAAATTGCAGGCCAAAAGTGTCCTCACGTACTTCTATGTACGCTGCGGTACTTTTGCCTTTATTTCTTATTATCAGTCTCATTCTCCGAACTTTTGCAAAACTCGTATAGTGGACAGCTAATACAGATTTTGCGAGCTGAAAAATTTTTCTTATTAGCCGAAGATGTTGAAAGAGTTTTTTGAAAAATATTTAATTGATGAGGAGGCCATCGCCGTTGGGGTTTCCGGCGGCGCTGACTCTTTGGCTTTAGTGTTGCAACTAAATGCTTTTTTGCGCCCGCAGGGAAGGCAGGTTATTGCCTTAACCGTAGACCATGGTTTGCGCAAAGAATCTGCTTTTGAGGCGCAATATGTGGCAGATTTGATGGCTAAGCACCAGATTGAGCACCATATCTTAGTTTGGAGTGGGGAAAAGCCCCAAACCGGAATTGAAGAAGCGGCGCGGACTGCGCGATATGCCTTGCTTTGTGATTGGTGTAAGGCGCATAATATTAAAACTTTGGCGGTGGCGCATCATCTTTTGGATCAAGCCGAGACTTTTTTGATGCGTTTGCAACGCGGCAGCGGCTTAAACGGTTTGTGCGGTATGTCTGCCGTGAGTGAAAAAAATGATATTCGCCTTATTCGTCCGTTTCTTTCCATGCATCCGGATAAGCTGAAGGATTATTTGCGGGCGCAAAATATTTCTTGGATGGAAGATGCGAGCAATGCCTGTGATGATTATTTGCGGGTACGCGTACGTAAGTTTTTACCTAAGCTGGCAGAGGCCTTGGATATTACACCGGAGCGTATTGTTGATACGATGGATGTTTTGGCGCGTAGTAAGGATTATTTGGAGGCGCAAACTGACAAATTTGTGAATAAAAACGTGCGCTGGTTTGGGCTGAAAGGCGCGGTTGTTTCCAGACAACAATTGGCTTTGCAGCATGAAGAAATTGTGTTTCGGGTGCTTTGTCTGTTGCTGAAAAAAATCGGCTTGCGTGATTATATTCCGCGGGCGGATGATGTGTTGCGTTTGCAAAAAAGAATCTTTGATGAGGCTTTTCACGGAGCGACTTTGGCCGGATGTGAAATTGTCTCTTTTCGGCAAAAATTGTGGATTGTTCCCGAGCTCAAAAATGAAGTTAAACTCTCTAAAAAAGATTGGGAAAACTTTGTTTTGGCGCATCCCGAATATGCCAAAATCGCACTTCCCCACAAGCTGAAGCTCAGTCTTTATAAAAGCTCTTGAGTTTTCGCTAAATCCTCCCTATATATGAATCAGCTTTAATTTGAAACTAGATAAGGAATCGTGATGAAAGCAGGTAGAAGTATTATTGTTTGGCTGATTGCCATTGTCTTGTTAACCTCTTTGATGAATATGTTTGGTGAAAGTTCATCTCGGGCGACAGCCGAAAATTTGGCTTTCTCCGATTTTATGAAAGATGTTGAAAACAAGCGTGTCAGCGAAGTTGTTATTACCGGACCCGAAATCTCCGGTGTTTATGTTGACGGGCACAAGTTTTATACTTATGCGCCGGAAGATCCTACAATGGTTGAGACGCTTCGCAACAGCGGCGTGAAGGTTACGGCTAAGCCTGAAGGCAGCGCTTCAAGCACGTTTTGGGGCGTGTTTGTTTCTTGGTTTCCGATGATTTTGTTAATCGGCGTATGGGTTTATTTTATGCGCCAGGCAAGCTCTGGCAATAACAAAGCCATGAGTTTCGGAAAATCTCGTGCAAGGCTGATTGAAAACACCAAAAAAGTTACTTTTGCCGATGTTGCGGGTGCTGACGAATCTAAGCAGGAATTGGAAGAAGTTATTGACTTCTTGAAAGATCCGACAAAGTTTCAGCGTTTGGGCGGCAAAATTCCGAAGGGTGTGTTGTTGGTCGGCCCTCCGGGAACAGGTAAAACTTTGCTTGCCAAAGCCGTGGCTGGTGAGGCGAATGTGCCTTTCTTCTCAATATCCGGCTCTGACTTTGTGGAGATGTTTGTCGGTGTGGGTGCTTCACGCGTGCGTGATATGTTTGCTCAAGCCAAAAAGAATGCGCCTTGCTTGTTGTTCATTGATGAGATTGATGCGGTCGGTCGGCATCGTGGTGCCGGTTTGGGTGGCGGCAATGATGAACGCGAGCAAACCTTAAACCAGTTGTTGGTTGAGATGGATGGTTTTGAGGCAAATGAAAATGTTATTTTAATTGCGGCAACCAACCGTCCCGATGTTTTAGACCCGGCTTTGTTGCGTCCGGGGCGTTTTGACCGTCAGGTTACGGTTACAAACCCAGACATCAAAGGACGTGAAGATATCTTAAAGGTTCATACACGCAAAGTGCCTTTGGCCAAAGATGTTGACCTTTCGGTTATTGCCAGAGGAACACCGGGTTTCTCGGGTGCGGATTTGGCGAATCTGGTTAATGAGGCGGCTTTGTTGGCGGCGCGCAAGAACAAAAACAAAGTTACTTCCAAAGATTTTGATGATGCCAAAGACAAGGTCTTGATGGGTAATGAACGCCGTTCTATGGCTATGGACGAGGCGGAGAAAAAGCTCACGGCTTATCATGAAGCAGGGCACGCAATTTGCTCGCTTTATGTGCCTGATACCGACCCCATCCACAAAGCAACGATTATTCCGCGCGGACGCGCTTTGGGTATGGTTCAGCAGTTGCCGGAAAAAGACCAATATTCATATTCGCGCTCCAAGATGTTGTCTCGTCTGATTATTCTGATGGGCGGACGTGTGGCCGAAGAATTGAAGTTTGGTTATGATAAGGTTACGTCCGGTGCGTCTTCCGATATTGCGGCAGCGACGAATCTGGCTCGCTCAATGGTTACCGAATGGGGTATGAGCGATAAGCTCGGTCCGGTGCTTTATGCCGAAAATTCGGGCGAGGTTTTCCTCGGAAAATCGGTTACGCAAAACAAAAATATGAGTGAAGATACCGCGCGTTTGGTTGATGCCGAAATTAAGCGTTTGGTTACCGAAAGCTACGAAGGTGCTCAGAAATTGTTGAAGGAAAAGAACAAGGAATGGGAGACTTTGGCTCAGGCTTTGATGGAATATGAAACTTTGACCGGTGATGAAATCAAGCAAATTTTATCCGGTGAAAAAGTGGATAAGTCCAAAGAAAGTCCGGTAAGCGAAGATAAAAGAACCCATGCTTCTGTTCCGGAAATCTGATAAGACTTAAATGTCTGTAACAAATATTAACAACACTTGAGGTGAATATCTGCTCTCAGGTGTTGTTTTTTTATGTTTGGGCTTTATGATAGGCTCATTGTAAAAATTTAGGCGAAAAGGATTGAAGAAAATGAGCGCAAAGTTATTCGGTACCGATGGTGTGCGTGGAAAGGCAAATATTTATCCGATGACGGCAGAGTTTGCTTTGAAGCTGGCGATGGCGGCAGGGCTTACAATCTGCACCAAGGAACGCAAGGTAGCTATCGGTCGGGATACAAGATTATCCGGTGAGATGTTGGAAGCTGCGATGATTGCGGGCTTTAGTGCTGCTGGTGTTGATGTGGTGCGCTTGGGTGTTTTGCCGACACCTGCGGTTACAACTCTGACACCTGATTTGAAGGTGGATATGTCGGTGATGATTACGGCTTCGCATAATCCGTGGCATGATAACGGTATTAAGCTGATTGCTGCCGATGGTTCAAAATTTTCGGATGAAGTTACTTCCAAGTTGGAAGATATGATTGCTAAGGGCGAATTTGAACTTTCGCCCGAAAAAATCGGTCGTGCAACAGTGGAGGAGACTTTGGTTAACAAATATATCGTACAAGCGATGTTGGTTGCGCCGGAAGGAAAGCCGCTGAAGGGTTTGCGTGTGGTTTTGGATTGTGCTAACGGCGTATTTTCGGAGATTATGCCGAAAGTGTTTATGGAGCTCGGCGCAGGGGTTATTGCCATAGGCAATCAGCCTGATGGATGGAATATTAACAAAGACTGCGGCTCACAGCATATTGAAAAAATGGTTGAAACGGTGCTCGGCGCTCATGCGCAACTTGGTATTGCGGTTGATGGCGATGGCGACAGAATCATTATTTGTGATGAAAAAGGCACGCGTTTGGACGGCGACCAAGTGATTGCTTTCTTGGGAAAATATTTCAAAGAGAAAAACTTGTTAAAAGGCAATACGGTTGTGGCAACCATCGTTTCTAATCCGGCATTGGACAGATTTTTGAAGTCTGTCGGGGTTGAATGTGTGCGCTCGGGTGTCGGTGAGAGATATGTTATTGATGAGATGAAAAAGCATGGCTCAAATGTCGGCGGTGAGGAATCGGGGCATATGGTATTATCCGATTATGCCAAAACCGGAGATTCAATGATTGCGGCTTTGGTGGTCAGCTTAGGCTTGATAGACAGCGGCAAAAAGATGAGCGAGATTTTTCCGCTTTTTGAGCCGATGTATAAAAAACGTGTTGATACGCGCTTTGCCAGCAAAGAAGAAATGTTGGAGGCCTTTGAGCTGCCGGAATTTAAAACAGCTATCAGCGATGGTGAAAAAGCTATTGAAGGCAAAGGACGCGTTTTGGTCAGAAAGTCCGGTACGGAACCCAAAATTCAGGTTTGGGTTTGGGGCGATGATAGGGCTTTTGCCGATGAGGTTAACCGGAAGATTTCTTCTGTTTTGGAGAAAGCTAAAGGTTTTGAATCTGTTAAGGTTATGCCTTAGCTGTTGATGTTAAATGTTTTTTTACTTTATTTGCTTAGAGTAAATAATAAGCGGGATTTTATCCGTGTGAAAGCGAGGCAAAATTATGAATAGTATGCGCTCAGGACTGGATTGGTCCAAAGATAAAACTTATCAGATTAAAAAACGTGGAAATTTGTCTTTGTTGGCAACGGCAACATTTAAAAACGGCAATTTTGTCAGCAATAGTACACGTTGTGTATGGCCGACTTCTTTGGAGAGCAGAGATTCCAGAGTTATCTCTCGTCGGGTATGGGGTAAGGCTCTGTGATTAAAGGAATTATGTCGCTTTTTACCTCGGGTTTGATTTTTAATCCGATGGTTTTGTTAGGTATTTTGCTCGGAATTTGTTGTTATATCTATTTAACAGCCGAACAAATGACAGATTTGTTCTTTGATTATCGCTTTTATCTATTGGGGTTTTTATTGGCCTTTTTATACAATTTTATATTCAAAAAAGTTTATAAAGAAGGCGGATATGAGCTGGATATTTCGGCAACGATGCTTAATGTGGTCGGCTCGGCTTTCAAGTTCTTTTTATCCAGTATTTTGATGATTTCTTTTATTTCAATGATTAGTTTGACATAAACAAAAAATCCGAAGAGTTATATCTTCGGATTTTTTGTTTGTTTGAAATTATAGTAGCTGTTAAATCGTAATATCTACATTATGACCGTTTGTAGCTGAATGAGCAACAGTTCTGCTGTCATCACCGAGCAGAACCTCAATAACTTCCTGCTGCATTTCAACCGCATTTTTTATCAGCGACATTTGCATCTGCTGAACGGATAAAGCATAGGAACTTAAAGCACCTAATTCAGACATTTGTTTTCTCCCTAATAACAGAAGCTATTATAGCATAAAATCTTTAAGTTTTCATTAAAAATTTTTGATGGAAAATCCGAAAATTATTTGATTTTCGGATGATTTGACTTATAAATCATCTATAGGTTTGTTTAACAGAAGAAGAGATTGAAAAAAGTGGTTGATATTAAGCACGGTTTGGAAGTTTTGCGCAAAAATATTAAAATCGCTCCCGAAAAACCCGGTGTGTATCGGATGCTCGGTGAAAATGACAAGGTTTTGTATGTGGGCAAAGCCAAAAATATTAAGAAAAGAATCGTGGCTTATTCGCATATTGATAAGCTTCCCGTGCGTTTGCAACGTATGGTTTCCGAAATTAAGCGGATGGAGTTTATTATTGTTGAGAATGAGGCTAAAGCTCTTTTGATGGAAAACGAGCTGATTAAGAAACTTGAGCCGCGTTATAATATTTTGCTTAAAGATGACAAGACTTTTCCGCATTTGGTGATTGATGTGCAATCAGAATTTCCGAGTTTGCGTAAATATCGCGGCAAAAGGCATGACAAAAGCAAATATTTTGGGCCATTCGCCAGTGTGTTGGCAGTTAATTCAACCCTTGATATTGTGCAAAAAGCCTTTTTGCTCAGAACATGCCGTGATAGCGTGTTTAAGCATCGGGACAGACCATGTTTGATGTATCAAATCAAGCGTTGTTCCGCACCTTGTGTGGGTAAAGTTTCGCCGGAAGAATATCGGCGTTTGGTGCGCGAAGCGGTTGATTTTTTGGAAGGAAAGAACTCTAAAATCCAAGAAGAATTATCACAAAAAATGCAGGAAGCCAGCGATGAGCAAAATTATGAATTGGCGATGGTTTTGCGCGACCGTATTCGGGCTTTGACCAATATTCAGCATGGTAACCAAGTGGAATATGCCGATATTAAGTCAGCCGATATTATTGCTTTGGCGCGTAAAGGAAATTTGGTTTGTATTCAGGTGTTTTTTGTGCGTTCGGGACAAAACTGCGGTAATGTGCCATATTTTCCAAAGCAAACCGAAGAAGCGACAGATGCCGAAATTTTGGAAGCATTTCTAAGCAGTTTTTATACCAGACATATTCCGCCTAAAGAGATTATTCTCTCCGAAGAGCTTGAAAACAAAGAGTTTTTGGAAGATGCAACGGGAGCAAAAATCAATACTTATCAAAAAGGCAACAAAGCAAAATTGGCGAATAATGCTAAAGAAAACGCGCTCGCTTCCATTGAACGCAAAATTGCCGAAGAAGCCTCGGTTAAGAGCAATTTGGAAGAGTTTGTCAAAATCTTTGGTTTGCCACGCATTCCGAAACGCATTGAGATTTATGATAACTCGCATATTCAGGGTAGCTATGCCATCGGGGCGATGGTGGTGGCAACGCCGGATGGCTTTGATAAAAAGCAATATAGGACGTTTAATATCAAAAATCCGGACATCACCAATGATGACTTTGCAATGATGAAGGAGGTCTTAACCAGAAGGTTTGAACGGATGACACCGGAAAATAAGCCCGATGTTATTCTGCTGGACGGTGGTTTGGGGCAGTTGCATGCTGTGCACGAATCCTTAAAAGATTTTGACTTGTCGGGGATTGTGATTATTGCTATCTCTAAAGGTCCGGAGAGAAATGCGGGTAAGGAATTTTACCATATGGTCGGACGGGAAAGTTTTGCTTTGCCGTTCCAATCTCCGATAGCTTTTTATATGCAAAATTTGCGTGATGAGGCACACCGCTTTGCGATTGGAACACACCGCAAACATCGGGCAAAATCTATTTCAAAATCACGCTTGGATGAGGTGGATGGAATCGGTGCTCGTCGTAAAAAGGATTTGCTGAATTATTTTGGTTCGGTGGAAGAAATTTCACAGGCCTCACTTAAGGATTTGGAAAAAGTGGAGGGAATCAGCAAAAAAACGGCGGAAAAGATTTTTAATTACTTCCACAAATAAAAAATCTGTCTTATGATAAGGGCAAAATTTCGCTAATTTATTTTTATAAAAGGACGCAGAAAGTGTATAGCTTACCTAATCTTTTGACCATCTCACGTATTGTGGTTATTCCGGTTATTTTTATGATGGTTTATATTCAGGCTTCCGTTTGGCAGTTGTTGGCGGCAGTGCTGTTTATTGTTGCTTCCATAACCGATTATTTAGACGGCTATTTGGCACGTGCACGCAACGAAACTTCGGCTTTCGGTCGTTTGCTTGATCCAATTGCCGACAAGCTTTTGGTTACGTCTGCTTTGGTCGTAATCTTGGCTGTGCCGGGGATGGTGGTTTGTAAGCTGAGTTATATTCCGGTTATTGTCATTTTGTGCAGAGAGATTTTGGTTTCCGGTTTGCGCGAGTTTTTGATGGAAGTTAAAGTCGGTATGCCGGTTACACGTTTGGCAAAGTGGAAAACAGGTTTTCAGATGACTGCTTTGTCTATGATGCTTTTGAAAGGTTTTTGGCTTTGGGGCGGAATCGGTGAGATTTTGCTTTGGATTGCCGGTGTTTTGACCTTTATTACGGGTTACCAATATTTTCAAAAGAGTCTCAATTATGTTAAGAAAATTGAGAAAGAGAAGAAGGCTGAAAAAAAGAATGCCGTTGTAGCTAAAAAAGTTGCTGAGGTAAAAGCTCCGGCTAAGAAAAAAGCTGTTGCAACAAAGAAGGCCGCAGGCAAAAAGACAGCTAAAAAAGCTAAGAAATAATTTGGTTTTTGACCATGAATAAGGATAAGACACATATTCTGGTCGTTGATGATGATACCCGCTTGCGTGCGCTCTTGCAGAGATTTTTGCGCGAAAGCGGGTTCTATGTTTCCACAGCAAAAGATGCGGCAGAAGCCAGAGAAAGACTTAAAGAGTATAAGTTTGATTTGCTGATTGTGGATATTATGATGCCCAATGAAAGTGGCTTGGAATTTTTGCAAAAGTTTAGAACAGAGAGCAATTTGCCGGTTATTATGTTGACGGCTATGGGTGAAACGGCAGATAGAATCAGTGGGCTTTCGGCCGGTGCGGATGATTATTTGCCCAAACCTTTTGAACCGTTGGAATTGGTGTTGCGGATTAAGAATATTTTGAAAAGAACTCCGCAAATTGACGAAGAGCTAAAGACCAAAATGGATTTGGGGCTTTGTGTTTATGATCTGAACAAAAAAGAGCTGCATACAAAACAAGGGCAAGTTATTCATATTACGCCGGTGGAGCAAATGTTGCTCGGAATTTTGGGGCAAAAGTCCGGACAGATTTTTACGCGCGAGAAGCTGGCTGAAATGCTTGGTGCCGGACAGAGCCCGCGTTCTATTGATGTGCAGATAACACGTCTGCGCAAGAAAATTGAAAAAGATTCTAAAAATCCGCGTTATCTGCAAACCGTTCGCGGTAAGGGTTATATGTTGTTGCCGGAATAGGTTTTCCTTTTTGTAATTCTTTGTTAATTTATTTTACTGGCTTTTATTTTTGATTGGTTTAATATCAAGTGCAGTTATTGACTTTAGGAGAAAGTATATGCATTTGACATTTCCGAAAAAAGTGGACAATGGCTTGAGGTATTTGAAACTCAAATTGTTGCCTAAGACTTTGTTTTTCAGAACGATGTTGCTTATTTTTATTCCGTTGATTGTGGTGCAGGTTGTTTCCATTGTTGCATTCTTTGACGGAAGTTGGGGTAGAGTGGGTAAGAGATTGTCTTCAAACTTGACCTCTGATATGGCTTTTATGATGCAGTTGGTGGAAAAATCTCCCGATAAACTGCCTGAAATTCAGAGTTTAAGTCATTCAATTTTTGACATTAATTTGAAATATTATAGCAATGATGAAAAACATACCGTATTGAACAAAACGAGCAGAAACAGCAAGTTGGTTACGGGATTTTTGGAAGATTCTTTGCGCAGAGAATTTCCTGATGCCATAAGCAGTATTTATATGGGCAAAGGCGAATATGATATGGTGGTCTTTGTTGATACTGCGGACGGGTTGTTCCAGTTTTCTACGTCTTCTAAGAATATTTTCTCGTCTTCTATCTTTGGTTTTGTGGCTTGGATGGTTGGTACTTCTTTACTGTTGTTCTTGGTTGCGGTTTTGTTCCTGCGTATCCAAGTGCGTTCTATTGCCGAGTTGGCAAGAGTTTCGGAAGATTTTGGTAAAGGTATTGATAACAAAGATTTCAAACCTTTTGGCTCTATTGAAGTTCGTCGTGCCGGTATTGCCTTTATTAAGATGAAAGAACGTATTCAAAGACAGATTAGCGAAAGAACACAAATGTTGGCCGGTGTGTCGCATGATTTGCGTACGCCTTTGACCAGAATGAAGCTGCAATCTACAATGATGAAGGAAGGACAAGACAAAGAAGATTTCTTAAATGATATTGCCGAAATGGAAAAAATGTTGGATGGCTATTTGTCCTTTGTTAGCGGAGAAGGTGGAGAGAAATCTACGTTTGTGGATATGAACGAATTGTTGTTGAGTATTATTAACAAGTTCAGAAATACAAAGGCTCTTATTCGTTATTCTACAAATGACCAAGTCAGTGCTATTCAAGGTAGAGAGCAAGCCTTAAAACGCGCTTTGACCAATATTATTTCCAATGCTTTTGACTACGGTAAAACTGTTGCAGTTAGCTTGGAAAGCAATAACAATAAGTTGGAAATCGCCGTTGATGATGATGGTCCGGGAATCCCCGCAGATAAAAGAGAAGATGTCTTTAAGGCGTTTTATCGGATTGAGGGTTCGCGGAACAAAGAAACCGGCGGTGTCGGCTTGGGCTTGGCAATTGCCAAAGATATTATAACATCTCACGGAGGCAAAATTGAGCTTCTGGATAGTCCGATAGGAGGCTTGAGGGTTCTCGTCAGTATTCCCCTATAACGGCCATATCCGACGTTATACTTTCAATAAGGTTTATGTTGGTCCGAATGTCAGAGTGGCTAATGACTGACAAAACTGAAAGGTCGGGATGGAGGTAAGTTATTATGTTTGCAAAAAAATCGGCAGTTTTTTCTGCCGATTTTTTTGTTAAAGGCATTTTAACATATATGTATTAAACTTACTGAAAAATGCAATTTTTACAGGTGAAATGTTATGGCTGAAGATTTTGAGAATCCTAATAATATTCAAGGGAATGGCGTTGTAAACGAGAATCCGGTGGCCTCAGATGAGGAATATGAGTATGAATATATTGAAGTGGCAGATGGAGAAGAACTGCCAGAAGATGCCGAATATGAATATGTGGAAGTCGTTGATGAAGAAAATGCCGTTAATTCAGGAGAGTTTCAAGAAGCAAATTTAGCGCCAACAGTAGAAGTTCCCGAGCCGATTTTATCTGTGCCGCCAATGCCGCAACAAAATGCTTCAGCGCCAGATTTGCCAAGTGTGGAAAAAACTACAGAAGGGCAGTTACCACACGAAAATGTTCAGCCATTATCTCAGCCGGTTGAAGAAGCTGATTTGAATGCTCTTTTGGATGATGATGGAGAGATTCAAGAAGTTAATGCATCTACTTTGTTAGATGGAGATTATAGCGATGATTTTGCCAGAAATTTGTTTGAGAGTAAGACAAGTGAGCCTGTAGAAGAAGTTTCTTTAGATGATATTTTAGGTGAAGATGCCGCAGCAACTCCGGCAGGATTTGAGGAGGTCAAAGAAGTTTCTCCGGAAGAACTTGTTGCAAGTATAAAAGATAGTAGGGATGATGGTTCTTTACGACAAAGTATTTGGGCTGATTTAACGGATGACGAAGCTATAAATACGGAATCTGATGAAGAAAAGGTTTTGTATAATGAGGCAGGAGAGAGACAAGTTATTACAGAAGAAACAATAATTATGTCTCAAAATGATGAAGAGCCTGTTGTAGAAGCAACACCGGAGCCTGTCGTAGAGACCGCACCGGAGCCTGTCGTAGAGGCAACGCCTGAGCCTGTCGTAGAGACCGCACCGGAGCCTGTTGTAGAAGCAATACCGGAGCCTGTTGTAGAGACCGCGCCGGAGCCTGTCGTAGAGGCAGCGCCGGAGCCTGTTGTTGAGACTGTACCTGAGCCTGTTGTAGAGGTGGCACCGGAGCCTATTGTTGAGACGGTACCTGAGCCTGTTGAGGCCGCGCCTGAGCCTGTTGTAGAGGCAGTGCCTGAGCCTGTTGTAGAGGTGGCACCGGAGCCTGTTGTAGAAGCAACACCGGAGCCTGTTGTAGAAGCTGCGCCGGAGCCTGTTGTAGAGGCAGCGCCGGAGCCTGTTGTAGAGGCAGTGCCTGAGCCTGTCGTAGAGGCAGCGCCTGAGCCTGTCGTAGAGGCAGCGCCTGAGCCTGTCGTAGAGGCAGCGCCTGAGCCTGTTGTAGAGGCCGCGCCTGAGCCTGTCGTTGAAACTATTCAAGAGCAAATGGTTGATGCAAATATTGTTTCAGAAGTTGATGCAATAGAGGCAGATGTTTATGTTGGCGCTGATAGCGAGCCATATGTTGCCGCTCAAGCAGAGGTTATTGGTGCTACCGAAACGAAAATACCAGAAAAGGTTACGAATAATCTTTTATCAGAAGATACAAAAGAAAGTATCTTGGGACGTGTCGTTCAGCTGGCATATCAATCGGTTGCTTTGACAGAAGAACAACATGCAGAGATGCTGGCTAAAGAACATATAGCCGATAAAAATTCAGGAATGCAGTTTTTTAATTTGCAGGGTGGAAGTTTGTTGCTGAATGCTGATGATGTGCATGAGCTTAGTGATTGGCATTTGATTATTTTTAATCAAAATTTAGTTCCGGTTCAAAGTGATGAAAAAATAGAGATTATACAGCCAAGTGATACTATTCGTATGGCTACTGTTGTTAAAAGAGGTTCTGAGAAACTTAATATTTATAACGAAGAAGTCTATCAGTTTCAAAATCCAGAAGGTGAGTTTTTGCCGGCACAAAAGCATTTTATTTATGGGCAGACAGATGATGATACCGGATTGATTGTTAATGATTTTGTTAATGTTGATTTGTCATCACATGCCGGAAAGGTTTTGAATTTTGAAAATTCGGTTTTCGGATGGTTGAGCGGACCTGAAGGGGCTCAAATATATTTTGCACAGCTCGGAAAATTAGCTGTTTTTGCGCCGGAGAAAAAAGATGAATATGCCGATGCTGATGCTTTGCATAAACATGCGCTGAAATGGTTAAGCGGAAACGAAAATGATAAGTATTTTGAATTTTCGGGGGCTTCTCAATCTGCTGAATTTGTTGGAAATGAGGAAATAAAAAATATTCATATCAATGTCGGAACATCCGCTTATGGTTGGAATGTATCTTTTGATAACGGTGTGGCAATGAGTCTGCGCGATTTGCAGGAGTTTGAGAGCAAGCATGGAAAATTGCCTTCTGCAAACGGAGAAGTTAGCCATGGTAATGTTAAACTGAAATTCAGTAATGTTGAAAAGATTGTTGTCTACCAGACACCGCAATATTTTGGCTACGGAAGAAAATAAGAAAACTTATTTTGTTATCGGAAATACCTGAACATTGGCGTTTGAGGTATTGTTGTCGCTTTCGTTTATCTGAGGTGTGGTGGAGTTGATGTAATCTTGTCCTGCGTTGCCCGTGGCATATTTGGCTTGTGCCGTTAAGTCAGGGTTAAGCGGGTAGGCGTCTTTGGGTAAGCGGATTATCATATAGCCAGTTCCTCCGCCATAGGCAGGACCGGAAAGACCAACAGAATAAAAACCGCCAATATAGCCATAGTCCAAATCAATGTAGTCAATGACAAACAGTGTCTTTATCATTGTTTGGCCAATAGTGGTCATGCCGCACATGTAGCCGCTGTCTTCTAAGACAATGTTCTCTGTGTTTTTGACATAGAGAAGAGATTTAGCCGGTTTACAATCAGGGGACTGACCGTTGTAGGTAACATTATAGTTCAAAACAAGTTTCAAAGAACGGTTACCTTTGGCGATGGAGACATCTGTAATTTTGACGGAATCTATGTACATATAAGCTGGGGTCATGCCAACGGTGATTGGAATAGATATAAAGGTTTCGGTGCAGGCACGAGTAGATGCATCGGCTTGGCAGATAAGCGCTTTTTTACGGTTGTTGTTATCAAGTAAGTGTAACAGGCTATTGTAAATGTATTCTCGGGACATGGAAAGTTTGGCCGGAGCACATTGTTTGGTGCGGCAAACAACTACGGAAGAAGGCATCCGCAGAGGAGCCGGTTCGCGAACAGGAGAGCTTCTAAAAGGGTTGTTTAGAACATCTTGTAAGTTGCGATTCCAAAATTCACAGCCGGTTAAAGTGGCTGCCATTATACTTAACACAAAAATTTTGCGAAAAATATTTGACACTTTGCGTTGTCCTCTGAACTGTTCTTACTTTATAAACTTTTAGCCTATCATAAGATAAAGATATCAGAATAACAAATCTTTTAATGCTGTTATCCAAACTTTTTCACAACTTTTTATTGGACTTGAAAAGGTTGGGAGCGAAAAGTTTTGTTGAATAAATTCGCAAAACTTTATATAGTGCTGTTTGATTGGAAACAGTGAGGTTTTTTTATGTTTAGGTCTTTTGTGTGTTTGGTATGCTTGGGGGTATTGTCGTTTATAGAACCAGGTCTTGCTAAGGATAATATTTATGCCGTGGACGGGGATAGTATTAAACTCAGAGAACAAAACGTGCGCTTGGCTTATATTGATGCTCCGGAATATTATCAAACATGTAAAGACAGTGAGGGAAAAGAATATAATTGCGGAATCAAGGCTCGTGAAAAGTTGGAGCGTTTGATGAAACTTGGAGAACTTAGCTGTAAAACTATCGGCAAAGATATTTATAACCGTGATATGAGCGAATGTTTTGTCGGAAATGTTAACGTAAATTTGGAAATGGTTAAAAGCGGTTGGGCCGTTGTTTATAAAAGTACCGATGTTGCCTATTTAGAAGCGCAGAAAGATGCTAAACGTGCTAAACTTGGTATCTGGCAGGGAAAATATATGAAGCCGGAACTCTATAGAATTTTGTTTAAATAGCTTATATATGCATTAAAGTTAACTTTTTAGATAGATTCTTATTGACAGCTGGAAAAAGTTATGTATATTGCAAACAACGATTTATGTAACAAAATAATCAAAATTTAGGTGAATTGAAATGTACGCAGTAATTAGAACAGGCGGAAAACAGTACAAAGTTGCCTCTGGCGACGTTGTTAAACTGGAAAAAATCGCCGGTGAAGAAGGTAAAGAAGTAGTTTTCAACGAAGTTTTGGCTTTGGATGAAACCATTGGTACACCGTTGGTTGCTGGTGCCAGCGTTAAAGCTACGGTTTTGAAACAGGCTCGTGATGCGAAAGTCATCGTTTTTAAGAAAAAGAGAAGACAGAATTATCGCCGCAAAAACGGCCACAGACAAAACATCACAATTGTTAAAATTACTGATATTATCGGTAAGTAATTGAGTTTTAGGAGAGTATAGTCATGGCACATAAGAAGTCAGGTGGTAGTTCCAATAACGGACGCGACTCAGAAGGCCGTCGTTTGGGCTTGAAAAAATCCGGCGGACAAGCTGTTATCCCCGGAAATATCATCATTCGTCAACGTGGTACAAAGTATCATCCGGGTGAGAATGTTGGTATGGGTAAAGACCACACTATTTTTGCTTTGGTTGAAGGCAAAGTTGTATTCACCAAAAAAGGTGATGACAAGACTTTTGTTTCGGTTGTTGCCGAATAGGTTTTGACCAAAAATAAGGTTTAGGCGGAGGGGGTGTTTGTTCATCCCCTCTGTTTTTGTCTTAAATCAAAATAAGTGGAAAAATTATCTCTTTGCGCTTAAATTATGTTGGGTGAAGCTTAAAGGAAAAAGGATTAACAATGAAGTTTTTGGATCAGGCTAAGATATATGTTCGTTCCGGTGACGGCGGCGCAGGTTGCGTCTCCTTTAGGCGCGAAAAATATATTGAGTTTGGCGGGCCAAACGGTGGTGATGGCGGAAAAGGCGGCAGTGTTTATTTTGAGGCTGTTGAGAATCTGAATACTTTAATTGATTTTCGTTATAACCAGCATTTTAAGGCTCCTAAAGGTCAACATGGTATGGGTTCTGATAAAACAGGTGCCAAAGGTGATGATATTATCATCAAAGTACCGGTTGGTACGGAAATTGTGGCCGATGACGGAGAAACGCTTATTGTTGATATGGTTAAGCCTGGGCAAAGGTATATGATTGCTAAAGGCGGTGATGGCGGCAGAGGTAATGCGCAATTTAAGACTGCTGTTAATCAAGCGCCGCGATATGCCGAGCCTGGGTGGCCGGGAGAAGAGCGTTGGGTTTGGCTCAGGCTTAAGGTTATTGCCGATGTCGGCTTAATCGGTATGCCTAATGCCGGAAAGTCAACCTTTTTGTCTGTTGTAACAAAAGCTCGTCCGAAAATTGCCGACTATCCGTTTACAACATTGCATCCGAATCTGGGTGTGGCTTGGGTAAATAACTATGAAATGGTTTTGGCGGATATTCCGGGCTTGATTGAAGGAGCGCACGAAGGTGTGGGGTTAGGCGACAGATTCTTGCGTCATGTGGAGCGCTGTGCCGCATTTTTGCATTTGGTAGATGCTACCGAAGAAGATGTTGCAAAAACTTATAAGGCCATTCGGCGCGAACTGGAACTTTATAAAAAAGATTTGAGTAATAAGCCTGAGGTTGTGGTCTTAAACAAGATTGATGCTTTGGATGATAAAGAAATATCCAAAAAAGTTAAGGCTTTGGAAAAAGCCAGCGGCAAAAAAGTTTTTCCGATTTCGGCTGTTGCAAAACAAGGACTTTTTGATTGCCTTAATGCCGTAAGCGGTTATATTACAAGAGAAAGACGCGCTCAAGCTAAAGAGGACGAAAAAGTTGATGTCGTTCAGGAAGTTAAAAAAGCTTGGTCGCCTTTAGATTAGGAGTTTGAAGATTGGCAAAAACAGCTAAAAAAATAGAAGTTAATGATGAAGATAAGGTTTTGGATATCATTGTTAAGACCTTGGATGACAACAAAGCCGAAGATGTCGTTGTAATTGATTTGAGAGGCAAAACCTCTATTGCTAACCAAATGGTGGTTGCTAGCGGTACGTCGCAACGCCATGTGGCTTCTTTGGCAGAAAAAGTGCAGGAGAATCTGAAAGCAGCCGGATATAAATCTACGGCAGAGGGTGAGGAAAAAGCCGATTGGGTGTTGATAGATGCTTTTGATGTGATTGTACATATCTTTAAGCCTGAGGTTAGAGAGTTTTACAGTATTGAAAAAATGTGGCAGGCTGTTAAACCAAGATAAGGTTTTTTGATGATAAAGAAAAAATCCGGGAAATAAATTTTCCGGATTTTTCTTTGTCTGTGAGAATTTACATATTTGAGCAACTATGTAAATCCAATTTTTTCTTTTTCCAATTTTGTATGTCGGTTAAGGCCGTTTGGAGTTTGTCTTTGGGAGCATATTGAGCCAAAACAAACTGTAAGCCGGTCTTAGAATTTAAAAGAGCGCATACAGGATAAACCTTTAGCTCTTCGCTGACGCGGTAAGAGAGAATAATCTCAGCCTCTTCTTCAGATGTGTCATATTTTCCCATTTGAACAGATGCTCTGCGAAGTGGAAAAGTTTGATATTGTCTGTTTAGCGCCAGAAAGATTTCGCTTGTTCCAATCGGTGCAAAATAGCAAAACTTTTTACCTTTCCATAGCCAAGCCGGAAACTCTCCCCCACGTGGATGAAGCGCTTTCATTTGACAATGTTGAACCTGAGGCATATAGATTTTTTTGCCGGTTAGGTTGTGCAAAGCATAAGCAAATTCTTTCGCGGAGAAGAACAAGTTTGGACGACTGTCTTTATACAGCAAAAGTCCTTCCGGTGTTTTGTCTTTGAATCTGGGGTTGAGCCAGAGATAATTTCTTTCTAACAAGAAAGTTTTAATTCTTTTTATCAGTTTCATAAAAATAGATTTATAAAGGTTTGAAATACACTACTGAAGCCATCAGTAAAATGGCGATAAATAGAGCAGCAAAATACCAGCCGATGTGGGTTGGGCGTTCTGTTTCTTCCTCGTGCCATTGAGATGATGGCGTTACATTTTCTTTCTGTACCTCGGCGTTTGGCTCAAGGTTTTGAGATTTTTTTGTTTCCATATTTCAAATATTTATAGGGCAAAACATAATCGTAGAGAGTTTTTAATATTTTTCTGAGCACAATATGCGCTTATTTTGTCTAAATGTCAATGTCGGTTGACAAAGTTTGTAAGATGTTTTTTACTGACAATGATTTTGGGAGAAAGTAAGATGAAAGCAACAATTTTAGCGATTGGTAAATGTAAGAAAAATTCGCCGGAGGCTATGATTATTGAGGAATATGTCAAGCGGTCTTCATGGGATGTGGTTATCAAAGAAAAAGATAATGCAACCCAAGAAAAAGAGGCTAAATTTTTGCAAAGTAATATTCCGCCATCTGCTAAAGTTATTGTGCTTGATGAACGTGGCGAAAATATGAAAAGTCTTGAGCTTGCTGCAAAAATTGAAAATTGGATGCTAAATGGATGTTCAGAAATTTGTTTTCTTATCGGTGGTGCAGATGGACATTTGCCTTCAACCCGAGCCAAAGCCGATTTGTTGCTCTCTTTTGGGAAGCTTACTTTGCCTCATATGCTTATGCGGGCTGTTTTAGCCGAGCAAATATATCGTATTCAGACGATTATTAGTCATCATCCCTACCATCGTGAGTAAAAAGTTTGTATAACGGGTAACTAATACAGAAATTTCAGGTCAAAAGTGTCCTCACGTACTTCTATGTACGCTGTGGTACTTTTGCCTTTATTTCTTATTATTTACCTCGTTCTCCAAGCTTTTTAATCCGTACAGCAAGCTGTTGCCAGCTTGACCGCCGTTGGCTGCGGCGCTAATCATTGTTGGACCGCGTTGCTTCCGGTGTGCATATCTATCTTTTGTGCCTCGTGGCTTTATGTTTTTGGGACTTAGGCTCTATTGAATTATAAGTTTTTCATTGCCAAGAATTCAAGTTCTTTAATCTTATCACGATAAATTACTGCGGTTTCAAATTCCAGATTGGCGGCGGCATCTTTCATCAGTTTGGTATATTCTTTTATCTTTTTATCAATATTCTTGATTTCTTCAACGTCTTTGCTGTCATCTTTGACAAAGTCGGTTTCGGTCATTTCTTTTAGGGTTGAAGAAATGCTCTTTTTAATGGTCTTGGGGGTAATGCCATGTTCGGCATTATAATTCATTTGTTTTTCGCGGCGGCGTTGGGTTTCTTCTAAAGCTTGCTTTATAGAACCGGTTATTTTATCGGCATACAGAATAACTTTTCCTTCCGCATTTCTTGCGGCACGGCCGATGGTTTGAATCAATGACCTTGTAGAACGCAAAAAGCCTTCTTTATCCGCATCTAAAATAGCCACAAGCGAGCATTCAGGAATATCCAAGCCTTCTCTTAACAAATTGATGCCGACCAAAACATCAAAAATGCCTAATCGTAAATCGCGGATGATTTCTATACGCTCCAAAGTATCAATATCAGAGTGCAAGTATCTTACTTTTATGCCGTTATCATTGAGATACTCGGTTAAGTCTTCCGCCATCTTTTTGGTCAGAGTTGTTACCAAAACACGTTCGCCTTTGGCGATGACTTTGCGGCATTCTTCCATTAAATCATCAATTTGGTTTTCTACCGGACGGACAACGCAAACCGGGTCAGCCAAGCCTGTCGGACGGATGACTTGCTCAACAAAACTGCCGCCGCTTTGTTCCAACTCCCAATCTCCGGGGGTGGCGGAAACAAAGATTGTTTGTCCGCGCATCGCATCCCATTCGGCAAACTTCAAAGGTCTGTTATCAACGCAAGAGGGCAACCTGAAACCATAGTTGGCCAGAGTTGATTTTCTATTATAGTCGCCTCTATACATGCCACCGATTTGCGGTACGGAAATATGGCTCTCATCAATAAAGATGATGGCATTGGGCGGAAGGTATTCAAACAATGTCGGTGGCGGGGCTCCTGCCGGTCTGCCGGTCAGGTAGCGCGAATAGTTCTCAATTCCCTTACAATGTCCCGTTGCCTCCAGCATTTCTAAGTCAAAACGCGTACGTTGTTCCAGTCTTTGAGCTTCCAATAACTTATTTTGACTTTTTAATTCTTCCAAACGGTCTTTCAGTTCTTCCTTGATATGTACAATAGCTTGAGAAAGAGCAGGGCGCGGCGTTACATAGTGGTTGGCCGGATAAACTGTTACTTCTTTTAATTCGGCGGTTTTCTTTCCAGTTAAAGAGTCAAATTCGTAAATACTTTCAATTTCATCCCCGAAAAAAGAAATTCGCCAGGCTCTGTCTTCGTAGTGTGCCGGAAAAATGTCTAAAACATCGCCTTGTACCCTGAAGGTGCTGCGGACAAAGTTTTGTTGATTGCGTTCATACTGCAATTCGGCCAAACGATGATAAACTTCTTTGGGCTCTATCTCATCTCCGACTTTGAGCGGAATCGTCATTTGAGAATAAGATTCTACATCGCCCAAACCATAAATGCAGGAAACGGAAGCAACAATAATTACATCGTTACTTTCCAAAATATTGCGTGTGGCGGCGTTGCGCATTCGGTCTATTTGTTCATTAATGGCCGAATCTTTTTCAATGTAAGTGTCTGTTTTGGGAACATAGGCTTCCGGCTGATAATAATCATAGTAGGAAACAAAATATTCTACATGGTTATTGGGAAAAAATTCTTTCATCTCAGAATAAAGCTGTGCGGCTAAAATTTTGTTCGGAGCCATTATCAGAGCCGGACGTTTGCTTTGTTCTATAACTTTGGCCATGGTAAAGGTTTTACCACTTCCCGTAACGCCTAATAAAACCTGATTTTTTTCGCCGTTTTTAATGCCTTCGCAAAGTTCTTTAATGGCTTGCGGTTGGTCGCCTGCCGGGGCAAAAGGGCTTTCTATTTTGAAATCTTGTGCCATTTTTATTTCTTCTCGGGCTTAGTTGTATCACCTTGTTTTAGCGAATCGGCATAAATTTTGGTAAAGTTACTGAAAGCGGCAACATCATTTATCATTTTATTGATAGAGTTAATATCTATCTTATCTTCTTCCAACTGTCCGGTTAAAATATTGAAAACGCTATAATATTTTGTATCTTTAAAATAGGGCATAAATTTGTTCCTTAAGCGGACAATGACCGTTTCTTTTCCTGATTTCTTCAATGCGGTAGCCCAATCTAAAATGTAACCAATCTGCTCTTCACTTAAGGGCTGCCCCGGAATCGGCTTTTCTATCAGGTATTTAATATTATCAGAAGCTGGTCCCCACAGCCCTGCGTTCCAGAATATTTCACTCTTTAGTAAAATGGCGTTTTTGCTGTAGTCATCTTTTAATAAATCCAGAGCTTCCTGTTGTTTGCCCATGTTAGACAATGCTTTAGCTCTGATGATTTTACGTTGCAGAGATAGAGTTTCCGGAATGGAGGCATGTTCGGTATCATCCAGTAAACGCAAAGCTTCTCCATCTTTATCGTTGAATAAATAAACCAAGGCCAGACGCGTGCCGGTCTTAGCCCGATCTATTGGTGTCATAGGAACATTTTTGATTTGATTGCTTAGAAAATTTTCGGCTCTGTCCAGCAAATCAACAGCTACCAAGCGATCGCTTAGTTTTTGCACTATTGTATTATATTGGCTGCTTTGAGCGGCGAGCCATTCGTAATCATCATAAAGGGCAAGTGCTTTTAACGCTGACATGTTGTCGGCTTCATTGTGGACATAGATGTTTTCAAACAAGCGAACCATTCTGTTTTCTACAGCTTCTTTTTGGTCGCTGTCTGCATAATCTCGCAATTCTTGTAATGTTCGCAAAGCATTATGGTAATCTTTTTTGCGCGCATACATGTCGGCCAGACCATCTAATAAGCTTAATTTAAATGTTCTTTCTCCCCAAGCATAGCGTAATCTTTCATATTCGGCTATGGCTTTGTCTATGGGGAATAGATTGAGCTTTAGACCAAGAGAGACAATTTCTTTACGGGCGAGAGATGTATATTTTAACGAATCTAAAGGAAGAATCTTTTTATATTCATTAACAGCACTCATCGGGGAACCTTGTAAAACAAGTTTTTTGGCCGTTAGATAGTGTACCGCCGGGACTAATCGTTCGGGATGTTTGCTGTTTTTTAAGATGTCAATGAAGTTTTGGGTGGACAAATCATCTCCGGCGTTTAGAGCTATTCTGGCTCCAACCAAGGCAATGCGGTCTTTGACTTCATCGGGATAATCTCTAATCAAAGAAATGAAAGAAAGCAGCATGGCGTTGTGTTCATCTTTATATTCTATGGCCGCTTCGGATAATGTGCGCCAGAAAACTGCTTCGTTAATAGACGGAAGTTTTCCATAGGAAAAATCTTCAACGGC
The DNA here is from genome assembly GCA_944392835.1 of uncultured Alphaproteobacteria bacterium. Taxonomy (GTDB): domain Bacteria; phylum Pseudomonadota; class Alphaproteobacteria; order RF32; family CAG-239; genus Scatacola_A. Next base: position 49,039 of record CALXYB010000001.1, on the reverse strand, counting down.
AGCTTCGTAGCGATTGGCTAAAAAGTTTGCAACGCCGGAAAGCCCATGCAATCTTTCTGTTTTGGCTTCGGGGCTATCAGACTTTTTGATGGAATTAATTATGCTTAGGGCGTTTGTTCCCAAACCTTTCATAACATAGTATTTTGCCAGTTCCAGACGTGCTTTGTTTTTTTGTTCCTCTGGAGCTTGTGCTATGTCATTTTTCAGCTGTTCTTCCGCTTCAAGAAAGGGCATGCTCATAAGCTCGGCTCTACCTGCTGTATTAAGGGGCGAAATGTCTGCTTCTTCTTGGCTGAGAAGAGCTTGTCTTTTCAGTATGTCTAGATTATGTGAAATATTTAACCCACGGTTATAAGCTTGGATAGAAATTCCGGTCGTTGCACGATTGACAACAATGTCATTGGTTTTGGAGACAACGATAATACCTTGATAAGAACTTAATATATCTAAATCCGGATAGGTATAGGGACGTTCAGTTCCGATACCAATATCTATACTTGGGGCTATAATTAAAGTATCTCCGATTTCCGGGTCTAAGGTGGAAACAATGTTTCCGGTATTGGAAATCGGGATAAATAGGTAGGGTTGTCTGCGACTGTCATATTGTGTGAAAGCCTGCATGTATTTATGTTGCTCATCCGGAAAAGGTTTGTTTAACAAGTCAACAACCCAAAGCAAGCCTTCTTTACGGACAGTATAAAATGTATTGTCCTTAAGTTTTAGTCTTAAAATAAGGGCTTGATAGTTAGGAATTTGGATAAGCTCTTCAGCTAAAGGGGCTGCTGTTGCTGCCATTTCTTCAATATTGATGCTTTGAGCGTGGTCAAAGACTATCCATAAATAATCACCGCGTTGGAAAACCGCTAATCCAACCGGAATATTCCATGGAAAACTTAAGCTGATGCTTTGGCTGCTTTTGCTTTCTATTTGAGGGGAAGCTAGTTCGCTTCTGTTGCTAACCGTGGCGGAACTGCGGGTTTCTATGGGTTTTATTTGTGCTGAGGATATGGGCGAAACAGCCGCTGTATTTTCAACGGAGGCAAAAGCCTGAAACCCAAAAGAAAAACACGCAAAAACCAGCGTGCAAAATCCGACGCGCCGGTTTAAACGTTTAGAATCCTTTTGTCTTGGGTTTCTCACTTTATCCTTCCATTAGATGCTGTTACCGATGATTTGGTCCGTTACGGCTTTGGCTTTTACTGCTTCCATTTGAGAAACAATAGCAGAAGCTGAAGACGGTTTCATTTCTCGCAATAAGGAGGCTGCTGTTTCTATATCTAAAGTATTAAAGATTCTTGCGGCGCTTTGCGGCTTCATGCTTGTATACATCTTAACCAGAGCAGCAATTTTTTCTTTTTCTTTCTCATTATATTCATTAATGAGTTTTTTTAATTTGCCCTCATATTCTCGTAGTTGAGCCAATTTCTTTTCAATCTCTTCTTCGGCTACTTTTAGTTGGACGGCCTTCTTATCAATTTCGCGGCTTCTGATGTCTAAGGCTTCGCGCCGTTCTGCCAGCTCTTGAAGAATCATAATTTCGGACTGGGTAAAAGTGTTGTTTGCTTTTTCTCCGGCAGCGTTTGGTGTTTTGCCTTGTTCAGCTTGAATTAAAACTTTGCTTAAATCTGCAGTTTCTTTAGAAGCTGTTTCTTCTGCCCAGGCTCCACTTTGTCCAATTACAAACAAACGATTGTCTGCGTGTTTTAAGGAATCAAAAACGTTATTGACACGAATTGATAAAGTCAAAACGGCCAGAAAAATGAAAATAGGCAAAATCCGAAAATTATTTTTGATTTTTTTTAACATTTATATTCCTTATTTTATGGCTCTTAGGGCTTTTAGAAGTTCAAGTTCCGCTTCAGAACGGGAATCTGAAACACTGAACTTATCTTCTTCTACATCATCAATGTTTTTAGCGGAAGCTTTTTTTGTACCAAAAATTCCGGCAGTGGATTTTTGCGGAACATCTTCCCGAATATTGCGACCGTCTTTTATCATAATTTCTAGTCTGTCAGCTAAATTGTCTGCTCTCTCGTTGATAAATGTTAGGTCATCTTTTAAGGTTTTTGCGCTGTCTACAACTTCTTTCAAACCTTCTGAGGAATGTTCGGTTACTGATTTTAGTTTCGGAATGGAGTTTTCTGCTTTGAATGTGGCCTCGTTAAGGGATTGAACGAGTTCTGCTAAACTTTTTTGGTTTTGACGGAGTACACTCAAGTTCTTGTTGAGCCGATAGGCAAAAACAATTGTCGGTATCAGAAGACAGATGATGGTGAGATTGATGATTAATTCAAAACTATCCATTGCGATTGGCCTTATCTTTTACTTTGATTACAACATGATCAGATTTTCTGCCCATGCATCCTTTGAGCAGGGGGACGTCGCCGCAAATCATGGTAACGTCATCCGTACAAGACATCTCTAAAGGCAGGAAAGAGCCTTTTTCCCATTTTGCAATCTCGCCTAAACTTATCATTTTTTCTTTTAAGATTGCTTTGATTTCAACATCTGTTTCCCAGAGTTGTTCCATTAAGTGGTTTTCCCAGATGGTGTCACGGCCGTAACGTTCACCCATGAACATTTGCAGCAATAAATCACGTACGGGCTCTAAAGTTGCATAGGGAATCATCAAATCAATCTTGCCGCCGCGATCTTCCATGTCTATGCGTAAATGGGCGACAATAACGGCGTTGGATAATCTGGTGATTGTGGCAAAACGTGGGTTGGTTTCTAGTCTGTCGTAGGCAAAATTAACGGAAGTTACCGGATCAAAAGACGTGGAGAGATCTGATAAAATTAATTCTATCATATCTTTCACCAGATTTAATTCAATCGTGGTATAGGGGCGGCCTTCTATGCGCATGGCGGCTGTTCCGCGTCGACCACCGAGCAAAACATCTACGATTGAGTAAACCAGAGAAGAATCTACGGACATCAGGCCATAGTTATCCCATTCTTCAGCTTTGAAAACAGCTAAAAGTGTCGGAAGTGTAAGAGAATCAATGTATTCGCCAAAACGCATGGACTCAATGTTATCAAGTGAAACTTCAACGTTGTCTTGGGTAAAGTTTCTTAATGATGTGGCCATCATACGTATTAAACGGTCAAAAACGATGTCTAACATCGGTAGGCGTTCATATGAAACCATAGAGGCGTTTAAAATTGCTCTTACGCCTGTTTTCATTTCATAATCTTCATCTTCGTCATCTGGGGTGTAACCAAATAAAGAATCTATCTCTTCCTGATTAAGAATTTTGGAATCGGCAGCATCACTTGAAGTTGTGGAGACTTCTTCTTCTCCACGGACTTTGATGGCATCGGCCCAATTTTTGTCTTCATTGTTGGGAGATGTCTTTTCTTGATTGTTTGTTACGTTTTCTTCTGCCACGGTTGCTGTCCTTATTTTTTAGTTATTTGTTCTGATTGAAAGTTTTAAAATTGAGGTTTGTTACCACAACGGGAGATACAATCAGATTAATTCGGTATAAAAGTTCTTCTTTAAGCCAATATAGTCCATTGGAGCCGCTGATTTCGTCAGGGGTGAGTTCTATTGTGTGGGCAATAACGGCATCAATGATTTTGGGCATCAGTCCTTCTATAATTTTGACATCTTCAATATTGTTGAGCTCTAAATTGAGTTTAAGGCTGATGTCTTGTGGGGTTCCGACCTCATCTGTGATGCGAACATTGATTTCCGGAATATCGTAAAGAATAGTTATTTTGTTTTGAGATATGCCATCTTCGTTGCTGGTGGGGCGTTCTACCACGGCATAAGAGAGATCTGTCGGAGAGGAGGTTTTTTTGCTTAAAACGGAATAAAAGCTGACAACCAACCCAATTGCTATAAGGGCAGGAAGCAAAAACATCAATATTTTTTTGCGGTCAAGTTTGTTTTTTACTTCTTCCGTTTCTTCGGCATCAAAATCGTCGTCTAAATTTACCATGGTTTTGCCTTAACAATAGATTTGTTTGCTTGGTATTTTATCGTATTTTTTTTATAATTAAACCCTAAAAACAGACTTATTAAACGCATTTGTGATTTTAACCTTTATTTCAGTATTTATGGTGTATAAAGTTTTGTATGAATATTAGCATTTTTTAATTGTTACAGATATGTTAAGTTTGATAAAATTTAGTGCTTTATGCGTGGAAAAAGCTATGCTCTTATGTTATGATAGAAAGAGCGTTAAGAGATTGATACGGGACTGAAGATATGTATATTTGGGTCGTGTTAGCAACTTTTATTGCAATTTTGTATTCGTTTAATCTGGCGACACGCTCGGATATGCGGGAAATTTATGTTGAACCGCAGGCTGAGGCTATCGTCAGTAAAGTTTTGTTGCAACATAGAGCCGCAGAGAATTATGCTCGCGATTTAGGTTTTAACTCTTATTATCCCGGAGAAGTTGACTTTGATATCTTGTGTCAAAAAAATTATCTTCCGTATGGGTTGGAAGGCTGTAATCCTTCGGATATAAGCAAGATTAATCGCAGGCAAGAAATTCATTCTCGTATTTATTGTTTGGATAAGACATCGTCCGGATATTCAAATTCTGTTACAGGATGTCCGGGAAGTCCAAGTTGTTGCAGTCAGTCCAATGCGTATAATTATGTGGTTACTTATGCTTGTGTCCCGCCAAAATGGCGCAATATCAAAACCGGAAAACCCAATAATGATTTGTTAAATGCTTTGAAAAATACGGTTGGTGTCGGTGTCAATATTGGTTATGCAGATTTTGAAGAAAAAACTTTTTTGAGAGTTTATGACGAATCTAGCAATGGTAGCGTGCAAGATAAATATACTATGCGTTTGGTCGGACGTGAAACGGAATGGATTGGAATACCTGAATATGTGGTTAATGATACAACAGGCGGTAATGAATCTTTTAACAGAATGTGTGTTGAAGCTTTGAAAGATGATGAAGGAAATATTGTTGACCCGAAAGTTTGTTCATATTGCATGGTATATATTACGCCGATTTAGTTGAGGTGAGGAGAAAAATGATGTTGAAAAGCAAATTTGCAAAGCTGAATGAGCTCGGAAGCCTGATGGTGGAGGCTATGGCAATGCTTGCCCTCATTTCTATGGTTACGCCGATTTTATATCGGAAAGCAGCTGAAAGAACAACAGAACTGCAAGATATTAATGCTGCAGGTCAAATGCGTAGCTTGATTAAAGCCGTAGATGACTATGTACGGGATAACTATAATGCTATTGTGGCCGGCAATTCCGTCAATAACAGTGTAAATAACTCTGTGAATTATAGTGATTTGGTGTCAGGTGGTAAAAAAACGGTTGATATTAAGCATTTTAGAGATTACTTGCCGTATGGCTTTTTAGATTCTTCTGGTAATGTTCAGGATACCAAAACTTTTACAAAAGATTATAAGGTAGCATTTAAGTATACGGAAGCCAGTGGTAGAAAGGCTGTTACGGCTTTTGTGGTGGCAGAGCCGAAGGAAAAAGGAAATTTTCCGATGCTCAGAGCTTCTCGTATTGCTTCAATGGTCGGAACAAATGGCGGTTATGCTCAAGTTAGCGGCGGTAAGGTTCAGGTCAATGGTGTGCAAGGTATTTGGTCTATTGATAATATGAGCAGTGAGCTTGGTGTTACGACAACCAATGGCTCTATTGTTACGTCTTCTGTACAGCCTATTGTTGAAGCAGGCGGCGGTGGAAATAACGAGAACTATTTGTATCGTATTGATATGAGCGGAAATCCTTCCACGGCAAAACTCAATCAAATGGAAGCTAATTTGAAACTTGGCGCTGATGCCGGAACGCATCATAATATTACAAATGTTAATCAGTTGATTATTTCGGCTCAAAATCAGGCTAACTTTACGGATAAAAGCAAGGGTAGTGATGGTGCTTTGTTAATTGAAGGAACCGGTGGTGCAACAATCGGTGGTAATACGGTTATCGGTGGTGCCTTAACAGCATTGGCTAATAAGTTCAAAGTTAATGATGCCGGTTTGCAATATGGTACTTTATTTACGGTTACAGACAGTAATTTGAAGTATGGTAACAATGGTAGTGTTATTAATGCTAGTGCGTCTGATTTGAATTTGTTGAATGGTAAAATTACCGTAAATAGTGCTGGAACAAAGATTAATAGTAAAACGAATATTGCCGGGGATACGGTGATTGGTGATTTGAACGCTTCCGTTAACTCTACAGATGGAACTCCTAACAAGCTGACGGTTAAGGGAAATGCTGATGTTACCGGAATTTTTACAGCCGGAGAAATTCGGACACAGAAATTTAAATCTTTGACTTTGGATGCTGGTGCAACATCATATTCCGGTCCGTGGAATTTGCATGTTGAGGCGACCAAAGCAAGTTTTGCTCAACCTGACTTTAATGTGGCGACGGATAAGTTAAAGATTTCTTCTTCCGAATCCAGTATGAAAAATGCAACAATTACATTGAATGCTAATGATATAGCTAAGGCTGTGCTTAATGCAAGCGGTGCCGAAATTAGCACGACGAAAGATGTTCAAATTCATGGTAATAATAGTGTTCATTTGTATACGGGCGCGTTGAATCCTGCTCTGACGACAAATGAGGTTAGTATTCAAGATACAATGTTTAGGGCAAATAGGGCTAATATTGCAATTAACTCTATTGTAAACAGCTTTACGATTAAGAATACCGATGCATCTAAGATGAATCAAACCGATATCGCTAATGCAATTACGCGTGTTCGCAATATGAATTTTCAGGTTGAGGAACCCGGTGGGGCTTATGTGCTGAAAGTTGAACCCAAAACCGCCAATAAGTCTAAAGTTAAGGTTGATGGTGAATTAATTGTATATAATGATAATGCGGCCGGAGATGCCGGAGAAAAGTTATTGCAAGTTTCGCAGGTTAGTAATAACAGTGGCGGAAATTCAACCGTGGAAATTACACGCGGAAAGATGATTGTTAAAGATAATGCAGCTAGTGTTAAAAAGGTGTTTACGGTTGATGCAAATGAGGCTGATAAGTCTACGGCAGAACGTGGCAGTGTTTATGTTCGTAAAGGTGTTGTTGAGTTAGAATCTACTTACGGAACAAAACTTACGGATGCTCAAGTTCAGGCTCAGGCGGCGACAACAGGAAATGATAAGGGTTATGTCAGGGCTGACCGCTTTGTTTCTAATCGTGGATGGACCAATCCGATTACGAGCGGTGTGGTTAGCGGATTTAATCGTGGTGTGACTTATGATGCTTATCAGGTTAATCCCGCATATACATCAGTTATGCATGATATTAAGTTGACGACACGCGGTGGAGCTCGTTTGAGCGATATTTTACCTGATTTTATTAATAAGGGTATTTATGTCGTTGATAATACTTATCTTGAGAGTTTTGGAAGTTGGGAAAATTCTTCAGGATGTCCGAGTAAGACAAGCGGAAATAGTTGTCAGACGATTAGTGATAGTTATGTGGCAAAAAACCATACGGATTGGACCTCTCCGTGGTTGGGTGTTGTGCCGGCTCCAATGTGTCCTCCCGGATATGCTAAGGTTATTACGATTATGCCTGCCGGTTTTGCAATGGCTCAAGCCGGTATCCCCGGAACCAGACAGCCAGGCAGAAAGCAAGATATTGTGCTTGTGAACTATCCTAAAAACCCGAATGATTATGCAACAGGGTCTGCTGATGCTCCGACACCTTTGTACTTCCAGAAAAGTACTTGGTTGCGTGCTAAGGTTTATGCTCACGGTTCTGATAATAACTTTAAGGGGTGGAGTGCAATTATGGGCTTTATGTATCCCTATACATATTATAAAAAATATATGGATGATTTGGGATTAGGCTTAAGCGGTAATGATGCTATTGCTTGGAATTTGTTCCCTGTGTTCAGAAAACATCTGGAGGCTTATGCAACCGTTTATTGTTACTTTGATAGAAAAGGTGGTTTGGGAACAACATTTGATTCCAACTTGGTGGATACGACTTATGATCAGCTCTCTAATTTTAGAGCTCCGATGAGTGGCAAAACACCAAGCGCTGTGGGTAGTGATAATAGTTACTTCAATAGGTTGAATGACCCGAATCTTAAATATACTGAGCCTTGGTAATGTATTGTCCATTAAAAAAAGCTTCGCTTTCGGCGAGGCTTTTTTTTGTTTGGTCGGGGAAAAGTTGAGAATTTTTGGTGTAAAATGTTTTTTTATTTAATATTATATTAGCGTTGAAGAGTTTTTAGGAGAAGTTTAGATGAAATTTGCAATGTTGTTAGCGGCGGGGATTTCTTTAGGGATGATTGCGCCTGTTTCTGCTCAAACTCAAAGAAGTGGTGTACAATCTTTTCAGCAAGATAATGATTCTTGGCGGAGAAATGAAACAACCAGTCAACCTCCGGTTATTTCTCAGAGTATGATTGATGCTTTGGGGAATAGTGCGATTGCAAATATTTCAGATTCTGAAGCTGTTTTTTGTTACCAAGTAGCAGCTAAACCTGCTGGTTACAAGGGCTATACTATTGATAATATGGCGGTTACGGGATTTTGCGGAATTGTGGATGATAATCTGAAGAATATGATTGTTCAGCAGTTTTTGGCTACGCCTGAAAATATCTCAAGCGATGTTGCTCAATGTGTGATAAAGCCTCGTTTGATGCTGCGCTTCGTGCGTGGTGTGGATTATACGGATATGCTTTTGTCTTCGCCTTGTCATTCTTTCTCGGTTTTTTATGGCGGAAAGCTTAAGACTTATAATTTTAGTCCGGCAGCGGAGATTATTGATGTGATGGTTGAGTCTTTTCGTCCTAAAACTGTTCCTTTTGTTTCTCCGGCTATGTTGAGACAGTTGTTGCCTATCGGTGTGGCTCAGACACAAGCACAAAAAGATATGGTTGCCAAACAGAGCGGACCTATTCGTAATTGGGATACGCAAAAGGCTGCTCCGAAAAAGACAGAACCGAAAAAGAGCGGTTGGAATAATTTGAAGTTATAATTCGGAAATAAAAAAGGAGCTGATTTCAGCTCCTTTCTTTTATGGAATATAAACAATTTGGTTAAAAACATTTTCCAGAAAAAACAGTGAGACGAAGCAAACTAAAGCGGCAATAATCGGAGTTAAAACCCAGCCAATGGCTATGTGTCCCAAGATACTCCAGTTAATGTTGTTTCCTCCTTTGGCAATGCCTATTCCGATAATGGCACCAATAACGGCTTGAGAGCTGGATACCGGAACAAGAGGTAATGCCGGGAGGTTATGTGATAAAAGAAAATGTTGTAGTCCTTGGGAAGCAAAAAGAAAGAGGACTAGACCTTGAGATACCACAACAATCCAAGCCACCAGTGGTGACATATGCATCAGGTTGTCTCCGACGGTATTTATTACACGGTGGGAATAAGTATAAACTCCAATGCTGATGGCAAGTCCGCCGATAAGGAAGAGAACTTGCGTCTTATCTAAGTGTAAAATGTTTCCCAAACTAATTTCATGAAAAGGAGCTGATTCAACAAAAACGCCCATAACATTTGCGATATTGTTGGCTCCCAGAGCATAAGCCCCAAAAGCTCCGGCAATAATAAGGCCGATACGGGTATATAAATCTTGACGAATCAAATGTATTTTGGAATGTCTGACAATATTTTTGATGATGTAGTATATGATAATGGCAATTATGCCAGCAAGAATCGGGCAAATTACCCAAGTCCCGGCAATTTGGAAAAATAAATCTATTTCTGTGGGTTTGCCGCTGTAGAGGTTCCAACCAATGATGGCTCCGACTATGGCTTGAGATGTGGAAACAGGCAGAGCGGATTGAACCATCCAATAAATACTTAGGGCAGCAGCAAGAGCAACCATGAAGGCTCCGGCTAATGTATTGATGTGTCCTAATTTCCCTAAAGTTTCACTAGCACCTTCTCCGGCATAAACAGCGCCGATAATGATGAATAACGATGAGATGAGAGCTGCCGTGCGAAATTTTACCATTTTGGTACCAACAGCAGTCCCAAAGACATTGGCGGCATCATTGGCACCCAAAGACCAACCTAAAAATAAACCACTGCTTAAGAATATGAAATAGGTTAAATCCATTAAATATCTCTTTTAATTGTGAAAATTAGAAGTTCATCAACACAGTCTTCGGCAATATCGGCGATGTCTGCTACTTCGGTAATAAGCGAATCTAGTTGTAGTTTGTTGGCAAGAGGTAAGTCAGAATCAAAAATAGCTTCTAACATTCTTCCTGAAGTTAAGTCTGTTTCATGTTCCATAAAGTAGACTTTTTGTGAATAATCACGCACGGTTGAAAAATCTCTGAAAAAGGCACGGGATGCGATGGCCATATTTTCGGCACAATCTGATACTTGTTCGCAAAGTTCTAATACTCGGGTGTGATATTCTTCTGGAATATCCGGCTGTTCTATATAAAATTTGTAGGTAACTTCATCAAATTTATTAATAATTTTATCCAAATTTTCAACCAGATGTAAAACATCACCGCGGAGGTCGGGAATGAGATTTTGGATGTAGAGTTTGTTTTCAATGTCACGGCGCAGTGCGTCAGCGTCGTGCTCAATGGTTTTGATTTGTTTACTTAGTTTACGATAATTTTCACCTCTTTTTTCTGTCAAAAAAACATGAATAGCTTTTTTGAAAGTCATTGCGGCATCTATGAGTTTGTCATGAAATAAATCTATTTTATTTTCAAGAGATTTGGTGCGTGCAAAAAGTGAAACTTTTATGTGGAACATTTCTTGCTTCCTTAAGTTTAAGTTTTTTAGCTTATTGTATCCTAAATTTATGAATAAATGTTTAGCAAATTGGATTGAAAGTGCAAATTATTCTATAAAAATGGGCTTGTAAATAAATTTCAGATTAGCTAAATTATTAGGTGTTTTATTATATAATAATTTAAGGATACTAAAATGAGTAAATTGAATTCACTTTACGTTTCTTTGTTGGCTTTGGTTCTTGCCGGTGTTGCTCTGGGTATGAGCATTCACAATGGTGCTCAGAAACAGGCTGGCAGTGTTGAAGAAACATTAAATAATAATCCGGAGATCATTGTTAATGCTATGCAAAACTATGAGCAGAGATTGAGAGAACAGGCTGCTGCCGAAGCTCAGAAAATGATTGAAGCTAATTTGCCGGCATTGAATAATGATCCTAAGACACCGTTTATCGGTGCGGCTGATGCCGATGTTGTTTTGGTTGAGTTCTTTGACTTCTCTTGCCATTATTGCCATAAGGTTTATCCGGCAATTAAGCAAATTGCAGAGGCAAATCCGGATATTAAAATCGTATTTAAGCCTTTGACATTTGTGGCTCCTATTTCTCAGTATGCTGCTAAAGCTGCTTTGGCTGCAAATGAGCAGGGTAAGTTCTTTGAAGCATACAATGCTATTTTTAGCTTTGAAGGCAGACCTGATGAAGCAAAAATTGATGAATTGGTTGCTTCTACCGGCGTTGATATGGAAAAGCTGAAAGCTGACATGAATTCAGCCAAAGTTAATGATGCTTTGAATGGTATCAATGATTTGGCCGGAAAAATTCAGGTTAGCGGTGTTCCGGCATTGTTCCTGAACGGCAAACAACTTCAAACTATTGATGGCGCTGAAATTCAAAAACAAATTGATGCTGCAAAATAGGTTATAGTTTGTTGAAAAAAAGCAGTCTCTTTTGAGGCTGCTTTTTTAGTTTAAAAAAAAAGCTCCCCGAAGGGAGCTTTTTGATTAGGCTTTGATTTCGCCAACATACATACCAATCTTTTGGGCTGCTTTGACATAATCACCATGTACATCCAAGAGAGTGGTGCCTTTTTTAACAACTTCTTCCAGAGAATAAGCTTTGGCTTCGCCATCTTCCCATACAACCATTTTGTTGGTTTCGCCTTTTTCAAGTAACTCAACAGCTTTAGCTCCAAAAATTGCTGCCAACATACGGTCAAATGCTGTCGGAATACCGGAGCGTTGTAAGTGGCCCAGAGTAGTTACGCGGGTTTGGAAATCCGGTAGACGTTTGTTAAGTTCGCTGCTCAAATATTGTCCGACACCGCCGTAAACATTTTCACCAATGAGGTTTTTGGCACCGATGATATGTTCGCCATTTTCGGTCTTAATGCCCTCAGATACAACCAAAACAGCATGGTTGCGACCAGAAACTTTAATTTCTTTTAATTTTTCTACAATGGCATCAATCTTGTAGGGAATCTCAGGAACTAGGCAAACATCAGCACCACCAGCTAAGGCAGAGTGCATGGCCAAGTGGCCGGCATCACGACCCATAACCTCCAAAATGAGAGCGCGAGAGTGTGAACGTGCTGTAGCGTCTAAGCTATCAATAGCAGAGGTGCAAACTTGGCAAGCAGAGTTGAAACCGACGGAAAATTCGGTAATCGGAGTATCGTTATCAATGGTTTTTGGAATGCCAACCATCTTAACTCCGGCATTTTTGCAATAGTTGCTGACAATGTTCATGCTGCCGTCGCCGCCGACAACAACAATAGCATCCAAACCAAGAGTTTTTACGCCTTCGCCGAATCGTTTAGAAACTTCTTCCAAAGATTCCATTTTGACACCTTTGTTTAAAGAGCCAAGGTATGAACCACTGATTCTCGGCCAAGGGGTGTCTGAGAAATTGTGAACAGTCAAAATTTCGTAGGCGAGGGGCTTTTCGGTTAAGCCATCCGTACCATTCTTGATACCGTAAACTTCCCAGCCCAGTCTGCTGGCAGAATTAACCACGGCTCTGATAACAGCATTTAAGCCGGCGCAATCGCCGCCGCTGGTTAAAATACCAATTTTCTTTGTATTGCTCATATAAAAACTCCTAGTTTTTCTTTATTGTTGATTTTTTTTCAAATATGCTGTATAATCTAATACAAATTTTGAGGAATTATTTCCAGCAAAAATTTTTGTTTTCATCGTTTTTTTTTCGGGAAGGAACTATTTAATGTTAAATAACGACAATTTAGGCAAACTTCAGCACCAGCTTTGTGAACTGAGACTAGAGGAGCGCCGCGTTTGTTCGGATATAAGACATTTAGTTGCCAAAAATCAGACGATTGATTTTTTTCAGGCAAAACAGCTTAATACGCTTCGTTCGGGTTTGAAGAAAAAAATTAAGACTGTTGAAGCTCGGATTATGCCAAATATTATTGCTTAACGCAAGTTTGCTTTATTTTATTTGAAAGGCAAAAGCCTCATATATGTTTGTGGTCTTTTTTGCTTGCATATTCTGAAAGCCTGTGATAAAAAGCAGTTCAATGTTTAACCTTTAGATAAGTTGAAAAGGGGTGATTTAAGTGGTTCAGGTTACTGTTATCGGTAATGACGTAGCTCAGTCTTTGAAAGTTTTGAAGAAGAAAATGCAACGTGAAGGTATTTTCCGCGAAATGAAGCTGAGACGCCATCATGAAAAGAACTCTGAGAAAAAGGCTCGCCGTCAGGCTGAGGCTATCAGACGTGCCCGTAAGCAGCTGCGGAAGCGCTTAGATACTGAAGGATTCTAAATTTATTAGAATTGAAAGTTAAAAAAAACCGTTGCTAGTTAGCAACGGTTTTTTTGTTACTCGCATTTATAATAGCCTCCGCAAGAATATTCTCCTAAACTTTTTCCCATAGCGCGACATTCGGTGGCTGTGTAACGATAAGTGTCAGGACAACAGTTGGCATATAGACTATAATCATAAGGGCAGGGATCTGCCAATAGCATTCCGGAAGCGCATTTGCTGTAAGTGTACCCCTCTGCTTTGCAACGGCTGGCGTTGTCTATTGCGTAATCGTCAATAGGTTCTGTATATTTGGGGTTAAGTCTTTGAAATTTTTCATAATCTGCGGTGTTTTCTGTTTCTGTGATGAAACGAACATCTGCCTGAGTATAATTTGAGGTTAAGAGTAGGCAGAAAAGGATGAGTATGGGCATGTCTTTTTCCTTTAGGATTATTATTTTGTGTCAGTGTAGCATAGCAAAGGTTAAATAACAGCAAAAAAACGACTGCATAAAAGCAGCCGTTTTTTCTTTTTTTATATGCAAGAATTAGGCATCTGTTAGACTCATAATCCGGCGGAGCATTTCGTCTTTTTTTCTGAGTTTTTGTTTTTTGAGTTCTTCAATTCTAATGCAATTTTTCCAGATATGGGATTCTTCTTCTTTTATGACAGCATCAAGATGGGCATGCTGAATACGCAAGTTTTCGAGGGTTAAAGTTTCTACTTCCATGCGGGCCTCCCTTATGTATGAACAGTATAATTATAATGCTTTTAACTGAGTATTTCTACAGTTATAGTTCATTTATAACTATATTCTAGTTTAACTCACTAATATTGCAATAAAAAATATATACTTTCAGGTATGTATGTTGAAAACTTATGATTTTTTCAGCCAGATGTTTATTACTTTTTTCATCAAGGTAGAGAGGGGATAATTTGATAGCTCGCTTATATCAACAAAAATGCCTTTGGTCGGAGAGGTGTTTTTATGAAGGGTTTGGATGTTCAAGCTGAGTTTGATATGGGTAAAAATATGTGAGATATTTAGCTCTGTATCCTCGGCCTCAGGGTAAAGCGGTGTTTCGCTCCACGGAAATTCGTATAAACCGGTTAGAAGTCCCGGCTCTGTGCGTTTGCGAATGAAAATTTGGTTTTTATTATTGAAAATCAGATATACGAATCCGTTTTTTTCGGTTTTTGAGATTTTGGTTTTGTAGGGGATTTTTTCTAAATCCGGAAGGTTTTTGCTTTGGCAAAAGTCGGACCATGGGCATTGGTTGCATAGAGGATTTTTCGGAGTACAAACAAGAGCGCCTAAATCCATGATGGCAGAGGCGTAATCAGAAGCATGGGCGGAATCGGTTAAATTTTCCGCAAGCTGGCGGATTTTATCCGTAATTTTGTCAGTTGGTTTTGTGAGATGATATAAACGACAAATGATACGGGTTACATTACCGTCAATAACAGTTTCAGGTTGATTAAAAGCCAAAGCCAGAAAACTTGCTACCGTGTAAGGACCGAAGCCTTTGAGCTTAAGAATTTCTTGCTTGGTTTGCGGAAATTTGCCGTTATAGTCATTCATAATTATTTGTGCCGTGGTGTGTAAGGAGCGGGCTCGGGTATAATATCCTAGTCCTTGCCAATAAAGATATATTTCTTCCAGCTCTGCTTGCGCTAAAGATTCAATAGTTGGAAAACGCTTCATAAAGCGTTCAAAATAAGGTATGACGGTTTTAACAGTGGTTTGCTGCAACATAAATTCTGATACCAGAATCACATAAGGGTCGGGGTGCGCGCCACCTTTGATACGCCAAGGAAGATCGCGTCCGTTATGTTGGTACCATTTGAGAAGAGATGTAGATAAATCTGTTTTTGACATAAGCAGAGTATAATAAAAAATATGAAAAAGTCTATGGATAAAGAAACAGGGTTTCTGATAAATCAGAAGCCCTGTTTGCAGTTGTGTTTTTAAGCTCTTTTCTTTGACTTCTTGGGTTTGGCAAGTTTCTTTCTTTCCAAGCCCATAAGCTTGCTGGTTGTTTTTCGTGTCTTTTGTCTTAGGACAGCACTTTGTTGGGATTGTCCGCAATGTCTACGATTCATAGCATCAGTCTGAGGCGGATTGCTTGTGGGCAATTTTTCTGTAGTCTTGGCTGGTGAAGATTTTCTCCATGTGGGAACGAGTGTACAGATTGCCGGCGGAATGGTAATTCGTTCAACAAAATTTAAAAGAACGAGAAGATTAAAAAGCTTCATAACTTAATAATTTTTTTGTTAGACAATATAGTTAGTAATCTTAATAATATTCAAAAAGTTTTTGAATTATATGCGTTTTGTTGAGATATTCAAGAATAAATTGATGTTTAATGAAAAAAGAATTTGTTTTTGTCTAATGTGTTGACAAAGAATATGAAGATGATATTTTAAGGGCAATTAAAATATTTATTCTAAAATCTAAAAATTATGTGGTTAATTGCTATTTTTATTGTCTTGTGCCTGGGAATTCAGATTTATGCTTTTAGGCAGATATCAAAACTCCAAAGCAAAGTTGAATATGTGAAAAAACTTTCGCATAGAGTTATTGACAAGGTTGTATGTGAGAAAAAGATTGTAGAACTTCAATCTCTTTTGGGTTTTGCTTTTTTGGTTTCTTTGGGCGTGATATTTATGCATTTTTGCATGGAAGAGCAAAATGTATGGTATTTTATCTGTGCTGTAGGATTGCTTTTGGAGCAGCTTCTGTTCACGGCGCTTTTGGTTAAGTCAATCAAGCTTTCCCAGAGAATTTCAGATTTGTGAAAAAAGGTTGTGATAAAAACTCGTTGCTTTATGAAAAGTAACGAGTTTTTTTGTGGGGTGGAGAAGACTGTCCGCGACAATGCTGTCGCATTGCTTGTTCCACTGCACGCTGTTCGCGGCTTCACAAATTAACAAGTTCTTTTCACCATACAAAAAAAGGCTCCGTTGGGAGCTTTTTTTGTATGGTGCCCTGGAGAAGACTCGAACTTCCACTGCCTGAGGCAACATGCACCTGAAGCATGCGCGTCTACCAATTTCGCCACCAGGGCTTTGTTTCGGATATCCTTGTATCCTAATTTGCTCTAAATTGCAAGCCTTATTTCAAAAAATTATCAAGATAGCCATATGAATTTAGGAGCAAATAACCACCTAAGCAAACCCGATAAATTACGAAAGGCAAAAAGGTGGATTTCTTTAGCCACCACATCATGCCATAGATGGCTAAGATAGAGAAAATGAAGGAATAGGTTATGCCGTCAATAGCATAGATAATTTGTTGAAAATTTCCGGCCGTATATAATTCCCAGCCAACTAAAAGTCCGGCGGCGGCAATGGTCGGAATGGACAGCAACATTGCAAATTTGGCAGCTTCTCTTCTTTCCATGCCCAAAAAACGTCCCATGGTAATGGTTATGCCGGAACGGCTTGTACCCGGAATGAGAGCCAAACATTGTGCTAAGCCAATCAGCAGAGCATCTAAAGCGCCCAAATGTTCAACTTTGCGGATGGTCATGCCGATGCGGTCGGCGATGAACAAAACGATGCCGAAGCCTAAAATTGTCCAACCGACGATGCGGCTGTCTCTTAACCATTCCATACCATAAGTTTTCAGCGCCAAGCCGGCAATAACCGCCGGAATTGTTCCAATCACTATCAGCCAAAAAAGCTTAGCTCCGGCGTTTTTGAAGTTCGGGACAAACCAGGTTTTGAATACGCCTTTTATCATAGCCCAAATTTCTTCCGAAAAATATATCATTACGGCAATGATGGAGCCGACATGCATGGCGACGTCCAAGGCTAAGCCTTGATCTGGAAAAGATGTGAATTTGGAAAATAAAATCAGGTGACCGGAAGAACTTACCGGCAAAAATTCTGTCAAACCTTGCAGGGCTGACAAAAGCAAAAGTTGGATGTTCGTCACTTCTTATACTCTTTCCTGTTTGATACCAAAAGCGTTTAAAATTCTTTTTTTGAGAGCCAGAGGAGAAATCGGTTTGACCAGATATTCCTGAATGCCCAAATCGCGAGCATCTAAAACGGTTTTTTCTTTGGTGTCAACGGTAATCATAATTATGGGCAGATTTTTTAGGTGGGGGTTATTACTGCTTTTCAGCTCTCTTGCAAGCTCAAGTCCGGTTTTGTCCGGCATTTGCTGGTCAAGCAAAATAATGTCTATTTTGAAGCTGTTTAACATTTCAATTGCTTCATTGGCAGAGGCGGCTTCCCGCGTGTTTTTCATGCCAATCTGGTATAGCGCCGTCTTGGTGAATGTTCTTGAAAACTTATCGTCATCAACCACCAGACAGGTTAACGTATCCCAAGCTAACTGTTTGTGCGCGTTTTCCATGATTACCTCTTCTCCGCTTTGTATTTTGTGTTAGTTTATAATAATTGTTTATAAATTAAAACAAAAATCAGCATTATTCATATGTAATAGTGATGTCGGCAAAAATCTGGTGCCGTTTAGTGTGGCACCCCAATGCAAATGCGCTCCCGTAACACGTCCCGTCTTGCCGACTTTGCCGATGATTTGTCCTTGTTTGACATAGTCTCCGACCTTGACATCAGCGCTTTTTAGGTGGGCATAAATTGTGTAAAGTTCGTGTCCGTGGTCAATGACAATTGTGTTGCCGGTATAAAAATAATTGCCGCCGCTCATTCGCACAATGCCGTTTGAGGCGGCTTTAACCGGCGTGCCTTCCGGAGCGGCAATGTCTAATCCCTGATGCGGATTCATCTTCTTGCCGTTCATAATTCTTTGTCCGCCGAACTTTCCGCTGATGCGTCCTTCAACCGGCAGAATGAAGCCTTTTTCCCAATAATTTTTATCTGTTTTATGAGCCAGAGCTTTTTTAAGGTCGCTTCTTTCTCGGGTGATTTCTTTTTGGTCTTTTTCCGAAGGGGTTACTTTCTTTTGCGGAACACCTTTGATGTTTTGAATATCCCATTTGGTCGGCGTGATGGTAAAATTATAATCTTGTTTGCCGTTTTTGTCGGAGACGGCGGTTAGTTTTTGTTCTTTTTGCGCATCGCGCCCGAAGGCTATCAGAAAGTTCCCTGATGGCGAAACCATATATTCTTGGTTATTGAATAATATCTTAGAAGCCCCCGTAGCATAGCCTTTCAGAATCTCGCCTTGCGCTTTTTTGCCGCAGAGCTCAATTGCCTGCGCTTGAATCGGCAGAAGAGCTGCCATTAAAAAAGTCAAACAAATCGCCTTGTAATGTGTCATTTTTCTTTTTATCCGTTCTGGTTTTGATGCTGCCGTCAATAAATTTGATTTCAAGCGTCGGGCTTTTTTGGGCTTGTGCTACCGAATAAACCGTTTTTTGCCGATTATCCTTTACCCAAGCAAAACCTCGGCTTAAAACCGAATCAATTGATACTGATTCAAGTCTAAGAGCCAAATTCTTTAAATTTTCTTGCTTTTTCTCAAATATATTCAAAATATGATAAGGTTTTAGGCTTATTTGGGCAATTTGGTTTTGTTTATTGCGGAGCATATTTTTGAAAGCAAGTTCTAAGCGCTCCACTCTATCATCAAATTTTTGGCGGCTCTCGGCTAAAATTTGTTCCAAGTTCGGAATGCCTCGGCTCAAGCCTTCCAAGCGGTTGCGGCGCTCTTCAAAATAACGGTTAATGCCGTTTGCCAAACGGCTTTGCGCGGTTTGCAAGGTTGCTGAGATTTCGGCCTTGACCGGAACGGCAAATTCGGCGGCACCGGTCGGGGTGGGGGCGCGTAGGTCTGAAACATAGTCAATCAGCATCGTATCCGTTTCATGTCCGACAGCCGAAATGAGTGGAATTTCCGAATCATAAACCGCACGGATGACAACTTCCTCATTGAAAGGCCACAAATCTTCCAGACTTCCGCCACCTCGGGCAACGATTAAGACATCGGGTCTTGGAATCGTTCCGCCTTTAGCTAGATTATTAAATCCTTTAATTGCGGCGGCGATTTTGTCGGCAGCGCCTTCGCCTTGTACCGGTGTCGGCCAAACAATAATGCGGCTTGGAAAACGGTCGCGGACGCGATGGATGATATCTCTAATCACAGCACCGCTTGCGGAAGTTACAACACCGATAACGTCCGGCAGAAAAGGAATTTGCTTTTTGTGAGCTTGGTCAAACAAGCCTTCGGCAGCAAATTTTTGTTTGCGTTCCTCTAATAATTTAAGCAAAGCTCCCGTGCCGGCTATTTCCATTTGCTCAATAACCAACTGATAAGATGATTTTCCGGCAAAGGTGGTTATCTTTCCCGTGGCAATAACTTCTAAGCCATCCTCTGGTTTGAAAGTAAATTTTGAGGCAACACCTTTCCAAACAACGGCGGATAAAACCGCATTCGGGTCTTTTAGGGATAAATACCAATGTCCGGAATCGGCTCTTTTGGCGCCAAAAATCTCACCACGAATCCGCACGCGGCTAAAGGTGGTTTCCACGCATTTTTTTATCTCAAACGAAATCTCACTGACCGTGTATTCAGGCAGTTTGGGTGTTTGAGGCTGCATTAGGTTTAATAAATCTTCCATTTTCTTATCCTTAAAACTTGGTGCTATTATAAAAGTGAATATTTTCTTTGTTAAGGGCAGATTTTTTGTGATGTGAAAAATTTTGATTTTATATTTAATTCTTGACTTTTACATAAATATTTATATATATTATCGCCTATCGATAGGCGATAATATAAGGTGAAATAAATAGGTAATTTGCCTCTCTTATTGCTAAATTGATAATTTGCATCTCTTATTGCTAGTTTGCCGCTCTTTAAGCTTTTTGAAAAAAGGTAAAAAAATGAAAACAGAAGTTGTTGCCAATCAAGGTGTTGTCGAAATGAAGCGACTTTGTGCTAAAAATGGTATTTCTCCTATGGAATTATCCCGTTATTTGAATGTTACTTGGACCAGAATTTATGAAATTATTTCTGGTAAACGTCGGATTACGTCGGAAACGGATATCCTTCTTTGTCATTTTTTTGAAGTTAAGCAGGGATATTTTGCCAAATTGCAATTGGAGTATGATTTGATTTTGGCTGAGCGTTCTTTGCAACGCAAGTTGAAAGAAATTCCTATCCTTCAAGATACGGTAAAGGCTAAAAGATAAAATTTTCTTGCGCTATATGTTTTTTTAGCTAAATTAAAAAAACAATATTTTTTATTATTAACATTAAATTATCATGTTATGACAAATGAAGAAAGATTGTGCAAAATTAATTTACTCCAAGATTTTTGCACACAGCATTGTATTAATGAAGATGAGTTGTATGAATTATTTTCTCAAATGGAAATAATTAAAGAAGGTTCACCGTTAGATATTTATTATGAAGATGGTGAAGTCTCGCGTCGAATTGATTTGGCTAAAAATCCTATTGCTTTTCGTATCAGTTCCGTATGCAATTTTCCGCTATGTAAGGAGAGAGAGCTTTGGGTATTGGCTCGGGGGTTAAAAAACGCAAATTTTGAGCAAGTGCAAGCTTTTATCAAGACTCTTCCTAAAATTTCATCCTATTCATGGCGTGTTCCTCAAGAGAGGGAACTGACCTATGTGTTAGATGCCAAAAGACACCTTGAGGATTTGGAGAAATTGCGGTATGTTTTTTCTCTTCCTTGTTTTATTGATAATGAACGCGATTGTTTAACTTGTTTGAACAATTCTGACCGACTTGAATCTGTGATGTATTATTATCCAGATTTTAGGATAGAAGGGATTAATCCTAAGGAAAAGCTTAGTTGGTTGGTGGTCTGCGATGCTGATTAAGTTGAAAAAAAGCCTGTTCTTTTTTGAGAACAGGCTTTTGCTTATTAGTTGCCTTACAGAAAACCCCGAGTTTACTCGGGGCTGAATGCCAAGGTGTTGGAACAACACCGCTCCACGCCAACGAGCGTGGTCAAACCGTAAGGTTTGTAGCTGTTATAGAACCCCCAGTTTACAGGGGGATATCTATTCTAATTCCATTATGCTATTGGCAAAATCATGAGCATTAAATTTATCCAAATCATCTATTCCTTCGCCGATGCCGATGAAATGAATCGGAGTAGGTTGTTCTTCTGCTACGGCTACTAAAATGCCGCCTTTAGCTGTGCCGTCAAGCTTGGTGATAATCAGCCCCGAAACATCTACCATTTCTTTGAAGGTTTGGACTTGCGCCAAAGCGTTTTGTCCCGTGGTGGCATCAATCGTCAATAAGGTGGCGTGCGGCGCTTCAGGAATAACTTTTTTGATAACGCGGATGATTTTTTTCAGCTCATCCATTAAGCCTGCTTTGTTTTGCAATCTTCCTGCCGTATCAATAAAAACGATGTCATCTCCTTGTTTTATGGCTTCGCTCAAGCCGTCAAAGCACAAGCCCGCGGCATCGCATCCATTTGGGCCTTTATAAACTCTGATATCATTCCTTTTACCCCAGACTTCCAATTGTTCAACGGCGGCGGCACGGAAGGTGTCTCCGGCAATGAAGGAAATTTGTTTGCCTTCTTGCTTAAACTTGGCGGTTAGTTTGC
This sequence comes from uncultured Alphaproteobacteria bacterium, assembly GCA_944392835.1. Taxonomy (GTDB): domain Bacteria; phylum Pseudomonadota; class Alphaproteobacteria; order RF32; family CAG-239; genus Scatacola_A. Next base: position 27,080 of record CALXYB010000001.1, on the reverse strand, counting down.
CGATGGTGGTGGTTTTACCTGCGCCGTTAACCCCAACCATCAGAATAACAAAAGGTTTAATGTTGTTATCTATAACCAAATTTTGTTCACAAGGCTTGAGAATCGCCTCAATATCTGCGGCCAGTTCGCTTCTGATTTCGGCAGAAGTTGCGTCTTTGTTTAGGCGGCGTTCACCAAAATTAGCAATAATCTTGGTGCTGGCTTTGACACCTAAGTCAGAAGTTATCAAAAGCTCTTCCAACTCCTCTAAGGTTTGCGAATCTACTTTCCGCTTGGTGAAAATATCACTAATACCCGAGGTGAGTTTATCGGAAGATTTTTTGAGGCCTAAGCCCAGTTTTTGAAAAAAATTAGTCATTTATAGGTTCTCCGTGTTCGCGCAAAATGCGGGCGCGCTCTTTGCGAATCTCTACAGGAATTTGCGGCATATTTGCAGCCGGTGTTCCGGGACGCTCAGAATATGGGAAGACGTGCAGTTTGGTTATTTGGGCTTCATCAACCAATTTGACCGTATTCATAAAATTTTCATCCGTTTCGGTCGGAAAACCGCAAATAAAATCAGCGCCGAAAGTGGCTTCCGGACGGACGGCGCGAATGGCATTACAAAGCTTGATGACATCCTCACGACTATGGCGGCGGCGCATTTTTTTCAAAACTTGATTGTCGCCGGACTGAACGGAAAGATGAAAATGCGGATGAATGTTTTTATATTTGCCCACCAGAGCAATAAAATCCTTATCTATGGCGGCAGGGTCCAGAGAACCGAACTGCAGAGAAGGGAGGTCAGGGATTTGCTCCAAAATATGAGCAACCAAGCCGCTGAAAGAAGGTTTATAAGAACAAGCATCAACACCTGTTAGGCAAATCTCTTTAAAACCTTGTGCCAAAAGTTCTTTAATCTGCTTGATGATGTCTTCTTCCTTAACCGAGCGGTTGTTGCCGCGGGCATAGGGTACAATGCAATAAGCGCAGCGATGGTTGCAACCTTGTTGAATCTGCACAAAGGCTCTGTGTCTGCCTTCAAAACCCGTAATCAGGTAGCGGTCATAATCATCATAAGAAAAGATATCGCCGACAATGGTTTTTTCGCAAATATCTGAGGACAGATATTTTTCAATTTCGGCCTTTTCCTTATTGCCTAAGACCAAGTCAACCTCAGGCATGGCGGCAAATTTTTGCGGTGCGATTTGTGCTGCGCAGCCGGTAACAATAATGCGAGCATCGGGATTTTCTTTGCGAAGTTTGCGGATGGTTTGGCGGCATTGGCGTTCGGCCTCGCCGGTTACGGCGCAGGTGTTAACGATAATGACATTATTCAGAGCGGCAAGTTTTTCTTTCAAAACTTCTGACTCATAAGAATTTATGCGACATCCGAGTGTTACGACTTCTACCATAAAAAATCCTCCTCCGCGCAATATACGGCAAAAGGAGGATAAAATCAAATCAGAAATGTGTTATTAAGCTTATTTCTGATTTCCGGCTAAATCTTTGTTTACGATTTCCAATGCTTGGTCAGAATATTCCTTAATTTTCTGAGCGCTGTAACGTAAGTCATTATGCTCGCTTTCAGAAAGTTTGGGATAGATTACGCCATGAATGCCGCGTTTGCCGACAACGGTTGGCAAGGAAAGGCAAACATTTTTAATCCCTTCAACATCATCATGATGGCTGGAAACCGTTAGAATAGCATATTCGTTGTTGGAGATGGCTTGGCAGATTTGGCACAAAGCACCGGCAATGCCATAATAAGTTGCACCTTTGCCTTCAATAATCTTGTAGGCAGCATTGCGGACGCAATCATCAATCTGAGCCTTAACTTCGGCAGTTAAGGGCTTGTTTTCCATCAAAGCCAATTCTTCAATCTGGACCGAACCGGCATCGCCGTTTGACCAGATTAAAACTTCGCTGTCGCCATGCTCACCCAAAACATTGGCGTGAATGGATTTCGGAGATACGCCTAAATGATATCCGAGTAATGTACGGAAACGAGAAGTATCCAATACCGTACCGCTACCGATAACGCGTTCACGCGGGAAGCCTGAAAGCTTAATGGCGACTTCGGTCATGATATCAGCCGGATTGGAGGTAATAATCAAAATGCAATTTGGTGCATGTTGAGCAACTTGCGGGATAATGCTTTCAAAAATTTTAGCGTTGCGTCCTAACAAATCAATACGGGTTTCTCCGGGTTTTTGGTTGGCTCCGGCTGTAACGATAACAACTTCGGCACCTTCCAAATCTTCATAAGTTCCGGCTTTAACCTTATTGGCATAAGCAAAAGGAGCGGCATGCGCAATATCCATAGCTTCAGCCTGAGCTTTCTTTTCATTCGCATCAATCAAAACAACTTTGCGAGCAACCCCTCTCATAATCAAGGCAAAAGCTGTTGCAGCACCAACCGAACCGGCACCTATTATTCCTACTTTCATTACATATCTCCTTTTTAAATCTTGTCTGCTGCGCATTCAGAGCAATTTTGCGTGGTCTCAAAAAATTCACGTACTTCTTTGTACGCTAGAATTTTTTTTCGCCGCTGAAATCACTCTGACTACATCACCATCCAAGATTTTGTTTTGGAGCTTTGCATTCAGAGCAATTTTGCTCATTATTCCAACTTGCATTCAGCAATTTAAATTTCAGTTCATTTATATTTCAGGCATAATATAGGGAGAAAATTTTTTTATACAACAAAAAAGGTCATCAAAAATGATGACCTTTTTGTAATAATTCTAAATTACTTATTCAACCGGAATGGCATCAGCCGGAATTTCGTCTTCAGAAGGTTCTGCAGCTTCTTCTATGGTGATGGCTTCAGCTTCGCTGATGGTTTCTTCGTCAGAAATCGGGTTGCCGTTTTCGTCTACGGCAATATCAGCGTTTTCCTCAACAACGGTTGTCTCTTCTGCGGCAACCTCTGCCGGAATAACTTCTTCTGCGGCAATAACTTCAGTTGGAACGGTTTGGTTGCCTTGTTTAACAAAGCGACTGATGACCATCAAAGCGACGATAATTAGAACAATATAAAAAATTTTTTTCATTTGCGTTACCTTAAAACCATAATTTTAACCACATATAATGATTATTTCCTTAACTTAAAATTGTCAATATTTCGTTCAAAAGAGTGGAAAAACTAAAAATTATCCACTTTTTTAACTGCCTGAAAATATAAGTTTTTTCTTCTTTTTTGCCCCTTTTTGCTTCATCTTGAATGCCTCTTTAAAAATAATGCTTGTCAAATTATATAAATTTGTGCTAACTAGTCAATCACAGGCCGAGAGGTCTGATAAATTTGTTTTAATATTTTTTGAGGTTTATCCATATGACTGATACAGCTAATCGCGTTAAGAAAATTGTTGCTGAACACCTTGGCGTTGAAGAATCTAAAGTTACTGATACAGCTAGCTTCATTGATGATTTGGGCGCAGACAGCTTGGATACAGTAGAATTGGTTATGGCTTTTGAAGAAGAATTCGGTTGCGAAATTCCTGACGAAGCTGCTGAAAAAATTCTGACTGTAAAAGACGCTATCGACTATCTTTCTAAGAACGCATAAGTCGTACAGGCTTTGTACAATTGATGAAACTCGCTTGACTAAGCGAGTTTTTTCATATAAAAAAACGTTAATTGTGCGGATGTTTGAGTATGTCTGCTTTATGGTATAACTTATTCGGAGTTAATTAATGAGAAGAGTTGTTGTTACCGGACTTGGTATGGTTTCTCCTTTCGGTAGAGGTGTGGATTTTAACTGGAAAAATATTTTGGAAGGTAAATCCGGTATCAGAAAAATTGATAATATTGATTTGAAAGATATTCCTTGTCAGATTGCCGGTCAGGTACCTTTCGGCAAAGAAGCTAATCAGTTTGATCCGGACACTGTTATGGCTCCCAAAGATCAGAAAAAGGTTGATAAGTTTATCCTTTACGGTTTGGCTGCAGGCGGTGATGCTATTGAGGATTCCGGTTGGAAACCCGAAACTGATGAAGATCAATTCCGTTCCGGTGTGATGATGGGTTCAGGTATCGGCGGTTTGCAGACAATTTATGAAAATTCGCTGATATTTAACGAATCCGGTTGTCATAAAATGTCGCCGTTTTTTATTCCGGCTTGCTTGATTAATATGATTTCGGGTAACCTTTCAATCGCTTATAAGTATAAAGGTCCGAACCATGCTTGTGTTACGGCATGTTCTACCGGTACACATGCTATTGGCGATGCAATGCGTATTATTGCTATGGGTGATGCCGATGTTATGGTCGCAGGTGGTGCCGAATCTGCTGTTAATGTTTTGTCTTTGGCAGGTTTCTCTCGGTTGCGTGCGGTTACGACCTCTTTCAATGATGCTCCGGAGAAGGCTTCTCGTCCTTGGGATAAGGAACGTAGCGGTTTTGTTATGGGTGAAGGTTCCGGTGCTTTGGTTCTGGAAGAGTTGGAGCATGCAAAGGCTCGTGGTGCGAAGATTTATGCCGAAGTGGTCGGTTATGGTATGAGCGGAGATGCTTATCATATTACCGCTCCTTCCGGTGATGGTGCATATCGTGCAATGAAGCAGGCTGCGGCTCATGCGAAAGAGCATGGTATTGAACTGAGCGATATTGGCTATATCAATGCGCACGGAACTTCTACGCCGGCAGGTGATGTTGGCGAGGCTTTGGCTGTTGAGCGTTTGTTTGGTGAAGATATGAAGAATGTTTCTATGTCTTCAACAAAGTCTGCCATCGGACATTTGCTCGGTGCTGCCGGTGCGGTTGAGGCTGTATTGTCGGTTAAGGCTTTGCAGGACCAAATTTGTCCGCCGACCTTAAACCTTGAGAATCCGGCAGATGAGGTTGCTCATATGGATTTGGTTCCGTTAAAAGCTAAACCGAAGGCTTTGAAAGCCGTTATGTCCAACTCGTTTGGTTTCGGCGGTACAAACTCTTCGTTGATTTTCAAAAAATACGAAGCTTAATTTTTGGGCTGAAAAACACCGATGAAAAAGATTATTGCAATTATTCTGGCCGTTTTGTCGGTGTATGCTTATTGGCAAGTTAAGGAGTGGATTGCGCAAAGCGGTCCGCTCCTTAGTGTTGTTAATGTGGTTGTACCCAAGGGTGCATCTTTAAATATGGTTGCGGCCAAGCTTGAGGAAGCTCAGGTTATTGATAAAGCTTGGTTGTTTAAGATTATGGCCAGAGTGAATGGCTTGGATAAACATCTGAAAGCCGGAGAATATCAGTTTGAACCAGGTGTTTCCTTAAAGCAAGCGATGGATAAGATTTCTAAAGGCGAAGTCTTTTTGCGCAAAATCACTATTCCCGAAGGACTGACTAGCGGGCAGATTATGTATCTGATTGCGACTTATCCGGGGTTGGAAGGCGAAATTGATATTGATGTCAAAGAAGGCGAACTTTTGCCTGAAACTTATAGTTTTGAATTAGGCGCAAGCCGTAATAGCATTATCTTGCAAGCAAAAGCAGCAATGCAGAAAACTTTGGAAGAGGTTTGGGCTGCAAGAGATGATAATTTGCCGATTAAAAATATATCTGATTTGCTGACGATGGCTTCCATTATTGAAAAAGAGACGGGAATCGCTGATGAAAGACCTTTGGTGGCTTCGGTTTTCTTAAACCGTTTGCGCAAAGGAATGAGGCTACAGACAGATCCGACGGTGATTTATGCTATTACGGAAGGCGAAACTTCTTTCGGACGCAGTTTGAAAAAGAAAGATTTGAAAATAGATAGCCCTTATAATACTTATCTGAATTATGGTTTGCCTCCGGGGCCGATTTGTAATCCGGGACGCGAAGCGATTATGGCTGCAGCGCATCCGGCAGAGAGCGATTATTTGTATTTTGTGGCAGACGGCAAAGGTGGTCATAGGTTTGCCAAAAGCTTAAGCGAGCATAATCGGAATGTGAAAACTTGGGTTCGTTCCATCCGAAAATAAAATTTTAATTTACAATTTAGACAAAAATGTTTATTGTAACGCATATTTATTTATCACTATGCGTATGTATTATTTTAAATTCAATATTTATGAAAACTTTGTTTTTGGTTTTAGGAATCGCTGGTGCGGTTATTTTGGCTTATTGGATGACATTAAGAATGCTAAAGCTTAGAAAAGTTCATCCGCGCGTGCCTGCGATGTTGTTAAACATTTTGACCTGTGTCTTTATTACAGAGATAGCGGTCATTGTGAATGAGCCAACGCATCTTGAAAGTTGGATGTGGACGAATTGGGTAATAGTTGTCGTGGTATGGTTTATCTATATGTGCGGCAAGCATTTAAAAACAAAACAAAAATAATAATTATTATGAACAAAGAAGAAAGAAAAGAGCGACTGAAAGAGTTGCTGATTAGAGAATTCAGAGTGGTAATCGCCAAGTCTGACATCAGGGACGAAACGGAGCTTATTGTGCTTGGAATTGATTGGTATGATATGCTTTATCTGGCCGAATTGATAGAAGACCAACTGAATGTTTATTTGCCTTATTGTTGGGAAAAGGATGTTGAAACATTTGGCGATTTGGTGAAAGTGGTTGAAGAATTTGCTTGACGCAAAACAGAAAAAGAAAAGGTTTTTATCGGTTACGATAAAGACCTTTTTTTGTTTTTTAAGCGTTGCCTTTGGTTTCCATCATCATTGGATAAAGCGCTTGTTTGGGGTCCATGCCTTTGGTTAGTACGACTTTGAAAATCGGGTACATTCTTTCGCATTCTTTGATGGCGATGTCTATGATTTGGGAGATTTTGTTTTCAACCATTTCTTCTTCATCATTGATAATAACCGAATGTTTGAAAACCGGCATATTTTGTTCGGTCCAGTAGGAAAAATGACCGACCCAGAGTTCCTCATTGGCTAGAGCCAAAAGCTCAAAAATCTTGCTGCGGTCCTCAATGGTGCTTTCAATATCCATCAGGCAAGAAAGGTGTAGGCAACGCATATTTTGTTCCCAAGCAAAGAAGAGAAGCATATTGTTCCATTTGCCCTGAACCTCAACCACAACCTCATTAAGTCCTCTGCGTTCAAGCTCAAAAGAGCGGGTGCTGAATATGGTTTCAATCATATCAATGGGGTTATTGGGAAGGGCTAAATTCTGTGCCGGATTCATTGTGAACTTCTCCACCGAAGGGTTAAAATGGTTGCTCGCGTTGTCGTATGAAATCAGATTGCATTACCGAGTCGCAGATTACAATAAATTAAAAAAAGTTTTCCACCTTATTTGAAAAATAAAAAAAACCAAAACAAAAAGTTATTTTAAATCAATCAGTTAATATGCTTCGGTGTAAATTGAAATTTTTTAGGTGTGGATATATTTTTTTTTGTTAATATAGTTTTAATCATTAATGCAAAAAGGAAGTTGGAAATGATGACAGGTCTTAATTTTCCGGATATTTCGCCGATTATGTTTTCAATCGGGCCGATTGCCATTCGCTGGTATTCTATGGCTTATTTATTCGGGATTTTAATCGGCTGGTATTTAATCGGGAAAAATGTTAAAAAATATGATTTGGGTTTGACCAAAGCTAATATTGAGGACCTGATTTTTTATCTGACTTTAGGTATTATTCTCGGCGGACGTTTGGGATATGTTCTTTTTTACGGAAAAGGGTATTTTTTAGAAAATCCGCTTCGGATTTTTGCGCTTTGGCAGGGCGGAATGTCTTTTCATGGCGGTGTTTTGGGCGTTATTGCCGCTTTGTGGTTCTTTGCGCGAAAAATTAACTATAGCTTTTTGCAGATGACAGATTTGGTGGTGCTGTATGCGCCGATAGGCATCTTTTGCGGGCGGATTGCCAATTTTATCAATGATGAACTTTGGGGTAGAGTTACCGATGTGCCTTGGGCAGTGCGTTTCCCGAGCGGCGGATATTTGCCCAGACACCCCTCCCAGCTTTATGAAGCCTTATTTGAGGGTTTGGTTATGTTTGCTGTTTTGAACTTTTTGTGGCGTTATGAATGGGTACGCAAACGTCATGGTTTTGTTTCCGCTCTGTTTGTGGCTTTATATGGTGTGTTTCGGATTGCGATGGAGCAATTTCGGGAGCCAGATGAGCAGATGGGCTTCTTCTTCAACGGAATTACGATGGGACAGATTTTGTCCGTGCCGCTTATCTTGCTTGGTTTAAGTGTTATGTTTTGGTTGGCAAAGCGGAAAAATTAGGCCTTTGAGGTTACGTTTTGCGTAAACTTATAGGTCTTTTGCAGAGCCTTATGTGCGCGAACCAAAACCTCAAAGGTGTTGGCATCGCTTCTTTTCTTTTCAGATACGGCGCAAGAAACTGTTAATTTTAAGGGCTTTTTGCGGCGGCCTAGCATAAATTCGGCAGAAGCGATTGCTCGGCGGATTTTTTCCAATCTGTCAAAGCCTTCGTTCTTGTCTTCTTTCTTAAAAATAATGACAAATTCGTCCGAGGTATAACGATAAACCTGATTTTCAAATTCGGTTTCCGTTATACGGTTGGCTATCATTTTAGTGAGGGCGTTTTGCCCTGAGCGACCAAAGACTTGTCCGAGTTTGTCATAGTCATCAATGCAGACAATGCCGACTGAGTATTTGAGCGGAAATTTCGGGGCGTTGATTACAAAGGCTTTGCGGCTGGAGAGGCCGGTTAAGACATCGGTATAAGTTGTGTGGTAAATATCTGTGATGATGGCAATGAGGATGGTTAACATTGCGGCTGAAAAAAAGATGGTTATGGCAGAAGGTAAGAAGGCGTAATAAAAACCTAAAAAGATTTCAAATCCGGCAAAAAGTAAAGCTGTTTCTCCAATGCTGCCGCTCAGGGAAGAACGAACGAAAAAGGCAATAATCATCAGTGCAAATAAAATCAGGCTTAGTGTATTGAGCCCTGAAAATGAGGTCTCTGCAAGATTTAGGCTTGGAGCTATACCTGCGTGGCTTAGTTTTTCGGCAATGGTGAATTGGGCGAAGACCGAAAGAAGTAGCCAGACATTGTCTTTTTGCAAGAGTTTTCCTTCAGGCAGAAAGTAAAAGACTATTAGGTTTATCGGGACAAAAAAGCATAAATGCAGATATTCGGCTGAAGTTTGAAAGCTCTCGCCGCTGTTTTTCTTGATGTAGTTGATTAAGATATATCCTAAAAGGGTTGTTAGGATGAAAAAAGCCGGTTTGCGGGTGTCAAAGTATAAAAGAATTAAGAATGAGGTAAAGCACAAGACATAAAAAAGGCTGTGCAAAGTGAGCAAACCATTTTCAGCTAAGGGGTTGGCGGCATAAAAGCCGATGACGGCAGCTCCGAAAAGAAGTGCCGGAAGAAGCGTATTCTTCAGCAGGGGCAAGATTTTTTCCGGACTTATATTTAGTTTGAGCACGTTTTTTCCTCCTCAGACTAATATAGTCCGGAAGAAGTTTAAATTTTATTTACGCATTTCAAAATAGAGCTGTCGCCGTAGGAATAAAAACGGTATTTGTGCTCCATGGCATAATGATATGCTTTTTGCATACGTTCCGTGCCGGCGATGGCGCAGATGAGCATAAACAGCGTGGATTTCGGCAAGTGGAAATTGGTGATGATATAATCAATGATTTTGAACTTGTAGCCCGGGGTGATGAAAATATCCGTTTCTCCGGTGAAGGGATGCAAAACGCCTTTATCATCAGCGGCACTTTCAAGTAAACGCAAAGATGTTGTGCCAACGGCAATTATGCGTTTGCCATCTTTTTTAGCCTGATTTATCACTTCACAAGCTTCGGGTGTGATGATGCCGTATTCGGCGTGCATTTTGTGGTCCTTGGTATCTTCTACCTTAACCGGCAAAAAAGTTCCTGCGCCGACATGCAAGGTTAAGAAGACTTTCTTGATGCCTTTTTTCTCCAAAGCATCTAATACGCGTGGTGTGAAGTGTAAACCTGCTGTTGGTGCTGCAACAGCACCTTCGTGTTTGGCATAAACGGTTTGATAATCTTCTTTGTCGTTGTATTTGCTCCAGAGACCTGTGGTTGGTTTTTCTCTCTTAATGTAGGGAGGCAGGGGCATTGAGCCGTATTTTTCCAGATAATGAGCTAAGTCTTTCGGGTCGCAGTTGAATTTGAGCAAAACGCCTTCTTCGCCGTTTTTTTCCAGAACTTTGGCGCTGAAGTCCGAATCTTTGGCTGTGATTTCGTTTGTGTAGAAAAAGACGGTGTCGCCAACATGCAAGCGTTTGGCATTTTTGATGAAAGACTGCCAGCGGATGCCATCTACCGGATGATAAAGTGTTACTTCAACCAGAGCCTCTCCGCGTTGTCCGTATAGGCGAGCGGGAATGACCTTGGTGTCATTGAAAACCAAGACATCTCCTTTATGCAGAATGTCCGGAAGCTCATAAAAAATGCGGTCCGTTATCTTGTCTTCTTCAGAGAGGTCCAAAAGCTTGGAAGTATCTCTCGGGTTGGCCGGCTTGTCTGCAATCAGGCTGCGGTCTAAGTCAAAATCAAAAATATCCACTTTCATGTTTTTTCGTCCTTTATTTTCAGGCTGTTATATTATATAAACTTGCCTGACGCAAGTTATTTTTAAGGAGCAAAAAGAAAATGAAAATCGCTTATCAGGGCGTGGCAGGTGCGTATTCTCATATTGCCTCAATGACTGTTTATCCCAATGAAGAATATGTGTCTTGTGATACATTTGAAAAGGCTATGAAGATGGTGGCCGAAGGTGAGGTCAATTTGGCTATGATTCCGGTAGAAAACTCAAATGCCGGACGTGTGTCTGACGTGCATTTTTTATTGCCTCAGACAGGTTTGCAGATTATCGGAGAGTTCTTTTTGCCGGTGCATCATCAGCTTTTGGTTTTGCCGGGGACAAAACTTTCTGAAGTTAAGACGGCTTCTTCTCATCCGCAAGCCTTGGCACAATGTGCTAATTTTTTGAAAGAACACAATATAAAACCGGTTGCCAGAATTGATACGGCTTTGAGTTGCCAAGATGTCCTTAAATTTCAAGATAAGTCGATTGCGGCGATTGCATCTGTTTTGGCCGGAGAAATTTATGGTTTGGAAGTGGCTGCCGCGAATATTGAAAATGCACAGAATAACACAACCCGCTTTTTGATTATGTCTAAGGAGCCAAAACTTCCCGAAGATGACGGAAGCAAGTTTATTACTTCTTTTATTTTTAAGGCTAAGAATATTCCGGCGGCATTGTATAAGGCTTTGGGTGGTTTTGCCACAAATGGTATTAATATCACCAAGCTTGAGAGCTATTTGTTGGAGGGAAAATTTGTGTCGGCACAGTTTTATGCCGAGATAGAATCGCATCCTTCAAGAAAAGCTTTTCAGAACGCGTTTGATGAGCTAAAATTCTTTTCCGAATCAATCCATGTTTTGGGGACATATAGGGCTAATCAGTATAGGTATTTATGATGAAACAGTTTGTCATTTTTGACACGGAATATGCTTCTTGGAACGGTTTCTTGACCGATACGCCCGAAAATAAGAAAAAAGCGGAAATCGTACAGATTGCGGCCTTGAAAGTTAATACTGAAGATTTGAGCGTGGCGGAAGAATTTAATGTTTATGTTAAGCCGCATTTCAGACCTAAGCTTACGGAATATTTCATCAAACTGACCGGAATTACGGATGAAAAATTGGCGGTAGAAGGAATCGGCTATTTAGAGGCTTATGAAAAATTTAAGGCTTTTGTCGGGGATTGTATTTGTTTTTCTCATGCCTGGAATGAGCCGGCCAAAAGTTTGTCTGACGGTAGAGTTATGCAAGATAATTTGGAGTTGTGGGGCAAAAAAGATGCCCATCATCCTGATTTTCGCAATCTTGCACCATGGTTTAAACGTGAGTATGCTCACAGAAACTTAAATGTTACCAATCAATGTTCCGGTGAGGTTGCACGCCTACTTGGCGGCGCAGATGAGCTTGCCTCTTTGGGGTTGGATGTTCATAATGCGTTTTATGATGTATATTCTCTTCTAATAGGCTTGCGCAAGCTAGGATTTGCGCTCAATGATGAAACGTGCCAATTCCTTTAAGGTTTTGGCCTTGTTTCCGAAGATGTCCAGAACTTGTTCGGCCTCTGTGATAAAGTCTTTGGCAATTTGTTTGGCTTTGGGTAAGCCATAGATGCTGACAAAGGTTATTTTGCCTTGTTCGGCATCTTTGTTGAGCTTTTTGCCGACGATGGCTTGGTCGCCTTCAACATCCAAAATATCATCGGCAATCTGAAAGGCTATGCCGATGCGGCGCGAATAATCTATCAAGGCCTGATATTTTTCGCCTTGCGCGTTACCCAAAACAGCACCTGCTTCACAAGCATAGCGCAACAGGCGACCGGTTTTCATCTCCTCAATGTTTTTGATAAGCTTTTCGGCATTGTTGGGATTTTTAAGATTTTCGGCATAGATGTCAAGCATTTGTCCGGCAATCATACCATTGAAAGCACCGGCGGCTTCAGCCAATAAACGCACCAAACGGCTACGAATAACCGGACGGGGATGAGTCTTTTCATCGCTGATGATTTCAAAGGCATAAGTCAAAAGCCCGTCTCCGGCCAAAATGGCGGTGGCTTCGTCAAACTGCTTGTGGCAGGTGGGTTTGCCGCGGCGCAAATCATCATTGTCCATCGCCGGAAGGTCATCGTGAATCAGCGAATAGGAGTGCAACATTTCAAGCGCTACCGCCGTGCGAAAGGAATTTTCTGCCGGAATGCCAAATAGCGCTGCGCATTCGGTTACCAAAAATGGGCGCAAGCGTTTGCCGCCGTTCATGACCGAGTATTCCATAGCCTGAACAACTCTTTTTTCCGGCCCCTCCGGAAGCGGAAAAAATTCGCCTAAACGGTTGTTGAAATCTTGGGTAAAGGTTGAGAGTTTTTCTTTAATGTCGGTCATAATGTTCGTCCTGCTTATTCTTCTATTTTATCAAGCTCGCTTAATTTCATTTCGCCTTCTGGAGAAATTTCAATCTTTTCAATTTTCAACTGAGCAGCTTTGAGTTTGGCTTCGCAGAGTTTCTTTAAGTTAACGGCGCGTTCATAGGCGGCTACGGCATCGTCTAGCTTAATGCGGCCGCTTTCAAGTTCCCTGACCAAGTTTTCAAGCTGCATAAGAGCTTCTTCAAAGCTCAAGTCCTTTATGTTTTGTTCTTCTGTCATCTTCCTAATCCTTTATGTTTAGGCCATCATATTATAATAATTTTCTTCTGGCAACTCGGAATATAAACTTTCAGACATCATCAACAAGTATATATATCAATTGGTTTGTCTATAACTATTTTTGGCTATTGAAATATGCTAAATTAGAAACTGGTAAATGAGGGAGAAAAGCAATGGAAAATTTAGCAATAATGCCGGGTTCTAAGTTGCTGAAAGCAATGGGAAATGCCAGAAGATTGGAAATCTTGTATCATTTGATGCAAGGCGAGATGAATGTTTCTGAGCTGGAAAAAGTTGTCGGGCTCAGCCAATCCGCGCTCTCTCAGCATTTGGCTATTTTACGCGCCGAAAATGTGGTGAAGACGAGACGCGTGGCACAAACAATTTTTTATTCCATTAAAAGTGAAAAAGCTTTGAAGTTACTGCAACTTTTGGACAAGATATATAATCAACCTTATAAATAAGCTAAAAGCCGGAGTTAGTCTCCGGCTTTTTTGATGAGCTCAATGTTATGTTTGGAAGGGTTGTATGAGATGCTAAGCTCACCTTTACGCAAGGCTAAAGCATCCGTTCCAAAAATCTCTAACCGCCAGCCTTTGAGAATGGGGTTGTTTTCATTGGCGGAAACGGCAAAGTTCTTTAAATCCTCATCAGAGGCAATGAGCTTGGCAACAACGCCTTGCTCCTGAGCACGAATCTTTAAGAGCATCCGCAAAAGCTCATAGAGTGCATTGGCTCCGTTTGGCAGGGGTTTGTCATGCTCGGGCTTGATGTAAGCGGAGGAGGGAATCTGCAAGGCAATATTGATAATCTCAAGGATTTCATCTCCGAGTTTGCCAGAGGCAACATCTTTGCGGATGTTACGAATCTTTTCCAATTCTTCCTTAGAGGTGGGGCAGGCGGCGGCAATGTTGATGAGGCAATCATCTTTGATGATGCTTTGTCTGGGAGTGTTTTTGCTTTGTGCGCGGCGTTCGCGCCAAGCGGCAAGTTCGCGCAGAATAGTTAGAACTTTGCTGTTGTGCGAGCGGTGTCTGATTTTTTGCCAAGCATCCTCCGGGCGGACAATGTAGGTATCGGGCGATTTGAGTATGGCAATTTCTTCATCCAACCAATGCAAGCGACCGGTTTCAGAAAGTTTGTTTTGCAAAAAGGTGTAGATATTGACCAGATGCGTTACGTCCGAAAGCGCATATTCCAGTTGTTTGGTGTCCAACGGGCGCAAGCTCCAATCCGAAAGGCGGCTGCTCTTATCCAATTGTATGCCTAAAACGCTTTTGACCAGATTTTCATAACTGACGGCTTCTCCAAAACCGCAAACCTGAGCGGCAATTTGTGTGTCAAACAAAGGTTCAGGGATAAAGCCGCTTTGGTTATAAATAATCTCAATATCCTGACGGCCGGAGTGGAAAACTTTGGTAATATTCGGGTTTTTCATTAGGGCAAAGAAAGCGGATAAATCTATTTCCGCCAAAGGGTCAATGATTGCCGCGTGGTTTGGCGAGGCAACCTGAATGAGGCAGAGTTTGGCATAGTAGGTTTTTTCGCGCAGAAATTCTAAATCTACGGCAATAAAAGATTCGTTTATCAGCTCTTGGCAAAATTCGGTTAAGGCTTGGTTGGTGTCAATTAATCTCATTATAATCTAATCCGCTTATTTTGTTTGTGATTGATGTTTAATATTTTTTTGAGTTTGTTGCAAGTTGTTTTTGTTTTTCTTGAAGTTTTGCTTGCATTTGGGCTGATTTAGTTCTAACAATTAAGTCTAAAACAAATAATTAAAATAAGAGGTTTTTTATGAGTAGCTATCGTACACATACCTGCGGCGAACTCAGAAGTTCGGACGTTGATAAGGAAGTTAAGCTTGCGGGCTGGATTCACCGCAAGAGAAATTTGGGTAATCTGTGCTTCGTGGATTTGCGAGATCATTACGGAATTACGCAATGTGTGTTTGATAGCTCTTCAGATTTGTTTGAAAAGATTGAGGCTATCCGTCCCGAATCGGTTATCGGAATTTCGGGCAAGGTTATGATGCGCGAGAGCATTAACAAAAATATTCCGACCGGCGATATTGAAATTAAGGTCAGCGGTTTGGAAGTCTATTCCGAGGCGGAGGTTTTGCCTTTCCAAGTGGCGATTGAAGATGACGCGCCGGAAGAAATGCGCCTCAAGTATCGTTTTTTGGATTTGCGCAAAGATCGTATTCATAAAAATATTTTGTTGCGTTCGGCGGTTATTCAGCGCTCTCGCGAGTTGATGCGTGAGCAGGGCTTTACGGAATATCAGACCCCGATTTTGACGGCTTCTTCTCCGGAAGGCGCGCGCGACTTTTTGGTACCTTCACGCATCAATCCCGGAAAGTTTTATGCTTTGCCGCAAGCACCGCAACAGTTTAAGCAGCTTTTGATGGTTTCGGGGTTTGATAAGTATTTTCAGATTGCGCCTTGCTTCCGTGATGAAGACCCCAGAGCAGACCGCTCGCCGGGTGAGTTTTATCAGATGGATATGGAAATGTCTTTTGCCACCCAAGATGATGTGTTTAAGGTTATTGAACATACATTGGGCACAATTTTTAACGAATTTGCCAATGGTAAAAAAGTTGACCAAGCTCCTTTTGTGCATATTCCTTTCCGTGAGGCGATGATGAACTATGGTTCGGATAAGCCGGATTTGCGGAATCCGCTTATTTTGAAAAATGTTTCGGCTTTGTTTGGCGAATCAGGCTTTAGCGTTTATGATAACTTGGCTAACGAGGGTAAAGTTATTAAAGCAATGTTGATTTCCGGTGCCGGTGAAAAACCGCGATCTTTCTTTGATAAGCTTGATGCTTATGCCAAAGAGGAAGGTATGGGTGGTATTGCTTATTTGGCTTTTGCTTCTGCGGGTGCGAAAGGTATTGCCAAGCTCTTGAATGCTGAAAAGATTGAGGAGATTAAGGCGGCAACAGGCGCTAAAGAAGGTGATGCCATCGTCTTTATGGCCGGAAAAGGTATGAAGTTTGATAAGTTCAGCGGTCGTTTGCGCAACAAGGTCGGCGAAGAGCTGGGCTTGATTGATGAGAATTCGTTTAAGATGTGCTGGATTGTTGATTTTCCGTTCTATGAGGAAAATGAGGAAACCGGCGCGGTAGAATTTTCGCATAATCCGTTCTCTATGCCGCAAGGCGGAATGGAGGCTTTGAACAACAAAAATCCGTTGGAGATTTATGCTTATCAATATGACTTTGTTTGCAACGGTGTTGAGTTGTTGTCCGGTGCGGTACGCAACCACAAGCCGGAGATTATGTATAAGGCATTTGAGATTGCCGGTTATGACCATAGTGTGGTTGACAATAAGTTCGGCGGTATGATTAGCGCATTTAAGTTTGGCGCACCTCCGCACGCGGGCTCGGCTTATGGTGTTGACCGTTTGGTTATGTTGCTTTTGGATGAGCCGATTATTCGCGATGTGATTTTGTTTCCGCTGAACGGTAAGGCTCAGGATTTGATGATGCAGGCACCAAACTATGTTACGCAACAACAGCTTGATGAACTGCATATTAAAGTTGTTGAGGATGAAAAGAAATAAGATTAAAGCCCCGCTTAAAGGCGGGGCTTTGTCTTAAAAGGGGAATATTTTTTATAAAAGTTGTTGACTTGTGGGATAAAATGGCATAAATATTCCCTTGTTCTGCAAATTGCTTCATCGTCTAATGGTAGGACAGCGGACTCTGACTCCGTTAATCTTGGTTCGAATCCAGGTGAAGCAGCCAATAAAAAAAGCCGCCAAGAGGGCGGTTTTTTTTGTGGCGTAGCGCCACCCAATGAGAACCAAGGGTTCGGAGCGGAAAGTTGGCGAAGACGAGCAATGAGCTTGGCAAATAGCCTAAAAGTTGTTAATATATTTTATTACCTCTTGAAAATTGTATTAAGTTTTGTTATATGAGATTTATCACTTAGGATAAGTGTATCCAAAAATCCGAAGATTAGGTTCTTCGGATTTTTTTTGTTTTAAAAAATTTGTAATAAGGAAAAAGCCATGTCTAATTTAATTCAATACATAGTTCAAGACGACCCTGAAGAAGAGCTGAAAAAGCAAAACAAAAACTCTACTTTTAGAGAACAGCAAAAAGGTTATAGGTATAATCCGCGAAACCTGATAGAAAAAAGTTGGAAGAGCCTAACTCAAAATAAAGCTCCAACATTTGAGCCTTCAAATATAAAAGCCGATTTATTATCCAAGCCAATCGGAAATGATGTTGCTTCCTACAAAATCGCTCAGAATACTAAGGGGAACATAATGGATATAGATATTCCGAGATATTGGGATACAGAAAAAGAAGGAAAAGAAATTTATGATTATATTTTGCAAAAAGAGGGAAAGGAAATTTTCAAAAATCAAAATCTTTTTGATTATACTTTGTCTGCAGTAAAAGGAGCAACCAATATTGGTAAAAATTTTATACCTACGAAAAAAATGAAGGTAACAGATAAATTTAAACATGCTGTTATGAATTGTAATGCTGCACAATTTGGAGAAGGAGGTGCTGTTATTGCTAAAATAGCATCAGATATGCGAGAGTGGCTAGATGTAAAAACAGGCTCTAATACGCTTGACAGTAGTAACGCTGATAATTATGCTAATAAAATAGGTCGTTTGTTAGGCAAAAAACATCCGCATGGAGATTGTAATGAAATCATTCAAAAATATATTAAAAAAAATTGGTAGATATATTTTATATTTTGTGGCTGTTTTTTGTTCTTTAATCGTTGTTGGTATAGCAGCTGGAATTACTTTCTATTTTTGTGTTGAATATAACTTTAAGGATGCAGACCAACAGCAAATACAAGAATGTATAACGTCCGGATTAAGTGAAGAAATTTGTAAAGGCCGTGTATATTAGATAATGGCAAAAACCAAGGGTTCGGAGCGGGGAGTTTCTTGGTTGCGGGTAACAAAAAAAGCACGGCTGTTATTTAGCGGTGCTTTCTTTGATATTGTAGCGCGGGTCATACCATTTGTCGCAGTATAAGTCGCGCAAGTTTTTTTCGGTAAAGGTCAGCTCCATAAACTTTCCTTTATAGATAGGAGCAACAGATTTAAGTCTGAATTTCCTTTTACCTTTCAATGAGGCAGGGTGCATTTTAACACCTCTTTTAATACGTCTCAGACAAGTTTCTTCAACGCTGATTACCACGGATGAATTAGCAATGGCTAATCCGATAAGATATTGGTGGTAATTCTTGGAGAGGGTTTTTTCAATTATACACCAGCTCAAACGACTTTGCTCCACATTAAAATGTTGAGCAAAAAATTTCATAAATTTTTCCATATTCTTACTGTTTAGACAAAAGCATATAGCATAATTTGGAAATTTTGTCAATAAAAGAATTTCTTTTTGGGGCTTAAATATATTTTGACAAATTTGGCTCAAAATAACACAATATATATAACTTAAGAAGTATTGAAAGGCGCAGAATGGAAAACCAAGCGGGCGCAGCCCCCGAAAAAAAGAAAAGACCAAGAATACAAAGACCTGTGGCAAGACCAACGTCGCAAACTTTTTCGCAGACGGTTGTTACAACACCATATAGTCGTCAGAATATGGCAAAGACAAAGCCAGTTGATGAAATCAGCTTTATGGAGAGTTTGCTTAAAGATGCGGAGGCAATTTGCCGAAAAAGTCCGGCGGCGGTTAAGGCTTTGTTGGTTAAGATTGCGCCAAAGTCCGAGAAAGACAGGCTACAAAACAAACTCTCAAATTGTAACAGCGAGAGGCGCTTGGCTCTTATTGTCGGAAAATATAAAGGTGCTTTGGAGCGGAGATATGTTTGTTCGGCTGCCGAGCAAGATGTGCAAAATTTGTTAAGCGCAAACCCTAAAGCTTTGCCGTCCAGACCATCTGCCGTTAGGTTGGAATGTATGGAGCAACTTTGGCGAAAAGCTGAAGCCGACGAAATTCGTGCTGAGCAGTATGAATATTTGCACCAAACTTATTTTAAGGACATTGTTTCCAGAGATAATCTTCCGGAAGCGCAAGCCTCTAAAATGTTGAGAGCTATGGCGGCCGGAAAGTTTTATTTTCCTAAAGGATCAGACGGAAAAATCAATAAAAAGCAGTTATCTCCGGCTTTTTTGAAAGTTTTGGAACGTAAAAGGCTGCCTAAAATCAGCGCAAAGATAGAGGATTATGACTTTTTTGGTGTGGATGAGAAAGGGCAACCGCTTTGTCCGGTTTGGTATGCGGTCAAAGACAGCGCAAATTTTCAAAAACTGAAAAATGTGGTGGCGGAAAAATGTATCCAAAAAGGAATAGACCCAAAAACAGCCTATGAGTTTGTGCCGGGGGATTATTGGTGTATGTTTGCAAAAGAGAACTCAAAGCAACCGGTGCAGTTTTCGGATATTTGTATGGATGTTCATGATGCTCCCTATGAGGAATTTGCGCAAAAATTCGGTATGATTTTATCTGTTGGTGGCGCGCAAGAATTATCTTATGCTCAGAAGCAAAAATTTTGGTTGAATAATTTTGCCAGCGAAACCGAGAAAGACGATTTTGAATATGGCAATAAAGTGGATTTGGAGATTTTTATCAGACAATGTGAAAATATTTATCAGAAGCTTGATGAAGATTTTAAGGAAAATGGCATTAAGCCTGCTTTTATTGGGCTTTGGGCTGAAAGTATGATTGAAAATAAAAGTGTTAATCCCGATTATGTGAAATGTGAGGGAAAGCCTTATAAAGTTGATATCCATCATTGGGATAGACTTTCGTCTGTTAAAAATTATGATAATGCCGCACAGAAAAATAATTTGGACCATTTGGGTTTGATGATTATGTATCATGAATATAGCTTTGATATTCATGCTTTTCAGCACAAAAATGAAAGCGCCCATTTTATTATTGTTGGTGAACGAGATGAGGTGACAGATGAAAATAAGATGTATTTATTTGCAACTTCTAACTGTGTTTATGGACGTTCGGATTTGATGAAAAATGCTTCAGATTATTGCCCCAAAAAACAAAGCGGAAAAATATTGACGATGGAAAGCAAGCAAAGAGCGTGAGAGATTTGATTGATGATTGTGCCGAAAAAGCTTAAAAAAGGTTCTCATATTCGGGTGATTGCGCCGTCCAGAAGTTTGGGAATTATCGGGCAAGATTGCCGGAAAATTGCCATTGAACGCTTGGCTGAGATGGGATTAAGCGTTTCTTTCGGCAAAAATGTTGAGGAGAACAACAAGTTTTGTTCTTCTTCCGTTCAATCTCGGCTTGATGATTTGCACGAGGCTTTTGCAGATACATCCGTTGATGCTATTTTGACAGCTATCGGCGGTTTTAATTCTACGGAGTTGTTGGCGCAGATTGATTATGATTTGATTGGTAAGAATCCGAAAATTCTTTGCGGTTTTTCGGATATTACGGCTTTGTGCAATGCTATTACGGCTCAAACGGGAATGGTTACTTATTCAGGTCCGCATTTTTCAACTTTCGGAATGTTGAAGGGTTTGGAATATACGATTGAATATTTCAAAAAATGTTTTTTCCAGACAGAAGCATTTGAGGTTTTGCCATCCGATGATTGGTCGGATGATGAGTGGTATCTGGATCAAGAAAAACGTAAATTTGTGAAGAACGATGGATCTTGGGTTATTCGTGCCGGTAAGGCCGAAGGGCGAATCGTCGGCGGAAATTTAGGGCTTTTTGACGAGCTTAAAGGCACGCCTTATTTTCCGGATATTCGCGACAGTATCTTATTCTTAGAGCATTGTGCCGAGCAAGAAGTTTGGGTTTTTAACCGAAATCTGCAGGCTTTGGCTTTGCACCCTGATTTTAAGAAAGTTAAGGCTTTGGTGTTGGGGCGTTTTGAGCCGCAAAATGAAATGAATCGGGCGTTGTTGGAAGAGATTTTGCTTTCAAAAAAAGAGCTTGATGGGTTGCCGATTGTGGCAAATGTGGATTTTGGACATACGACACCGATTTTTTCTTTTCCTATCGGAGGGCGCGGAATTGTTGATGTTTCGCGGATTTTTCTGACCGAATTTTAAAAAATCAAAAAAAATTTTTTTCCTTAAGCGTTCCTTAAGTTTGGATTGTTGTACTGACAATGTAATAACGAACAACTTAAACTTTTATATTTTAATTTAGGAGAAAAAACATGAAAAAGATTTTTGCAGTTTCAGCTTTGGCTTTGGTCTTGGGTATGAGCGGTGCCGCTTCGGCTCAGATGAATGGTGGTTTTCAGGGACCCGGTTTGCAGCCGATGAGCGTGGCTGATGCTTTGAAGCTCAATGATGATACGGCGGTTGTTTTGGTTGGTCAGATTGAGAGAAGCTTAGGCGATGAAAAATATTTGTTTAAAGATGCTTCCGGTTCTGTTACGGTTGAAATTGATAACGAGGATTGGAGAGGGCTGAATGTTACTCCGCAAGATACGGTTATCTTGAATGGTGAAGTTGACAAAGAAATGTTCAAAGATACCAAAATTGATGTGGACAGCATCGCTCTGAAGAAATAAGAACAGGAGCCCAAATGCGAATATTGCTTATCGAGGATGACCCTTTAATCGGGGATGGTTTGAAAATCGGTCTTGAAAAACTCGGCTTCAGTGTTGATTGGTTCACTGATGGCGCGGAAGGCGAAGAGGCTTTGTTACAAACTCCGTATGCCGCGGTCATCCTTGATTTGGGCTTACCGAAAAAAGATGGGTTAGAGATTTTGCAAGATTGGCGCCGGCAGAACAAAAATGAGCCGGTGCTGATTTTGACTGCGCGCGGTGATGTTGACCAACGGATTGCCGGTTTGAACAGCGGTGCGGATGATTATTTGGGCAAGCCTTTTGCCCTAAAAGAAGTTCAGGCCAGACTTAATGCGCTTATTCGGCGGAGCGGCGGGCAGGCGGCGGCCGTGATTAAGTATAAAGATATTGAGTTTAATCCGCAGACGCGTAAGGTTTTGCAAAATGGCAAAGAGATTGTTTTAGCTCCCAAAGAGTTGGCCTTATTGGAGCTTTTGTTGTTAAACAAAAACAGAGTGTTGTCCAAGGAAGTGATTGAAAATAAGATTTATTCCTGGGACGAAGAAGTTTCAAGCAACGCGGTTGAGGTGCATATTCACCATTTGCGCAAAAAGCTTGGCAAAGATGTGGTAAAAACGGTTAATAAAATCGGCTACATACTGGAGGACGCATGAAAAAATTGAGTTTACGGTTGCGTTTGATTGTTTATTTTATGGTGATTTCCTGTGTTGTATGGCTCGGCGCGGGCGTCTTTTCGTGGCTGGAAACCAAAGAAAAAGTTGATGAGTTCTTTGATACATATCAGATGGCTTTGGCCAGACAGATGGCCGGTGCGGACTGGAGCGGTTTGTCCGCCGGCGCGCAAAAGATTACGGATAAAATGCTCAAGCATGTACATAATGCCGAGGAAGAAGACGAGGCTATCGGCTTTGCGATTTTTGACCGCAACGGACAAATGGTTTTTCATGATAATGAAAACGGCAAAGGTTTTGGTTTCTTGCCGGCTGAGGGGAGTTTTATCCGACAGATTGTGGATGGCGATGATGCTTGGCGTATTGTTTGGCTGAGGTCGGCTGACGGAAAGTTTTATATCGCGGTCGGGCAGGAAGAAGAATATCGTGCGGAAGTGGTCTGGGATATGGCCGAGGAGTTTATGCTGCCTTGGGCTTTGGGGTTGTTGGTGTTGCTGATTATGATTATCGGCATATTGACCAGAGAATTTCGCCCCTTACGCGGCTTGGCCGAGAATCTGCAAAAGCGCGGCAGCGGAGATTTGTCGCCGCTTGATGACAAAAATATTCCGTCTGAGATTTTGCCTTTGGTTAAGGCGATGAATATGCAGCTGAGCCGGATTGAGGGAATGATTGCGGGAGAGCGTCGTTTTGTGGCGGATGCCGCGCATGAGCTGCGCACACCGCTGACGGCTCTGCAGGTGCAGTTGGAGCTGGCGGAGATGTCCGGCGATGATGAAAAAATGCGTGCGGAAGCTTTGACAAAGTTGCAAAAAGGGATTGAGCGTTCGGCGCGTTTGGTGGAGCAGCTTTTGGTGCTTTCTAAAGTGGATACATCTTTGGGTGTTTATGATGAAGCCAAAGGTTTGATAGATTGGAAGCAGATTTTGGCAGATTTGAAAGCTGATTATGCCTCTTTGGCTGAAGAGAAAGAGATTGAGATTAAGGCGAATGTGTCCGGTTTTGGTCCCGTAGAACAAGGTAGTCCGCTCTTGTGGGGTTTGGTTTTGCGCAATTTGTTGGATAATGCTTTGAAATATAGTCCGCAAGGTGCAAATATAAAAATTGAGATTACGGACGGTGCGTTGCAAGTGTTTAATTCCGGTGTTTCGGTAGAAGAGGGAGCTTTAGCGCATTTGAGTGAGAGATTTTTCCGTCCGGCAGGGCAAAAAGTTTCGGGCAGCGGCTTGGGGTTGTCCATCGTGCGGCGTGTGGCGGAAAGCTCGGCTTGCAAGGTTTGTTTTGAAAATGCGGACGGTGGTTTTCGGGTGCGTGTTTTCAAAGAGGAATAATAATAAAAAAAGCTCCGTTGCGGCGGAGCTTTTTTGTGAGCTTATCTGCGCAAAAGCCGGCGCGTGCGGACAAAGTTTATGCCCCATTCATAAGAGAACAGCACAATGCCCGAAATAACCAACGGCAAGAGATAATAGATGATGCGGTAAGCAATCAGCGCGCCAAAAATCAGGGCTTGGTTATGGTCTCCGGGGATGATGTATAAGAACAAGCCCTCAAAAACACCTAAGCCGCCCGGAACTTGGCTGAAAACGCCCAAAACCTGCGCAATGATGAAGACGCCGATGAAGACATCAAACGGAATGTCCATAAACGGAATGAGCGAGAAATACAGCACCAGAGAGGCCATAAGGATGTCTGCGCCGCCGATGATGACCTGAGCCAAAGCCATTTTGAACGAAGGAATGTCAAACTCAACTTCCTTGATGATAATCGGCTTTTTGTAAAACAGCGAAGCGCCGAAATAAATGAGCAGACCGATGGCGGAGATGATGGTTACGGTTACGGTGGTGAGGTGCGAAACAGAGCCCTCACCGAAAGCGTGGTTGGGGGTTAGGAAATATCCCAAAATGATGAGGAAAAAGCAAGCAACCAGATAGGTGAAACCGGAGAAAGTTACCATGCGGACAATCTCGGAAGCGTGAAAACGCCATCTGGTGTATAAGCGATAACGAATGGCACCGCCGGAAACAATGGCGTGTCCGGCATTGTTGCTGACGGAAAAACCGATGAAGCCGGCAAAAATCCATTTCCAAGGTGCGAGCTTGCGTCCGATGTATTTGATTGCCAAAAAGTCATAAGAGGATAAAGCGACATAGCCGCCAAAGGAGGCCATACAAGCCCAAAAGAGATTATGCGGAGGAATGCTCATCAGGGCTTCTTTAATATCTTCCAATTTGTATTTTGATAATTGGTGATAAATCATATATGCCGCAACGGCAAAGAAAAACAGCCCGGACCAGGAAACAATTTTTTTCAATATTCGTTTTGTCTTA
Organism: uncultured Alphaproteobacteria bacterium; assembly: GCA_944392835.1. GTDB lineage: Bacteria > Pseudomonadota > Alphaproteobacteria > RF32 > CAG-239 > Scatacola_A. The sequence goes on along the minus strand of CALXYB010000001.1, from coordinate 2,472 downwards.
AATGCCATCAAAACCTCTCATCTTTCTAACTTTTTCATATATTCGTTTTTAATATGGTATAAAAATGTTTAAATATCAATTTAAATCGGGAAAATTTTTTTTATGAATTTGTGTTTGATGATTTTGTTATTTATGTTTTTAAAATTGCTGATTGTTAGCAAAAAAGCCTTGCAGTTTTTCTGCAAGACTTTCAATTTGCAAATTAAGGAGATTAAGAAAAGATAACTATATAACAAACTTATAATTTGATATGGGAAATGTTTAATAATCTGTCATCCTAAATTTATTGCTCAATATGCTTTTTAATACAAGCTGGAACACCAGCGACAAGGCAATTATCAGGTATATCGTTGATTATAACACTACCTGCAGCAATTACACAACCTTTACCAATGCTTACTCCTTGTAAGACAGTTACATTCGCTCCAAACCAACAGTTATCTCCTACAGATATTGGTAATGCTTTTTCAAGTCCCTTATTCCTCGGTGCGAATTTTAATGGATGACTTGCAGTATAAAAACCACAAAATGGGCCAATAAATACATTTTTACCAATGTTAATAGTTCCACCATCCATAAAATAACAGCCATGATTGACAAATGTTCCTTCTCCCAAATGAGTATGATAACCATAATCAAAATAGACAGGAGAGAGTATAGTTAGACCTTCAGCTGGTTCTGTTTTTAGTAAATCTTTTAATATTGATGTTTGTTCTTTGCTTCCTGGTTTTGACATATTAAAATTAAAACAAAGTAATTCTGCTTTGCTTCGTTCTTCAAGTAATTCTTCATCAAAATTAGCGTTATGCCATTCTCCCTTTAGCATTTTTTCTTTTTCAGACATTTCTTTTCCTTCTAATAAATATAAATTACAACTTAGTTTACAATGATAAGATTAAATAATATATATACAAGTTATTTTATATAAGGCAATTTTATTGAATATTCAAAAAATATGTTGATAAAATTGACGTGTAGTAATTTATTGAATTTTAATGATAATTTTGGGTTAGTGGTAGCTCGGTGGTAGCTTGAGCTATAAAAAGGGGATAAAAACGCTATTTTGAGTTGAATTTAATAGGCTAAATAAAAGAAAAGCCCTTGAAATTCAAGGGCTTGGAAACTGAGCTTATTACAAATTAGCAATATCGAGTTTATTGTTTGCTAGCCTTAATGTCCACTGATAATCCTTGTCATCTTGCATAAAGCGTTAATTAATTTTGATATTATTCTAGGCCTTTTATCAATTTGCAGTTTCATTAACCGCATTACTGACAATAAATCATAGTAATCATTAGTTTTATAGGCTAATGTGTTTTTATCCACCTGAAAAACATTTGGTAATTTCTTTAGATGTAGTATAGCTTGTTCGCTATCTTTATATTCTAAGGTAAATTCAAAAGTATCTGGTAATTTTATCTCAAATAAATGAGGATTTTCTTTATACTGTTGTAAAGCTAAAACAAAATCTTTTTTTATGGAGTTGATAGTATCTTCGGTCGATAAAAAAGAATCAATACTAAAATCTTTAACAATGGTTCCAATAATATTCGGACAAATTTTTTTTGCTTCTGCTACAGCACCATTATCACCTGAAACGTAAATAACCGGAATATGAAAATATGCGGCAGTTAAAATGTTAAATGTAGTTTCTCCAACAATTTCACCATTTAAGGTTAATTTCTCAAAATTGCGAGAACTAAAGGTATGAGCTAAAGGGGATAACCCTGAACCTCCAGCAGCGTGATAACCGTGTAATATAGCAAAATCGAAAGGTGATGTATTAATACCTTTCATCATATTAGTTGGATCTTCGTCCCAATAATCAATAATCTGTACATTAGAAGAAAACTGATTTTTTATAATATTTTTAGCACTTCCGTGTCCGTCTCTAATCACAATTTTATTCTGCAAAGATAAGCTCTCTGCGATAGCCTTAAGTTCGTCTGTTTGTACTTTTTGAAATTTTTTATAATTAGGACCTGTTTTACGAACATCCAACCATTCTTTTGTTTGGGCTATACCTTCCATATCACTTGAAATATATATATTCATATTCTTTTCCATAAAAGATAATAAACTTGAACCTAATAGGCTAAATAAAAGAAAAAGCCCTTGAAATTCAGGGGCTTGGAAACTGGTGCCGACACACGGACTCGAACCGCGGACCCACTGATTACAAATCGACTGCGCTTGTAAAATATTATCTTTATAAATCAATGTGTTAATCTTGAAATTTTAGCGATTTTTTAGCTGAGCTACCACCGAGCTACCACGCTAAAACAAGCTACCACCAACTTATTACAGGGAAAAATTTATCTGCTTTGAGTGGTTTTTGGTTTTTTGACTATGCAAAAAAACAGTTTTCAAGGATTGTTTTAGTTCTTTTATAAATATTTCTAAAGTATTTTTGGATAATTCCTCAAGGCTTAAATAGCTTCTGTCGCTTTCAATTTCCATTAAAAGCATAAG